>NZ_JBAKFP010000027.1:0-228 GCF_053484265.1 Martelella sp. FOR1707 | reverse complement strand
TTGGACAATTGAATATGTGAAGAAAGAGAAACGTGGCGAGCGGCTTTGTTTCGGGGTGCTGAAAGGCATTCTGAGAAGAGACTTAGAAGCGGTCACGTTTTAGGAAACTGCTTGGACATTGCGCAGTGATGCGCGGTCTAAGGTGTGTATGAACACTTAGGTGTTTGAACATGAAGGTTTCCGTCGATTCTTACTGAGGCAACGGAAGTTGTCTTTCGGTAATTTGAA
>NZ_JBAKFP010000026.1:0-250 GCF_053484265.1 Martelella sp. FOR1707 | reverse complement strand
GAACCTTCATTGCCGGCCGTATCCGTGTAAGAACCTTCGGTGACGGTGGCCGTCACTTCGCCATTGCCGGTCGGCGTGATCGTGGCCGTCCAGATCTGATTGCCATCAGCATCTTCCGACCACGTGCCGTCGGTGCCGAGTTCGGCGTTCTCCAGATCGAGATCGGCGGCCGGGTCGAAGCTGTCGCGATCGGTGTCCGGCGAGAAGGTCAGCACCAGCGTGCCGTCCTGCCCGTTATCGGTGATCTCGA
>NZ_JBAKFP010000024.1:0-282 GCF_053484265.1 Martelella sp. FOR1707 | reverse complement strand
TGGGCATAAGCCGCAAGCTCCGAATTTGAGGATAGGGTTCACCCCTCTCTGCCCCTGTCGGGGCATCTCCCCCTCAAGGGCAGGGCTATCGCATATGAGCGATTGCTGCGATGAGATAGTCGTCGTTCCAGGCGCATTTTCGTATGCGGTGGCTTATGGGAACTTTATCGCTGTCTGCCAGTTGGAGGATGTTTCCTACGATGCGGTTGATGAGCGCGATGTTGGCGGGAGCGTGGTCCTTTCGGGCTCGACTCTGATCTTCCCTGAGATGCACATCGAGGA
>NZ_JBAKFP010000023.1:0-294 GCF_053484265.1 Martelella sp. FOR1707 | reverse complement strand
CCCATTACCCCTCTCTGTCGCTTTCGCGACATCTCCCCCTCAAGGGGGGAGATTGATGGCCGCGAGCGTTTTCAGGCTATCCGAGGCATGGCCGAAAGGAGAGGCCTGACATACGCAGCCCCCGACAGTCTCAACCCGAAATCTTCGAGAAATCCGCCACCGTGCTGACGGCGCGTTAACCGCGCGGGGTGCGGGTTTGAGAAAAGGCGCGGAACCGCTCCAGACAATCTCCCCCCCTTGAGGGCAGGGGAATCGCATATGGGATTTTTTGTTGCATGGTTGCGTGAAAGGGAT
>NZ_JBAKFP010000022.1:0-330 GCF_053484265.1 Martelella sp. FOR1707 | reverse complement strand
TGGTCGATATCGTCAACGAAGGCCAGACCGGCACGGTCACCTTCACCTTCTCCGAACCCGTAACCGGTTTCGAGGCTGGCGATGTCAGCGTTGGCAACGGCACGTTGTCGAACCTGACGCAGACCGGCCCCAACACCTGGACGGCCACGGTCACCCCGGAAGCGACCGGCGATGTCACGGTTGCCGTTGGCGATGGCTCCTATACCGACCTTGCCGGCAATCCGGGCACGCCCGGCTCCGACAGCGAGGCCTTCGACCGCACCGCGCCGACGGTTGGCGTCGAGATCACCGATAACGGGCAGGACGGCACGCTGGTGCTGACCTTCTCGC
>NZ_JBAKFP010000021.1:0-443 GCF_053484265.1 Martelella sp. FOR1707 | reverse complement strand
CTTTGGCACCGACCTTTTCGAAGGTGCGGGAAAGGTTCTGGGCGATCAGGTATTCGTCCTCAACGATCAGGATTTTCGACCCGCGCAGCCTGTCGAGGTTTCCCTGCAAGCTGTTTTCGTCAGGATCCTGTAGACCGCTGGAAGGGGTTTCCGGTAAGAGTTGCATCTGCGATCTCCAATTCGGTGAATGTGTCAGTATGCACGACGCAGGGCTCCCCGGCCGAAGACGGCCGGCGAAACAAACGCATTCGCGACTGAACTTTCCTGAAAAGCAGGTATCCCGATGGAGTTGCCGGCTTCCTGAACAGCACGCGCGGGAACGGTTGCTGTTCCCTTGGATGCATGCTCGCGGGTTTCGCAAGTGCTTGTCCGGCATGGATAGATGTTGCAACCTTGGAAGACCATACGCCCATGATCCGCCGAAAGATACCCCAAAGGTAAAA
>NZ_JBAKFP010000020.1:0-458 GCF_053484265.1 Martelella sp. FOR1707 | reverse complement strand
TCAGACCAAGGCGCTACGGGCCGTCAGGTGCCGCATCCCCCGGCGGCGGGGTGGCAGTGGCAGAGCCGATGGCGAGCGCGGCTTCGCGCCCGCGATAACCGGCCACGAGCGCGCTTTGATCGGCAAACGCCTGGGCATCGACCTTTGCCGGGTCGCAAATCTCGCGAAGCGCCTTGTACATGGCCGCCGACATGCCCACCTGATGCTCCTTCAAAATGCCGTTGATTTGCTCATCGGAAAACCTGGATCGACTCATTGTCCGTCTCCTTCGTTGAGGAACAGACTAACCAAAAAACGAGGATCATTCAGGGGAGCAGGTCAGGCGACGGGTATCTCGTGGGGAGACAACAAAAAGGCCTCGCTGGCTGAGAGCGAGGCCTTTGACATTGCTGATAAAACAGGTTTGGTTGCGGGGGCAGGATTTGAACCTGCGGCCTTCAGGTTATGAGCCTGACGAG
>NZ_JBAKFP010000019.1:0-756 GCF_053484265.1 Martelella sp. FOR1707 | reverse complement strand
GTCTCAGTTGATCGATTACGACGCGGCCCCAAGCCACGACACGTTCTCCCGCCTCCTGCGGCTGATGGATCCGGATGCCTTCGCCCGCGCCTTCGCGACCTTTGCGGCGGCCTTTGCGCGGGCGCGCCGGGAGGTGGTGGCGCTTGACGGAAAGGCATTGCGGCGGGCCTATGAGACAGGGCTTCAGGCTGCCCCGCCACTGACGGTCTCCGCCTTTGCCGCAGGCACCCGGCTGTGCCTGGCTGCGGCAGCGCCCAAGAGCGGCGGCAACGAGATCACAGCGGCCCTCGAAGTGGTCGAACTCCTTGATCTGACGGACAGATTGGTCACCGCCGATGCGCTTCACTGCCACAAGGACATGGCGGCGGCCGTCACCAGGCGGGGCGGCGACTACCTGCTGGCGCTGAAGGGGAACCGGCATCATTGGCAGCAAAAGGCCAGGCAGGCGCTTGCCCATGGACACGCGCAAAGCGTCATCCGGGAAGAGGTGAGCCATGGCCGCAACGAGTGGCGAAAAGCTGAGGTGATCGCAGCCGACATGCCGCTGATGGATGGCCACAAGGCCTTCATCCGCGTTACCAGTCGTCGCGATGACGCGGCGGCGAAGACGCGCCTGTTCATGGCCTCCACATTACTGTCACCGCACGACGCCCTTGATCTGACGCGGGCGCATTGGCAGGTCGAAAACGGCCTGCACTGGATCCTCGATGTGCATCTCAGGGAAGATCAGAGTCGAGCCCGAAAGGACCACGCTCC
>NZ_JBAKFP010000018.1:0-971 GCF_053484265.1 Martelella sp. FOR1707 | reverse complement strand
GAATACCTGATCGCCCAGAACCTTTCCCGCACCTTCGAAAAGGTCGGTGCCAAAGTGTTGGGGCCCGTGGCGTCGATTTCCCAGGCCATCCCCCATCTCGGCCGGGCCGACGCAGCCGTCCTGGATATCGATCTCGACGGTACGCCGGTCTTTCCGCTGGCCGATATCCTGCACCAGAACCACACGCCCTTCGTGTTCTTCTCCGGATGCGCGGAAATCATCATTCCCCATCGTTTCCGCTTCATCAATACGCTGCCGAAGCCGAACGGAATCCGCGAAGTCATCGCGTCGCTGATCGCGACCTATGACCGGTCTGCGACGGTTGCCGCCGAGGGCGACGGCGAAGATGTGATAACGCTGATGCCGAGCCTGAGGCTCGCGGCCCGGCTGCTTGTCGCCGATGACGCCGCCGCCGACCGGCTTGTGGAGCGGACCTTCGAATACGCCATCGCCCATGTCGACGAGAGACCTGCCGGCATGTCCCGGCTGGAATGGCTGCTCTCGACGCTTGAGGACCTGCGTCTCATCGAGGGCCGAAGCATTCTCAACTGAGCGTCTGGCCGCCGTCGCTTTCCATGGCCGCCGTCAACACGCCGATCCTGTCCATCGCTGCCGATATGTTCCCGTCCGGCTTTCACGGATTTCATGGAACAAAATCTTTGTCGTCGCGATTGGGGGACGTGTTGAACGGAGGTCGAAGTCATGACATCGCAGGCTATCCACGCAACGCCGGATCACCGCACGGTGGTGTTCAGAACGGCGAACGACGCCACCGTGACCGTCACCTTCCCGCAGCCGGTTGAACATCCCGAAAGTTCCGCCCTGTCCGTGATCAACGGACTTGCCGACAGCCTTGCCGCCCGCAAAGACGATGCAAGACTGGAGAGCGAACTCGAAGAGGGGCTGGAAGACAGTTTCCCGGCCAGCGATCCCGTTTCCGCCAGCATCACCACGACGCTTCCCAAAGGCCA
>NZ_JBAKFP010000017.1:0-1136 GCF_053484265.1 Martelella sp. FOR1707 | reverse complement strand
GGTAATCCTCCCCGTTTTAACGGGGTTCAGCGGTAGAATTCACGCGGCCATTTTCAGTTTCTGAGCGGGTGTGATGCCGCCAATGCCCATGTTGGGCCGTTCGTGATTATATGTCCAAAGCCACTCCGTGGCGATCTCCTGCACCTGCGTTGTGCTGTCAAAAGTATACAGATCAAGCCATTCATGCCGAACCGTTCGATTGTAGCGCTCGACATAGGCGTTCTGCTGAGGCTTGCCGGGTTGGATGTAATTCAATGCGTTCCCTTGGGTTTCGGCCCATTCGGTGAGCGTTGAACTGACGTATTCCGGGCCGTTATCAACCCTGATCGCCAGCGGCTTGCCCCGCCATTCTATGATCTGGTTCAGACTGCGCACGACCCGCTCGGCCGGCAGCGAGAAGTCGACCTCAATGCCCAGTCCCTCGCGGTTGAAGTCATCCAATACATTCAAAAGCCTGAACTGGCGGCCGTCCGCCAGACGATCCGCCATGAAGTCCATCGACCAGACCATGTTCGGTGCATCTGGCACCGCCAGTTTCTCCGGCTTCTCCCGCTTCAACCGTCGACGAGGCTTGATCCTGAGGTTCAATTCAAGCTCACGGTAGATGCGGTAGACGCGTTTGTGGTTCCAGTGATGACCCTGGACATTGCGCAGGTGCAGGAAACACAGACCGAAACCCCACGTCTTCTTCACATTCACAAGCCCAAGCAACAGATCGGCGATCTTTTCGTTGTCGGCATTGCGCTGAGGGCTATACCGATAACAGGTCTCGCTGACGCCAAACGTCCTGCATGAAAGCGCGATGCTCACACCACGTTGCGCCACTGCTTTGACGGCCAGCTCCCGGCGCTGAGATGGCCCTGTCATTTTTTTCCGAGAGCCTCCTTCAGCAGATCGGCTTGCATGCTCAAATCCGCATACATCCGTTTCAATCGTCGGTTCTCGTCTTCCAGAGCCTTCATCTGGCTCATCATCGAGGCGTCCATGCCGCCATACTTCGCACGCCACTTGTAAAAACTGGCGGTGCTGATGCCATGTTCCCTGCAAAGCTCTGGCACCGGCATGCCACCTTCCGCCTGGCGCAACACGGACATGATCTGGGCTTCGCTAAATCGGCTCTTCTTCATCTAAATCTC
>NZ_JBAKFP010000016.1:0-2011 GCF_053484265.1 Martelella sp. FOR1707 | reverse complement strand
GGAAGTCCTAGTGCAAACACTAGGAGTAGTCCTATGACCAAGCATTCGATTGAAGTGATCACGTCTGTCGATCGCCGTCGGCGCTGGTCTCGCGAGGACAAGGAGCGGCTGGTTGCCGCCTGCCTTGAGCCTGGTGCGGTTCTTTCCGAGATTGCGCGATCGGCCGGCATCCACGTGAGCCAGCTCTTTCGGTGGCGCAAAGAACTCTGCCGGATCGAGGAGCCGTCGACGCCGGGATCGAGCACCTTGGTGCCCGTGATCGTTTCGGAGGCCGCGCCGGCAGCCCAGCCTGCCGCCTCAGAAGCGCCAGCCTCATCGCATCCCCGCCGGAAACGCAGCGATGTCACGATTGATCTGGGCCGCGGTCGTCGTGTCCGCGTGGACAGCGACATCGACACGGAGGCACCTAGCCGCATTCTCGATTGTGTGCTGGGTCGGCGATGATCCCGGTTCCTGCTGGTGTGAAGGTCTGGCTGGCGCCAGGCCATACGGACATGTGCAAGGGTTTTCCCGGTTTGTCGTTGATGGTGCAGGAGACGCTGAAGCGCGATCCGATGTGTGGACACCTGTTCGTCTTCCGCGGTCGTGGCGGCGGCCTGATCAAGGTCATCTGGCATGATGGCCAAGGAGCGTGCCTGTTCACGAAAAAGCTGGAGCGGGGACGCTTCATTTGGCCGTCGGCGGCCGATGGAACGGTGGTGATCACACCTGCGCAGCTCGGATATCTGCTGGAAGAGATCGACTGGCGGATGCCGCAAAAACACGGGTTCCGACCTCGGTCGGGTAAGTAAAAATGCTGGAATGACGGGAGCGAATATGATTCCATCACTCCATGAACGACGCGGCCCAACAGCTTCCTAAGGATCTTGCCAGTGCACTTGCTGCTCTGGCGCAAGAGCGAGCGCGCCGTGTTGCGGCCGAGGCCGAAGCGACGATAGCGAAGGCGGAAGCTGCCAGTGCAAAGGCGCTCGTGTCACATTCCGAGGCGCTGATCGCCCGGCTGAAGCTGGAGATCGAGAAGGTTCGCCGCGAGCTTTACGGCAGCCGCTCTGAGCGCAAGGCACGGCTTCTCGAACAGATGGAACTGCAGCTCGAAGAACTCGAAGCTGATGCCGGCGAAGATGAACTGACAGCAGAGATCGCAGCCAGTGCCTCAACCGTCAGGGCCTTCGAGCGTAAGCGCCCTTCACGCAAGCCGTTTCCTGAACATCTGCCGCGCGAACGTGTCGTTATCGCCGCCCCAATCAGTTGTCCCTGCTGTGGATCGGCCAGGTTGTCGAAGCTCGGCGAGGATGTCACCGAGACTTTGGAGGTCATTCCGCGTCAGTGGAAGGTCATTCAGACCGTGCGGGAGAAGTTCTCCTGTCGTGAATGCGAGAAGATCACGCAAGCCCCAGCGCCCTTCCATGTGACGCCACGAGGCTTTGCCGGGCCCAACCTTCTGGCAATGATCCTGTTTGAGAAGTTCGCCCAGCATCAACCGCTCAACCGTCAAAGCGAACGCTATTGCCGTGAGGGGATCGATCTCAGCCTTTCGACACTGGCTGACCAGGTTGGCGCGTGTGCCGCGGCCCTCAGGCCCATCCATTCGCTGATCGAGGCCCATGTTCTGGCGGCCGAACGACTGCATGGTGATGACACGACCGTGCCGATCCTGGCGAAGGGAAAGACCAATACCGGTCGCATCTGGACCTATGTCAGGGATGACCGACCATTTGGCGGGCACTCACCGCCTGCTGCCCTTTACTATGCCTCACGAGACCGGCGACAGGAGCATCCCGAGCACCACCTGAAGACCTACACCGGCATTCTGCAGGCAGATGCCTATGGCGGCTACAATCCGCTGTTCAAAGCAGATCGCGATCCCGCGCCTCTGCGCCAGGCACTCTGCTGGGCACATTCGCGTCGCAAGTTCTTCGTGCTGGCCGACATCGCCACGAACGCCAAGCGTGGTGGCAAAGCCGCGCCGATCTCGCCTATTGCGCTGGACGCCGTCAAACGGATCGATCGC
>NZ_JBAKFP010000015.1:2750-6149 GCF_053484265.1 Martelella sp. FOR1707 | reverse complement strand
AAGGTTTCCGTCGATTCTTACTGAGGCAACGGAAGTTGTCTTTCGGTAATTTGAACAACACAAGCGTTAGCGAAAGCAACGTTAGTGAACGTGATTAGCTTGGATAAAATTCTCATTTCAACTTGAGAGTTTGATCCTGGCTCAGGACGAACGCTGGCGGCAGGCTTAACACATGCAAGTCGAACGATCCTTCGGGATAGTGGCAGACGGGTGAGTAACGCGTGGGAATCTACCTTTTGGTACGGAATAGCTCCGGGAAACTGGAATTAATACCGTATGTGTCCTTCGGGAGAAAGATTTATCGCCAAGAGATGAGCCCGCGTTTGATTAGGTAGTTGGTGGGGTAATGGCCTACCAAGCCGACGATCAATAGCTGGTCTGAGAGGATGATCAGCCACATTGGGACTGAGACACGGCCCAAACTCCTACGGGAGGCAGCAGTGGGGAATATTGGACAATGGGCGCAAGCCTGATCCAGCCATGCCGCGTGAGTGATGAAGGCCCTAGGGTTGTAAAGCTCTTTCGCCGGTGAAGATAATGACTGTAGCCGGTAAAGAAGCCCCGGCTAACTTCGTGCCAGCAGCCGCGGTAATACGAAGGGGGCTAGCGTTGTTCGGAATTACTGGGCGTAAAGCGCACGTAGGCGGACATTTAAGTCAGGGGTGAAATCCCGGAGCTCAACTCCGGAACTGCCTTTGATACTGGGTGTCTCGAGTATGGAAGAGGTAAGTGGAATTGCGAGTGTAGAGGTGAAATTCGTAGATATTCGCAGGAACACCAGTGGCGAAGGCGGCTTACTGGTCCATTACTGACGCTGAGGTGCGAAAGCGTGGGGAGCAAACAGGATTAGATACCCTGGTAGTCCACGCCGTAAACGATGATAGCTAGCCGTCGGTGTGCATGCATATCGGTGGCGCAGTTAACGCATTAAGCTATCCGCCTGGGGAGTACGGTCGCAAGATTAAAACTCAAAGGAATTGACGGGGGCCCGCACAAGCGGTGGAGCATGTGGTTTAATTCGAAGCAACGCGCAGAACCTTACCAGCCCTTGACATTTGGTGCTACCTCGAGAGATCGAGGGTTCCTTCGGGACGCCAGGACAGGTGCTGCATGGCTGTCGTCAGCTCGTGTCGTGAGATGTTGGGTTAAGTCCCGCAACGAGCGCAACCCTCGCCCCTAGTTGCCAGCATTTAGTTGGGCACTCTAGGGGGACTGCCAGTGATAAGCTGGAGGAAGGTGGGGATGACGTCAAGTCCTCATGGCCCTTACGGGCTGGGCTACACACGTGCTACAATGGTGGTGACAGTGGGCAGCGAGCACGCGAGTGTGAGCTAATCTCCAAAAGCCATCTCAGTTCGGATTGCACTCTGCAACTCGGGTGCATGAAGTTGGAATCGCTAGTAATCGCGGATCAGCATGCCGCGGTGAATACGTTCCCGGGCCTTGTACACACCGCCCGTCACACCATGGGAGTTGGTTCTACCCGAAGGCGCTGCGCTAACCGCAAGGAGGCAGGCGACCACGGTAGGGTCAGCGACTGGGGTGAAGTCGTAACAAGGTAGCCGTAGGGGAACCTGCGGCTGGATCACCTCCTTTCTAAGGAAGCGATCTTTTTGGCTTCGGCCTAAAGAACGCTTGTTAGAACAAAGATCGGATAGTCAATCTGATCAAAACACATAGGCCGGTCATCTTCGGATGATACGGTATCGGCAAAGTCCGCTTGCCACGTTTCTCTTTCTTGAAAGTCATCTAAGGATAACGACTTGTTGGTCGTTTGGTTTGGACCTCAGGCCGACCGGCCGTCGCCGATCGTACGGCGCCCCGTCCGGAGCGAAGCAGCGTAAGCTGCGGCAGCGTGAGGACAGAAAATGGGCCCGTAGCTCAGTTGGTTAGAGCACACGCTTGATAAGCGTGGGGTCGGAAGTTCAAGTCTTCCCGGGCCCACCATTGGCTACAGGATACGAAATCGGGGCTATAGCTCAGCTGGGAGAGCACCTGCTTTGCAAGCAGGGGGTCAGCGGTTCGATCCCGCTTAGCTCCACCAAGGACTGGCGCTTTTGTAGCAGCCGGTTTGATGACTTTCTGGAAAAAAGGTTTGCATGACCCTTTCGAGGGTGATGCCTGTTGAATGTTACATTGTGAAGAGAAGATATGTCTGGAGGCTTCCAGGTGATCAGGTTCAGGCCTGGTCGTTCGGAGCTGAACCCATTGACGGCATTGAAGGTCTAGCCGGCCGGAGATGAGAGAGGGTTTGGTTTTGGAAGGAAGCTCTGTCTGTAACGACGATCTGTTGTTTGAGGGACTTGTCCTTCATCTGACGGATGCGTTGGATTGATGCGCCTGACCGCACATCATCGGACATTATCTCGAGAAGCTGGTCTAAAAAGACGAATGTCTTTTTAGTTCTTTTATCGCTCACGGATGAGCGGCCCTTCGGGCCTATCCTCCGCGGGGGCGGCGAACTTTCGCCGACGCGCGCTTGCGCTACGAAGAACGAAAAGAAACATTCAGTCTTACAAAATTAAGACTGCCGACTTTGTTGGGTCGGTGGTCAGATCGTGTTGGTGGCATCGGCCGGGGTTATACAAAAGGCCCGGTCAAAGAGATGAACATCAGCAATGAGAACGATCAAGTGTCTTAAGGGCATTTGGTGGATGCCTTGGTATGCACAGGCGATGAAGGACGTGATACGCTGCGAAAAGCCGTGGGGAGCTGCGAATAAGCTTTGATCCATGGATATCCGAATGGGGAAACCCACCTTAGATATCTAGAAAATTTAAGGTGTTCTTCGTTGAACATCTTATCTTTCTAGATATCGCTATAAGGTATCTTAACTTGAATACATAGGGTTAAGAAGCGAACGCGGGGAACTGAAACATCTAAGTACCCGTAGGAAAGGACATCAATCGAGACTCCGCAAGTAGTGGCGAGCGAACGCGGATCAGGCCAGTGGCAATGATGAATAAAGCAGAACAGGTTGGGAAGCCTGGCACTATGGGTGATAGCCCCGTATGCGTAGAATAGTCATTGTCCTTGAGTAGGGCGGGACACGTGAAATCCTGTCTGAACATGGGGCGACCACGCTCCAAGCCTAAGTACTCGTGCATAACCGATAGCGAACCAGTACCGTGAGGGAAAGGTGAAAAGCACCCCGACAAGGGGAGTGAAAGAGAACCTGAAACCGGATGCCTACAAACAGTCGGAGCCCGCAAGGGTGACGGCGTACCTTTTGTATAATGGGTCAACGACTTAGTGTAACGAGCAAGCTTAAGCCGATAGGTGTAGGCGTAGCGAAAGCGAGTCTTAATAGGGCGTCTTAGTTCGTTGCATTAGACCCGAAACCGAGTGATCTAGCCATGAGCAGGTTGAAGGTTGGGTAACACCAACTGGAGGACCGGG
>NZ_JBAKFP010000015.1:0-2659 GCF_053484265.1 Martelella sp. FOR1707 | reverse complement strand
GGACCGAACCCGCATCTGTTGCAATAGATTGGGATGACTTGTGGCTAGGGGTGAAAGGCCAATCAAACTCGGAGATAGCTGGTTCTCCGCGAAATCTATTTAGGTAGAGCGTTGAATGAATACCCTCGGGGGTAGAGCACTGGATGGGCTATGGGGACTCACCGTCTTACTGATCCTAACCAAACTGCGAATACCGAGGAGTACTGTTCAGCAGACACACGGCGGGTGCTAACGTCCGTCGTGAAAAGGGCAACAACCCTGACCTCCAGCTAAGGTCCCCAAGTCATGGCTAAGTGGGAAAGGATGTGAGGATCCCAAAACAACCAGGATGTTGGCTTAGAAGCAGCCATCATTTAAAGAAAGCGTAACAGCTCACTGGTCTAAATAAGGGTCTTTGCGCCGAAAATGTACCGGGGCTCAAGCCATGCACCGAAGCTGAGGATGTGGATTTATCCACGTGGTAGCGGAGCGTTCCGTAGGCCGATGAAGGAAGACCCGTGAGGGCTTCTGGAGGTATCGGAAGTGCGAATGTTGACATGAGTAACGATAAAGGGAGTGAGAGACTCCCTCGCCGAAAGACCAAGGGTTCCTGCTTAAAGTTAATCTGAGCAGGGTTAGCCGGCCCCTAAGACGAGGCGGAAACGCGTAGTCGATGGGAACCACGTTAATATTCGTGGGCCAGGTGGTAGTGACGGATTGCGTAAATCGTAAGATCTTATTGGATTGATCTTGCGGTGAAGCGGTTCCAGGAAATAGCTCCACCATGAGACCGTACCCGAAACCGACACAGGTGGTCAGGTAGAGTATACCAAGGCGCTTGAGAGAACTGCGTTGAAGGAACTCGGCAAATTGCACGCGTAACTTCGGAAGAAGCGTGACCTCTTTATACGCAAGTATTGAGAGGTGGCACAGACCAGGGGGTAGCGACTGTTTATCAAAAACACAGGGCTCTGCGAAGTCTTTAAGACGACGTATAGGGTCTGACGCCTGCCCGGTGCTGGAAGGTTAAAAGGAGATGTGCAAGCATTGAATTGAAGCCCCAGTAAACGGCGGCCGTAACTATAACGGTCCTAAGGTAGCGAAATTCCTTGTCGGGTAAGTTCCGACCTGCACGAATGGCGTAACGACTTCCCCGCTGTCTCCAACGCAGACTCAGTGAAATTGAATTCCCCGTGAAGATGCGGGGTTCCTGCGGTCAGACGGAAAGACCCCGTGCACCTTTACTATAGCTTTACACTGGCATTTACCAAGACATGTGTAGGATAGGTGGTAGGCTTTGAAGCAGGGACGCCAGTCTTTGTGGAGCCATCCTTGAAATACCACCCTTATCTTCGTGGATGTCTAACCGCGATCCGTTATCCGGTTCCGGGACAGTGTATGGTGGGTAGTTTGACTGGGGCGGTCGCCTCCTAAAGAGTAACGGAGGCGCGCGATGGTGGGCTCAGACCGGTCGGAAATCGGTCGTCGAGTGCAATGGCATAAGCCCGCCTGACTGCGAGACTGACAAGTCGAGCAGAGACGAAAGTCGGTCATAGTGATCCGGTGGTCCCGCGTGGAAGGGCCATCGCTCAACGGATAAAAGGTACGCCGGGGATAACAGGCTGATGACCCCCAAGAGTCCATATCGACGGGGTTGTTTGGCACCTCGATGTCGGCTCATCGCATCCTGGGGCTGGAGCAGGTCCCAAGGGTTTGGCTGTTCGCCAATTAAAGCGGTACGTGAGCTGGGTTCAGAACGTCGTGAGACAGTTCGGTCCCTATCTGCCGTGGGTGTAGGAATATTGACAGGATCTGTCCCTAGTACGAGAGGACCGGGATGGACGTATCTCTGGTGGACCTGTTGTGGCGCCAGCCGCATAGCAGGGTAGCTATATACGGAATGGATAACCGCTGAAGGCATCTAAGCGGGAAACCAACCTGAAAACGAGTGTTCCCTATCAGAGCCGTTGTAGACGACAACGTTGATAGGCCGGGTGTGGAAGCGCAGCAATGTGTGAAGCTTACCGGTACTAATCGCTCGATTGGCTTGATCGTTCTCATTGTTCATGTTCATCGGCTATGCCGATGAACACGATCTTTTTGTCCTCACGCTGTCGCGATCTTCGATCGCTTCGCTGCGGACGGCGCGCCGGACGACCGGCGACGGCCAGTCGGCCTACGGGGAAGTCCCCTGAAAGCCGCTGCCATCGCCGCGTCAAACAGGCGCTTCAACAACCAGCTTCTCGAAAACATGCTGCATTTGGCTGACCTGGTGGTTATGGCGGGGTCCTTAACACCCGTTCCCATTCCGAACACGGCCGTGAAATGCCCCAGCGCCAATGGTACTTTGTCTTAAGACACGGGAGAGTAGGTCGCTGCCAGGTCTGCCAAATGCAACAAATCTTCTCATTCAATAACGGCGACTGCCGATATCAAGCCGCCGTAACTGGCGGCTTTTTTGTTGCCGCATGCAAACCAATACCGCGGGGCAAGAGCAGCCCCCGTCGTACCGCAGGCCAAAGGCCGAGGACCGGCAAAACAAGAATACCGGGCATGCACGAGACCACCCGTCTCAAACATAACCCCGGTCGCTCGCAAATAACGCGGGGTGGAGCAGCCCGGTAGCTCGTCAGGCTCATAACCTGAAGGCCGCAGGTTCAAATCCTGCCCCCGCAACCAA
>NZ_JBAKFP010000014.1:0-21079 GCF_053484265.1 Martelella sp. FOR1707 | reverse complement strand
GCGCCTGGAACGACGACTATCTCATCGCAGCAATCGCTCATATGCGATAGCCCTGGGGGCGAGGGGGAGCATCCAGAAATCATCGAATATCGCGGAAAGGCCGAGCCTTGCAGGTTTCCCCTTCTCCCCTTGGGGAGAAGGTGGCCGAAGGCCGGATGAGGGAACGGCGCTTGCGTCCGTGCACCATGCTTCGTAAAACCTGCATAGCGAAGCAGGGAGCGAACAGGTGGCGCAAGGGCGGGCGAGATTGTGGACGATACCGCCGGGCGTTTCGTTTCTGGACAGCCTTGCCGCCAGCCTGCTTGAGGGACGGCTGACGGATCGGTTTCGTCATGACCCCCAAAACCCGCTGGCGCTCGCCGATGTGAAAATATTCCTACCCACCCGCCGCGCGGTGCGCGAACTGCGCGCCTCCTTTGCCGCCCAGCTTGGCGGCGAGGCGGCGATCCTGCCGGAAATCCGCGCGCTTGGCGAAGTCGACGAGGATGAGGGCTATCTTGGCGAAAACCTGCCGGAAGCCGGGCAAGCGCTGCCGCCGATCGAGCCGGTGCCGCGCCTGCTGGAGCTTGCCGGGCTGATCTTGCCGTGGCGCAATCGGCTATCCGATGAGCTTGCCGGCCTTCACGGCGGCTCGCCGCTTGTGGCCCCGGCAAGCCCGGCGGATGCGGTCTGGCTTGCCCGCGACCTTGCCGAACTTATCGACGCGATGGAGACAGAAGGGGTCAACTGGGAGCGGCTTTCGGCGCTTGAACAGGACAATTACGCCGTCTGGTGGCAGCTGACCGCCGAATTTCTCGGCATCGCCGCGATCTACTGGCCGGGCCGGCTCGATGAACTCGGCCGGTCCTCTGCGGTCGCCCACCGCAACGGCCTGCTTGCCGGCGAGGCGGAGCGGCTGCGGACCCTTTCATCGCCGGTGATCATCGCCGGCTCCACCGGCTCGGTGCCGGCAGTTGCCAACCTGATCGCGGCGGCGGCGGAGATGGAAAACGGCGTGATCGTGCTGCCCAGCCTCGATACCGCCATGCCGGGTGCGGACTTTCAGGCACTGACCGCCCCCGACCTCAACCCGGCCATGCCCGATCCCTCGATCCGCAGCCATCCGCAATATGAAATGGCGCGGCTGATCGAACGCCTCGGCGTGACGCGCGAAGATTTCGAAACGCTGGAGATGCCGGAGCCGGTAAAGGCTGCCCGCCACGCGGTGCTGGCCGCCGCCTTCGCGCCCGCCGAGGCGACCGATCGCTGGGAGGCATGGCGCGAGACGATTGTGCCGGATGATCTCGCGCGCGGCTTTGCCGATGTCGCGCTGGTCGAGGCGGCCAATGAGCGGCAGGAGGCGGTGGCCGTCGCCATCGCGCTGCGGTTGGCGCTGGAGCAGGAAACCGGGGACGGCCGTCCGGCGCGCGCGGCGCTGATCACGCCCGACCGGGATCTCGCAAGGCGGGTGGCGGCCGAACTCGGGCGGTTTGCAATCGAAGCCGATGATTCGGCCGGTACGCCGCTTGCCGCGACCGGGCAGGGCACGCTGCTGACGCTGATGCTGGAGGCTGCGCTGAAGCCCGGCGACCCGGCAACGCTCGCCGCGCTGCTGAAACACCCGCTGGCCCGCTTCGGCCTGTCGGCCCGTGCCATGCGGGGGGCAAGTGCAGCCTTCGAGCTGATCGCGCTCAGGGGCGGCACGCGGCTGGTTCCGCTCGGTCATCTGGAGGAATTTCTGGATGACGCTCTAGAAAAGCAGAAGGACGACCGGCACCCGCCGCGCTGGCGCTCCGCGCTGCCGAAGACCGCAGCCGATGACGCCCGCGATCTCGCCCGGCGCATCGACGCGGCCCTCGCGCCGCTGATCGAGACCCATGTGCCGCGCGGGCCGGACCGGGCGCCGATCACCGAGAACCTGACGCTTGCCGACTGGGCGGCGCGCACCGGCAGGTCGCTGGAGGCGGTGGCCCGCGATGCGAGCGATGATCTGGCGGCGCTGTGGAGCGGGGAGGCAGGCGAACGATTGGCGGCCGTGCTTTCCGAAATCATGGCCTCCTCCACGCCGATCGAGGCCGACGGGCCGCAATGGATCGAGATCGTCGCGGCGCTTTCGGCCTCCGAGGCGGTCAAGCCGCGCCAGATGGGCAATCCCCGCGTCTTCATCTTCGGCGCGGTCGAGGCGCGGCTGCAGGACATGGACACGATCGTGCTCGGCGGCATGAATGAGGGCGTGTGGCCGACCCAGCCCAAGAACAACCCGTTCCTGTCGCGCGGCATGAAGGCCGAGATCGGGCTGGAGCCGCCGGAAAAGCGGGTCGGCCAGTTGGCGCATGATCTGTGGATGGCCGCTGGCGCGCCGCGTCTGGTGATTTCGCGCGCGCTCCGGCAGGGCACCGCGCCGACGGTGGCAAGCCGCTGGCTGCAGCGGTTGCTTGCCTTTGGCGGCCCCGCGCTTGCCGCCGATCTTCAACGCCGCGGCGCGGTCTATCGCGACTGGGCCGAGGCGCTGGATGCGGCACCGCGCCAGCCGATCCCCGGCCGACCCGCGCCCTATCCGCCGGCCGAGCGCCAGCCGGAGCGCTATTCCTTCTCCGAGATCGGCCGGCTGCGGCGCGACCCCTATGCGGTCTATGCCCAGAAGGTGCTGAAACTCGATCCGCTCCTGCCGTTCAACGCCGATCCGGGCGTCAAGGAGCGCGGCATTCTCTACCATGCGCTGGCCGAACGCTTCATCAAATCAGGAGCGCCGCCGGACAGCGAGGAGGGCCGGGCGGTGATGGACGAGATCATCGCGGAGCTGCTGTTTACGGCCGAGCTTGCGCCGCATCTCGCGGTAAGCTGGGTGCCGCGCCTGCGCTCGGTCGCCGACGAATTCCTGGCCTTCGAGACCCGTCGGCGGGCGCTTGTCCCGATCGAAAAATCGCTGACGGAGGTGCCTGCCGGTTTCGATATTCCGCTGGCGAGCGTGCGGCTTACCGGCATTGCCGACCGGATCGATATGCTGGCCGGCGGCGGGGCCGAGATCATCGATTACAAGACCGGCTCTTCGCCCTCGCTGAAACAGGCGCGCACCCTGCTCGATCCGCAATTGCCGCTGGAGGCGGCGGCGCTTGCGGCGGGCGGCTTCAAGGAAGTCGCGCCGGTGGAGGCGACGAGCCTCAAATATGTGCGGCTGCGGCCCGGCCATCGCTTCATCGGCGAGGCGCTGGAGAAGGCGGAGACGAACAAGGAAGCGGCGATTACCGCGGAGGAACTGGCAGCCGATGCGCTTCGGGAATTCACCCGTTTCGTGATCGCGCTGAAATCCGGCGAGCGGCCCTTCGCCTCGCGGCTGGTGCCGGCGAGCGCGCGCGATTTCTCCGGCGAGTACGACCATCTGGCCCGCGTCGCCGAATGGTCGACCGCTGATGACGGGGAGGGCGGCGATGACGAGTGACAGTGAAACCGCGCCCGGACATGATGCCGATGCGGCGACCTGGCTTTCCTGGACCACCGGCCGCCAGCGGCTCGCCTCCGATCCGGCCCGCTCCGTCTGGGTCTCGGCCAATGCCGGCTCGGGCAAGACCCATGTGCTGACCCAGCGCGTGGTGCGGCTGCTGCTTTCCGGCGCGCGGCCCTCGGCGATCCTCTGCCTCACCTATACCAAGGCGGCGGCGTCCGAAATGTCGAACCGGGTGTTCAGGCGGCTCGCCGAATGGGCGGTGCTGCCGGAAACGGCGCTAGCCGACGAGATCGCCGAAATCGAGGGCACGCGGCCGGATGCGCTGAAGATCGCGATGGCGCGGCGGCTGTTTGCGCATGCGCTGGAAACGCCGGGCGGGCTGAAGATCCAGACCATCCACGCCTTCTGCGAAAGCCTGCTGCACCGGTTTCCGCTGGAGGCCAATGTCGCCGGCCATTTCTCGGTGCTGGACGATACCGCCGCCGCAACCCTTCTGGCCGATGCCCGCCTCGGCCTGCTGACGGCGACCGCCAGTCGCGAGGACCCGGACCTGTCGAAGGCGTTCCAGACCGTGCTGGATATCGCCGATGACAGCGGGCTTGAGAAGCTCCTCGGCGAGATCGTGCGCAACCGCCATGCGGTGCGGCCATTTCTGGAGGGTGCACGCGGGCGGCTCGAAGAGGCGCTGCGGGAGGCCTATGGGTTCAAGTCGGATACTTCGCCCGAAACGATTGCCGGCGAAACGTGGCCGCTGCCGGGGCTAGGCGAGGGCGACTATTCGGCGCTGATCGCGATCGCGCGGGCCGATGGCGGCAGCCGCGCCGGGCAGCTCGCCGAAACGCTCGCCGCAGCCTTCGGCGCGGATGACCCGGTTGTCCGTTTCGGCCTTCTTGAGGAGGCGTTTCTGACCAAGGCCGGCCTTCCGAAGGCGGAGCGCACGCTGGTGTTCAAGAGCCTGCGCGAGAAGGCGCCCGAGATCGCTGAGGCTGTGCTGGCCGCAGCCGAGCACGTTTTCGCCGTGTGCGATACGCTTGCCCGCTATCGGATCTTCGAAAAGACGCTGGCCGCGCTCACCCTCGCCGACCGGCTGGACCGGCGCTACGAGGAACTGAAGCGCAGGCGCGGCAAGCTCGATTTCGAGGACCTGATCGCCCATGCAGCAAGCCTGCTGACGCGGCCCGATTCCGGCCAGTGGATCCACTACAAGCTCGATCAGGGCATCGATCATATTCTGGTGGACGAGGCGCAGGATACCGCCCCGCTGCAATGGGATGTGGTGAGGGCGCTGAGCGAGGATTTCTTCTCCGGCGCGGGCGCGCGGCCGGGGCGGCGCACCATGTTTGCCGTCGGCGACGAGAAGCAGTCGATCTATTCGTTCCAGGGGGCGCGGCCCGAACGCTTCTCCGCCGAGGGCCGGCTGACGGCGCGGCGGGTGGCGGCGATCGATGCCGATTTCGCCCGGATCGGCTTGCCGCTCTCCTTCCGCTCGACGGCTTCGGTGCTTTCGGCGGTCGATCTCGTCTTCTCGGTGCCCGAAAACCGGAAGGGACTTTCGGCGGAGGACGAGGCGACGGTTCATATCTCGAACCGCATCGGCCATCCGGGCCGCGTCGAGGCGTGGGATGTGATCGCGCCGGCGGAAATCATCGAGACCGATGACTGGACCGCGCCGTTTGATGCCACCCCCGACGAAGCGCCGGCGGCGATCCTCGCCCGGCGGATCGCGCACCGTATCGCGGCCATGGTGGGAACCGAGACGCTGGTTGATGGCGATGTCAGCCGGACGGTGCGGGCCGGCGACGTTCTGGTGCTGGTGAGAAAGCGCGATGCCTTCGTCAATGCTCTGACGCGGGCACTGAAATCGCCCTACGACATTCCGGTCGCCGGCGCCGACCGGTTGCGGCTTGCCGATCATATCGCGGTCAAGGACCTGATCGCGCTTGGCCGGTTTGCCGTATTGCCGGAGGACGATCTTTCGCTGGCCGCGATCTTCAAGAGCCCGCTGCTTTCGCTTTCCGAAGACGATCTCTTTGCCGTGGCCGCGATGCGCAAGCCCGGCGAGCATGTCTGGTCGGCGCTGAGAAGGCTTGCGGGCGCCGGCGATGAGACGCTGGCAGCCGCCGTCGAAACGCTGGAACGGGTCATCAACGCCGCGCGGCGGCGCACCGCCTTTGACTTCTACGCCGGGATTCTGGCGCGCGAGGGTGGAAGGCGGGCCTTTCTGGCACGGCTCGGCAGCGAGGCGGGCGATATTCTCGACGAATTCCTCAACGCCGCCAAGGGTCATGAGGATACCGGCCTGCCGGGCCTGCAGAGTTTTCTCGACGTGCTGGAAACCGGCGGGCTGGAGATCAAGCGCGAACAGGATCAGGGCCGCGATGAAGTGCGGATCATGACCACCCATGCCGCCAAGGGGCTGGAGGCGCCGGTGGTGTTTCTTGTCGATGGCGGCGGCAAGCCGTTCGAGCCCCGCAACCTTTCGGGCTTCCGGGTGATGGCGGGCGATGTGCCGGTCTGGCATGGAGCCGCGCGCGATGCCGACAGCATGGTCGCCGCCGATCTCGCCCGGCGCGAGGCGGAGGCGAAGGAGGAATATCGCCGCCTGCTTTATGTCGGCATGACACGCGCCGCCGACCGCCTGATCGTGGCCGGCTATCGCGGTCGTACCGAAGTGCCGGATACCTGGCACCGCATGGTCTGGTCGGCGTTGGAAGGCGATCACCGCGTCAACGAGACGGCGATGGCCGGTCCGGGCGGCGAGGAGTGGCCGGCGCTGGTCTTCGAGGAGAAAATCCCGCCGCGCCGGTTCGATGCGGCCAAGGCCGGCAAGGCCGCAGCCGAGAAACCGCCGCTGCCGGACGCGCTGCTGACGCCGTTTCGCGAGAGCGAACGGCCGCGGCCGCCGCTCAGCCCGTCGCGCGCCGGCGTGGAGGTCGAGGACCCTGCGCCGATGACCGCCTCGCCGCTGTTCGACAGGCCGGAGGTCAATCTGGCGCTGGAGCGCGGCCGGCTGGTGCACCGGCTGTTGCAGATATTGCCGGGCTTTGAAACCGATGACCGCGCCGCCGCCTGCCGGCGCTATCTCGACCGCGCGGCCTTCTCGCTGCCGGAGGAAGAGCGCGCCGCGATTGCGGAAAGCGTGATGACGGTGATCGGCGATCCCCGGCTGCAGCCGCTGTTTGCGCCGTCCGCCCGCCCCGAGGTCTCGATTTCAGGCACCGTGCGCCTTTCAGGCGGGGCCTATACCGTGTCCGGCCGGCTCGACCGGCTGGCGGTTGATGGCGGCCGCGTGCTGCTCGCCGATTTCAAGACCAACCGCAACCCGCCGTGCAATAGTGAGGCGGCGCCCTTCAGTCATGTCGCTCAGATGGCGGTCTATCGCGAAATTCTAAAACCGCTCTACCCGGACCACGAAGTCGACTGCCTGCTGATTTATACTGAAGCTGCGACAGTGCGGGTACTCGGTGACAATGAATTGGCGGAGGCGCTCGCAACACTTTCAAAAAAGTGAATGTTACGGCATTGATTTTTTGTGAAACAGTGCTCACATGCCTATCAACAATTGCGAAAGACGGGCAGGGTACGCCGCTTTCGGCAACGCCAAGGAGTTCTCAAATGACGACAGTCAAGGTCACTACAGCCAATTTCAAGCAGGAAGTGCTTGAGTCCGCCGAACCCGTCGTGGTCGATTTCTGGGCCGAATGGTGCGGCCCGTGCCGGATGATCGGCCCGAGCCTGGAAGAAATCGCCGAGGAAATGAACGGCAAGGTCAAGATCGCCAAGGTCAATGTCGATGACAACCCGGATCTGGCGGTCCAGTACGGCGTCCGTTCGATCCCGATGCTCGCCATGTTCAAGGGCGGCGAACTTGCCGACGTGAAGGTCGGCGCCGCGCCGAAAACCGCGCTTTCGAGCTGGATTTCCGGCGTCGTAGGCTGAAAACAGCCATATTCTATTGTCAGAAAGCCCGCCATTGCGCGGGCTTTTTTTGATCGAGGCGGAACCTGGCGGGTTATGCCGCGTTTTGGCCTTCAGCATAATTATGGCCAAAACGGAGTTTACCTCTTGATGACGACGATGCGTTCTGTTTCGCCCTCTCTTCTCAGCCTGTTTGTTGTTCCCCTGATGCTGCTGCCGGCGACGGCTTTCGGCTTCGAGCCGGAACTCGGCCCGGCAAAACCTTTCTCTTTTGAAACGCTTGCCGAAGAAGCGAAAGCGCTTTCGGAAAAGCCGTTCGAGCCCTATCCGGTGCAGTCCCCGGAACTGTTCGAGAAGATCGATTACGACGCGCACTGGAAGATCAGGTTCCGCGCCGATCACACCGTCGATGTCGGCGATGCGCCGGTGCAGTTCTTTCATCAGGGGCGCTATTTCAAGGAACCGGTGACGATCAATCTGGTCGAGGATGGCGAGGCCCGCGAACTGGTCTACAGCGCCGATTATTTCGACATGCCGGAGGATAGCCCCGCCAAGGCCGTCGAGGATGTCGCGGGCTGGGCGGGTTTCCGGGTGATGCGGCCGGATATGAAGACCGACTGGATTTCATTCCTCGGCGCGTCCTATTTCCGCACCGATGGTCCCGACAAGCAGTACGGCTTGTCGGCGCGCGCGCTGGCGGTCGATACCGGCCTGTCGACGGCGGAGGAGTTTCCGCGGTTCACCGCCTTCTATCTGGAGGAAGACGAGGATGCCGATGAGGGCATCGTCATCTATGCGCTGCTGGACAGCAAGAGCGTCGCCGGGGCCTACCGGATCGAGGCGGAAAACACCGATGGCGAGGGGCAGGTGCTGCATATCCAGAGCCGGCTGTTCTTCCGCGATGCGGTGGAGCGTCTCGGGATTGCGCCGCTGACCTCGATGTACTGGTATTCCGAAACCCACCGCAACATGGCCTTCGACTGGCGTCCGGAAGTGCATGACAGCGACGGGCTGGAGATCGTCACCGGCAGCGGCGAGCAGATCTGGCGACCGCTCAACAATCCCGACCGGGTGGTGACATCAAGCTTTTACGATGACAATCCGCAAGGCTTTGGCCTGATCCAGCGCGACCGCGATTTTGACCACTATCTCGATGACGGCGTGTTCTACAACCGCCGTGCTTCCGCCTGGATCACGCCCGAGGGCGACTGGGGCAAGGGCATGGTGCAGCTCGTGGAGCTGCCGTCGGATGACGAAATCTACGACAATATCGTCGCCTACTGGCTGCCCGAGGACCTGCCGGAGGCCGGCGACGAACGCGATTTCGCCTATACGCTGACCTGGGCCAAGCGTGGGCCTGAAAACGATGCGCTGGCCGAGACCGAGGCGAGCCGGATCGGCCGCGGCGGCGTACCCGGCCAGCCGCGACCGGACGACCAGATCAAGGTCGTGGTCGAGTTTGCGGGCGATGCCGTCTCTGGCCTGACGATGGAAGATGGCGTCGAGCCGCAGGTCTCGGTGGGCCCCGGCGCGGAGCTGCTCGATGCCTTCGCGATGCCGATCGTCGGCACCGATGACTGGCGGCTGACCTATGACCTGAAGTTCGAGGAAGGCGCCGATACCGTCGATGTCCGCGCCTATCTTTCGAAGGATGGCGCGCCGCTGACGGAAACCTGGCTCGGCCAGTTTCACGCCGGCCAGTTCGAGTAAACTTGTCTTTGCCGGGGCGCGGCGCGAAGGCCGATGCCCCGGCAAGGGATGACGCGGCGGCAATTTAGTGCTATAGGCTCGCGCAAACGGGCGGCCTCTATGATAGCGCCCGATGATTTTTCATAGCGTATCAGCGGGTTCGCCCTGCCGCCTGAATGGCCGGCGGCGAACGGCCGCGTTGCCGGAGAGACCATGTCCGTAGCCGAAATCGACCTCGAAGCTCAGCGCGCCCGGCCGCGCCCCGCCGCCGCTCCCGCGCAGGGCAAGTCCACGCTAATTGGTCTTTCCAAGCCGGAGCTTGCCGAGGCGCTTTCCTCGGTCGGGGTTGCCGACAAGCAGATCAAGATGCGCGTCAGCCAGATATGGAACTGGCTCTATGTGCGCGGCGTCTCGGATTTTGCCGAGATGACCAATGTCGCCAAGGATCTGCGGCTGAAGCTGGCGGAAGCCTTCGATATCGCCCGGCCGGAAATCGTCACCGAGCAGATTTCGACCGACGGCACCCGCAAATGGCTGATCCGCTTTCCCTCGCACGGGGCGGGCAAGCCGGTGGAGATCGAAACCGTCTATATTCCGGAAGAAGATCGCGGCACGCTCTGCATCTCCAGCCAGGTCGGCTGCACGCTGACCTGTTCCTTCTGTCACACCGGCACCCAGCGTCTGGTGCGCAATCTGCGGCCCGAGGAAATCCTTGGCCAGCTGCTCGTCGCCCGCGATGCGCTTGGCGATTTTCCGAACCGCGACGCCCCGAACGGCGCCTTTATCCCGGAATCGGACCGCAAGGTCACCAATATCGTGATGATGGGCATGGGCGAGCCGCTCTATAATTTCGAAGCGGTCAAGAAGGCGCTGCTGATCGCGTCTGCCGAGGATGGTCTGTCGCTGTCGAAGCGGCGGATCACGCTCTCGACCTCCGGCGTGGTGCCGGAAATCTACCGCACCGGCGACGAGATCGGCTGCATGCTGGCGATTTCGCTGCATGCGGTGCGCGACGATCTGCGCGACATTCTGGTGCCGATCAACAAGAAATATCCGCTGGAAGAGCTGATCAAGGCCTGCCGCGATTATCCGGGCCTGTCCAACGCCAAGCGCATCACGTTTGAATATGTGATGCTGAAGGACGTCAATGACAGCCTTGAGGACGCCCGCGATCTGGTGAAGCTGCTGAAGGGCGTGCCGGCCAAGATCAACCTGATCCCGTTCAACCCGTGGCCGGGCTCGAACTACCAGTGTTCCGATTGGGAGACGATCGAGCGCTTCGCCGATTTCATCAACCAGGCCGGCTATGCCTCCCCGATCCGTACCCCCCGCGGCCGCGACATTCTGGCGGCCTGCGGCCAGCTCAAATCCGAATCCGAGCGTATGCGCAAGACCGAGCGGCTCGCCTATGAGGCGATGATGATCGCCAATCACGGGGAGTAATTGTGCGGTCTTTCACGCACCGGCTTCGACAACGTCTCGCAACTGGTCATGATGCCGGACAAGCCAGGCGGCGCTGCGCGCCCGCCAGGTGATGCCCCAAAGAGCGGACGCGTCGGTTGTGTCGGGTGTTACGCCTGCCTCGCTCGCTTCGTTTGCAGCGCTTTGGATGGCGAAATCGCGCATCAGACCGATGAAACCGACCCGGTCTGACGTCGGCAGCCCATATCCGTCGAGTAGCAGGCTCACCTGTCGGGCTCTTGCCTCCACAGAGCCGAGATTCAATGCATCGCCAAGATCGTCATCGAAAAGAAGAGCGTTCAGCCAGCAGGCTTGCGCCAGCTCTACCAACGGGTCGACGGGGCCGGCTTCTTCCCAGTCGATCAGGGCGACAGGCAGTTTGTCGCGGGCGATGATATTCCAGGCACCGGTGTCGCAATGTCCTATAACGCCTGCACGGCCTATTGTCCTTCCGAACCAGGGGCGCCAATGTGTATTGTCGGGCGGCACGAACGATGTCGTGGCCTCATGCAGCTTGCGGAGCATTTCTCCAATCAGTGGAAGTGCCTCGTCTTTCCAAGGGTAAGGGTGAACGCTCTCGCCTTCGATGAAGGTGAGCATCTCGCGTCCGCGCTCATCAATGCCAACGCCGACAACGCGCGGCGCATGTTGAAAGCCTACCCGCTCCAAGTGTCGCAAAAGCGCGATCGTCGTCGTCGACCATGGCTGTGACTGTCGAAATACGACGTTATCAAGCGTTGAAACAACGGATCGTCCGCCTTTCAGCGTCACTTCTTCTGTGTGCGCGTGGTCTTTCGGCATTTCAACAGTCTGGCACCAAGAAACCAGAAATCAAGCTTGCGTGCCCAATTGCTACCGCGCCTGCGTGAGCAAAATCTTCACAGCAAACAGCGAGAACACGCCTGCGAACAAGTAGTCGATGGCGCGCAGCACCCGTTTGTGGGTTTTCAGCCAGCCGGAAAGCCGGTGGGCGGCGATGACGATCGCGATCGTCGGCAGGATGGCGACGGAGATGAAGGTGAAGCCGAGGAAGAGCAGCTTGCCGGTGACGTTCGGATCGTTCGGCGTCACGAATTGCGGCAGGAAGGTCATGAAGAAGATGATGACCTTCGGGTTCAGCAGATTGACCCAGAAGCCGTTCGCCATCGCCGCCTTCAGCGAGCCGTGCTTGCGCTCCGGCCTTGCCTCGGCCTCCAGCACGAAATTATTGCCCTTGCGGATCGCCATCACCGCGATCCAGAGCAGATAGGCAGCACCCCCGCTCTTCAGGATGAAGAAGGCGGTGGGCGAGGCGATGATCAGGGCGGAGACCCCGAAGGCGACCAGGATCGTGTGGACGCAGATGCCGAGATTGGTGCCGATCAGAACGGCAAGGCCCGCGGCCCGACCCTCTCTCAGCGCCTTGCTGATCGACAGCGTCATGTCGGGACCGGGGGTCAGCGCCAGAAGCAGGGTTGCGGCGGAAAAGGCGAGGAGAACGGGAAGCGACGGAATGAAATCCATGGGACACCGGTGCAAGGGCGCCAAGCCCTCATTGTGATTGCCGACGAGGTTAACAATCTGTAATGAGGGCGGTGAGGCTTTGCAAGATTCCACACTTTGCGGCAGGGCCGAAACAGGGAAGGGATTATCCTTGCGCGTTCTCGACGAAGCCTTTTTTCCGGAACTGCCGAACTATTATCGCGGCAAGGTCAGGGAAAACTACGATCTGCCGGATGGCCGTCGGATCATCATCACCACCGACCGCATCAGCGCGTTCGACCGGGTGCTGGCTTCGATACCGCACAAGGGCGCGATCCTGACGCAGATCGCCCGGTTCTGGTTCGAGGAAACCGCCGATATTGCCGCCAACCACGTGGTCGCCTATCCCGACCCGAACGTCGTGGTCGGGAAACGTCTCGACATCCTGCCGGTGGAAATCATCGTGCGCGGCTATCTCGCCGGCACCACCGATACCTCGATCCTGACCCGCTACAAGCGCGGCGAGCGGACGATCTACGGCATTACCTTCCCCGATGGCATGCGCGACAACGAGGCGCTGCCGGAACCGATCATTACCCCGACCAGCAAGGCCTTCGACGGCGGTCATGACGAGCCGCTGACGGCGGCCGAGATCGTTGAAAAGGGACTTCTGACGCAGGCCGAGTGGGACGAGGTCTCGTCGACGGCGCTGAAGCTTTTTGCGCGCGGCCAGGAGATCGCGGCGAAGCGGGGGTTGATCCTTGCCGACACCAAATACGAGTTCGGCAAAGATGCCGACGGCAATATCCTGCTGGCCGACGAGATCCATACGCCGGATTCGAGCCGCTACTGGATGGCGGAAAGCTATGACAGCCGGTTTGCGGCGGGCGAACGGCCGGAAAGCTTCGACAAGGATTTTATTCGTTCCTGGGTGGTGGCGCGGTGCGACCCCTATAAGGACCCGATCCCGGAAATCCCCGTCGATGTCGTGCTTGCGGCGTCCAAGGTCTATGGCCAGGCGTTCGAGATGATCACGGGCGAACAGTTTCTTCCGGATGACAGCGGCGAGAGCGTCAAGGCGCGGGTGAGGGCGAACCTCAAGGCCTATTATCCCGACGGGGACTGGGGCTGATGCGCAGACCTCGGCGAACGGGCGCGGAGACGAGAGAGGCGATCCTCGCGACCGCCGAGCGTCTGTTCCGCGCGCGCGGTTTTGCCGCCGTGTCGATCGCCGATATCGCCGCCGAGCTGAACATGTCGCCGGCCAATGTGTTCAAGCACTTCAAGAGCAAGCTGACGCTTGGCCGGGCAATCGCCTATCGCCACGGCCGCAGGCTGGCGGAGCGTTGCAGCATCGAAGATTCATCGGGAGCGCCGGACGAGAAGCTGAGGCTTTTTCTTTCGCGGCTCGCGCGCGAGCATGTCAGCGACAAGCTGGAGAATCAGTACCTTTTCGAAATGATCCCGCTGGTGCTGGAAGATCCCGCCAAGGGCGGGAGAATCTATCGCCGGCTCGTGGAGGACAAACTCTGCGCCCTGATCGCCGAAGCCATGGAGGCCGGCATTTACCGCCCGGGCGACCCGGCGCGCGATGCCGAGGTTATCGTCGACATGCTGGCAAGCGTGCTGCACCCGAAGATGTTGCATTGCGTTGATCCGCCCGCGCTTTCGGACAAGACGGCGCTGATCATCGAGCTGATCGACAGCGGGTTGAAATACCGAGTTGCAAAGTGATGATTTCTGAGATACGTCACTAAGGCAATTAAGGGGCAGTCTGCCTCATTCCGCTCTTGTGTGTGGCAGATATGTTGTTTCCTGCCACGTTTAGACTGTGTTAAGAAAACGACCATTGTTCATTTTCTATTCTGGATAGGTGCCCATGCTGTCGCGCAAGCTTCCGATCGCTGCCTTTACCGTTCTCGCATTCGCGCTCGGCGCTTGCAGTGATGATGGCAAGAACCAACAGGCCGGTCAGCAGCCTCCGCCGCCGAAGGTTGGCGTTATCACGCTGAACGAACAGACGGTGCCGCTGACCACGACCCTGCCGGCGCGTGCGGTTGCCTATCAGTATGCCGAGATCCGCCCGCAGGTGACCGGCATCATCACCAACAAGGCCTTCAAGGACGGTGCCCTGGTGGAAGCCGGCGACCTGCTTTACGAGATCGAAGCCGATACCTACGAGGCCTCTCTTGCGTCCGCGCAGGCCAGTCTCGACAAGGCCAAGGCCGCTGTCCCGGGCGCCAAGGAAAACTATGAGCGCTATCAGCGGATCGTGAACACCGGCGCCACCGAGATCCAGGTAACCGACGCCAAGACCCGCTATGATACCGCACTCGCGGATGTCAGCGCGGCCGAAGCGGCAGTGAAATCGGCGCAGATCAACCTCGATCACACAAAGATTACCGCGCCGTTCGGCGGCGTTCTCGGCGTGTCGAACGTTTCGGTCGGCAACCTCGCCTCGCCGACGTCCTCGACCCCGCTGGTCGATCTCAACCAGCTCGACCCGATCTATGTCGACATGTACGAATCAGCCGGACAGGTTCTGTCGGCCACCGGCAAATATGCCGATTTCAAATCCGAAAGCGATCTGTCCAAGGTCAAGGTGAATGTTCAGCTCGACGACGGCAGCACCTATGACGTGACCGGCAATCTCGATGTTTCGGCCCGCACGGTCGACCAGTCGACCGGCACGGTGAACCTGCGCGCCATCTTCGATAATCCGGATCATGTTCTGCTTCCCGGCATGTTCGTGCGCGCAACGCTGACGGTTGCTGAAGAACAGGGCTATCTCATCCCGCAGCTCGCCGCCCAGATCGAGGCCGGCGGCAAGGTTTCGGCGATGTTCGTGACCTCCGACAACAAGGTCGAGACCAGGGTCTTCGACAATGTAATGGTCTCCAACAATTCCTGGCTGGTGCAGAAGAACGTCTCGGACGGCGACCGTCTGATCGTCGACGGCTTCCAGTCGCTCGTTGGCGGTGTGACCGACGTCACGCCGGTGCCGGCGAAGATCAATGACAAGGGCGTCGTTGTCGATGACACGTCGGGTTCTTCCGGCGGTTCTTCGAGCGGTGGTTCATCAAGCGCTGCAGGATCAACAGGCGGAAATGGCTGAGCGCAAGGCTTGTGCAGGCACCGGAACCAAGCGCTCGAGGTATGATTAATGGCTAATTTCTTTATCAACAGACCCGTTTTCGCCTGGGTGATCGCCATTGTGATCATGCTCATCGGCGGGCTTGGCATATCCCAGCTTCCGATTTCGCAATATCCGCAGATCGCGCCGACGACGATTTCGCTCTCCGCCAGCTATCCGGGCGCGAGTGCGAGAACGGTCGAAACAACGGTGACCAATGTTATCGAAGACGGTCTGACCGGCTTCGATGATATGCTCTATCTCACTTCGACGTCGTCGCCCGGCCTGTCGCAGATCTCGGTGATCTTCGGCCCCGGCATCGATCCGGAAATCGCCCAGGTCGAAGTGCAGAATAAGCTGCAGCTCGTGCAGCCCCAGCTTCCCGACGTGGTGCGCAATCTCGGCATCACCGTCAGCCGCTCGTCCTCCAGCTTCCTGATGGTTGTCGCGCTGACCGACAGCAGCGGCCAGTATTCCGCCGCCGACCTCGGCAATATCATCGACAGCTCGATCAATGACAGCATCGCGCGCCTTGAAGGCGTCGGCAGCGTCCAGGGTTTCTACACGCCCTATGCGATGCGCGTCTGGCTCGATCCCTACAAGCTCAACCAGTACAATCTGACGGTTGCCGACGTTTCCAACGCCATCCAGGCGCAGAACCAGCAGGTTGCTGTTGGCGATGTCGGAGGCAATCCCTCCGTCGAGGGCCAGCAGCTCAGTATTACCGCGGTTTCCGCCACGCAGCTCGAAAACGTGACGGAGTTCGAGAACATCATCCTGAAATCGACGGAGAACGGCGCGACAGTCACGCTCTCGGATGTCGGCAGGGTGGAGCTCGGCCAGCAATACTACCAGTTCTACACCTATTATAACGGCCTGCCGGCTGCCGGCTTCGCCGTCGAGCTCGCCAATGGCGCCAATGCGATCGACACCTCGAAAGCGGTGACCGATTTCATGGACTCGATCAAGCCGTCGCTGCCGCAGGGCGTCGATGTGATCTACCCCTATGACACCACGCCCTTCGTCGAACTGTCGATCGAGCAGGTGGTTCACACCCTGTTCGAGGCGATCGTGCTGGTGTTCGTGGTCCTGCTGGTGTTCCTGCAGAACCTGCGCGCGACGCTCATCGCCACGCTCGTCGTGCCCGTCGTGCTGCTGGGCGCCTTCGGCGTGCTTGCCTTTGCCGGCTTCTCGATCAACACGCTGACCATGTTCGCCATGGTGCTGGCGATCGGCCTATTGGTGGACGACGCGATTGTCGTGGTCGAGAACGTCGAGCGAATCATGCACGAGGACGGTCTGCCGCCGAAGGAGGCGACGCAGAAGTCCATGGGCGAGATCCAGGGCGCGCTGGTCGGTATCGTGATGGTGCTGACGGCGGTGTTCATTCCGATGGCGTTCATCGGCGGCTCCACCGGCATCATCTACCGTCAGTTCTCGATCACAATCGTGGCCGCGATGATCCTGTCGGTTCTGGTGGCGATGATCTTCACCCCGGCGCTGTGCGCGACCTTGCTCAAGCCCGTCGATCCGACCAAGAAGGATCGCGGCCTTTCGGGTTATTTCAACCGCGGCTTCGAACGCGTCACCAATGGCTATATCCACGGCGTCGCGCTCATGCTCCGGTGGCTGATCCCGGTTTTCGCGGTTTTCGCCGTCCTGCTTTTCGGGGTCTACCATTATTTCACCCAGCTTCCCGAATCCTTCCTCCCGGACGAGGACCAGGGCTCGCTGTTCGTGATCGTCAACCTCCCGACGGGAGCGACAACGGAGCGAACCGGCGCCGTCACGGAGCAGGTGGGCGCCTATTTCCGCAACCAGGAAAAGGACGCTGTGCAGGCCGTGTTCACGGTTCTGGGCTTCTCCTTCGCCGGTCAGGGCCAGAACTACGCCATGGCGTTCATCGAGCTGAAGCCGTTCGACGACAGAACGGACAAGAGCCTGACCGCCGCGGCGGTGGCGCAGCGCGCCAACGGCTATTTCTACATGAATGTGCGTGATGCGCAGGTCTATGTGGTGCAGCCGCCGTCAATTCCGGGGCTTGGCCAGTCCACCGGCTGGACCGGCTATGTCGTCGACAGCGGCAATCAGGGCCAGGAGGCGACGCTTGCGGTTACCAACCGGATCATCCGGCAGATGAATCAGGGCGGCATCGCCGCGCAGGTTCGCACCGACACCCAGCCGGATGAAACCCAGCTCAAGCTTGCGATCGATGATCAGAAAGCCGGCGCCTATGGCGTCAGCATCGCCGAAGCGACAGGAATGCTGGCGACCATCTATGCCGGCTCGAACATCAACAACTTCACGCTCGACGACAAGGTGAAGAAGGTCTACGTGCAGGGCGATACGCCCTACCGCATGCAGCCGGAGGACATCTATCGCTGGTATGCCCGCAATCTCAGCGGCGACATGGTGCCGTTCTCCGCCTTCACCGATATCGAATGGACTACCGGCGCGCCGTCGCTGGCGCACTACAACGGCAACTCCGCCGTGGATATCCAGGGTTCGACCCTGCCGGGCTTTGCCTCCGGCCAGGCCATGGACCAGCTTGTCGACATGGTGGAACAGACCCCCGGCGGCTTCACCGTGGCGTGGACGGATATGTCTCTGCAGCAGGTGATCTCCGGCAATGAGGTGACGTATCTCTATATGATCTCGGTGCTGTTCGTGTTCCTCTGCCTTGCCGCGCTTTATGAAAGCTGGAGCATTCCGTTCGCGGTGATCCTGGCGGTTCCGGTCGGCATTCTCGGCGCGGTTCTGGCGGCGAACCTGCGGGGCATGGAGAATGACATCTACTTCAAGGTCGGCATGCTCACCACAATGGGCCTGGCCGCGAAGAACGCCATTCTGATCGTGGAATTCGCGCGCGAGCAGAGCGAGAAGGGCGATTCGCTCTACGACGCCACCCTTCACGCCGCCCGCATGCGGTTGAGGCCGATCATCATGACCTCGCTCGCCTTCATCCTCGGCGTCACGCCGCTGGTGCTGGCGACGGGCGCCGGTTCGGCCGCGCAGAATGCCATCGGCACGGCCGTGTTCGGCGGCATGCTGGCGGCAACCACCCTTGGCATCTTCTTCGTTCCCTCGTTCTTCGTCGCCGTATGCCGCATCATGGGCATAGGCAAGAAGGACGAGAAAGCGGCAGAAGAGCAACAGGCGGTTTAAAACCGGGTTAACCATATTGCGCCGGGCGCGGCCCGGCGCTTACTAATAGGCCGTTGGTCCGCGTCGCGGATCGGCAGAACTGACAGGATATTTTCAGATGTTGTTGCGCCGTATTGCATCCGTTCCGCTGCTCATGGTTTTCCTGTCCGGCTGTGTCGTCGGGCCGGATTACGTGGCGCCGACAGCGGCGCTGCCGGACAAGTTCAGCGAAGGCAGCAGCCAGCCGGTCGGCGACGTGACCGATGTCGCCTGGTGGAGCGCATTCAACGATCCGCTTCTGACCAGCTATGTCCAGCAGGGCATGGTGCAGAACCTTTCGGTGCTGCAGGCGCTCGAGAGGATCGTGCAGGCCGAGACCAATGTCGTGTCCGCGACGGCGGGGGCCTATCCCCAGGTCAACCTCAACGGTTCGGATACGGTCGGGGCTTCCGGCGGCGACGGCGCCTCCCCTCAGTCGCGCAAGATCACCAACACCTTCGGCGGATCGGTGCCCGTGTCCTGGGTGCTTGATCTTTTCGGTCTTTACGCCCGCTCCGGCGAGGCCGCGCTCGACCAGCTCGATGCCGCCTATGCCAGCGCGGATGTCGCCAAGCTCACCCTGATCTCCCAGCTGATCGACTCCTACATCGCCGCCCGGCTCTATCAGGAGCGTCTGGCGATCGCGCGCTCCAACCTAAACAGCCGACGCGAGACGCTGCGGCTTACCCAATTCCAGCTCGAGGCCGGCGCTGCCTCTCGGCTCGACGTGGTCCAGTCGGAAGGCCTGGTGAACGCTCAGCTTTCCACGATCCCGCAGCTTGAAGCCGATTACCGCAAGCAGGTCTATGCGCTGTCGACGCTGATGGGGCTTCCGGCCGCAACGCTGATCGACCAGATGAATAAGGTGAAGCCGATCCCGGTGGCCAAGGCGCGCCTTGCGTCCGGCGTTCCCGCCGACCTGATCCGGAACCGGCCCGATATCCGCGGCGCGGAACGCAATCTGGCCGCCGCGACCGCCAATATCGGCGTCGCAGAGGCCCAGCTCTATCCGTCGATTTCCCTTGGCGGCACCATCCAGGCCAGCGTTTCGGGAAGCTCGCTTGGCAATGCCGGCGTGTCGTCCTGGTCTTTCGGTCCGACGCTCAACCTGCCGATCTTTGATGGCGGCGCGCTCCGGGCCAATGTGACAAAATCCGAATCCCAGGCGCGCGAGGCCTATCTCGCCTGGAAGCAGACCGTGCTCAACGCGGTTCAGGAAGTCGAATCGGCGCTGGCGCAGGTTACCCGCGATGGCCGTACCGTGGCATCGCTGCGGGCGACCGTCGCCTCCTATCGCGACGCCCTGTCGCTTTCGACCTCGAGCTACAAGGATGGCGCGATCTCGCTGCTGGATGTGCTCGATGCACAGCGCGCGGTCTCCGATGCGGAAGCCAATCTCGCCAATGCGATCGCCCAGCAGGCCAGCGATTTCGTTGCGCTCAACGTGGCGATCGGCGGCGGTTACGCCGCCCAGTAAAAGCGGCGTCAGCGCCGCTCGAATTTTTCCGTCCAGCTTGCAAGCGCTCCCCTCTGCGGGAGCGTTTCTGCTTCATAGACCCCGCGCGCGATCGCCCGCGCCATCGTGCTCGCCGCCAGCATGCAGATCTCGGCAAAGGCAAAGTCATCAGAAGCCTGCTTTTCGCCGGTCGCCGCCGACAACACCGTGTCGCCATCGAAGGGAAGATGCGCCGGCTGGATCGCGCGGGCGAGGCCGTCATGGGCCATCACGGCCAGACGATGGCATTGCTGTTTTGAAAGCCGCGCGTTGGTGGCCACCACGCCGATCGTCGTTGCGGTGGTCGGCCCGCCCTTGATGGCGAGATGATGGGCATCCGCCGGCATGGTCGCGGGCAGGCCGCGGCCGCCAAACTCGCCGTCGCGCTCGAGGCTGCCTGCCCAGAAAAAGGGGCTGTCCCCCATGGTCACGCTGCCCATGGCATTGACGGCCACCAGCGCCGCCACCGTGAAGCCCGCAGCGCTGACCGCGCTCGCGGAACCAAGTCCGCCCTTGAGATTGACCGTCGTGGCGCCGGTTCCGGCGCCGACCGTGCCGAGCGCGAACGGTCCCTTCTGGGCGTTGCGATAGGCCTGATAGCCGAGATCGCGGTAGGGCGCATGCAGCCCCCAGTCCTTGTTGCCGCCATTGAGAAGGTCCATCAGGATGGCGCCGGGCACGATCGGGATCAGCGCCGGGCCGATCGCAAGTCCGCGCCCGTCGGCGCGAAGGCCGGACTGCACGCCGCCGGCCGCATCAAGTCCGAAGGCCGAGCCGCCGGACAGCACGAAGGCATCCACCGTCTCGACCGTGCGGGCCGGATCGAGCAGAAGCTGGTCCCGGCTTCCCGGCGCGCCGCCGAGCGCGAGGCCGGAGGCAACCGCAGGCCGGTCGAAGATGATCGCGGTGACGCCCGAAGCGAGGTCGAGATCATGCGCGTGCCCGACTGAAATGCCGTCGATATCGGTAATGAGATTATTCATGAACCTGCCTTCCGGTGCTGTTTCCCAATGAAGACAGGCCCTCCGGGGCTGTCGCGGTCAATGGGAAACAGGAAATTCGCAAATAAATGCGCTTTTTTGAAAATACCTTGTTGACTTCGAGGGCCGGTTCACCCTATATGCGCATCACCGACGGGGTCGACGGTCGCTCTCGCGAACAAACACTGTTGACCCTAATTTCGCCAATTAGCTCTGCTGATTGACGTGTTTGAACTCAAAAGGTTTGGCACGCGAAACGGAATTTTGACGGATGGTTCCATCCGTCGGTTATTTGGACAATTGAATATGTGAAGAAAGAGAAACGTGGCGAGCGG
>NZ_JBAKFP010000013.1:0-49066 GCF_053484265.1 Martelella sp. FOR1707 | reverse complement strand
CCTCACTGCCCCTTTCGGGGCATCTCTCCCGCCAGCGGGAGAGAGTATTGGGTGCTACACGCGAGGCCGCACAAGGATCGCTACCTCAGGGAGCGTGCATCGGCTTCGTGAAACCGAAATGTCCACCACCCCGGCAAAGAAACCCCTGCCCTCACCCGGCGGGCGACCACCCCGGTTCGGCCAGTTCAAAATCCTCGAAGGTGAAGCCGGGTGCGACGGTGCAGCCGACCAGCGTGAAATCGCCGGTGGTTTCGGCGGCCTGCCAGCATCCGGCGGGGATCACGCCCTGCGGGCGTTCGCCCTTCGCGATGTCCGGGCCGAGCATCTTCGTTTCCACCATCTTGCCGTCGGCAGAACGCATAAGTTTCAGCGGCGCGCCGGCGTAATAGTGCCAGACCTCGACGGCTGTATGCAGGCGGTGCCAGTGTGACCGCTCGCCTGCCTTCAAAAGGAAATAGATCAGCGTCGAGGCCCCACGCCCACCGCCGGCCGAATCACGAAACGTCTCCGCGAACCATCCGCCTTCGGGGTGAGGCTGAAGCCCGAGGGCTTCGATGATCGCGTCCGCGGTCATCAGAAATTGTCCTTGCGCTTGCGGATTTCGGCCAGAACCTCGGCGTCACTCGCCTCTTCCATGCCGAGCGTCTTGCGGATCGCCGGATCGGCCACCCTGAAATAGGGGTTGGTCTTCTTCTCAAGCCCGATCGTGGTCGGAATGGTGAAGCCGCCAGCCTCCCTCAGCTCCGCCACCGCCTCGGCCCGCTCCTTCAGCACCGCATTGTCGGGATCGACGGTAAGCGCGAATTTGGCGTTGGCGAGCGTATATTCGTGGCCGAAATAGACCTCGGTCTCGTCCGGCAGCGCCATCAGCTTTTGCAGAGACGGCCACATGTCGGAGGCCGGGCGCTCGAACAGGCGGCCGCAGCCCATGGCAAACAGTGTGTCGGCGGCAAACAGCAGGCCGTCCTCGACGAAGTGATAGCAGATGTGTCCGGCGGTGTGGCCGGGGGTTTCAATCACCTCCACCTTGTGGCCGGCAAATTCGAGTTCGTCGCCCTCGAACACGGCGAGATCAAGCCCCGGTATCACCACCGCCTCCTCGATCGGACCGACGATGCGGCAGTCATATTTCTCCTTGATGAGAAGATTGCCGTCGACATGGTCCTTGTGATGATGGGTGGTGAAGATATCGGTGATCGTCCAGCCGCGCTGTTCGGCCTCGGCCATCACCTTTTCGCCATCGGGCGCGTCGATGCTGACGGTCTTGCCGCTTTCCGGCTCGTGCACTAGGACACCGTAATTGTCGGAGCGGCACATGAAGACGGCAATTTCCAGTGAACGCATATCAGGCCTCGCAATTGCTTACTCAATGGAGTTCAATGTAGTACGGTGGACATTGAAGTCCAACCATCAGCCGGGTCAATCTCAGCTCATGAATGCCGATATCGTAGACCTGCGCGCGTTTTATCACACCGAACTCGGAAGGCTTGCCGCCCATTCGATCGCGATGGCGCTTACGCCGATCTGGCAGTCGCTGCCGGACGAGCGGCTGGCGGGGCTCGGCTACTGCCTGCCCTATCTCGACCGGTTCGCCGGTGAGGCCGAAAGAACCATGGCGCTGATGCCGGCCTCGCAGGGCGCGATCAACTGGCCGCCGCTCGGCCCGTCGGCAACCGTCCTCGTCCACGAAGAGGAACTGCCGCTGCCGGATGCCTCGATCGACCGCATCCTGCTGGTGCACGCGCTCGAATTCGCCGAGGCCCCGCGCGAGACCATGCGCGAACTGTGGCGGGTGCTGGCGCCCGGCGGCAGGGTCGTGATCGTGGCCCCCAACCGGCGCGGCGTCTGGGCCCGTCTCGAACACACCCCCTTCGGCAATGGCCGGCCCTATTCCAAGGGGCAGATCATCGAATTGCTGCGCGAGACCAATTTCACGCCCGCGGCCTTTGCCGAGGCGCTGTTCTTTCCGCCTTCGAAAAGCCGCGCGGTGCTGAAGCTTCGCTCCAGTTTCGAGCGCTCCGGCCGCACCTTCTGGCCCGCCTTTGCCGGCGTCAACATCATCGAGGCGCAGAAGCGGCTCTATCAGGGTCTTCCCGTCGCAGCCCGCGCCGCGCGCAAGGTTCTGGTGCCCGCACTTGCCCCCCAGGGCGTGCCGACCACGCGCGCGCGACATCGCGGCTGACACTCGACAAAGACCCCAATCGCAATTATTGCTGCTCACGCCAAAAACCGGCCGGAAAAGGCCGACAATTTTCGAGGTTTCCGATGACCGAACAGATGATCAAGCCAACGCCGCGCCCCGGCATCATGGACATTGCCGCCTATGTGCCCGGCAAGTCCCATGGCGAAGGCGCGGGCAAGGTTCACAAGCTGTCATCGAACGAGACCCCGCTCGGGCCGAGCCCGAAGGCGATCGGCGCCATGCAGTCCGTCGGCGAGCACCTCGCGCTCTATCCCGACGGCCAGTCGAGCACGCTGCGCGAGGCGATTGCCGCCAAATATGGCCTCAACACCGGCAATATCATCTGCGGCAACGGTTCGGACGAGCTTCTCGGCCTGATCGCGCATGTCTACCTTGGCGAGGGCGACGAGGCGATCATCACCGAGCACGGCTTCCTGGTCTACAAGATCCAGATTCTCGCAAACGGCGCCACGCCCGTCACGGTGAAGGAAAAGGATGCGCGGGTCGATGTCGACGCGATTCTCGCGGCCGTCACCGACAGAACCCGCGTCGTCTTCATCGCCAATCCGGCGAACCCGACCGGCACCTATGTGCCGTTCTCCGAAATCCGGCGGCTCCATGCCGGCCTGCCGAAAAACGTGGTGCTGGTGCTCGACGCCGCCTATGCCGAATATGTCCGCCGCAATGATTACGAGGCCGGGCTGGAACTGGTCGCCGAGAATGACAATGTGGTCATGACCCGGACGTTTTCGAAGATCTACGGGCTGGCGGCGCTCAGGGTCGGCTGGCTGTACGGGCCGACCGATATTATCGCGGCGCTGGAGCGGGTGCGCGGGCCGTTCAACCTCAACGCACCGGCGATCGCGGCGGCGACGGCGGCGATCAGGGACGACGCCTTCACCCGGGCGGCCGTCGATTACAATCTGAAATGGATCGAGCGGCTGACCGATGAGCTCACCGCGCTTGGCTTGACGGTCACGCCGTCGGTCGCCAATTTCGTGCTGATTCATTTCCCCGATGAGGATGGAAAGCGCGCGGCCGACGCCGACCGCTATCTGAGCGCTCGGGGCTATATCCTGCGGGCCGTCGCCGGCTACGGCTTCCCCAACGCGCTGCGCATGAGCGTCGGCACCGAAGAGGCCAATCTCGGCGTCATCGAGGCGCTGAAGGCGTTTCTCGCCGCCGCGCCGGAAACGGAAAAGGCATGATCGCATTCGAACGCATAGCGCTGATCGGCATCGGCCTGATCGGTTCCTCGCTTGCCCGCGATATCCGCGCCAAGGGGCTCGCCCGCGAGATCATCGTCTCGACCCGCTCGCCGGAGACGCTGCGGCGGGCGGAGGAGCTGGGGCTGGGCGACCGCTATACCGCTTCCGCCGAAGATGCCGTGCGCGGCGCGGACCTCGTGATCGTCTCGGTGCCCGTCGGCGCGTCCGGCGCGGTTGCGGAACGCATCGCCCCCAACCTGAAGCCCGGCGCGATCCTCACCGATGTCGGCTCCACCAAGGCCTCCGTCATCTCCCAAATGTCGCCCTTCGTGCCCGAGAATGTGCATTTCATTCCCGGTCACCCGATTGCCGGCACGGAGAAGTCCGGGCCGGATGCCGGGTTCACCGGTCTTTTCAAGGGCCGCTGGTGCATCCTGACGCCGGCGGAAGACGCCGACCCGGCAGCGGTCGACAAGCTCACCCGGTTCTGGCAGGCGATCGGCTCCAAGGTCGACACCATGGCTGCCGATCACCACGACAAGGTGCTGGCGATCGTCTCGCACCTGCCGCATATCATCGCTTACAATATCGTCGGCACCGCCGATGATCTGGAGACGGTGACCGAATCGGAAGTGATCCAGTATTCCGCTTCGGGCTTTCGCGACTTCACCCGTCTGGCGGCCTCCGATCCCACCATGTGGCGCGACGTCTGCCTGCATAACCGCGATGCCATTCTGGAAATGCTGGCGCGTTTTTCGGAAGACCTCGCCTATCTCCAGCGTGCGATCCGCTGGGGCGAGGGCGACAAACTGTTCGAACTCTTCAGCCGCACCCGCGACATTCGCCGCTCGATCGTGGAGGCCGGACAGGATGTCGAGGCCGCCGACTTCGGCCGCCACGCGCTCGACGACAAGGACTGATCAAAGCGGCGGTATCTTGCCGAGCGGTATGAAGCCGAGCACCGCCCTGCCGTGTTCGACGCGCACATCGAGCGTCACCGTGCGCTGGCCGCCGGTGAAGTTCTTCACCAGGCCGGTGACGGAATTGATGACGCCGGCAGCACCAGGGAAGCTGAGCGCGGCAAGCTGGGCCACGCCGTCTATGCCGGTCAGCTCGAAGCTGAAGCGACCATCGAGATAGCCGTCCTTGTCGAAGGCGAAGCGGCCCGAGACAGCCATCGTCGACTGGCTTTCGCCAATCGCGAGCGCCGCCTGGTTGACGATCCCGCTCTTGCCGCGCAGCATTTGCGGATGGAAGTCGGTCTCGAGCAGCGCGCCACCGTCATCGACGGTTGCCAGAAGGTTGAGCGACACGGCAGGCAAGGCCTCGGCATTGTTCTGCGGACGCAGGACCGCCTCGTTCAGGTTCAGCGCGACATCGAGATCGCCGTTGTCATTGCGCACCAGCCCCTGCCCCTGCTCCGCCGTCAGCGTTCCCTGTCGGCCCTGGGGATCGGCGAAACGGGCGGTCACGGCCTCGAAATCGAAGGAGACGAGACGTGGCGCGCCGCCCCTGTAGATCAGCTTGCCGCCGAAATCCTGCCACTCCGCCCGCAACAGCATGCCGGCGTCGTTTTGCAGCGTGGCGGGGCCGGTGAGCTTCGCCAGAACCGACCACGGCGAATAGACCGGCGCCTCGGCCATGAGTTGTGGCGCATCGAAAACCGAATCCGACGTCCGGTCGCGCACATGCAGGCCGTCACAGAAAAAACCGAATTTGGCGGGAAAGCCGTTATAGCCGATGTCCTCGCAATTCACGACGACGTTTTGCTGATCCTGGCCCTGAAGCAGCGTGAAAATCCGGGCCTTGACGGTGCGGGCGATATAGAACCAGCCGAGGGCATAGGCGACGATCACGGCAATCAGAACGATCAGCGTCCATTTCAGAAACTTGCGCGTTCGGGTTGATCTCGCCATCATGGGCCTCATTGTAATTTCGGAACTCAACGGTGTCAGGCAATAGCATATGGACGAATTCTGGATATTTGGCTACGGCTCGCTGATGTGGAATCCGGGTTTTGCGACCCATCGACGCATGCCCGCCCGGCTTGCGGGTTATCACCGCAGCCTCTGCGTCTACTCCCATGTCCACCGCGGCACCGCCCACAAGCCGGGCCTGGTGCTCGGCCTCGACCGGGGCGGCTTCTGCGAGGGCGTGGCGCTCGCAGCCAAGGTCAAGGACGAGGAGGAAATCCTCGCCTATCTGCGCGGTCGCGAACTTGTCACCCGCGTCTATCGCGAACTGGTGCTGCCCGTCCGGCTGTCATCGGGTGAGAACGTGCCCGCCATCACCTATGTCGTCGACCATTCCCATGAGCAATATGCCGGCAAGCTCGATCTTGACCACGCTGCCGAACTTGTGCGGGGCGGCCATGGCCAGTCGGGCCCCAATCGCGACTATCTTCTGAACACCGTAGACCATCTGCGCGAGATGCAGATCAATGACGCAGCGCTGGAAACGATCGCGGGCCTCCTGAAGAACGAGCAGCCGCGCCCGGTGCGGCGAGACGCTCTTTAGGCTCCGCCAGACGCCCTCAGCTCGGCAACGCGCTGGCGGGTCACCTCCGCCAGGTCGAGATGCGGATTGGCGTCGACGGTTTCGATCAGCAGGCGGTCACTCTCGCGCTCCATGGTCTCGACAAGCTGATCGAAAAACTGCCGCGGCTCCCCTCCGGGCGCAATCGCCGGCAGGATGCGGACGGTGAAATGCCCGCCCTGGCGGCGGAAACTGCCGCGCGGCCAGAACAGGCCGGGATGCATGACCACCGGGATGACCGGCACGCCAAGATCGCGGTAGAGCCGCTGGATGCCGCGCTTGTAATCGGGTGCCGCCCCCGGCGGCCGGCGCGTCCCCTCCGGAAAGATCACGAGCTGGCGCCCGGTCTCGACCTCGGCCCTGGTCCGCGCGATCGCATCCGCCATGGCGCGGCCGGTCTGGGCCCGGTCGACGGCGATCTGGCGCTGCTTCTTCAGATACCAGCCGAACAGCGGCATCTGGATCAGTTCGCGCTTGAGCATGAACACCGAATCCGGGATCCATGGCAAAAGCATGATCGTGTCCCAGGCCGACTGGTGCTTGGGGACGATGATGCAAGGCCCGTCCGGCAGATTCTTGAGCCCTTCCACGCTGAATGTCGCACCCGCCCAGATCCGCATCTGCGCATTGACGAAGCGGCCCCAGCCCTGGACCACGACGCGATAGGCATTCTTGCGCGAAGCCAGGAAATAATAGGGCGACTGCACAATCATCAGCACCGCAGTGCCGAGATAGAAGGCGATATTGAAGGCGGCGGAGCGGATCATGCCCATCAGTTCTCCTCCCCGGCCGGGGCAAGCGCCGAGAGCCCGGTCTCGGCGCGCAGATGGGCGCCGATGAATTTCATATATTCGGAGCCGAGAATCTTCAGATAACGAAGGCTCTGCCGCCACGACGCATCTTGGTCACTGAACGGTACCGGATAACCGACGAACACGGTATCCGGATCGATATGCCTGAGTTCAAACAGCCCGCGCGGCAGGTGATAGGCGCTGGTGACGACGAGGATGCGGCTATAGTCGTGCTCCTCAATCCATTTGCGGGTCTCAACGGCATTGCCGTAGGTGTCCAGCGCCTCGTAGCCGACATCGACGCAGCATTCAAAAAGCTGGCTGTCGCCGCCGATCACGTTGAGGATGCTTTCGGGCGTGGTCGAGGGATTGACGCCGGAAATCAGCAACCGCTCGCCCGCGCCGGCCTCCAGCAGCGCAAATGCTTCCTCGATACGGCGCGAGCCGCCGGTGAGCACCACGATCGCATCGGTCTCGTAGATCTGCGGCGGCCTCGCGGTCAGCGCGTTGTAGCAGAACGCCACAAAACCGCCGCCGAACACCAGCACGATCGCAACGAGCAGGAAGGCAAGGAGACGCACGAGACGGCCGGCGACAGAACGCTGCCGCGCCCCGTGTCCGCTGCCGCCTTTTTCGTGCGGCTTGCGCGCCCTTTCCGCCATACCCGATCCATTTCCAGTTCTGCGCCCGGTTCGCGGGGTCGTTATCTCGATGCTTGTGAAACCGTCCGAATCAGACGGCTGACCCGCCAACCTATACAACACAGGAAATAGAGTTGAAATTCAGGCGGCGGATCGGCGGCAGGATTCTGCGAAATCAGACCGTATCGGTGCGTTCGGGATCAGAGCGCACGATATCGATTTCGCGAATTGTGCGGATCACCGTCAGCCGCGTGGTGAGAGCCGTCAAACCGGCGATCGCGACGATCGTCAGCAGAATGCCGAAATAGGCGCCCCAGCCTATCGAGATCGTGCCGAACAGCGCCGTCGTCTGGTCCGCGCCGGGGGTCGCGAGATAGCGCCGCTGCCAGAACCGCGCCAGCACGAAGAACAGGCAGGCCAGCGCGCCGCCGAGAAACGCGCCCTTGAGCGCGACGTTGAGGAAATGGCGCTGGAACTGACGGGCGACGAACGAGGCCTCCGCGCCGACGAAATGCAGCACCTCGACGATATCACGGCTGCCGGCGAGCGCGCCGCGCGTGGCAAACACCACCGTCAGCACCATGGCGGAAAACACCAGCGCCATGATCGACACGCCGATCGTGGTGGTCGCATCCGCCATCGCCGACAATCGGCTCACCCAGGCGCGGTGATCATCAAGCGATGCGCCGGGCACGGCCTTCTGCAGCGCCGCAGCCATGGCCGCGAAATCGGGCGGATTGTTTTCATCAATGGTCACGATCACCAGCCTCGGCACGGGCAGCATGTCGAAATCAAGCCCGGTGCCAAGCCACGGTTCCAGCAGCCGCTCGGTTGCCGCCTCATCGACAACACGTCCATCCAGCGTTCCGACGAATTGCAGCGCCACGTCGCGCGCGTTCAGCAGCGCCTGGTTCATGTCGCGGCCTTCGCGCGGTTTGATCTGGATCGTGACCTCCCGGGAGATGCCGCCCTGCCAGCTTTCAGCGGTCGCGCGCACCATCGACACCGCGCCGAGCGTCAGGCAGGCCAGAAACGCCATGATTGTTACCACGGCCATCAGCGCCCGCGTCTGGACATTGGAAGGCGGCACGATCGGCGTCGGCTTGCGCGGCGCCTGGCGCGCTGGCCGGAAGCGGGTCTTGCCACCGAGTTTGGTGCCGGCCTTGGAGCCAGGGGCCGGACGCGGGATCCGCGCTTTCGCGGTGGGTTCCGAAGATGGAGCGGCACCCGGACGAGGCTGCTCGGCGCGCCGCGCAGCCGTCGTTTCCTGCCCCTGCGGCACCGGATTGGCCCGCGACCGGAAGGTCGGCGGCGGGCTTGTCGGCCTCTGCCGCGCCTGCGCCGCCCGTCGCGCTTCTTCTGCCCGCTGCGCTTCCGCCCGGCGCTCCTCGGCCTGTCTTGCCGCCTCGCGCTCTTTCGCCTGACGCTCCTCCAGTTCCTTTGCGCGGCGCTCGGCAAGCTGGCGCTGCTGTTCGGCCTGGCGTCGCGCGGCCTCCTCCTGCTGCTGGCGGATCTCCTCCAGACGCCGCGCCTCGAGCAGACGCTCTTCCTCGGCGCGCTGTTCGGCAAGGCGTCGTTCGGCGCGTTCTCTTTCCTCGAGGCGCGGATCGCGGAGCGAGCGGGGCGGCCTAGTCATGAATATCGAGCCTTCCTTCCGAAAGGATCATCCGGCGCGCATTATAGCGGTCCATCAGCGCGATATCATGGGTGGCGATGACGACGGCGGTGCCCAGCCGGTTGAGCTCCACCAGCAGGCTCAAAATGCGCCGCGCCATCGGCGGATCGACATTGCCCGTCGGTTCGTCGGCGAGCAGCACTTCCGGCTGGTCGATCAGCGCGCGGGCGATTGCCACGCGCTGCTTCTCGCCGCCGGAAAGCACCGGCGGGCGGGCATGGAGGCGTTCGCCGAGCCCGACCCATTTCAGAAGTTCGATCACATCATTGCGGTAGGAGACCTCGTCCTTGCCGCGCACCCTCAGCGGCAGGGCGACGTTCTCATAGGTGGTCATGTGATCGAGCAGCCGGAAATCCTGGAACACGATGCCGACGCGGCGGCGCAGCATCGGCAGTTCCTTGTGCGGGATGACAGCGACATCGCGGCCGAACAGGCGGATCAGGCCACGCGTCGGCTGCAGCGCCATCAGCATCAGCCGGAGCAGCGTGGTCTTGCCCGCGCCGGATGGGCCGGTCAGGAACTGGAAGGAGTTCCTCGGAATGTCGAAAGTCAAGTCGCGCAGGACTTCCGGGCCCATTCCATAGCGCAGGCCAACATTTTCAAACTGAATCAGTGCCATGCCCTGATACTGTCCTCGTCGTTCGATCCCTTCCATTATCCGCGATTATGAATAACAGGTCGTGAACAGGCCGCAAGTTATGCGATTTTGGCGGATATCCACGGCGTTTTGGCCTCTAGGCGCGGTTGCGCCCGGCCTTGCGATTGCCCAGCCCGGTCAAACCCAGTAAAACCGGCCATCTTCAAACATATACGGCGTTTCCGGCCCTTGCGGCTCGGCGCTGGAGGCAAGGGAGCGCGCCATGCATGTCGTCCGCGGCAAAAAGATCGAAGTCCTGTTCTCGCCCGAGGAAATTGCCGCGCGCAACGAGGAGCTCGCCCGCGAGATCGCCAGCGGTCCCTCGCAGGACCTGCTCGTGATCGCGATCCTGAAGGGCTCCTTCGTGTTCGCGGCCGACCTGATCCGCGCGCTGCACAAGGTCGGCCTTGCCCCCGAAGTGGAATTCATGACGCTGTCGAGCTACGGCACCGGCACCGTCGGCAAGTCGGTGCGGATGGTCAAGGATATCGACAGCGAGGTCGAGGGCCGCGACGTCCTGCTGATCGACGACATTCTCGAATCGGGCCGCACGCTGCGTTTTGCGCGCGAACTGATGCTGGAGCGCGGCGCTGCCAATGTTTCGGTCGCGGTGCTTCTCGACAAGCAGAACAAGCGCGAGGAGGCGCTCGATGCCGATTACGCCGGTTTCCACTGCCCCGACAAGTTCGTTGTCGGCTACGGCATGGACGTGGCCTATGCCTTCCGCGAGCTTCCATTCGTCGGCGTGGTGACCGGGGATGCTTAATCAAGCATAAATACAGTCCGAACAGCTTGTTAACTACATAAACCGCCACATTTCGATGTTTACCTCTCGCTAGGAAAGTTCTGGTCATCTCCATTGCAACAAAGCCTGGAACAACAGGCTTGCAAGACGGGTTTTGAAAGACAGAGAGAACTGGATAGCGCCATGGCGAGGATTCTGATCACCGAAGACGAGGCATCGCTGCGTATGTTCGTCGCCCGCGCCTTGCGGCTCGACGGCCATGAGACCGTGGAAGCCTGTGACGGCGCCGAGGGGCTCGAACTCCTGAGTGAAAGCCACTACGACCTTCTACTCTCCGATGTCCGCATGCCGATCATGGACGGCATCGCGCTGGCGCACGCCACGGCGAGCGATCACCCGCGCACCAAGATCCTGCTGATGACCGGTTTCGCCGAGCAGCGCGAACGCGCCGACGACCTGATGGAAAAGATTGTCGACGTGGTTTCCAAACCCTTTGCCCTGCCGGATATCCGCAAGGCCGTAGCCCGCGCGCTGGCGGCATAGGGTCAGGCTACAATCGTTGCAGTTTTGAAAAGGCCGCTGCCCGCCAAGGGCAGCGGCCTTTTGCTTGTCTTACTGCGCGGAATAACCGCCATCCACCAGATGATAGCTGCCGGTGACGAAGGAGGCATCTTCGGAAAGCAGGAAGGCCGTCAGGGCGGCGACCTCCTCGGATTTGCCGAGCCGGCCGATCGGATGGAGCGCGACGAGGCCTTCGATCTCCTCCGGCTCAAGGTTCTCATCAAGCAGCGGGGTGCGGATGAAGCCGGGGCCGACCGCATTGATGCGGATGCCGCGCTTGGAATATTCCAGCGCCGCCGACTTGGTCATGCCGACCAGCGCATGTTTCGAGGCGACATAGGCCGGCGCGGTGGAAAAACCGTTGGTTCCGAGGATCGACGACATGTTGACGATCGATCCGCCGCCCGAAGCCTCGATCGCGGCAAGCTCATATTTCATGCAATAGAAGACGGCGTGCAGGTCGACATTGAGCACCTTGTGCCATGCATCGATATCGTAATCGCCGATCGGCTCCGACGGACCGCCAATGCCGGCATTGTTGACCGCGCCATAAAGCCCGCCATATGTCTTGACGGCAAAATCCACCATGGCTTCCACGGCCTTCGGGTCGCTCACGTTAACGGCGAAAGCGGCGGCCTTGCCGCCGGATTTCTCGACCTCGGCGGCGGCTTTCTTCGCATGGTCCTCATTGAGATCGGCCACCACGACATTGGCGCCTTCGCGCGCCAGAAGCTGGACGCAGGCCTCGCCGATACCGGAAGCGCCCCCGGTCACGATGACGGTTTTGTTTTCAAATCTCTGGGACATGACGATACTCCTTTATGCTGGCGCTTCCGTGTGGGCGCCATCGATTCAAGTGGCGCCGAAAGGGTGCGTTTTAAAGGCATATCGAAGTAAAAATCAGTTCTGTGACTGGGGCTCCAGAAGCCGCTCGAGATAAGGCGGTTCTGAGGGCAACGGGGCCTGTTCGTTCAGCCGCTCGCGGATGGCATCGAGGATCTCGCGGGCGCGCTGGACCGTGATCTCGTCGGGCACGTCGACATTGTCGCCGAAATCGAGCCCGTCCGAGCCCTGATTGCGGCCAAGCGGGTCGCGGCCGGCCTGATTGCCCCAGCCGGTCTGCCCGCCCCGGCCCTGCCCCTGCTGGCCCTGACCCTGCGCCATCATCGAATTCATCATCTGCTGGGCGCCCTGGCGCAGCGCCTCCAGCGCATTGCCCTGCCCTTCGACAGCCTGCGAACCTTCGCCCTCGCCCAGCGCGCCGGCTGCCCCTTCCATCGCCTCGCCGGCCTGATCGAAACCTTCGGCCGGCGGCATGCCGAGCTCGGAGAGCTTCTGCTGCATTTCCGAGAGCTGTTCGGCGAGCCCCTGCTGCTGCTCCTGAAGCTGTTTCAGCGCCTCGCGCAACTCCTCCGCCGTCATGTCGCGCGGCGCTTTCTCGCCGTTTTCGCCCTGCTGATCCGGCGAAGGCTGCGGATCGCCCCAGCGTTCACGGTCCTGCAATTGCTGATCGAGGTCGAATGTCTCGTTCATCAGCCGCTGTTGTTCCTGGATCAGTTCACCAAGCTTGTCGATCTGCTGGCGCATTTCGGAATTCTGTTGCCCGCCCTGCTGCTGGGCGGTGGAAGACGGCGGCTGGAGATTGTTCATCATCCGCTGCAACTCCGACAGAAGCTGCTGGGCGGCATCGCGATTGCCGGAGCGGGCGAGGTTTTCGAGCTGGTTCAGAAGATTGTCGAGATCGCGCTGGCGCAGCGTCTGCTGGTCGCCCGGCATCTGCTCGGAGGGCTGCATGCGCTGGGCCATCTCGGACATGAATTCCTGCATGGCCTCGCGCAGTTCCTGCATCAGCCGCGCAATCTCGGCGTCCGTTGCGCCATTTTCGAGCGCCTCGCTCAGCGCGTCCTGCGCCTCGCGCAGCCGGCGCTCGGCATCCGACAGCGCACCATCCTCGATGCCGGTTGCGATATCCCACATGTAATCGGCGGTATCGCGATAGCTGTCCTCGTCATGGGCGAGCGCCATCCGGGTCTGCGCCGACTTGATCAGCAGGAATTGCGTGAGGTTCGGTATCGTCTCCTCCGGCCTCAGGGTAATCGCGGCGCTATATTGCAGCGCGACCGGCATGCGGCGCGTGTCGAGCGCGAAGATCTGGCGCTGCTCGGCAACGGAGCCGGCAAGCAGATTATGGAAGGTACGCTCCGGAAGCACCATTTCCAGCGCCGGGCTTCTGCCGATATGACCTGCAGCATCCTCGGCCACCAGCGTGATCGTGACCGGCGTACCGGACAGCGGATGTTCCGTGAGATTGCGGCTAGTGAAGGCAGAGTGATCCTCCGATGAGCGCGCCGGCATGTTGAGCGGAAATTCCGGCAGCGGATAGACCGGCTCGGCATGCGGATCGACATCACCCGCCGGCGCGATTTCCGCATGGGCGCGGGTCACGCCGTAATCGTCGGTCACGGTGTATTCGAGTTCCAGCGCCCCGTTCGCCGCCGCCTTCGGCGTGCCCTTGAACGCAATCGCCGGCGCCTCGTCGGGATCGACCGCGATCTCCCAGCTGCGCCCGGCCGCATCAAGTCGGCCTCCCGCGCCAAGCGAAAAACTGGCGCTGTTGGCGAGCGCGCTTTCCTCTGCCTCTGCCGGCGTCTGCGCCTCTTCGCTGCCTTCCGGGGTAAAGGTAATCGGCTGGTCCGCGCCCTCGCCGGACAGCCGAACCGTAAGCACCGAGCCTTCCGGAATACCGGTGATCGCCTCGCCGCCATCGGCCTGCAGATAGACCGGGGCCTCGCGGGTATAGGCAGGCGGCGAAATCCAGGCATCGAAGCGGAGCGCCACTCTGGTTTCCGCCTCGCCTGCTGGCGGGGCGAAGGCATCGGCGAGCCGCGACGCGCTGTCGGGACCGGCATAAAACCACGCGACGAACAGCAGCAGCACGGGGATGGCGCGCAGCGCATAAGGGTCGACTGCGGCAAGGTCCGGCTTTGGCGGGCCGCTGTCGATTGCGCGAAGACGTTCGGCCATGCGGCGTTGATGGGCCTCCCACAGCGCCATCGCCTCCGGCGTCTCGCGGGCCGGGCGATCGAGCCGCACCGAAATCGCCTGATGGGAAAGCGCGTTATGCGCCTCCAACCGCCGCTCTGCAGCATGGGCCGAGGGGATGCGCAGATGGCGCAGCGGCAACAGGCTGACGATGAAACCAGCGACGAGGAAGAACAACAGCGCGATCCTGACCGCGAATGGCAGCAGCAGGAACACGCCGAGCCAAGACAGCGCGACATAGAGCGCCACAACGGCTGCCGGCCATAGCAGAAGCGGCGCGAGCTGTTCAATGAAGAGATTGAAGCGCGTGAGCGCGCGCTTGCGGCGGATGCGGCGCGTCAGCGCATCATCCACTGCATCCTTGCGTTTGCCCGCAGTGTGTTTCTGCCCGGTCATGAGCCCCTGTGGTCGCGCTGCGTGATGGCTTCAGAATAGCACGCTTTGTGTCGATAGCGAGGTGAGGCCGGCAAATTCCCGGTTCACATTACCGCGACCGGCCTAAAGCCATTCGGGGAGCGAATCGAGGCCGATCAGTTCCTCATAGCTGCCGCGCGGGCGCACCACGTGAAAGCGGTCGCCATCGACCAGCACTTCCGGCACCAGAAGGCGGGTATTGTAGGTTCCGGCCTGAACCGCGCCATAGGCGCCCGCCGTCATCACCGCGAACAGGTCGCCGGGCGCGGGGCGCGGCATTTCGCGCGACAGCGCCAGGTAATCGCCGGTCTCGCAAACCGGGCCGACGACATCGGCGGTGATCCGTTCCGCTCCGGGCTTCAGCACCACCGGACGGATAGCGTGGTAGGCTTCATAAAGCGTCGGGCGGATCAGGTCGTTCATCGCGCCGTCGACGATGACGAAGCTCTTCGCCTCTGCATCCTTCACATAGATCACCTCGGTGACGAATATGCCGGCATTGCCAGCGATCATCCGCCCCGGCTCGGCCACGATCCGGCAATCGAGCCCCGAAAGCTCCTCACGGATGACGCTCGCATAGGCGAGCGGTTCCGGCGGCGGATTGTTGTCGAACTGATAGGGAATGCCGAGCCCGCCGCCGACATCCACATGGTCGATTTCGTGGCCCGCCGCGCGCAGATCGGTCACCAGTTCCCGCATCAGCCGGAAGGCGTCGCGGAACGGCGAAAGCTCGGTGATCTGGCTGCCGATATGCATGTCGATGCCGGTCACGCGAATGCCCTTCAGGCTTGCCGCATGGGCATAGACGTCATGGGCGCGCGAGAACGCGATGCCGAACTTGTTTTCCTTCTTGCCGGTCGAGATCTTGGCATGGGTCTTGGCATCCACATCCGGATTGATGCGGAAGGACACCGGGGCGACGACGCCCTTCGCAACGGCGCGCGCGTTCAGCACCTCCAGCTCGGGCTCGGATTCGACGTTGAAGCAGTAGATGCCGGCATCGAGCGCGAAATCGATCTCGCGCACGGTCTTGCCGACGCCGGAGAACACGATCCTTTCGGCAGGAACGCCGGCGGCGAGCGCCCGGCGCAATTCGCCTTCCGATACCACGTCCATGCCCGCGCCGAGATTGGCAAGCGTCTTCAACACGGCCTGGTTGGAATTGGCCTTGACCGCGTAGCAGACCAGCGCGTCCGTACCCGCGAAAGCCTCGGCGAACACCTTGTAATGGCGGGTGAAGGTGGCGGTGGAATAGCAATAGAACGGCGTGCCGACGGCCGCCGCGATCGCCGGAATGGAAACACCCTCGGCATGGAGAACGCCGTCACGATATTCGAAATGGTTCACGTCTGGTCTGCCTCAGTTAAGCAGTGCATCGAGGAGGAAGGGCTCGCCATCGACGGCGGCATCCGGCCCGTCATTGACGACATCGTCGCCCGAGCCGTCGAACACGATCGGCTTGTCGTTGGGCGAAAGCCGGATGGTGGGTTCGGACTGGGTCTTGGCGGCGCGCGCCTGCTGTTCGGGCGTGGGCGGCGGCACTTCCAGCGGCCCGCGTCGCCCGCAGGAGGCAAGGGAAAGCGCCATCAGCGCAACAACTGCAATCGTGATCGTCTTCATCAAGAGCCCCGAACCGGATACAGGCCCCGCAAACGCAAACGCCCTGGCCACCCTGATAACCGATCAGAACCGCTTTGTGCACCCCAAATTGCGAGCCCGATGACCGGCAGGGTGCTTGCGGCGCATTTTCCGCCGGCGTCAGGACTCGTCTGAAAGCTCGAGCCGCCTTTCGATCCGGTCAAGCCGCGCATAAATGCTGGCCTGCTGGCCGTCGCGGTTCAGGTCGCTCTGCACCAGCGCGGCGACATGGGCCTTGATCGCCCGGATTTCATCGCGGATTTCCCGGCGCTCCTCGCGGGCCATCTTGGCGTCTTCCCGCAAGGCCTTCAGATGCTCGAGCAGCAATTCATTGGTGACATTATCCGCCATGGCGATGCCTCCTGGTTGCAGCCGATGATCCGTCGCGGCGCACCGGCTGTCAATCCCTCTACCGGCCCTGCCGCTCACACCCGCTCGCGCCACCATGCGATCTGCTTTTTCACCTCGTCCGGGGCCGTGCCGCCGAAGCTCTTGCGGCTGGCGACGGAGGCTTCCACGGTCAAGACGTCGAAAATGCCTGCGGTGATTGCCGGGTTGATGCCCTGCAATTCTTCCAGCGAGAGTTCCGCCAGATCGCAGCCCTTCTTCTCCGCCAGCGCCACGGCAGCACCCGTTGCGTGGTGGGCGTCGCGGAAGGGCAGGCCCGCCTCGCGCACCAGCCAGTCGGCAAGGTCGGTGGCGGTGGAGAAGCCGGAGCCGGCGGCGGCCTTCATCGCATCGACATTGACGGTGAGGTCGCCGACCATGCCGGTCATCGCGGCGATCGCGAGATCGAGGCTGCGGGCGGCGTCGAAGACCTGTTCCTTGTCTTCCTGCATGTCCTTGGAATAGGCGAGCGGCAGGCCCTTCATCACTGTCAGAAGCGCCACCAGCGAACCGTTGATGCGGCCGGTCTTGGCGCGCACAAGTTCCGCGGCATCCGGGTTCTTCTTCTGCGGCATGATCGAGGAGCCGGTGGAAAAACTGTCCGACAACCGCACGAAATTGAACTGCGGCGTCGACCAAATCACGATTTCCTCGGCAAGCCGCGACAGATGGGTGGCGCAGATCGAGGCGAGCGAGAGAAACTCCAGCGCGAAATCGCGATCCGACACCGTGTCGATCGAATTGCGCGTCGGCCCGCCGGAAAAGCCGAGCGCTTCCGCCGTCATGTGCCGGTCGATGGCAAAGCCGGTGCCGGCAAGTGCGGCCGCCCCGATCGGGCTTTCGTCAAGATGCTCGATCGCGTGGCGCACGCGGGCGCGGTCGCGGCCGAACATCTCGACATAGGCCATGCAGTGATGGCCGAAGGTGACGGGTTGGGCGGTCTGCAGATGGGTGAAGCCCGGCATCACCGTTCCGGCATGCTCTTCCGCACGCGTCAAAAACACGCCGATCAGCCGGGTGAGCGCTGCCTCCGTGCGCTGCAGCTCCTTCTTCACCCACAGGCGGAAATCGAGCGCGACCTGGTCGTTGCGCGAGCGGGCGGTGTGCAGGCGGCCGGCGGCGGGGCCGATCAGTTCGCGCAGCCGCGCCTCGATATTCATGTGAATATCCTCGAGCTGGCGCGAAAACGCGAAATCGCCCGCCTCGATCTCACGGCGAATTGTATTGAGACCCTCGATAATTGAGCCGACATCCTCTTTCGAAACGATGCCTTTTTCGGCAAGCATCGTGGCGTGCGCGATCGAGCCGTCGATATCCTCGTTATAGAGCGCCTTGTCGAAATCGATGGAGGCATTTATCTCCTCCATGATCGCATCGGGACCGGAGGCGAAACGTCCGCCCCACATCTTGTTCGAGGTGCTGTTGTCGGAAGCCATGAAGTGCCTATCTGGAGAATGACATGACAGAGAAGAAGAGCCGCAAAAGCCCGGTCTCCGCCAAACTGGTTCTAATCGCGCTTGCCGCAGGCCTGATTGCCGGCGCCGTCGCGGTATACGTGAAAAACGCCGTGACTGGCAATGGCATGGGCGATCTCGCCGCAAGCCAGTGCAAACCGGCCGTCGAGACCGCCGAGCGCCTGAAGCCGCTCGCCATCGGCGAGGTCGCCGCCTTCATCCCCGCCGAAAAGCCGCAAAAGCTCCCGAACCTCGCCTTCCGCGACAGCAACGGCAAAACCACGCTTGCAGACCTTTCCGGCAAGACCGTGCTGATGAACCTCTGGGCCACATGGTGCATTCCCTGCCGCGAGGAAATGCCGGCGCTCGACCGGCTGGAGGCCGATATGGGCGGCGAAAACTTCGAGGTCGTCGCCGTCAACATCGACACCGGAACCGACGAAAAACCGCTCCGCTTCCTCGAAGACATCGGCATAAACGCGCTCGCCTTCTACCGCGACGAAACCATGACGACCTTCAACACCCTGAAAAAGGAAGGCCTGGCCTTCGGCCTGCCGTCAACGGTGCTGATCGATGAGAACGGGTGCCTGCTGGGCGCAATGAACGGGCCGGCGGAATGGGATAGCGCGGATGCGAAGGCGCTGGTGGGGGCGGCGCTTGGGGGGTGATGTGGTCGTAATCAAAAGTGTATGAAACTCACATCACTCTACCTCCGGGAGATTTCCTAAGGCTCCTATCGTTAAAGTCGATAGTTCAGTAAATTTAAATGGTGCTGGCTAGCACTCAAATTGACGTCAGTAAAATTCCGCTGTCAATTAGGGGCATCGCGATTGGGAACCAACTTCTGGTAAACATCGCGTAGGAAACTGACCTCTTCCTTGTTGAGGCCTTTCTCCTTGGTGCCTTCATGCGCCCAGTTATTCCTGTAAGAGTTGAAGATTGAAAGCCATTTGAGTTTCTCTGCCTTGCTGTTGAAGCCGTGACCGATATCAATGGCAAAGTGACTCTCAAACGATCGGAAGTCCGGGGGACATTCCTCAGGAACCTTTGACCAATATTTTTCTATGATTTTCTTATAATCAGTGATGAAGAATTGGTCGGTCCACGGTATATCTTTTCGTCCCAATCCTTCCTTGTAATTCTTCTCCATTTGTTCCTTTGCTCGGCTTTCGCACTCTCTCTGGATCGCTCCAATCTCTATGTCCCAGTTTTCTCCAAAGATTGCCTTCAAATTGCCGATTACAACGGTCTTCAATTGCCGCTCAATTGCAGTTCCAACCTGCCGCCCAGAATCCTGCAATTCTTTATCTTGTCGCTCCCGCCAGTCGATCAAGTCAGGAGGATCATAAATTGGAAACGCTTCACTTACAAAACTCTGAAACATTTTGAACCAAGTATTTTCTGCACCAGAACCTAGCTTTCCGAGAAGGCGTTCCTTGTCTCCCTTGGAGATTTCTACAAGCGCTTTGAACAAAGCGTCCAGATAAGTAGAAATTGCCTCAAAGCGCTCTGTAGCTGATGTTGTTGGCGCAATCACTTGAGACGAAATCAGGTGGGCGTTGAGGCTCCCGATCAAGCTAATAAATGCGAATGTGCCACGGTTATTAAGAATGTAACGTTCAAAGGCCGGCTCATCATCGCTGAAGAAATCCTCAGCATGTTGATAGCAACTATTAATCAATGTCACGATGCTATTTCGAGCTTTCTGCATCTCCACAGAATGATCTTGGTTACCTATGTCGTAAAGAGCGCTGTTAGGGGTCTCCGAAACGAAGCGGTTACCCTTAGCTTCTGGCAGCAGACCACAGCGAACTAACGAGTCAGCAAATGGCTTCGCGCTCAGCGCTGCCTTGTCCTCCCCGATAGCAATTTTGCCAAACAGTGGACCCGTCTGATCACTACCAAGTCGCTGGATTATAGAAGAGCGCAGCGCTTTAATTCGCGAATCCAAACGCGCAGAGTTCCAATAAAGGTCTTCTTCCAATGTGATACGGAGGGTGGGACTAACCGCCTTCTGATTTTGGTTAATGTCCATGAACATCTCCAGCTGCTCAGCGGGATCAAGCCCCACGAACGCCACCACGGGAATTGTGTTTGTGGCCTTTCGCGTAGTATTCGCATAGCCATAAACACGGTGCTGACCATCGATAATGTAAGCTACAGCATAAGCGTTCGGGAACTTAAGAATACCTGTCCGCGCCCGTGAAACATCGCCTCGATTGTGCGCCTGGAACTCTACCTTCCTCTTATTTTCACTGAAATTAAGAATAATCGAATTAGGAAAGTAGCCACCGTCCTCAATAAAACGATTGATTCCTTTAAGTCGGCTAGGAACCAGCAGTCGTTGGTAGGTAGGCAACTCTGCTTCGTTCGCGCGGGTACGATGTAGCACGAAGCCCACTTTGAGGAGTAAATCAGGTTCTAGGGAAAACATGTAGTAGGTTTTGCCACCCATCGTTCCCTGGATCGCCGGAACCTCTATCCTATCTTTGTTGATATCCTGCCCCTTGAACAGCATAGCCCTAAACTGATAGTGGGCTGCATCGCGATAAGCTTTCAAAAGGCCTTCCACATAGTCGTAGGCATTGTCGTTTAATAGAAAGCCACCGGCCTCGCGTAGTCGCACCGCATCAGCACTATCCCGGCCTATTCTTAGGTTACGCGAGGCAAATATGTATTTGATCTTACGCCCCCTGCCAAACATCTGCTCAAGTGCCTTCCGGTGACCATCTATGCGATACCGTAGGGCCTCAAATTCAGTTTTAAGGGATGGCGGCTTCGACGCTCTCTCTGCAGATTTACACTCGACTAATAGGATGGAGTCTCCATCGACCGCTACAACATCAATCTGTTTTCGCTCAGTGCGCTCCTTGCCGAAGGGCAAGACGAAATCAGAGCTTATATTGAAGCATCGGTAACCTAGGCGATATAAAAGGCACCAGATGTCATCTTCAAATTGAGTATTGTGACTTTTAAGCTTACGGAGACGCGTCTTAGTTTTCAGCGGCTTACCGTATTCTTCCCATCCTTCCTGCAAATATTCTTCAACCAAAGAGTGGTCGACATTTCTTTCATGAAACTTAGAGGACTTGGATTTATAAATACGTCCAAGCTGCGATAGATCGCTAGTGATCCGTCCTTTCAGGAGCTGCTCTTCAGCAGGATCCATAAATGTCAAACTGGAACCCCCCTCTAAATAGTATTTCACTACCCTCGCATTTTAATTAAAATATGTACAGCACCTCGGTAGTAAGGCCACGCGCGCTAGAACTTCCAGAAATAACGGACGACCTCGACAAAACTTCAGGCTCGCCGATACTCGCATACAAGTCACGTATTGTCTTATGATCAGCGTTAGTCAACACTACCTTCGCTCCACGATTCGCAGCAGCCTCTGCTGCTCGACGAAGTCTTTTCTGATCCTCCCAGCTAAATATCTTTTGGTTATATTTAACAAAACCGTTTGTGTTGTGCGCTGTCGTGTAAGGAGGATCCAGAAACACGAGATCTCCCTGCGTAGCCTCTTGTAGAGTGTCTTCAAAATCACACGTACGCAAGTCAGCGTTTTGCAGTATTGCGCTCGCTGATTCAAAGTCGTCATCCGCGAGGATAACTTGACTTTTGCTACCGATCGGCACGTTAAACTTTCCCGCTAGGTTCTCGCGATAGAGACCATTCCAGCAAGTTCGATTTAAATACAAAAACTGAGCCGCACAGGTATGAGCCTTGCGGCGCTGGCGACCCCGCTCCGAATAATAAAACTCCTTGGAATGTAAGGCTTGCATGCGTTTCAACTCGCGCTCCACCCCGCGCCAGTCAGACCGCACAGCCTTATATGTCTCTATGAGGCGCGAATTTACGTCCGAAAGAATGGCACGCTCCGGCGACAGATGAAAAAAAACCGCCCCGCCACCCAAAAAAGGCTCGATATAGCGCCCGTGAAAAGCAGGAATCTCCAATTGAGCGCTATCTAATAGCCAGCGCTTGCCACCTGCCCATTTTATAAATGGTCTCAATGTGTCTCCCGAGGCCTCTGTCACAACATTGCATAAGTTTGAATCTAACATAGCGTGCGTTCGTGAGCTTTGACAATGTGCAAATGACCGCCTGACACTAGATTGAAAAGGAATGGTAGCGAGGTCGCGGAGGCTTGCCCACATTGAATATTCGTCTCAGTCGGATTTCAGTCAGTATTTTGCGACCATCGTACGACTCCAACCTGCTGCCCTCTCTCACCCCACCCGCTTCTCCAGCCTTCCAATCACCGCCTTCCCCAGCGTCTGCGGCGTCACCGCCAGCGCCGGGTCCTTGCCCTTCAGCCGCCCTGCCATATCGCCGATCGTGAACGTCGCCGCACTCTTCAGCCCCTCCAGTTCCTCCCAGGTCACGGGCGTTGCCACGGGGGCGTTTGGGCGGGCGCGGAGTGAATAGGGGAGGATGGCGGTGGCGCCGCGTTCGTTGCGCAGCCAGTCGATGAAGATGCGGTTCTTGCGCTTTTCCTTCGACATGGTGGCGATGTAGCGGTCGGGGTCTTCCTCGGCCATCATATGGGCGAAGGTCTTGGCGAAGGCCTTGACCGTGTCCCAGCTCACCGTCCGTTTCAGCGGCACGATGACGTGGATGCCCTTGCCGCCGGTGACCATGGCGGTCGATTGGAGGCCGATGTCGGAAAGTGCCGCGCGCATCTCGAAGGCGGCCTTCTTCGTCTCGGCAAAGCCGAGGCCCTCATCCGGGTCGAGGTCGAAGATCAGCCGGTCGGGCGCCTCGATCCTGTCGGCGCGCGCGCCCCAGCCGTGAAACTCGATCGTGCCCATCTGCGCGGCGGCGACAAAGCCCGCCACATCCTTCGCATAGAGATATTCGCCGGTGTCGCCGTCCTTCTCCTCGATGTCGATGCGGGCGAGTTCGTCGGGAAAGCCCTTGCCGGCGTGTTTCTGGAAAAAGCTCTCGCCATCAATGCCCGACGGGCAGCGAAACAACGAGACCGGGCGGTGGCCGGCGATCTCCAGCATGCGGCTGCCGACCGCCGCGTAATGGCGCGCGACATCGGCCTTGGTGACGCCGGCCTTGCCGTAAAGCTGCCGGTCCGGATGGGTGATTTCGATGCCGGCGACCTTGTCGCCCTTCGCGTTCTCCGCCTGCACCGCGCCTGCCTCCTTGTCCTCTCTCAAGCCCAGAAATGCGCCGTGGCGGACATGGCCGTCGCCGGTGAACTCGGCGAAATCGATCTCCGCCGCAAGCTTCGGCGTCACCCAGCGCGCATTGCGCGCGATCTCGCGCGGCACCTCGGCAAAGGGCGCGGTCTTGCGGGCAAGGCGCTTCAGCCGGTTGCCGAGATCATCCAGCGTCTTCTCGTCAAACCCCGTGCCGACGCGGCCGCGATAGCAGAACACGCCGTCATCATCATACTGGCCGATGAGGAGCGAGGCAAAGGGCCGGCCCTTCTTGTCTGACGGCGAATAGCCGCCGATCACGAATTCCTGCCGGCGCGAGCATTTTATCTTGCGCCAGGCGCTGGTGCGGGTGTGGCGATAGGGCGCATCCGCCCGCTTCGACACGATCCCCTCCCCGCCGGCCTTGCAGATTTTTCTCAGGATATCGCCGCCATCGCCCGCGACAAAGGTGGAAAGCCGGATCGGCCCCGCTTCGGTGTCGAGCGGCGAGAGCGCCTCCTCAAGCTGCTGCTTGCGCTCGCTCAGCGGCAGGTCGGTCAGCGATCTGCCGTCGCGCTCCAGAATATCGAAGACGTAGAAGATCAGCGGCGCGCCATCCTGAAGGGCGGCCTGCAGGGCGGAAAAGGCCGAGCCATCTTTCGGCACCGAGGCCGCCATGATCTCGCCGTCGACCAGCAGGCTTTCGCCCTCAAGCGGTGCGAAGGCCTCGGCCAGATCGCCATATTTCTCCGTCCAGTCCTTGCCGGAGCGGGTGTAGAGCTTTGCCTGGCCATGGCTGATGGCGGCGATGCAGCGGTAGCCGTCGAACTTGGTTTCGTGGATCCAGTCCTCGCCGTCGGGCGCCTCATCGTAGAGCGTGGCGAGTTGGGGCTTGCGGAAGGCGGGGAATTTCGCCTTTCCGCGCGGCTTTTTCTTCTGCGGTTGCTGCTTGTCAGTGGGCTTTTGCGTGCGGCGTTTCCACACATCATGGCCGGCCTCGATCTCGCTGAAGGAGCGGCCGGTGGTCACGCTGTCCTCGAAGTCCTCCGTCAGCCGGTCGGGCTCCTCGCCGGCCTTGTCGTCGCGCTCCTTGATCAGCAGCCAGTTCTCGCGCTTTTCGCCGCGCCTGCCGCGCATCTTCACCAGCGCCCATCCGCCCTGCATGCGCTCGCCCTTCAGGCGGAAATGCAGCTTGCCCTCCTTCAGCCCCTCATCAGGATCATGCAGCGGCTCCCAGCTTCCGGCGTCCCAGACCATCACCGTGCCGCCGCCATATTGCCCCTTGGGAATGGTGCCCTCGAAATCGGCGTAATCCAGCGGATGGTCCTCGGTTCTGACCGCCAGCCGCTTCTCGCCGGGGTCATCGCTCGGGCCGCGGGTAACGGCCCAGCTTAGAAGCACGCCGTCCCATTCCAGCCGGAAATCGAAATGCAGCCTTCGGGCATCGTGCTTCTGCACCACGAATTTGAGGTCGCCCGCGCGGCTCTTGCGGGCGCGGCCGCGCTTCGGCTCCTTGGTCTTTTCAAAGTCGCGGCGGGTTTCGTATTCGGCAAGCTTGTCGGGGGCGGCCATATCACGATGCCTTCTTGCGGCCTGAGGATTTCGTCGTGGACTTGGTTCCGGAGGATTTCTTCGCCGCCGTACTGCGTTTGGTGGACGAGGACGACTTGCCGGACTTCGCGCCGTCCAGGCTCTTCTTCAGCGCGCTCATCAGGTCCACCACATTGTCGCTGGTCCCGGACGCGCGGCCCTTCTCGTCGGCGCTGGCGCGCGGGGTCTTGCGGTTCTTCTGCTTGGCCTTCAACAGCTCCGTCAGCGCCTCGCGATAATGGTCATGATAGTTTTCCGCCTTGAACGGCGCGGTCTTGCGGTCGATCAGCGAGGTGGCGACCTCCAGCAGATCATCATCGCTGGCCTCGTCCTCGATCGAGGAGAACAGCGGGTCGGCATTGCGGATCTCGTCGGCGTAATGCAGCGTCTCCAAGAGCAAGCCATCGCCGCAGGGGCGCACGGCGGCGAGATATTCCTTGCCGCGCATGGTGAGCTGGCCGAGCGCGGTCTTCTCCGAACGCCTCAGCGCATCGCGGATCACCCGATAGGCATCCTCCGCCAGATCATCGGCGGGCACCACGTAATAGGGCTTGTCGTAGTAGATCGGCGGAATTTCGCAGGAGCCGACAAATTGCACCAGCTCGAAGGTCTTCTTGGTCTCAAGCTTGATCGCGTCGATCTCTTCCGGGTCGATCAGGATATACTCGTCGTTCTGCTCGTAGCCCTTGACGATCTCGTCGGCATCGACAGGCCCGACACCCTCGACCACCTTCTCATAGCGCACCCTCTTGCCCGTGGGCTTGTGGATCTGGCGGAAGGAAATGCTGGACGCCCGGCTGGTTGCCGAATGAAGTTCCACGGCGATCGACACCAGCGACAACCGCATCTGCCCTTTCCATATCGCTCTTGAGGCCATGTTCCACGCTCCGGATACAAATACTCTCTACGCGATTGGAACGGGGAGGCAGGCCCTTTGGTTCCGCAAAGCGTTACGGGGCAAATGTCACGCACGCCGCCCGCTTGGCGCATTTACGCCATATTTTGCCGGCGCGAACCTTGCCCCTTGACGAACACACCGCTATTGAAAGCCGCAATGAACCCCGGACCCGGTGAAAATCCGGGTGGCTCTTCCGGCCGCCGATCCGCCGGACAACCGTTGAAACCTGTTTCCTCCCAAGCCGGGCGCTGCCCGCCGCAAACAGTATTTCAGGGACCATACATGTCATTTTCGCTCTCCACGTACCGCCGCGAGTGGTTCGGCACGCCGCGTGCCGATATTCTCTCCGGCCTCGTCGTGGCGATGGCGCTCATTCCGGAAGCCATCGCCTTTTCCATCATCGCCGGCGTCGATCCCAAGGTCGGCCTGTTCGCCTCGTTCTCGATCGCGGTGATCATCGCCTTTGTCGGCGGCCGTCCGGGCATGATCTCGGCGGCAACGGCGGCAACCGCCGTGTTGATGACGCCGCTGGTCGCCGGCCACGGGCTGGAATATCTGCTGGCCGCCACCGTGCTTGCCGGCGTCATTCAGGTCATCTTCGGGATATTGAAGCTCGGCGCGCTGATGCGCTTCGTCTCGCGCTCGGTGATGACCGGCTTCGTCAATGCGCTGGCGATCCTGATCTTCATGGCGCAATTGCCCGAGCTGATCGACGTCACGCCGATGACCTATGTTCTGGTCGCGGCCGCACTCGCGATCATCTACCTCCTGCCGCGCTTCACCAAGGCCGTCCCCTCGCCGCTGGTGGCGATCGTGCTGATCACCATCGTCGCCGTGGCGTTCGGCCTCGATGTCCGCAATGTCGGCGATATGGGCGAATTGCCGGAAAGCTTCCCGTTCTTCCATCTGCCGATGGTGCCGCTGACGCTTGAAACGCTGCTGATCATCCTGCCCTATTCGCTCGCCGTCGCCGTGGTCGGTCTGCTCGAAAGCCTGATGACCGCGCAGCTGATCGATGACCTGACCGACACCCGTTCCAACCGCAACCAGGAATGCGCGGGCCAGGGCATCGCCAATTTCTGCACCGGCTTCATCGGCGGCATGGCCGGCTGCGCCATGATCGGCCAGTCGATGATCAACATCAAATCCGGCGGCCGCGGCCGGCTTTCCACCTTCATCGCGGGTCTTGTGCTGCTGATCCTGGTGGTCGTGCTCGACCAGTGGGTGCGCCAAATCCCGATGCCGGCGCTGGTGGCCGTGATGATCATGGTCTCGATCGGCACCTTCTCATGGTCCTCGATCAAGAACCTCAAGGATCACCCGCGCTCCTCCTCGATCGTCATGATCGCGGTGGTCGCTGTGGTCGTCGCCACGCATAACCTCGCGATCGGCGTGCTCGTCGGCGTGCTGCTTTCCGGCATCTTCTTTGCATGGAAGATCGCGCAGTTCTTCGGCGTGCGCTCCGAACTTTCGGCGGACGGCAATACACGAACCTACCGCGTCGAGGGGCAGCTGTTCTTCGCCTCGGTGGAGGATTTCAACGCCGCCTTCGATTTCCGCGAAGTGCTTGAAAAAGTGGTCATCGACCTGACCCGCGCCCATATCTGGGATATCTCAAGTGTTACGGCGCTGGACATGGTCGTGATGAAATTCCGCCGCGAGGGCGCGGATGTGGAGGTCGTCGGCCTCAACGAGGCAAGCGCCACGATCGTCGACCGGCTTGCCGTTCACGACAAGCCGGATGCGCTTGAAGAATTCATGAAGCAACAGGGCCACTAGGAGGATACGGAAATGGAAAAGCTGACAGCTTTCATCGATGCCTCGAATTATGCCGAAAGCGTGTGCGACCATGCCGCGTGGATTGCCGGGCAACTGGGCATTGCCGTCGAGCTTGTGCATGTCCTGGGGCGCACCCGCGATAGCCAGGCGCATGCCAATCTCTCCGGTTCCATCGGTCTTGGCGCGCGCACGGCCCTTCTCGAAGAACTCGCGGAGGCCGATGCGCAGAATGCCAAGCTCGCGCAAAAGCGCGGCCGGCTGCTACTGGAAGCTGCCGTCGAGCGGCTTTCGGTGGAAGGCGTCACCGCCGTCACCACCAAGATGCGCAATGGCGATTTCGTCGAGGCGATCGAGGATGTCGGGGCGGATTCGCGGCTGATCGTGATCGGCAAGCGCGGCGAAGGCGCGGACTTCGCCTCAGGCCATCTCGGCTCCAACCTGGAGCGGGCGGTGCGCACAGCAAAGCGCCCGGTCTTCGTTGCCGCCCGCGCGTTCAAACCGATCCACAAGGTGCTGATTGCCTATGATGGCGGCGCGAGTGCCGAGAAGGCCGTGGAGCGGGTAACCTCGAGCCCGATCCTGGAAAAGACCGACGTGACGCTGCTCGCGGTGTGCAAGGAGAGCGACCAGTTGGCGCAAAAGGCGGCGGACGCCGTCAAGCGGCTTGAAGCCGCCAATGTCGCCGCCCGGCTCGTCATCCGGCCCGGCCACGCCGAAAAGGTGATCGAAGAGGTCGCGGCGGAGGAAAAGACCGATCTGCTGGTGATGGGCGCCTACGGCCATTCGCGCATCCGCACGCTGGTGATCGGCTCGACCACGACGGCGGTGCTGCGCGCCTGCAAGATCCCGGTTCTGCTGGTGCGCTGAAATCTATCGATCTCCCCCGCCCGGGGAGATCGCACGCCACAAAGAAAAACCCTCCGAAGCAATCGCATCGGAGGGATTTCTTATTTCAGCCGATGGCTTTCGCCAATCAGGCGGCGCTGAGGTTTTCAGCGGCGCTCTTGCCGGTGCGGCGGTCGGCGACTACTTCGAAATTGACCTTCTGGCCTTCCGAAAGCGTGGTCATGCCGGAGCGCTCAACGGCGGAGATGTGAACGAATACGTCCTTGCTGCCATCTTCCGGCTCAATGAAGCCATAGCCCTTGGTGGAATTGAAGAATTTTACGGTTCCGACGCTCATAACGATTTCCTTTCAAATCGTGCGTTCAAAGATCACATGATCTACATCATGCATTTGCTCGACTTTGATAGAAGATCGTTCTGGGCGCTTTCGCGCAGACGTAACTTAACAAACAAATTCGATAGCCGCTTTGTTACGCGACATTGCCGCGCTCGGCAATACGCTAATTTTTTAAATTTCGGTACGGTTGACGCGAGCAAGCGCGGCGGGAACACCTCCGCGCGTATCGGTCTTGGACCGCGCAGCAAATACGATCAGCCCGAAAAAGAAACGCCCCCTGCCCGGGAGGATGGGCAGAGGGCGTATGGGAAAAATGTGCCGCCGGCATTGGGCGGCTGAACCGCTATCGCTTACCTGACCGCTTTGCGGGCAATGTTACGAATGTCTTCGCGGTTGATACCGAGATCGGCCAGCTCGCGGCTGTTCATGCGATTGAGCTCGCTGACGGTCTGACGGTATTTCATCCAGCTGTTGAAGCTACGTGCCATGCTCATGTCTATCTCCCTTCGTTTGAAGGTTTCTGGCGTCGCATTCCTTGCGGCGCATCCCTGTCTTTCGACAATCCCGATATAGGCCTTTCAATGGATGCCTGGCAGATAGGCAAAAGCAAAAGTCCTATGCGCTGGATGCAAGGCTTGAGATTTTCGGTACGCAAGAGGAATGCGGATCGATCATGATGCTTTCCGGAAGACAAAAAAATAACGCTCACCGGGGGAGGAGGATCCGGTGAGCGTCATTTTGGTTGGCCGGTGATTTGGGAGGAGGAGGAGGATCACCGACCTATCGAGGGGCATTTGGGAGGAGGAGGAGGATGCCCCACGAATTCCGAATTTTGTCGTGTCAGAAGGAAGCCTTGCGGGCAACCCGACGGATGTCCTGACGGCTGATGCCGAGATCGGAGAGCTCACGGGTCGACATGCGGTCAAGCTCGGCAACAGTCTGGCGATACTTCATCCAGTTGTTGAAAGTGCGCGTAACACCCATTGTCATTCTCCTTCGTTCGGCAGCGTCTGATTGACGCTCATCAATTCGTCTTGACCCGGGATATAATCGATTGATCCGAACGCGAACAGAGACGTTTGAGCATTGCGCCTATGCAAAAAACGCAGGGCTCCGGAATGCGAACAGAAAACTGCCGCGCACGCACGCAGAAAGCCAGCGGCGTGGGCGTTGCACGGCCTTTGTCGAAAGATACAATGAGAAAAGTGAATGGTGCTGCCGGAGAGATTTGAACTCTCGACCTCTCCCTTACCAAGGGAGTGCTCTACCCCTGAGCTACGGCAGCCCGTATTTCCGACTTGCGGAAGGTTTCCGGCACCGGTCCGGTGCAGGCAAGCGGCCTATTGCCATAGCTCGACTTCGAGTGCAAGACGCTTCAGGATAATTCTTTCCGATCCCAACCGTTTTGCCGAAACGATGACAGCCATGGACGACAAGCCGAGCAAGAAAGCATCCGAGCGCGCCGCGGAAGAACGCAAGGCCCGCGCGGCGCAGAAGCTCAGGGAAAACCTGATGCGGCGCAAGCAGCAGTCGCGCGCGCGCCGCAAGGGTGCCGCCGACGAGACCGACGGCCTGCCGGCGGCGGGCCAGCGGGAAAACGGCGACGATTGATTCCGCCGTTTCGAGAACGGTGTTTTTGGGCCTTCCCGCCACGCCCTCGCCATTTTTGGCCGGTCCCTGTGGTTCTTATCGCATCTTAATCTCGATCGCGCGCGAATCCGCCGGTTCCGGCAACGACTTGTCAACCAATGCGATTGATCATACGGGCCGTTTCGTCTAATCCGACGCCCCATAGCTTTAAGGAGAGGCCGGGCCTGCCCGGAGTAACATCATATGGATAGAATCAGAGTCGTCGGCGGAAACCCGCTCAAGGGCGTCATCCCCATCTCCGGCGCGAAGAACGCAGCCCTGCCTCTGATGATCGCCTCGCTTTTGACCAGCGACACGCTGACGCTGGAGAACGTGCCGCATCTGGCCGATGTCGAATCGCTGATGCGCATTCTCGGCAGCCATGGCGTCGATATCTCGGTCAAGGGCCGGCGCGAGCGCCAGGGCGACGGCTATGCCCGCACCATTCATTTCTCGTGCCCTACGATTACAGACACCACCGCCTCCTATGAACTGGTGCGCAAGATGCGCGCCTCGTTCTGGGTCATCGGCCCGCTTCTGGCGCGCGAGGGCATCGCCCGGGTTTCGCTGCCCGGCGGCTGCGCCATCGGCACCCGCCCGGTCGACCTGTTCATCGAAGGTCTGAAGGCGATGGGCGCGGAGATCGAGATCGACAGCGGCTATGTCGAGGCGAAAGCGCCGAAGGGCGGGCTGACGGGCGGCCGCTATGTGTTCCCCAAGGTCTCGGTCGGCGCCACCCACACGCTGATGATGGCCGCAACGCTCGCCAACGGCACCACCATTCTGGAAAACGCCGCGCGCGAACCGGAAATCATCGATCTCGCCAACTGCCTGAAGGCCATGGGCGCGAAGATCGAGGGCGCGGGCACCACCACGATCACCATTGAGGGCGTCACCTCGCTTTCCGGCGCGCGCCATGCCGTGCTGCCGGACCGGATCGAGACCGGCACCTATGCCATGGCTGTCGCCATGACCGGCGGTGAAGTCACGCTTGAAAACACCGACGCGAAGCTGCTTTCCGCAGCGCTCGCCGCACTGTCCTCCGCCGGCGCGGAAATCACCACCACCGAAACCGGCATCCATATCGTCGGCCATGGCGATGACATCCGCCCCGTTGACGTCACCACCGAGCCCTATCCGGGCTTTCCGACCGATCTGCAGGCGCAGTTCATGGGGCTGATGACCCGCGCCAAGGGCACGGCACGGATCGTCGAGACCATTTTCGAAAACCGGTTCATGCATGTGCAGGAGCTCGCCCGCCTCGGCGCCGATATCGCGCTTTCCGGACAGACCGCGACCATTCGCGGCGTCAAGGAACTGCACGGCGCGCCGGTGATGGCGACCGATCTGCGCGCATCCGTCTCGCTGGTCATTGCCGGGCTTGCCGCCAAGGGCGAGACTAATGTCTCGCGGGTCTACCACCTCGACCGCGGTTTCGAGCGTCTGGAAGAAAAGCTCACCAATTGCGGCGCGGAAATCGAGCGGATTTCCGACTGAGCCGGATAAACTGGTCCAGGGGCGGGGTCTTGCGGTTGCGAAATCCCCTCCTTGGCTCTATCTCGGTGTAAACAGCAACCGCCGGGAATTTATGCAATGACGACCGATCCCCTGAAGCTTATGGCGCTGGACGAGGAAGACCTCGCGGTGATTTCGGCGCATATGCAGGACGCCGTCTTTCTCTCGCCGGATGTGACGTTCTCGAAGGTGGCGGCACAGCTTCAGCTTCTTACCAACCGGTTCGTCTGGGAAAAGAAGCGCGGCTTCTTCAAGAAGCCCGAGCGGCGGCGCGCGGCGCTGGTGTTCAAGCGGGTCACGGCGGTGCGCAGCATCGGGCTCGAACGCGATGCGCGCGATCAGGTCAACAATCTTCTGTCGATCCAGTTTGAAAAGTCTGGCGAAGGCCCGGAAGGCTCGATCGTGCTGAACTTGTCAGGCGGCGGCGAGATCGTCGCCGATGTCGAATGCATCGAGGCGCTGATGAGCGACCTTTCCGGTAGCTGGGAAGCCCGCGCAAGGCCCCACCATCCCCGCTGAACCCTTCCGCTGACCCTTTCTTCAATTGAGTGACCGAGGCAAACATGGCGATCTGGCTGAACGCGGCGGATGATGGTTTCGAGAGCGCCTTCAAGGACCTGCTTTCGATGAAGCGCGAGGTTTCGAAGGATGTCTCCGACGTCGTCGAGACGATCCTCACCCGCGTGCGCGCCGAGGGCGACGCAGCGCTTGCCGACTATTCGGCCCGGTTCGACAGCATCGATTTCGCCGTGACTCCGATGCGGGTCGGCGCCGACGAGATCGACGCCGCCTACGCCGCCGTCGATCCCAAGGTTATCGAAGCGCTGACGCTTGCCGAAAAGCGCATCCGCAGCCACCACGCAAGGCAATTGCCGAAGGATGATTTCTACGAGGACGCTATCGGCGTCGGCCTCGGCCATCGCTGGACGGCGGTCGAGGCGGTCGGACTTTACGTGCCGGGCGGCACGGCGAGCTATCCAAGCTCTGTGCTGATGAACGCCGTGCCGGCGAAGGTCGCTGGCGTGGAGCGCATCGTCATGGTCGTGCCGGCGATGAAGGGCGCTGTCAATCCGGCAGTGCTTGCCGCCGCGAAGATCGCGGGCGTGACCGAGATTTACCGCATCGGCGGCGCGCAGGCTGTCGCCGCGCTGGCCTATGGCACCGAAACAATCGCTCCGGTCTCCAAGATCGTCGGCCCCGGCAATGCCTATGTGGCGGCGGCCAAGCGCGCCGTGTTCGGCACGGTCGGCATCGACATGATCGCCGGCCCCTCCGAGGTGCTGGTGATCGCCGATGGCGACAACAATCCCGACTGGATCGCGGCCGACCTTCTGGCCCAGGCCGAGCATGACAGCGGCGCGCAGTCCATCCTGATCACCACCGACGCCGCCCTCGGTCGCGCCGTGGAAGAGGCCGTGGAGCGGCAGTTGAAGACGCTGCCCCGGGCGGAGATTGCGGGTGCGAGCTGGCGCGATTTCGGCGCAATCATCACCGTGCCTAACCTCGAAGCCGCCATGCCGATCGCAAACCGCATCGCGCCGGAGCATCTGGAGCTCGCGGTTGACGACCCGGACGCGCTGATCCCCTCCGTGCGCAACGCCGGCGCCATCTTCGCCGGCCATCACACGCCCGAGGCGATCGGCGATTATGTCGGCGGCTCCAACCATGTACTGCCGACGGCCCGCTCCGCCCGGTTTTCCTCCGGCCTGTCGGTGCTGGACTTCATGAAACGCACCTCGATCCTGAAACTTGGCCCCGAGCAGCTGAATGCGCTTGCGCCGGCGGCCATTGAGCTTGCAGAATGCGAGGGGTTGTCCGCCCACGGACGATCGGTATCCATCCGCCTCAACCGCAAGGACTAGCAATGAGCGAGGGCGAATTCAGGCTGAGCGATGTCGAACTCGACGAGAGCATCGGCCGGGCCTCGCCCGATGTCGAGCACGAACGCGCGGTCGCGATCTTCGACCTCCTGGAGGAAAACCACTTCAAGCCGGTCGGCCACACAGGCGGGCCCTACAAGCTGACGCTGTCGATCATCGAAAAACGGCTGGTGTTCGACATCACGCTCGAAAACGGCGAGAAAGTCGCGACCCATATCCTGTCGCTGACGCCGTTCCGGCGGATCGTGAAGGATTATTTCATGATCTGCGACAGCTATTACGAAGCCATCAAATCCGCCTCCCCCGCCAAGATCGAGGCGATCGACATGGGCCGTCGCGGCGTCCACAATGAAGGCTCGCAAACGCTTCAGGAGCGGTTGAAGGGCAAGATCGAAATGGATTTCGACACCGCGCGGCGGCTGTTCACCCTTTTCTGCGTGCTCTACTGGCGCGGCTGATCGGCGCGACGCAAGCCTTGCATGCGGGACGGAACAAAAAGCGTTCATACAAGCAAACAAGGTTCACAAACGGCGAACTATTGTGTAGGTTCCGCCGCAAATCCCGCAGTTCTCCGCGCGTTTACCCGCTGCGCCAGGGCTGCAACCCAATGAAACTGGCACTTCCCCGCCGGCGACAAGCCTCAGCGGGGTCGTGGCGTTTTGACCGGTCTTCCGGCAACGCAACAAGGAAAAGAAACGACATACATGGCAAAAGAAGAAGTACTTGAATTTCCGGGCGTCGTCGTCGAGCTTCTGCCGAATGCGACCTTCCGGGTCAAGCTCGAGAACGAGCACGAAATCATCGCCCACACCGCAGGCCGCATGCGCAAGAACCGCATCCGCGTTCTGGCCGGCGACAAGGTTCTGGTCGAAATGACCCCCTATGACCTGACCAAGGGCCGCATCACCTACCGCTTCAAGTAAAAGCGCCGACGCCGAGGATCCGGCTTGACCGCAACGAACCCCAAACTCGTGCTGGCATCGGCGTCACCGCGGAGAGTCGAGCTTCTCGCCCAGATCGGCGTGACGCCCGATCGCGTTCATCCCGCCGATATCGACGAAACCCCGCTTGCCAAGGAGACCCCGCGCCGGCTTGCCGGCCGGCTCGCCCGCCAGAAGGCTGAAGCCGTCTGTAAGGCGCTCGCCGATGATGCCGAATGGCAGGGCGCGCTGGTGATCGCGGCGGATACGGTGGTAGCCGTCGGACGGCGGATCCTGCCGAAGGCGGAGACGGAAGAAGAGGCAAGCGCCTGCCTGGCGTTGCTTTCCGGGCGCGGCCACCGGGTCTATACCGGGCTTTGCGTTCATCCCGTCGGCGAAAGCGGCCACAAGGAGCGGGTCGTCGAAACCCGCGTCAGCTTCAAGCATCTTTCGAAACAGGAAATGGCGGCCTATCTCGCCTCGCGCGACTGGGATGGCAAGGCCGGCGGCTATGCCATCCAGGGCCCGGCGGCGGCCTTCATCAGCCGGATCGTCGGCTCGCATTCCGCCGTGATCGGCCTGCCGCTTTACGAGACCGCGATGCTGCTTTCCGGCCGCGGTTTCGATATCGCAGGAGAATGGACATGACCACCAAGGCAAGCGTCGAGCCGCTGCGCAAACCGCGCAAATGCCCCGAATGCGGACGCCCCTCGACCCGCGAGGACTACCCGTTCTGCAGCAATCGCTGCCGCGAGCTCGACCTGTCGCGCTGGCTCACCGGCTCCTACGCCATCCCCGTTGCCGAGGACGAATCGAAGGCGGACGGCGACGACGGCGAATACTGAAGCGCGCGGACGCGTCGGCATGTTCGGAGGAGGTTTGAAGCCCCCGGCATGACGGAGAAGGACGGGAAGGGCTTCGATAGCGGCCTGCGCCGGAAAATTCTGGCTCCCCCTTGCATCAAAGCCCAAAACGGGGGAACCATCCGGGCCGTTGCAGCAAAATGCTTCGGTGAAGACGATGGACCCCGCACCCTATATCGACATCTATTGCGAACGTACTGCCGCCGGCTTCTGGGCCGAGCCGCTCAACGCGCTCACCAACCTGGCCTTCATCATCGCGGCGCTCGTCGCCTGGCCCGCCGCCTGGCGCAGGCCCGCGCGGAGCCCGCTGGAACTGACGGTCATCGCGCTGGTCGGGGTGATCGGCATCGGCTCGTTCCTGTTCCACACGCTCGCCACGCCGCTTTCGGCGGCGCTCGACGTGATCCCGATCTGGCTGTTCTTCTTTCTTTATATCCTGCTGCTGTTCGTGCGGATGGCCGGCGGCAAGACCTTCGATATCATCGGCTACATGATCGCCACCATCATGGGCTTCGCGCTCGTCGTCTATCTGGTCGGTCTTGTCTCGCGCGGCGGTGAAGCACCGCTCAACGGCTCGCTGCAATACGCCCCTGCCCTCATCGCCATGGCGGTCGCCTCAGTGATCGCGGCGTGGCGCGATCATCCGGTCTGGCGCTATTTCGCCGGCGCCACAGCGATCTTCATCATGTCGCTGACATTCCGCAGCCTCGACCAATCCACCTGCATGGCGACGGCGGGGATCGGCACCCACTTCCTCTGGCACATCCTCAACGCCACCGTGCTCGGCATATTGCTGATGGGCGCAGTGAGGGAGCTGCCGCCTGCTCGCTGAAACACCCGGATGCAAGGGCAATTACGCTGCGGAGATGAGGAGCGGCGGCCTGCTTATTCCTTTGGATAGTCCACCTATCCGTTTCTCCGTCAATCTATGCCGCTTGCCTGCCATCGGCCACGCCGCAAGGCTTAATCTGTTGGGCGTACATGAATTAGCCAACAGGTTTAGAAATGTCAGAAACGAGCTCTTCGCAACGCCTCGTCGCGCTGGATGCCCTGCGAGGCATAGCGGTCCTGCTGGCCATGGCCGATCACCTCAAGATCCAGTTCGTTCCCGATGTGCATCTGCTCGTGCCTCTAACACGATTGGCGACACCGAGCTTCGTCATTCTCTTCGGAATGATGATCGAGATCGCCTATCTTTCGAAACTGCGAAAAGGAACGGCGCTTCCCAGAATTCGCGGCCGTCTGACATCACGGATGCTGATCTGCGCCGCACTCTTTGCTGGCCTCACACTCGCAGCGACAGTGTCCGGCAATCTGAGCTTTCAGCAGGGGCTATTGGCGGTTACCGGGATGGGCCCCGGGCGTTTCAGTGAAATTCTTCTGATCTACACGGTACTCTTCGCCGTGGTCATCGCATTGCTCCCCGCGCTGAGGCGTTATGGGTCGCTTCCCGTATTGGTGCTGGCTGGTCTTGCGTGGTGCTTGAAGCTTACGCTTGACGGGATGGCGCCGCAATCGGGCTATCCGCTGACCCTGGTCACCGGCGTCGGACTGGGATATGGCCCCGCGTTGTTGCCGTCGATGACGTTTCTTGGGTTTGGCCTGGCTATCGGCGAGGTCCTTACCGGCCGTAGAAATATCGTGATTCCGGTCCTCATGCTGGCTGTCGCCGTCGTGATCTGCCTGACGGAGCTCTCCGGCGGGCCGATGGAAGCGGGAAGGCGTTTCCTGGCCAATCGATGGCTCAACCATCCCGGATATTATGCGGTCGGGATCGTCGCCTTCGTCGGATTAGGCTTATGCCTGCAACTGTCCCTTTCGCTGCCCCATGTTGCGTCAGTTACGGCTGCATTCGCCACGATCGGCACGCAGTCGCTGCTTATCTATGGCGGCGGAAACCTCGTGTTGAACCTGTTGCCGACGTTCAGCGCCCCACATCCGCTTGGCCTCACGATCGCCCTGCTCGCGTTCGGAGGCATTGTTGTTTTCGGGCTCAAGCGCGGCGGAACCCTGACGCGGCGTCCGCAAGGTAAAACGTTGAGCCCGCCAGCGGCAACGCCCTAAAACATAAACGACGCCGTTACCGGCACATGGTCGGACGGCTTTTCCCAGCCGCGTGCCTCGGTGAGGATATCGAAGCGCTGGAACGCCGGGACGAGGTCGGGCGAGGTCCAGATATGGTCCAGCCGGCGACCGCGATTGGCAGCCTGCCAGTCCTTGGCGCGGTAGCTCCACCAGGTGTAGAGCTTTTCGTCCTCCGGCGTGACGTGACGCATAAGGTCCACCCAGCCGCCCTTGGCGATCAGGTCCTTCATGCCCTCAGTCTCGACCGGTGTATGGCTGACGACCTTCAGAAGCTGCTTGTGCGACCAGACGTCGTTTTCCATCGGCGCGATATTGAGATCGCCGACAAGAATGGAGCCGATGCCATCGCCCTGATCGGCCTTCAGCACCTTCATCTCCTCGAGGAAATCGAGCTTGTGGCGGAATTTCGGGTTGATCTCGGGATCGGGCTCGTCGCCGCCGGCCGGCACATAGAAATTATGCAGCCTGATCTTCCTGCCGCCAGCATCGAACACCGCGCAGATGTGGCGGGTGTCGCCCATGGCGCAGTAATCCGTCGAAAACCCCTCCCCCAGCGGAATGCGCGAGACGATCGCGACCCCGTGATAGCCCTTCTGGCCGTGCACCTCGATATGCTCATAGCCGAGTTCGCGCAGCGGCTTGTAGGGGAACTGGTCATTGAGGCATTTGATTTCCTGAAGGCAGAGAATATCGGGCTGATAGTCCTTCAGGAAGCGTTCGACGATCGGCAGGCGCAGGCGCACCGAATTGATGTTCCAGGTCGTAAGTCTCAATTCCACCGGCAATCGCCTTCCTTGCTGAACGGGGCATCAGCATTAGGCGATTCGCCGGGCGACCGGAAGGGCGCCCTCTCTTTGACCCTTCAGTTGTTACTGCCGGGGCTTGCCATGATCTGGTCATAGGGAATGCGGAACACCGAGCGGGCGAATTTGACGCCGGTGCGCACATTGGAGAGGATCACCGTGGTGTCCTTGCCCTGGGCATCCGTAATGGTCCACTGGCGCAGGTCGAAGGTCTTGCTGTCGAACATCATCGTGATCACCTGATCGCCGAAGATCGACTTGTCGCCGAGCACGATCACCGTCAGCCCGTTTTGCTCGCGCACATCGCGCACCATGCGGTGCTGGAGGTCGATCTGGTCGGCAAGCAGCAGCGACAGGGGCGTGCGCGACAACGGATAGAAATCCCAGGTGTCGAGATCGCCATTGCCGACGGCGACGTTGCGGCCGTCCGCGATCACCTTCAGCGTCGAGGGCGGGTCATAGTCGAAGCGCAGCTTGCCGGGCCGTTCCAGATAGAACTTGCCGCCCGACTGCTCGCCACGCGGGCCGAACTGCATGAACTCGCCGGTCATCGACTTGACGGATGAAAAGTGGTCGGCGACCCGCTGGGCCGCAACGCCGGACGAGGTGGATGTGGCCTGGGCGACTTGGACCGAACCGCCGCGCTTGGTCGGCGTCGGCACATTGCTTCCCGTCGGGAGGGTCTGCGAAAATGCAGGCAGGCCTGCCAGCAGAGTGGCGGCGCCGACGAGACCGCCGATGAACTGCCGACGCGCCAGGGACGAAGTATTTTTAGACTTGCTCATATATCCGATCCTGAAAACTGATTGCGGCCCGGTTGCGCCGCCAAAGAGGCGTTTTCGGGGCGCGGCGGACTGAATGTTGCTGCCGGCAAAGATGGGGCGTCAGCGCGGGCCTTCAATGATGTCCTGCTCCGTCGGCACGAGAATCTCGCGTTTGCCGGCATGGTTGGCAGGACCGATCACGCCTTCCTGCTCCATCCGCTCGATAAGGCTTGCGGCGCGATTGTAGCCGATGCCGAGCCGGCGCTGGACATAGGAGGTCGAGGCCTTGCCGTCGCGCAGCACGATCGCCACCGCCTGATCATAGGGATCATCCGACTTCGCCATGTTGCCGGCGCTGCCGCCGTCGCCATCATAGCCGCCATCGCCGTCCTCATCCTCATCGGCGGTGATCGCATCGAGATATTCCGGCGTACCCTGGGTTTTCAGATAGGCGACGATGTCCTCAACTTCCGGGTCGGAAACGAACGGCCCATGAACGCGCTGGATGCGCCCGCCGCCAGCCATGTGCAGCATGTCGCCCTGGCCGAGAAGCTGCTCGGCCCCCTGCTCGCCGAGAATCGTCCGGCTGTCGATCTTGGAGGTCACCTGGAAGGAGATGCGAGTCGGGAAATTGGCCTTGATCGTGCCGGTGATGACATCGACCGACGGGCGCTGGGTGGCCATGATCACATGGATGCCCGCCGCGCGCGCCATCTGCGCCAGACGCTGGACCGCGCCCTCGATATCCTTGCCGGCGACCATCATCAGGTCGGCCATCTCGTCGATGATCACGACGATATAGGGCATCGGCTCGAGTTCGAATTCCTCGGTCTCGTAGATCGCCTCGCCGGTCTCGCGATCGAAGCCGGTCTGGACGGTGCGCGACAGGGTCTCGCCCTTTTCGGCCGCCTGCGCCACGCGACTGTTGAAGCCGTCGATATTGCGTACGCCGAGCTTGGCCATGTTCTTGTAGCGCTCTTCCATCTCGCGCACGGTCCATTTCAGCGCCACGACCGCCTTCTTCGGGTCGGTCACCACCGGCGAAAGCAAATGCGGAATGCCGTCATAGACGGAGAGTTCGAGCATTTTCGGGTCGATCATGATCAGCCGGCACTGCTCGGGCGAGAGCCGGTAGAGCAGCGACAGGATCATGGTGTTGACCGCGACCGACTTACCGGAGCCCGTGGTGCCGGCGATCAAGAGATGCGGCATCTTGGCAAGATCGACCGTGACCGATTCGCCGCCGATCGTCTTGCCGAGCGCCATGGCAAGCTTGGCCTTTGAGTTCTGGAAATCCTGGCTGGCGATGATCTCGCGCAGGAACACCGTCTCGCGATGCGGATTGGGCAGTTCGATGCCGATGGCGTTGCGGCCGGGAATGACGGCCACGCGCGCCGAGATCGCCGCCATCGAGCGGGCGATATCGTCGGCAAGGCCGATGACGCGCGAGGACTTGATGCCGGGCGCCGGCTCCAGCTCGTAAAGTGTGACCACCGGACCGGGGCGGACATGGATGATCTCGCCCTTCACGCCGAAATCGTCGAGCACCTTTTCCAGCGTGCGGGCATTGTCCTCCAGCACCTCTTTCGACAGTGCCTTGTCGCGGGCAAGGCCCTTAGGTTCGGCGAGCAGGGCTGCGGACGGCAGTTCGAAGCCGCGCGGCGAAATCGACCCGTGGGACGGCCGGCGCACGGTTTCCGCGCTTACCGGCTTCGGCGGCGGCGCGGGGGCTGCCACCACCGGCGCGCGCGGCGTCTGGCGGGTGACGCGCGGCTCGGACGAGCCGAAATCGGCGCTCAGCACGCCCTCGGGAAGGTCGTCATCATCATCGAAATCATCGCCCATCTGCCCGTCATAGTCGAAGGGCGGCGGGTCGGCGGGCCGGTAACCCGTCTCGCGCGGACGGTCGGGATCGACAAGGCTCGGCTCGCCGCTGCGCCGCCATGACGACGGATAGGCCGGCTCGTCATCGTCCAACCGGTCGAAACTGTCCTCGTTGAAATCATAAGGCGCGTCGAAATCCTCGTCCTCGTCGCGCCGGCGGCCGAAAATCTTGTTGAAGCGGGCGCGCGAAATGTACCAGGTATGGGCGGCGTAGCCGATCAGCGGCGCAAACGAGAACCAGCCTTCGCGCTCCTCCGACAGATCGGAGACGGTCGGCGCGCCGGGATCGCTCGAATGGCGTTTTGCGGCCGGCTTTTCGGGAACGACCTTCGGCTGGCGAATGATCAGGCCGGCGGCATAAAGCTGGAGAAACAGCGCCGGCAGCGCGAAAATGCCGCCGACGATCATCGCGGCCAGGCCCGAAGGATATTGCCCGATAAACAGCGCCGGGAAACGCAGGATCAGATCGCCGGAAACCCCGCCGAGACCGTTTGGCAGCGGCCATGTCGGCGGCGGCGGCACGCAGCCGAGCACCGCGGCGGTGACAATCGCAGCGCCGATCCAGGCGAAGAAGCGCGAGGGTTTGCGATAGATCCGCTTTCCCGCCATCATCGCGAGCGACCAGGAAAGCACCGGCAGAAGCGCGAAAACGCTGGCGAGCCCGAAGGCCTGCATCACGATGTCGGCGAAATCGGCGCCGGGATAGCCGAGAATATTGGTTGGCAGGCGGCCGGTGGCATGGAGCTTGCTCGGATCATCGACATTCCACGTCGCCATCGCCGCGATCGCAAGGCAGAGCGCCACGAACAGCCCGAACCCGAAAAGCGCAGCCACATAGCGGCGGACAAATCCGATAAGCGAGAACTCGCCGCCGCTTCTGTCTTCAAACCGCTCTGCCCGTGCAGCCATGACTAATACCCTCATACCTTCAACCGAACGCACCGCCCGGAAACAAGGGGTCTCCCGGCAGATTCGCAGCCGAGGCTAACAGCGATGGGTTAAAGCCTCTTTAACCATCGCCGGGCGTTGGCCCGGCTGGTCCTTTTCCACCGATCGTTTTTGGGTATTTGCCTGCGGTTTTCCGCTCAGCCCTCCTCGCGGGCGACCGCGCGCCAGCCGATATCGCGGCGGCAGAAGCCTTCGGGCCAGTCGATGCTCTCGATCAGCTCATAGGAGCGGGTCTGGGCTTCGGTGACGTTGGGCCCGAGCGCGGTAACGTTCAGCACCCGTCCGCCATTGGCCACCAGCTTGCCATCCTTGATGGCCGTACCGGCATGGAAGGTGCGGGCGGTGGCGTCATCGGCGGGCAGCGCCTTGATCTCGCTGCCCTTCTTGTAGGCGCCCGGATAGCCCTTGGCAGCCATCACCACCGTCAGCGCCGTCTGCTCGCTCCAATCGGCGCCAACCGTGTCGAGCCTGCCCTCGGCGCAAGCGACGAGGATCGGCAGCAGATCGCTTTTCAGCCGCATCATCATCACCTGGCATTCCGGATCGCCGAAACGGGCATTGTATTCGATTAGCTCGGGCCCCTTTTCGGTGATCATCAGGCCGGCATAAAGCACGCCCTGGAACGGGTGGCCCATCTCCGCCATGCCGCGGATCGTCGGTTCGATGATCTCCCTCATCGTGCGCTCGATCATCGCGGCATCCATCACAGGTGCCGGCGAATAGGCGCCCATGCCGCCGGTATTCGGCCCGGTGTCGCCATCGCCGACGGCCTTGTGATCCTGCGCGGTGGCGAGCGGCAGGGCGTGTTTTCCGTCGGAAAGGCAGAAGAAGCTCGCCTCCTCGCCCACCAGAAACTCCTCGACAACCACTTCCGCGCCGGCAGCCCCGAATGTGCCGGAGAAGCAGTCGTCGATCGCGGCAAGCGCCTCGTCATTGGTGCGGGCGACGGTGACGCCCTTGCCGGCGGCAAGGCCATCGGCTTTGATCACGATCGGCGCGCCGATTTCGAGCACATAGGCCTTCGCGGCCTCGGCATTGTCGAACCGCTGATAGGCGCCGGTCGGGATGCTGTAACGGGCGCAGAGATCCTTGGTGAAGCCCTTGGAGCCTTCGAGCTGCGCCGCCGCTCGGGTCGGGCCGAACACCTTCAGCCCGGCGGCCTGCAGGTCATCCGCGAGACCGGCGACCAGCGGAGCCTCGGGGCCGACGACCACGAGGTCGATCGCCTTTTCGCGGCAGAACGCGACGACGGCCGGATGGTCGGTGACATCGAGCGCCACGCAAACCGCATGGGCGGCAATGCCGGGATTTCCGGGAGCGGCATAGAATTCGCCGATTTCGGGGGATTGCGCGAGTTTCCAGGCCAGCGCATGCTCGCGCCCGCCCGAACCGATCAGAAGGACATTCATGGGTCCGCTCCGTTTGACACCTGCTGGCGGTTGGGTAAGCAGGCTGGCGACAAAGGTCAAGGCCGGGCTGCGTTAACATCCGGGGCAATATTGTGGAAGGCTGCGCGCGCCCGCGTCAAAGCCATTGTTTCGGCGCGATGAACGCCTAAATTCGCCTCTCCCGTGGAAGATGGAACGAGATTGATGGCCGCAGAAAAAATCGCCCGCATCGTCGCAGAGGAAATCAAGGCCCGCCCGGAACAAGTGGATGCCGCGCTGAAGCTTCTGGATGAGGGCGCGACCGTGCCCTTCGTCGCGCGCTACCGCAAGGAGGCAACCGGCGGCCTGGATGACGGCCAGTTGCGCACGCTCGCCGAGCGCGTTGCCTATCTGCGCGAACTGGAGGCAAGGCGCGCCACCATCGTCGAATCGATCACCAGCCAGGGCAAGATGACGGATGAACTTGCCGGCAAGATCGCCACCGTGACCACCAAGTCCGAACTCGAAGACCTCTATCTGCCCTACAAGCCGAAACGCCGCACCCGCGCCATGATCGCCCGCGAGAACGGGCTTCAGCCGCTGGCCGACGCAATCTTCAGCGACCGCGGCTCGGACCCGGAGAAACTCGCCGAAGCCTATGTCAACGACAAGGTCGCCGACACCCGCGCGGCGCTCGACGGCGTGCGCGATATCCTGTCGGAGGAGTTTGCGGAGAACGCCGAACTCGTCGGCAGGCTCAGGCAATATATGCGCGACAATGCGATGCTCTACGCCACCGTGGTCGCCGGCAAGGAAGAGGCCGGACAGAAATTCTCCGACTATTTCGACCATGCCGAAAAATTCGCCACCGCGCCGGGCCACCGCGTTCTCGCCATGCTGCGCGGTTTCAACGAGGAAGTGCTGTCGGTGGCCATCGAGGCGGATCGCGACAACCCCTCCCCGGTCAAGCCCGCCCAGCAGATGATCGCCCGCTTCTTCGACATCGATGGCGAGGGCAAGGCCAACGCCTTCCTGATGCAGGTCGCCGGCTGGTGCTGGCGGGTGAAGCTCTCCACCTCGCTCTCGCTCGACCTGATGCGGGAAATGCGCGAGCGCGCCGAGGACGAAGCCATCAACGTGTTCGCCCGCAACCTGAAGGACCTGCTGCTTGCCGCGCCCGCCGGCTCGCGCGTCACGCTCGGTCTCGATCCGGGCATCCGCACCGGCGTCAAGGTCGCCGCCGTCGACGGCACCGGCAAGCTGCTCGACACCGCGACCATCTACCCGTTCCAGCCGCGCAACGATATTCAGGGCGCAATGGCCGCGCTGAAGGCGCTGATCGCGCGCCACAACGTGTCGCTGATCGCGATCGGCAACGGCACGGCGAGCCGCGAAACCGAAAAACTTGTCGCCGACGTGCTGAAGGCGGTACCCGACCCGAAGCCGATGAAGGTGGTTGTGTCTGAGGCCGGGGCCTCGGTCTATTCGGCTTCCGAGACGGCGGCGAAGGAATTTCCGGACCTCGACGTCTCGCTGCGCGGCGCGGTTTCCATCGCCCGCCGGCTGCAGGATCCGCTGGCCGAACTCGTCAAGATCGAGCCGAAATCGATCGGCGTCGGCCAGTACCAGCACGATGTCGACCAGATGAAGCTGTCGCGCTCGCTCGATGCCGTGGTCGAGGATGCGGTGAATGGCGTCGGCGTCGACCTCAACACCGCGTCGGCGCCGCTGCTTGCCCGCGTTTCCGGCCTCGGCCCCTCGATCGCCGAGCAGATTGTGCTGCACCGCGATGCCAATGGCGCGTTCAAGAGCCGCAAGGAACTGCTGAAGGTCGCCCGCCTCGGCCCCCGCGCCTTCGAGCAGAGCGCCGGCTTCCTGCGCATCCGCGATGGCATCGAGCCGCTCGATTCATCCGCCGTCCACCCCGAAGCCTATGATGTGGCCAAGAAGATCGTCGCGGCCTGCGGGCGGGATCTTCGCGCGCTGATGGGCGACAGCGCGGCGCTCAAGGCCGTCGATCCGCGTGCCTTCGTCGACGACCGCTTCGGCCTGCCGACCGTGCGCGACATTCTGGCGGAGCTTGAAAAGCCCGGCCGCGACCCGCGCCCCGAGTTCAAGACGGCAAGCTTTGCCGACGGCATCGACGAGATTTCCGACCTCAAGCCCGGCATGGTGCTGGAAGGCACCGTCACCAATGTCGCCGCCTTCGGCGCCTTCGTCGATATCGGCGTGCACCAGGATGGCCTCGTCCACGTGTCCCAGCTCGCCGACCGCTTCGTCAAGGACCCGCATGAGGTGGTGAAGGCCGGCGACGTGGTGAAGGTCCGGGTGGTCGATGTCGACGTCAAGCGCAAGCGCATCGGGCTTTCGATGAAAAAGGACGACGGCGCGCCCACCGCCCGCGGCCCCCGCAATGATCGGCCACGGGAGCGCGGCAATGACCGGGGCGGCAAGCCGCAGACCCAGGGCGCGTTCGGCGCAGCACTTGCGGACGCGATGCGGAAGAAGTGAATCGGAATCCCTGCTCCTCGTCCCTCCAATAGAGAATCAGACGACCCGGAACTGGTTTGCCTCTCACGGCCGGCGACCGACCATGCCTGTCTGTGCCGCCTGCGCAAACCGCGCTGGTAGCGTTGAACGACAGGCATCCCACAACCCAGAACTGCCAACGCGGCACTTTATGCCCGGAAACGTGTCGATCGGGGATCGGACGCCCGCCTTGTTTCTTGCGCCAGAATGAATAATGTGCGTGAAATAATATATGACATAAGCAGGCATTCGGGGGATTGCGATGGCTTCTCAGCTGTTCAACCTGGTCGAAAAGATCATTAAAACAGGCACTTTGAGGATAAAGGACGCAACGGGGACGATAACGACATTCGGGGATGGCACCGGTGACCCGGTCGCGGTCAAATTCACCGACAAGGAAGCCGAAACGCTGATCGCCAGAGACCCGGCGCTTGCGCTTGGCGAGATGTACATGCAGGGCCGCTTCCAGATGGAAGAAGGCAATATCTACGATTTCCTGTCGCTGGTGCGCCGCAACACGCTCGCGATCGTGTTCTCGCCGCTGATGGCGGCAAGACTGTTCTGGCGTACCGGGCTTGCCCAATTGCAGACGCGGCTGCCGATCAACAAGAACCGCAAGAACGTCTCTCACCATTACGATCTGACGCCGCCGCTGTTCAGCCTGTTTCTGGATGAGGACTGGCAGTATTCCTGCGCCTATTTCGATCCGCCGGATATCTCGCTGGACGAGGCGCAGCTTGCCAAGAAGCGCCACATCGCCGCCAAGCTGCGGCTGAACGAAGGTCAGCGCGTTCTCGAAATCGGCTCCGGCTGGGGCGGGCTCAGCATGTATCTCGCCGAAATGGCGGGCGTTGACATGACCGGCATCACGCTTTCCCACGAGCAACTCGCGATTTCGGCCAACCGCGCGGAAAAGCGCGGGCTTTCCGACAGGGTGCGCTTCGAGCTGCAGGACTACCGGACCATGAAGGCCAAGCCCTTCGATCGGATCGTCTCCGTCGGCATGTTCGAACATGTCGGCATCGGCCGCTACCAGAACTTCTTCGACAAGTGTTTCGAGCTTCTGGACGATGACGGGGTGATGGTGCTGCATTCGATCGGGCGCGATGTCGCCGCCCACGGCTTCAACAACCCGTTCATCGAAAAATACATCTTCCCCGGCGGCTACATCCCCTCGCTGGCCGAGGTCTTGCCGGCGGTTGAAAAATCCGGCCTGCTGGTGCGCGACATCGAAATCCTGCAGATGCACTATGCCTATACGCTGCGGGCCTGGCGCGAGCGCTTCGTGGCGCGCAAGGAAGAGGCGATCAAGCTCTATGACGAGCAGTTCTTCCGGATGTGGGAATTCTATCTCGCCGGCTCAGAAATGGCCTTCGAGTGGGACAAGATGTTCATCTTCCAGATGCAGCTTTCCAAGAGCCAGTTTGCCACGCCCAATAACCGCCGCTATATGTTCGAGGCGGAAGACAAACTGAAAGCCGCGGAAGCGAACCGGGCGCCGCTGGAGCCCGTCGAGTTTCCCTGATCCGGCTTTATTCAGGGCAGGCAGATGAGCAATATTTTCGAGGATAACGGTCGCGTGGTTGACGCGCCGTCGGATAATTTCGTCTACCGGCTGCTGCCGCCTTCGCTGTGGCCCTATGCCCAGCTTGCCCGCTGGGACCGGCCGATCGGCTGGCAGCTATTGCTGTGGCCCTGCCTTTGGTCGGCGGCGATGGCCGCCGGCGTCACGGCGGAAGCCAATGCCTTCCGGCCCGGCCAGTTCATTGCCCATTGCCTGCTGTTCTGGCTCGGCGCCGTTGCCATGCGCGGGGCGGGCTGCACCTATAATGACCTTGTCGATCACGACATCGACAACCAGGTGGCGAGAACCCGCTCGCGACCCCTGCCCTCCGGCCGGGTCACCCGCCGGCAGGCGAAGATCTTCATCCTGCTGCAGGCGCTGACCGGGCTTGCCGTCCTGCTCTGCTTCAATCTTTTCACGATCGTGCTGGCGATTTCGTCGCTTGCGATCGTCGCGATATACCCCTTTGCCAAGCGTTTCACCGACTGGCCGCAATTCGTGCTGGGGCTCGCCTTTTCCTGGGGGGCGCTGGTGGGATGGGCGGCGGTTTTCGGCGCGCTTTCGGGACCGGCAGTGCTGGTCTATATCGCCTCGGTACTGTGGACCATCGGCTACGACACGATCTACGCCCATCAGGACAAGGAGGATGACGCCCTTATCGGCGTGCGCTCCACCGCGCGTCTCTTCGGCGATAACACCAAGCCATGGCTAATCGGCTTTTACGGCGTGATGCTGGTGCTGATGGCGCTTGCCTTCCGCCTGGCGGGCCTTGGCTGGCCTTCCTTTGCCGGGCTCATCATCGCCGGCGGGATGCTGCTCCGCCAGATCGCGGTGCTGAATATCAATAACGGCGATCAGTGCCTGCGGCTGTTCAAATCCAACCACCATGTCGGCATCGCAATCTTCGCCGGGCTGGCGGTCTCGATCTTCATCAGTTGATTTTCAGGCCGCGACCGCGCGGCCTGCGAGCTTCAGGGCAACGCCGAGCTTGCCGTCTTCCATGCGCACCGTCAGGCGCGGGTTCGGCCGTGTGGCCTTGCGGCGGCGCGGGCCGGCTTCGTCATTGGCCGCACTCACCCGATGGGGCTGGAAATCGACAGCGCGGGCAGCGCCATCGGCCTCGACCATCAGCATCGGAATATCGTAGAGCAGCGCCCATTCCTGCCAGTCGGCGACGATCGCCTCGAGGTCATGAGCGACGAGCAGCGGGATGCACAGTTCCGGGTCGGCGTGATGCAGTTCCAGCGTCACCGTGATCGCGCCGTCGACATGAGCCACCGCGCGGGCGGCAACGCCCTTGAAGGCGCGGCCCGGAAGCGCGATCGAAAACGGCAGGTTGCTGGACGGCAGGTTGCGCCTGACCACCGCGCCGCGGGTATCGAGCTTGACGGCGATGCGGGCATCGGTGCCCTTGGCCGTGTAGGAAAACTTCTGCGGAAAATATGCGGGATCGATTCTCAGAACCGTATCGTCCCGTCCCCTCAAAACTTGCGTATTCGTCATCTCGTCACCCTTGATTTCTGTCCCCGGTATCCGGCGCACATTCGCGAACTTTTCCGTTCGTCTGAGGGCGATCATAGGCGAGGTTGTTACCAGCCGCCTTAACAAGCACGGTTAAGAAATTCCAACGCGCGGCAATGGTTATCAAAATCCGATTTCGAAGGGTTGAGAGAGCGTGAACGGCGTGGTGACGGGGTGTTAACCGCGCGGGGTGCGGGGTTTGGGAAACGGCGCGGAAGCGCACCATTAATCTCCCCCCTTGAGGGGGAGATGCCCCGACAGGGGCAGAGAGGGGTGAACCC
>NZ_JBAKFP010000012.1:0-54487 GCF_053484265.1 Martelella sp. FOR1707 | reverse complement strand
CAAAGCCGCGCCGATCTCGCCTATTGCGCTGGACGCCGTCAAACGGATCGATCGCCTGTTCGACATCGAACGGGAGATCAACGGTCTTGCCGCCGACCAACGCCTGGAGCGCCGCCACCAAGACAGCCAACCAATCGTCGAAGAACTGCATGGTTGGCTCCAAGCCGAGCGGGCAAAGCTGTCGCGCAGTTCTCCGGTCGCCGAGGCAATCGACTACATGCTCAAGCGCTGGGTTGGCTTCACGTCCTTCCTCGACGACGGCCGGATCTGTCTCACGAACAACGCTGCCGAGCGCGCGCTCAGAGGCTTCGCACTCGGCAGGAAGTCGTGGCTCTTCGCCGGATCGGATCGCGGTGCTGATCGCGCCGCGTTCATGGTGACACTCATCATGAGCGCCAAGCTCAATGACATCGACCCGCAGGCCTGGCTCGCCGACGTTCTCGCTAACATTGCCGAAACGCCGATCAGCAGGCTGGAGCAATTGCTTCCGTGGAACTGGATCTCGGCACGGTCACCCTTGGCATTGGCATCATGACATCCAACGAACGCATCGCCCGGCTCCACATCAAACTCGATCATATCGAGCCAACCATATGGCGCAGGGTCGAGGTCCCGATCACCATCAGCCTGAAGGGGCTGCACGACGTCATCCAGGCCGTCATGCTGTTTGAGGATTATCACCTCTTCGAGTTCCATGCCGGCGGCAAGCGTTATGCCGTTCCTGATCCCGAATGGGACATGGGTCGCGAGACCTATGCCGCCCGCAACGTCAGGATTGGCGCTCTGGTGGATCGCGGCATCACCACCTTCAACTATACCTATGACTTCGGCGACGACTGGCGGCATTCAATCACTGTCGAGGCCGTCATGGACGCCGATCCGGCAGTCGAATATCCGCGCTTCATCGACGGCGACCGGCGTGCGCCGCCCGAAGATGTCGGAGGCTTGCCCGGCTTCCAGGACTTCCTCAACGCGATGGCAAAGCCGCGATATCCGCAACATCGCGAAGTCGTGGAATGGTATGGCAGCCGCTTTGAGCCGGACGATATTGGCGTCGATACAATCAATCAGAGGATAGCGAAACTCGCCCGCCGCCGAACCCTCGGAAAAGCTGGCTTCGCAAAAAGCCAGAACAGCCGCCACTGAAGGGAAACCGGGCCCATCCGCGGCCCATGCCGGATGCTTACTGCAAGAATGCGAAATTCCTCTTGCGCCATAAGTGTATGGCTACGACTGAGCGGGGGCCGGTATGGCAGGTTTCGGCGAGCAGTTTCGGATCGCTCTCGTTATAGCGGTGGTCAACCATGCCGCACTCAAGACGCCTAGGATCAAGGACTGTTTCATGCGCTGCACCCAGTCCCATAATCCTTGAGCGCACCCAGACAGTGACGGACGGTGCATCCCATAGCGATTTCAAATATCGCTTTGGCGGTAAGCCGAAAAATAACGTTTGACAGGAGGTTCGCTTTTCAAACAAGCGGCATTCCGCGCATTGACCGGTTCAATCAAAGGTAGTCGGAAAAGTCGCGTCCCTCCCAAAAAAAACCGGCCAACGCTCTGTTTTGGCGCGAACTTTGATTTTTTAGGGGGTGTCTTCAAAAATTCAATCGGCAACCTAAGGGTAAGTTACGGCTGTTGAAACACGCTTGATTGCTGTCGTAAAACGCTCTCGTTTCTTCAAGATGCTCAAAGTCGTTCCTCACACTTCGAAGGTGGGCACATCTTGACGTTAAATGCAAAAAATAGGAGAAAGCCTTTGACTTCTTTCAAATGCAGCAGTGCCATTGCCGGTGGCGTACTTGCCTTCGCAAGCTTCGTTATCGCACCGCAATCGGCTATGGCCTATGACGAGACGCCCGGCGAAGGCGTCAGCGTCACTATTGCCCAGGCCGATGACGACACTGGCTGGATCATCACCGAAGTCTACAGTCAGCTTTTGGCCGAACTCGGCTACGATATGCAGAAGCCACTGAACAGTAATGTTCCGGTTTCCTATCAGGCCGTATCGCAGGGAAGCGCCGATTTTTATTATGATGGCTGGCTGCCGCTTCACAATGTCTACCTGGAACAGTCAGGCTTCAACGCAAAGCCCGTTGGCTATGTCGTCAAGCAGGGTGCGCTGCAGGGCTATCTGGTGGACAAGGCATCCGCGGAAAAATACGACATCAAGACGCTTGACGATTTCAAGCGTGACGACGTCAAGGAAGCCTTCGACCGCAATGGCGACGGCAAGGCCGATCTGGTTGCCTGCCCGCCCGGCTGGGGCTGCGAACTGACAATCCAGCATCAGCTCGATGCTTTCGATCTACGCGATCATATCAACCCAATCAAGGCCGGCTATTCCGCTTCGATGGCCGATGCCATTGCGGCGCATTCCAATGACGAGCCAATCCTGTTCTACACTTGGACGCCGAATTGGACCGTGGGCGAGCTGAAGCCGGGCGAAGATGTGGTATGGATCGAAACGCCAAGCGTTGCACTCCCAGAAGACCAGGAAGGCCTGAAAGATTCGGCGACCGTTGAAGGCCTGAAGGGCTGCGTAGCGGATCCGTGCCGCCTTGGTTGGCCGGTTAACGATATCCGCATCGTCGCCAATAATGACTTCATCGCCGACAACCCGGTGGCCGCCACGCTGATCGAGGAGGCCTCGCTGCCGATAGAATTTATCTATAGGCAGAATGCCGCAATGAGAAATGGCGCCAACTCACCTGAGGACTTGCATAAGCAGGCGGCTGACTGGATTGCCGCAAATCGTGACACGGTTGACGGCTGGCTCGATGCTGCCCGTTCGGCTGCCCAGTAAAGCCGCGAGCTAGAGCGTTTCAGCCTTTCACGGAACCGCAGAAACACTCTATCTCTTTGTTTTACGCAATTTCGGACGGTGAACCGGTGTCCACTTCACCTGGAATTTCTCTAAGGCCCGTAGTGGTTTTCGTGGCGGGGCCGTCATGATCCAGTTAGGGCGCGGGATTATCGACATCGCGCGCCCTTTCTGCTTTTCGGCAAAAGTCTGTCAGGGGGCGGCACCATCCTAGCCTTCATGATCTTCGCTTCTAAAAGCCAGAGAATAGCTCGATAGTTGTGGATTTCAGGATTGCCGAACTATTTCGCCGCTTCCGTGGCCGACTTTTGCACCGCCGTTCTCATTTCACCTTGAATACAAGGTCAGTAGTCAAAAAGGCCATTCAAATCAATAACCGCTTCGGCCGCTAAACAGACCTTATGAGATCTGCAGCCCACGTGAGCTTCCCGCCCGATCAGGATCTTGCTGTGGAGCGCAGCCAGTGGCTGCTTTGGTGAAATTCACCTTTGACCCTGACCGGCGACAACGGGGGCGCTTATCCGCCATTCTTCTCCTAGCTTTTCAGTGTCCAGTAGTCGTCGACCGATAGCATATGCAATCGGAAAGCTCAGGGATTGACGCGGCGGCGCAGCCGGCACTCCTGATATGCGCCTAGCATGATCAGATCAGTCGCTGAAAACTAGAAATGCCCGGCTGATCTCGTCGGCCGTTCTCAAAGGTCGCGTGACCACTGTCAGCTTTGATTTGGCGTTTGAGCCGGAACTGGCGTCGAGCGCCTTTCGACAAATTCTGCAACGGCTTGACGCATTAGTGCGTGTGGGGTGCTGTCCAATCGATTGGCCAAGGCGTTCAGTCTCTCGCGCGTATCGACATCCAACCGAACTGAAACGGGCGAGTTGGTGCCAACCATTTCCTGTCCTTTCTTACTCATTTGTTTTAGGGGTCTTACTTGCAATTCTTCTATTAAAGCCGCCGCCTGCAGAACTCGTCAGGCTACCCATTGAGCCGGCGGTTCCACCGGCGGCAACATTGGCACGCATGGCTGCATGCGTGTCGAGATCGCTGACGGCATCCGGTTCGATCAGTCGAAACACCTTGCCAGGAAATTCGGCGATCAAGGCAAAAGAGCGTTCCAGCATGACGACATATGCGAAGAGCATAAACACCATGATGGCCAAAATGCCGATGAACCAGGTGATTTGCGTGTAGCTGTCACCAGACAGAGCCTGAGCTGCGGTGATGGCGTAATAAAAGCCCCCGTTAAGAAGCGTTCCGCCAATCCGGAAAATGATCATGCCCACGAGAAGACCGAAGAGCATGAGCACCGGTGTTGCCGTCAGCGCCAGCAACATGACGTATCCGCGTCTGGCCTGCCGACCGCCTAAACCTTCGCCTTCCATCGACAAGTGAGCGATCGCCCACAGCGGTGCGGCGAAGATCATCTCAACCACCAACAGGAAGAAGGCCGTCACGCCGATGACCCATATGACAGTTGGGATCATTGGCAGCACAAACGCCATGAAGTAGCCGGCAACCGAGATCCCGCTCAAAACCCAGCCGAGGAAGCCGGCGAACGCGATCACGGATTGTCCAAGAAAAGGCACCGCTGCCAGTACCGCGAGCGAAATCATGATGACGCCGCTATAGAACGCCAGCTGATTGCCAACGGCGATCAGGCCCACCATCGGGTCGCCGTCATTGGCAGCCGGGTTCAGAAAGTCGAAGGCTTCGTACATATTGCCGGCAGAGACCATATAGGATGTCATGTCGGCGGTTGAATCGGCAAAGGCTGCGCGCTCGTTGGTAAAGGCGCGTACATCGCTTCGGGCGACGCTCTCGTTCCACCATTCGACGACACCATTGTAGGTGCCGGCGAAACTCTCAAGGAATTTCGTGGCGTCTCCCTGGGCCGAACCGAACAGATACCAGTTGGCGTCGTCATACTGCGAGGCAATCGACTCTCCGACCCGACCTTTCGGATTGGCTGTCGCTCCAATCGCTCCGCCGGGTGTTGTCTGCGGAATTCCTCCCGCGATGGCCGAAGCGTCGGCGGTAAAGCGGCTGATCAGCTGATAGTAGTAGCCCGCCTGCAGCCATCCGCCATCCTTCAGACTGGCAGACAGGTCGATGTTCTGCTCCTTGTCGCCGATGCCGTTGATGTTGATCGTTTCTGTTTCGGATGCCGCGGATTGCACATCCTTTTGCAGCTTGTCGGTTGCGATATAGTCCTTGAGGATGTTGGCATGAAGTTCGCGCCATTCCGCAAGGTCATCTGCAAGGCCCCTATATTCGGGCAAAGGTTGCCGTTGAGAAACGGCCAGGGTGACCGAATCCGCCATCGGCGCATAATTGTTGGTGATCTGATTGACTGCATCACGCATGGCTTTTGCATAGTCAGCGTAGGTTTTGTCCGACGACGCAGCGATCCTTTGGAAACCCTTGGTTTCGGAAGGAAGCGTGATCGTGCCGCACGCACCCCGATAGTTGGGCATGTCATAGGAGAGCGCCAAGCTGCCGCTGGCCGTTGTACGCCAGTTTTTGGTAATGCCGGCAATGTCGCCACCACCCTTTGCAGCTTCAGCGTTGTAGACAGCCCGGCACATCTCCATGCGCCAAACAGCCTGAATGAACTGACCGTCTTTTTGCGACATGTCCGTGCCAACGATCGGCATGTGGTCGTTGAACACCAGATCCACGCTCTTCTGCCAAAAGTAGGATGCCGTACCCGTTCCAAACTGCACCAGATAGGCGGCTGCATGCTGAACGCCATTGTACCCTGTTGCAGGGATCGGAATAAGCAGCGCTGCTGCGACCAGTGTGCGGATCGGCGCCCACAGCGATGAGTGGCGTCGGCCGAGGACTTCGCCGTGGTGCGCCGATTCCATCGTCCCGATGATAATGTTGTAGGCCAACAAGATCGCACCAAGGGCGAAGAAGAGGATATTGAAGTCCGAGATGAGCACCGAGATCAGGGTTTTGTCGTTCGGTCCGGGAAAGAGCGGACCAAAAATTGTGTTCAAATAGGTGTTCGTCCGCTCGTCGCCGCCGCCGGACAGAATGTCCACGACATTGATCTCCTGTGCGAACGCGCCGGAACTGGTAAAGATGAAGGCCAGGGGCAGACCTTTGATAAATCGCCGCAAGGTTCAATCCTTCCTGATTATCTGCATGTCGTAAGGAAGACGGTGCTGGAGATAGTCGGCAAAGGGGCCGAAACGGCCCTGTCGGATTTGCCAGTAGGCAAAGTCAGCTTTCATGGCCTTGGCCGCCAACAAAAGTGCCAAAACGATGAGTGCTATGAGCGTGAAAATGCTGAAAATGCCGAAGGCAAACAGGGCCGGGATCGCTGCGAGACTAAGAAACGCGATGATCGTGTAGACCGTTCGTTCCCGCAGCCAGGCACGGGCGTCATCCTCGATTTCCTTTTGGCTCATACCGGATGTCTGAGCCTTGAAACGGGCGATGCCGCCATCGTCGTCCGTCTTGAAGAACTTGTCACGCGAATAGCGCTTCGGTCGCATCGTGCTGGCGATAATATCCCATGCCGCCATGCCGGCCGAAAACCCGGACGTGACAATGAAGGCAAGCTGGTGCATGCCGCCGCGTCGGGCAAGCCAGCCAGTCTTGTGCGGATCATCCTGTCGGTTCCGCCGTCTTTTCATCAGTCGTTCACCGGGATCACGGTTGTCCTGCTGTCGCGATCGTCAAGCTGAAGAGCGAGCAGTGCAGACAGAGCGGCCGCCTGTCGCCGTTCGAGACCGAAACGTTCCCAGGAGACGTAGAGCTGCAGGGCATTGGTCAGAAGGTTCTCGCGTTCAACGGCTTCCGGCGACATCTTCGCAACCGCCTGATGCCATTCCGGATTCGGGAAGCGACTTTCAACGAAAATATCCAAAGCCTGAAGCTTCGAAACCTTGTCTCCAATCTCATAGGGGTAGTTGGTCGGCGCGGCCTTTTTGGCCCATTCGGCGAGCTCGCTGCTGCCGGTCGGCGCACTCAGATCGCCAAGGTAGGAAAGAATGGCGTGAGAGGCTGAACGACGTGTCGCGTCGACCTGGCGCGCCGCCATCTGCGCCTTGCCGGCCGGTGTTTTCGCTTCGCCTTCCGTAATTGGCTTTGCCGGGATCGGGTCAACCATGTTGTTGACCATGCGTGCATATGCCTGAGCGACCTTACCTTCGGACGTGTCCAATGTCTGCGCATCGGTCAAGAAACGAATGTCAGACGTCGGATCTTTGAACCCGCCAACATCTTCCAGCTCGTCCCGGTCTTTGATAATCGCATTGGCGATCGCAAGCCCACCTTGGGACACTGCCTGTCCCTCAGCACCGTTGCCACGCGAACGATTGCGCGAAAGGTTGGAGACATCCGTCCCGCCGACGCCGTAGGATGCAGTCCCGCCGCCGAATTGCATCAGCCCGGAAAGGTCGAAGCAGGCCGAGGCTGCCGGATCGTAGCGACCGCCCTCTGCCTTGCCGCGGGCCTCCTGACGCGCCCGCAGCGTGTTATTCAACTGTGCTGCGTCCTCGATGCGCTTTTGCGCCTCGACGGATCGATCGGAATAGGCACTCAGCTGTGCGACCCCTTTCAGGATCGTGTCCTCAATCTGCTGACCGACATCCGTCGTATGGGCGTTGACGTCCTTGATTGTCTTGTTGCTGTATTGGGCAACGATATTGCGCACGCCACCGCAGGAACATGCCGCTTCAGCCGTCTGCGCCAGTCCGACACTCGCAACCGAAACCAACAAGCCATAAATCAGGTGTTTCATCACTGTCCTCCGGTGCCATAGAGCTTCTGATAGGTGTCGCGCAGCAGCGAATTCTCGCCAGCGTCTCTCACGCCCGCGTCGCCGCCATAGTCGCCGCCCTGTGACAAACCCATTTTGACGGACCCGAAGTCGAGTACGTCACTGGAACCGCCGGTAAAGCTGTCTACCGAGATGCCGTCGAAGGACGGCAGCTGAAGCGCCGACGTCAGGGGCTCCGTGGCCTTGTCCCAGGCTTCTTGTGCAAAGGAGCAGATCTGTTGCTCTGCATTGGACAAGGCAGAATCGAACAGGCCCTGCACGTCAGGAACCTGAATGGCGATATCCAGATCCAGATTCATGAGATTGTCCAGGCAACCAAGGCCATCAACGGGCTTTGGTTGTTGAAGCGCCGCTTCTTTTCGAGCCACCTCAGTGTCGATTCCTGCGCGGATTGCGTCGGTCAAACTGACTTTGACTGTGTCAGTACATGCGCCGCTTTGGCCGCCGAGCATGGAATCGAATAGCTGTTCGATCTGGTCGGTTCCCTCTGCGGCATGGGTCAATCCCGCGTGCAGCATCAGGGCAGGTGCAAAAAACAATACAAGCTTCTTCATAGCGTTTTCTTTTCTCCCTGATATGGCGGTACTTCCTGGATAAGGACGGGTCGTTTTGATCCAAAGCCGGGGAAGTCGCTGGTCGCGCCATACATTCCGCCGACGGAATAGGTGTTTGTGTAGCCGAAGCCGTCGTATGAATTGCCGTTGATGGATGCCATCCGCTTCAGAATGAGATTCTGTAGCTCTGCATAGGATGACAGGTTATTGGCCTCGAGATAGCTCTCGGGTAGCGCGTTGGGATCAAAACCGCTTGCGACCCAATCATTCAGGGCGCCGGAGCCAAGAAAATGCGCCGCGTCCAAAAGGCTTTCCTGCGTGATCTGCACGCCATTGACTGTCTGACCGACAAGCCCGCGTATTTGGGAACTCATCGAGTTCCAGTTGCTGATGGTCAGCTCGTTGACGGCACGCTCTTGCAGCGCCTTGCCGGCTTCGGAATACCGTAGATCGTCGAGCGATGAGACGCCGGCAGCGCGGGCCTTGTCGGTGAAGGTGTAGTTTGACCAGTCGCCACCAGATCCCTGGGTGTATCCGAGCGTGGCCCACGTGCCGGCCGTGATCTGGTACTTGCCGAGCGCGGTGCCCTTCTTATTGATGATCGAGTAGCTGTCGCCGCCCTCGAGCCCCTTGAGAGCATCCAGATATCCGGCATGTGCCGCTACAGATGCCAGGCCGAGCGAAAAAGCGGATAAGCACAAGATAAGCTGTTTCATAGCGGCTTCTCCCGACCAGCCTCCAGGACAGGCATAAGCCCGATTGTCTTGACCCGTTCACCACTGCCGACGCTGTAAACGCCGACGCCGTCATCGATCGACAATTCGATCAGGCGGTAGCCTTCCTCGTCGCGATTTGGCTCCAGAGCGAAATCTTCGGCATAGGTCCGGAAGTTGGCGATCGCCTTATTATCGGCGTCGAGGACAATCAGTGGGCAAGGACCATTGCCGCAATAGTAAAGGGAACGTGCTGTAATGACGGTCTCGTCGCCGCTCTTCAGGTTCACGTCAAATGCGAGAAACTCGGGCGGTTCGATGCCCTCCGGAGGGGCCGACCGAGCATTCAGGACGCCATAGGCTGCGCGCTTCTCATCTTCCGTGGCAACACGGGACTCGAAAACGTCGCCAAGCACCTGGGGTGAGTATGATGTGCTGAACCACTTCCAGACCCGGCCGTCTTCAGCATGGATGGAACGAATGCCATCCAATCCCACTTCGCCAATGCCAACCGCATCACCGAGACCACGCCAGACTTCAAGCCACATCGCGTCCGGCTCGCTGTAATAAAGAGCGACAACACCGCAATTGGGATCGCATTTGCGGTTGTCGCCGAGACGCACGACCATCTGGTCGTAGCTATCGGTTGGCTCTTCGAGCCAGACGCGCTCGGCCTCAACCATGCGATAAAAGCGCCCATACATTTTGCGAGCAACCTGTGTCGCATCCGAATCCACGTCATTAAAGGTGATGTATTTGGTCGCTACATCCGTATCTTGCGCGACAGCTGCCGATGACGACAACAGAAGCGCCAGCGCTACGTTTCGAAAACTCATGCTACTGCCTCCTTCACAATTTGATCTGCAAGGTCGCGGATGACATCGCCTCTCTTGCCCTCGTCAACGGCAACACCCCGATCTTCCAGCTCACCGAGCCGGCGTTCGATCGTTGCCTTTGCAGATCCGTCGGGAAACCGGGCGGCCAGAATGGCGCGCGCGCGCTTCGAACCGAGGCGGTCATAGAGCATTGAACGCAAGGCCGTGTCCTCGGATGTCGTTGAAAGCGCCCATAGCTCGATCGGGCCGAGCTCATTGATCAGATATTGGGTGTAAACACCGCTCTTAAGCGTCAGATAAGCCATGACCGGAGCGCCCTCGCCTGGGACGGGGCCATGCAGTGTACGCAGGATTGATCGAGCAGAGGCCGAAAGATTGTAGGTTTCGGAGACCTCTGAGATCGCGCTTTCTGTCGGTACATTGCAGAACCAGATATTGGTGACAAGCTTCTGAATGGCCTCATCGAAGTCATCCATCAGCTGCGATGCCAAGGCAATCTGGACACCCGCCTTACGGCATACCCGAACGTCATTGATAACCTGCTGGCGAATACCGAGACCACCGGTCATATGGTACTCGTCAAAGCACAGTCGCTTGTGCATCTGACGGTTATTTTTCCAACGGCGCAGATGATAGTCGATGTAAACTTGTGGCGCCTTGAGGCCTCGCAATTCGTCTTCATCCAACCAGAAGTCAGAGGTTACGGCATGGTGGGCCAGCATATACATGATAGCCGTATGTCGTTTCGCTTGCGGCCCGACCGTTGCGGTCACGTCCGACAGATCAAAGGCTATGATGCGCGCGCCGGAGACATCGAAGCGCGTCGGGCGAGCGAGAATGGGGAAATCCTTGGTCGCGGAGCTGACCATGCGCTGAAATGCTTTAAGCACGGGCTCCTGAGTGCGCGTCACCATTTCTCTGAACGGTTCTCGCACTGTCTCGGAATTCGACACCAGGATGAGATCTGACAGCGTCGGAACGGCAAAACGCTGCGCCAGCGCCGCTTCATGTCGTCGACCCTTTTCCATCAGAACATCGGTCACCTCCCACCAGGTCGAGGACTGGTCTGCGACATAGCCGATCTCGCCGAGAGCGGCGTCGACCTCATAGCTTTCCGATGGGACGTATTTCTTCGGCTCCCGGTCATCCGAAAACCGCTCATAAGCTTCGTTGATGCAGCTTGCCGCCAGCGCGGAAATGCCGTCATAGGCCGATTCAGCCCCGTCCGGCGTGCATAGCAAGGTCACAAGATTGACGAGGTATCCGCGCTCGTGAGCCAGAGGAAACCGCAATGCGAGTTGTGTGTCGAACGGATTGACCGAATACTGTGCTTCCATCCGAAGCCGGTGATAGACGACCTCGTGACGCCGGTTCGCCGGCAGGCTGTCACGCAGTAGCGAAATCAATCCGGCCGAGGACGGGCCGACATCGATTATCGAAATGCGTGGCAACAATCCGCTACCATCATCGGACTGGCCACTTTGTGGCGACAGCGCCACACCAAGGTTCATCGAGTTCAGCAGGACTGATTTGCCCGAGCCCGGCGTTCCGACGATAACGTCGACCCATGAAGTTTGCTTGGATGATCCCGGCTGATAGGGCCACAGCTTTCCGTCCGAAGTTCTGAACAGCACGGCACCATGATCCCAGCATTTCGCCGGGCGCGAAATCGGGCTCATCGCCAGCGCGTGTGACAGGCTCGCCGCCATGGGCGGCGCGGTCGACGCGCAGTTCATCGCGAGCGCCGACGACATGACGTTCTCGACGGGATCGCCAATCAGCGCATCGGTTTGCGCTGATCCCCAGCGCTCGACCGCGCGCCGTAGATTGGCAACCTGTCTCATGAGCACGTCCTTGTGGGTTTTCGGAGCCCAGGCCGCAAAGGAGACACGGAAGCGAACGGCCGTATCGTCGATGCCGTCGGCTTCGCGCAACGCATCGAACGCCTGTACGATACGCCGGTTGCGCGACGGCGCGGTCCAGGTGAACAGCCGTGCATATTGTTCTTTGAAGATCTGCCCCTGATAGCCGCCTGCTTCGGTCAGCATCGAGGTGCGCCAGGAAATCCTGTCTTTGCTGTCGAGAACCCGCCGCACAAGATCGTTGAACGAAACAACGATTTCAGGCGGCAAGGACAAATCAAATCCCGAGAAGACGCTGTTGCCGATCTCAACCGTCGACTGATCGACGATCGTCGCGCTTTCGGTCAGCAACTGGCGAGAAAGCGCCGGCCAGGTAAGATTGGAAATATCGCCCTTCTTCAGTTCGGCATTCGTGGACGGCATCTTCTTCCGCATCATGTCCCCTGGCAGAACAGGAGACCAACTTGGTGATGCGTGCAGAAACTCGGGGTAGAGAACGCCTCTTGCGGCTGTGATGGCCGTACGCGCATCCAAGCGCTCCATTTCGATGCCGACCAGCGCAAATTCGCGCAAAAGCGCATCCGAGACCGACCTGTGACGTGTTCTGAGTGCTTCCAGAGCAGCATCGGGCCATTGCGATTGTCGCATCGAGGGCGCGCCTGAGAGGTTTTTCCTCCTCGCCGCCTGCCCCACCTTGATCTCGTTCTTTGTCAGGTTGGAGGGGCGTGACCACACCGCCAGATAGGAGCGTTCCCCGGTTAGCTTTCGCGGCAAGATCCTGCGGCGCTCGTCGATCAGGTCTTCGACGTCAAGTCCGCTGTCATGAGCAACACGGCCGATTGAGCTTAATGCCATGTCGATTTCAGATGCGCCGAGATGCGGCGAATGGCCGAACCAGAATTGCAGGGCGCATCCGGGAGAGGCAAAATAGGGTGTGATCGTGCGTCGCAGCTGTTCGACAGTCTGCGACACTTCCGTTTCTCCGGCCAGCGAGCGGAACCCTTCGAGCGCAAAGACACTCACCAGCGACCCGTCGTCGGCAACAAGAGTATCGTTGTCCTCCGCGGTCACCAGACGGCAATAGCCATCCAGCGACTTGCGGAAGACCGAGCGGCTCAAGGCCGCTGCGATGTAGTCGAGGGTTTCGCCGAAACGTGCCATGTCAGTTGATGCTTCTCAGCGTTCCATCAATAGTCGACGTATCCGCACCCGAGCCGAGGAAACTCGTGACCCCAACACCGGCCCAAGCCGGCAAGCCGATCAACAGGGCGCCAGCGAGAAACCAGATGAGCATGGACATCGGGGAGTGCTGCTGATGCGGATTCCTGGAGTTCGACACGAGTTTCACAATGCCGATGATGATGCACAAAAGGCCGCCAAAGAAGGCGATTGAGCCGAGAAGGTCAGCCCATGGGCCAAGCGTGGTCGTCGAAAAATTGCTGGCAAGATCGCCCAGCGATTGTTGCGCCATGACAGGCCCTAGCGTGGCCAGATAAAAGCCGGAAAATGTCAGCAGGCCGGTGCACTTTCTCTGCATTTGGTCTCTCCTTTTTATTTGACCAGAAGTTTTTCAAGCATCTGCAGGACGACGACGATGTTGATCGCCAATGTCCCTGCGACGAGATGGACAATCCCGCGTCCCGTATCTCCGATTTGTCCGCCATTGCCGGCACGGGCGAGCAGGAATAGACCCCGCACAAATCCGAGAAGGCCGATAAATTGAGCGAAACGAACGAGAGCAATAACCGCTCTCTGGCTCATTTCGGCCGACAGCGGCTTGGTGATCTCCGGCGCGTAGCTGAATACCTGTTCAGCCGATACGCTTTCGGGTTGCAGGAAGAAGCTCATCAGGAATGCCCCGATGACCGTCGACAGCGAAATCAGAAGTGAGCCGACGAAGAACAGAACCAGCGGACCGGTGTATGAGCCAGACGCCGCGCCCCCAATACTACGGAGCTCGTGGGCTGAGGCCATGCCGGCGATCGAGCGCGCCACGAAAACAAGACCCCCCAAAAAGCAGGTGCCTGCGACCAACGCCTGCAAGGGGGCAATGATCGCGACACCGCGCTCCAGAAGCTGGACAAAACTATCCATAGCCCGCCCTATTCCGCACTATCCCCGTCCGGGGCCGGCATGGCGACGACCGGATGGGTTACAATCTCGTGCTGCACGCCAACGCCGCCATTTGCGGCCTGAAAGCCAAGAGGCCCGCTGGTGCCCTGGAGCGTGACCAGTTCGTTCAGGATGAACTCGTCCTGTTTCTTCAGCTCATTCACGTGACCGATAATGCGCTCAAGGACGCCGTTCCTGGCGGTCAGAGTGTTCAGTTGCTGCACCAGGTCAGCTTGCGCGGTTTTAAGCCGTTGTACCTCTGAATGTAGCTCTGAGACCTGCGCCGATGTTGCGTCGGAGACCCGGCTTGATTTGACCGCCTCTGGTTGACGCATAAACAGGTAGAGGTTGACCGCCGATATGGCCACAGCGACCACGAGCGCGAAAGCAACAGGCGATTTAGAGCTATTTTTCAACAAACTAAGGTTGCGTCGATACGATTCGTGTTCGTATAACTCAATTTGCTTTGTCACGAGAGCCCCCGATGAGGTCTTATTTTTCCCCGAAATCACCCGTCTTCCAAGGGGACTTCACAGCTCCAATGTCTTGATGTACTACAGGCTCACGTCATTAAATGCAACATTGACAGGAACAAATTAGCATCGGGGCCTCCTTAATGTTCAAACGCAAGTCGGCGGTTTCTCCGTCCGTCCTTTTCCCCGCCGCCTTACTCGGCCTGTGGCCACTCGGGGCAATCGCCGAAAACGTCACTGAGGCCGACATCGATCTGCCCTGGCAGACCACCTTTGTCGGTTGCAGCACATCAGCAGCACCTTTCATCGAAAACCAGCTCAACCTTTACGGCGCGCGCCCGTTGATGAAGGTCGGTGGTATGCAGGCATGGGCTTTGCCGCAGGGTGACGGCACGGAGAAATTTGCGCTGACAACAGAGGACGGACTGACGATCTTCGGCTCGGTCGTCGGGCCGCAAGGCGAGGACATTTCCGGCGCGTTGCTATCGACCAAGCCGAATGCCGTCTCACTCAAAACCGCCATCGCCCCCTCTCCTTCACGGCCCCCTTCACCGAAGGTCGCCAAAGAGAAACCCGTTGCATCGAACCCCGACGCTCTCGAACCCCCTAAGCGGTTGACCGAGGCAGTTCCTGCGGAAACTGACGAGGCGCCGTCTTCGAATGTGGCTGAACCGGGCGAGGATGCTACGCCGGCCGCTTCAGCCGCCCAGGTTGAGGCAAGCAAACCGCCCAGGATGGCGTCGGTCGGTTCTCAAAATACACCAGACATTCCGACCGCCCAATCTTTGGATGAGCTGGTGCAGCAGGCCCATGATTTCAGCGCGTGGTTCCCGGTTGGCAATCCAAAGCCCGATGCACCGACCTTTTTTCTGCTTGCCGATCCAACGTGCCCGCATTGTGCATGGTCGATCGATTCAATGAAGCCGCTCATTCAGAACGGCGATATCGACCTTCGCATCATACTCGCACCGATCCTCTCCGAGACTGCTTTCAATATCTCCGCCGCCATCCTCCAGTCGGATGATGTCGGCACGGTTTTCCTGAAAAATGAGTATGCCGCGACTTCGAGCGTTGGTGGCCAAAAGGTTGCGGCAATCGCTTCCGACAGGATCGACGATCAAACGGCGGATATTCTTCGCAGAAACGTGTTGTGGATGCGCCAGAACGGGATCAAGGGCGTTCCCTTTTTCATTTACAAGACATCCGAGGGCGGACAGTTCGCTTTTGGCAACCTCACCCAACAAGCGCTCGATACGGCGCTCACGATGGAGTGAGACATGAGCGAACAATCCTACGGCGCGCTCGAAACCGTCATGAAGCGCACACAGACATATCGGACAGCTTTCCGGGTGATGTGCGTGATCAGCGGTGCGCTTCTGGTCACAACCGTCGTTTCGGTGAGCGCTGCGGCATATCTTGCCACCCATAAGCCCGAGCCCCGCTATTTTGCGACAACAACCAACGGCCAAATCTTGCCATTGGTGGCGTTGGATAAACCGCACCTCAATGCAAACGAAGTCGCCGACTTCGCCACCCAGGCCGTTACCGCAGCGCTGACCTACTCCTTCACCAATTATCGCGCCGACCTCACAGCCGTGCAGAAGTATTTCACGCAGCCCGCCGGATGGAACTCGTTCATCGACGCTCTCGACAAGAGCGGTCAGCTCGAAATGGTGAAGGAGCGCAGGCTGAATACCACGGCGGTTGTTCAAGACGCAGTGATCCTTTCACAGGGGCCAAACGCTCGTGGCGTCTATCAGTGGGTCGTGCAGATTCCGCTCCGCATCACCTATGAATCCGCGAGTGAAGTATCGGGGCAGGATCTTCTTGTGACAGTTACCATCAATCGGATGGAAACCTATCAGACCCCTGAAGCCGTCGCGATCAACCGCTTTATCGCAGCGCGTGGAGGCGCCTAATGACAATGCGTACTTCAGGCGCCCTTCTATGCGTTCTACTAGTGACCACGACACCCGCTCGCGCGCAGGACGCGCCGAGCGGACTTGCCCAGGCGGCTGCACAAGGCACGCAGCGCGCCGAACAGATTAATCAGCAGCAAGCCGACCAGCAACAATACGAGCGGCCCGACCGCGAGTTTCCTGTCATTGGGTCTGACCACCTACTCGAGTCGCTGGATGAGTTGGATCGCCCGCTTTCGCCGGAAGAAATCACGGCTTACGGAGCTGCGGTTCAATCTCAAATGCCGATGACCCCCGAGTTGATCCGCGACTACAAGCGGCGAGTGAATGAAAGCCAGAAAGCCGCAGCTCAACCCGCGGCTGGATTTCGGCCGAAGGCGATCTCTGATCAGGTTCAGGTTTCGCTTGAGGCATCCGCACAAACCACCGCCATCAAAACCTCACCCGGAACGATCACCAACCTCGCCTTCTTTGACCGCACCGGAAAGGCTTGGCCCATTGCCAGCTATGGCGTCGGTCGCCCCAATGCGTTTCAGGTCTATGCCATGCAGGAGGGGAGCAATCAGCTCATGATCACGCCTCTTCTTCCGCATGCCTTTACAAACCTGACCGTTTCTCTGGTCGGTGAGGACCGGCCATTGATCATCGACGTCGAAACAAACGAAAAGGTCACCCAATATCGGCGCGACTATCAGGTCGACGGTCTTGGCCCGAACGCGCATGTTTCCACGGCCGTAAGTGCTCCGCCGAGCCGCGCCTCCAACCAGATCATGATGGCGTTTGTCCAAGGTGCTGGCATTCCACAAAACGCCACGAGGCTTTCCACGGACGAACCGTCCGTATCGGCGTGGCGATACGGAAAGGATCTCTACATCCGCACGACCAGCACGCTGCTTTCACCATCCTGGACTGAAAGCCTGACCGGTCCTGGCTCGGTTCACGCCTACAAGCTCAAACCTACGCCCGTGGCACTGATCTCGTCCGATGGCTCTGTCAAGAAAGTGAGAATTTTCCAATGACCGATTCAGAAAACCGATCTGACGAGAACCATAACAACCCCGATACCAGCGAAACGCACCAGGCCGCGCCGGAAGTCGAGACTGAATCGCCCATGAACGATGAACGGCGTTCCACGATTGATCGGAGCGCGCAGCGCAACAATCGCATTGTTTATGGCGGTATTCTGGTGATCGCGGTCGGTCTTGGTTTCGTCTTATGGCAAAGCTATTCGTCTTCGCCCGTCCCATCGTCGAGCGTTGCGCGCCCACCGAATGTCGAGAGTACGCCCGGCGGCGAGCAACAAGGACGGTCAGAGCGCTACCAGACTACGCTCGATCAGTCGAACGAGATTGGTGCCAAGACTGCTTTCGAAAACGACGAAAGCTTCATCGCGACACCTGACGAAGCCATGCGGTCGATCGATACGATTGGGCAGAAGAAAGATCCGCCGCCGGTCAAACGGCCGGTCGCGCCCGCCAATGTCATTGAGCGCCGCGACCAGCCTGTTGAGTACCGAACCGCCGATCGGCGGCAGCCCCCCAAACCGCAGACTGACTATCGACGCATCGATCAGCTTGCGAGCGCCATGAGCGCGCAACAGCAAGGATTGCTTCAGTCCTGGCAGCCTGTGGCCTCACAGGCAACAGTTGTCGTCGAGCAGGACCTTTATACGCCGCCTGAACAGCTCACGGCCAGTAATGGACAGGGCGGTGGCAGTGGTTCCGTCCAGACATCCGGATCTTCGTCGGTTCAAACCTATGCGGTCGCCGGCGACACGGTCATGGCGCGTATCCAGAACGCTTCCGATTCCGATACGCCCGGACCGGTGATCGCCGAGATCATCAATGGCCCCCTTGATGGCACCCGCGCCATTGGCGCTTTTGAGGTGAACAAGACGCAGAGCGCGCTTGTCATTCAGTTCGATCGGATCGTGATGCCCGATGGCGCAAACTACGACACCAGCGCCTATGCGATCGATGCGCAGCAGTCGACCATCGCCGTGAAAACAGACATCGACCGTCGTTATTTTCAGCGCTACGGCGGTAAACTGGCGGCCGCGTTCATTTCCGGTCTGGGCGGCTCTCTGTCTCAACCGCAACAGCAATATGTTGGCATTTCCGACAATATTGGCTCCATCATCACCAACAAGCCGGCGGTGAACGAAAGCATCTATGCCGGCGTCGCCGCAGCTGGCGACGCCATTTCCAGTGACCTCAACAACAACGCGCCGAGCGGACCCCTGGTCAAGGTTCGGGCCGGTCAAATGATCGGCATCCTGTTCCTCGAAAATGTCGGGGTGGCGAACTGATGGCGGAAAGCAGCTTCAATATCTACGGCGCGCCGGTTTACTGGCGGGAAACAGTGCGAACACCGCGCCTGCTTATCTTCGATGCTCGCCTGATATTCTTCTTCCTGCTTTTGACATTGCACCTGCGGTTATGGACCTTCATCGCTCTGGTCCTCGCGTGCTGCGGGTTCTGGCTCATCGAGCGCTATGGATACGCTTTCCCGAATGCACTGAGGGCCATTCGCAGTCTTGTTGCTGGCCGCCAACGTCCCGCCCTGCCCGGCTACAGATACCGGTCAATGATCGACTATGGCTTTGAGACGCGTGAGGTTCAGGGATGAGCATAGCACGAGCAAACACAGCCGAAGCTCCCGTCTGCGCATGTATGCTCTCGGAAGGAATTGCCGGCGGCAGCGCAATTTGCGCTGTGGGTGGCGACTATAGCTTGATCAACGCGAGACAGAACCAGTTGGCGGATGCCGCTGAATCTACTTGGGCTTCGGTGAAGTCAAACTCAGCGCGACAAAAAGGAGAGACAATTTGAGGTAGCCCCAGAACGACAAAGCCCCGCGCGGCTGCAACCGGCGGGGGCTTAGCGCTAAAAATAGCCAAGACGTTGATAGGCTCTTTTTAGCATTCACCCGACATCGCAGGCAAGAGGAAAAACGCAGTTTCTGCGCACGATACCCCTTTGCCTGCTTCCTGCTCGAAAGCAAGGAAAACGGAATGTTAAAATCATCGACCGGGTGGCGCAAACAGACACCCGAGCGTGCCTATTTTTCCGATCTCGCGGCCAAGGCCCCGATCGGAGACCATAGCCGCGCTGAAATCAGGCGGCTCCTGAACCGCATACGTCCCGTTCTGAAAACGAACACCACGCAGATGCTGCTTCTCAATATCCTGTTCGACGCCACCTATGATCAGGACTGGAAAGACGGATCTCGGCCGATCGTTTGGCTGTCCAACGAGGCCATGGCCCGCCACCTCAATATCAGCGTCAACGCGACACGCGCCGCGCTACGGTCACTGACCGACATGGGCATCATCTCGCATCACGACAGCGCCAATTGCCGGCGATCCGGCCAGCGCGATCGTTCCGGCCGCATCGTTCACGCCCACGGCATCAGCCTCGCCTTGCTCGAAGGGCGGTTTGATGAGCTGACAGCGAAAGCCGACAGGTACGACCTGGACAATCAGCGCCGCCGTGTTCTGCGCAACGACATTACGTCACTGCGCCGCGATATCATGGCAACGCTCGAAATCGCCAAGGAGACGGTCAAGCCGACCCGTTGGCATTCGATTGCCCAGCGCTTCGACCAGCTCCGGGCCCTTCTTGGAAAGATCGGCCGCGCCAGCGTCGACCATCTGGAGCGGATACACCGCGATTTCGAACGCCTCTGGACGGTGCTCAATGCCCTCGTCATGAGTGACTTGGACAAGAAAACTGACACCAAGGCGTCATCTGACGGGCACCTATTAGAACATACAACCCAACCTGAAACTGTATCTTGTAATGAAGAACGGAGTTGCGCTAACGCGCAACACTCTGGTTTTCAAGCTGACAGCGCCTTCAGCGCTGAAAAGATGGCTCTTGAAAATGAGCCTCGGCAGGTTGAGGGGCATGAGCAACCCGGAGAATCGGTGAAATCCGGACGGCGGATAGATCTTCGAACCGTGTTGGCCGCATGCCCGATCATTTCCGAGCTTTCCGCCGAACCGCCGCGAAGCTGGCGCGAGCTGGACGCATACGCCGCGGAACTTTGCCCCATGCTCGGCGTCTCGGCTCACGCCTGGGCAGAAATGCGACAAGTCGCAGGGCAAGGGCTCGCTGCGCTCGCCCTTGTCATCACCGCCCAAAAACAGGCCGACGGCGAGGTCAGTTCGCCGGGAGGCTATTTGCGGGGAATGGCCCGGAAAGCCGCCGAGGGGGAATTGCATCTCGAGAAGTCCTTGCACGGGCTGCTCGCTCGAAAATTGGCCGCGCGGCCGGGTCAAAGCTGCCAAGAGCTGTTCCAATAGTGGGTTAGGAGGCTGAAATTCCAACATGAAACGCATGAGATCCAAGTTTTTGCTCGGTATTGCCGGGGCCATAGCGATCATTGCCGCTGTTCCGGAGGCCAGCAGCTTCGTTCAATCGATCGGCGTCCCGAAATCGGTCCTTCGCGAGATCGGCCGGCAGGCCGAAAAATACGGCCGGCAAACGACGATCGAGACCAGCGCCGGGGAAATCAGCGTTTACGACGGGGACACCATCACAATCGGCAGTCAGAGAATGCGTTTGCTCGACATAGACACGCCCGAGATTTCCAAGCCGCGGTGCAGCTATGAGGAAAAGATGGGGTATGAGGCACGCGACAGGTTGCGGGAGCTGATCGGTCAGGCCGGAACCGTCGAAATTATAGACAGCGGGACAACCGACAAATACGGCCGGAATCTGATCCATGTCGAGGTCGACGGCAGGGACGCTGGGCAAATTCTCGTCAGAGAGGGGCTTGCGTTGCGATATCGGGGCGGATCGGCCGCCTGGAACGAGAGAAGGCGGCATTGGTGTGGGTGATTTCGGGGCCGCCCCTTCGGGAACGCGCTCTACGCCGGAGGCACGAAGCCAGCCAAAGGCCGTCTTCGCCCATTCGGGTAACGATCGCTCGTCCGTTGCTCCTCGATAGCCTTTAAACGAATAATGAAGGTCCGGTCAGCGATTCAGTCGGTCCCGCCTTGCGTCCTTTGGACGTCGTTTCGCTAAGGCTCCTACGGCTGCATTCTCCGCCGTCCGGACCCGTCGAGAATTCCCGCGCTCCCGGCTTGTCAGCCGTCACTATGTTGAGCGCTCCGATACTCTCCATTTCCTTTTTGGGGCCTCCCAGCTCGTTTCGAGCTGGTCGTGGTGCAATGCTCGATTCTCAGACCGGCAACAGTATCAGACCATCATCGAGGCCGCTGATCTGTCCGAACAGGAACCTTTGTCTCGGGTCGAAAGAGATAGAGACCGGCCGGAGCCCGATGAGCGGGCTCAAAAGGAAGGGAAAGCTGTTCCGGCCTGCTCGAAAAAAGGAGCATGACCGTGAACAGAGAAAACACCGGACCCGATATCTATCAACTCGTTACTGATAGGATTATCCAGGCAATCGAGGCAGGCACTCCGCCCTGGCAGAAGCCGTGGACGGGTGGCGCCGGCTTTGCGGGCTTCCCGCGCCGCTCAATCGGGGAGTTCTATAAAGGCATCAATGTTGTCATCCTGTGGTGCATCGCTGCCGAAAATGGATACCGATCGACCTATTGGCTGACCTACAAACAGGCAAAGGCCATGGACGCCCAGGTTCGCCGAGGTGAGAAGTCCGCTCCCGTTGTCAAATACGGCACGTTCGAAGTTGATGACCCCGATAGAGGCGAAACTGTCGTGCGGCCATATGCGCGTGGCTATCGCGTATTTAATGCCGATCAGATCGACGGTCTGCCGGATTACTTTTACGGCGCTGACCCGGACGAACCGCGCGACCTCGGCACGGAACCCAATGTGGAGCTGGATCGGTTCTTCGCCGCGACCGGTATCGAGATACGAACGACTGATGAACCTCAGGCGTTCTATCATCTTCTCGATGACTATGTGCACATGCCACCAATCGCAACGTTTCACTCAGCCAACGGATACTATGCCAGCCTCGCTCATGAAATGATTCACGCGACGAGCCATAAACGCCGGCTTGATCGCGATCAGAGATTTACCCGCAAATCAGAGTTGGCCTTTGAGGAGCTTTGTGCCGAGATCGGTTCCGCCATGCTTTGCGTTTCACTCGGGCTGGTCCCTGATTTCGAACAGTCTGCGGCATATGTCGAGAGCTGGCTGCGATCACTGAAGGACGACAAGAAATTCATCTTCCGGGCCGCCAGCGAGGCGCAGAAGGCGGTCGATTGGATGCATGCGCAGCGGGCACAGGATGAGGACGAAGGCGAAACTTCCATCGGAAGCATAGCGGCTTGATCGCTTGACACCTGAGAAGACAGTACGGTTCACCCGTACTGTCTTCTTGCAAAAGGTACGGATAGCCCGTATATAAAGCGCATGCATACAGTTATCGAAACGCCCGCTTATCTGGCATCGGCCAAGGACGAAAATGTTTCCCGCGAGGAATTGTCCGCGATCATCGATCATTTCGCCCAAAACCCCGACGCCGGCGACATAATACCGGGAACGGGCGGGGCTAGAAAACTCAGGTTTGCGCGGCCAGGGATGGGAAAGCGCGGCGGATATCGGATTATCACATTTTATGCTGACGCTGATATTCCCGTTTTTTTGCTCGACATCTACAGCAAGTCGTCTCAGGCGAATTTGAGCAAAGCGGACCGGAACGAAATGAGGGCGATTTTATCGGCACTGCCTGATGAATTTCGCAAGCAGGCAAAAAGAAGGAGCACGAAGAAATGAGCAAAGCAGGTTCGAGAATGTTGGAAGGCGCGCGGCAGGCCCTTGCTTATGCCTCCGGTGAAGTCGATGTTGCGGATTATGGTATCCATATTCCTGAAAAGGTTGATGTTAAAGCGATCCGCAAGCGACAAAACCTTTCGCAGAAAGTCTTTGCGGCCCGTTTCGGCCTTTCAGTCGGACGGCTGCGCGATTGGGAACAGGGGCGCTCGGAGGTTGACCCCTCGTCGCGGGTGCTTCTGACTGTGATTGATCGTGAACCCGCCGCCGTCGAACGGGCTTTGCAGAGGCATTGACCCGCGTGCCTTGCCCGGAATTTTCCGTGGATCAAACGGGCTTCGCCACTGCGCGAAGCCCGTTTTTTGTTGCGGCACCTGCCTCGTACAGGGGTTTCGCCAAAGTGGGGCCTTGGCTGCGAAATTGCCGCTGCGCATTAATGCAACATATATAAGAACAAAAAACAACCGAAACGTTGATTTTGTCAACGGTACCGGCTCCACTCATAGATAGAGCAAGAGTTCAGCGAAGCCCGGTTGCCGGGCTTCCAAAAGGAGAGAAAGACTTTCCTCCCGGCCGATACCGGAGAACAAGAATGAGCTCTAACGACATCAAGATCATCCCCGTCAGGCAGCTCGCGCTCAGCCCGCACAACGTTCGCAAGACCGAGGCCGGCCCGGCCGCCGATGCGGAGCTGAAAGCCTCGATCAAAGCCGACGGCGGCATCAAGCAAAACCTGCTCGTCTATCCCGCAGGCAAGAACAAGTTCCTGGTCCATGGCGGCGGTCGCCGGCTGAAGCAGCTGCAGGCGCTGCTCGAAGAAGGCGCGCTGCCGGGCGACACGGCCGTTCCCTGCAAGGTCGAGACCGAAGAGCAGGCTATCATCAGCTCGACCACGGAAAACGTCGTGCGTGCCAATATGCACCCCGCCGACCAGTATGAAGCCTTCGCGGCGATGATCGAAAAGGGCTATAAGGCCACCGAAATCGCCAATCAGTTCGGCGTGACCGAAAACCTCGTGCAGCGCCGCCTCAAACTGGCCGAGGTCGATCCGGTTCTTCTCACGGCTTTCCGCAACGACGAGCTCTCCCTGGATGCGCTGACGGCGTTCACGATCTGCAAGGACCGGAGCCGTCAGGTCGAGATCTTCGAGCAGCTCAGGTCTACTTATCACGGTATCAACGCCTATCAGGTTCGCCACCTGGCTACGGAGGACGAAGTGTCGGCGAGCGATAGTGTCGCCCAATTTGTCGGCGTCGATGCCTACACGGCCGCCGGTGGAACGGTGCGCAGGGATCTGTTTTCCGAAGCCGACAACGTTGTTCTGGAAGATGTTGCTTTGTTGCATCGTCTGGCGACCGAGGCATTGAACGCCGAGGCCGAGAAGCTGAAAGGCCAGTGGAAGTGGGTCGATGTGCATCTCTCGGTCACCTATGATCAGTATGTGCGCTATGGTCGGGAATACCCCCTCCCCGTCGAGCCTGCGCCCGATGATCAGGCCAAGCTCGATGCCTTGAACAGCGAGATCGAGCAGATGGAGGAGATCGGAGAGGAGGCCTGGACCGACGAGGTGCAGGCGCGCTGGGATCAACTTCATAACGATCTGGATGCGCTTTCCGCAGACGTGAACCGGTCGGAATACACCGATGAACAGCGCGCCCGGGCAGGCTGCGTTGTTTCCATCGACCACCGCGGAGCGTTGAGGGTTGAGGCCGGCCTGGTGCATCCGGACGACAAGCGACAGCAGGTTCGTTCTGGTGGTTCTGAAGCGATGTCGGCCGAGGAAAAGCGCAAGGAGGCTGGCGTGTCGAATTCGCTTTCGGCGGATCTGCGCGCCATCCGGCATCAGAACCTGCAGGCCCACCTTGCCAGCGACTATCAAACCGCCTTTGACGCTATGCTCTATTCGATGATCGTCCGCCTGCCCATCGCCTATGCCGCCGCGCCGATCGATATCTCGATGCGTCAGGCGGAGGTCTTCAAGAGCCGTGAATATCTGGAGGATACAGTCGCGGCTGCCATGCTTGAGGAAATCAAGAGTACGCTCGACCTGTCATGGATCTCGCTCGAAAGTCCACAGGACTTCATCACGATGTCCGCGCTGCCGATGGAAAAGAAACAGGCTTTGTTCGCCTGGGCAACAGCGCAGGCTGTTCAGCAGCAGTTGGCGAACGACGACCATAGCTCGCCTGTTCTTGAGGAGATTGGACGGCGTTGCAGCACCGATGTTGCATATTGCTGGCGTCCGGACGCGAAGAACTATTGGTCGCGCGTTCCGAGAAAGCATGCCCTTTCCGTCGCTGCAGAGGTTATCGGGCAGAAATGGGCAGATGAGCGGCGCGATTTCAAGAAAGACGCGCTGGCCGCTTCGATGGAAGCTGCTTTCCGGGAAGGCGCTGACGAGCGTGTCGGCATTGATCCGGAAACGGCTCGACGCACAGCGCGTTGGTTGCCCGAGGGTATGGCCTTCGAAAGTTCCGATGAGCAGCCGCAGGGCGTGGTCGAAAACCCGGAACCCGATGTGCTGCCGGCGTTCCTGAAAGCCGCCGCTGAATAGATCTCATCACCACCAGGTCTCCGGGGGACGGTCGCTCTCAAGTTAGAGGGCGGCCGTCTTTTCCGTGAACGGAAAACAAGAGCGAGAAAGTTGTTTTCTCCGCCGTTCGATACGGAGACAAAACCCATGCGAGCTTACAGACCGAAACGTGAAGACTTCATTCCCGAAGGTGCTGACGTGCGTTCCGATCCGGAATCCGATGCCGTCGCCTATCTGTTCGAAAACCGCGGCAGGCCGTGCGCCAAGCTGTTTGTCGGCAAGCGTGCGCGCCCCGAGTGGCATTATTGGTTCAAAACTCCGGAAGCGCGAGACAAGCGGATCGAAGCAGGCTTTCGGGACCGCCGCAGGACACTTGCGAGCAAGACGCGATATCGACCGTCTAATGCAGGCATCGAGGTCGGCCATATCTTCGTGGCGTCCTGGGGCTATGATCAGACAAACGTCGATTTCTGGCAGGTCACAAAGCTCATCGGCAAATCCATGGCCGAGGTCCGGCCGATCGGATCGCTCGACGCGTCGAGTGAAAACGAGGCGCCGTTGACCGAGCATGTCGTTCCACATGCCGATCACTTCATCGGTCCTGCGCGGCGCGTCAGAATTTCCAACAGTGGCTTCAGCCCGGAATCCTTCATTCATGCCCGTCTGTGGGATGGAAAGCCGTGCTACGCTTCGCACTATGCTTGAAATCTCACATCCGGCCGAGTATATGCAACAGTATATACAAAATTTTGACAGGAGGTTATCATGCCCCAGCCCCAAGCGTCCGAAGCACGCGAAGCCAAGTTGTTTCGCAATAACAAGAGTCAGGCGGTCCGTATCCCGGCCGACTTCGAACTTCCGGGCGACCGTGTGCTGATACATCGGGAGGGAAGCCGACTTGTGATCGAACCTGCCCCCAACAAAGATCTTCTGGACATTCTGGCGCGACTGAAGCCGCTCGGCCCTGATGACCAGTTCCCCGACGTCGATGAGACCCTGCTGCCGGCAAGGGAAATCGACCTTTGAGCCGTCTTTACATGCTCGACACGAATATCGTGTCGGATCTCGCGCGTAATCCGGCCGGCGCCATCGTCGGCCATATCGCTGATGTCGGGCAGGATACGATCTGCGTCAGCATCATCACCGCGGCTGAGCTGAGCTATGGCTGTGAACGCAAGGGATCTGCCAAGCTGACGACCCAGGTCGAGGCCATTCTTGGCGGCATGCAAATACTCGCATTGGATGCGCCAGCACATGCCCGGTACGGCCGCATCAGAGCAGGCCTCGAAGCTGCCGGTACGCCGATCGGTCCAAATGATCTGCTGATTGCAGCCCATGCCTTGGCTGTCGATGCTGTGCTGGTAACGGCCAATACGCGCGAATTCCTGCGGGTGCCCGGTCTCCAGGTTGAAAACTGGCTAGCATGAGCCCAGTCCCGGAAAATGCCAGATCGTTGCTGCTAGGCCCTTGAGGAGGCCTCGCGACATTTCCTGAGCATACAGCCAGGGCCAACCCGGCAGGCCACTTCATCGGGTAGGCCCGGCGCGTCAGAATCTCCAATAGTGGCTTCAGCCCGGAATCCTTCATTCATGCCCGTCTTCACAAGCGAATCCTGCTGCGCCTCGATGCTTTGGACGCGGCTTCACGGCCGGAGGATCTAAACATTCCCGGCTTCAATTTTCATAGCCTCACCGGTTTTAGCCCAACCCGCTATACGGTGCATGTCAATGGCCCGTGGTGCGTGACATTCGAGTTCGAGAATGGTGACGCCTACGTGGTCGATTTTGAACAGTATCACTGAGAGGTGACGATTATGGCCCGCAATCCTGACCGCTGCCCGTCGCATCCGGGCGAATTGTTGCGTGAAACCGTTATTCCGGCCACGGGCAAGTCCATCAGCGAGATCGCCCGTATGCTCGGTATCTCGCGCCAACAGCTTCATGCCATTCTGGCAGAGCGTAAGCCGGTCAGCCCGGAAGTAGCTGTTCGGCTTGGCAAACTGTTTGGTAATGGCGCCGGCCTCTGGCTGCGCATGCAGAGTGCCTATGACACCTGGCACGCCGAACGCTCCGTCGATGTGTCCAGCATTCCGACGCTCGATACGGCAGCATAAAACATCGCAGCCATGAGCGCCGCCTCGATGTTCGAGGGCGGCGCTTTCGCCGTGTATCTGAACAAGGAGCACGGCATGTTTGAACTGCACCGCGAAACCCTTCATGACAAGACAATCCGGATCGTGCCCGATCCCGATCCGATGAACCCGCGTATCGAGCGCGACACGTTGGGCACGATGATCTGCTGGCATCCCCGCTATAACCTTGGAGACAAGCACAGCTATCGCGACAATCAGGAGCTGTTTATAGCCCTTGCCGATTATGAGGATGAAGCGCCTTTCAATCTGGAAGCGATCGAAAAACGCGCTCTGCGAAACGCAATTATCCTGCCGCTCTATCTCTACGACCATAGCGGCCTGACGATGAACACCACCGGATTTTCCTGCCCATGGGACAGCGGCCAGGTCGGATACGTTTTCGTCACGCTCGAAGACGCCCGACGTGAATTCGGCGCAAAACGTCTGTCTTCCAAGATGCGCGAGCGCGCGCTCGACATTTTGCGGGCGGAAGTGGATGACTACGACGCCTATCTTCGCGGAGACTATTGCGGTTTCGAGATCATGGGCGACGACGATGAAGTCATCGATTCATGCTGGGGGTTTTCAACAATGGACGACTGCCTGGCGGAGGCCCGTAACGTTCTCGCCGCATAGCCATCGGCCCACAGCCACAAGTCAAAAGCCGTCCGAACAACCGGGCGGCTTTTTCTATGTTGCTGTTCGTCTTCGGACCAAAAGCAAGAGGGGGACCGGGAAGGTTTGAACCTTCCCAGGACAGAGAAAGGGGAGGTCTCAACCGTCAACCAAGCCGGAGATCCCCATGACCATCGTCGAAGCCGTCACGACCGGAACCCCCGTCACCGATCATCCCGCCGCCATTTTGAACGCAGCCAGGATCTTGTTGCCGATCCTCGAAAGCGGGACCAGCATCTCGTCATCTGCGTTGCGAGACGCCATGGAGCGAGCGTCAGGCGGTTCCGATACAGACGGAACCTGGCTGTGGAAGCACGCCTATGAGGCTGCCGAATGCGCCCAGGTTCTGTTCCTGAAAAGATACGGCGCCACCATGCGCAAGCAGGCGAAGACGCCGCAGCAATTGGTGACGATGATCGAGACCATCGCCAGCCTGTCGCCGAGCCAGACGAAGCGTTCCGATGAATCTCAGGCTCTTCAGCAATTTTCCACTCCCCTGCCCCTGGCATTCGCCGCCGCGCATGCGGCGGCGATCACCGCCGACGACCTTGTTCTCGAACCGTCGGCCGGCACGGGACTTTTGGCTGCTTTCGCCGCCATGGCCGGCGCAGACCTGCATCTCAACGAGATTTCGCAAACGCGCGCAGCCTTGCTGGGTGAGCTGTTCGCGGGATCAGATGTTACCCGCCATGATGCCGGCACAATCCATGACCGGCTCAACCCGTCGGTCGATCCGTCGGTCATTCTCATGAATCCGCCTTTTTCGGCCGCACCGGGCGTCACGCGCCGTTACAGGGCCGCGACTGCGCATCACTTGCGCTCTGCCCTCGCCCGTCTTCGTACTGGCGGTCGCCTTGTGCTGATTTCCGGCGCTTCCTTTACGGCGCAGTCGCATTCGTGGCGTTCGTTTTTTAGCGATCTGCAGCAAACGGCTTCAGTTGTCTTCACCGCTTCGATTTCGGGCAAAGCCTATGCGCGGCATGGCACGACAGTCGAAACGCGCGTGACCGTGTTCGACAAGGTGCCGCAGTCGGTCGAGTCTCGGGCGTTTGCGCGCTGCGAAACCGCAGGCGCGCTGCTGGACCTTGTGGTCGAGCACTGCCCTGCCCGGCTGGCAACGACGACGCCCTCGACAACGTCGCACCCGGCTCCGGTCGCCCCGGCATTGGCGCAGATCCGCGCCAATGCACGCGCGGCCGTCAAAAAAACCGCAGCGGATCCCCTGGACAACGCCGAGATCTGCGACGTCGCCTATCGGGCCCGCGACGACATGAGCGTCGACGGTCAGGGCTCAGATGAAATCTACGAGCCCTACGAGGTTCAGACGATCGCGATTGATCACGCCAAGCCGCATCCCGGCGAACTGGTCCAGTCGGCCGCCATGGCGTCCGTACAGGCCCCGCTTCCTTCTTATCGGCCCCGCCTTCCAGCGCAGCTGATAGCCGATGGCGTCTTGTCAGCCCCTCAGCTCGAAACCGTGATCTATGCCGGCGAGGCCCATGAGACGTTTCTGAAAGGCACTTACGATGTGGTCGATGACTTTGCGTCGATCCAGCCGGCAAAGGCTGAAGCCAGCGCCTTTTCGGTCGAAGCGCTGCCGGAGGACGCCTCGAAGACCGTCCTGAAAAACGCACGGTTCCGGCGCGGTTTCTTTCTCGGTGATGGGACCGGTTGCGGCAAGGGTCGACAGGTCGCGGCCGTCATCCTCGACAACTGGTTGAAGGGACGCCGGAGGGCGCTGTGGATCTCGCGTAGCGATAAGCTCATCGAGGATGCCCGGCGTGACTGGCAGGCGCTCGGCGGCGTGGCCGCCGATATCATCTCGAGTTCAAGTTTTCCGCAAGGACGGTCGATCCCTGATCAGCCGGGCATTCTGTTCGTGACCTATGCCACGCTGCGCAGCCAGGCCAGGCAGGACAAGAAAAGCCGCCTCGCCCAGATCCTCGACTGGATCGGTCATGACTTCGACGGCGTGATCGCGTTTGACGAAGCCCATGCAATGGCCAACGCCGTCAGCGCCAAGGGCGAGCGCGGCGAACGCAAGCCGTCGGCGCAGGGTCGCGTGGGTCTTCTGCTGCAGAATGCCGTACCTAATGCGCGGGTTCTCTACGTTTCGGCAACCGGTGCCACAACGGTCAGCAATCTGGCCTATGCCTCACGGCTCGGCCTCTGGCAGACCGGTGACTTTCCTTTCAGCACAAGGGCCGATTTCATCGCGTCCATGGAGGGCGGCGGGATCGCTGCCATGGAGGTGATTTCACGCGACCTGAAGGCGCTTGGCCTCTATACGGCTCGCCTGCTTTCATTCAAAAATGTCGAGTATGATATGCTCGTCCATGACCTCACCGAGGCACAGACCGAGATCTACGATGCCTATGCCAACGCCTATCAGGTCATTCACCAGAACCTCGAAAAGGCATTGGAAGCTGTCGGCATTACTGCCGATGGAGCAACGCTCAATCCGCGCGCGAAGAGCGCTGCGCGATCGGCGTTCGAGGGCAACAAGCAGCGGTTCTTCAACCATCTGATCACCGCCATGAAATGCCCTTCGGTTTTGCAGGCGATGCAGGCGGATATCGATGACGGCCACGCGCCCGTCGTCCAGATCGTATCGACAGGTGAGGCGCTGATGGAACGCCGCATTGCGGAAATCCCGCCGTCGGAATGGAATGACCTCAACGTTGATGTAACACCGCGCGAGTACGTACTCGACTATCTCAACAGCTCGTTTCCGACCCAGCTTTTCGAAGCCTTCGAGGACGAGAACGGGGAACTGCGCTCACGCCCTGTTCACGATGCACACGGCAATCCGGTTGTCAGCCGTGAAGCGGTCGAGGCCCGCGACGACCTGATCGAGCATCTTGGCGCCTTGCCTCCAGTCCAGTCGGCCCTTGACCAGATCATTTGCCATTTCGGGACCGAACAGGTCGCCGAAATCACCGGCCGCTCGCGCCGCATCGTCAAGACGCGCGACGGGCGCATGAAACTGGAGCGCCGGCCGGCATCGTCGAACTACTCCGAAACCGACGCGTTCATGGGCGACAGCAAGAAAATACTGGCATTTTCGGACGCTGGCGGGACCGGCCGTTCGTATCATGCCGATCTTGCAGCGACGAATACGCGCAAACGTGTCCACTATCTGCTGGAAGCCGGATGGCGCGCGGATGCGGCCATTCAGGGGCTTGGACGCACGCACAGGACCAATCAGGCGCAACCGCCCTTGTTCCGCCCCTGTGCGACCAATGTGAAAGGCGAGAAGCGGTTCCTGTCCACGATCGCACGTCGCCTCGACAGTCTTGGCGCCATCACCAAAGGTCAGCGCCAGACTGGCGGTCAAAATATGTTCCGACCGGAAGACAATCTTGAGAGCGACTACGCCCGCGCGGCATTGCGCCGGTTCTTCAGCCAGCTCTATGCCGGCAAGATCCTGTCATGCTCGCTGACGAAGTTCGAGGAGGTGACCGCTCTGGCGCTGACCGATCAGGACGGGTCGCTACGCGAAACCCTGCCCCCGATCAGCCAGTTTCTCAACCGCTGCCTGGCGCTCACGATTGCCATGCAGAACACGGTGTTTGAAGCATTCACCCAAATCCTCGACGGGATCGTCGAAGAGGCGATCGAGGCTGGCACCTATGAGGTCGGCCTTGAGACGCTCACGGGTGAACGCTTCACCGTCAAAAAGCGCGTGCCGATCTACGAACACGGTCACAGCAAGACCGAGATCCTGACGATCGAGAGGCTGACCCGAAACAAACCGATGTCGCTCGACGATGCGCGCCGGTTTCTGGAGCGTCAGCCTGACGCCCAAACCTATGTCGACAAGAAGACCGGCGCCGCTGCCATTGTTATCCCATCGGCGACCTGGTTCACCGAAGCGGGCGATCCGATCCGGCGCGTGCAGTTGATCCAGCCGATGTTTAAAAAGGCGATGCACCGATCGACTCTGGCGGATTCCAGCTGGAAGCCCGTCGAGCGTGCTGCGTTCGAAAGGGCATGGGCGACCAAGGTCGAGACCATCCCCCAATTCGACACATCGACGATCACGATTGTCGCCGGCCTTCTGCTGCCGATCTGGCAGCACCTTCCACAGTCCAACACGCAGGTCTACCGCCTCACTGCCGAGGACGGAGAGCGTATCCTGGGCCGCATGCTGACCCATATCGATGCGGTCAATCTCGCGGCTCAGCTTGGCGTTTCGGATGCCATCAAGCTTGATCCCGAGGAGGTGCTGAAAGCCCTCCTCATTGGCAATGCCCAATTCACATTGTTCAATAAAATCAAGCTTCGGCGGTCGAAAGTGATGGATCGCCACCGCATCGAGATGCTAGACTTCAAACCGGGGGATTTGAAAGCTTTCAAAGCGCTTGGCTGCTACACGGAGACCATCGCATGGAAGACACGCCTTTTCGTTCCGGACGACGAAAGCGTTCTCGCAAAAGTGCTGGAAGGCACGAAAATCGTCGCAGTCAGGGAGAGGTGGACATGATTTCTGCCTCTCAACTTTCCGATCAGCTCGCTGCGCGAACCGAACAGTTCTGCTGTACATATCTGCCCGCCGGTCGGCGGGCGGGAAACTATTGGCAGGTGGGCAACAAGTACGGTGACGCCGGTAGATCCATGGCCGTGCGTCTTCAAGACGCTGGCGCGCGCAAGGCTGGCAAGTGGGCCGATCGTGCGACCCATGAGTATGGTGATCTTCTCGATCTGCTGGAGAGCATCGTCGGGACAGGCAGTTTTGCCGAAACCTGCAAGGAAGCCCGTCGTTTCCTGAATCTGCCGGAGGTGTCGGCTGATCCTGGACGAGCCGCGAACGATCACGAGAAGCCACCCTCCAATGTCGATCAGGTCGAATCCGGCCGCAAGCTCTTCTCCTACGGCAAACCGTTCAAGGATACGCCCGTAGAGCGCTATCTGCGCGGGCGGAATATCAGCCGCTTCGGGCCAGCCCTCAAGTATCATCCCCGCGTTTTCTTCCGCGATGAGGACGGTCAGTCCCGGCAGTTGCCTGCCATGCTGGCGGCCGTGACGGATAATGACGGCGCGGTCATGGCATGTGCGCGGACCTTGCTCGATTTGAAAAGCAACACTGTCGCGCGCATCACCGAACCCAAGCGGGTTTCGGGGCAGCTTTACGGAAACGCCGTGAGGTTTCACTCAAGCAGTGCGGGCGGCGACATCATCGCCGGAGAAGGCATTGAAACAGTGCTGTCCATCGGCTCGGTGTATCCGGTCGCGGAGCTGGCCGCTTGCCTGACGGCAACGCATCTGTCTCTGTTCGATCCGCCATTGAGCTGCACGCGGCTGTTCATCGGCCACGACAACGATGATGCCGGCGAACTGGCAAGTCGCCAGTTGCGCAGCCGGGCCGAAGAGCGAGGCATCGAGGTGATCGATCTTGTGCCGACGCTCAACGACTTCAACGACGATCTGCGCAAGTTGGGCAGGCAGGTCCTGCGGGAAAACCTCGACCGGCAGATCATGGCGGCGATCACCAGACCGGTACCATGGGCTGGTCTGCGCATGCCATAGCAGTTGGCCGACGCACGGTCTCGCCTGACAAGTCGTTTTCCGTAGCGGCTTGTATGGCTTTGGCGATGAACCGAAAGCCGACCGCAAAGGCGGTCTGACAGGACAAAGGACAACCCCGCCCTCTCAACAAAAGCGGTTTCCACCCTCAGTGGACCCTCCCCTTTTCTTTTCGGTTGGGGTCCAGCGCTAGCGCTCGGCCCTACGGGTGTCAGCCCTGCCCTTTCGGTTCTGTTATCGCCCCATACAAACCGCAAGGAAAACGAGAGGACGAACCGATGAACGCCTACACAACCGAAGTTCAGCAGCCGCAGAGCCCGACCGCGCACCTCCTCCAAGAAATCGCCCTCTTTGGCTACCGCCCGAGCGGCGATGAGCACGACTACCGCCCTCTTCCCGACGCAGAGGCTGTTGAGATTGGCGTCGCGGGCATCTTCGAAAGCCTTGAAACCATGTTCACAAACACCCGGCTCGAGGACGAACTGTCCGAGGTGCTGTGGGCCGTCGCCAATGTGTTTCACCGCCGTGTGACCCGAGCGCAGAAGAAGCTCGACGACAATGAAGCCGAACAGCGAAGCTTGATCGCCGTCCAGGATGGCAGTGAGATCAGCAGCGTCGAACTGGAAAGGAAAGCTGCCGAAGGGGATACGCTGACTGAAATGCGCAATGCCTTCGAGGCGATGCGAGATCTTGCCGCGGATCACTATAGGGTAAGCGTCGGCTGTGAATGGCTGCCGCGCACTGGTTCAAAGACCTCGTTCAATGGGCTCACCGCAGCGGTTATCGACAGTCGCGACTATCTCGCCAGGAAGCGCCACGAAGAGAAGGAAATCTATTGCCCGACCGGCACCAAGATCGCGTTCACGGGCGGCGCCGATTATCAGGACCACGAGGCCATCTTCCATGCTCTCGACCAGACGCACAAGAAGTACCCGGATATGGTTCTGATCCACGGCGGTTCGCCCAAGGGGGCCGAGCTCATCGCCGCCAAATGGGCAGAACTTCGCAAGGTGGCGCAGGTGGTTTGCAAGCCCGACTGGACCGCGCACCGCAACAAGTCCGCGCCCTTCAAGCGCAACGACAAGATTGTCGAAATGATGCCCAAGGGGATGATCGTCACGCCCGGTAATGGCATCAACCAGAACCTGGCCGACAAGGCACGCAAGGCAGGTATCCCGCTCATGAAGGTCGGCTTTTAGGTCGACCTTCATCGCATGGAGCAAAAGGGCAAACGCAGAAGCGCTGGCCCGTATTGATCAGGGCATTCGATCTCGCCAGAAGATCACGGACATCAAATTATCATCAGTTTCGCCCGGATATTTGCCAAGGTTTGCACGCACGGTGCGGCCTGGCATGTGAACGGACATCTGAAGGTATTCCTGCCCCTGATCATTCTTGCGCCGCCAAACTGCGCCGATCTCCACCTCCCGGTCTTTCGGGGTTTTGCCGTAAACGCGATATGCAGGTGAGCCTTCATTGTTGCTGTCAAGTTTGACGCCGCGAATATTTTCATCGAATTCCAACGATGCGATATTGCCTTCAAATGTTTCGCCGCTTTCGTTGAACCGGACATAGTTCAAGCGTTCAGAATCCTTCATTCTTGCTCCGTCGATTGCATCAGTTTTCAACGGTCCGCCATGGGCAAGGCGCCCAGTCCTTCCACGGGAATCCAAGTTTTCCGTGGGCAAAGGAGGGGCGCTGAACGCCCGATGGCTTTTCCGTCGCTGTCACGACAAATCTGTTGGGATGGCGTGGCCGTAGGCGAAGCCGAAGCCCGGTTAGACAGATGTCATCGGCCTTGCAGATGCTTGGTCATTGACCGCGAAGGGAAAAGATGGCGGCGGACTTCGAGACAAAGCCGCGGCCAATTGGCCGCTACCTCATTGCTGGAAGCACTCTGCGCGCGATGGTTTAGCCCGCAGTCGCCTTATCAGTCGACGTTGTGATGTTCTGAGGAGAAAGAGGCAGGAATGCGACCGTTCGCGGATCTTCGGTGAAGTTTGCTTCGAACGGGCCATCTGGCAGTGACACACTTAGATGCAGATATTCATTCCCGTTGGCGTCGAAACGCTTTCCGATGCCGCCGATCGGGACCTTTCGACCGCGCGGTGAGTATCCGAACATATGGAAGTTGTACGGTCCTGAAGGTTCACCAATAATATGATAGAGGGTACCGTTATGATGAATTTCACCCTCAAGGCTGGCTTCATTTGTAAAGCGAAGAAAATTGCGTGCTTGAGGCATGACGGCTTCCCGTATTCGATGCATTTCAGGGGTGATTTACACCCTTTAGTCAAGCGACTAAAATGCGGGGTGTCAACAAAACCGGACATTTCAATGACAGTTATCGCTAAGACTTTCGTCTAAATGCTAGCGGACGACGACGTTTGTGCCTCGCCGATACGGCCATATAAATCAATGACATCGCTATTGAGTAGCCGGCTACGACCACTTGACAATGACTTGCCAATCGAAGACGGATCCGTTGTGCTTGGCACAGCGGATCGGCTTATCTGAACAGGCTAGGACTAGTTCGGCAGTGGTTTGCAGATTCATTTATGCCGCCGCTGATACCGCCTGACGCAAGCCTGCTCCAGTGTCTTGTGGCCAAGGGATCAATGCGGATAGCGGTTGTGGTCTACCCGTGCTTCGAGGCCTCAGGGTGCTCTGCCCTGCTAGCCTCCTGAATCCCAAAACCCAACCTAAGGGGATGCCATCGCGATTCCGACTAGCGCTGACAGCGCTAAACAAAGCCTCACCATGTCAACACTCTCGAAATGAATGGCGACAGCTATCGTCTCGCCCAAAGGGCTGGCTGAAACCCTTCAAAAACGCAACGCAGGTATTAGGCTCGCTCGGGGTGTGCACTTCCGCAGGTCTCATGCCAGCGTTATCGACGGTAGGTTGCCGCGATACGGGAAATCTCTTCGTAGATGCCAGCAAGGATATTCAGGCTCTGGCCAGCCTCTTTCAAGCGGGCGTCAAACTCCGGCAGGCTTGCGATCTGCTCGATCAGAAGCCGCTTTCGGATAGCGCCGTAGTCATCCGTGATCTTTTTTCCTTCCGCTGTCGCCTGATAGGTCACGCCCGAGCGGCCTGAGCCCTGCTTTTCAATCAACCCCGCCGCCACGAGCTTTCGCATCGAATACTGGATATTCGGAATGTCGTCCCGGTTGGCGAGACGGGCCAGCTCCTTGATGCTTTTAGCCCTGTCGTTCATGCGAACCATGTGCAGCAATGCGTTTTCCGGGCCGGTCGCCTCCACATCGCTGACAGAGGCCAGACACTCCGCCTGCCAGCGTCCGAACGCTTCGAAGCAGCGCATTAACGCGAATTCCAGCTCGGTGCAAACGACCTCCACATCAGTCTCTGAAAGGTGCCAGTGATAATTGAGTTTCTGATCGTTCGCCTTGCCGGTCATCGGTTCCTCTTGGTTTTTCAATTCGAATATAGCGGCGATTCTGTTTGACGGAAGGCAATTTTGCGTCTAGCTTTAAATAGACTTTACAATTTAAATACTATTCTAAATGGAGGGGATCCATGCCTACCAATATGATGAAAGACAAGACCGGCTTTAAACTCGGGACGTTTTCGTCCAACTGCTCGTCCGGAATGACAGTCACCAAGTCGCCGTCCCGATGGGTCAACAGTTGGGAAAACAACCTCAAACTCGGCCAGATGCTGGACGATGCAGGCATCGACTTCATGCTGCCGATCGCCCGTTGGATCGGTTACGGCGGTGAAACAGACTTCCACGGCAGTGTTCTTGAGACAATCACCTGGGCGACCGCGCTGCTGGCCTCGACCAAAAACATCACAGTCTTTGCCACGGTGCATACGGCCGCGAACAATCCGGTGGTCGTCGCCAAGCAGATCGCAACGATGGATCATGTGGGCAACGGCCGCGCGGGCCTGAACATTGTCGCTGGCTGGAACAATCCGGAATATGAAGCCCTGGGCTTGACCCTGCCCGACGATCACGAAACTCGCTATGGCTACGCCCAAGAGTGGTTCGATGTGGTCGAAAAGCTCTGGACCTCGAAAGACTACTTCGACTGGGAGGGCCAGTATTTCAACCTGAAGCATGTCGCCGGCGACCCCAAGCCCGTCGACGGCCGCCCGCCCATCCTGAACGCGGCAGGCTCGGCAACCGGACGTACCTTTGCCACCGACAACGCCGACTATCTGTTCACGCCGGCCATTGACCTCAGTCGTTCGGTTGACGAAATCAGGGAACTGAAGGCGCAGGCGGCCGAGAAGGGGCGCGACGTCGGCGTTCTGACCTTCAGCCATGTCATCTGCCGCGAGACGGAAGAAGAAGCAACTGCCCTTCGGGACCGACTTATGGGCGACCTGGCCGACTGGGAAGCGGTGGACAATCTGGTCAACCTTCAGTTCGCTCACGCGCAATCGTTTCCCCACGACCTACTGGCCCAGATCAAGAACCTCTTCGCCATGGGCCACGGCGGCTTCCCGCTGGTCGGGACTCCGCAGCAGGTTGCCGAAGGCATCCTCAAGCTGCACGAGACAGGCTTCGCCGGAACGACGCTCTCATTTGTTGATTACGTCGAGGAGTTCCCCTATTTCCGCGACAAAGTTCTGCCGCTCCTTGCTGAATTCGGTATCCGGTAATGGAACTCGTACCGTCCAAAGATTTCACCAGCGCTATGCGGTTGGTGGTGGGCAATTGTTCCGTGATCACCGTCGGTGAGGGAGAGGACATTTCCGGCCTTCTCGTCACATCGGCCATGTCGCTGAGTGCGGATCCGCCGATGGTACTCGCCTGTGTCAACAAGGCGTCCTCCAGTTGGCCACTGTTGAAGAAATACCCGAGATTCGGGTGGTCTTCGCTCGGTCCGGAACATCGAAAGGTTGCCGAGAACTTTTCCGGGTTTGGCGGAGTCAAAGGCGCAGAGCGATACGCCGGGGCCGTTTGGCGCCCAGCGGAAACCGGGGCTCTGCTTCTGGAGGGTGCACCGGCGGCTTTTGATTGCGAAGTTGAGGAGATGATCGAGCGGGCAACCCATTCGATAGTCATCGGCAAGGTGCGGGCAATCCGGCAAAACCAGTCAAAGGGTGCGCTGGTCTACTGGAACGGGGCTTTCCAATGCCTATGAGGGCTTGGCGATCAAAGCCTTTAATGTGAAGGCGGGCGGGCGGAGAAGGCTGGCTTTCGCCGAAGAAGCGGTACTCCGCCCACTTACTTAGAATATTGTTCAATAAAATAAGGCCTCCGCGGTCAGAAATGGTGGATCGTCACCTACCCGGACATTGAGGTCGGTCTGGAGGATATGAGGGACGTATCCAAGGCCCCTTCCCTCAAACTCCCCTAGCCGACGCGAGCACGCGCCGGCTTCCGGGGCCAACTTTTGCACCGCCAATCTCAGGTTTTTATAAGTCCGTCCTCAATGGGCTGCTCTCTATTCCAACCCGTGGCAGGTCACCTACCACTTGTCCATGACGGTAAATCCTTTCTCAACCCCTTCAGGACGTGGGCACAAGCCTTAGCGTCTTGATCTCGAAAGCCGAAAACGCGAGTTCAACCTGATCGCCTTGCGGTTCCAGCGCCACGATCGGTTCTTCGAGAAGATCGGTTTCTGCAAAGGCTGTGAGGCCCGAAGCTATTTTGAGCCGCGCCCGCTGGCGCGCGCCGAGACGTTCCCATAGCCGCACGATCAGTCCATTGCCGTCTTCGGCGCGCTTGACCGCTTCGACAGCGATCGCCGGATTGTCGATGACGAGCGGCGGTGACAGCGTATGCGCTGCCTTCGCACCCTCGCCTTCGACGGCCACAAGCGGATGATTGAAACGCTCGGCCATTGCCGACACCGAGGAGACATCCACGCCCTCGTGCGGCGCGATGGCATAGCGGAAGCGGTGTTCGCCCTGATCCGCTTCCGGCCAGGGATAGGTGGGCGAGCGCAACAATGTCAGGCGCACCGTGGTCTCGCGCGCGTCATAACCATATTTGCAATCGTTGAGGAAGGCGACGCCGAAGCCCGGTTCGGACATCGAAACCCAGCGATGCATCGGGCTTTCGAACCGCGCTTCGTCCCAGCTTGTGTTGACGTGCGAAGGTCGGCTGACGTGGCCGAACTGGATTTCGGCCTCGGTTGCCGATGCGTGGACGGCAAGCGGGAATGCCGCCTTCACCATGGTATTGTGCTCGCGCCAGTCGATGAAAGTTTCGAATTCCAGCAAACGACCCTCGGTTTCCAGCGAGACGACCTGCACGATGCGCGAAGCCTCATAGACCCATTCGAACCGGATCGCCGCCCGCCACGGGCCGGTTTCAACGACTTCTGCGCTGGCAAGTCCGTCGATCTCGAAAACCTGATCCTCGAATGTCCGGTCGATATCCCAGGCATCGAAGGCCTCGGGCAGGTCGCGGAAGGCCTGGAGGCGGTTGCCGGTGCCCTTGAGGCATTCCCGTTCCGCCTTCTTGTCGTAGAGCGAGACGAGACGGCCTGCTTCATCGAAGCGCGCAAGGATGTAATCATTTTCCAGCCGGTCGGCGCGCACGGTGAGTGCCGAAGGCGCTTGCGGCAGTGCGCCTGCTTCCGACACCGCAAGGCGAACGGCGCCAAGGCCTGGCACTTCGGCAATCGGAACCGCCTGCCGGTCCGACCCATCGGGCAGCACAAGGGTCTGCGAGGTGCGGCCGGCAACAGCAATGGCCGTGTCCCTGTCGAAATGCACAAGCCCGGTCGTCGCCTGCGCGAAGGGATTGACCACCAGCACTTCTCCCGCGCCGGCAAGACCCTCGACTATACTCCGCCGCAGCACTTCCGCGCGCGCGAAAAAGGTCGCGTAATCCTTGTCGCTGTCGTCATAGACGAGGCCGATGGAAGAGCCGGGCAGAATATCGTGGAACTGGTTCAGCAGCGCGATATCCCAGAGCGCGGCAAGTTCTTCGGCCGGGTAAGCCTGTCCGGCATCGAGCCAGGCGAGGCTTGCGAGCAGTTCGAGTTCGCGCAGTATCGCCTCGGCACGGCGATTGTTGCGCTTGACCTTTGCGACCGATGTGAAGGTGCCGCGGTGGAATTCCAGATAGAGCTCGCCGACCCAGACCTGATAGGCGGAGGGATTTTTGTGCATGCGCGTGACGATCCGCTCCAGCGCCGGGCCCATGTGGCCCTGCGACACGCGGGGGCAGCCCGGTATGCCGCGCTCCATCCGCCGGATATGCTCCAGCATTTCGCGCGTCGGCCCGCCGCCGCCATCGCCGAAACCGTAGACGAGAAACAGCTCGTCATTGGTTTCCTTCTTCGCATAGCGCCGCCATGTGCCCATCACGTCGCTGGCCCGCAGGTCCGGGCAGTACGAGGTCTCGATCGTGGTTGCGTCGGCGGGCTGGGTGGTGAGGAAATAGGTCGGGGCCCTTGTGCCGTCGATACCCTGCCAGAAGAAGGTTTCGCTCGGCATCCGGTTGGTGTCGCTCCACGACATCTTGTGGGTGACGAACACCGAAAGCCCTGCAAGCTTCATGATCTGCGGGAACGCGGCGCTGTAGCCGAACGTATCGGGAAGCCACAATACCCGAGGACGGACGCCGAATTTTTGCTGATGGTAGCGGACGCCGCGCAGGACGTGGCGCACCAGCGATTCCCCGCCCGTGATGTTGGCATCCGGTTCCAGCCAGAGCGCGCCCTCGATCTCGAACGCGCCGGCGCGATGCTGGTCCCCGATCCTTTCGAACAGCACAGGATAATCCTGCTCGAGATAGTCGAGCAGAACACCCTGATTATACATGAAGCGGTATTCGGGATATTCCGACATCAGATGAAGCGCGGTCGCCATCGAGCGCGCCATCTTTTGCCGGGTTTCGCGAATGCGCCAAAGCCAGGCGACATCGATATGGGTGTGGCCCGTGACGGTGATATGCGGGGCAAGCTCGGTATCGGCGGCCTCATAGATGCGGGCCGCGATCGCACGGGCGTGCGCGAGGCTTTCCCGGAACCGCCGCTCGTTTCCGGGACGGTAATCGACGGCCTTGATGGCCTCTCTGACCGTCTTCAGGATGAAATCGCGGCGATGATCGTTGACGTCGAGATGTTTCGCCACGTCGAGCGGCGTTCGGAGATCGTAATAGAGCGCCTCGGTTTCGGTATCATGGAGGAGAAGCCGCGCGCCGAAGCCGAGCTGGCGGCGGTCCTCGATAGTGCCCGCCTCGATCATGATCTCGAAGGTCTCGCCGGCGCAGGCCGCCTTCGTCAGCAGGATCTCGCGGTGGTTATAGTCCGCGCCCTGCACGATCTCGCCATTGATCCGCACCAGACATTGCGGATCGGAACGCCCCATGACCTGACCGAACATTGCCTCGATGCCGAGATAGACCCTTTTGCCCTCAAGCTCAGAGGGGATGGAAACGCTGCCGTGGAACCAGAAATAGCTTTGCGGCTCGCCCCAGACCGTGTCGGCGTCAACCGGCGCCCAGTCCGTTTGCGGCCCCGCGAGCATCGCGGCCCGGTCTGCCGGCGGCGCCTGTTTGAAAACGAAGTCGACAGTGGTTTCGGTCGCCACGAAAATGCGATCGCGCAGTATCTCCACGAAATGCATGAGTTTGGAGAATTCTTTCATCGCGACCTCCCACATCCGGCCCGACCGCCGGAATGACTCCACCAATCCAAATCAAAAGCCGTTCAATCAGCGCGTGCCGGCACGTTCGGCTATGCCCAGATAAATCGGGTTGGACAATGCGCGGCGGAAAGGCTCTGCGGCGACCGCCGCCTCGTCGACGCCGCCCGGCCACGGTTTCTCGCCGACAGCCTGCCTGAAGGCTTCCATCAGATCCGGCCTGCTTTTGTCCGCTATGATTTCCGCGCGCACGAAGCCGTTGGCGGACCCGCTGCAGCCGCCCCGCCATTCATCGGCTGCAATCGCCTGACGCGCAATCTCGCCGGTCGCGTCATACCAGACGAGGCAATCGCCCTTTGCGCCGCGGACAATGGCCTCGGCGTCGAATGAGCGCTGAACCACCGCGCCGCCCATCGGCGTGTCGCCGATGGTGATTTCCAGATGCGGCCCGGTCGGGCTTTCGGTGACATAGCCCCGCCCCGCCTTCATGGCTGCCAGGATGTTGTCTTCAGAAAGCCCATCCATCCAGAGCACCGTGGTCGGGCGCGCGAGCACCAGCGGCCCTTCCGGCAGCAACCGCTCCGGCTGATGATAGTCGCTGCCGCCGATTGCCGAGATCCGCAGCCCGGATGCCAGCCGTTCCTGCCAGCGCGAAAGCGAAATCCAGTTCCACAGCGGCCAGGCCGATTGCCAGACCTCCATCAGTTCGACTTGGGGCAGCGGATAGTCCCAGGGGATCGTCGGCTTGTCGTGGTTGATCGACAGCAACCCGCCGCGCCGATGCACGGCCTCCGCCATCTTGTGGGAATCCTCAGGCCTCTCCATCCGGAAATCGATCCAGTCATCGACGCCGAAGACATTGGCGTGCCCGACCGCCGTGGTGACTTCCATGGCGCGGACGAAGACGAGGTCCGGCGAGCTCTCGCGATGGAAGTAGCGCCGCTGGGTGATGGTGTTGTGGTCGGCGACCGCCAGAAAATCGAGCCCGGCCTGGCGCGCCGCCGCGTGAAGCACCTCCGGCGCGCCGCGCGCATCGGAGTGAAACGTATGGCAATGCAGGTCGCCGCGATACCAGCCCGCACCTTCCCGTAAAGGGAAGCTTCTCGCGGGCTGAGGTGCAAGCGGACGTGCGGAATTGTCGAGGTTGACCGTGACCCTGATGTCCGCGCCCGTCTCGGGAAGCTTGTAAAGACCGAGCATGACCTGCCACTGCCCCGGCGGGATTTCGCCGTGGATATAGCCGGGCGTTGCGTCATCGGTGGCGATGAAGAACCGGTCGCGCGCGCCGCCGCTCCAGCCGCGAAAACCCTGATCCGCCGGAAACGGCGTTATCCGCGGGTCGACGCAGCCGAGATCGATGACACAGTCTTCGGCCTTTGGATAGGCGAGCGTCACATCGATGCGCGTCGTTCCTTCCGGAACATCGAATGGCACATAGGCATAGGGCGAACGCGCCTGGTCTGCCGGGGTCAGCGTGAGCGCGATGTCCTGCATGTCACGCCGTTTCATCGTCATGCTTCAGCCGGTAGCCTTCGGCGTCGAACAGCGTGATGTGCTCGGCCTTCATGTTGAGCGTCACGGTCTTGCCGAGCGAAATCGCGTCATCGGTGAAGATGCGGGCGGTGAAGCGCGCCGCGTCGTCGCGTTCGAGCGTCACGAGTTTCTCCGGGCCCATGTTCTCATTGGCGAACAATTCGCCGGTGATCGTGTTCGCTTCGGTGTCGCCGATGGCCAGATGCTCGGGTCGAACGCCAAGCGTCAGGCGGTTGCCGCTCTTCAGCGCCTCGGCAAAGGAGGCGTGAATGGCAAGCGGTTCGATCGCGATGCCGTCTGCCCGCAGATGCAACTTGCCGTCGGCAATCATCGCCTCCACCGGCAAAAGGTTCATCGGCGGATTGCCGACGAAATTGGCGACGAAGGTGTTGGCCGGTCGACGATAGATCTCGATCGGCGGCGCGTATTGCACGATCTGTCCCCGGTCCATCACCGCAACGCGGGTCGCGAGCGCCATCGCCTCTGCCTGGTCGTGCGTCACATAGACCGCCGTCATGCCCAGATCGTGCTGGAGATGGTTCAGGAAACCGCGCGCCTCGAGCCGCAACTTGGCGTCGAGGTTGGAGAGCGGTTCGTCGAACAGATAGACCTGGCTTGGATAGACAAGCGCGCGAGCAAGCGATGTGCGCTGCTGCTGACCGCCGGAAATCTGGCTTGGCAGGCGCTTCATCAGATCGCCGATCTTCAGCACATCCGCCACTTCCTTCGCGCGGGCATGGCGCTTGTCGGTGGCCTCGCCCCGCACCTTCAGCGGATAGGCGATATTGTCCTCGAGGTTCATATGCGGATAGAGCGCATAGTCCTGGAACACCATCGATATCTGCCGGTCCTTGGGGTGGAGATAGGTGACGTCCTTGCCATCGATCAGCACCTGGCCAGAGGTCGGAAACTCCAGACCCGCCATCATTCTGAGGCTGGTGGTCTTGCCGCAGCCGGAGGGCCCGAGCAGGCAGACGAATTCACCATCGCCGATTTCGATATTGAGGTCCGAGGCGGCCGTGAAGGCGCCGAACTTCTTGGTTACGTTCTTGAATTCAACCGATGCCATGTAACTTTGGTCCGTTTAGGCCTTGATCCCGCCGAAGAACCGGAAGCCGAACTTCCAGCTGACGAACAGATAAAGGGCGATGACAGGAAGCGAGTAGATCAGCGCATAGGCTGCAAGCAATGTGACGACAGGGGTGCCCGCTTCCGAATAGAAGGAATAGATCGCGACGGATGCCGGCATCAGATCCTCCGAGCGGAGCAGGATGAAGGGGATCAGGAAGCTGCCCCAGATATTGACGAAGGCCCAGACAACCACGACGACGATGCCGGGCCGGATCACCGGAAGCGCGACATCGAAGAAGGCCTGCACCGGCGATGCGCCGGCCACCATCGCGCTTTCCTCGTAGGAACGCGGAATGCCGTCGATGAAGTCGCGCAGGATGAACATCCCCGTCGGCAGCAATCCGCCGGCGAAAACGAGGATCACGGCGAGATGGCTGTCGATAAGACCCATCGCGGAGATGATCAGGAAGATCGGCACCATGGCGGCCGAACCCGAAACCACCGAGGAAAACAGCAACAGCACATAGGTGACCGCGCCCTTGCCGGGCATTGCCGAACGGGAGAGCGCATAGGCCGCAAGCGTCGCCGCCCCGCCGACCAGCACCACGCCGCCGACGCTCTGGATGAGCGAATTGAGGAGCGCGCGGATGGCGAAACTGTTTTCGAACACCGTCGCGAAGTTCTGCAGCGTGAACGGGTCGGGAATGGCCAAGCCGAGCTCGGCGCGGGCGTTGAACGGCGCGAACAGGAACCAGATCAGCGGCAGCGCAAAGACAGCGCCGAGAATGGCCGCGAAGGCGGAGAACCCGATGCGGGAGACATACTGGCGGAAACCGAGCTTCATTGCGCTTCTCCCGCAGCCTTTTTGCGTGCAACGCGCAGGTAGATCAGCGCGAAGGCAAGATTGATGAACATGATGACCACGCCGACAGCGGCACCCTTGCCGAATTCGAAATCGCGGAAGGCGATGCGATAGGTGTAGATCGACAGAACCTCGGTCCGGTAGGACGGTCCGCCCTTGGTAAGCAGGTAGGGCGTGAACACGTTAAAGGTCCACATCGTGATCAGGATCAGATCGGTGACAACATGGCCGCGCACCAGCGGCAGCGCGATATCGCGGAACTTCTGCCACGAGGATGCGCCGGCAACATCGGCCGCCTGGAAATAGCTTGGCGGGATCGACGAGAAGGCCGAGTTGAACAGCATCATCGAGAAGGCGGCGCCCCGCCATGTATTGAAGAACACGATCACCCAGAACGGATAGTCGAGCAGCCAGTCGCCGCGCGGCAGGCCAAGGCTCGTCAGGATCTCGTTCATCGTGCCGTTGTCATAGTCCAGAAAGGCAAACCATGCGAAGCCGATTACCACTTCCGGCAGGATCCACGCGCCGATGACCGCCGTCTCCGTCAGGCTCTTCACCGGCTTTGGCACCGCCTGCATCAGCCACGCCAGCAGCAGGCCAAGGACCGCCTGGCCGATGATGGCGGAAAACAGCACGAACTGGATCGTCAGGATCAGCGAGAAGCCGAACTGGCCGCGGGTGAAGAAGTTCGAGGGATCGAACAGCGCGATATAGTTATCGAAGCCCACGAATTCCGGATTGACGGCCGTCTTCCCGAGCAGCGTGCGGTTCGTGAACGAAACGAAGATGATCCAGAAGAACGGCGCGATCACGAAGGCGCCGACAAGCGCCGCCGCGGGCGCCATGAACAGCGACCCCGCCCTGTTGGATAGAAGCGTGAATTTTTTCAATTTTTGGCTCCGCGCGGGAATGCGGATGCCGCATGGTGAGGCCCATGCGGCATCCCCGGAAGACTTACTGAAGGCTTACGGTGTTTTCGGCGCCGACAATCTCGGTCACCGCAGACTTGTACTGCTCCATCGCTTCCTCGGGCGACATTTCGCCGGAAACGACGGCCTCGGTCATGCGCTGAACCTCGGCAGAGACCTTGTTGTAATCTGCATCGTTCGGACGGGCCGTCGTCAGGGGCAGAAGCTCCTGCGAGGTTTCCGACAGGAACGGCGAATCCGGGATACCGACGTCGTCGCGCAGGCGAATACGGGCCTGGTAGGTCTGGAAGGCTTCAAGCTGTTCCTTGCTGTTCATGTAGGCAAGCAGGTCCCAGGCTTCCTCGGGCGCATCCGTGTTCGGATTGAGCACGAAGCCCGTGCCGCCGGAAATCGTCACGAAATCCTGGCCGCTGAAACCGGCGCCCGGCTCGCGGGCCGGCATCTTCTTCCAGGTCATCAGATTGTCGCGATCCTTCAGCTCGAATTCGGAGCCGGGGGCCGTGACCGCGCGATAGAACCAGTCGCCCTCCACCAGCATGGCGGTCTTGCCATCGCGAAAGTTTGCGAAGGTGCGGTTGCGGCCATCACCCAGAAGCTGGGCGCGGCGATCGCCGAGTTCCTCATCGAGATAGACCGTCTTGTAGAAATTCAGCGTGTCCAGAATGCCGGGGCTGGAAACGATCCACTTGCCATCTCCATCCTTCAGTCCGGAATCGGCGCCGAGCACGAGCATGTAGTAACCCTGCATCGTGGTCGCCTCGCCCATCGAAACGCCGGCATTGATCTGCAGTGGCGAAGAATCCGGCACGGCTTCCTTGATCTTGCGCGCGGCATCCAGCAGATCGTCCCAGGAGGTCGGCTGCCAGCTATCGGCATCGATGCCGGCCTGTTCGAACAGGTCCTTGCGGATGAAGATCATGCGCACATCAGTGCCGAGCGCGATCCCGTAGACCTTGCCGTCGAACGACATCAACTGCCTGGAGCCCTCGGAGATGTGGTCCCAGCCTTCCCACTCATCGACGGCCGGACCTGCAAGTTCGTCAAGCGGCTTCAGGAGGCCGGCTTCCACGAAGCTCGGAATAAGAAAGCCATCGAAGCCGTTGACGTCGGCGCCGGCGCCGGTGGAGAAATCGAGCGCCTGCTGCTGCGTGAGCTGCTCGTCCTGTCCGGCAAATTCCTTCAGCGTGACCGAAACGTCTTCGCCGCTTTCCGACTTCATCTTCTCGAAGCCGGGAATGACGCTCTGCTTGATCCACTCGGCCATCTGGCTGTTGGCGCCGCCTTCAACGCAGCGGCATGTAATGCTGAGATCGGTCGCAAATGCCGGTGCGGCCATGGCACTGGCGCCGGCAAGGGCGATCATTAGGGTTTTCAAACGTCCGACCATCACGAAACTCCTCCCTGTCTGGATGTCGCCGACTTTTCGGCGCGCGTTACGAACTGCGCGGATACCTCCACGCACCGCCGCATCAAAAATGAACACGTTTTCAATTTCTCGTCAACATGACTCATCGAAATTCATCTCCCCTTCCTTGGCTGGCTGACACAAGAACCTCTATTACCACTGATATAATGGGGGTTTTATGACAATCGCAGCGAAGTCGAGCTTGACTTCTCCCCAAGGTCCGGGGATAAATTCCGCAGACATTATTGCAAACGCTTTCATATTTATGAGGCATCAACTTGTCGGATCGACCGATCAGAAACGGGGAAAGAGCAACGGCCAACATGGTCGCCGAGGCGGCGAATGTCTCGCGCGCGGCGGTCTCCCGCGCATTCAATCCGAATGCCTCGCTGAAACCCGAAAAGCGCCAGCGTATTCTCAAGATCGCGCAGGAGCTGAACTACACGCCTGATATGGCGGCCCGCGCGCTGGTGACGCGCCGCTCGCACCTTGTGGGCGTTATCGTGCCCGCGGTGTGCAGCCCGTGGGAGAGCCAGGAAATCGATGCGCTGACGACGGCATTGCAGGACAAGGGCTTTGCCACCCTGCTGTTCAAGACGCGGTCCGACCGGGCCATGGATAGCCGGCTGCTCACCTATATGAAGGGTTTCAATCTCGACTCGATCGTCGCCTTTGCCGAAAACGTCAAGCCCGATACGCTGGCGCGCTATCTCGACCGGGCGGTCCCGATCTATCTCAGCTATCCGCGCGAGGACGGCGAACTGCCGCCACCGTTTCGCGAAAGCAAGGCCCATTTCGATCGTGTCGAGGTCTTGCAGCGCGACGGGATCGAAAAGGCCGTGGCGCTTGTGCAGGGCTATGGCGGAAAGCGCTTCGCCTATCTCGCCGGCGACACCAATACGCTGGCCAATGCCGAGCGCAGCCAGACCTTTGTCGAAATCCTGCAGTCGAGAGGGCTGGGTGAGCCCGTCATCATAGCCGGCGACTTCACCTACGAAACCGCCTTTGCAGCCACGATCGACCTGTTCCGCTACGGCAGCGACGTCGATGCCATTTTCGCCGCCAACGACGTCAGCGCCTTTGGCGCGATCGATGCGCTGCGCCACGAATTGGGCCTACGGGTGCCCGAGGACGTCAAGGTTGTCGGCTTCGACGATATCGACCAGTCGGCCTGGCGCAGCTACAATCTCACGACCGTCAAGGTCGACCTTTCCGAGCGCGTCGCGACGATCATCCGCCTGATCCTGCGGCGACTGGACGACCCGGCAGCGCCCGCCATGTCCGAGACCATCCGCACGCGCCTTGTGGTGCGCGGCACGGTCGGCTGAAAAGCCCCTCCCCCAAAACGCAGAAAAGCCCGTCCGATGCGCCAGCCGACCACCATTCACCTTGTCTTCAAGACCCATCTCGATATCGGTTTCACAGACCACGCCGAAAGGGTTCGCCGCCAGTACCACGAGGTCTTCATCCCCCAGGCGCTGACGACAGCGGAGCATTTCCACCGCGAAGACCCCGAGCGCCCGGCATTTGTCTGGACCACCGGGGCCTGGCTGATCTGGGATCACCTAACGACCCGTTCGGCTACCGAGGTAGAGCGGCTGGAGCGCGCGATCAGGAACGGTCTCATACGCTGGCACGGCCTGCCGTTCACGACTCATTCGGAGCTGATGTCGCCGGCGCTGTTTCGCGCTGGTCTATCCTATTCGCAAATGCTCGACGCCCGTTTCGGGGTCGAGACGCATGCCGCCAAAATGACCGATGTGCCGGGCCACACGCTCGGCATCGTGCCGCTGATGGCGGCGGCCGGCATTCGCTTCTTCCACATCGGCGTCAACACCGCCTCGCCCGTCCCCGCCTTTCCGCCGCTTTCGCGCTGGCGCGCGCCGGACGGATCGGAGGTCGTTGTTATGTACGAGGATTCCTATGGCGGGGTTCAGTTCCCGGACGGTCTGTCGGATGGGCTCGGCTTTGCCCACACCCACGACAATATCGGGCCGCAGACGGTGTCGCAGACGACCGAGGTCTATCGCGCGCTCCGCCACGACCATCCCGACGCCGACATCCGCGCCGCGACGCTGGAGACCTATGGCGCAATCCTTTGGGATCGGAGGGAAAGCCTGCCCGTGGTCGAGATCGAACCGGGTGACAGCTGGATCCACGGCGCCGGCGCCGACCCCGTAAAGATGGCCCGGTTTCGCAGCCTCCAGCGTCTCTACGACGCCTTCGAGACGGAGGGACTGACGGAAACGCGCGCCGCATTCGGGCGGGATCTCGCGATGCTTGCGGAACACACATGCGGCGTGGACATAAAGACCTATCTGCGCGACGACCTTGCCTGGGACCGAACCGATTTCCAGGCGGCGCGCAAGGCAGATTATCGTTTCATCTACAGCGAGGCCTCTTGGGCGGAGCAGCGCGGCTATATCGATAAGGCCATTGAAAAACTCTCCGGAGAAGACCGGTCACGCGCTGATGGCGCGCTTGCCGATGCCGCCCCGCCGCAGCTCAAATTGACGCCACCGCTCGCCCCGGTAAATACGTTCACGGTCGCCGGCTGGTCGGGGGAGCTCGACCCTCAGACCGGTGATATCATCCGCCTCACTGCTCCTGACGGCCGGATACTGGCGGACAACACCCTGATCGGCTACCGCCACGAAAGCTATGATGCAGGCGACGTCGCCGCGCATATGGACACCTACATCACGCATCGCGAGGAATGGGCGATCCTCGACCATGACAAGCCGGGCCTCTCACACGCGAAAACAGCGCGCTCGGCCGTCTTCACACCCCGATATCTCGGGCTGGAAACTGACGACGAACAGGTTATCATCCACCACGAAATGCCGCTCGATGCGCACCTTGACCTTGGCGCGCCGAAAACCACCGAACTCCGTGTGTGGGGCGACGGTCAATCGCTTCATTTTTCGCTCGTTCTGCGCGAAAAGCCCGCCAACCGCATGCCGGAAGCCGGCTTCCTCGCCTTCGCGCTCGGAGGCTTCAGCCAATGGTCGTTCCTCAAAACAGGGTTGTGGCATGATGCCGGGCGCACAGCGCATAATGGCGGCGGTCAGCTACAGGCCATCTTTGCAGCGCGCAGCCGCCACCCCGACGGCACGGAAGTCGAGCTCACACCGCTCGACACCGCCCTCGTCGCGCCGATAGGTCAGCCATTCATGCCCTATTCGAACCGACCCTCAAGCTTCGACCGCGGCATACGCTTCAACCTCTACAACAACAAATGGGGCACCAATTTCCCGATGTGGTGGGAAGGCGACGTGCAGGCCCGGTTTCAGCTGTCGTTCAGCCAATCCCGGTGAACCAGCACGGCGCGCTAGATCCCGATGACGCTATCATCGGCGACAAGAATTCTGGAAGCCCTGCCTTCGAACGTCGGGGGCTATGAGCTGGAGGAGAGTATCCTTCTGTCCGGCCATCGCGGCCGGTCCGGGCGACCGGAGCCCCCTCAAAGGCTCCCTCCCCTCCCCCGCCGCGGAAGGGCTACGCCGTCTTGACCTTTACAGGGGTTTGACTGTCACGACGCCCTTGGTGTGGGGTGCTGATGCGCGGCCGGACCCCGCCTTTCCGGGAGGTCAACGTATCGAGTGCTCCCGTATCTCCCTGAGCAGGCCTTGCGCAGCACAGCCGGTCAGGGTCGCTCAAGCTATGCCTCTTCGCGTTTGTTATCGGATGGCGAAGTTGCCAGCCGTAAGGAATCGGATTATTTCTATATAAAATAGCGAGTTACCGGAATTCTGCCGTTTTGTTTCGGGTGCATGTCTGACGGGGATTTTACATAGTTCGATCCGCGGCGGGCGGTGCTGAGCCAAGTGGTATTCAAGCCGTATCCGGCCTAGCGATGCATTAACCTCTCGTTAACTAAAAATACCTTGCACGCTCAACGAATCGGTCCATACTAATAACGCTTTTTGACCGTTGTCCGTGTAAAAAGCGTTCTTAGAGAATTAACCGAGTCGATGGCAGTGATTCCTTGACGACACAATCTGTTGCAAACACCGGCAAAACCGATTTTGCCGACGAGATCCTTGATCAGGGGAAGCTTATCTCGGATAAGCTCGATCTGCTGCGCATCGAGCAATTCCCGCCGAATGCACAGAAGGGACTGCGGCTCTTCGGTATCGCCGAGGTCGCAGAGTTTCTCGGCGTCACCCAGAACCATATCAAGAAACTGCATCTGGAGGGCAAGGGCCCCTCGCCCGTCGTTTCAGCCTCCGGCCGCCGCTCGTATTCGGCCGAGCAAATCCTGGAGCTGCGCCGGTTTCTGGACAAGAACGGTCGCTCCGACAAGTTTTATGTGCCTCATCGTCGACCAGGTGACGATCTGCAAATTCTCTCTGTGGTCAACTTCAAAGGCGGCAGCGGCAAGACCACCACGACGGCCCACCTCGCCCAGTATCTCGCACTCACCGGCCATCGCGTTCTGGCGATTGATCTCGATCCGCAGGCTTCGCTGACTGCGCTGCACGGCATCCAGCCCGAGCTCGACAACTCGCCCTCTCTATTTGAGGCGTTGCGTTATGATGACCAGATCAAGGCGATCAGTGAGATCATACGCCCGACCAACTTTCCCGGGCTCGATATCGTACCGGCCAATCTCGAGCTGCAGGAATATGAATATGAGACGCCGCTTGCCGCCACCGACCGGTCTTCCCAAGAGGGCCGACTTTTTTTCACCCGCCTCACCAGGGCGCTGAAGGAAGTTGAGGCCGATTATGATGTCGTTGTGATCGATTGCCCGCCCCAACTGGGCTATCTTACCCTGACGGCGCTGACTGCTTCCACCTCGGTGCTGATTACCGTGCATCCGCAAATGCTCGATATTCTGTCCATGAGCCAGTTCCTGCTGATGCTGGGCGGTATTCTTGATTCAATTCGCGGCGTGGGCGCCAGCGTCAAGCTTAACTGGTTCCGCTACCTGGTGACCCGCTATGAGCCGACGGACGGACCGCAGGCGCAGATGGTTGGCTTCATGCAGGCGATGTTCGGGAGCAGAATGCTCAAGAACCACATGGTCAAGTCCACGGCCATTTCCGACGCAGGCATTACCAAGCAGACGCTCTACGAGGTCGAGCGCGTACAGTTCACGCGAACGACCTATGACCGTGCGATTGGCTGCCTAAACGACGTCAATGGCGAGATTGCCGAACTCATCCACCAGGCATGGGGACGCAAGTGATGTTGCCAGCCGTACGAGCAGAAGATTTTTGTCGCATATTCAAACGCTTGTCACGTGATCGGGGGGGCTGATATGGCACGCAAGCACCTTTTGAACCATATCATAAACCCGAAAGAGGCCAGCGATAAGCCCGAGGCCGGGCACGACGGGCGCTCGGCATATGCCTTGCGCGGCGCATCGCGGTCGATGTTGCTGTCGCTTGAGGAAATGGCGGAGAATTCGCTGCGCATCCAGGACGGCGAGACGATCGTCATGCTGGACCCGAACGATATCGATCCATCGCCCTATGTCGATCGCATCGAGGAAGATGGCGAAGCCTTGAATGTGCTCGTTGAAGCCATTCGCGAGGCTGGGCAGATTTCGCCGATCCTTGTGCGACCCAATCCGGACGTCGCCGGTCGTTTCATCCTCGTCTATGGTCATCGCCGCACCCGGGCGGCAAAGATGCTTGGCATCAAGGTCCGTGCGATTATTCGCGATCTTGAGGATCTTGCCCATATCGTGGCCCAGGGACAAGAGAACACGGCGCGTGCGGATCTCTCCTTCATCGAAAAAGCGTTGTTTGCCAGCCGCCTGCAGCAATCCGGCATCGACAGGCAAGCCATTCGTCAGGCGCTCAGCATTGATAACGCCATGCTTTCGCGCATGCTTTCGATCGCGGAAGGCATCCCGACGGACATTCTCGAGCAGATCGGCGCGGCCAAAGGGATCGGCCGCGATCGTTGGGATGAGCTAAAGCGTTTGCTGCTGCCGCCAGCAAAGCTGGAGCAGGCGCGTCAGTTTGTGGCGGAAGCACGTTTTCAGGAGCTCGGCTCGCCGGAGCGGTGTTTGGCGCTGCTTGAGGAGCTGAAGCGCAAGGGAAGGCGTGCGAGGCCGAAGAATGTCAGCGAAAAGAAATGGTCGCTGGCTGACAACAAGATGAGCGTGACAACGAAGCACGCCGCAAACGGTTTTTCTCTTTCGCTCAAGGCTGCGGATGCGGATGCCTTCGGCACCTATCTTTCCGCCCAGTTGGAAGAGCTCTACGACGAATTTCAACGTCAGCAGAAGAAAGGATAACGCGCAAAAGAAAAAAGGCCCCCAAACGACGAGCGTCCGGAAGCCGATTTTGTAACTAGCACCTACTGATTCGCATTTCCGACCGTTTCCGTCAAGAGGCTTTCCTGCATTCGACGTGGGGAGGGGTGGATTCTTTTGCCTTTTTGAAAGGTGAACCATGGACAATGCGATGACAACGACGCCCTTTGGGCGGCGGCCGATGT
>NZ_JBAKFP010000011.1:48227-62411 GCF_053484265.1 Martelella sp. FOR1707 | reverse complement strand
CTTCAATCGAATGCTTGGTCATAGGACTACTCCTAGTGTTTGCACTAGGACTTCCGATGTTCACGCCAATCTCGCAAGACGGCCCTCACCGGAAGCTTACTTCTTGCAAAACAAATAGGCCGGTGAAGCGAACATTTCACCGGCCTTTTTCTCTGCCCGGATCCCGGGCGGCCTGCAGCCCGCCAAGGCTGCAAACGACGGGTCAGTCGCCAAACTTGGTCCCGTCCGGTAAGCACAACGAATCCTCACCGCACCCGGTTGCCTGCGCAGGCGACGCGGTGTGTGGCAGATTCGGACATATCCCACAATGCAAGGAATGATCTCGGTGCGGCCGTATCGCCGCCGGCCGCCTATCTTGGCGGCAAGAAACGGCTCGCCAAGCGCGTGTCTTCCATCATCGAACAGACCGCGCACGATCTCTATGCCGAGCCGTTTATCGGAATGGGCGGCGTCTTCTTCCGCCGCTCGCTCGCCGCCCGTTGCGAGGTCATCAACGATTATTCCGGCGACGTGATCACGCTGTTCCGGATCCTGCAGCGGCATTATCCGCAGTTCATGGAGGTGATGAAGTTCCAGCTTACCTCCAGGCGGGAATTCGAACGGCTGACCGCAACGGACCCGACAACGCTAACCGACCTCGAGCGCTCCGCCCGCTTTCTCTATCTTCAGCGCCTCGCCTTCGGCGGCAAGATCATGGGCCGCAGTTTCGGCGTAGAACGTCACGGGCCTGCCCGTTTCGATCTGACCCGGCTGGGGCCGATCCTGGAAGAAATCCACGAACGTCTCTCCGGCGTCGTCATTGAAAACCTGGACTGGCGCGCCTTCATCGATCGCTATGACAGGGAAGGGGCCTTGTTCTACCTTGATCCGCCTTATTACGGTTGCGAAACCGACTACAGCAAGGACAGCTTCAAGCGCGCCGACTTTACTGCGATGGCTGAACGGCTTGCCCGCATCAAGGGCCGGTTCATCCTGTCACTAAATGACCGGCCGGAGGTGCGGGAGATCTTCTCAGCCTTTGAATTTGTCGATGTGAAGCTCGATTACACGATCGGCAGCGGCGGGCAAAAGACCGTGGGCGAAGTGATCATTGTTGATCGTTCTGTTGATACGCAAGAACGGAATTACCCTCTGTTCTGACTCGCGAATACGTTAGCTACCTCTTCTACCAGAGCCTCGCTGCTGGCATGGACTACGAGCAAGCTTTCGAAATGGGGACGACAGAAGTAGCCTTTAAAAGCCGCACTGCCGCCGACGCCTACAAATTCATGGTGCGATAGGGTGTCTGCCCGGCCGGTAGGCAGGGACATCTGATGCAGGTGCAGAACGAATGTCGTGTTTTGTCTGGGACCGGCCATCCGGCTGCCGTTGGCGTGAAGGACCGGTTTGGGCCGAAAACGATTATGCGCCTCTCAAGTCCGAATGTCCGCTTCGCTAAATAATGAGACCAAACCTGCCAGTCAGCAGTCGGCCCCATCCCGGTCATTCCAAAAACAGGACAACTATGGAATCTGCATAAAATGAGGACCTTCACCCATTCTGCCAATGCTAATTAAAGAATGAAGTACCGATGGATCACGTAGGCGAGCTTCCATAGCGACAGGATAGCCGCTGCGGCGAGAGCGATCAAAAACAGCATAAGCCAGTCATGATTTGCAATAGCAGTCTCAATGATGTTCAGAAATTTCAAGAACAACAGGCCGAAGGATAGAGCAACAGCCGCCATCGCGGCGGCGGCCGGCAAGCAGAGAAGCAAGATGATTGGCCAATAGACAAGCTTTCGAACAGCACGTTCTCCGACGCCGGCCTCATAGTTCTTATGATCCCTGACGGGGCGAAGGTACTTTGGAATTTGCATATTTTCCTCCTTCGTGATCAGCGGCCGTCAGTGGTGCGGCAGCAATCGCCTGACGTCGTCATACGACACCTTGCCCTCATCAACTTTCTGTTGGGCTGCATCATGCATGGAGCGGGCAAGAACGCGGTCGGCCGGCTCCTGCATCAGACGGCTCACGACCTTCGGCCAGTCCCCGATAGGGACCGAAACAAACTGATCGCGCACATAGTCATCAAACAGCAGATACTCGCGCAATGGCACGCGGCCGCGATGGTCGCTGGTGCGAACCAGGTGCTGAACGACGAAGAGCTGGAGCGACGTGATCAGGTCGAACGCGCGCGCATCGCGTTCTTCGGCCGGGAAGTTCACGACCATGCGCCGCAAGCCCTCCGCGACCGATCCCGCATGCGTGGTGGTGTAAACCAAGTGGCCGGTCAGACTGGCCTCAAGGCAACCCTCGAGGGAGGCTTTGTCGCGGGCCTCGCCTAGCGAAATAATATCAGGCGCGCAGCGCAGTGCCGCCCACACCCCGTCGCCGAAAGACGGCAGGTTGCGCCCTTCGCCGATTTCCGACTGCTCAATGGAAGACGCGCAGTCGCTGTGATCGGTCAGTACGTCGGAATACGTGAACTCGATAGGCGCCTGCAGATCGACGATTGCTTTCGGATCGGCCGTGTTTTCAAGATGAAATCGCGTGATCCCGGCCAGTGTCGTGGACTTTCCCTGGCCGGTCGCGCCGGCGACAACGACAATGCCATGCTGAGGCGACATGTATGGGCGGACCTCGCTGTCCAGGCCGACATCATCGATCGTCGGCGTCTTTGTTGGCAACGGCCGCATTGTCATGGAAATGCCGTCGCCGGCACCTTTCATCACGCCCTTGGCGTTCACACGGAAACGCTGACGTCGGTGGCGATCGATCGGCACCTCGAACGAGAAGTCCAGCGGCCGCCCTTGACGCAAGATGCTGAAGGCATCTTCAGACCGCCATATATGGCTCAGGATACTCAAAACCTCGGAGGCGTTCAGGGGCTTTGCCGTCGCAAAATGCTGCGTGCCGTGCATCTTGATCCGGATACGACTGTCGGTCTGTATCCGGATGTCCGACGCCCCTTTGATGGAGGCCCCGACCAGCAACTGTTGAAACGGGTCCATGTCGCCGTCAAAACGCAACGGCTCATGGGTCAGGACACGGGCATAGGGTTCCCTTGGGTCATAGGCGTCCTCGGTCAAATTCGAGAGATCAACCGCCGGCATTACTTGGCCACCTGAAAACGTCTCTGGATTGGCTTCCATCGGGCCGGGTTTTTAACAAACCGGGCGGCATCATCGATCTCGACACGGCGCTCGCCAATATAGAGCTCGTTGACGTCGCCGGCCGCGCGGGTCTCGCTCGACTTCAGCACGAGGTTGGTAATAAGGCCGGCTTCCACTGCCTTGCGATACTCGACCATCCCGAGATAGTCACGCCGCAACAGGTTCATGTTTTCCTGTAAAGCGGCATCGGCCTGTTGCACACCTTGCGCCCAGCCTTCATCGAGATATTGCGACCAGATTTTCGTTTCATCAGCATCCTGCGGCAACAGCCGATCGTCAGGCTCGCGCGGCGTATCGAGCGGCAACACCAGATAGTCGCGCCAGGTCGGCAGAATGGCGACCAGTCGGCCGGGCTCCTCGATGCGGTAGTATTCGTCGGCGGCAACGCTCTTGCGGCCGTTGTCGGTGACATTGATTGCTGCCGTGGCGCGGGTGATCACCGGCGGCAACACGTAGCCTGTTTCCCGCGGCGCCTTGAACGCGACCCGGTTGAAATTGAAGGTTTCAGAGAGTTTGACCGATTCACGCTCCAGATCGTTCATGATCTCCCAGCTGCGCCGCTCAAATCCTGCTTGTGCCCCATAGGCAAGGGCAGCGTCCCGAAGGACCGAATAGCGTTGCTCCTCAACCTCGGTCCCGCCAAGTTTTCCGCGTTTGGCCCGGGAAGCAAACTGCTTGTAGGACAACGGCGCATATCTCGGACTAGTGAGGTCGTCAGGGCCGCCGAGTTGCGGGATGGGCGGCGGCTCCGGGGCTTCGTCCTTCATTGTTGCGCATGAAGACAACAACTCGGCCATAAGAATGCCTGTCAGCGTCATGGCACGAACGCCACGGTGAGAAAGGGTCTGGCTCACGGCTTGAGGTCCTCCTGATGCGGGATCGGGCTTTGCTCAGGGCGAGCGTAATAGATTGTCATGTGTCTGGCGCCTTGATCGATCACGAGGCGCGCACGTCCCTTCGCCTGCCCATAGGCTTCCCGAAGCAATCCCAAGGCCGTCAGATTGTAGAAATTGGTCGAGATCAAAATCGGAGCGCCGGACTTTTCCCCGGACGCCGACACGCTGTAGTCCACTTCGCTGGCAACCCGCGTTGTCAGCTCATCCAACGTTCCCTGCCATTCGGCATCAACGATCTTCATAATCGGGTCTTGGGCAATCCCCGGATTGCGCACCTCAACCGTATTCGTAGCACGCGCTTCCAGGACATTTTGATAGAGCGCTGCATCGTTCAACTCGCTTCGAACGAGATGGACTTGATTGTCGATGTAATTGATCGTAGGGGAATCCGACGGAACGTCTCTTGTGCTGGTACAGCCAGCGAGCACAGCCAGTGCCAGGCTGATCGCGATGCGCATAGGGAAACCTCTTGCAGTGCGGAAATTGCAGCGTATTACATCTGCAATTCACCACAATGGCCGCCTTGATGCAACATCCAAGAGAACAAAAGGGCGATCAGTCACCATTCTTGCCGATTTTGGAGCGCTTATCTCCCGATAGAATGATACTGCGACTTCTCGTGCTCGAGACGAGTTTCGCGCCGCTGTGTCCGATTGATCTCGACACACCTGTCATAGGCAGCGCAGATCTGGCGGGCATCACGATAGATCCTCGTTCTTGCTTCCTGAGAAAGTTCCGGCATAGCGCGTGCGATCATATTCTGAGCCGGCGCGCCGCTGCTATCGCCAAACCTTGCCCTGATATCATGAGCGACACCCCGTAGTTGGCCGATCGCTTCCCTGTCTTCGATCGCCGTCCTTTCAAGAACACGACGGTCGTCAGGGCGTGCCGGCAGGTTAGAAGCTTTCACCAGGGAGGCCACTAGATCTCTGGCGGCCTCAGACAGCCCGTCAATCGGCTCGGCCATCTGGCTCCGCAGCTTCCTTTCCGATTTTTCGGCACCCTCAATGCTCACCTTCAATGATCCGGCAAAGGCATCAGCGCTACTGGTTGCCGGCATCACCGCCGCAAGTGCCGCTTTCCGCTCTTCATCAGGGCGCCCCAGGAAGTTTGTGTTGCCGTGCAAATCGCCTAGTGATGCCGGGTTCTCGTCCATCGCTTTGAGGACCTGAATGACATCAGAGCCATCCGTCACCGCCGCCGCCAGCTTGTCGAGGATCGCGGCCGGATCGCGCCAGACCTTGCCCATGTTCTGAAGCGCAGACCGGTGCAGCGACTTGGTAACCGCCGCGTAATTGGCCGGATCACGGGCAACGGCTTCGACCGAAACGGGCCATTTCGTCACGGCCGGAATAAGCGGTTCATCCGGAAGGCGATAACGTGCCCGCTCCTTTTCATAATCGGCCTCAAGGCCAGCATCGCGCCGCTCCGTGACCATGATGGACGCAACATCAACGCGGCTCTTGTCGTCTGCGGCCAGCTGGCCGACATGCACGAGCTGCCAGTTTTCCTTGATGAAGGTCTGCACCGATGGCGGAAGATGCGCGACAAGCGACTGAAGCTTGTCTTCATCCGGATCGCGGCCGAGAGATCGAACCTCAACCGGGGAAACGAGCGCTGCGATCTGGTCATTGAACATGACCAGATCGACCGCTGACGACATCTGCGTCAGCTCGGTTTCGGCAGCGCGGAACCAGCGCCCCCGTTTGCCGCTGTAGCCTTTCGTGTTGCGGTCCACTTCCGAAAGCCGGGAAAGCGCCTGACTGACCGCTGGCGTCAGTTCAGGAAGCCAGATCTCTCTTTCAGCTTCAACAGGCCGCGCACCGTCGGCAGGCGTGACATTCGGCGAGACTTCGACCGCTTGCGGACGCGCAAGCGAAAGCCGTTCGGAAATTGCCCTGAACCGTTCCGCAATATCTGAGAACCGCGAACGCATGGCATCGAGCGATCGACGCCAAAGACCGCGCAGTTCGCCGATGTCCGGAAGGTCGCGCCGACGCATAAATGCGTCCCGTTCTGGCTGATAGTCGGGCGTATGCTCGTAGGCTAACGTAGAATCTTTGAGCCGGTCCCGCGACAGCGTGTCCAGCAGATCCTTGGTTTCAGGAAAGTCATTCCGACCTGCATAAAGCCTGACCGTCTCGCGATGACGCGATAGCGCGACATAGGAAAGCTGCGCATCCATCATCTGTGTGGCAAGCACATGCACCCGGTCGACAGTCGATCCTTGAGATTTATGGATCGTGGTCGCGTAGCCATAATCAACGTTATTGTAATGCTCATGGTTGACCGTAACGGCCCTGCCATTGTCGAGCCTAACATCAAGAATGCCGTCATTCGCCTTTTCCACGGTCGCCAGCATCCCGTTCTTGACGCCAAGGTCGCGATCATTTTCCAGGAACAACAGCCGGTCGCCAACGGCGAAAGCGCGCGGGCCACGCACCGCGTCAAACGACACTTCGTTTTGAAGCCCCCCGTGCGCCTTGATGATATGGCGTGCCCGTTCATTCAGACTGAACACCGCGTCCTTGGTGTGCGCCAGCATCAGTGTATCGGCGCCTGCACGCCAATCGGCACCCCATGCTCCAACCAGCTCAGACATGGCGTCGTCACGATGGCTCAGGATATGGATGTGTCCCTTGTCGGCATACGCTTCAAGCGCCGCGCGACTATCGCCGCGGCCAAATGCCAGGGAGGCGTCCCGCATCCAAGATTCGCTTTGACGGCGCATCTCGGTCAGTTCGACAAACCCCGTATTATCCGCTATGGCGCGAAACGCAGCGCCAGCCTGAATAGGCTGAAGCTGCCGCGCATCTCCGACGAGAATAAGCTTCGCCTGTGCAGCGTTCACCGCATCAACCAACATCGCCATGTCGTTTGATGAGACCATTCCGGCTTCATCAAGAACGAACACGTCGCCTTTCTGAAGGCGGTACTTGTCGTGCTCCCACGACATGCGCCAGGACGCCAGCGTCCGGCTCTCGATACCCGCCGATTCAGACAAGCCTTCGGCCGCCTTGCCGGCAAGCGCACCGCCAACAACACGCCGCCCCTGCCCTTCGTACACCTGCCGCACGACATCCATCACCGTGGACTTACCCGCACCCGCATAGCCGACCACCATCGAAACGCCGCGATCGGACGTGACGGCGCGGACCACCATTGCCTGTTCGTCAGAAAGAGAAAACCCGTGCGACTTCGAGAAGTCCGCGATCGCCTTTTCAACGCGACGCGGCGGGGCGCCGAATGACTGATCCGTCGCGCGCTGACGCACGCCATCGATCATCCCCGCTTCCATAAGCAGGACTTCTCGCGTCGTCATTTTCTCCCGTTCAAGAAGCTTGTTTGTGAACGGATCGCGGATTTCCGGGGAAAGCGTCACAAGGTTTTCGAGCGCGCCGACACGGAGGAAAAGCCCGGTAAATTCTTCAGACGTTGACGCATACCGATGGATCAACTTCGCAACATCGCGCTCATCGAACACGGATTTCTGAGCCGTGATCATTTTCACAACAAGCGAAGGATCCTCCGCCAGCCTCCGGAAATTCTCACGCATGACCTGTTGGTGCTGCTGCACCATCTCGGTCTGAATGCCGCGCGCCTCCATGTCGTCGACGGCGGGGCCGCGATGCGTCGTCGGCTCCAGCGGAATGTCCCGATCTTCGAAGCTGCGATGATCAACCGTCGCGTCATATCCATGCGCAACCAAATGACGATTGACCTCCTGCGACCAGGCTGCGCGGATCTCGGGAAGACGGTCCTTCCAACCCGCGAAGTGCTGATAGACGATCTCCCCTTTTTGACCCTCGACCTTTGGCGGCCTTCGGACCGATTGACCGTCACCATCAAGAACCGGAACCCGCTTTGGGCCAAAGCCTGTCTCGGTCAGCGGCCGCAACGCCACCATGATGTGAACATGCGGATTGCCTGTAGCATCGTGATAGTTCCAGTCTGCGACCTGCCCACGCGCCGCGAACTGATTGCGCACAAAGTCACGAACCAGAGCCTTGTTCTGCTCTACGGACAACTCAACAGGCAGCGCGACGACGAACTCGTGCGCGAGTTGAGCGTCATCGCGCTTTTCGCTGGTTTCGACACGGTTCCAGAAATGCTCGGCAAACTCGTGTGGCGAATATCGATCATGCCAGGCATGTATCCACCGCGGGGCGCCTTCGGGCAATGCGACTTCACTGTGGATACAGCCCTTCTTTCGACTGTAGTCGGCAATCTCTCCGGAGCGCGCGACATTCATATGTGTCGCGTGGCGATATGCTGCGGCAGCAACGGCACTCTGCCCTTTGCCACGGGATATCTGATGAACGCGCAAATGATAGATCGCCATGAAACCCGCGTACCATCTTACATTGTTGAAAACAATGTATAAGTGCGCATTTAACAAAACGATCGTTTTGTTCGCATGACGGAGTGCGGTATCGGCTGCGCCGATCCACCTTACATCGCATGGGTTCATTTTCATGCATCATCGATGTTTACAAACACAGAACATCGCTGCAATCTTCTCACCGTTCAATGCCGAAAAGGAGAAAAAACATGGCCCGCGCCAAATCCCCTTCCGCGATCCGTGACCAGATCAGAACTCTGCAAAAGCAGCTGCGCGAAGCTGAAGAAAAGGAAGCACTCAGGATTGGACAAATCGCCATGAAAGCCGGCGTCGAAACCCTTGATCTTTCGGAGAATGAACTTGAGGCGGCATTTGCCGAGATGGTTCACTCCTTTCGCGCCGGGCGGGAGAATGAACAGCGACCTTCTGACGTTACGCAGAACGCTTAGCACCCTGCAAGGCGAGTATAGAAAAATGCGCAAGCGCGAACGAAGCGAAGACACCCGCCACAAGATCGAGCTTGGCGGGCTGGTCATCAAAGCAAGCCTCGGAGATGAGGACCGCGCCTACATTCTTGGTGTTCTGCTGACAGGAAATCGAAGAAAGGGTGACGCTCGACTTCGCGAACAAATGATCAAGCTGGGTCGGGAGGCGTTGCGCCAATGATCACCAAACCCAGACGTTCCGAATTTTCTATTCTGCTCTATGCCGGTCTCTTCCTTGTGGGCATCTCGGCACTTGTCTGGGTTTATTTTTTTGCGCTTCGTTCATGGAACGCCACGAACGGATCGGCCTACCGCCTATCGGTTTCGCAGGCGATCGACTGCCTCAAATCCTGGTCCTCCGATCTTTGCCGCAGTCACTTCATTCAGGCTTTCGGCTACACCCCGGACTATCTGGTTAAACTCCAATGGTTGGTGACTGCCACGCTCGTGACAGGCATCATTGCTATTTCGATCGGCGGCTATATTGCCTTCCTCATGCCACCGGATAAATGGATCAAGTCCGGTCGGACTGTCGCAGGCATGCCCGAACTGCTACGAGCCGCAAAAGCCGAAAAGATCGACAAGAGGGACGGCCTTCATTGGTTCAATGGATGGCGGCTGGCGCTCGAACGTGAGGTTCGACACTTCATCATCTTTGGCTCCATTGGCGGCGGCAAGACGCAAACCATGAGCGGGCTGATCGTCTCGGCGATCGCGCGACATGACAAGGTTCTCGTCTTCGATATCAAGGGAGACTTTACCGAGAAGCTGCCGCCAACGATCAAGTCGGATGGTTCCAGGGTGCAGCCAATCATCATTGCTCCGCAGGATCGGCGATCCCATGTCTGGGATATCGCTAAGGATCTGCGCATTCCAGAGGATGCCGTTGAGCTGGCCACGCGACTGATCCCCGAGTCACGGGACAGGTTCTTCTCCAACTCGGCCCGTGCCGTGCTAGCCGCATGTACCATACGCCTTATGCATGAGAACCCTGGAAGGTGGACGTGGGCCGATCTGGTGGCCGAGACGCGCCGTGACCATCTTGAACTTCTGGAGGTCGCGCATCGCTATCACCCCGACGCGGTTCGCTTTCTGGATGCTGACTATCGACAAGTCGCCTCGACGCTTTCGACGCTCACCGCTGATACGAACACGCTGCGTCTGCTCGCAACGGCGTGGGCGAATTATGAAGGTCTGGAACGTTTTTCGTTGCGCGACTGGCTCCTCTACAAGACAGATCGGCGCACCGTCATCCTGCAGAAGTCCGGCCGGTTTTCTGACCAGTCTGACGGCTGGATCAGCGCGTTTTTGACCATTGCCTCCGGCATCGTGTCAGATCCGGAACTTGGCGACGCCAAGCTCCGCCGCATCTGGTTTTTCGTCGACGAATTCGCCCAGCTGCCGAAGATCAGCCGGTTTTCTGCGCTACTGGATATCGGACGATCGAAGGGCGTTTGCGTGTGTCTCGGCGTGCAGGACATTGCGCAGATCCGTGACACCTATGGGCGCGAACGCGCCGACGCGTGGATGTCGATCGTCGGGACTAAGATCATCGCCAAGGTGAATTCGGGACCGACCGCGCAGCGACTTGAAAGCGATATCGGTCAGGCCTCCGTGGTCTATAATCGTCGTGAGCCGCGCGGAAACGGGCTGGAATGGGTGCGCGACGAGCGGCGCGAGAACACCATTGAGCGCTCCGAATTCGAAACGCAGCTCGGGCCTCGCAAGAACGGCATCGATGTCCTCGTCACGGGCATTGGGGAGGACGTCTACAAGGTGCGCGTTCCCTATACCACCCTCGCCCATGCGCGAGATGCCCAAGAGCCGGCGCAGTGGACCCTCGACCTTATCACCGTCAACCGACTTGAAGGCGCCGCGGCCGACGACTACGCCGAGACCGACAAGAGTGACGAAGGCTATCCGAAAGATGCCATTGACGTTCTCAAGGGAATGGAGCCGATCACCAAGCCCAGGAACACATCTATGGTGGAAGGCGACGCAATCGATTTGTTCGCTGGACAACTGCCGGGGATCTGAAAATGTCGGCGCAGTTTGAACTTTTCCCGACAGAAGTGCTCCTGCGCCGCATCGAGCCGGTCACGAATAAGTGGCGGTTCTACCATCTCAGTATCGAGGGCGGCCTGTTCGGAGACTGGTGCCTTGTGCGCCGCTGGGGCCGGATCGGAACCAGCGGTCAGCTGAAGCTCGATTGGTTCGCCTCGGCCGGACAGGCCCACGATGCACTCGCCATTCTGGAGCAAAGCAAGCGCAAGCGCGGCTACCGGGACTGACGCGCGAAACACGCCGCAAGTGCCAAGCGCTGGTGTTGACTTTCGGACACCAGAAAGGGCAAGTCCCGCATATGCTGTTATACTTTAAGGGAGATTGACGATGCAGAGAACCGCGATGATGGCAGTCTTGTCCGCGGCACTTGTCACCGGAGCAAACACCTCGTTTGCGAATGAAACTATGAGCGAAATGCAATGCATCGAGGTGATAATGGCCGTGTCAAAGCTTGAAATGGCCACGGCTGGTATGGCGCCGCTCGATGAGGCTCTTGCCGACGTAAAAGCAATCCAGCCGACAATTCCAGCCGATGTCAGGCCGCCAGTTGATAATCTGATATCCATAGCGAAGTCGGCCCAGAAAATTGAAATCGGTGATCCGACGCATCCGATGGCAACAGGCGAATCTCAAGAGGCAAGTCTTTCCTATCAAAAGGCGCTTGCGCCATATTGCCCTGACTTCAACCTTGAAGACTGACCTCGACAACGGAATGAGGAAGGCTGAAAGCCTTCCTGAAACTGACCTCATTCGCGGTCAGCGTTCCAGGCTGCCAAGTCCTGCTCAAAGTGAAGCTCCTCTGCTGCTACCAGTGCTTCCAGCTTTTCAAGTTCTGCTTCAGCATCCTGCCGCTCGGCCTTTGAGAAGTCGCAGTTCGTCAGCTCGGCGCGAAGTTCATTGATCTGATCGATAGTCGTCATGTTTCCGTCTCCTTTTGTTGACGGAAACCGGCCACCGGTGATCGCAGGGCAGTGTCAATGATCGCGAAGCGACCGGCAAGGCCGGTGAATGGGGGTGCCGATTTTGTTGCTGCCCGCAGGGCAGCGGCAAAATTGGGGGCACCGTTCGTCATTGACGCTGACCAAGGAGTCGTACGCTAACCCGGCAGAAAAAGAAGAGAACCGCGGCCCCAACGGCCGCGACCGAATCCGGCGTCCAGCCGGCAATCTACACCGCGAAATCACGAAGCTGGAATTTTAGCCGAGACCTTGCCCGAAGTCGTCGTCACGTCCCCTACCCTCTCGGGCATTCGCGCGGGTCTTCTGTGGCGTTTCGAACGTCACATGCTGCCCTTGCTCGGGCAACGGCCGTGGCAGGTCCTTTGTCTTGCCGACGAGAATATTCTGCTTGTCATGCATCATGAAGTCCGACCCGCCGACACCGACCAGGACGCCATCATAGCGCCTGCCAGGCTCGGTCGTTGCCATATAGCGATTTTGCCAGTCAAAGCCTTGCGAGGTCAGGAAATTCTGTGCCTTCTCCAAGGCTTGCACACGTTCAGGATCAGAGATCTCGCGGAACATACGCTTGAAGGCATCGACATCGCCGCGTTCATGACCGGCAATACTGGCCTGCGCCATGCGCTCCGCCGACACGACATCAAAGTTAAGTTCGTGGCCGGCGTTCTTCGCAAGCGCAGTCATGAACTCCCTCTGTACCCGGCCATTGCCTTCGCGGAACGGATGAATCGAATTGAGCCGATTGAAGTATACTGCGGCCTGGTCGGCAAACGTCTCCCTGTCGAAACCACGCAGGAAGTTCTGACCGCGCAGGTCCTCGGAAAATCGGTTCAGTGCGCTGGAAATGGCCGGTCCAATCGCGAATTGCTCGCCGTCGATCTTCCGCATTGTCGGCATGGTCGCGACAGTTCCATCAGAAAGCTGTACCCGCTCGTCTCGGGTGCGCCCGGCCCATTCATAGACGTCCTGAAAAAGATGATGGTGAAGCGCTTTCAGATGCCGGGCATCAAAGGTCGGCTGCGGCCCACCCCCAAGACGCAGTTCGATGAGCCGGCCCGCAACCCGTTCCGCCTCAACGGCAGAGAGCTTGGCGGGATCGGTTAAGCCATCGATGTTCTTGAGGGTGCCGTTTTCGTAAGTGTAGTTCGTCATCCGTTGGCGGCGCGGAACTCTTTGAGCATCGGAACGATGTCGGTGGCCTCGATCTCGCCGCGAATGAAAGCCTCGAAAATGTGGTCGGTGGCAGGATCGCGCTTCAGGCCTTCCATGGCATTGGAATGATCGGCGCTGTCGACCAGTCGGCGTCGCTGTTCCATTTCGGCATCGGAGATGCGCGTCTTTTCAAGGGTGCTCGCCATGGTCTTTTCCTTCTTCAGATCGGTGAGGTTTTGCAGTCAGGCCGGTCTTCTTGGAATCTCTCAACCCTTGAACCGGCACGGTCCTGCTATCCACTCTCGCTCTTGGTCGACAAATCCAGCGTAGGTCTATTGACCACGCCAACTTTACCAGAACCAGAAGAATAATTCTCTTGTTTTTTATATGTTTGACCCGGTTATCGGGTGCCTCAATCGTCTTTGCGGAGCCGTTTCGCTGGCAACGGAACGAACAGGTCATGAAACACGACCAACGCCGTATCAGGCTCGACAGCGTAGCGGCCGTTCTTCGTGACCTTATAGAACAGCCCCATCTCCTCGAGCACGACACAGTTGCGCGGAATCGTAAACCGGCTGACACCAAGACGATCGGCAAGCATTTGGAGTGGCAGTATGCCGCCATCGAGCTGCGGATCATAGATCAGCCCGATCAGGCTCACGCGCAATATCGGCAGCAAGTGCACGTATCGGCTCGGCCGGTTCTCGATGGCGCTTGCCACCTTGAGAGCGTTAACACCCACAGTTCCTGGAGGTATTTGCTCCAGAACCGGTGGTCCCTCGAACCACACAAACGGGTCGTGTGGCTGCGCACCCAGCCCTTTTATGATCTCGTCTCTGGTCATTCTCTCGCGACAGCTGTTCAAGCCCACATAGTGCTTCTTTTATATGCGTCAACGTCCGTCATGAACCACGACACCTCTGCGGGTTCCGGTCGTTGACTTGGTAATGGCGGGCATTTCTCAATGCATGATACTTAATTTGAGTACAGCTGGGACACAAGTGCGGACTATTAGGGCCGTTGCGGATTTGCCGGAACCGGGGGGGGGGGGTTGGCCCCCCCCCCCCCCCCTAACCCACAAGGCTAAAACTAAAAAAATAAAAATATAAAAAAACCGGTTAAAAATACAATT
>NZ_JBAKFP010000011.1:0-48217 GCF_053484265.1 Martelella sp. FOR1707 | reverse complement strand
AACGATAAAAACGCATAACCGATATTTTTAAAATTATTGTGGGGTGGGTTTTTTTTTTTTTTTATGTGACTGGGACAAATGGGGGTAATTTTGGGGCGTTTGGGTTTTTGCGGGAACGGGCGGGGGGTTATCCGCCGCGCCGACGGAGCTTAGCTCCAGGGGATCACGGTCATCAGGTCATCGTCGTCCTGGCCGGGAAACTTGCCGAGGTTTGCACGGAAGGCCCGGCTCGGGGTCGCAGCAGTCAGCTGCAGATACTCTTCGCCGTTCTGGTTCGTCTGACGCCAGATGCCGCCAACCTCGATCTTCCGGCCCCGCGGGGATACGCCATACAAGCGGTAGACAGGTGCTTTCGGGTTCGTGCTGTTGAGCTCTTCACCGGTGATGTCGAAGTCAAAGTCCAGTGCGGCGATGTTGCCTTCCAGAGTGCCGTTGTCGTTGAAGCGGATGAAGTTGATCAGGTCTGCCATTGGTATGTCTCCGTTGTTTGATCGAATTGACGGGGACGCCAACAAGGACCGGGAAAAGGATGGCTGCACCCGTCAGGGCCGTAGCGAAGCGAAGGGCGGCGGAGAACACAAAAAGACGGAGGGTTTGCCGAAGGCGGAGACCGTCTTTTTTGGGCGGAGACGTTGCTGACAGACACCGGGCCTTACAGTCCCATCGTCAATTGATCCCGACAACAACGGCAAGACATTCCTCCGCCATGGCAGGTTGCATCAGCTTTGCGCAAAAAGGCGCCGCAACCGGAAAGAAAACAGTCCGGATGGACGACGAAGCACGCGGCGTGTCTATCAAAGCACAATCGAAAGCACTCTCTCAATGTGAGTTTCGCAGTGATCATCGAAAGTCGCGCGGCTTCACCTTGATCTCATCGATATGCCCATAGGGGTCGAACATATCACGTGGCTTCGGCATTCCGCGCGGATCAGGCGCCGGCGACCCATGATGAAACTCATCGCCCCGCCCATGCGGAAGCGGAAAGCCCGTATCCCGACTGCCCACACTTGAGAGCTCCGCCGACAGATCGATCAGCTCACGCGCCACGATATGGACGACCTCGCCCTCCCGCTGGACCCGTCCTTTGATGCCAAGCATGCCTGACCCGAGAACGGTGCGGCGGTACTTCTCGAACACCTTCGCCCAGACCACGAGATTGGCCACGGCAGTTTCGTCCTCAAGCGTGATGAACATGACACCTTTGGCCGAGCCTGGGCGCTGGCGCACGAAAACGAGGCCCGCGAGGTTGACCCAGCGGCCGTCGCGCAGTGAGATGGCTTCGGCGCAGGACCTGAACCGCTGTCGGGTGAGTTCCGACCGCAGAAACGAAACCGGATGCTTCCTGAGGGTTAGACCCAGATGGCCGTAATCTTCGACCACTTCCCGACCGGCCTCCATGGGTTTCAGGAGGGGCTCCGGTTCGGCCTGTTCTGGCACAATGCCGACCTCGCGTCTTGCAGCCGCGGCGAAGAGCGGTAGCGGTTCGTCCCGCAGGGCCTTGATTGCCCAGAGCGCCTCGCGGCGGGCAAGCCCGAGTGAGGGCCTGAACGCATCGGCCTCGGCGAGTTCCACCAGTGCGGCGGCAGGAATACCGGCGCGACGCCAGAGATCGTCGACCGAAGCAAAGGGCATGTCTTCGCGACAGGAGACCAGCCGGGCGGCCTCGGCGTTGGCCAACCCCTTCACTAGCCGGAGCCCAAGGCGGACGGCCAAACGCCCGTCGTCGCGATCGGTGGGTTCCAGCGTGCAATCCCATCGGCTTGCATTGACGCAGACCGGACGAACCTCGACGCCGTGGTCGCGGGCATCGCGCACGATCTGGGCCGGCGCATAGAACCCCATCGGCTGGGCATTGAGCAATGCGCAGCAAAAGGCATCCGGGTGCCAGCATTTCATCCAGGATGAGGCATAGGCGATCAGCGCGAAACTCGCCGCATGACTCTCCGGAAAACCATAGGAGCCGAAGCCTTCCAATTGCCTAAAGGTACGCTCCGCGAATTCACGCTCATAGCCATTGGCGACCATGCCATCGATCAGTTTGGCGCCGAACTTTGATACCCCGCCGGTGTGCTTGAAGGTTGCCATGGCGCGACGCAGCTGATCGGCCTCCCCGGCGGTGAAACCCGCACAGTCGATGGCAACCCGCATGGCCTGCTCCTGAAACAGCGGCACGCCCAGCGTCTTGCCGAGAACCGCTTCAAGCTCGGGCTTCGGATAGGTCACCTCTTCCTTGCCCTCGCGCCGACGCAGATAGGGATGGACCATGTCGCCCTGGATCGGCCCGGGCCGGACGATCGCGACCTCGATGACAAGATCATAGAAGGTCCGCGGCTTGATGCGCGGCAACATCGCCATCTGCGCGCGGCTTTCGATCTGGAACGTGCCGAGCGTGTCGGCCTTGCGGATCATTGCATAGGTGCGCGGATCCTCGGCCGGTATAGTGGCGAGATCCAGACGGATATCCTTGTGCTCTGCAAGAAGATCAAAGGCGCGGCGCATGCAGGAGAGCATACCGAGCGCCAGCACATCGACCTTCATGAATTTGAGAACGTCGATATCATCCTTGTCCCATTCGATGACCTGCCGGTCTTCCATGGCCGCCGGCTCGATCGGCACCAGTTCGTCGAGCCGGTCGCGGGTCAGGACAAAGCCGCCCGGATGCTGGGAGAGATGGCGTGGCGTGGCGACCAGTTGCCGGGCAAGCTCCAGAGCAAGCCGAAGCCGCCTGTCGCTCATATTAAGGTTCAGTTCCTGCGCGTGCTTCTCCTCGACACCCTCGGACCAGCCCCAGACCTGCGACGACAGCGTCCTGGTCAGGTCTTCGGTCAGCCCGAGCGCCTTGCCGACGTCACGGAGCGCGCCTTTGGCGCGGTAGCGGATGACGGTGGAACAGAGCGCAGATCGATCGCGGCCATAGGCCTGGTAGACCCATTGGATGACTTCCTCCCGCCGTTCGTGCTCGAAATCGACATCGATGTCCGGCGGCTCGCGCCGTTCTTCCGAAACGAAGCGCTCGAACAGGAGATCATTGCGATCCGGATCGACGGAGGTCACGCCGAGGACATAACAGACGGACGAATTGGCAGCGGATCCCCGACCCTGACAAAGAATGTCCCTCGAACGGGCAAAACGAACAATCGCATTCACCGTCAGGAAGTAGGGCGCATAGTCCAGCTTCTCGATCAGCGCCAGCTCATGGTTGAGATTGGAGCGCACCTTCTCTGGCAGACCCTCGGGATAGCGCTCGGCGGCACCTTCCCAGGTGAGCTTTTCCAGTGCCTGCTGCGGCGTCAGATGCGGAAAGAGCTTCTCCTCCGGATACTGATAGGCGAGTTCCGTGAGCGAGAACCTGCACCGGTCCATGATCTCGATCGTGCGGGCAAGCGCTTCCGGATAGCGGTCGAACAGCCGGTGCATCTCTTCTGGCGGCTTCAGATACCGATCGGCAAAACGCTCACGGCGATGACCGAGTTCGTCGATGGTGACATTGTGCCGGATCGCGGTGACGAGATCCTGCATCATCTGCCGGCCGACCGCGTGGAAGAGAACTTCATTCGTGACAGTAGTCGGGACCCGCGTTGCGGCGGCGAGGTTCGACAGCTGCCAGAGGCGGAACTGATCGTTCGGCCGCCGCCGTAACGTCAGCGCCAGATAGGCGCGATCCCCGAAAGCCTCCCGCAGCCGTCGCAGATGCATGGCGCAGTCATCATCGGCGCGATCCGGAACCAGGACGGCAATCAGCCCCTCGCCATAAGCCACGAGATCGGTCCATTCGAGATGGCACTTGCCTTTGCCGGCACGCTTCTTGCCGAGCGACAGCAGGCGGCAAAGCCGCGCATAGGCCGCCCGGTCGGTTGGATAGACGAGGACCGGCTGGCTGTCGGCAAGGTCGAGGCGGCAGCCGACAACCAGCCGGACGCCGGTCTGCCGTGAAGCTTCGTATGCCCGCACGACGCCAGCCAGCGAATTCCGGTCAACGACACCGAGGGCCTCGATGCCGAGGTCTGCGGCGCGAGCGAACAGTTCGTCGCAACTGCTCGCCCCGCGCAGAAACGAGAAATGGGTGGTGACCTGCAGTTCGGCGTAGCGCGGCCCGGTCATCCGAAGATCCCATGGATAAACCAGCGGTGCGAGCCGCTTTCCTCATGCTCGCCGTCGCCGGAGCGAAACAGCCAATAGCGCTCGCCGGTGTCGTCCTCTACCCGGAAATAATCCCGGACGGCGGTGAGTTCGGCATCCCGCTTCCACCATTCGCCGCGAACCCGCTCCGGTCCATCGGCATGACGGATGCGTCGACGTACACCGCGCCAGGTGAACCAGACAGGTGGATGATCCGGGAGAAGCGCCATGGTCTCGACCGGCTCCGGGCGGGGTAAAAGCCGCGGTGGTCGCGGCCAGTCGCCGTCCCATGTGAGGCCTGTTTCCGGTGCCAGCGGGGCAATACGGGCGACCGAGCGTTCAGGCACATCGCTTTGAACGGGCACGAAACGACAGAGCCGGTGATCGCCGACGCGATTGGCAAGGACATCGACCAGATCGGAGACATCGGCTTCGGGTTCCTCGATCAGGGAGGAAATCGTCTGCTTCTCCCGCAAAGGTTCGGCATGGATGGCGACCAGCTCCATGATCTCTATCCCGAAGCCTGGATCGACGGTCTCCAGCCTGTCGCGGAACAAGCGGACAAGGCGTCTGGGATCGCGTACCGGCTGCGCTGTGCCGACGCGGATGAACTGCATGGTGCTATCGACGCGGTGGAACAGAAGATCCAGCCGCCGGGCGCCAAGGCCGCGCTTTTCGAGTTCAAGACAGAGGGCGTCTGCGAGTTTCCCGATATAGCGGGCGATGGTTTCAGGCGCGCCGATCGGTTCGGCGAAGGCCTTGAGCACCTCGACCAGCTCCGGCGAGCGGATCGGATCGACCGGTTCGGCGATCCGGCCAAGCGCCTGGTCTAGCCGCCGGACGACTTCCGGGCCGAAGCGCAGGGTCAGCGGCGCGCGCGGCTGATCCAGCAGCTCGCCGATAGTCTCGAAACCGAGTGTGTGCAGGTCGGACACCGTACCGGGATCGAGCCTGAGTGCTGAAAGCGGCAAGGTTCGCAGCATCGCCTCGGTTTCTCCCGGTGGAATGACGATCGCGGGTCGTGCCAGAAACCGGGCAGCAGCATGCGCGGCGCCCCAAGTGTCTGCGACCGCAGCGCGCGCCTCGACGGCTGCCGCTGCGAAACGCCTGATCATGTCGGCAAGCATGGCGTCTTCTCCGCCATGCAGGTGGTCGGCGCCGGTCGTATCGATGACCAGGCCATCCGGCGGATCGGCCATCACCACCGGCGAAACCCGCTGAAGCGCCCAGAGCGCCAGCTTGTTCAATCCGTCGGTTTCGGCCCTGGGATCGGAATCGGCAATCACAAGCCCCGGCACAAGGGCTTGCGCCTTGGTGACGGCCATGCCGATACGCACGCCAAGCCGTTCGGCATTGGCATCGAGGGCCGTGATCAGCCGGCGGCGACCGATGCGGCCGGCCATGACGAGCGGCGCATCAGCGGGTGGCGATGCGTCGCCCGACTTCCTTCTGAGGCGATCCGTCGGCCACCTCGGAAGGAAGAGCGAGACGACCCGTGTCATCACATGCCTCCAGTTCAAAATCGGCACTTTCGCCGGCACGACATCGGATGAGTTCGACCAGCCAGCGTGCACGGCCAAGGCCGGGAACGGGCAGGGGCCGCGAGGGCAGAACGGAGACCCGCCAGCGGGTGACGCTCGCCGTCGGCTGCCCGAAGTCGCCGGCCTCGGTCTGCCGTCGCCAGCGGCGCAGCGCCAGGCCGATGGTGTTGGAGTTCTCGGCCGCCAGCTGAAGACGGCGGGAGGCCGTCATCGAGAGACGCGCGGTCTCTCCAATAACCGCACCGAGCCCGCCATGGCGAAGCCCTTCCTCGAAACAGGCAAGCAGCGCCTTCTCGTCGCCGGCCTCGACATGAATCACGCGATCGGGCAAAAGCCCGGCCTGGGCGATGGCTGGTGCAAAGAGATCGGGACGTGTGACCACCCACAACACCTTGCCTCGTGTGCGTGCGGCAATGCCCGCCACGAACAACGCAGCTGCCGCTCCATCGACCGCGCCATTGCCGCCGCCGGCTACCTCATGCAGACAGCCGAGCGCCAGTCCGCCGCCCGGCAGCCGGCGATCGATCTCCTTCAGACCGAAGGGCAGGACCGAGCGCGAACGTCCGCCCGGACCTTCAAGATGCGCGATGCGCTCACGAAGCTCTGCGATGGCTGGACTGGCGGCATTGTTCGGCATGATGTCGGACGGTCTCCTTCAGGACTTTGCAACGGCGGAATTCTCCGATATGTTCCTTATTTGTTCTTTCTCGGGTTTTGAGTCAATCGGCCTCATGGACGGGCCCTGTGGACGGCGACCGGGGAAGAACACCGATGCGCATGGCGTGCATCGTTGAATCACAAGGGGTTTAGGGCAGGGCGATATGAGCGCGGCGCATCTCGAAAAATTGAACGACAACCAGCGGGCCGCGGTTCTGCATGGCACGAATTTGCCCGATGGCGCCATCGCGGGACCGCTGCTGATCATTGCGGGCGCGGGATCCGGCAAGACCAACACGCTTGCCCATCGCGTGGCTCAGCTCGTTATCACCGGAGCCGATCCGCGCCGGATCCTGCTGATGACCTTTTCCCGGCGCGCCGCCGCCGAAATGGGAAAGCGTGTCGAGCGGATCTGCGCGAAGGCGCTTGGAGACAGGGCCGGGATCATGGCCGACGGGCTTGCCTGGTCCGGCACCTTTCACGGGATCGGCGCCCGGCTCTTGAGGGAATATGCAATCGAGCTTGGTCTCGATCCACAGTTCACCATCCATGACCGCGAGGATTCGGCCGATCTGATGAACCTCGCCCGCCATGAGCTCGGCTTCTCCAAGACCGAGAACCGGTTTCCGGCCAAGGGCACCTGCCTTTCGATCTATTCGCGCACCGTCAATGCCGAGGCGCCGCTCTCGGAAATCCTGAGGGCGAACTTTCCTTGGTGTGCCGCCTGGGAAAAGGAACTGAAGGAATTGTTCGCGGCCTATGTCGAGGCCAAGCAGGTCCAGAACGTCCTCGATTATGATGATCTTCTGCTCTATTGGGCGCAGACCATGGGCGATCCGGCGCTTTCCGCCGAGATCGGCGGGCGCTGGGATCATGTTCTCGTCGACGAATATCAGGACACCAATCGCCTGCAGTCCTCGATCCTGATGGCGCTCAAACTTGGCGGGCGCGGGCTGACGGTTGTCGGTGACGATGCGCAGTCAATCTATTCGTTCCGGGCGGCCACGGTTCGCAACATCCTCGACTTTCCGAATGAATTCTCGCCGAAGGCCGACGTGATCACGCTCGACCGCAATTACCGGTCGACGCAGCCGATCCTCGCCGCGGCCAATGGTGTCATCGGCCTAGCCCAGGAGCGCTACACAAAGGATCTCTGGACCGACCGCGTCTCAACCGAAAAGCCGCGGCTGATGACGGTTCTCGACGAGGGCGATCAGGCCCGGTTCATTGCCGACGAGGTGCTCGACAATCGCGAGGGTGGCATGCGGCTGAAGGATCAGGCCGTGCTGTTTCGGGCAAGCCATCACAGCGGCCCGCTGGAGGTGGAACTCACCCGCCGCAACATTCCCTTCGTGAAGTTCGGTGGCCTGAAATTCCTCGATTCCGCCCATGTGAAAGACATGCTCGCAGCACTCCGGTTTGCCCAGAACATGCGCGATCGCGTGGCGGGCTTCCGGCTGATGCAACTCTTGCCAGGTGTGGGGCCGGCCTCGGCGCAAACTGCGCTGGATGCGATTGCGGAAACCGCCGATCCGATAGAGACACTGGCGGCCCTTCCTGCGCCGGCACGAGCAGTAGCCGACTGGCCGGGTCTTGTGTCCTTGGTAACGGACCTCCGCCAGTCAAACATGGGCTGGCCCGCCGAACTCGGCCGGATCCGGGCATGGTATGAGCCGTATCTGGAGCGCATCCATGAAGACTTCGAGATGCGCCGTGCCGATCTGCTCCAGCTTGAAGACATTGCCGCTGGTTATCCGTCGCGGGAACGGTTCCTGACCGAGTTGACGCTCGACCCACCGGACGCCACCTCCGGCCAGGCCGGTGTGCCGCTGCTCGATGAGGACTATCTGATCCTCTCGACCATCCATTCGGCCAAAGGGCAGGAGTGGCGCTCGGTCTTTGTTCTCAATGCCGTCGACGGTTGCATTCCCTCCGATCTCGGCGTCGGCACGACCGACGATATCGAGGAAGAGCGGCGCCTGCTTTACGTGGCCATGACGCGGGCACGGGACAGCCTGAACCTTGTCGTTCCCCAGCGCTTCTTTACCCATGGACAGTCCTCGACCGGCGACAGGCATGTCTATGCCTCGCGAACCCGGTTCATTCCCGCTATGTTGTTGCAGCATTTTGAGAACAGGACATGGCCGGTAGCGAAACCGGGCCAACAGAACAACCCGGGTTCGCGCCAGGTGCGTCTCGATGTCGGCGCTCGCATGCGTGGGATGTGGCGCTGAGGGAGGACAAGGACTTGTGCAATCTCTATAATCTGACGACGACACGGGATGCCGTCGTCGAGTTTACGAAGGCGATGAGCGACAAGGCCGGATGGAACGAGCCGTCGCTCAATGTCTATCCCAACACGCTGGCGCCGATCGTTCGCGTCGATGGCGGTGGCAATCGGGAAATTGTCAGTGCCACCTGGGGCATGCCGACGCCGCCGGCCTTCGTCAAAGGCAAGGCCGATCGCGGGGTCACCAATATCCGCAATGTCGGCTCTCCGCATTGGCGGCGCTGGCTTGGGCCGACAAGCCGCTGTGTCGTGCCGTTCACCTCGTTTGCTGAACCTGACCCTGCGAGCAAGGTGGAGGGCCGACGCGTGCCGAATGCCTGGTTTGCTCAGGACCCGGACCGACCCCTGATGTTCTTCGCCGGTTTCTGGACGCCGTGGAAGGGCGTGCGGAAGGTCCGGGATGGTGAACAGGAATATGAACTGTTCGGATTCCTGACGACAACGCCGAACGAGATCGTCAAACCTATTCATGAGAAAGCAATGCCGGCGATCCTGACGACACCGGAGGAGGTCGATCTCTGGCTCACCGGGGAATGGGCCGATGTGAAACACCTTCAGCGGCCGCTGCCCGGCAACATGCTGGTCGTGGTCGCCCCTCCTGAAAACCCCGAAGACGATTGACGTCGTCACCGATCACACTCTTGAGATGGTCATGGCCGCGCCGGATGAACTGACAGCTTTGGAAAGAGACCACGAGGTCGAAACGGATGGCGCCGCCCCGGTCATCCGCAAGATCATCCATGTCGACATGGACGCCTTCTATGCCTCAGTCGAACAGCGCGACAATCCCGAACTGCGCGGCAAGCCGGTTGCCGTCGGCGGGTCGGCGGCCAGAGGTGTGGTGGCTGCTGCCAGCTATGAGGCGCGGGCGTTTGGCGTGCGATCGGCCTTGCCGTCGGTGACCGCGAAACGGCGGTGTCCCGATCTGGTCTTCGTGAAGCCGCGGTTTGATATCTACCGGACGGTCTCGGCGCAAATCCATCAGATATTTGCCGAGCATACAGACCTGATCGAGCCGCTTTCGCTCGATGAGGCCTATCTTGATGTGACCGAAAACAAGCAGGGTATCGCGTTTGCAACCGAGATCGCGACGATCGTCCGCGCCCGCATCAAGGAGGTGACCGGACTCAATGCGTCTGCCGGGATCTCCTACTGCAAGTTCCTCGCAAAGATAGCGAGCGACCTGAACAAACCGAACGGCCAGGCCGTGATCACACCGAAGATGGGACCGGCATTTGTTGCTGATCTCGCCGTCAAGAAATTCCACGGCGTCGGGCCAGCGACGGCCGAGAAGATGCAACGGCTCGGGATTGCGACCGGCTCCGACTTGCGCGAGAAATCGCTTGCCTTCCTGCGTGATAATTTCGGCAAGTCGGGGGGATGGTACTACCGGATCTCCCGCGGGATCGATGAGCGGCCGGTTCAGCCCGATCGGCCGCGCAAATCGATTGGTGCGGAAGACACATATGCTGCCGATATTTTCGAGCTGGAGGCTGCGAAAGCGGAGTTGATCCCACTTGCCGAGAAGGTCTGGCGCCATGCTGAGAACAAGTGGATCAGCGGGCGGACGGTGACGCTGAAGGTGAAGTACGCGGACTTCCAGCAGATTACGCGGAGCCGCACACTTGGGCAGAATATGCGAAGTGCAAGCGAGATTGGCGAGATTGCCGGCGTGATGCTGACCGAGTTGTTTCCAGTTCAGAAGGGTATCCGCCTGCTCGGGATTACCCTTTCCTCATTGGGAGAGAGCTCTAATGGGGTACGAGAGCCTCAGATGAGTCTGCTGTGATCCCCACGCCGATGGGAAAGACATATACTCGGCAGATCGACAGAAGTTGGAGAACACTTGGGACGATGTGAGCGGCAGTAAAGGGGCCGAAAGCCGAATGGCGGATTTGATATCAGATCATGAGCTAAGCGGAAATTCACGCCTCATGGTCTAGCAACCTTTTGGGCATTTGGCACTGTCGGGACGACGCCGGCGAGTTGCTAGGCACGCGCTACGACCGATGCCTGATCGCTTCCAAAAACTTAGCAAAGGCAGGCGATGCCAGCCGTCGGTGGGGGTAATAGAGGTGGTAACCTTGAATACTCGGACACCAATCGCTCAAGACTACTTGCAATCGACCTGCATAGATATAGGGCTGCGCGATGTCTTCTGGGACGTAGGCCAATCCTGTCCCATCGACAGCGGCATGAAGAATTGGAAAGATGCTGTCGAAAATGGCTTGTCCTGTGACACGCACTTCGATCTCGTGCCCGTTCTTTTCGAATTCCCAGGCATAAAGGCCACCCGCCGATGCCAGACGCAAGTTTATGCATTGGTGATTGGTCAAATCGCTGGGATGTTCTGGCGGCGACCTACGCGCGAAATATTCAGGCGTTCCAACGACTACAAAACGCCAATCCGGGCCAATACGGACTGCAATCATATCCTTGCTGATCGATTCACCCAGCCTGACGCCTGCGTCGAAATGTTCGCCGACTATGTCGATGAACCCGTCATTGATGGAAACTTCGACATGGATGTCAGGAAATTCAGATAGAAACTTTGCCAGTTTAGGCCGCAAAAGCATTTCCGTGGCATGGATTGCGGAACTGATTCGTATCATACCGGATGGCTTGTCGCGCAACTCGCTCAACGCTTCGATTTCAAATCTGATTTGATCGAAATGTCCCGCCACGGACTGATACAATCGGTCACCCGCCTCAGTTGTCGAAACGCTCCGTGTCGTGCGCGTGAGAAGCCGAAGGCCAAGTCTGTCTTCCAACCCGCGGATTGTGTGGCTGAGTGCGGACGGAGAGACGCCGAGCTTGGCGGCAGCCTTGGTGAAGCTGCTGTCCTTAGCAACTGCTATGAACGCTCTCAGTTCAGCGAACTCATCGCGCGCCATTATTGAATCTCACTCAATAGTTCATGCCATTTATAGCACCTAATCGAATAGCGCGTTCTTGCTTATCTTGCCAGCACACAAAGCAGTGAAGAAAGGACGCATCCAATGGAAATCATTCGTGCAAAGACCCGCACGACCGGTCCCGGCCCGAGCGATTGGTTCACTGGCTCGGTTCAGGTCGAAATGCTCTTCAACCCATACGACAAGGAACGTGTTCAAGGCGCAAGGGTGGCGTTTCAGCCTGGCGCGCGCACAGCCTGGCATACGCATCCGCTCGGACAGACGCTCATCGTGACCTCAGGCGTTGGCCGCGTTCAACGCTGGGGCGGACCGATCGAGGAAATCCAGGTTGGCGATGTGGTCTGGTTTGCGCCGGGCGAGAAGCACTGGCATGGCGCAGCGCCGGACACCGCTATGACCCACACGGCCATCCAGGAGGTTCAAAACGGCAAAGTCGTCGACTGGATGGAAAAGGTTACGGACGAGCAATACGCCGTCTGATCACAAAATGCATAAGAGAAAGAACTGACCATGATCAAAGGTAAAGTCGTCATTATCACCGGCGCGTCGTCCGGCATTGGAGAAGCCACCGCAAAGCTGGTCGCCAGCCGAGGCGCGAAGGTCGTCCTGGGCGCGCGGCGCGAAGACAAGCTTAAAGTCATTGCCGAAGAAATCGTCAAGGCTGGCGGTGAGGCCGTCTATCAGGCACTGGACGTGACCAGCGAAGCGGACAACGGCGCAATCGTCAAGCTGGCCAAGGATACGTTTGGCCGTGTCGACGCCATATTTCTGAATGCTGGCCTGATGCCGAGCAGTCCTGTTTCGGCACTGAAGACCGGTGAATGGAACCAGATGGTCGACGTGAATATCAAGGGAGTGCTAAACGGCGTAGCCGCCGTCATGCCGACCTTCCTCGAGCAGAAGGCAGGCCATGTGCTGGCCACCTCCTCAGTTGCCGGGCTAAAATCATATCCCGGAAGCGCGGTCTATGGCGGCACCAAGTGGTTCGTGCGTGACTTCATGGAAGTCTTGCGCATGGAATCTGCCATGGAAGGCACAAACATCCGGACCGCCACGATCTACCCAGCCGCCATTAATACCGAGCTTCTGGGCACGATCACCGACGAAAAGACAGCCGAAGGCATGAAGGGTCTTTATGCTGCCTTCGGAATATCGCCGGCCCGCATCGCCGAAGTCGTCGCCTTCGCGCTCGACATGTCCGAAGACACCACGGTCAACGAATTCACCGTGGGGCCGGCAAAGCAGCCTTGGTAAGCACCAGCCTGTCCGGCAGCTCTGCTACCGGACGGACCAAGCTTCGAAGCACGTTCAAAGGAATAAGGACATGCCGCATGTCATCGTCAAGCTCTGGCCCGGCAAAACAAAAGCTCAAAAGCACGAACTCGCCGACGCCATCACAAAGGACGTGATGGCGGTTCTCAACTACGGAGAAGCGTCCGTATCCGTCTCTTTCGAAGAGGTCGAGGCCTCACGCTGGCGGGAAGATGTCTATGAAAAGGACATCATCACCCATCCTGAAAGGCTTATTAAGAAGCCGGGCTATGCGATGTGAAGGTTATATGGCGGATCTTAAGCGAGAGGTTCAGCATGATCATTTGAAATGGCACAAATGAACGGTTTCGCCCCTTTCCTGCCATTCGTTCGCCCCGATAGACGGCGGCTTTTGGAATGCTCTGTCGGCGGATCGACCGGCAGAAATGGGGGCGCAAAGCTGCCGTCCGAACCTTCGGCCGAGTATGGGCGCGACACGGCCCGTGCTGATGGACAGCATCAAGTCTTGAAAGGATATGAACCACCGCGGTCATTTGACATGACATCTAAGAGAGTCATCCCAGCGCAGTTGAGGCTTTTCTTCAGGATATCCGGTAGTGTTTTTTCGGTTGCAGGGGTGTGATCAAATGTTCGATCTCCGTGAGTTCCTGAAGCAATTTTGTCGGTGATTTGCAGCTTGTCACCACGCGGACTAAAGAAGCTCGCCCAAGTCTAATGAAGATGTTCGCCGAATGTGGCGCGACGTTTATCTCTCTTGCCGCGACACGCCAACGATCCCGGTCTACAGCGACCTGACCTATTTCCCGATCGAAAATTCGCGCTTTTCCTATGAGATTTTTATGTCTTGGCCTCTCCCCCTCTCTCGAACCCTTATGCGGTTCCGCGCCATATTCTTGCCATCATCGGTAATCGGCCGGAATGCGACTGGCGCTAGCCCCTGGTTCGCCTAGCGCCTCCGATCTTGTGGCGATGACCTGCATTGCAAATGCGTGGCGCAAATAAAGGTCCCGCATAGGAGAAGAGGTGAGAAATGATCGTCGAGTATGCTCTGAGCGGGGCGGTAACGCTGTTCGTCGCTGCCTATCTGATTTACGCGCTGCTTCGGCCGGAACGCTTCTGAGTTCCCGAAGGTCCAGTCCGGTGAAATCGGCACGGACCATAGGAACGCCGCTTCGCCAGATCCGCAAGACCCTCGATCCGAAGCAGCCCCCAAGGCAGGAAAGCCGCTGCGGGCATCGGACATCATCCTCGCCTTGACCGTGGCGACGGTGCTGATCGCGCTTATCGCCCGGCTTGCCGCCGCGCTTTTCGGGTGCGGCTGAACGGACCGAACCGTCATTCATTAACATGCTGGAGTCACATATGAGCCAGTCGCAATCCGCGAGCCTGTTTGATGCTCGCATTCTTATTCCCGCGCTTTTTGGCGCGTTCCGCAAACTCGATCCGCGCACGCTGTCAAAGAACCCAGTGATGTTCGTCGTCGGGGTTGTTTCTGTCCTGACGACGGTCCTGTTTATCAAGGACGTCGCGACCGGCGCGGGCGACCTCGGTTTCTCCTTCCAGATCATCCTCTGGCTCTGGTTCACGATCCTGTTCGCGAACTTCGCCGAGGCGGTCGCGGAGGGGCGCGGCAAGGCGCAGGCCGACTCACTTCGTCGTTCGCGCACCGAGACCCAGGCCAGGCTCCTCGCAAATCCGGACAGCAACGAGACCAAGCTCGTGCCCGGCACAAGCCTGAAGGCGGGCGACATCGTCCTGGTCGAGGCTGGCGACATCATTCCGTCCGATGGCGAGATCGTCGAGGGAATCGCCTCGGTCAACGAGGCGGCGATCACGGGCGAGTCCGCGCCGGTCATCCGTGAATCCGGCGGCGACCGTTCGGCGGTGACCGGCGGCACGCAAGTGCTGTCGGACTGGATCAAGGTCAGGATCACCGCCGAGGCGGGATCGACCTTCATCGACCGCATGATCGCCCTGGTCGAAGGCGCCGAGCGCCAGAAGACGCCGAACGAGATCGCCCTGAACGTGATGCTCGCCGGCCTGACGCTGATCTTCGTCATGGCGACGGCGACGATCCCCGCCTTCGCCGCCTATGCCGGCGGTTCCATTCCGATCATCGTGCTGGTGGCGCTGTTCGTGACCCTGATCCCGACCACGATCGGCGCGCTGCTTTCGGCCATCGGCATCGCCGGCATGGACCGCCTGGTGCGCTTCAACGTTCTCGCCATGTCCGGCCGCGCCGTCGAGGCGGCCGGCGACGTCGACACGCTGCTGCTCGACAAGACCGGAACGATCACGCTCGGCAACCGTCAGGCGACCGAGTTCCGGCCCGTCAAGGGTGTCGCCGCGCAGGAACTAGCCGATGCCGCTCAATTGGGCTCGCTCGCCGACGAGACGCCGGAAGGCCGCTCCATCGTCGTGCTCGCCAAGGAGAAATACGGCATTCGCGGGCGGGACATGCAATCACTTCACACGACCTTCGTGCCGTTCACGGCGCAGAGCCGCATGTCGGGCGTCGACTTCGATGGGTCATCGATCCGCAAGGGCGCCGTCGATGCCATTCTCAAATACCTCGATCAGGCATCGGTTACGGCTGGAGCGGTGCGCGCCAGCGCCGAGAGCAAACGTGAACTCGAGACGATCGCAAACGACATCGCCAAGACAGGCGGCACACCGCTTGCCGTGGTCCAGGACGGCAAACTGCTCGGCGTCGTCCATCTCAAGGATATCGTGAAGGGCGGCATTCGCGAGCGTTTTAACGAACTGCGCCACATGGGCATCCGCACGGTGATGATCACCGGCGACAATCCGATGACGGCGGCGGCGATCGCGGCGGAAGCCGGCGTCGACGACTTCCTCGCCGAGGCCACGCCGGAAAACAAGCTGACGCTGATCCGCGAGGAACAGGCCAAGGGCAAGCTCGTTGCCATGTGCGGCGACGGCACCAACGACGCTCCTGCCCTTGCCCAGGCCGATGTCGGCGTCGCCATGAACACCGGCACTGTCGCAGCCCGCGAGGCGGGCAACATGGTGGATCTGGATTCCGATCCGACCAAGCTGATCGAGATCGTCGAGATCGGCAAGCAGCTGCTGATGACGCGCGGGGCGCTGACGTCGTTCTCGATAGCCAACGACGTCGCGAAGTATTTCGCGATTGTGCCGGCCATGTTCATCGCGCTCTATCCGCAACTCGGCGTGCTCAACATCATGGAGCTCGCAACGCCGCAAAGCGCGATCCTGTCGGCGATCATCTTCAACGCGCTGATCATCATCGCCCTCATCCCGCTTTCGCTCAAAGGCGTTGCCTACAAGGCCATCGGCGCGGACGGGCTCCTGAGGCGCAATCTTCTCATCTACGGGCTTGGCGGCCTGATCGTGCCGTTTATCGGCATCAAGGCGATCGACCTCGTCATCACCGCGATCGGCCTCGCCTGACCACAAGGAGTTCGACACATGACCATCCTCTATCTCGTTCTCGGACTGGCGGTCTTCGGGCTTCTGCTCGTCATGACCGACGCCGTCGACCGCGCCTGATCTTCCAACGAAGTCGGAGACTTCTCGATGTTCATTCAATCCATAATCTTCGTCGTCCTCGTCGTTGGCGGCACGGCGCTCATCTCCTGGCCGCTCGGCCGCTACATGAAATGGGCCATGGACCCGAACAGGGGCGAGGCCGGCGGCTTCACCCGCCTGTTCCAGTCGATCGGCGGCGCCACATGCATGCAGGACCAGAACTGGAAGCGCTACATGGTCGCCATGCTGGCCTTCAACATCGTCATGTTCGTGGTCACCTTCGGGTTTCTCGCCCTGCAACAGGCCCTGCCGCTCAATCCCGACGGCAAGGGCGCATTGGAGGGCAGCCTGATCTTCAACACGGCTGCCTCGTTCACCTCCAACACCAATCTGCAGCATTATTCGGGTGAGGTATCGCTCAGCTACCTGTCGCAGCTCGGCGGGCTGATGTGGTTGCAGTTCGTGTCTGCGGCCACAGGGATCGCGGCGCTTGCCGCGCTCGCCCGCGGTCTTGCCGGCAAGCCGCTCGGCAATTTCTTCGTTGACCTGCAGCGCGCGTCCTTTCTCGTCCTGCTGCCGGTTGCTGTCGTATTCGCCATCCTGCTCGTTCTCGGCGGCGTGCCGATGACGTTCGATGGGGCGGCGATCGCGACCACGCTGGAAGGCGTGCAGCAAACCATCGCGCGCGGTCCGGTCGCAGCCTTCGTGTCGATCAAGCAGCTCGGGACCAATGGCGGCGGTTTCTTCGGTCCCAACGCGACCCATCCGCTGGAGAACCCGAATTTCTGGACCAATATCATCGAGATGGTCGCCATCATCCTGATCCCGATGGCCTGCGTATGGATGTTCGGCCGGATCATCGAGCGCAAGCGCCACGCCATGGTGATCTTCGCGGTGATGCTGGGCTTCATCGCGGTCAAGATCGCAGGCGCGGTCTATTTCGAATCCGCGCCGACAGAAGCCTTCGCCAACCTGCCGATCGAGCAGACCGTCGGCAATCTCGAGGGCAAGGAACTGCGCTTCGGCGCGACCGGCGGCCCGCTCTGGTCGGTGCTGACGACCTCGACCTCGAACGGTTCGGTCGGGGCCATGCATGACAGCCTCAACCCGATGACAGGCCTGATGCCAATGGTCGGCATGTGGCTCAATTCCACCTTCGGCGGCGTCGGCGTCGGCATGATCAACATGTTCCTCTATATCGTCGTCGGGGTCTTCATTGCCGGGATGATGATCGGCAGGACCCCGGAATATCTCGGCTGGCGCGTGGAAGCGCGGGAGGTGAAGTTCGCGCTGTTCGCCCTGCTGGCGCATGGCCTCTTCATCCTGGGCGGGACGGCGGTCTTCGCGGCAACGCCATGGGGCGCTGACACGCTCAACAATGTCGGACCGCACGGCTTTTCCGAAATGCTCTACGAGTTTACGTCGGCCAGCGCCAACAACGGGTCCGGCTTCGAGGGGCTCGGCGATGGCACCGTTCCGTGGAACGTCGCGACCGGGATCGTGATGCTGCTCGCGCGGTTCATTCCGATCATCCTGCCGCTCGCGATCGTCGGTTCGCTGTCGGCCAAACGTCGGAGTGTCGAATCGAGCGGAACGCTCAGCGTCGAAAGCGGCGTCTTCGCGACCATGCTCGCCTCGACGATCTTCGTCATCGGCGCGCTCACCTTCTTCCCGGCGGCGACGCTCGGCCCGATTGCCGAACACGTCATGTTCATGAACTGATCCGGAGAACCGAAACATGCAACTTTTTCTCTCGAGTATTCGCATTGCCGCGGCGACCATGGTGATATGCGTCGCGGGTTATACAACAGCCGTCTGGGCCGTGGCCCAGGCGATCGCCCCCGACACGGCCAATGGTTCGCTGATCATCGGCGAAAGCGGCGCGGTCATCGGCAGCCGCCAGGTGGCGCAGGCCTTCACCGAACCCCGCTACTTCTGGCCGCGGCCCTCAGCCGTCGATTATAACGGCGCGGGCGCCGGCGGCAGCAACAAGTCGCCGACAAGCACCGATGTCGCCGACCGTGGCCGCGAACTGGCGGAACTTTACGGCGCGACCCCGGACAACCCGCTGCCCGCCGATCTCGCAGCCGCATCCGGAGCGGGTCTCGATCCGCACATCTCCGAGGACGGCGCGCTCTATCAGGCCGGACGCGTAGCTACCGCGCGTGGACTGGAGAGGGCACGGATCGAGGAACTCGTCCGCCAGGCGGCGTTCTCGCCCGGCGGCTTCCTCAGCACGGACCGGATCGTCAACGTCCTTGAACTCAACATCGCGCTCGATGCGATGAACTGAGAGTGATTGTCCGCAGACCAAAAGCGCCATACCTATGCGATGGCATGTCCATCGAAGCCGTCTCCGGGATCGACGGTTTGCAGAGCCGGAGGCGGCATCATCGAAAGTGGAACGGCGGCCGGCTCGACAAGCGACCGCACGATCGTGTGGTTGCATTTGATGGCCTCAACGTGGCGGGAATAACAAGATGGGATCGGAAGAGTCAGCGCGCGAAACACGGCCTTCTCCTGACGCGCTGCTGGAAAAGGCGGAGCAGGAAACACGCGGTCGCCTGAAGATCTTTCTGGGCGCCGCGCCCGGCGTCGGCAAGACCTACGAAATGTTGCTCTCCGGCCGGGCCCGCAAGTCCGATGGCGACGATGTCGTCATCGGCGTGGTCGAAACCCATGGCCGGAAGGAAACGGAAGCCCTGATTCGCGGTTTCGAGATCGTTCCAAGGACAAAGATCGAATACAAGGGCCGGGTCCTTGAAGAAATGGATCTGGATGCGGTGCTGGAACGCGGTCCGGCGCTGGTGCTTGTCGATGAACTGGCCCACACGAACGCGCCGGGCAGCCGTCATCCCAAGCGGTATCTCGATGTTCTCGAACTCCTCGATCATGGCATCGACGTCTATACGACGCTCAATATCCAGCATCTGGAGAGCCTGAATGACGTGGTCGCGCAGATCACGCGCATTCGGGTCCGAGAGACGCTTCCCGATTCCATTCTCCAAAAGGCCGATGACGTCGAGATCATCGACATAACGCCCGACGACCTGATCAAGCGGCTGAATGAAGGCAAGGTCTATGTTCCGAGGACGGCCAAGCGCGCGATCGAGAACTATTTCTCGCCGCGGAACCTGACGGCGCTGCGCGAACTGGCCTTGCGCCAGACGGCCCAGCGCGTCGACCAGCAGCTCCTATCGCAGATGCGCCAGAGCGCGATCGAAGGGCCATGGCCAGCCGGCGAGCGGATCCTCGTTTGCGTCAACGAGGACCCATGTTCGTCAGGACTTGTGCGTTACGCCAAAAGGCTCGCGGACCGACTGCACGCGCCATGGGTCGCACTCCATGTCGAGGGGCGGCGCACGCAGAGCCTGGACGATGATGGTCGGGATCGGATCGCCGCGGCGCTGCGTCTGGCCCAGAGCCTCGAAGGTGATGCGGTGACCGTTCCCGGCGGAGGCGGTCGTGTCGCTGCCGATATCATCGCCTATGCGCGCGCCAACAACATCACCCATATCGTCATCGGCAAGAGCGAGCGGTCTCGATGGTTCGAGATCCTGCACGGTTCCGTCGTTCACGAACTTGTCCGTCATGCCGGCGACATCAGCGTCGACGTGGTGGCCGGAAGCAAGCCTGGCGGCGCGCCGGCGTCCAGAGCCTCCGTCGCGGTCGCGGAACCACGTTCGCGGCCGGACTGGAAGGCCTATCTGAAAGCGACGATGGTCGTTGCGATGGCAGTCGGCTTCGGCCTGGCGCTCTGGCCCTGGCTCGGCGTCGAACACATCGCGCTGATATTCCTGACCGGCGTGGTCACCGTCGCCGTCTGGTTCGGCCTGTTGCCATCGCTTTACGCCAGCGTGTTGTCGGCCGCCTGCTACAATTTCTTCTTCACCAATCCCTATCATACATTCCTGATTTCGCGGCCGCGCGAAATCATATCCGTCGTGTTCTTCACGATCGTGGCCGTGATCGTGTCGAATGTCGCCGCGCGCGCCAGAGCGCAGACGATCGCCGCCAAGGCGCGGGCCCGAACGACGGAAGCGCTCTATTCGTTCAGCCGGAAACTGGCCGGAGCAAGTACGCTGGATGACGTGCTGTGGGCATCGGCCCATCAGATGGCTTCCATGCTCAAGGCGCGCATCATCATCCTTCTGCCGGAAAACGGCACTGTGGCGGTCAGGGCGGGCGTGCCTCCGGACGATACGCTTGTCGATGCCGACATCGCGGCGGCGCGCTGGGCGTTGGAACATAACCGACCGGCCGGACGGGGGGCGGACACCTTGCCGGGCGCCGCCCGCCTCTATGTCCCCCTTACCACAGGCGAGACGCCGGTGGGCGTTGTCGGCCTGGACAGTGACAGGCAAGGACCGCTGCTCACGCCTGAAGAACAGCGGCTGCTGGATGCGCTGGCCGACCAGGCAGCGGTTGCCATCGAGCGCATCCAGTTGGTCGCGGACGTCGACAAGGCAAGGCTGGCCGCGGAAGCCGACAAACTGCGCTCCGCATTGCTGGCATCGATATCCCACGACCTCAAGACCCCGCTGGCGGCCATTCTGGGTGCTGCCGGAAACCTCCGCGACTATTCGGCGGCACTGAGCGAACACGATCGCAATGACATGCTTTCCACGATCGTCGACGAGTCGGAACGGTTGAACAGGTTCATTGCCAATCTCCTCGACATGTCGCGGATCGAAACCGGCGCGATGGAGCCGAACGCCTCGCTGCAATATCTTGACGACATGGTGGGATCGGCGCTCCGCCGGGCGCAAAAGATGCTGTCGCGGCATTATGTCCGCACCGAGCTGCCGGCGGATCTTCCCATGCTCAAGGTTGATCCCGTCCTGTTCGAGCAGGTGATCTTCAATCTTCTGGACAATGCGGCGAAATACGCGCCACCGCAGACCACGATCCGGATGCGAGCGTGGAAGGACGGAAAGTGGGTGATGATCCAGATACTGGACGAGGGACCGGGTATTCCGCCGGCCGACCTGGAAAGGGTCTTCGACAGCTTCCACCGCGCGCGCAAGCGCGACCACGTTCTCGCCGGCACGGGCCTCGGTCTCTCGATATGCAGAGGATTTGTCGAGGCGATGGGGGGCACGATCACATCCGCAAACAGGACGGATCGCAGCGGCGCCGTCTTCACGATCCGGATGCCGACGCCGACGAACCCGCCGAGATTGGGAGATGCATCATGACCAATCCAACCATCCGGATACTGATTGTCGACGATGAAGTGCCGATCCGCAAACTGCTGCGCGTCGGTCTGTCGGTCGAAGGCTACAAGGTCGTCGAAGCGATGAATGCCAGGGAGGCGATGGAGAGCGTCGCGACAGACGCGCCCGACCTGATCATCCTGGACCTCGGCCTTCCCGACATGCCCGGTCATGACCTCCTGGCCAGGTGGCGCAGCGAAGGCGTCGAACTGCCGATCATCATTCTATCGAGCCGGACGGACGAAGCCGGCATCGTCAGGGCGCTGGAGCTCGGCGCCGACGACTATGTCACCAAGCCCTTCGGCACCAAGGAACTGGCGGCGCGCATCCGCGTCGCCTTGCGTCACAAGCTCCAGCAACAGGGCGAGCGTCCGGTCTTCCAAACCGGCGCGCTCTCCGTCGATCTCGTCAAGCGGATCGTCAGGGTCGGCGACAAGGAGGTTAAACTGTCGCCCAAGGAATACGACATCCTGCGCGTTCTCGTGCAACACGCCGGCAAGGTCATCACCCATCGGCACTTGCTCGAGGCGGTCTGGGGCGGTTCCGCCGACGTCCAGTATCTCCGCGTCTATGTCCGGCAGCTTCGCCAGAAGATCGAGCTGAGCCCGGACGAGCCGCAATACATCACGACGGAAACAGGCGTCGGTTACCGGCTGCGCGAAGCAGACTGATATCGACTTGGAAGCGCCCGCGAGCGCAGCTCACGGGTCAAGCACTGGAAGTGAGTAGCATATGAAAATCTCCGAAGTCATGCGGCCGGACGATGTCCTGATCGATGTATCTGCCGCCTCCAAAGCCAACCTGCTGCAGCTGATGTCCAATCGGGCGGCGCAGGTCCTGGGCGTCGATCGATCGGACATTGTTGGCGCGTTGGAGCATCGCGAGAAGCTGGGATAAACAGGCTTCGGCGCAGGGATCGCCATTCCTCACGCGCAGGTTGAAGGCGTGGTCGCGCCGTTTGCGCTCCTGATCCGGCTTGCGAGTCCGATCGCGTTTGAGGCGATCGACGATCGACCCGTGGATGTTATTTGTCTGCTCCTCACGCCGCCCGGCGACCAGGCAGAGCACCTGAGGCTTCTATCCGCGATATCCCGCAAATTGCGGTCTTCCGAAACACTCAAGACCATCAGATCCGCCACCGACCCCGGGCAGATCTACGCCACGATCACGATGTGCGAAAACTGAAAGATGTCGCTCGACTTGCCGGAGCAATTGATCTTGCCATTGCTCGATCTGTTTGGCGTGGTGGTTGAACCGTCAAGAAGGCCCGGCGATCGTCTTCCTGCCGCTGATCGCGGCCGCGAAAATGCCGCGGAAGTCTCCAGAACTAAACCATCCAGCTTTCAGGGCAGAGCACTCCCTTTCGGGTCTTTGCCCGGATATTGGAATGAGATAGCCCTTAGCGACGGACAGCATCAAGGTCTTGATGGGATTTGAACCCGCGACCCCGTCGTTTAGCAGTTGCAGCGCCCTTAAATGACTAGTTTCTGCGACAAGTTTTCCATGGAATGGGTCGGACGCGGCATGACTGTCATTCGGCGTAGCACCGGGACGCCACATACTTGTAATTTTCCAAAGACCTATCGCCGATTGGCATCGCACGCCTATGCCGACCTACACTTCAGGTGCTCTCACCTGCATGCAGTTGCAGATCCAGACATTCTGCCAGAGCCGCCTTACCATTGCCATTGGAAAGCCGCTCTATGATCAGCGCTGCAGAGCGCGTGCCAAGTTTCTCGACGTCGAAGCAAATCGCCGAAAGGCGGGGACTAAGCTCTTCCGCTAGATCGTTGTGACCAAACGTGAGAATGGCGAGCTCCTCGGGAATTCTGATGCGGCGCTGACGCGCCTCAAGCAGTACGCCGGCGCCGAGCAGATCATTGGCGCAGAAAACGGCATCGAATTTTCGTGGCGCATCGAAAATTCGATGGCAGGCCTGCCGCCCGGCATGGAGCGTGGTGATGTCGTCGATCAGGAATGTATCAACAATCTCTACGCCGAGCTCCGCTGCACGGGCTTGAAATCCCTTGAGGCGCAAAGAACCGCGTCCACCGCTGCGTCCAAGATAGGCGAGTTGGCGATACCCCCTTTCAACGAGGTGCTCAGCCGCCAGACGGCCGGCATCCGTATTGGAAATCCCGACAAGCATGTCGATGGGATCGCGCGGATAGGCCCAGCTCTCCACAACCGGAATGTCGAGTTCTTTCAGTTGCCTGCGGTGCTCTTCAAGCTCGATCACCCCTGTAAAGAAGACGGCCGCAGGCCTAAGGGCAATCAGCGAGTTGATGGCCGTGCGTTCCTGGGCATAGGAATAGGACGTCTGGCCGACCATGAGCTGATAGCCATGCTCTTCCAGCCGACGTGCGCAGGCGCGTACCGCCTGGCTATATTGTTGGCTCAGCAGATTCGAGACAAACGCCGCAACGATCGTCGAACGCCCCGATCGCAATGCAACCGCATGCGGATTCGATGCGTATCCGGTATCTCGAACAACCTGGAGGATGCGCTCGCGGGTCTTGGCGGAGACAATATCCGGTTGCCTGAGCGCGCGTGAAACCGTTACCGGGGAAACACCGGCAAGCCGGGCGACCTCCTTGATATCAGGAGGACGCCCGTTTTTTGCGCCTGAATATGCGGTGACAGCTTCGGTCTGAACCCGAACGACTTGATCGAAACTATGTTTATTCAGGTCCGTCTGATCCATCTAGTCCGCTCCCGCGAGCCCAAAAGGCTGTCATGCATTCAGTGCGACCTGGATCAGGCAATCCCCGGCCTGACTGTCGGTGTGAAGCCGGCGCGATAGAACCACGCCGGTTTCCTGGAAGTACAGGGGTTCTTCCGGCTGTTCAAGGCGCTCGAAATCGTGATACCAGCCGGCAAGGTCGCCCGCCTGAACATTATCCCCAAGCGCGACTGCCGGTTCATACCAGCCGCGCCGCGTGGCGTAGATTGCCTGACGGTGGGTCTTCAGTGCCAGCAGTTTCGTCGGTTCGGCGTCGGGCAGGCTTTCGTTCAGGACCGGTTTCTCGATAATACCCAGTTTGAGAAGAATACGGTCGATCGCGAGCGACGTCATCTTGATGGAGGTCACGGTGGCCGTCGCGCAGCCGCCGAATTCGCCGGAAATACCGATGGCCCCCGCCCGCGCGGCGGCGGCCATGGATGTCGGTGCGTCCGCGCCGTTTTCGGCGACGAATCCGTAAGGCAACCCCATCGTCGTCATCAGTTCCAGCGCATGCGCGTGACGGGCGGGATCGGCGATGTGCTCGATCAGGGCGCATCCCAGATGTTCCATCGAGGTGCCGCCCGCGTGGATGTCGAAAACGACATCGTGTGCCGGAAACAGCGTGTGCTCGAGGACATGGGCAATCCGCTGCGTCGGTGTGCCGGCGTTGTCGCCGGGAAAGGCCCGGTTGAGATTGCCGCCGTCCAGCGGCGAGCAGCGCCTGGCGGCCATGACGGCGGGTGCATTGGCAAAGGGGATAATGGTGACCGATCCGCGGATCATGTCCGGTTCCAGCAGACGCGACAGACGCGACAGCGTAATTTCACCCTCATATTCGTCGCCGTGGTTTCCGGCCATCAGCAGGAGGCTAGGGCCATCGCCGTTGCGCAGCCTGACGATCGGCACCTTGACCTGGAAATAGGGCGAGCGGTCGACCGACATCGGGACCGAAATGTAGGAGACCGATTTTCCCTCGGCCCGGAAGTCGAGATCGTGAAAGACACCAGTATGCATTTTGTGATTGTTCCTGAATTGGCCCGCCGCGATCAAAGGGCCGCGATCGCGGTCATCTCGACACGTAGGTCAGGGTCGGCGAGACGCGCCTCGTAGCAGGCGCGGGCCGGCGGGTTTTCCGGGTCGATCCAGGCATCGTAGACAGCGTTCAGGACATCGAAATCGGAGATATGCGGCAGCAGAACGGTGACGGAGACGAGTTTCGACTTGTCCGTTCCGGCGTCGGCCATCAGCTTGTCGAGCTTGGCCAGCACTTCGCGGGTCTGCTGCTCGAGCGGGGCTTTGCGATTGTCCGGGACCTGTCCGGCGATGTGAACATGCCCGCCCGAAACAACGGCCTGGCTCATGCGGGAACCGGCGTCAAAGCGCTTGATCATGGATTCATTCCTTTGCTGATTTGTCTCGAATGGGTGGAGCCGCCCTGAAACCGGGCGGCTCCGGTCACGACCTCACATCCACGGCAGGGCCGTCGCTTCGTTGAACCACTTGCTCTGAAGCGCCTGCAACTTGCCGTTCATGCGGTTGTAGAAAAGATCGGTGTTGAGCCACTGCAGCAGGTCGTGCTCGCCCTGGGCGACGGCGGCGTGGGCGGGCGACTGGCGGATCAGAAACTTCAGCGCGACGTCGCGGCCATCGGCAGCGCCGAGCGCGATTGCGCTGTTTTCGGCGAAGAAGTCGGCCTGGCCGGCAAAATAAGCCGCCATGGCGGCGGCAGTGTCGTCGAAACGGACAATGTTCGCCTCGGGTGCGTTGTCGGTCAGCCAGACATCGAGCGTGGAACCGCGCGCGACGGAAATCGACTGGCCCGCCAGGTCCTCCGCCGTCTCGAATGCAGGTGCGTCGGCCTTGCCATAGACGCCGAGCTTAACGGCGACATAGGGTGTCGTGAACATGACCTGCTGCGCGCGCTCCGGGGTGGCGCCGGCAGCGGCGATCAGAATGTCGATCTGGTCGGAAAGAAGGCTCGGAATACGGGCCGGGCCGGTGACCTCGACGAGATCGAGGTCGACGCCGAGATCGGCGGCAACCTGCTTGGCAAGTTCGATATCGAAGCCGGCCAGGTCGCCGTTCTCATCGTGGAAACCCCACGGCGCGGCATCGCCGAGAACGCCGATACGGACTTCGCCGCTGTCGAGAATGTCGTCAAGTTTGCCGGCAAATGCGCTGGTCGCCGTGGTCAGCGAGGCCGCGGCAATGGCCGCTGCGGCCATGATAGTCTTGAAATGCTTCATTATGTTCCCCTTTTTCGGGTTTGGTTGGAATGCTCAGCGGACCGAGCTGATAAAGTTCGCCAATTCCGGGGTTTGCGGATTGGCGAACAATTCTGAAGGCCGGCCCTGCTCGTGGACGCGACCGGCATGCATGAAGATGAGCTTCGAGGCGACGTTGCGCGCAAAGTTCATTTCATGGGTAACGAGGATCATGGTCATGCCCTGACTGGCCAGGTCTTCCATGACCTTCAGGACCTCGCCGACCAGCTCGGGATCGAGCGCCGAGGTCACCTCGTCGAAGAGCATCAGGTAGGGCGACATGGCCAGGCAGCGGGCAATCGCCACGCGCTGCTGCTGCCCGCCGGAAAGCTGTCCCGGATAGGCGTCGATCTTCTGTTCGAGCCCCACCTGCGCGAGCACCTTTTCCGCCAGGGCACGCGCTTCAGCCCCCTTCGCGATTTTCTTCGTCAAAATAGGAGCCAGCGTGATGTTGCGTTCCACGGTCATATGCGGAAACAGATTGAACTGCTGGAAGACGATGCCGACGTGCTCGCGCATCTTGCGCAGATCGGTCTTGTTGTGATGGACCTGCTCGCCGCCGATCCGGATGTCACCCTGGTTGATGGTCTCCAGACCGTTAATGCAACGCAGCAGTGTGGACTTCCCGGATCCTGAACGTCCGATAATGGTGACGATCTCACCCTTCTCGATGGAAAGGTCGATCCCCTTGAGGACCTCGACGTGACCGAAATTCTTGTGAACATTGGAAATGTCAACGAGCGCCATTGAGCTTGACCTCCAGAGAGCGGGACCACTGCGTGAGCGGGAAACAGACGATGAAATAGATGGCCGCGACCAGGGCGTAGCAGAGCAGCGGTTTGAAGGTGGCCGCGCTGGCGAGCTGGCCGGTGCGCGATAGTTCAACGAAGCCGACGATCGAGGCGAGCGAAGTGTTCTTGATCAGCTGCACGACGAAGCCGATCGTTGCCGGAAGCGATGTGCGAAAGGCCTGCGGGGCGACGACATGGCGGAACGTCTGCCAGCCGGTGAGGCCGAGACAGGCGCCCGCCTCGCTTTGCGCGACATGCACGGACTGGATGCCGCCGCGCCAGATCTCGCCGAGAAAGGCCGCGGTAAAAATCGTGTAGGCGACGCCGACCGATACGAGGGCCGGTACCTTGATGCCGAGAAAGACCGGCATGCCAAAATAAAAGAACACCAGAAGTCCCAGAACCGGCACGCCCTGAACGACCTGAAGCAGGCCGGTCGCGGCCAGCCGCGCGAAAGGGTTTCGGCTGGTGCACATGCGGGCGATGACCAGCGCCAGCGGCGCGCCGAAGAACAGGGCGACGGCAACCAGGATCGCGGTCCATTGCAGGCCGGACAGCATGGTATAGAAGTCGGAGATGGTAAATCCGCGCATGGGGCTCTCCTATCGTCCGTTCGGCCAGCGGAAGGCCAGGCGGCCTATCACGGCGAAAATGATGCGGAAGACGATGACCAGTGCGAAATAGATGCCGCACATCACCAGATAGGTCTCGAACGACCGGTAAGTGCGGCTGTCGACGAAGGAGGCGACGTGGAACAGCTCGGGAGCTGAAACCTGAGACGCAACGGAGGTCCCGAGAAACAAAAGCACGATCTGGCTGGTGAGCGAAGGATAGATGTTGCGCAACGCCGGCGGCAGGATGACATGGTAGAAAACCTGCCATCCGGTGAGGCCGAGACATTGACCTGCCTCACGCTGGCTTTTCGGGATCGATGCCAGCCCACCGCGGATAATCTCGGTGGAATAGGCTCCCATGTTGAGCGACAGCGCAATGCTGGCCGCGTAAAAGGGTGGAAACTTCAGACCCGCATAGGGCAGAACGAAGAAGATCAGAAACAGCTGGATAAGAACCGGCGTGTTGCGGATGGCTTCGACGTAGGATCGCACCACCAAGCGAACCGCAGTGTGCCGGTTGGACGAGAGCACGGCACAGACAAGGCCGATGATGAGTCCCGCGGCAACTGCGACAAGGGTCAAAAGCAGGGTGACCTGGACGCCACGGATGAAATCATCCTCATATCGCCACAGCTGACGGAAATTCAAGTTGGGCATAGGTTCACTCGGTTATCCGAAATAGGTCGGGTAGACGGAGGAGAGCACGCCGTCCGCCCGGTGGCCGAAAACCAGCCTCCAGCGATCAAAACAGGTGCAAGGGTGAGAAATGCCGAAGGCGACGATGTCGCCAACATCGAGTTTGCTATGCGGATCGAGTGTCACGAAAGCGTGCTGATCGTTGAGCTTCGTCACCCGCATATCTTGCGGAGCGATATAAAGGCTCTGGTCATTCCGCCAGACCGAAAGCGGTACGGGCAGGTCCTGATCATAGGAGACATCTCTCATGCCCATACCGCAGATGGCAAGGCCAGGTTCGGGTCGCGAGAGAACTTCGGCCCAGACCGTCAATGCCGGCGAAAAGCTCTCGCCTGCGGGCTTGCCGGTGACGCGGGCAAAGCCGCCGCGCTCGTCGAGTGCCTTCAAGGCTCGCTGATAGACGCCGTGATCGTGGAAGTAGATCGCGCCGGAGCGAAGCAGAATTCGCGCATTGCCGTCGCGATCGGCGGCGGGCTTCAGGGCATCGACCACCATGTCAAAATAGGACGAACCACCGGCGGAAAGGATAAGCGGTTGATCGGGAAGCGCTTCGCGCAGGCGGACAAAAGCAGCAAGCGCAAGCTCAAATAGAGAAGCGAAGGATGCTCGCGTTTCGGCGACGGTCGCCTTCGCGGCAGCGCCTTCATAGGTCGCGATGCCGACAATGGAGACCGACGGTAACCCAATTGCTGCCAAGAGAATCGAATTGACGGCTTCCATATCGCGGGCCCCTGCACGCGCCGACCCTACTTCAATCAGGATCTCAACGGGCCGCGCCTGCGCCTTGCCGACCTCGGAGACAGCCTCAAGGCTCGCGACGGAATCGACAAAAAAGCAGAACTCAGTTTGCGGATATTCACCGGCCAAGGCTGCAAAACGCTTGCCAGCCGCCAGCCCTCCGATTTCATTGGCGACCAGAATGCGCCTGACGCCATGGGCGGCAAGGACGGCTGCCTGCTGGTAACTTGCAACCGAAAGGCCCCAAGCGCCCAGGGAAACCAAGCGTCGGGCGAGATCCGGTGACATCGGAGTTTTTGCGTGGGGAGCCAGAAGCACGTCCGCCTTGTCGGCATAGTCGAACATTGCCCTGCAATTGCCGTCGAAGGCATCTTCATCGAGGGTCATTGTTGGCAAAGGCATGGTGCCGGATTGGGGGCGAAGACGGGGAGCTTCAATGGCGTCCTGTCTCACGGAGACAGGGGCGGCAAGGCCCCTGAAATAACTGATAGACATCGCTGTTCCTTGTTTATGACAACGTTTTCATAAAGGATTACATCCGATGAAAACGTTGTCAATGGTGTTTGGTTGAGCATTAAGAGTTTCCATGCCACGAAGCCTGGGGCCCTTCAAAGGGCCCTTGGGCATTTTGCTACCGAGTTCGGATATTGTCGTCATTCCTGGGGAAGGTATGCCAGGGGATAACTGGGGCGGCGCCGACTGTACCTTTTACCATGGCGACAAAACCATCGCGAACGCGACGAAGGTTGTTATCGATCAGCCTAAGTATTCCGGCTCCGGCCCAAACCATAATTGGACAATGCGCGCAACGGATAGGGGACGGCTTTGGCTCATCATAGCGCGCGTAAAGGACGTGACGATGAGACAGAAATACGGTCAGAAGAAACCGACGGCAGACAAGGCGATCAACGGTATCCGTCGGGCCACCCGCAAAACCTATTCTGCGGAAAAAAGAGCCGCATTGTGCTCGAAGGCCTGCGCGGCGAGGACAATGCGGCGTTCGAGGAAGACCGCAAACAGATCGACTGAAGGCCCGGAGGCTCCCGCGGGATTTTTCGATGCCTGATCTGTTTTGGCGCAGTGTCGCCGACGTCGGTTAGCGCCACCGCCTGCTAAAGCCGTGCAAACCATGTCGCAATCGACGGAAAGGCGACAATCAGGGCGAGCGAGACCAGCATGGCGCCGACGAAGGGCATGGTGCCCCTGAAGATATCCGAGACCTTCAGCGATCGGTCCTCGACGGCGGTCTTGATGATGTAGACCGACAGGCCGAAGGGCGGCGTCAGCAGCCCGACCTCCACGGCCACCACCGTCAGCACCCCGAACCAGATCAGATCGAACCCGGCGGCCTCTGCGACCGGCAGCGCAATCGGCAGCAGGATCAGCATGATCGAGATAGAATCGATCAGACAGCCAAGCGCGATGATCAGCAGCAGATAGAGCAGCAGCCATTCGCGAGATCTTCCGCGATCGGCACATCAAGACCGGTCGCAACCATCTTGTTACGAGCAAGAACAGATGACTGCCGGCGGGACGATCGGTCTCACTCAAAGCCGACGGCAAAACGCCCGACCATGCCAGAGGCCGCAGCCCCGCCCCTCACGGATCGGGCGCGGCCGTAATGTTCATTTCCAGATAATCCTTCGACCAGAGCTCCAGCTCATCGAGGATCGGCTTGAGCGCACGGCCGTGAACGCTTAGCGAATATTCGACCTTGGGCGGCACCTGGGGATAGACCTTGCGGTCCACGATCCGAAAGTCCTCAAGATCACGCAGCTGTTTGGTCAGCATGCGCTGGGTGATGCCGGGCATGGCGCGGTGCAGTTCGCCGAACCGCATGGTGCGTCGGCACAGACACCACAGTATCATCCCCTTCCACTTGCCGCCAATGATGCCCAGCGCCGTTTCGGTCGGGCAGAACAGCTGCTTTTCGTCAAAAGGTGCCGCCATGCCGCGCTCCTTACTTACATTTTTGTCTATATAGGCCATTTCTGTGCATTCTTGCAGCTTTTGCATGCAAGGGCTAGCCAGTCTTCATTCACAACAGAAGGCCGGAAAAACCATGACCACTCATCTTCCCGTTCACCCTGCGCTGCTGCCGGGCGTGCTTCAGCATCTCCAGCTTGCCAATCGCTATGTCGTTGCTCCCATGTCGCGGGCCAGCGCTACCGACGACGGTGTTCCGACCGAAGCGATGGCGCTCTACTATGCCGGTTTCGCAAAAGGCGGCTTCGGCCTCGTCATCGCCGAGGGGGCCTATACCGATTTCCGGTTCGCCCAGGCCTACGGCAACCAGCCCGGCCTGTGCAGCGATGCCCATCAAGCCGGATGGCGGCGGATCGTGGAGGCGGTGCATAACGAAGGCGGCAAGATCATTCTTCAGTTGATCCATGCCGGCGCCGTGTCGCAGGCCGTCGATGCGCCGCATGCGCCGTCGGCCGTGCGTCCCATGGGCAACATGCTTGAAGGCTATGGTCCCAACCGAGGGCCTTATGGCACGCCCGAAGAACTGAGCACGCAGGACATAAGTGACATCAAGGCCGGTTTTGTTCAGGCTGCCGAGCGGGCGCAATCCGCCGGCTTCGACGGCGTGGAGGTGCACTGCGCAAACGGCTATCTTCTCGACCAGTTCCTGACGCCGGAAACCAATCTGCGCGAGAGCCCCTATGGCGGAACAATCCAGAACCGGATCCGCCTCACCACAGAGATCATCACCGAGATCCGCGCCGCGACCGGAGAGCATTTCCTGACCGGCGTCCGCCTGTCGCAGGCAAAGGCCACCCATCCCGATTACTTCTGGCATGGCGGACTGGATGACGCGACGCAGATATTCCGGGCCGTCGCAGAAGCCGGCGCGGAGTTCATCCACCTCGCCAGCGAAATAAAGGGCTACGCATATCACAGCTTCACGCCCGACGGGGAAAGCCTGACGCGGCTTGCCCGTGACCTGACCGGACTCCCTGTCATCGCCAATGGCGGCCTGCACGACCCGGCGCTGGCCCGCGATGTGCTACAAAAAGGCGAGGCCGACTTCCTGGCCATTGGCAAGGCGGCGATGATGAACCCGGACCTTCCCGATCGCATTGCCAGCGGCAGACCGGCGGATGCCTTTACCTACGCGCTGTTCTCACATGGCGTGTCGATCGAAGGTCAGGCCCGGTGGCAAGCAAGCCTGAACGACACCGGCGGCGTTAACGCGTGAGATCACAGGCGGGGCGCGCTGCGCCCCGTCCAGGCGCCTCACCTGCCGCCGGAGACCGCCAGCAAATAGGCCTCGATGGCGGTCACCACCCGCTCGGAAAGCCCCTCTTCCGGCAGGACGCCCTCGCCGGCGGCATTCACCAGCCCACGCCCGATGATGACGGCGGTGAGAAGGTCCGCGCGGGCGAGCGTGCCGAAGCGACGCGCGAGCAGACCGGCGGAGATCATCGCGATGTCCTCCGCCATCTCGGCCGCCTCCGCGCCGAGCGGAAACGACTGCTCGATGTGTTCCAGCGCCGAGGCCAGCTTCGGACGCGCAAACTGGTGGCGGATGGAGGCCGCGACCATCGCCCTGAGGGCGCCCTCGCCGACATCCTCGACAGCACGCAGCTCCGCCAGCAGCATCTCGCGCTCGCGGCGGATGAGGGCCACCAGGATCGCATGCTTGTCGGGAAAGTATTGATACAGCGTCCCGATGCTGACCCCGGCCCGTTCGGCGATCCGGTTGGTGTTGAGCGCATCCGGATTCTCACTCTCCAGAATGCGAGCCGCGGCTTCGACGATCGCTGCGCAGGTTTCTTTCGCGCGGCGCTGCGTCGGCGTTTTCCTGGGCTGCGGCGCGGAGGATGTCATGAAAACCCGATGCGAGTTGAGAAGCTGAGCAATTGCTTGGATATTACAGCCATCCCTCGTTGTGGCAACCCGAAAGACCAAAACCATGACTGAAGATGACCAACGCTACAGACCCCTCACCCTGTTCCTGCTGGTGCGCGCCCTGCCCGCCTGGCTCGCCCTGCCCAGGCAGCAGCGCCGGGAGATTGCCGCGACCGCAGAACCCTCATCCGGCATCCGTTTGCGCCAGTTCGATTGCGAAGCGTTCTCCGCGATGTGTTCCGACATCTGGATGCTGACGGCCGCCTCCGCCGGGGCCCTGAACACCGCCATGGAACGGCTGCGCGACACCGTGCTGTTCGCGCACCCGTATTTCGAGTTCGTCGCCATTCTTCCTGCCATCGAAGATGGCTGGCAAGCGTTCGAGGCCAGGGAGGTGCTCAATGACTAGCCTCCGCCCCGTCATATTCACCAACGCAAGTCGCGGTATCGACCTTGATCTGGCACGCCAAGGTGAGCCCGTCCCCGCGAACCAAAGCCCTATCTGCAAATTTTCCATATCATTCAAAACACTAGATGATTTATTGCTCGCTGAAATACGCGCTATCGCAATGATACGTGTGGGTTTGGATCCACGCCTCCGCTTAGGAGACGACATCAAAGCGGTCGCGACCGCTAAGGCAGTAACTCAGTTTCGATCCACGCCCCCGCATAGGAGGCGACCTCATCAACCCCGCACCGAATGAGCCCGCCAAGGCGTTTCGATCCACGTCTCCGCACGGGAGGCGACGATGGCGCAAGCCGAGGAGCGGCGGCAGCTTGAGTTTCGATCCACGCCTCCGCGTGGGAGGCGACTTGCGCGGATCGAACGTCACGCCCCAATCGTTGATGTTTCGATCCACGCCTCCGCGTGGGAAGCGACGCTGCGCTCGGCTCGTCAGCAACGGCGAGCACATGGTTTCGATCCACGCCTCCGCGTGGGAGGCGACTAGACGAAGGGCCAGACGCGGGAAGCCTGTCACATGTTTCGATCCACGCCTCCGCGTGGGAGGCGACGCGCCGACACGCCGCATGCGGCCGTCACCTTCATGTTTCGATCCACGCCTCCGCGTGGGAGGCGACATCCACCAGATCAGCGCCGCCGCGATCCGTTCAATGTTTCGATCCACGCCTCCGCGTGGGAGGCGACTCCACAGCTTCACGAAATTCGGTTCTTCGTCAAAGTTTCGATCCAGGCCTCCGCGTGGGAGGCGACATCGCTGCGATACAGACCGCCATTCGCGAATTGGAGTTTCGATCCACGCCTCCGCGTGGGAGGCGACCAAGCAAGGCCCAAGCGAGTACATCAAGGCGATGGTTTCGATCCACGCCTCCGCGTGGGAGGCGACGCGAAATCTCTGTGAAGTCGCGCCGGGCATCGATGTTTCGATCCACGCCTCCGCGTGGGAGGCGACCCGACCGCGCCGACGATCGGGTCGACCCCGATGCCGTTTCGATCCACGCCTCCGCGTGGGAGGCGACTCGCGAAGATCACTGACGGCCGCCCCTGCACCATGGTTTCGATCCACGCCTCCGCGTGGGAGGCGACACACCCGCCACACGGCGGCGACCCGCGTCTTGAGTTTCGATCCACGCCTCCGCGTGGGAGGCGACTGGTCGAGCACGATCAGCGGAGTCTTTCCGTTTTTGTTTCGATCCACGCCTCCGCGTGGGAGGCGACCAGCCGCAGTCGATATCATCGGATATCCATGCCTGTTTCGATCCACGCCTCCGCGTGGGAGGCGACGACGACGTCGAGGCCGCGCGCAAGGCGTATCTGGAGTTTCGATCCACGCCTCCGCGTGGGAGGCGACCAGAACCCGGCGCGCGGCATCGAAAAGACTTACAAGTTTCGATCCACGCCTCCGCGTGGGAGGCGACTGGGTGATGATAAGCGGTTCATATGTCTGAGGAAAGCAGGGGATTCGCGCGAAGCTTTGCTTACCGAAAAGCCGGTGGATACCGCTTTTTAGTAGAGGTGAGAACAACATCAACAAATCCAAATAGCTGACGGAAGTGCGAAACCTCCGGCGTTTTTCGGCACGCTTGCGGTTCGCACAGCCCGCAACCTGCCCGGATGAATGCGGAATTCTCAGATCATCAAGGGGCCGTTGAGATCGACCGCCGGCTTGGCGCCGACATGCTCCACGCGCCTTTGCCAGTTGGCGCCAAGATAGTAGTAGCGCAGACTGTCCATCTCGGGCTTGATGATGCCTTCAAGCCGCGCCTTGAGCTTTGTCCACTGGGCCGGATCAACCTCGATCTCGAAGACGGAATATTGCACTCTCTGGCCAAAATCCCGGCAGGCCTTTGCAACGGCGCGCAAGCGTGCGGCGCCGTTTTCCTCGCTCACACGCACATCATAGGTCACCAGAACCAGCATGTCGCCTCCTCATTTCCAGAACCAGGGCGGATAGGCATCGAGATCGCCGCGCAGGTGGCGCGACAGCAGTTGCGCCTGGAGATGGGCAACGAGCCCGAGCGGCGCTTTTTCGCCAAGAAAGGCATGTTCGCGTTCCACCTTCTTGCGCTCCTGCCACGCGGCGATCACCGTTTTTCGGGCATCATCCTTCATCACGACCGCACCGCCATCGCGCGTTTCAAAATCGGCAGCGCGCAACTGGCGCCGGTTGAACAGGGAAAGCGCCAGCCTGTCAGCAAGAACCGGCCGCAACTCCTCCATCAGATCGAGCGCAAGACTCGGCCGGCCGGGGCGTTCGCGGTGCAGAAACCCGACGGCGGGATCGAGCCCGACCGTCTCCAGCGCTGACCGGCAGTCATGCACCAGCAGCGTGTACAGAAAGGACAGGAGCGCGTTGACGGGATCAAGCGGTGGCCGGCGTGACCGACCGCGCCAACAGATTTCAGGATCCGGCGCGCGTATCAGATGATCGAACACGGAAAAATAGAGGTTGGCCGCCTCGCCTTCCAAGCCGCGCAGCCCGTCCACCGTGTGATCGGAAAGCTCGACGCGCCGGGCGATCCGCGAAAGCCTAGCCGCGGTTTCCTCAAGTGCTGCACGGATTTCCGGCGGATACTCGCCGCCATAATCGCGCAACGAGCGCATCAGCACCGCGCGCTGGTTTGCCACCTTGCCAACAACGATGGAGCGCACGACCTCCAGCGGTTGATCGCTGGCGCGATATTGCGCCCGGCGCAACAGCACGTTGCCGCTGACCGGCCCTTCCAGCCGCGCCTGAAGCTTGCCGCTACGGGACAGAAAGGTGAGCGTGATGCCGGCCTCCGCCAATGCTCCCATCAGCGGCGGCGAGCAATAGACTGCGCCGAAGGCGACGACGCCGGAGAGCATATGCAACGGAACGCGGCCCCGCTCCTCGCCCTCGATCGTCGCCACCAGGTTCTCCCCGTCCTTGGAAAGCGCGGCGCCTTCGGTCAGGGCATAGAACGTGTTCAGCAGCTTTCTCATGGCCCGGCCCCGTCTTCAGCCACAAGCGCTGCAACCTGCCGGCTGCGCCACGCGCGCACGGGACGACCGAAAGCATCCGGCCGACAGATTTCGACAAGCGAGCAGGCCCGGCAGCGCGTTCGCCTGTCGGTCGGCGGCGGCGTCTGCCCGGACGCAAGCATGGCCGCGAATGCGGCAATCGTTTCCTCCGTGAGGGCCCGCAACTCATCATCAAAAGGCACCACAACGCGCCGCCTGGTCTCGCCGTAAAACAACGCCCCTTCGGGTACCTGCCGCCCGGTCATTTCCTCAAGGCACAGCGCCTGGGCGCACAGCTGCACTTCATCGGCGCGGTGCAGCTTGGCCTTGCCGCGCTTGTATTCCACAGGAAAGGCGGTTTCGCCGCCGTCAGCGGAAAGCTGGAACTCCACCATATCGGCAATGCCGGCAATATTGAGCCGGGCTGATGCAACCGGCAGCGCCATGAGACGGCGGAGCCCGCGCGCTTTACGCTTTCCGCCCTTGTCCGCAACGGCGTGGAGCACATCGCCCTCCGCCGTGAACCGATTGTCCGCCCAGACCCGCTCCAGATGGATGAGCGCCGCCTGACGTAGACAATAGACCGCATGCTGGAGCGCGGAGATGGGCATCGGCTCGCCCGCGGCCGCCGGCTCCGCCGCCATGGCTCAGAGCCTCTCGATGATTTCGACACCGTCCGGCAGGTTTTCGCGGTCGATCTCGATGATGTAATCGCCAAAGGCGCGGGCGGGCGGATAGTTGTCGAGGCGATCATCCAGCGGCTTGAACCCGCCGCCGATATTGCGGCCGATCCTGACGCGCTCGAACAGAGCATGGGCGGGCGCGTTGCCAAGCGCATTCTCATGCCTGAACACGATCAGCTTGCGAGTTGCCATCTCGCCCCGCGCGGCCGAGCGGTCATGCTCGAACATATTGGCGATCGCTTCGAACAGAAGCTCCAGATCGTTCTCGGAAAAGCCGGTGCGTTCGGCGAATTTCGCCGAGATGAAGCCGTGGGCAACGTAGAGCCCGTAGGGAACGATATATTTGCGGCCCATGGTGCGGTTGTCGGTGCGATCCGGGCTGTCATCGCCCTCCGCCTTCTGTTTCAACTCCGCCGCATTGGTCGCCGCCATGCGGGTGATGGAGATCTCCAGCGGCATGATCGGCTCGACGGAGGAAGCAAAGCTCATCTGCACCGGGCCCTTCACCTGGCCGCAATTGATGCCCGTCGACATGACCGCGCCGAAGCAGCGCACATCGAAGAAGTTAGCGCACATGAATCCCGTCAGCGCCCTGGCCTCGGCATCGTCCTTCGGGTTCAGCTTTGCCGCCTTGTCCACCTTCGGATCATCGGTGTAGATCGACTTGTAGGCTTGGCGATGCTTCTCGTTCAGGATCGCCCCCTCCTCCACATAGATGTGGAAGCCGTCCTCGCCATGACGGGCGAGATCGACATAGTTGCGGATCTTGCGCTTCAGCGAGACATCGGTGACAAGCCCCCTGTTGGTTTCTGGGTCAAGACGGGGCAGGTTGCCGGCATCCGGATCGCCGTTGGGATTGCCGTTCCTGACCTCGAAGATCACGGTAAAATCATGGCGGTTGGCAAGGACGGTCATTCTTCAGTCTCCCCCTGGGTCACGGTGTGCTCGGTCTTGGGTTTGAAAAAATCGCTGTGCTGATGATGGTAGCCGAGGCCGAAAAGCGCCTGCTCGCGCGCGGAAAGCGATGGCGGATAAGGATCGGCATTCGGGTCCATTCGGTCCATGATTTCCTCCTGAAGTTTCTTCAGATTGTATTCGCGTCCCGGATTTGCCTTGCGCGCCTTGGCAAGGTGATTTGCGGAATTGCTTTCCAAAAGGGCAAAGACCTTGCGCGGCTGGGCGGAAGCCGAGCCATAGAACTTGTCACGGATGGTGGCATTGACCCTGCCGCCAAGCGCTGCGCGCTGCATCTCCTCGTAGACGGCAAACAGCCGCCCCAGCAGATACCCCCTGTCTGCATTTTCCGGATCAAGCGCCACCGGAACCTCCTTCATGTTGAAATTGCGGACGAGAAGCGCTTTCAGAATGCCGACGCGCAACGCGTTGACATCGCCATCGGCGCGGATGCGCGTCAAAACCGCCGCCATGAGCGACAGCGGGTAGTGGGTGCCGGACAGAATGGCGCGCATCCATTCGCCGGCCAGATTGGGCTGGACATTCTCGCTCTTGCCGAGAACCGCTGTTTCCCGGAGATAGCGCCACAGCGGCGGGAAACCGCCGCGCGGCGGCGGCTCCACCCGCATATCGGCAAGGTAGCGCTGATAATTCTCCGTCAGCGCGCCGAACGTATCGGAAAAGAAGAAGCGCACGGAAAGCCGGGCGGCGTTCGGCGAGAGCCCCAGCACAAAGAACCTGACGCCATCGGCCAGTTCCGGATCGGCGGCGGTAAGGCTCTGTCCGCTGCGGATGCGCTTCAAGGTGATCCCGATCTTGCGGGTTTCCGCCCGGTCGTCGTCCGCACCCGCCTCCTCTTCGGCAGGCGGGTCGACAAACATCGTGAACAGACTTTCCGCCGCCTCCGCCCGGCTCAAATCCGCGCAATCGGCCCAGAACACGGTCGAGGCATCGCCGATCTGGACGCGGTGGCCGTTATCACGTTCTAGGAAATGGTTGAGGACGGCGGTGTATTTGAATGCAGCCGCATCCGAAACGGGAGCGTTATCTCCCTGCTCATGGCCATAGGAGGTAAACGCATCGAGATTGAAGGACACGATGGCCGCGCCGGAAGACTGCGCACCCCATACCCCCTTGATGGAGGGATGAAGCCGCGCCGGCGGCAGGTTCTCACCGGTGACGAGGCAAATCTGGTTCGCGGCATCCGCCGCTGCCGAAAGCCGCGCCCAGAGCGACTTCGCCTCAGGTCTGTCATGAAGGTAGACATTTCCCCGCCGCTCGCTTTCCAGCGCGAAAATCACATTCTGGTCCTTCATATCCTCCGGCCAGCCCAGCGCGGCGAATTGCTCCGGCGACCAGCCTTGCAGAAACGATCGCAGGGCTTTCAGCCCGACATCGTCCGTCGCGCCGAAATCCGTCAGATGCCGTGCGACAAATGCGGCATGCTCTTCTGCGGTGCGCCTGCCCTCGCCGGCGGTCACGCCCAGAACATAGGAAGTCTTGTCCCAGAGAAAATTGGGCGCGATGCCGGCCGTCCGCTTGACCGGTTGCGGGACGAGCATCGACCGGGGTTGCAGCTTTCGGCCCTCGCCGGTTCTCAGGTCGCTGACATTGGCGACAGAACCATCCTCGTTCAGTGAAATCACGAACCCGATCTTCTGATACGAATAGCCGATCGGCGGGGCATCCGGCAGCCGGTCATAGGCGGTTACCAGCGAGCTCAAGATCGTCATCGCCTGACCTCCGGCGAGCCGGGCGGCGGCACCTTCACAACGCCGTCCTTCAGCACGGCGCGGAAGAACAGCGACGGTCGTCCCGGCGCCTGATGATCGATATCGTAGAGCATGAAGCCGAGGTCACGCGCGGTTCCGAAACCGAGGCTTTCGGTCTGGGACTCTGCAGCGGCTTGCGGCGTCGGGCTGTCCGGTTCGATCAAGGCGAAGGCGGCAGAGAATTCGCGCGTGCCGAGGCACGGCTGGTTGAAGCATTGTCCGCGCCGGGCACGGCGATTGAAGGTATCGAGATGCTTGGCGTCATTGTCATCCGGCCCTGCCCGTCTGGTCAGCTCGAAATGGGCTTCGATCACATAGGCGGGCCGCACCAGAACGGTGGCCGCGCGCTGCTGCCGGTCCTCGTCAACCAGAAGGCTGAGGCCTTCCAGATCGCCACGCCGCATCGCCGACCTGATCTTTCCGGCGGGCGCCTTGTGGCCAACCTCATTGCGGCGGATCGACTGGAACCGGATCGGCTCAAGCACGTGAATGGCATCGATGACCCAACGGATCGCTGGCTTCCAGTGGATCGCCTCCAGAATGCCGCGCGCCGCCGATGGCGTCATCACATCGTAGGAAACCCGCTCCACCTTCATCTCCGGGCGGGTGAAGCAGCCATACTCCCCCCAAACCTTCAATCGAACTCCGTATGCCATGCGCCCCCACAGTCCGTTACTCCGCGCCTTGCAGCGCAATCACACCATCATATCTTCCGTCGCCAGGTCGTCCGCAGCCTCCCAAAGCAGCCCGGCCTCCGGCGTATAAAGCGACTCCTTCTTCAACACCGCGAACTGGTCGCCCCGCAGATCGGGCCGCTCGAACCCGGCATGGCCATTCGCAATCAGCAAGTTTCGCACGTTGGGCGGCACCTGGACAATGTATGATTGCAACAAACGCGCAATTCGGCCAGAGGAAATATCCGCGACGCCGAGATTCCCGATCGCCTCTCGCGCCTTGTCATCATAGGGGATCACCACCGGCGCCATGCCGCTCTCGATCATCCGGAATTTGTCCGCGACCGTGCGATAGGCGAAATCGGAGCCCGAGCGAGTGACGCTGAAATCGTCGAGAATGCTTTCGCCATCCAGACCACCCTCGCCCGCCCGCCAATAGACCTCGCCGAAATAGTCCTCGATCGCGGCGAGCGACAGCAGGTCGTCATGTCTGTCGATCATCCGCTTCATATCGCCGATCAACCCCTTTATCTCCGCCGGCGGCTTGTGGCCGGCCGGCGTGAACACCGTGACGATGCTGTCTTCGCGCGGCTGGCCGCCCTCACGATTGCAACGGCCCGCCGCCTGCACGATCTGGTCCAGCCCCGCCTCGGCCCGCAAGACGCGCGGAAAATCGATATCGACGCCCGCCTCCACCAGGCAAGTGGCAATGACGCGGCAGGGCTTTTGGTCCTCCAGCCGTGCCTTGACCTCCGCAAGAATCACGCGACGGTGGGCCGCGCATTGCCGTGTCGTCAGGTGAATGAGATCGGAAATTCCGGCAGCCTCGGCCGCGCGAAACAGTTCCAGCGCATGGCGGCGGCTGTTCACGATGACAAGAACCCGTTGGCCGGTGCGAAGCTCGTTGATCAGCGCCGCATCATCCATCACGCCCGCATGGCGGATCGTGGCGCGGGCAAGCGTTTCGGCCAGACCGTGCGGGTTCGGCGCAAGCTCGCGACCCTCCAGCGCCAGCCCCTGCGGAAATTCCGGGCGGCGCGCCAAAGCCGGCTGGGTGGCGGTGCAGAGCACGATGGAGCAGCCATATTGCTCTGCCAGCGCCTCCAGCACGCGCATGACCGGCAGCAGGTACTTGCGCGGCAGCGTCTGCGCCTCGTCAAGTATGATGATCGAGCCGGCGATATTGTGCAGCTTGCGGGCACGCGACGTCCTGGCTGCAAACAGGCTTTCGAACAATTGCACATTTGTGGTGACGATGACGGGCGCTGCCCAGTCCTCCATGGCAAGCTTCAGCTTGTCCGCCTGTTCACGCCCCTCGCCGCCTCGGCCCCGCGCCTTCTCCTCCTCGATGGAGGCGTGATGTTCCAGAATGAATGCCTCGCCGTCCCGCTCCAGAACCTGTGAGAAAATGCTTGCCGTCTGCTCGATGATCGATGTGTAGGGAATGGCGTAGATGATGCGCCGGTGGCCGTGAGCGAGCGCGTGCTCAAGAGCGAAACCAAGGGAAGCCAGCGTCTTGCCGCCGCCGGTCGGCACGGTCAGCGTGAACAGGCCCGGTTTCTCTGTTGCCTGCCCGACCACATGCCGCAGCACCTTGTGACGCAGCCGGTTGAGATCACTTTCCCGTCCATCTGAAAGCTTCGCCATATGGGCTTCGTGGCGCGCCTTCAGTTCTGGTAGCAGAGCCTGAAGCGCCGGCCAGTCGCGATCGGCGCTCTTGCCCTCGACCTGATGATAGAAGGCCTCGGTATCCCTGGAATCCGCATCCACAAGACAGGAGAAGATCATCCGCCCCATCAGCGCCCAGGCAAAGGCGAACTTCTGTTTGCTGTGCGGATCCTGACCTTTCGGGAAGCGGCTCATTAAATCAAGCGGCGCCAGATCCGCAGGGAGTGGCCCCAGTTCCTTCCGCCACGCGAGATCGATCTCTGGTGCATTGCCGATACGCCAGTCATAGCAGGCATCGGTTTCGTTGCGGCGATCGGGCAGGCCGGCATGATGTCCCAGAATGGCATAGGCGATGAATTCAGCCATCTGTTGGTCCATTCCACCCGTGACATCCAGAAGCGCCTTTCCGCCGGCCGTCGAATGGTCCACCCTCACATCGACGCCCGCAAGCCTTCGCTGGAAAGCCGCGCTGTATTTGCCGAGGTCGTGAAACAGGCCGGCCGCGAAGCAGGCGCGCTCCAGCCCGAGAGGCGCGCCCATCTTGCCCGCCAGCAGCGCCACGGCGTGGAGGTGCTCCGCCAGCCCCTGCCACTCCTCAATCCCCCGTTCTGGCACGGAATGGGCATAATACGCCTTGGTCATGCTCGCTCGCTCCCCTCCGCTCGCTTCCGCCGGCGCTGCGAACGCCATAGTCGTCCGCAGCGAAGATACCGTTGACAGAGCTTGAGCGAAAGGCAGACCTGCAACCAGAATCCGGATGAGACTTGATCCGACCATGGTGAGGGATCTGGCGCTGGCGAGCGGCTGATGTGCTTGGTGTTCTCTTGAAACCCCACGAAACGAACGGCCAGCAAAGCGCCTTCAGGGAATATCTACCGCTTGGAATGCAAGCCGGTTCCTAACCCATGTGACCGAAGTACGATTTTCGAGCGACGAACATACGCAACCTCATTCCTCCTCGCCCTCGACCACGGCCGCCATTGCCTCCTCCTGCACGGCAGCCCTGCTGAGCAACCCGGCATCCTCGAGCGCCTCGATATCAGGCAGATCGCGAAGCGTTTCCATGCCGAAGGCGGAGAGGAAGTGTTTCGTCGTGACATAGGTATAGGGCGCGCCGGGCGTCGGGCTGCGGGGGCCGGAGGCGATGAGGGCGGCGTTGCGCAGCGACGCGATCGTGTCGCGGCTGACCTCCTTGCCGAAGATCTTTGAGAGTTCAGCGCGGGTGATGGGCTGGAAATAGCCGACGGCCATCAGCACCATGGATTCGAACTCGGAGAGCGCTGACACACCGCCCCGGGTTGGCGCGGCCGAGGCACGGATGGCGTCGGCATAGGCGGGGCGGCTGCGGTGCTGCCAGCCGCCGGCGACGGGGACAATCTCGTAGGGGCGGCCGGTGAGCTCGTCGCGGAGATCGTCGATCAGCAGGTCGATGCTGCAGTCCTTGCCGACGACGCGGGAAAGCGTCTCGCGGGTGACCGGTTCGGCGGCGGCGAAAATCACGGCCTCGACGCGCAGCATCCATTCGCGCCAGCGCAGATCGGGCGGGAACTGATCCAGTTCACGATCAAAGAGCCGTTCGCCTCCCGCCTTTTCGTCTTCGGCATTCGCTTTCTTGCGGCGGGACGGCCTGTTATTTGCTGCTCCCGCCATCGTCACAACCCATAAATCCGGAACGACGACCGACCCGACAATTCGCGCACGGCGCCTAAACCTTCGAGCCGTTCGAACAGGCGGGAGGCGGCCCAACGTGAGAGATTGCTGCCGGGTGCACTCGCCGGCATGGCGTCCTCCTCCAGCAGTTTCTGGATCACAGGCGCCGCGCCCTTGGTCCGCACCTTCGGCGCGACGGCCACAAGAACATCGGCCCGGCGCGCAATCGCATCCGCCGCGCGCAATGCGGCCCCTGCCCCGTCAGAGAGTGCCAGGCAGACCGCACGAGCGAAAGCCGGCTCGCTCGACCGCACGCGTTTCCTGCCGCCGATAGATCTAAACGCCGGGCCATAACGTTCAGCCATCAGCAGCGGCACGGAGCGGTCCCACTTCAGCAAAGCTGCGATCATCATGTCGGCCATGGCCCGGGCCAGCGGCTCGGCATCCGGGCGGATGGCGAGGACCGCGGTCACAAAGTCGGCCACAACGAAGGGAACGGCGCGGCCGGACTGAAGCGCTGTATCCGCGCGTACCGGGATAGAAGCAAGCTGGTCGTCAAAGGCGATCCCCATCAGCTCGGCGAGATCGGCAACCTGTTTTGGAGAAAAGCCGGGTTTTCGGGCGGCGAGCCTTTTGTAGGCCAAAAACATCTTTCCGGCGGGGCCTGGATCGTCGCCGGCGGCGGTGAGCAGAACGGCATCGCGCAGCGCCGCGTCATCCTCGGTACGGCCGGTCAGGCGGACGGCGGCGGCGGCGCATTTCAGGGCCTGCCGCTCACGCCAGCAACCGGCCCATGCCGGTTCGGCGCGGACGAGATCATCCAGCGATTTCAGAGCGATACCGGCGGAGAAGGCGGCATCGGCTTCGCTCAATTCGGGGCTGCGCGGGCGGGCCCAAGCTGGCAAGGGCGCGGTGGTCGCGGCGGTTCTGGCGGATGGTGTGGCGAGCGAATCCATGGCGTCAACGCTAACCGAAACGAGCGGTTTATACCAGCCTGAAAGAATTAAACTGCACAGCTTGTCTTATGTATATTATGATTGATAATCTTGCATTATCGTTCATAATGCTCATTATAGAGAAAACCACCATTTTGAGGCCCTCAATGCCCGAAAAAGACGACGATCCGCACGACAGCCCGTCTCTCGGCACGAGCGCCGCTTATGAAGTGCAGCCGGCGGGGACGTCGGGCGCGCTGACGGGCCATCTCGCGCCGCTGGTCGAACGCGCCCGCGGTTACGTCGACCCTCGCGTTCGGCCAATACAAGGCGCGCCTATGCCGCCGACTGGGCGCATTTTTCGAGCTGGTGCCGGCGCAAGGGGCTTGCGCCCCTTCCCCCCGATCCGCAAACCGTCGGGCTCTACATCACGGCGCTTGCCGCAGGCGAAGCCGCGCCACGGGCCAAGCCGAACGCGGTCTCCACCATCGAGCGGCGGCTGTCGGCGATCGCGTGGAATTATGCGCAGCGCGGCCTCACAATCGATCGCCGCGACCGCCATATCGCCACCGTGCTTGCCGGCATCCGCAATCGCCATGCCGCGCCCCCGCGTCAGAAGGAGGCGATCCTGCCCGAGGAGCTGATCGCCATGGTGGAAACGCTTGACCGCGGTACGCTCCGGGGCCTGCGCGATCGCGCCATGCTGCTGGTGGGGTTTGCCGGCGGGTTGCGACGCTCGGAAATCGTCGCGCTCGATTGCGGCCGCGACCAGACGGAAGACGGCAACGGCTGGATCGAAATCCTCGACAAGGGGATGCTGGTAACGCTGCGCGGCAAGACTGGTTGGCGTGAGGTGGAAATTGGCCGCGGCTCCTCCGATCTCACCTGCCGGTCGCAGCCGTCGAAACCTGGCTGAAACTTGGCAGGATCGGTCACGGCCCCCTCTTCCGCCGGGTCACCGGCAAGGGCAAGGCCGTCGGCCCCGAACGGCTGAAGGATCAGGAGATCGCCCGCCTCATCAAGAAGACCGTGCTTGCCGCCGGCATTCGCGGCGAACTGTCCGAGGCCGAACGGAAAAAACTGTTCTCCGGACACTCCTTGAGAGCGGGCCTCGCCTCCTCGGCCGAGGTCGACGAGCGCTATGTCCAGAAACAGCTCGGCCATGCGTCGGCCGAAATGACTCGCCGCTATCAGCGCAGGCGTGACCGGTTCAGGGTTAATCTCACCAAGGCTGCGGGGTTGTAGGCTGCTCTGTTCAAGAGTTCCATAACGAGATCATATCCAGCGTAGGCGGCACTCCGAACATATTGAGGTTTGGAGGTACCGCGGAAGAAGCGCGTTGATTTCACTGCTTGACCAGCCGTCATCGTGCGCGCTGGGACCATCAATCCGGAACCGCTGATCAGCGCGCATCGGCCTGGACAATGGTCGCCTTCTGCTCACGCCTGCAACAAAGGCATTTCAACCCGGCACAGACTGAAACGGATCGTGCACCGGAACACCAAGCGGCGCGAAATGGCGGATATTGCGGGTGAGGATCGTCAGCCCGTGGGCTTTTGCCGTCGCCGCGATGGCTATATCGGCGAAGCCGGGCTGGTGGGCGCGGGCCGCGTCCATGATCTCGCCGGCTGCATGGGCGCAGCGAAGATCGAAGGGCAGAATCTTTTGTCCGTAGAGATATTCGATGCTCTGCCACCACGCCTGCAAACTTTCAGCCTTCGTTTTCGATTGCTCCCGTTCGGCCTTTGTAATGCCGGCATGAACCTCGGCAGCCGTAACGGCCGACAGGAAAAGAGAGTCGCTTGCGCGATCAAGCCAGTCGATCAATGCTGTCTCACGACGATGTTTCGAGGGCGCGAGCGCTGACATGACATTGGTATCGACAAGATACATTAGAACGCCACGGTCCTGCCTGGCTTGTCACTGCGCTCGGTAAGCGTGTCTTCATCGCTAGGATAGGCAGCCAGAAGCCGGCCGAAACTGGGTACATGCGCGAGTTTTTCGTATTCCTCATAGGACAAGACGACCACTTCCCTGCGCCCGCGCCGCGTGATCACCGACGGCGTGCCATGCACGGCCTGATCGACAACAGCAGAAAACGTTGCCTTGGCATCTCTGAGCTGAATTTCCCTCATCATCGCAATCCTGTTTTCGTAACCACTGTAGTCATATATAGTTCGTCATCAGCGTTCTCACAAGCGACGCTCCCGTTGATCATCACCGGGGCCTCTTCAATGATCGGGCCAGCGCCGGCGAGACGGAGAGCCCGTCATCGTGATCGCCCTTGCCTGTCGTGTCGTCAGCAGAACTTGGCGTCTGCGTGGCCTTTCCGGCCTCGATCCTTGCCCTGAGCAGCGCCATGACCATCGGCCAGACCGAGAATTGCCCGTCGCGGGCCCTTTCCGTCAGGTTGCGCAGATAACCGCCGGGGCTGACGACGGCTTCGCCGCGCTGATAGATCGCGGCAAGGGTGATTGCGGCCTGTTTGTCGCCCATGACCTCGGCCGCCTCGCGCCAGGCGCTGGGGCTGACCCCCAGCATCGGCCGCGCGATTTCGGTGACGCTCAAGAAGTCCCGCCAGTTGCGGATAGCCCCTCCCTTGGCCAGGTCCCGCCAGCCCTCGCAGGCATCCAGCACCAGTGCCAGCGGCAATTCGCGCTTCGGCAGACTGTGCAGGTTGTCGGTTTCGTCGGCGCTGCCGCGCGCTTCTGATTTATTTCTGGAGCCATATTCAGATTCAAATTGAGAGTCTGGGTTTGAATTCTGTTTGTGGCGCTCAGCATGAGACTCATTGGCGTTCTTATTTTGTGAATTCACGTGCAATTCCAATGTGTCACGCACCTCCTCATGCAGGAGCGAAAGCGCGTCGCAGATATCCTCTGCCGTTGCCAGATCCGGCGTGCGCGGCAATCGGTCGATGATCCCGCGATAGACCTGGCTGATCCGTGACCAGTCGCCGGCAACGCCCTCTTCCAGCCCGGCCTCGATCATCTTGACGATATCCCGGCGCAGCAGCGTCAGCCGTTCACGCGCGCATTTGAGCGCGCGGCGCTCTTCGGCGATTCTCTCGGCCATCACCGCAAACTCGGCCGCCCGCGCAACGAGCGGCGACAGGTCGAAGCCATAGGCCTGCTCCACCTGCCCTCCCCTACCCTTCCTTGCGAAGCGCTTGCCGTTCGGGCTGTCGCGACGGATGATCAGGCCGCATTCGACCAGGACCGCCAGATGACGGC
>NZ_JBAKFP010000010.1:0-193285 GCF_053484265.1 Martelella sp. FOR1707 | reverse complement strand
TCCCGGCCAGCGATCCCGTTTCCGCCAGCATCACCACGACGCTTCCCAAAGGCCAGACGGGCAGGAACTGATTTGCGCTCACTGCCAGGAACATTTGCCCGGACGCCCGGTTAGGAACAGGTCAACACGCCAGTAAGGGAGCAACATCCATGGCTGAGAAGACACTCAACGACCTGTTCTACGAAACGCTTCGCGACATCTACTACGCCGAGCGGAAGATCGTGAAGGCCCTGCCGCGCATGGCCCATGCCGCAAACGAGGACAAGTTGAAACAGGCCTTCGACCACCACCGCGAGGAGACCGAGGACCACATCAGCCGCCTCGAGGACATTTTCGAAATTCTCGGGAAGCCGGCGCGCGGTCGCACCTGCGACGCGATCAACGGCATTCTCGATGAAGGCGATGAGGTGATGCAGATGTTCAAGGGAACCGCGGCTCTGGATGCCGGTCTGGTCGCGGCGGCGCAGGCCGTCGAACATTACGAAATCGCCCGCTACGGCACGCTCAGAACCTGGGCCAAGCGCCTTGGCCATGACGACGTGCGGGCGCTGCTGGAACAAACGCTTTCGGAAGAAAGCAACGCCGACAGCAAGCTGACCGAGATCGCCGAAACGGCAGCCAATGCCGAGGCGGAAAACAAGGCCGCGTAAACAGCCGGGAGTGGGTGCGCCACTTCGAAGCCCGTCGCCTGCGAGCGGCGGGCTTTTTCGTGCGCGAAGCAATGTCAGCCTGCGGAAACGAACGGGCAGACGGCATGTCCCGCCGCCCGCCCAAATCGGTCACTCGTTGTTGTTCAACTGAGAGGCCGGAGAATCGAAGCTTCCCTCGGTCCTGACCCTCAGATTGTTCTGTACATGGGTAACGCCGGACACGCTGTCGACGCAGTCTTCCGCGCGGCGTTTCTGCCACCGGCCGATCACATAGCCGTCGAGTGTGACCTCGCCATTGTCGACCGAGACCGAGATGTCGCTGGCATCCAGCGTCGGCTCGTCGGTCAGGCGGTCGTGAACGTCCTCGTTGATGCGATCATCCGACCGTTTGTAGCCGCGCGGCCCCTTGCCGCGATGATCGGCCTCGCGACGGCGCTCGGCATCATCGTCGCCGAACCACGACTGCACCTCGTCCGTGGCCCTGTCCCAGAAATCGCGATCGTCACGCCCGCGCCCGCGAGGTTCGTCCCATGACCGGCGGGGGCGGGCCCGCGCCGGCGGGTAGAGACCGGGAAAAGCCGGATAGCCGAATTCGTCATAGTCGGAATAGTAGCGGTCTTCCTCGTAGCGCGGATTGCTCGGGCGACCGCGATGATCGGTGTAACCCAGATCATCCGTCTGCCAGTCTTCGGGCGCGGGTCGTCCGCGCCAGGGCCGCGACGGCATTTCCCGTTCACGGTCGCGCATGCGTCTGAATCTGTCATTAGCCATTTTTCTACTCCCTGTTTCCTCAGGATCGAGGTAGCGTCCCAACAGGGAAAACAGCTGAATGTTCCGCGACAGCGATGATCGAATCGCGCCTCAGGAAAACTGGCTACTGCACCTCGCCAAGTTCTTCGAGAAGCAGTTGACGCGCGCGGTTTACCCGGCTTTTCACGGTTCCGATCGCGCAGTCGCAGATCTCGGCGGCATCGATATAGCTCTCGCCGAGCACCATCACCAGGACGAACATTTCGCGGTAATGCGGGGGAATGCGCGCCAGCGCATCCAGCAGTTCCTGCCCCCTGACCGACCAGTCCTGCGTCGCGTCATTCTGCGGCAGACTGGCGACGCAATCTTCCTCCCCGGGCGCCTCGCGATTCCTCACTTTGATCTGGGTGTAGAAGGTATTGCGCATGATCGTGAACAGCCAGGATTTCAACCTTGTTCCCGGCTTGAACTTGTCGAGGTTGGCGACACCCTTCAGCATCGTCTCCTGAACCAGGTCATCGGCGTCGTTGGGATTGCGGCAGAAGGTTCGGGCGAATGCCCGCAATGCCGGGATGAGGTCCACAATCTCCTGACGTTGCCGGCTCCTCAGTCTCACTTCTTGCTGGTTCATCGTGGGCTCCGTCTGGATTTGGTCCCTCTGAACCTAACGAAGCTGACGGGGCGGCGGTTCCTCTCTTTCTGTTTTCTTTCATAGTTCAGGCGCTGACGCTGCGCCGGGTGGTTGTCGCGGCTGTGCCGGATTCCGGAACGTGAAATGGCGGCCGGGGCCGCCATCTGTTCGTATCGCGCCGAAATCATTGCGCTCAACCGCCACCAGTGACCGGGAACACCTCGCCGGTGATATAGCTCGCCGTGTGCGGCGAAGCGAGGAAGACATAAGCGGGGGCCAATTCCTCCGGTTGCGCGGGTCGTTTCATGGGCACAGATCCGCCGAACTGCGCAACGTCCTCCGCTTCCTTGTCCGAAGGATTGAGCGGCGTCCAGACCGGCCCGGGCGCTACGGCATTCACCCTGATGCCGCGCGGAATCAGGCTCGAGGCGAGCGAGCGGGTGAAGGCGTGAATTCCGCCCTTGGTGATAGAATAGTCGAGCAGTTGCGCCTTGCCATGGAGACCGACGACGGAACCGCTGTTCACGATCGCGCCGCCATTGGCCATATGCGGGACGGCGGCCGCGCACATGTTGTAGAGGCCGTAGAGATTGGTTTTCATCGTCTGGTCGAAATGCTCTGGGGAAAGATCCTCCAGCGCATTCGCGTGGACCTGAAATCCCGCATTGTTGACCAGTATATCGAGCTTGCCGAGCGTGGTCACAGCCTCGTCGACGAGGCTGCGGCAATAGGCGGGGTCGGCGATGTCGCCGCGGCTCAGGATGCAGCGGCGCCCTTCCGCTTCGACCGCACGCCTGGTCTCCTCGGCATCGGCTTCTTCGGAGAGATAGGAGGCGACGATATCGGCACCCTCGCGGGCATAAAGGATCGCGACGGCGCGCCCGATGCCGGAATCAGCACCCGTGATGATCGCCACCTTGTCTTTGAGCTTTTCGGAGCCCTTGTAGTAGGGCGCGCCATACATCGGGCGCGGCTCGAGTTCGTGCTCCTGGCCGGGCTTTGGCTGTCGCTGCTCGGGAAGCGGCGGCACGGGATAGCGCCTCGCGCCAGCTTGCATGGCACCGCCGGCATCCGATGATGTTGCGCGCTGATCGCGGCGGTGGATTTCATCCTGAATCTCGCGCTGGAGATTTGAAGTCCGTTCGCTCGATTGCTCGTTTGTCATGTCTGGTCCTTTCGCTGGTGTTGACCTGGCCCGGCGCTCGGGCTTTCCGGCTCATCGCCTTCCTCGTCGTAGAGACGCTCGACGGAAGCATCGCCCTCCGCCCGTTCCCGGCACGAATAACCACGTTCGCGGTACCTGCCATAGGCGATGGCGCCTCCAAGCAGCACCGCGCCGATGGCAACCGAGAAAGCCAGAGAGCTACGGAGAGAGATATTGGCTTTCCTTTCGCTCCTGATTGCGCCCGAACAGGAACAGGGGCTCGATGTTCCCGCTCGCGACCGACAAAAACGGGAACAAGCTCCGGGCACACCAGTTCTGAGGCACCTCAGTTGCAAGAAAGGAATGAACATGCCCCCAACCTTCCGTCGCTATTCAAAAGAAGCCGCCACCCGCGACACGGTTCTCCTGCGCGTGATCCAGCGCGGCGATCGCCCCGTCGGCTTTGTCGATTCGATCGACTTCGGCAATGAGGACACGCCCTTTTATCCGACCGAGGAGATGTCGATGCCTGAGGCAATCCGGCTCGCTGAGAACCGGAACGACACGGGCGGACCGATCATGGTGAAGCTGGAGGAAGACGCAGAATGGGATCCGCGATGGGGCAAGCTGGAATGAGCACGCTTGAAAAGCCGACCATCTTTCAAGACAGGACCCTCGCACTTCTGCGCGAGGGTTACCTCTTCCTGCCGCGCCGCCTCGCGACGCGAACTCCGCCGATCTGGCGCACGCGGCTGATGCTGCGCGACGTCGTCTGCATTTCCGGTCCCGAAGCCGCCGAACTGTTCTATACCGACGATACGGTGACCCGGCGCGGCGCGATGCCCGGCACGACGCTGCGCCTGCTGCAGGACAAGCACAGCGTCCAGCAACTCGACGGGGAGGCGCACCGCCATCGCAAGGCGATGTTCGTGCGCATGCTGGTCAATCATCCCTCGAATGTCGACGATCTGGTCGCCCGTTTCGAGGACGCCTGGCTGCGCAGGCTTGCAACATGGGAGAGGCGAGGGCGGATTTCGCTCGCCGCCGCCGCGGAAACAACGCTCGCCGAGGCAGCCCTGTCATGGGTCGGTCTGCCGGCCAATCAGGAATCGATAGAGCGTGACGCGCCCGTGCTTGCGGGCATGGTCGAAAATGCGGGCCGCTTCCGTCCGGCAACGGTCGCTGCCCTTCTGCGCCGCCGCCGGATGGAAAGGCGCCTGCAGGCAGAGATCAGGGCAGTCCGTTCCGGCGGGCGCAAGGTTCGCGAAGGCGCGCCGATCGCTGAGATCGCCGGCTATCGCGATGCCGACGGTCGACCGCTTCCGGCTTCCGTCGCGGCGGTCGAAGTGCTGAACCTGTTGAGGCCGATCGTGGCGGTTGGCCGCTATATTACCTTTGCCGCGCTGATGCTGCACCAGAAGCCCGCCTGGCGCGAGCGTTTCGCCGATGGCAGCCGCGAGGGCCTCATCCAGTTTACCGAGGAGGTGCGCCGCTATGCGCCGTTCTTCCCCTTCGTTGGCGGCATACTGACGCGTGACGCCGAGTGCTACGGCTACCGCCTGCAGAAAGGTCAGTGGCTGTTGTTCGATCTCTATGGAACCTGCCACGATCCGCGCTGGTTCGCGGAACCGGACGCGTTCCGTCCCGAGCGGGACCTTTCCTGGCAGAAGGACAGGAAACGCTTTGTTCCGCAGGGCGGAGGAGAAACGGCGCAATCGCACCGCTGCCCCGGCGAGAAAGCGACGGTCGCGCTGATCGCAGAGGCCGTGCGGCTGCTGACATACCATATGGCCTTTGATGTGCCGGAGCAGGAACTGGATGTTCCGCTGGGAACCGTGCCGACAGGCCCCGCAAGCGGCTTTATCCTTGAGAATGTGCGAAAACGCTGAGAAGCGTCGTTTGGCGGAGTGACTGTCTTTGCCGGTCGGCCGCGAGCGTTTCCGGAGCGTCGGGCAAAGAGCTGGTCGCTCACCCGCCGCGCCGGAACAAGCAATCTAGAGCATTGGGGGATGATGCGGCCTGGGACCGGTAGCGCCCGGCATGAAATTGCGGGCACGCCCCGAATGACCGCTGAAAAGCCCGGCCTCCAGGGCGGCGGCGATGAAGGCCTCCCGCGACATTTCCAGCCAACCCGGCTGTGCAACGGCGTGCTCGCAGCAGTTCACGGCCGCATGGTAGTGCCGCCCGCGTCGGTGCGGCCAGTTTTCCGCGAGCAGGTCGCGGGCCTGGGACGGCCCTTTGACGGCAAGCGGACCGTCTTCGCCGAAGCCAAGATATACCGGCGCGACCCACCTTGCGAAATGTCCCATTGCGGTCTCCTCCTTCATTTGTCTTCAGCCGGGCCTTCGGAGGGCCGGTCCCTATCGTCACGTCTTGTTTTCATGGCGTCGGAAAGATCGCGCTTGCGGGGATGATCGAGATTTTCCCGCATGGCATCGCGGTCCTTGCCGGGGTCGTCCTTGGCGGGCTTGTACGCGCTCGGCCGGCTTTCTTCAGGGCCTTCCCAGCGGGGCCGCTCATCGCTGGTGCCCGGAGCGGCGCCGGATGGTTTATCGGTCATGGTGTGTCCTCATGTTTCTCCAACCAGCGCCAAACCAATTCGGGCGGGTTTTGTTCCGGTCTCTTTTGCTGGAACAGGCCACGGAGGCGCGGATTGGGCATCCATGAACGAAGGCACCTTCGACTACGCAGAAACGTGAACGCCCACGGCGATCTAAATCGACCTCGGTTGCGTAAAGTGAGCGCTAACAGTTAAAAGGCTATCTGACGAGAAAACGCTCATAGATCATGGCTATCCGAGAGTTTCCTCATCTGGAAACGTAGAATTTTTTCCGCAAGCAACGATTTGCTTCTGCCAACCGATTGTGCGAGACAAATTAAATCCACCGGCGATCTGGAAACGTAGTGTCGTATGACAACTCAAAGATTATGCGCGAGAACAAAGTAAGGCAACAAGATGGCAGAAAGCAGCGATAAGCATAAAGTTTCGGAAGACCATTCCGAAGCGTTTCTGGATAGCAGGACCACAGAACTCCTCTCCCAGATCAAGCGGGAGCCTGTACCCGACCGGCTGCTCGAGCTTGCTGTGAAACTTCAGCAGGCGCTGAATGAGCGGGAGAACAAATCCTGATAAGCCAAGATTGCCGGAGACCTCGCGGAAACGCCGTGCGGATCGCACGGCGTTTGTGTACTCGGGAACTGCCGGTTTTCATCGCATCAGGAAATTGTCCGGGTTGTCCGCGAAAGCCTCTGCGTCATATGTCGGTTGCGCTTCGAGTTCTGTCTCGCTGAACGGGGTAAAGACTGCAAAATCGTCGCCGTCGCGCCGCACATCGAGATTTTGCGAGGCGATCGCCACCTCCTTCTCACCGATGCCGAGAAAGCCGCCGACATCGACGATATATGCCTGAACTTCGCCCTGTGGCCTAAGAATCACGTCACCGATGTCGCCGATTTCATCGCCACTCTCGCCATAGACCACGGCATCAAGCAATTCGTCGGCCCTCAGGTTTGCGTGGGCGACCGGCTCGGTGTCGCGCCAGGCCATACCGGCAGGCGATTGGGCAAACGCATTGTCGGCCATCCTGTCTTCGAAAGCCTGCGCATGGCCACTGTCGTTGCCTGACGTCTGATCTGTCGGCCTTGTCGAGGTTGTGTCGCCGTCGTCGCGGGAAATGTCGGTTTGCAGGTCTGCCGAGGGCCTGACCGTGCCATAGTCGAAATCAGGCGCGCTTTCCAGTTGTTCGCGGCTCGTGGCGAGCGTCAGGTACAGCATGCCTTGGTCGTCACGGTTCTGCTCGACCTTGTCGAATGGAACGGCGACGTTCTTCTCGCCGATTTCCAGAAAACCGCCAACGCCGATAATCAGACCAACAATTTCCCCATCCTGACTGATGAGCAGATCGTCGACATCGCCGACAGCTTCGCCGGTGGGACCCGGGTTGGTGTAGACCGTGCCGCCCATCAGATCCGTTCCGAGGATCTGGTTTTCTGACACCTGCACGGAGTTGATATCGGTCGTCTGCATGGCTGCCGTGTTTTGCATTGTGTCGGCATCAGTTTGGCTCTGGGCCCAGGCGCTGCCCGCCAGAACGGCGCACACGGCGGTGGTGGCTGTGAACTTGGTCATGAACATATCAATGTCCCCTTCTGTTGTTGCAGATTCTCGCAAACGGAAACGATGAATTCTGTCCCGCCCACTGACCTGCCAACCGTGAACGCGACGCGATGTTCCCGACAAACCGAGGGCGCTTTTGGGCCGCTGGAACAAAACCGGCATGCGCCTGTTCGGCGCCAAACGGACATTCACAGATGGAGATTGTGACGTGGCGAAAGAGAACAAACCGGCCAGCGATCAGACACGTGGATCGACCATCCCGCAAGAGAAGGCGAAACAGGGAACGACAGTCCTTCGAACGCGCTTTGCACGGATCGTCTTCGTTGGCGGACTCGTCCTCTTCATCTTGCTGGCCCTCTCAACGCTCTTTTTCCCATGGCGTGAGGACACAGGTCAGCAGCCGGCGAGCATAACGTTGCCGGAGTGACGACCCGAGGGCAGGGGCCGCGAAAGGCGGTCTGTGTCTTAACCGTGCGAAAACATAAGAATGGAAACTCGAACTCCACCCAAAAGGGCCAGGCGTGCGCGCCGCTCTCCAAGTTTGCATGATCCTCGCCATCTCGATCGCGCTGGCTGTGCTCGCCTCAGCAGTAGCGGAACTCTACTGCCATCTGGCGATTGCTCGGCGGATCCGATGGAGAATGCCGACCCTTCGGCCCTCGACCGGCAGACGACGTCCTCCGAGGAAAGAGCGCTGCCCCCGGTTAATGAGTGACAAGGCCGGAGAACGGAAGGCCGCAGGCGTGGCTCAGGATTTGTGTTCAGGTTTTCCCTTGCGCTTTCCGGATGCCAGATCGTCCAGCTCCTTCTGCGACATTGACTTTTCCATCTGCCGCGCCGGCCCCTTGAGGTCGCTTTTCTTCTGTTCGCCGCGCTTTGCGGCAAGCGCCGCGCCGGCGGCCTTCTGCTGGGATTTTGATTTCGCGGGCATGTCAGCTCCTCGGTCTGATGGGCATTGCCGCCCAACAGGCGAGGCCGGCATATGTTCCCGCCGCGAACAAAAAAGCGTTTCAGCCGTTTGGTCACACCATCGATTGAGACAATTCAAGAGGACATCCCATGGCCGATATCGTTCGAACTGCGAGTAAAGACCCGACGCGGAGATTTTTCGGGAACCAAACCGGCGAGCTGATGATTGGGCAGGGCGAACATTGCAAAGGAGTGTCCGTATGACACAGACCACGACAGATCACGCAGAAATCCGCCGCTGGGCCGAAGCCCGCGACGGTCGGCCAAGCATCGTACCGGCGGGTGGCGAAGGCGGCATCCTGCGGATCGATTTCGCCGAGCCGGAGGAGAACCTGGAGCCCATTGAGTGGGAAGAGTTCTTCCGTATCTTCGAACAGAATGATCTCGCCTTTCTCTATCAGGAAGAGACAAGCGACGGCGAGACGAGCCGGTTCAACAAATTTGTTTCGCGGGCATGAGGCCCGACGGCCGGACGACCGCGAGCCTGCCTCGCGGCCAACTCCGGACCTGAGTTTCAACGATCAAGGGAGCATTAAATGCTGAAATGGGCACTGATTTTTCTGGTCATCTCATTGGTGGCCGGCTTTTTCGGCTTTACCGGCGTATCAGCCGCCGCCGCCAAAATCGCGAAAATCCTGTTCTTCATCGCGATCGCGATCTTCCTGATTCTGCTCGTGCTCGCGCTGCTGGGCATTGGCGCCGCTATCTAGCGCCGAGACCTACGAAAGCCGCCGCGCGCCTTTCAGAAAGGCGGTGAGGCGGCTTTCGGAAACGCGCAGACCGTTGATCGGCTTTGCCGGACGCGCCGCCTGGCGCATCAGCAGGCGGCGCTCCGCCGCGTCATTGGAAAGCGCCAGCACGGCGGGATGGATGTAGCTGTTGCGGCAAATGGTCGGCGTGTTGGAAAGTTCGCTCGCGGCAGCTTCCGACATGGTCTTGATGAGCGGCGTCTCGCCGTTGCGGATATCCCGTTGCGCCACGTCGAAGGCGGCGACGGTCCCGCCCCAGGTGCGGAAGGTCTTTGCCGAGAATGGTGCGCCGGCAATTTCGGCGAGATAGGCGTTCAGCTGTCCGGAACCGATGGACCGCGGCGTGCCGTCCTCCTCCCGCCAGCCGAAGAGCTGGCGGCCGGGCAGGTCCGCGATCCGCTCCAGGACACGCTGCAGGCGCGGCGCCTGCAGCCGGCGGCGCGCCCGCCGTCCGCCCTTTCCGGCAAATTCGAGCTCCAGGTGATCGCCGAAGCGCACATGCCGCTTGAGCAGAGTCGAGGCGCCGTAGGTGCCGTTTTCCTCGAGATAGGAACGGTTTCCTATTCTTAAGTGCGCGGCGTCGAGAAGCATTGTCATGGCGCCGAGAACGGCGCGCGGCAGATCATCGAACTGTTCGGCATCGCTACGGGCGCGTCGGCGGATCCGCGGCAGGGCCGCCGCGAAATCGACGAGCTGGTCATACTTCTTTTCCTCCCGAAGAGCCCGCCAGTCCGGATGATAGCGATATTGCTTGCGCCCGCGCGCATCGTAGCCTGTCGCCTGCAGGTGGCCATCAGGACGAATGCAGATCCAGACGCGCTCATGGGCGGGCGGGATCGCCAGTGCATCCAACCGCCGACGCATTGCCTTGTCGCGCACCAGAGCGCCGTCTGGCATCCTGTAGCTGAATCCGCGGCCGCGGCGTTCGCGCGAGATGCCGGGGTCCCGGTCGCTGACATAGACAAGGCCGGCCTGTTCCAGAATGTAGACCTCATCGTCCATTTCGTCTTTCACTGAAGATGTCCTCGCCCCAGTGAACATGGGAAGGATCCGGGCCTCGCCCCGCCATTGCCGCCTTCAGACGGTCGCGACGATTTATGCGCTTCGCGCTGAACCAGGAACATTCGCAGGTCCTTCAAGTTTGATGAGCAATGAAACGGCATCCAATGCCGAAACACGCGCTATGGATTGGATAAATCATGTTCAAGAACGGTCTCTCCCCGCTTACTCTGGCCCTCGTGGTGGCGGTTCTGATGCTGCTGGCGGTGGTCGGTGTCTATCGGTTCAACGCAGCGCCGGTTGAAGCGCCGACCCGGCATCCGCCCATCGAAGACGTGCCGCCGAGCGCCACGGGCGACGCCGACACCCCTTGAGCGGGCGTCGGCGTCGATATTTCTCAGGCCACGCTCAGTACCACCTTGCCCTGCGTATGCTGGTTTTCCAGAACCGCCTGGGCCTTCGCCGCTTCGGAAAGCTGAAAGGTGTCCTGAACGGAAATCCGCAGCTTGCGCCGCTCGACGAGTTCGGCGATCTCGGCGAGCTGGCCGCCGTTGGGCTTGGCCATGTAGCCGGCGGTGCGGACCTTGAATTTCGAGGCGGTTTCCCGGTCGGGCTCGCCAAGGGTGGAGACCATGATGCCGCCTTCCTTCAGCACCTCAAACGAACGCATGCGCGTTTCGCCGCCGATCAGGTCGAACACGAGATCGACCGGATCAAGGACGTCCTCGAAGATTTCCGATTTGTAGTCGATCACCTGATCGGCGCCGAGCTTGCGCGCGAATTCCATGTCTTCGGGCGAGACCGTCGTCGCCACCCAGGCGCCCTTCGCCTTTGCGATCTGAACGGCAAGATGGCCGACGCCACCGCCGCCGCCATGGACGAGGACGCGTTGGCCCTCCTGAAGCCCGCCGTGATCGATGAGACCCTGCCAAGCGGTGAGGCCTGCAAGCGGAACGGCCGCGGCTTCCTCGGCGCTCAGCGATTGCGGCACGGCGGCGAGATGCTCTGCTGGCACCGCCACATACTCGGCATAGCCGCCGCGGCCCATGTCGAGGAAGGCGAACACGCGGTCGCCGACCGCAATGTGCCCCACCCCTTCGCCAAGCGCCTCGACGTCTCCGCAGATATCGCGGCCAAGGATCATCGGCAGCCTGTCCTCGCCAACGGCGCCGTAATCGCCGGAACGGATCTTCCAGTCTACCGGATTGACGCTCGCGGCAAGCACCTTGATCAAAACCTCGCCAGCGGCCGGCTCCGGCCGCTCGACCTGCTCGAGCTTCAGAACCTCGGGCGTCCCGAAATCGTGGATGCGGATCGCTTTCATTTCTGCCGTCTCCTTTGTTGGTGCGGCGGTCACACCGCCGTCATTCTGTGCCCAAACGATTGAAACGGCGGATTGTTCGCACCGTCGTCCAAACGACAAGAAGATTCCGGAACCAAACGGGATGACTTCAGTTAGGCGCTCAACCAGGGATCGACCGGGAAGGCCGCGCGGCGAGCGCGCGGCAACCGGGGCCCCAACAGGAGGACGCCCAATGAAAGCTCTGCGTTGGCAAGGAAAACACGATATCCGCTGCGAAGCCGTGCCCGATCCCGAGATCGAGGATGGCCGCGATGCAATCATCAAGGTCACGGCCTGCGCCATCTGCGGCTCGGACCTCCATATCTACGAGGGCACGATCCCGGAAATGCACCATGGCGACGTCATCGGCCACGAGGCGATGGGCGAGGTCGTGGAAGTCGGCCGCGACAACAGTAACCTCAAGGTCGGCGACCGGGTTGTCGTGCCCTTCACGATCGCCTGCGGCGAATGCTTCTTCTGCAAGCGCGGATATTTCTCCGGCTGCGAACGCTCGAACCCCGACAGGGACAAGGTCAGCAAGCTCTGGGGCAATTCCCCCGGCGGCCTCTTCGGCTATTCGCACCTGCTCGGCGGCTATAGCGGCGGCCAGGCGGAATTTCTGCGGGTGCCCTTTGCCGATGTCGGCCCGGTGAAGGTGCCCGAGGGTCTGAATGATGAACAGGTCCTGTTTCTCTCCGACATTTTCCCGACGGGCTACATGGCGGCCGAAAATTGCGACATTCAACGCGGCGACACCATTGCGATCTGGGGCTGCGGGCCGGTCGGCCAGATGGCCATCCGCTCGGCTTTCCTTCTCGGCGCCGAACGCGTTATCGCCATCGACACCGTGCCCGAGCGACTGGAGCTCGCCCGAAAAGGCGGCGCGGAGACGATCGATTTCCGTGAGGACGACGTCTACGACCGTATCATGGAACTGACCCGCGGCCGCGGCGCCGACGCCTGTATCGACGCTGTCGGTACAGAGGCCGATGCCTCGGCTAGCTGGGACTCGCGCTGGGATCGGATCAAGGTCGCGACCTTCATGGGCACCGACCGTCCGCACGTCCTGCGGCAGGCGATCCATTGCTGCCGCAATTTCGGAACGGTCTCGATTGTCGGCGTCTATGGCGGCTTTCTGGACAAGGTGCCGATGGGCTCCGCCATCAATCGCGGCCTGACCTTCAAGATGGCGCAGACCCCGGTGCAGCGCTACCTGCCGAAGCTGATGGACCTCATCGAGCGCGGCGAAATCGATCCGTCCTTCGTCATCACCCATACGGCGTCGCTGGAGGACGGTCCCGAACTCTACAAGACGTTCCGCAACAAGGAGGATGGCTGCATCAAGGCCATCATGAAACCATGAGCAATGATCAGAAGAATGAGCTTGCCGTCATTACCGGCGCATCGTCGGGCATCGGTTTCGAGCTGGCGAAATGTGCGGCCGAAGACGGCTACGACCTTGCGATCGCGGCGAACGAGCCAGAGATCCAGGCCGCCGCCGACAAGCTGACGGCAATGGGCGTGAAGGTCTATGCCGCGGAGGTCGATCTGGCAACGCGGGAGGGTGTCGCCCGCTTCGCCCATGCGATCGAGCAGACCGGGAAGCCGGTCGGGTTGCTGATGGCAAACGCCGGACGCGGTCTCGGCCACGCCTTCCTCGATCAGGCGCTGGAGGACGCACAACAGGTCGTTGTCACCAATATCAGCGGCACGATCACGCTGGTGCATGAGCTCGGCCGGCAAATGCGCGAACGCGGTGAAGGCCGGATCCTGTTCACCGGCTCGATTGCCGGGCTGATGCCCGGCAGCTTCCAGGCGGTCTACAACGGCACCAAGGCCTTCGTGAATTCCTTCTCCTTCGCCCTGCGCGAGGAGCTGAAGGACACGGGCGTGACCGTCACCTGCCTGATGCCGGGCGCCACCGATACTGCGTTCTTCGAACGCGCCGGGCTTACCGATACTGCGATCGGGCAGGGCGACAAGGACGATCCGGAAAAGGTCGCCAGGGCCGGTTACGACGCGATGATGGCAGGGGAGGGCGATGTCGTTGCGGGCTGGAAAAACAAGGCCATGGCCGCCGCTTCCGGCATGGTATCGAGTGAAAGGCTGGCGGCCCAGCACCGCAAGATGGCCGAACCGGGCTCCGGCAAAAGCTGAGCGCAAGGGGTAGCGGCGCGGTGGCTCCTGGCTCCCCCTGAATGATGTAAGGAAACCTCCGGCCCGGGAGGCCGGAGGCGCCGACCTCAGATTTTGCTGACGGCGTCCTTGCCCTTCATGCCGTCGCGGCTGTGCCCGAGATCGAGGTCCGTCTCGGGCTCGGCTTTCAATTCGTCCGGAACCATCTGGCCGGGGCCGCCCTTGGCGATCGTCGTGCCGCCATCGACATACCATAGCGCGCCGGTAACGTTCGACGCCTCGTCCGAAGCGATGAAGGCGTAGACATTGGCAATTTCCTCCGGCGTGCCCCGGCGTCCGAGCACTGTCCCGGCGAGCGTCATCTTCTCCATCTGATCGTTCATCGGACCGGTATCGGTATGGGTCCAGGCCGTGTCCACCGGTCCCGGGCAGACGCAGTTCGCCCGCACGCCGTATTTGCCCTGCTCGAACGCGACGCCGCGCATGAAGGCGTGCACGAAACCCTTGGTCCCGCCGTAGGGCGTGTTGTTCGCTTCGCCGACCTCTCCGGCTTCCGAACCGGCGGATATCACGACGCCGTGGGTCTCCTGCAGATGCGGAAGCGCGTATTTGGTCATCAGGAATACCGAGCGGACGTTGTCGGTTATGGTGCGGTCGAAATTCTCGACGGAGTAGTCCTGGCACTCAGCGGCCTCGAGAAACACCCCCGCATTGTTGATCAGGATGTCGAGACGATCATACCGCTTGATGGCTTCCGCAACACAGGTTTCGGCAACGCCATGGTCGCCGAGATCGCCGGGGAAGGTTTCCGCCTCGCCGCCCTTGTCGCGGATTGCGGCGGCGACGTCATCGATCGGATCGCCGGGCAGGCCGGCAAGCAGCAGCCTCGCGCCCTCCCTGGCGAATTTGTGCGCGATGGCCTCGCCGATCCCTGTACCGGCTCCGGTGATGAGGGCGATCTTTCCGTCCAGTCGTCCAGCCATGATCTTGTCCTTTCCTGTCATGTGGTTCGCCCGCCCAACTGAATGGACTGGGCGATGTTCCGAGAAATGGTGAGACCACGATCAGGACAGGACCAGTCGGATGACGTATCCGAGGGCAAGCATCGCCGCCACGCCGATCAGCCAATAGCAGACGAACCAGCCCAGGCGCTTCAGCCACTTCTGTCGGGGCATCAGTGATAGCCCTCGGAGAGGTCGACCTTAAACGCAGGGAACTCTCCGGAGCGGCGGCCTACTCGATGGTGAGCGCGCCGGGCACCATATAGGGGTAGAAGGAAATGCCGAGGCCGGCATAACTCAGGACGAACATGCCCAGCGCCGCGAGAAACGGCTGGAGATGCTTTTCGCGTTCCAACCCGATCCAGAGCCAACAGGCGCAGGCAATCACGGCGAGCGGCACCAGCGCCGAGAAGAAGGCCTTCGGCCAGCCGAACCAGCGTTCGAAATAGACCCGGTTGATGAACGGGGTCCAGAGCGAGACGATGGCGATCGCGGCGATCATCGCATTGATGGGCAATCAGACGATGTTCAGCCGTCCGCCGCCGGCCCGCGCTGCGGAAGCGGCGGACAGTGGTCCTTGCCGCCCCTGATATTGCAGCGCGGCATATTGCCTGCCGTGTTGGCCACCATGAATTCCTCGATCCGCCGTCGCCTCCGGCCCGAACGGATCTGGGTCGCGGCATAGCGCCGCGGCCGAAGGATGGTCTCGTCTTCCACGAGGTCAAAGGTGCGCTCGGCGGCGATCAGGCTTTCGCGGGCGGTATAGGAGGCAACGGCGATCACCGTAAGCGACTGAATCGCTCCGAAATCCGCGTTGCCGATCTTCTGAAGTTCGCCTTTTCGGAACCGTTCGATGATCGAGCGGTAGGAGCCGATATCGCTGAGCTCTCCACTTGAAAGCGGTCCCTGATACCATTTCTGGGGGCTGCTTCCGTTTGGGCTGCCGGCTCCGACCTCGGAAAGCGCGAAGGTCTGGTCGCCCTTGTCGCCGACGACATGGAGCAAGACAGATTCCAGGTAGATCGGCTCGGCGCTCATATTGGTGATGATGCAATGCGTGTCGGGTGTGTCGCCGCCGGCCCGGTTGATGAGGATTTTAGGCCGCGAGCGATGCCGGTAGGTGGTGAGCAGAAGCTGAAAGTACAGAACCCACACGACCAGGGTTGCGCCGCCGAGCAGGCTGTCGATTGCCGCGCCATGTTGATCGAGCCATGTCCACATGGTCTTCACGCCCTTTGCTGATCCGGTTGATCGGAGCCTCAGAACCTCCCTCGCGGCGCATTGTTCCGACCTGGAGCATCGGGCGCGGCTTCTTCCGGAACCTTTGGCGTCTTTCCCAGTTCGAGGGCTCAACCAGGAAAGGAGTTGAGATGACGTTATTCCCGAACGATCAGAGCGACATCATGGAACGCATTTCGGCCCGCAGCACCATGCGGGCTGCCCTGGTGACCGGACCGGGGCGCGTGCATATCGAGGAGAGGCCGCTGCCGACGCCGCAGGCGGGCGAAGTCCGCATCCGGCTGCAGGGTTGCGGCGTCTGCGCTTCCAATCTGGTGCCATGGTCGGGTCCGGAGTGGATGGAGTTTCCGCTACCGCCGGGCGATCTCGGCCACGAAGGCTGGGGGCATGTTGACAGCATCGGCGCGAATGTCGATCCCGGCCTACTCGCCCAGCGCGTGGCCACACTTTCCCATGCGAGCTATGCCGAATACGACATTGCCCGAGTGGATGAAATCGTCCCCCTGCCGAAGGAACTGGATGGCCGTCCCGTGCCGGGCGAGCCGCTCGGCTGCGCCGTGAACATCTTTCATCGCAGCGGTATCCGGCCTGGCGATCGGGTGGCGATCATAGGTATCGGCTTCCTCGGAGCTTTGCTCACGCAGCTTGCGGCCAATGCCGGAGCGAAGGTGATTGCGATTTCCCGGCGGCAATCCTCGCTCGCGCTCGCCGAACAGTTCGGCGCGGCAACGACGATTGCGATGGACGACCACTGGCAGATCATAGAAACCGTCAGCCAACTGACCGAAGGCCGGTTCTGCGACGTGGTCATTGAAACCGCAGGAAAGCAGTGGCCGCTCGATCTTGCCGCAGAACTCTGCGCCGAGCGTGGTCGCCTGATTATCGCCGGCTACCACCAAGACGGTCCGAGGCAGATCAACATGCAGCTCTGGAACTGGCGCGGCCTCGACGTCATCAACGCCCATGAACGCGCGCCGGAAGCCTATCGCAAGGGCACGACGGAAGCGATCGAGGCCGTGGTCGCGGGACGGCTGAATCCCTGGCCGCTCCTGACCCACAGCTATCCGCTGGATCGTCTCGGCGAGGCTCTGGACGACGCGGAGGCCAGACCCGACGGTTTTGTCAAGGCTTTCGTTAGTTTCGACTGACGTGGCCGTCTACCGCTCATCCTTCTTCGGCTTTTCCGCCTTCTTCGGCGGTAGAGGGTGGACGGTAGCGTCCTCCGACCCGGTGATCACGGTCGGCTTGGCGCTGGCCACGCCATCGCTGTCACCGCCGGATTGCTTCTTTGCGAATTGCGGTTTGGCATCCTTTTCGATGCGCTTCTTGGACTTCGAATGATCGGACATGGTCACTCCTCGGTGGGTTTTTCTGGCTCTTCTGTCGATCCGCAGCCGACGGTCCCACCGTTTCCGCGCGGCGGGCTGTTCAGAACCGGTGAGCTGGAGAAAGGTTCCGGGATCGCCGTAAGCCGCGCCTTTTGCGAGGGACGAGCCGCCTATCGCGGAATGATGCTGACACCGCCGTCCGCTTCGAGAACCGCCGACTTGATCTGGTCGAGGCGTTCAAGCCCGTGAAGCTGTCGCGCTGTCGCCAGGACGTCCTCCAGGCTCACCCGGGACCGTTTCAACGCCCTCAGGTCGGGTCTGCCGTCGGATATCAGCACGGTCGGCGTGCCATCCAGGAACAATGCAAGCCTTGGCGTACACCGCTTGACGTAGGAAAGACCGATATCAATCGTGAACAGCACGATGATAAGAATGACCGCGTTGGTAATCGAAAAATCGTCCCCGAGAAGCGCCTGTTGGGTGGTTTCCGCGACGATCAACAGGAGGACAAAGTCGAAGGGCGTCATCTGGGCCACGGCGCGCCGGCCGGAGAAGCGCAGGATCGCTAGCAAGGCGATATAGATGGCGAAGCCGCGAATAACGGTTTCCATGGTGACCTCACGGTAGAACCAATGTTGAGAATTGAACGGGCGCTTCTTCGTCCACGGAGATGGCAAAACGCTTCCAGCCCGGCGACTGGGCGCGTAGATTGATGACGACAGAGCCCTGCTGATCGCCATTCGCGGCAAATAAAAGCCGATGACCGTCCTCTGCGAGCTCCGTTCGGGTCGGAGGCGGCTGGGTGCTCTCGATCTGAAAGGCGTCCTCGAAAGCGGCGCTGAGCAGGACAGTATGTCCAGCAAGGGCTTGCTCGAAGTCGATCTCCATCCTGTCGGAAGTCTGCCAGCGCGTCACAGCCGGGAGCTGAATGGTCGCCACGCCGCTGCCCTTCGTGGCGGCGGAGAACGGGCCGCCGGACCCGGTGAAGCCCAGCATCGCCAACAGCACAAGACCGATAAATCCGAGCCAGGCGCACCGTTGAGCAGACCAGAACCGCTCCTGGAAGGTCCGGTTCTCGTCAAGCTGCAGGCCATCGAGCCGGATCGGCGGCGTGCGGCGAGCGGTCGGCGAATGAGCGTCCGGGACGTCGGATATGCCAGTCTGTCGTTTTCCCATGCATTTTCTCTGAATGACCCAAAGACGGATAGAGCGTGTTCGGCCGATTGCGCCTGCGCTGCCAAGAAAACGATCGTATCGGTTCGAATGTTCCTCGCTCGCAGGCGATCATCCGTCCCGTCTGTGGCTCTTAAACGGACCGCCTTCATCAATGGGAACAAAAGCTTCAACGCCCGGTTAGGAGCATCTTCGCCGAGGACGACCAAGGCTGGACATCGACGGGCCCCCCGCATGATCCGCCTATCCGGTTGCTGTCGGACAAGCTTCTGCAATGACATGGCGGGCCACTGCCGTGGCGGTGCCTTGCCGCCGCGCGCGCAGCCCATAATTGAGGACTTCAAACGATGCCGAAAATGACAGAGCGACCAAAACACATCATTGTTGCCGGCGGCGCCGGTTTTCTTGGCTCGCATCTTTGCGAACGCCTTCTAGCGGAGGGACATTATGTCATCTGCGTTGACAGCTTTGTTTCGGGCGACAAGGCCAATCTGAAGCATTTGTCGCGCAAGATGCGGTTCCGCTCCATCGCCCACGACATCTGCTCGGATCTGGAAATCGACGGGCAGATCGACCAGATCTATAACCTCGCCTGCCAGGCCTCGCCGCCGCGCTACCAGCAGGATCCGACCCATACGTTGATGACGAGCGTGATCGGGACGGACAAGCTTCTGAAGCTCGCCAGCAAACATTCGGCGCGGTTCCTGCAGGCTTCGACCAGCGAAGTGTATGGCGACCCGCAGCAGCACCCGCAAAAGGAAGATTACTGGGGCAATGTCAACTGCACCGGTCCGCGCGCCTGTTATGATGAGGGAAAGCGCGCCGCGGAGACACTCTGCTTCGACCGGCTGCGTCGCGGCGAGGCGGATGCACGGATCGCCCGCATCTTCAATACCTATGGCCCGCGCATGCGGCCCGATGACGGGCGGATCGTTTCCAATTTCATCCTCCAGGCTCTCCGCGGCGAACCGCTGACGATCTATGGCGACGGCAGCCAGACCCGCTCCTTCTGCTTTGTCGACGATCTCGTCGATGGTCTCGTGCGGTTAATGAACCACCCCGAAAATCCCGGCCTTCCCGTGAATCTTGGCAATCCCGGCGAATATACGGTGCGGGAGGTCGCCGAGAAAGTGGCTGAGCTGACAGCCACGGAGCTTAACCTGGAAGACAGGCCGCTGCCGGTGGATGACCCGCAACGCCGCCGCCCGGATATCGGCCGCGCCTTGTCCCTGCTCGGCTGGAGACCCGTCACGGAGCTTTCGGACGGCCTGAAACAGACGATCGACTGGTTCCGTGGAGGCGCGCCCGTGCTCCCAATGCATGCAAGCGGTGCAGGCCGGTCTCCCGCGCCCGCCCTGTCGGCAAATGCCGAGCGGCGCTGACAACGCGAAAAGAGGCGGATCGTTCTGGAAAACGATCCGCCTCTCGGCTGAGTGACAGCACAATTCTGCTATTTCCGGTCCTTGACCCGATGAGGCTTTCCATCCCTGGCGGTTTGCGCACCCACCTTGTCCGCCTGCTTCTCGACGCCGTAGGGCGACGGGCTGACGGCGCCAAGGTCGGCGGAATCGCCAACGCGCTCTGAAAGCGGCTGGTCGGTATCGTCTGCGGTCGGCGTCGTTTCGCCCTCCTTCCAGACCTCTTTCGGTTTCTTCAGGTCGACGGCCTCGGCGGAGGCTTTCGGCCTTTCGTGCTGTGTCTGCGGCGCGGGAAGCGGTCCCCTCGCAGGGCTTGCTTTCGGATCTGCCATTTCTGTTCTCCTGTCAGTTTGCGTTCGCCGTGAGATAAGGCCGGACCAAACTGGTCCGGCCACAGGCTTCGTCTCATTCTGCCGGCTCGAGAACGGCGCAGGCGAGGCGGTCGCCCGCGTCGCCCGAGGGCTGCGTGCTGTAGTCGTCGGGACCTGCGTGAATGATCACGGCCGATCCATCCTCATCGAGGATGCGCTGATTGCCGGTCCGCCCGAGCGTGAAGCCGCGAACGAAAACATCGGCCTTGGCGATGCCGTCGGATCCCACATGCAGGTTCGGCATATCGCCGGGATGAGGTCCGTTTTGGCTCATGATGCCGTGATCGAGCCCGCGCGCAAGATGACCTCCAGCGCTCTTGAAACCGTTTTCGCCATCGCACTGGCCGACTTCATGCACGTGAAAGCCGTGCTCTCCTTCCGGCAGCCCTTCGGCATCGATCTCGACGAGCACGACGCCGGAAGCGGTCTCCAGCATGGTCACCGTTCCGCTGATGTTGTCTCCGGCAAGACTGCCCTGAACGCGGTCCCCATCCGCAGCCATTGCGAGGTTGGAAGCCAGCGCCGCCACTGCGACGGTCAGCGTAAAGTTCTTCGTTCTCATGAAACAATCTCCTCTTGTTGCGGGCCTTAGCCCGGTGCGTGCCTAACAGCGAGGGAGGGAAATTGTTCGCAGATCCGTCGCCGACATTCCGCTGGAACATTCCGCGCGGCCTGCAGTTGGGCGGGCTCCAAGGAGAAAACGCCAAGGAGAAAACGATGCGAATTTCAGAAATCATGACACGCGACGTCGCCCTTGCGAAACCCGACGACATCATTGTCGAAATCGCCAGGCGGATGACGAATGAAGATATCGGCTTCCTCCCGGTCGGAGAAAATGACCGGCTGGTCGGCATGGTGACGGACCGCGACATCGTCACGCGCGGCGTTGCCACCGGCCTCGACGGGCGCAGCAAGGTGAGCGAGGTGATGAGCACCGACGTCAAATATTGCCGCGACACGGACGAGGTGGATGACGTTCTCGCCAATATGGGCGATATCCAGGTGCGCCGCCTCGTCGTGCTGGACGACAACAAGCGCATGTGCGGTATCGTCTCGCTCGCGGATGCCGCCCGCAGCAGCCTCAGCCATACCGGGCGCAGCGTGAAGGGTGTCGTGCGCGACGGCGGCAGCCATAACCAATCCGCCGCCTGAAGGCGATTTCAGGCGCCATCGCCGAACAACCGGCGATCCGAACAATCAGCTCTGCCGCCCCACTCCCGCCGCCCATGTCTTCGTTCGCGATCAACACAGCGGCGCGTGCGAGCGGCAGACGCTGAGGGAATTGAGACCGGAGCACGGGCGGTGCTTTCAACCGCTCTTTGCAATCGGAACAATCTGCCGTCCCGCCGGTTCAACCTATGAACCCTGCCGCATCATCGCGGCGCACGCACAGGTTATCCTCCACGAGCGAGCGACATCATGCCCGAAGACGGCAAAGGCCGCGAAAACCGAACACAGCTTATTGGTTGGGCAATTGCCATTGCGGTTCTCTTGGCAGGCGGCGCTGTCGCCGCCTTCAGTTTTTTCTGGTCCTCGAATGAGACCCAGGCGGAAGCGCCGGCCGCGCCCTTGGTCAAGGTCGCCAGCGCCGTCGAACTGGACCAGCCTCTGACCATCTCGCAAACGGCGCTGGTCCGTTCGGGCGCCGAGGTGGTTCTGGCGCCCGAGGTTGGCGGACGCATAGAACGGATCGGCGAAAATTTCGCGGTTGGCAGCCGACTGGCCGAAGGCGATCTCGTCATCGAACTCGATGACGCCCGTTTCCGATCCGATCTGCAGGCTGCACAGGCCGCCGTTGAAGAGGCCGAGGCAAGCCTCGATGAAGCCCGCGCCGATCTCGATCGCCAGAACCAGCTTGCCGAGCGCGGCGCAACGCCGGAAGCTACGACCGAGGATGCCGCCGCACGGGTCAAACGCGCCCGCGCCAGCCTGTCTTCGGCGCGCGCGCAACGCCAAAGCGCGGAGATCGCGCTCGACGATACGCGCCTGGAAGCGCCGTTTCCCGCCGTCGTGCTGAGCGCCGATGCGGCGCGGGGCCAACTGGTCAGTGCCGGCACAAGCGTCGGCACGGCAGCGCTCGCGGGATATGCGGAGGCGGCTGTGGGGCTTTACGAGCGCGATTTCGCGCTTCTGGGCGGTGAGGCCACGCTTCTGGGCAAGCCCGTCGGCATCCGCCCCGTGCGGGCGGACGGCAAGGACCAAGCCGTCCGGATCGGCACGGTCACGGCCGTCATTCCGCGTATCGAGTCATCCGCCAGAACCACCGAGGTCATTGTCAGCATCGGCAATCCCTTCATCGCCGACGAAGGCGCGCCGGCGCTCAGGATCGGAGAGGTCGTTCGCGTCCATTTCGCCCTTCCTGATGAAGAGAGCCCTTTCGCAGCCCCGTCAGGTGTCGTGCAGGCCGGCCAGCAGGTGTGGGGCGTCGACAGCGACGACAGGCTGGTCCGGCTGGAGGCAGAAGTGCGCCGCCGAATCGAGGGCGCGGTCTTGCTAAGCGGCAATCTCGAAGGACGACGTTTGTTGCTGACGCCGGTCGACACGCCGGTCGATGGGCTGAAGGTCAGGGTTGATGGCGAGACGCCGGTCACTGTCGGCGATCTCTCCGACCCGGTCGCGGACCGGATCGCCACGGCCCCATCAGGTCTCGTCCATGTGCCGGATGACATTGCCTCCGGCTCGGCGTCCTCCGCCACAGGCGCAACCGCAACCGGCGGCAACAATGCCGCCGGCGCAGATACGGCAGGTGGCGCGGCGCAATGAACTGGCTGATCAGACGCGTTTTCGAGACGGGCGTTTTTGCAAATCTTCTTCTGGTCGGCCTGGTCGCGGCGGGGCTTCTGTCGCTCGCCACGCTGACGGTCAAGAACTTCCCAGACCTTTCGACCGGCACCATCAGCATCACCGTCACCTACCCGGGCGCAACGGCACAGGATGTCTCCGATTCCGTGGTCGAGCCGATCGAATCGGCCATCCGCAGCATCGAGGGCATCCGCAAGATCACCGCCACGGCGAGCGAAGGACAGGCAAGGGTGATCGCGGACCTGACGCGCGGGGCGGACCCCGAGACGGTGAAGGACGATATCCAGACCGAGGTCCGAAGTCTCACCTCGCTGCCTCAATCCGCCGAAGAACCGGTGATTGTCGAGGTCGAGCCGGAGGAACTCGCGATACAGTTCGCCCTTTCCGGCGATCTGCCCGCGGACACGCTGAAGGCCATCGCCGTTTCCGCGCGCGAGGACCTTCAGGCCATCGATGGCATATCGCAGGTGAGGATCAGCGGCGCGCCGGAGGATCGTATTTCGGTCGAGGTGCCGCAGGCGCAGCTTCTCGCCTATGGCACGACGCTCGGCGCGCTTGCCGAGCGCATCGGCAATGCGACCGCCGACTATTCCGCCGGAACGCTTGACGGGCCGGAGGACCGCGTTTCGGTGCGCACCGCCGGCGAACGCGATACTGGGGCGGCGATCGGGGATATCGTGATGTTTTCCTCGCCGGCTGGCGCGCAGGTGCGGCTTGAGGATTTCGCTGAAATTTCCGACGGGCTTGCCGAAGACCCCGTGCTGGCCGAGATCGACGGCAAGCCCGCCGTCTTCGTCAATGTTTTCCGCGCCGGAAGCGAACCGCTGCTCAACATCGTCAGCCTGACGCAGGACTATCTCGAAAACGAGCTCGAACCGCGGCTGCCGGAAACCGTGACGCTCACCGAGTGGCGCAATCAGGCGACGTCGCTTCAGGGCCGGATCGACCTCCTGGTCAAGAACGGCATCATCGGCGCGGCGCTGATCCTGGTCATCCTGACGCTGGCGCTCGATATCCGCATCGCGGCCTGGGTGTCGGTCGGCATCGCCGTGTCCTTCATTGGCACCTTCGCGCTGATGGCTTTGTTCGGCGTCAGCATCAGCCAGCTTTCGCTATTTGCCTTTATCCTCTCGCTCGGTATCGTGGTCGACGACGCCATTGTGGTCGGGGAAGCCATCTATACCGAGCGGCAATCGGGAAAAAGCGGGCCCGAGGCCGCGTTGGACGGAACGCTCAGGATGGCGCGGCCGGTTTTCTTTTCGGTAGCGACAACCGTTCTCGCCTTCGTGCCGCTGCTGTTCATTCCGGGCCTTTCCGGCTCCTTCCTCGCGCCGGTGGCCGCCGTGGTCATCATGGTTCTCGGTCTGTCGCTGGTCGAGAGCTTTTTCGTGCTTCCCACGCATCTCTCCCATCTGCGCTCCGGCGAGCCGCGCCGGTTTTCGCCAAGACGTCTTGCCGATCCGCTGCGCCGGCAGGTCGGCGGGCGGATCGACAGTTTTGCCGATACCCGGTTTCGCCGGGTCGCCGAAACGGTCGACCGTCATCCGGGCCCGACGCTGGTGCTCTGCCTCGGCCTGCTTCTCGCCTCGCTGGCGCCGCTGTCGTTCGGCTTCGTCCGTTTCGTGTTCTTTCCCGATATCGAAGGAAACTTCGTCTCCGCCGAACTGCAGATGAGCGATGGCTCATCCGTGGCGGCCACGCGCGCGGAAGCCAAAAAGCTGGCCGCAGCGATGGACCGGGCGGCCGGCCAACTGGCCGATCAGACCGGCAGCGATGCCGGCGATATCCGCCAGGCAAGCGCCATCCTGATCGGCGTTCCCGCCGTTTCCGGCGGTCCGCCGGGCGGGACGGAAAGTACAGCCGCCAGCACGGCGCGCATCGAGGTCAAGATCGCCGATGCCGAGAGCCGCGACTTTTCCGCCGGCGAGCTGGTCGAGCTCTGGCGCGCGGAGGCGGGCGAGATCGCCGGCGCGCGCTCGCTGAGCTTTTCCACCAGCGAGGTCGGCATCGGCGCGGATATCGTCCTCAATATTGCGGCCGGCACGCCGGAGGCGCGCGCAGCCGCGGTCGACCGGATCAGGAGCGCGCTCGTTGAAAAAGCCGGCGTCACCGCCGTCAGGGACAGCCGGGGCTTTTCCTCCGAAGAAGTCGTCGCCACGCCTTCCGATCAGGGGCGGGCGCTTGGCGTTGAACTGAGCTCTGTGGCGCGCGGGCTTCGCAATGCGCTGTTCGGCGCGGTGGCCACGGAGTTTCAGCGCAACCGCGAAGAGGTGGAGGTGCGCGTGCGCCTGCCGGCATCGGATCGCGATACAATTGCCGATCTTCAGAACCTGCGGCTGCCGGCGGAGGGCGGGCTGGTTCCGATCGGCACGGTGGCCAACCTCGCTTTCCAGCCGGCGCCATCGACGATCACAAGGATCGACGGCAGTCGCGTGACCACGGTCACCGCCGATGTTACGGGCGGCTCGACTACCGGCAGTGAAGTGACGGATCAATTGATGACGGAAGCCGTGCCGCAGCTGCGCCGGGATTATCCGGACCTCGAAATCACGCTGGGCGGCGAGCAGGAGGAGCAGAGCCGCTTCGCGCCGGCGCTGCTGCGCAATGCTGTCCTCGCGCTTTTAGGGATTTACGCCCTTCTGACGCTGGCTTTCGGTTCCTATACGCGCCCGCTGATCCTGCTGACGGTTCTGCCCTTCGGTCTCGTCGGCACCATACTCGGGCACTGGGCGCTGGGGCTCGAACTGACGCTCCTGTCCATGTTCGGCCTCATCGGACTGATGGGTATTCTGCTGAACAACGCCCTGCTGCTTGTGATCCGCACCTTCGAATGCGCCGAAAGCGGCAGTTCCAGGCCGGTGGTTGACGCCATGGTGGAGCGCCTGAGGCCGATCATCCTGACAACCGTGACGACCTTCCTCGGCGTCACGCCGCTCATTCTGGAAGCCAGCCTGCAGGCCCAGTTCCTGATCCCGACCGCGGTCGCACTCGGCTTCGGCATCCTTGTCGGCTCATTCTTCACCCTCGCCGTCGTCCCCGCCGTCAGCGTGCTCTATCTGAGGCTTTCCGGTCACAAAAAGACAACGGGTTGATTCTCGGTCGATGGCCGACGCGCCGAAAGTGTTGACCGTTTCAGTCAGAACAGCCGCCGTAATGGCGCTGCGATCAATAGAACTCGAAGCCGTACAAGCGAAGTCCGCCCCCCTTGGAAGAGAGGCGGACCTTTTGTCGGCCATTCAAGGCGCGTTTAATGCTCGAAAGCTTCCGTCAGCTTTCGGGCAGACCATAGGCGATGATCGTGTCGCTGATCGGCGTCTCCATGAAGTGATGGCCGCCGGGATAGATGATCACGAACTGCCTGCCCGCGACTTCGACCACGAGCGGATTGGCCTGGCCGCCGCCCGGCAGTCTGTCGCTCCAGAGCGTTTCGCCGGTTTCAGAGTCGATCGCGTGGATCAGATTATCCGTGGTCGCCGCGATGAAGATCAGCCCGCTTGCGGTGACAGCCGGACCGCCATTGTTGGGCGTGCCGATGGTGATTGGCAGCATGGAGTGGATGCCGAAAGGCCCGTTTCTGGCGGCCGAACCGAAGGGCCGGTCCCAGACCGTATCGCCGGTCGCCAAATCGATGGCGCGAATTCCGCCATAAGGCGGCTCCTTGCAGAGCAAACCGGTAAATTTGACGCGCCAGCCGGCATTGACGTCGATCGCATAGGGCGCGCCGATCTGCGGGCCCGCTTCGCCGAGCGGGGATTCTCCTTCCGTCGGCGGCTCGTAAATCGCCCGCAACCCGGCTTCGTCTGCCTCTTCGCGCGGCACCAGCCTGTTGTGGTTCGGCATGTTATTGTAATTGGCGATCAGTAGGCCGCGCTCTGGATCGACGGCGACCGAGCCCCAGTCGTTGCCGCCATTGTAACCCGGATATTGTATCCAGTATTGCTCCGTCGTGGGCGGGGTATAGATGCCGTCATAATGCGACCGCTTGAACTGGATCCGGCACCAGAGCTGGTCAATCGGCGACATGCCCCACATGTCTTTCTCTTCCAGCCGCGGAAAGGCCAGCGTGTGATAGGCGGAGAAAGGCTGCGTCGGCGAAATATAGTCAGGCTCAACGCCGCCGCCAGGGACCGGACGTTCCTCCACGGGAAACAGCGATTCCCCGGTTTCGCGGTTGAGGATGTAGATATCCCCTTGCTTGGAGGCGAGAACCAGTGCCGGGACGGAGCCCTCGTCGGTCGGAAAATCGACCAGTGTCGGCTGGCTGCCGAGGTCGTAGTCCCAGACGTCCCGATGGACGGTCTGGAAATGCCAGACTGGCTGGCCCGTCGTCACATCGATCGCGACTAGGGACGTCGAATATTCGTTCTCCTCTTCGCTGCGGTTGGAGCCGTAATAATCGACCGCGGAATTGCCGAGGGGGAGGTACACATAGCCGAGTTCCTCGTCGCCGGCGGCAATGGTCCACATATTGGGCGTGCCGCGCGTATAGACCTCGTCGGGTCCGGCCTGGCTTGTATCGCCCGGCCGGCCCATATCCCAGGCCCATTCGAATTCGCCGGTAACCGCATCGAAGCCCCGGATGACGCCGGACGGCGAATCCTCCGCATTGCCGTCCGTCACCTGGGCACCGACAACCACCACACCGCGCACGATGGTGGGCGGAGAGGACATCGCATACCACCCCGGCACGGTCTCGCCGAGGCCGCGTTCGAGATAGACCATGCCATTGTCGCCGAAGTCGTTGCAACGCTGGCCGGTTTCGGCATCGATGGCGATTAGGCGGGCATCGAGCGTTCCCCAGATGATGCGCGTCGCGCAAGGATCGTAGGGACCGGCGTCAGGCACTTCAAAATAGCTGACGCCGCGGCAGGTTGCGCCATATGGGATTGCATCTGCGGGCACGTCAGGATCGAATCGCCATTCCTCCTTGCCCGACTGCGCATCGATCGAGATGATATTGCCCATGGGGGTGCAGGTGAACAGCTTGTCGCCGATCTTCAGCGGCGTATTTTCCGGCGAGTATTTCCCCTTGGCTTCCGGTCCGGGAAGATCTCCGGTGTGGAATTCCCAGATGCGCTCCAGCTTGCCGACATTTTCGGGCGTGATCTGGGTGAGCGGCGAGTATTTGTCGCCACGGATGCTGCCGCCCCAGGCCGGCCAGTCTTCTCCCGCCTCGCGCATCGCCAGTGCCGGCCGGGTTTCGCCGACTTCCGCTGCGTCGGCGTCGCTCTGCGTCATCGATCGCTTGCCCGGCTCGTTCTCCGGCTCCAGCACAACGCCGCCACGCAAATCGGCAGGCGTTTCAGGCGCGGATTGCGTTTCTTCACTGGTGTCCGCCTGGGCGAAGGCGGGTGGCCCTGCGGACCATTGCGTGGTCAGCGCGCCGAGGCCGATTGCCGCAAGCGCCGCTGTCGCCGCTGTCGTGCTCCGGCCCCCTCTCCACAGCGCCCGATCGCGGCGGCGCAGCTCAGGCACCGCAAGCGCGACAAGCGCGAGGATAACGGTGGGCGCCACCAGACGCGGCACCAGAGGCCAGCCCTGCAGCCCCACTTCCCACAGGGCCCAGACAAGCGTGAAAATGTAGGTCGCGCCATAGACGAGCGCGCCAGAGATCTTGCCTTTTGTCATCAGTACGCCTGAAGCCACAAGGCCCAATCCGGCGATGAGATAGTACCAGGAGCCGCCAAGCGATATCAGCCAGACGCCGCCGGCGCCGATTACGGCGCCAAGCAGGACCAGCAGCGCTCCAAGCAGGATGGCATACCAGTGGGCTATGGGGTGGCGGGATTGTCGATGCTCTGTTTGATGTGACATGAACCTGTCCCTTCAGATTTTCGCTATGGGTGCTGCGGTTTTCGGACGCCGTCGAATGCCAAGGCAGAAAAGTCGGGGCGCCAACAGGTTTCCGACGCCCGCCTTGAGCGGGACGTCCGTTGTTTGGTCCGATGCCTTGCCGATCGGCCGAAGCCGGGTTCGCAGTTTCTCGCGTGATGCAGCAGCGCGTTCCGCTCGGGTATAAGTCCGTGCCGATAACGAAAAACCGGAGACCGGCACCTCTGCGCCGGCTCCGGCTTTCGCCAGCGTCAACTACTGCGTCGCCGACTGCTGCTCTTCATTCCGGGCGGCGACCGAAAGATCATATTGATTCGGCGGTAGTCTCCATCCACTCCCGATGACGCAACTCGTCTTGATGCGCCTTCGTAAAGAATGCCTTCGATTGCGGGATCGCATCGTCATGCCGCGAGGCGCGCTCGTAAGCTGTGACGGTGTCGTCCTCGTTTGTCTTCATCGCCTTTATGATCGCGGAATCGCCCATCAGGTCCGCGAGGGCGATCTTGCCCGTGGTCAACATCTCCTTCATGTCGCCTTCGCTCGGCGCTTCAATGCCGAGTTCGCGCGCCATTTCGTTCAGGACCTCGACGTGTTGGAGATGATCCTCTCTGAATTCGGCGATCTTGGCGCTGAGCGACTTGTCATTCAGCCGCTCAATGCAGGAATCGTATGCAGCGATGGCATCGTGTTCGAGAGACAACAAATCCTCGACGAGTTTCTCGATGCCTCCTTCGTTGCCGACCATGGTGACCATGAGCTTCTCTCCTTTGCCGTTATGGGGACCCTACAACAACAGTGGAGATGAAATGTTCCGCCCGGATGTTGGAAAGCTCAACAACCGATTTTCCCACGCTTCGCCTGTCTCACGGGGACACGGCCGATAAAAATTGCTCGGTCTTTACCAACTCCAGCTGGGCTGAGAAGCGCTCGCCCAGCAGGTTAATTACGGCGTCGTGGGTTTCGTCGGCACCACTACAGACGGCATCGCTCAACACGATCACGTGAAACCCGAGATCGATGGCACCAAGCACGGTCGCGAGCACACAGACATCTGTTTCGCCACCGGTGACAACGACGGAGTCCACGCCCTCCTGTTGCAGGCGGGAATAAAGCCTGCCATCGACCCAAGGAGAATAGGTCATCTTGTCGAAGATGCGAGCGGGCGGAACAAGTGCGTGCAGAACGGGCATCAGCTCGACCATTTCTTGCGGCAGATGCTCGCCAGCCATCATCCACCATTTCTGGTAATAGACCTTCCAGCCCCCTGTTAAATCTTCCTTACGCTGCGGAGGAATGAAGCGCGTGAAAATTGTCCGGTCGACGTGATTTGCGGACACTTCAAGGAGCTGGGGCAGCACCTTTGCCATCCAGGGTAAATGCCACGGCGTGTCTTCAGCGAACATGCGTTGGGCATCGACACAAATATGCCGCCAGTTTGCGATTTCTCTCATAACCTCGTCCTCCAAACTCTGGCCAAAACTGAAACGCCATGGTCAACCGGGAGCCTTTTGTTTCAACTCCGTCAGCACACGTGCGTTCCCGTCAGAAAGCGCTCGTCAGATGCGCAGCGATTGGGTTGTTTATCTGCGCGACCATCCGGCGCCGGTGGAGCCGGCCGATCTCAGCGCCCATTGCTGTAGCGCCTACGCCGACGCGTATGGCAGGCTGTCGCCCTGATCATTCGAGCACGATGGCCGCGCGGTGACGGTTAAGTCGGGTCGGGGACTGGTGTTCATCGATATTGGCGACAATCATGTAATGCTGCCAGTGGAAGACGCGAGGTGCGTCGCCTTTGAAGATAAAAGCTATCTGAAGATGCGCGTCGACGTGGAAATCGCCACGCCCGATGATGCTGTTACGACGCTTCAGGCTGACCAGGCCGATATCGTGCTGGCTTTAAACATGAAGCCCCAGCGCGATATACATGTCCTCTGGACCGACGACCTGCCGCTCCACTGCATCGCCGCGCCCCGCCGCGCCGTCATGGCGCAAATCGTGGAAATGCAGGTCTTCAATTCCAAGCAGCTTGCAAGCTTGCGTGAAGTTCGCTGTGATTGCATCCGGGGAGTAGGGGAATATCTCCGATTTACGCTTGGGCATGCTGTCGGTGATACGGATAGCTTCGTCGGGGTAGGTCGACCCATGTATCATTGCCGAGCTTCTCACCCGGGGGCTTCATGTGCCTTCGTGCGTCCGATTTCTTTGAGGCTTCTTCAATATAGCGCTCGATGCTTCGGACAGTGGTGGATTTCGCGTGTTTACTCCTCCAGTGCGCCAAGCCTGAGCAGTTCTTTCGCGCTCTTCTTTCCAAGGAGTTGCGGCAGGGCGTTTGGCAAAAGTCTTGGTCTCATGATAGGACGTTCGCTCTCGCATCACTCGCATGCGCGCACGGCAGCTGCTGCTGCCAGCTTTGCGTTTGCGTGTCCTGATCGAGCCCCTGGTGATCTCCTGATTTGGTACTCGATGTCTATTTGGCACTTTGTACCCAGGCCAGTGTTGAGATAGACGCCTTTGGCACCGAATGAGCGGCAAAGAGGCAGATAAAGAGTTCCTATAAGTGGCTGAAAAAACTAAAAAACGAAAGTTTCCAGCGGCTTCCCGCTTTGCCGTTGCACCCATGATCGATTGGACGGATCGGCATTGTCGGTTTTTTCATCGGCAGGTGATGATGCGCGGGCAGGTGTATACGGAGATGATCGTGGCCGATGCTGTGCTGCGTGGCGATCGCGAGAGGCTGCTGGGCTTTTCGCCGGTGGAGCATCCCGTGGTGCTGCAGCTTGGCGGGTCCGATCCGGTGAAGCTTGCGGAGGCGGCGGCGATCGGCAGCGATTTCGGGTATGACGAGATCAATCTCAATGTCGGTTGCCCGTCGGACCGCGTTCAGTCCGGCACGTTCGGTGCCTGCCTGATGAAGACGCCCGAGGTCGTGGAACGGGCGGTTTCGGCGATGAAGGCGGCTGTTTCGGTTCCCGTCACGGTCAAATGCCGGATCGGCGTGGATGATCAGGATCCCGAGACGGTGCTTCCGGATTTCGTCGACCGGATGGCGGGCGCCGGGGCCGATGCTCTATGGATTCACGCCCGCAAGGCATGGCTGAAGGGGCTGAGCCCCAAGGAAAATCGCTCGGTTCCGCCGCTCGACTACCCGCTCGTCTACGCCATGAAGGCGCGGCATCCCGATTTCTTCATCGGTATCAATGGCGGCATCCTGACCATGGATGCGGCCGAGGACCATCTCGAAAAAGTCGATGGCGTGATGATGGGGCGGGCGGCCTACCAGACGCCTGCAATTCTGGCTAACGTCGATCATCGACTGTTCGGCGAGCCGCGCCGGGCGCTGAACCGGGAAGCGCTGCGCGACGCTATGATGGCCTATGCGGACCGTGAACTGGCAGCGGGCACCCGGCTATCCCAGATCACGCGCCATATGGTTGGCCTCATGAACGGCTATGCCGGCGCGCGCCGCTATCGCCAGATTCTCTCGACCGAGGCGACCAAGCCTGGCGCCGGGCCGGAGGTCATCGCGCGGGCTTTCGCAGCAGTCGCGCTGGATGAAAAAGCGGCCTGAGCCGGCCGCTTGATCCAGACGCGAAGCAGGAGCGTCACAAACAAGACCCCCGCAAGGTTCAAGTGGACCGTTGCCGGCCTCAGCCGGCAAGCGCTGCCCGCACGGCATCGATCGCGGCATCGGCATTCGCGCCATCGGGGCCGCCGGCCTGGGCCATGTCCGGACGTCCGCCGCCGCCCTTGCCGCCGACTGCGGCAGAGGCCGCGCGCACCAGATCGACCGCGGAGAACCTCTGCGTCAGGTCTTCCGTCAGCGACACGACGACGCTTGCCTTGCCGTCTTCCGCCACGGCGATGAAGGCGACGGCGGTATGATCGCGGTTGGTCTTGGCGGTGTCGGCCATGCCCTTCAGGTCTTTCGCCGCCACGCCTTGCAGCACCTTGGCCACCAGATTGATGTCGCCGATCTTCTCGGCTTCATCGGCCGATCCCGAGCCGCCGAGGGCAAGCTGCTTGCGCGCTTCGGTCAGTTCGCGTTCCAGCCGCCGGCGTTCATCGAGCAGCGCCTCGACGCGAGTGCCGACGTCGTCAGGCTGTACCTTGAGGCTCGCGGCCAGCGCCTTCAGCTTTTCGTCCTGGTCGGTGAGATAGCGGCGCGCATCGATGCCGGTGAGCGCCTCGATGCGCCGCACGCCGGCGCCGACCGCGCTCTCGCCGACGATGCGGATCAGGCCGATATCGCCGGTGGCGCGCACATGAGTGCCGCCGCACAGTTCCAACGAATAGGTCTTGCCGGCCTTTTCACCCGACGTCGCGGTACCCATCGACACGACGCGCACCTCTTCGCCGTATTTCTCGCCGAACAGCGCCATGGCGCCTTCCGCGATCGCGTCGTCGACGCTCATCAGCCGGGTTGCGACCGGGGCGTTCTGAAGCACGATCTCGTTGGCCATGTTTTCGACGTCGGTCAATTCCGCCGCGCTCAGGGGCTTGGGGTGCGAAATATCGAAGCGCAGCCGCTCGGGCGCCACCAGCGAACCCTTCTGGGCGACGTGGTTGCCGAGCCGCTCGCGCAACGCCTCATGGATGAGGTGGGTGGCCGAATGGTTGGCGCGCAGCCGCGACCGGCGCGCATGATCGACTTCCAGCGAAACCGGTTCGCCGCGGGTGATTTCGCCCTTTTCGACGGTGGCGTAATGCACGAACAGGCCGCGGCCCTTTTTCTGCGTGTCGGTCACGCGCAGAACGGCCTTATCGGACCGGATCGTGCCGGTATCGCCCATCTGGCCGCCGGACTCGCCATAAAACGGCGTCTGGTTGACGACGACGGCGACGGCATCGCCCTCCCGTGCGGCTTCCACCGAAGCGCCATCCTTGACGAGCGCCAGGGTAATGCCCTCGGCCTTTTCGGTATCGTAGCCGAGAAACTCGGTTGCCTCATGCTTCTCGCCGAGCTCGAACCAGATCGTCTCGGTCGCCTTGTCGCCGGAGCCCTGCCAGTGGGCACGCGCTTCGGCGCGCTGGCGGTGCATGGCGTCCTGAAAGCCGGTGAGGTCGACATGGATGCCGCGGGCGCGCAGTGCATCCTGGGTCAGATCGAGCGGGAAGCCGTAGGTGTCGTAGAGCTTGAAGGCGGTCTCGCCGTCCAGGCTGTCGCCCTTCTTCAGGTTGCTGCTCGCCTCGTCGAGAAGCGTCAGGCCGCGGTCTAGGGTCTTGCGGAAGCGGGATTCCTCAAGCTTCAGCGTCTCGGAAATAAGCGCTTCTGCGCGATGCAATTCGGGATAGGCGCGGCCCATTTCGCCGACCAGCACCGGAAGCAGCTTGTAGAGCACCGGCTCGCGCGCGCCGAGCAGCTCGGCATGGCGCATGGCGCGGCGCATGATCCGGCGCAGGACATAGCCGCGGCCTTCATTCGACGGCAGAACGCCATCGGCGATCAGGAAGGCGGAGGAGCGCAGGTGATCGGCAATCACGCGGTGGCTGGCGCGATGCTCGCCCTCGGCCTTCACGCCGGTGAGATCCACCGATGCTGCGATCAGGTTGCGGAACAGGTCGATGTCGTAATTGTCGTGCTTGCCCTGCAGCACGGCCGCGACCCGCTCCAGGCCCATGCCGGTATCGATCGAGGGGCGCGGCAGGTTCTCGCGGCGATCGGCGGAAATCTGCTCATATTGCATGAACACCAGGTTCCAGATCTCGATGAACCGGTCGCCATCCTCTTCCGGCGAACCGGGCGGGCCGCCCCAGATATGATCGCCATGATCGTAGAAGATTTCGGAGCAGGGGCCGCAGGGGCCGGTATCGCCCATCGACCAGAAATTGTCCGAGGTCGCGATCCGGATGATGCGTTCGTCGGGCAGGCCGGCGATCTTCTTCCAGAGGTTAAAGGCCTCGTCGTCCTCGTGGTAGACGGTGACCAGCAGCTTGTCCTTCGGAAGCGCGAATTCCTTGGTGATCAGGTTCCAGGCAAGCGAGATCGCCCGCTCCTTGAAGTAATCGCCGAAGGAGAAATTGCCCATCATCTCGAAGAAGGTATGGTGGCGCGCGGTATAGCCGACATTGTCGAGGTCGTTGTGCTTGCCGCCTGCGCGAACGCATTTCTGCGCGGTGGTCGCGGTCGAGTAGGGCCGCGATTCAAGCCCGGTAAAGACGTTCTTGAACGGCACCATACCGGCATTGGTGAACATCAGAGTCGGGTCGTTATGCGGCACCAGCGGACTGGACGCGACAACTTCATGTCCATTCTGCTTGAAGTAGTCGAGAAAGGTCGACCGGATTTCATTCACGCCATTCATGCTGCGCACGTCCCTTTGAATTCTGGTGTGTCCGTTTCCCGGCTTTTAACGACAGCCGAAGATACTGTCCAGACAAGAGAAAACAGCGGCCCGAGAAAGCCGCTGTTTAATCGAAATCATGAAATGACCTTACAACAGATCTCAGTCGTCGTTGGTGCCGGTGGCATCGTCGCCGTCTTCATCCGTATCGAGCAGACCTTCGGAAAGCAGACCGGCATTCTGACGCAGCGCAAGCTCGATCTCGTCGGCGATCGCAGGGTTTTCCTTCAGGAAAGTCTTTGCGTTTTCCCGGCCCTGGCCGAGACGCTCGCTGTTATAGGAGAACCAGGAGCCGGACTTTTCGACGATGCCGGCCTTGACGCCGAGATCGATCAGTTCGCCGGTCTTGGAAACGCCCTCGCCATACATGATGTCGAACTCGACCTGCTTGAAGGGCGGGGCCATCTTGTTCTTCACCACTTTCACGCGGGTCTGGTTGCCGACCACCTCGTCGCGGTCCTTGACCGCGCCGATCCGGCGGATGTCGAGACGGACGGAGGCGTAGAATTTCAACGCGTTGCCGCCGGTGGTGGTTTCGGGCGAGCCGAACATGACGCCGATCTTCATGCGGATCTGGTTGATGAAGACAACCATGCAGTTGGAGCGGGAGATCGAGCCGGTGAGCTTGCGCAGGGCCTGGCTCATCAGGCGGGCCTGGAGACCGGGGAGGCTGTCGCCCATCTCGCCCTCGATTTCCGCGCGCGGAGTGAGGGCGGCAACCGAGTCGATCACGATCACGTCGAGCGCGCCGGAGCGCACCAGCGTATCGGCGATTTCAAGCGCCTGCTCGCCAGTGTCGGGCTGAGAGATCAGGAGGTCGTGCAGGTCGACGCCGAGCTTGCGGGCATAGACCGGATCAAGCGCATGCTCGGCATCGATAAAGCCGCAAATGCCGCCATTCTTCTGGGCCTCGGCCACCGTCTGCAGCGCCAGCGTGGTCTTGCCCGAGCTTTCCGGGCCGTAGATTTCGATAATGCGTCCCTTGGGCAGGCCGCCAATGCCGAGCGCGATATCGAGGCCGAGCGAGCCGGTCGACACCGTCTCGATCTCGACGACGCTGTCATTGGCCCCGAGCTTCATGATCGAGCCCTTGCCGAACGAGCGCTCGATCTGGGAAAGTGCCGCTTCCAGCGCCTTGCTCTTGTTCACCGATTTTTCCTCGACGAGTTTTAGTGAATTTTGTGCCATGGACCTTATCCCTTGTTGTCGCTGCCGCCTAGACGATTTCAGAACTTACATATTTGTACTCCATTTGTTCCATTCCTGCAAGCCCCTGTCAAATCATTGTTTTATATATAGAAAGGCAACAATGTTCCGGTTATGTATTTCCGCTTGAAAGCCTGTGTATGGCGTTGCGGGAGAAGGAAGGCGCCCGTGGTGCCGGCTTCAGTCCGCCGTTTCATTTTTCTCGGCTTCGATTCGTGCGGCCGCCTCGTCGAGGGTGGCGCAATAAGCGACGCGCGGTTCTGATATCCCGTGGCTTTCGAGGATAGACCGGACGCCCGGCGTCGCGCCGGCGAGAAGAACCCGAACCCTGCGGTGTTCGGCCTTGCCGATCGTGCCCTCCAGCACGTTGGCGGCGGAGGAATCGACATAGGGCACATCGGAAAGGTCGAGCACGAAATTGCGCGCGCCGCCGGCGACCCGATCGAGCACGGAGCCGACGGTGGCGGCCGCGCCGAAGAAGAACGCGCCGGAAATGCGGTAGACCACGGTGTCGGGGTCGGTGTTGGCGATCGGGGCTTCCGGGCGGGTGTTGTAGTCGGAATAGGGGTTTACGGCGACATTCTTGCCCATGCGGTCGATGAACATGACGGCGCCGAGCGCGAAACCGGCGACGATGCCCTCGGTCAGGTCGCGGAAGACGACGAGCAGCAGCGTCACAAGCAGGATGACGGCATCGCCGCGCGAGGTGCGCAGCAGCGTCCGGATAGCGGCCTTCTCCACCATCGTCCAGGCGACGACCGCCAGAACGCCGGCAAGGGTCGCAAGCGGAATGAAGCGGGCCAGCGGCGCTGCGACGATCATGAACAAGAGCAGGAAAAGCGAATGCAGCATGCCTGAAAACGGGCTGGTCGCGCCGGCGCGCACATTGGTCGCGGTGCGCGCGATCGTGCCGGTCACGCAGATGCCGCCGAACAGGCCGGAGGCGATATTGGCCACGCCCTGGCCGACCAGTTCCATGTTGGAGCGATGCCGGCGCCCCGTCATGCCATCGGCGACGACGGCGGAAAGCAGCGATTCGATCGAGCCCAGCAACGCGAAGGCGAAGGCATCGGGCAGCACGGAGATGACCTTCTGGAACGACAACGCGGGCAGGGCCGGGGCCTGTAGCCCGCGCGGCAATCCGCCGAACTGGCTGCCGATGGTTTCCACCGGCAGGTTGAGGGCAAAGGCCGCAAGGGTTGCAACGGCAACGGCGATCAGCATCCCCGGCCAGCCCGGCCGGAAGCGCTTCACGGCTACGATGATGGCGATGGTCAGCACCGCTATGGCAACGGCCGAAATATTGGTGGTGCCGACATATTGCGCCAGATAGGCCACCTTTTCGGCGAAGGGCCCCGGCTCCTTTTCCGGCAGATCGAGACCGAAGATCGCTGAAAGCTGGCTGGCGAAGATGATGATGGCGATGCCCGCCGTGAAGCCGACCGTCACCGGATAGGGAATGAAGCGGATATAGGCTCCGAGCTTGAGATAGCCGGCGGCGATCATGATCAGCCCGGAGAGAATCACGGCGATCAGCAGTCCGTCAATGCCATGGCGCTCGACGGAGGCCGCGACCAGCACGATGAACGCACCCGCCGGGCCGCCGATCTGGTGGCGGCTGCCGCCCAGCAGCGAGACGAAGAAGCCGCCGATGATCGCCGCGTAAAGCCCCCGGTCGGGCGAGACGCCGGAGGCGATCGCGATTGCCATCGACAGCGGCAGGGCCACGATGGCGACTGTCAAACCGGAAATGGCATCGCTTTTCAGACGGGAAGCGGAATAACCTTCGCGCAGAACGCTGATGGTTTTGGGAACGAGACGGGTGGGCATGGTCATTTCACCTGAAGGCCGCGGAAGGGCGACAGGATCATTGCACCCGGTGGGCGACTCCGTCAATCGGAGGCCTGCCGGACAAGGGAACGCGCGCTATTTCTCGCCAAGCTTCAGCGCCGTAACCGCATCGCCGCTATCGGCAATGTAGTCGCCCGCGTCCTGCTGGCGCTGGAGCAGCAGAATGAAGATGAAGTCTGTGAGCATCAGCTGGGCATCGCGCGCGGTGATCGCCGAGGAGCGCACCTTTTCCTCGTCCGCAATGGTGTAGAGATTGAGATCGGCGACGCGGGCGATGGCGTTCTGTTTCGGGCCCGTGAGCGAGATCACGGTGACGGCGCGCTTGCGGGCGAGCTCGGCGATCCGCACAGTCTCAATGCTCGCGCCGGAATAGGAGAGCGCGAACAGCACATCGCCGGGCCTGGCGGCCGAGACATTGGCCATCTGCACGTGACTGTCGGAATCATGCAGCGCATAGCGGCCAAGCTTCTGCAGCTTGTAGCAGAAATCGCGCGCCACCAGCGAGGAAGCGCCGACGCCGGCCACATGAATGCGTTGCGCCGCGTCGGTGATTTCCAGCGCGCGGGCAATCGCGCCCTCGTCATTGGCGGCCAGCGTCTGTTGCATGGCGTGCATCTTGCTGGCAAGAAGCTTCTGGGCGATCGTCGCGTGGCTGTCGTCCAGCTCTATGCTCGCATGCAGCGCGCCCGGCGCGCGCCATTCGCTGGCCTTGGCCTTGCTGACGGCGATTTTCATGTCCTGATAGCCGGAAAAACCCAGTTTCTGCGCGAATTTCACCACGCTCGACTGGCTGCGCCCGGTCTTCTCGGCAAGGCTTGCGGAAGACAGCCGCAGCACCTCGTCGGGATGGGCGAGGATGAAATCGCCGATCTGCCGGTCGGCCGGCGCAAGGCTTTCGAGTTGGGCTTCGATGATGCTGAGGACGGACACGGCCTGCCTTTCCGAAAGGGTCGATCGGCAAGAATAATAAATTCCTGAATTCGGGAATACAATGGAATTGTTGCAAATTGGTTTCGCGATTGCGTGGTCCGTTTTGGAATAAATTATTCGCGATATTATTTGACAGTTGGAATTCTCGATTATAGCCTCTGGGCAAGATAGAAGGCTGCCGCTGCGGATTCGTCCACCGGCAAGCCTTGAAGGGCAGGGGAATTCCAACGTGAATCTGTTGAATGGCGAGCTCGACAAACTGGTCTCTGAAGGGCGCAATCCGAAAAGCGTCGAACTGGATCTTCTGAGCACGCGCGAGATCCTTGAAACCATCAATGCCGAGGATGGGCTGGTCGCCGGCGCGGTCGCCCGCGAGATCGCGCCGATAACGGCAGCGGTCGATCGCATCGTTGCCGCCTTCAATGCCGGCGGACGGCTGATCTATATCGGCGCCGGCACCAGCGGCCGTCTCGGCGTGCTTGATGCTTCCGAATGCCCGCCGACATTCTCCGTGCCGCCGGGCATGGTGGTCGGCCTGATCGCAGGCGGCAATGCGGCGCTCACCACTGCCGTCGAGGGCGCGGAGGATGACCCTGCTTTGGGCCGCGCCGATCTTGAGGCCGTCAATCTTTCAAAGCGCGACGTCGTGGTCGGAATCGCCGTCAGCGGGCGCACGCCCTATGTAATCGGCGCACTGGAATATGCCCGGGTGATCGGGGCCGGCACGGTCGCGCTCTCCTGCAACCCGTCTTCCGCCATTGCGGCCATTGCCGAGATCTCGATCGCGCCCGTGGTCGGCCCCGAGGTCCTGACCGGCTCCACCCGCCTGAAATCCGGAACGGCGCAGAAGCTGGTGCTCAACATGCTGAGCACGGCGAGCATGATCCGTATCGGCAAGGTCTATCAGAACCTGATGGTCGATGTGACGGTCAGCAACGCCAAGCTTTACGCCCGCGCGGTGCGCATTGTCATGGAGGCGTCGGGCGCCGGCGCCGGCGCGGCGGCGGCGCTGCTGGAGCAAACCGGCAATGACGTAAAGCTCGCCATTCTATTGGCGCTGACCGATATGGAATTGCAGGAAGGCCGCGATCTTCTGACGACATCGGGCGGCTACCTGCGCAAGGCTATCAACCAGAAGACGGCGCAAGGCCGCGAAGACTGAAGTCGCTCCGGTCGCAGGACCGGCAACAATCATCATCTCGAGGGAATTGATCATGGGAAGAGTTCAAATCAAGACAATCGCATCGGCGCTGGCGATTGCCGCCGCGCTCTCGGCAGCGCCAGCTTCGGCGGAGACACTGAAAATGGCATGGTCGCAGGATGCGACCGGCCTCGACCCGCACAAGCAGACCGCTTTCGCGTCGATCCGCCTGCTGGAACTGGTCTACGAGCCGCTTGTGCGCACCGATGCTGAACTGAACGTGGTGCCGGCCATCGCCGCCTCCTGGGAGTTTTCCGAGGATGGCAAGACGCTGACCTTCAAGCTCGATCAGAATGCAAAATTCTCCAATGGCGACAAGGTGATGCCGGCGGATGTGAAAGCTTCGTTCGAACGGATTCTGGATGAAGCCACCAGTGCCGCGGCCCGCTCCAACTTCCTGTCGATCGAAAGCATCGATACGCCGGACGATGAAACCGTCGTCTTCAACCTGTCGCAGCCGGATGTTCCGTTGCTCACCGCAATGTCGTCGATCAACGCGGCGATCGTGCCCGCTGCGGCGATCGAGGCCGGCACGCTTGGCACCGAGACCCTCGGTTCCGGTCCGTTCGTGCTTGACAACTGGGAGCCCAATTCCAGCGAGACGCTGACGGCCAATGAAAACTGGGCTGGCGGCGAACTCGCTATCGACGGGCTCGAGATCTCGGTCCTGCCGGACGAGACCGCGATCCTCGCGTCGCTGCGCACCGGTCAGGTCGATTTCGCGCTGATCAACGATCCGCTGGTCGCGACCCTTGTGCCGTCCAATCCCGGCCTGACGCTCGATCGCGAGCCGGTGCTGTCCTATCACGTGCTTCAGCTCAATGCTGAGGAAGGCGCGATGCAGGAGCTGAAGGTCCGCCAGGCGATCTCCTGCGCGATCGACCGGCAGGATGTGCTGGATGCAGCACTTCTGGGCGAGGGCAAGGTGACCGGCCCGCTGACCATGCCAGCCTTTGCCACCGAGCCTTCCGAACTGTTCTGCTACACGCAGGACCTCGACAAGGCTAAAGCGCTGATGGAGGAGGCCGGTTATGCGGACGGCTTCTCCGCCAAGGTGATGGCCGCGACCGGCGAGCCGCCGACGGCTGCCGCGGAAGCCCAGGTCATCCAGTCGCAGCTTGCCGAAATCGGCATCGATCTCGAGATCGAGATGATGGAGCTGAACGTCTATATCGACCGTTGGCTGAAGGGCGATTTCGATATGGCCGTGGCGCTGAACGGTGGCCGCACCGATCCCTACACCATGTATAACCGCTACTGGACCAAGGACGGCAACCTCAACCACGTCGCCCACTATATCGACGACGAGCTTGATACGCTGATGAATGAAGGTCGCGTGGAAACCGATCCGGCCAAGCGCAAGGAAATCTTCGCGGAATTCTCCAAGCACATCACCGAGGTTTCGCCCTGGGTCTGGCTCTATACCGGTTACAGCTACACCGCCAGCACCGACAAGGTGAAGGGCTTCGAGGCGATGCCGACCGGCTCGCTCTTCGGCCTCACCGCCGTCACCATCGGCGAATAAAGAACGACACGAGGTCAACGCCCCATGAACTATCTGACCCGAAGACTGGTGACCTTTCCTCTGGTCATGCTCGGGGTGTCCGTCCTCGTGTTCATTTCGATCAGGCTGGTTCCCGGCGACGCCATCACGGCGATGCTGGGAACCGAGGCCGGTCTGCTGACGCCGGCCCAGCGGGCCGCGCTCGAAACCTATTTCGGCATGGACCAGAGCTGGTTCGGCCAATACTGGCACTGGCTCGGCGGCGTGCTGCACGGCGATCTCGGCATTTCGGTCACCTATGGCAAGCCGGTGCTCGACGTCATCCTCCGGGTGTTTCCGCTGACGCTGGAACTGGCGCTCTTGTCGATGATCGTGGCGCTCGCCATCGGCCTGCCGGCGGGCATCTATGCCGCGACCCATGCCGAAAAGCCGTCCGATCTCATCGTGCGCGTTGTCGCGATGATTGGCCAGTCGACGCCGAGCTTCGTGGTCGCGCTCTTGGCGATTTACGCGCTCTCCGTCTGGTTCGGCGTGCTGCCCGCCATGGGCACGTTCACGCCTCTGTTCGAAGACCCGCTGAAGAACCTCGCGCAGATGATCCTGCCGGCGTTGACGCTCGGCTTCGCCTTCGCCGCCGCCGTCACTCGCATCTCGCGTTCCGCCATGCTCGATATTCTTTCCGACGACTATGTCCGTACCGCCCGCGCCAAGGGCGTGCCGCAGCGTCAGGTGATCTGGCATCACGCGCTGCCCAATGCGCTTATCCCGGTGGTCACCGTCTCCGGCGTCGAGTTCGGCTATCTGCTGGGCGGGGCGGTGATCGTGGAACAGGTGTTCGCGCTGCCGGGCCTCGGGCGCACGGTTCTCGACGCCATTTTGCAGCGCGACTATGCGCTGGTGCAGGGCAGCGTGCTGTTCATCGCGCTCAATTTCATGATCGTCAATCTGCTGGTCGATCTCGCCTATGCGGCGCTTGACCCGCGCATCCGGCTGGGAGCGCAGTAATGGCTCTCGTCCGTTCCATCTTCGCCCATCCGAGTGGCCGCATCGGCGGCGCGATCGTCGGGCTCTATATCGTGATCGCGATCCTCGGTTTGATCGGCGTCACCCCGCACGACCCGCTGGCGCAGTTCCGCCTTGATCGCCTTCATGCGCCATCCGCGACCTACTGGATGGGCACCGATCTGCTGGGCCGCGATGTCGCGAGCCGGCTGATGATCGGCATCGCGCAATCCTTCATCGTGTCGTTTTCCTCCGTGGCGCTGGCAACGATCGCCGGCATCGTGCTCGGCCTTGCCGCCGCGTGGTTCGGCGGAAACTGGGATGGCGCGATCATGCGGCTGATGGATGTTCTGCTGGCATTTCCGGCAATCCTGCTGGCGCTCCTGATCATCACCATTGTCGGCCCCGGCACATGGACCAGCGTGATGGCGATCGCCTTCGTCTACACCCCGATCTTCACCCGCGTGGTGCGCGGCCCGGCGCTTTCGCTGAAAACTCGCGAATTCGTCGATGCCGCCCGCACCTTCGGCTCATCGCGCTCCTATATCCTGTCGCGCCATATGCTGCTCAATCTGGTCGCGCCGCTCACCGTGCAGGTCACGCTGGCGCTCGCCTGGGCGCTTCTGACGGAGGCCGGGCTTTCCTTCCTCGGCCTCGGCACCCAGCCGCCGCAGGCCTCCCTCGGTCTGATGCTGAGCGAGGCGCGCAACCTGATGGAGATGGCGCCCTGGCTGCTGATCTTCCCCGCGCTTGCGATCATGCTCGGCATTCTCGGCTTCAACCTGCTGGGCGATGCGCTGCGCGACATTCTCGATCCCCGTTCCAGGAGGGCAGAGGCATGAGCAAGCTTCTAACCGTCTCCGATCTCCGCGTCGGCTTTGGCAAGAATCCGGAGAAGAACGAGGTCGTGCGCGGCGTGGGCTTCGACCTTGCCGCCGGCGAGACGCTCGCGATCGTCGGCGAGAGCGGCTCGGGCAAATCCGTCACCTCGCTCTGCCTCAACCGACTTGTCGATTTCGGCGGCGGCAAGATCACCGGCGGGCGGATCGATTACACGCTCTCGGACGGCAACACTGTCGATCTGGCGAGCCTGCCCGAGAAACACCTGACCGGCATTCGCGGCCGCGAGATCGGCATGATCTTCCAGGAGCCGATGACTTCGCTGAACCCGGTCCACACGATCGGCGAGCAGATCGCGGAGAGCTTCCGCCTGCATCACGGCCTGACCGGCAAGCAGGCGATGAATGCCGCGAAGGACGCGCTCGAGCGGGTCCGCATCCCGGATGCCGCAAGACGGCTGAAATACCATCCGCACCAATTTTCCGGCGGCATGCTGCAGCGGGTGATGATCGCGACCGCGCTGTCCTGCAATCCGCGCCTGCTGATCGCCGACGAACCGACGACGGCGCTCGACGTGACCGTACAGGCACAGATCCTGGCGCTTCTTTCCGAGCTGAAGCGCGAAAGCGATATGGGCCTGATCTTCATCACCCACGATATCGGCCTCGTCGCCGGCATTGCCGACAAGGTTATGGTGATGCAGGCCGGCGAAGTGGTGGAGCAGGGTGCGACCGACACGGTTCTCGACAACCCGCAGCACGCCTATACCCAGCATCTGCTGAAGGCGGTGCCGCATTTTGCCAAGGGTCGGGCTGTGCGCAGCGACTTCACACGCAAACCTGATACGAAGCCGGCGCTTGCCGTCGAAAACCTGACCGTTCGCTTTCCCGTCGCCTCCGGGTTTTTCAGAAAACAGACGGGCGCCGTCCATGCCGTCGATGGCATCGATTTCGACCTGATGCCGGGCGAGACGCTGGGTATCGTCGGCGAAAGCGGTTCCGGCAAATCTACCACCGCGCGGGCCATCATGGGCCTCACCAAGCCGACGCGCGGCAATTTCGCTTTGGGCGAGGGCGGTTCGGTCGCCGCCCATGGCGATCCGATCCAGATGGTGTTCCAGAACCCGTATGCCTCGCTCAATCCGCGCCTGCGCGTCGACAGCATTCTCGCCGAACCGGTGATTGCAACCGGCGGCCGGCTGAACGCCGAGACCCGCGCCCGCATGGCCGAACTCCTGAAACGGGTGGGCCTGCCGGAAAACGCGCTGACCCGCTATCCTCACGAATTCTCCGGCGGCCAGCGTCAGCGGCTCTGCATCGCCCGCGCGCTGATGCTGAAGCCCTCCGTCGTGGTGCTCGACGAGGCGGTCTCCGCCCTCGACGTCTCGGTGCAGGCCATGGTGCTGGAACTCTTGACCGAGCTGCAGCGCGACATGAACCTTTCCTATCTGTTCGTCACCCACGACATGGCGGTGGTCGAACGCATCGCCCACCGCATCGCGGTGGTCTACGCCGGTCAGATCGTGGAGATCGGGAATGCCCGTTCCGTGCTTGCCGATCCGCAGCATTCCTATACAAAACGGCTGATCTCGGCGGTGCCGAGCATCGACCGCCGCCGCCAGGACTACCAGATCGACACCACCGAGGTCCCCTCGCTGGTGCGCCCCGCGGGCTACGAGCCGCCACAGGCGGATTGGATATCCTATGGTGATGATCATCTGGCGAGGGCCGAGCCATGAACGAGACCCGTTTCGACAAGGCGTTTACCGCCCTTGAAAAGTCCGTTTCCGACGGATGCATTCCCGGCGGCGTGCTGGGCCTCGTGGACCGCGAGGGCAACCGGCTGACGCGCGCCGTAGGCCGCGCCGCGATCGTGCCGGAAGTGCGTCCGATGACCATCGACACATGGTTCGATCTCGCCTCGCTCACCAAGGTGATCTTCACCACGTCGCGGATTCTGGCGCTGGCCGAGACGGGAGAGATCGATCTCGACGCGCCGCTGACCTCCGTGATCCCGGATTTCCGGCAATATGATCCGAATTGTTGGGAGCGGCAGGTGACCTTCCGCCAGTGCCTCGGCCACCAGACGCGTTTTCCGGCGGTGGAGCCGATCTACACCTATGGCGGCGATCCCGATCGTCTGAGGGCCTTCGTGCTGCAGCGGGAATGGAAGCGGGTGGAAACGCCTGTCTATTCCGATATCAACTTTTTCCTGCTCGGCATCGCGCTGGAACGGCTGTCCGGCAAGACAATCCGCGATCTCGACCCCGGCTCGGGCTTCGCCTGGTCCGCCGCGCCGGAGAAAACGGCCGCGACCGAGCGCTGCACATGGCGCGGCCGGGTTATGGCCGGCGAGGTGCATGACGAGAATTGCTACGCGCTGCAGGGCTCCGGTCATGCCGGGCTGTTCGGCCAGATCGATGCCGTACTGGATTTCGCTCACGATCTTCTGGATCGCGAGGGCGACGCATCGGTCAACCTGATGCGGCAGCCATTGTCCGAACGCCGCACCCATGGCTGGGAGCGGCCCTATGAGGGCTGGCATGGCGGTGCCTTGTGCTCGCCCGCGACCATCGGCCATACCGGCTTCACCGGCACCTCGCTCTGCGTGGACTTCGAACGAGGCCACGCCTGGACGCTGCTGACCAACCGCGTTCACCCCAGCCGCCATTTCGAAAGCGGCATCATGGCGCTGCGCCGCGCCGTCAGTGATTTCATAAACGGAGCGGAGTGATGGCCGAGGAATACAAACCTGTCTGGGCCGTGGGCCTGATGACGGGCACCGTGCTCGACGGCAATATCGACGTCGCGATGCTGAAGACCGATGGCGTCAGCGTCGAGCAATTCGGCGCCTATACGCTGGCGCCCTATCCGCAATCGACCCGCGATCTGCTGGAAGAAACGCTCGCCGTCGCCCGCAAGTGGAATTTCGAGGGCCCGGAACCCGCGATTTTTGCGAAGGCCGAAGAGGTGCTGACCCGCGCCCAGTCCGCTGCCGTGAAGGCGCTGGTCGAAGCCGAGGGCCTGACCATGGCCGATATCGGCGTTGTGGGTTTCCACGGCCAGTCGGTGCTCCATCGCGCGCCGACGAAGGCGCGGATCGGCGACACCCGCCAGCTCGGCGATGGCGCGCTGATGCACGACCTGCTCGGCTGCAAGGTCGCCTATGATTTCCGTACCGCCGATATTCGCGCCGGCGGGCAGGGGGCGCCGCTTTCAGCAGGCTATCACCAGGCCCTGCTGCGCGGCCTCGACACGACGGGCGAAACCGCCGTCCTCAATCTCGGCGGCGTTGCCAATGTCACCTCATGGGATGGCGGCGACCGGCTGATCGCCTTCGACACCGGTCCGGCCAATGCGCCGCTCAACGATTTCATCAAGACAAACGGCCTCGGCGAGATGGACCGCGACGGCAAGCTTGCTCTTTCCGGAACCGTCGACGAGGAACGGCTCGCGCGCCTTCTCGAACGTCCCTATCTTTCAGCGCCTTATCCGAAATCCCTCGACCGTTTTGACTTCACCGCGGAAATGGCCGATGGCCTCGATCCGGCCACGGGCGCGGCAACCTTGACCGCCTTCACCGCGGCCGCCGTCGGCAAGGCGCTCGACCTTTTGCCGGTGCGTCCGAAACGCCTGATCGTCTGCGGCGGCGGGCGGCGCAACCCGGCGATCATGCAGATGCTCGGCTCGCGCGCCGGCGTCGAAGCCGTGCCGGCGGAAACGGTCGGCTGGCGCGGCGATGCCATTGAGGCCGAGTGCTTTGCGTTTCTTGCGGTGCGGACGCTGCGCGGTCTCCCGATCAGCTTCCCGACAACCACGGGCGTTCCCGCGCCGATGACGGGCGGGCGGCTTGCCGGATAGGCGGATGCCGGTGCATTCTCGCGGGGTGACTCGTTTCGCCAAGCCGGGGAGGGACCGGGACTATGACCCGTGAAACATTGCTGGCCCTGTTCGGTTTTGCGGTTGCGGCCTCGTTTACGCCAGGGCCGAATAATTTCATGGTATTTGCCTCGACGGTGAATTTCGGCTTTTTGCGCACGATCCCGCATATGGCCGGCGTCGTGATCGGCTTCATGGTGCTGCTGGCCTCGATCGGCGCCGGGCTTGGCGCGGTCGTCGCCGCCTTTCCGAGCCTTCTGATCGTCGCCAAGGTCGCGGGCGCTGCCTACCTCATATGGATCGCCTGGAAGATCGCCAACACAAGGCAGATGGATTCGGGCCGGACGGTTTCCGGAAGGCCGCTGACCTTCCTCCAGGCAGCCGCTTTTCAGTGGGTCAATCCGAAGGCCTGGATCATGTCGCTGACGGCGATCTCGGTCTATACCGATCCCGAAAACTATGCGTTTTCGGTTGCGCTGGTCTCAGGCATGTTCGGCGTGGTGTCGGTGCCGAGCCTTTCGATCTGGGGCGGCTTCGGCGCGGGGCTGCGCGACTGGCTGTCCGTGGGAAACCGGCTCAGATGGTTCAACATTGCCATGGCGCTCCTGCTGGTCGCAAGCCTCTGGCCGATGCTCGCCTGATAGCGTGGCTGCCAGCCTGCGGCGCGCTCGTGACAGGCGCGACATCACGGTGCCGAGCGGAATGCCAAGTCTTTCCGCGATCTCCTCATAGCCATAACCCTCGATGTCCCTGAGGATCACGATCGCCCGGAAATCGGGTTCGAGCGCGTCGAGCGCGGCCTCGACGCCGAGCCGGTCGATCTCGATGGTTTCAGCCGAATTGTCGGCAACTCCGCAATCTTCCTCCAGAACCATCATAGGAAGCACGCGGTCATGACGGCGGCGGTTGGCATCGATGTGGCGCATGATCGCACAAAGCCAGCCGCCGAGATTTTCGCCGCGCCACTGGTCCTGACGCTCGAAAGCGACCATCAGCGTATTCTGCAAAAGATCGTCGCCGTCAACGGCCGATCCGGCCAAAGCGCCGGCGATGCGGTGAAGCTTCGGCAATTGCTCGAGCAACTGAGTCTCGAATGCGGTGCGCGACGGCGCAGCCTCGCAAGGATGCTGCGCCGTTTCGGCGCGATCATGCCGGGCGCGCCACCTGCCAGTTGCCGTGATCGGCGTTCTGGCCGGTGATGTCGCCGGATTTCTTGTCCGCAGAGCGGAAGTAGAGAGGTTCGCCATTCAATGCCCACTGTCTCTGGCCATCCTTGCGCACCACAAAGCTGTAGTTGGCGAAGGGTTGCGCGGATGAGTTGGCGAGATATGGGGGCCATTCCTTCGCGCAGCTACCGTAGCAAACGGATTGGTGGTTTGCGTCCTTGTCATAGGTGTAGAGCGTCTGGCCGTTCTGTCCGGCGAGAACCGGCCCGTCCGCCGTGTTGATCGCCTGGAAGGTGGTGGTGCCGGCATGGGCGATCCCTGCAAAGGCTGCAAGTGCTGCGGCTGCGAGGATCGGGGTCTTCTTCATCATGGTTGTCGTTTCCGTGTTGCGATAACCGCAGATTGCGGTGGTTACGAGTTATAGACACCTCAACATCGCGGTTTATTCCCGCGCGCTGCGATTTTTTGTTGCCCACGGATGGCGAATCCTGCCAATTCACGCTCATGGACTTTTCGCCGCAACAGGATGAAGCGCTACAGGCGGTCGCCCGATGGCTGAAGGAGGGCCGGGCGCCGGTCTTTCGCCTTTTCGGCTTTGCCGGAACGGGAAAGACCACGCTTGCGCGCTATTTCGCCGAACATGTCGATGGCGAGGTGCTGTTTGCCGCCTTCACCGGCAAGGCCGCGCAGGTGCTGCGCTCGCGTGGGGCCACCAATGCCCGCACCATCCATTCGCTGATCTATCGCCCCAAGGGCGAGGAGATGATCGAGGACGAGGAGACCGGCAAGACCTCTGTCTCGCCGATGTTCACCCTCAACCGCCAGAGCCCGCTCGCCAAGGCGGCGCTGATCATCATCGACGAATGCTCGATGGTGGACGAGAAGCTCGGCCAGGACCTTGTCTCCTTCGGCACGCCGGTGCTGGTGCTCGGCGATCCCGGCCAGTTGCCACCGGTTTCTGGCGGCGGCTATTTCACCAATCACGAGCCCGATTACCTGTTGACCGAGATCCATCGCCAGGCCCGCGACAACCCGATCATCGAGCTCGCGATGAAGGTGCGCGAGGGTCAGGAGATCGGCTATGGCGATTACGGCCTCGCGCAGGTGATCTCCAAGCATGACGTGACCCAGGAACTGGTGCTGGAGGCCGACCAGGTGCTGGTGGGCACCAACCGCACACGGCGGCGCTATAATCAGCGCCTGCGCGAGCTGAAGGGCTTTTCGCAGGTCCATCCGCAGGCCGGCGACAAGCTGGTGTGTCTGAGAAATGATCCGGCGAAGGGTCTGCTCAACGGTTCTCTCTGGAAGGTGATGTCCGCCTCGCGCGAAACGGTGAAGCCCGGCATCAACCTGCTGGTGAACCCGGAGGAAGACGATCCCGATCGCGGCGCGTCTCGCATCAAGCTCCTCAAGGCGGCGTTCGAAGACAGCGAAACCGAAATTCCGTGGTCGACGAAAAAACGCTATGATGATTTCGACTACGGCTATGCGCTGACCGTCCACAAGGCGCAGGGCTCGCAATGGAACAATGTCGTGCTGTTCGACGAAAGCTGGGCGTTTCGCGATACGCGGGAGCGCTGGCTCTATACGGCGATCACCCGCGCGGCCGAAAAACTGACCGTCGTCATGTAAAGACGCAACCGTGTGTTGCCGCAAGGCGCGCTTTGGCGCATACACGGCGAGGCGCCTTTCGGCGCGGTACATCTGGAGGGAGCCATGGTCGCCAAGCTTTCCGTTAATCTGAATGCGATTGCCCAGTTGCGCAACCGGCGCGATCTGCCGTGGCCGAGCGTGCGCCATTTCGGCAGGCTCGCCCTTGAAGCGGGCGCGCATGGCCTGACGGTGCATCCGCGCCCCGACCAGCGCCATATCCGGTTTTCCGATCTTCCGGTGCTGCGGGCGCTGATTGATGACGAGTTCCCGCAGGCGGAGTTCAATATCGAAGGCTATCCGAGCGATTTCTTTATCGGGCTCTGTCTGGAAACCGAGCCCGAGCAGGTGACGCTGGTGCCGGATGACCCGGCCCAGGCAACTTCCGACCATGGCTGGAAATTCGCCGATCATCGCGACCTGCTGAAGAAGTCGGTCGAGAAGCTCAAGAAGAAGAATATCCGGGTTTCGATGTTCGCCGATGGCGACGCGACCGCCGCCGAGCTTGACGTGGCGCGCGAAAGTGGAGCGGACCGGATTGAACTCTATACCGGCCCTTATGGCGCGTGTTTCGATGATCCCGACAGGGAGGCCGCGCTCGCCAGGCAGTTGGGCGAGACGGCCGGTCTTGCGCTCGAACGCGGCCTCGGCGTCAATGCCGGCCACGACCTGACCGTCGCCAACCTTCCGCCGCTTGTGGCCGCGATCCCGGATCTGGCGGAGGTCTCGATCGGCCACGGCCTGACCGCCGACGCGCTGGAATACGGCATGGCGGAGAGCGTTCGTCGCTTCCGCCATGCCTGTGGCGAAAAGGTCTGAGCGGGCGCTGTTTCAGGCGGACAATGCTTCGCGGTTGTTCTCGAAGAAGGCGCGCAGCGGCCTCGGCTTGCGACCGGTGAGGCGCTCGAAATCATCATTGACGATGTCGAAATTGCCGGCGCGGATGTTGTCGTCCGTGCTGACGAGCATGTCCACGAGGAAGGGCGGCAGGCCCGCGCCTTCCAGGGTCTTGCGCAGCGTGGCGCTGTCGACATGCTGCACCGCGAGCGGCTTGCCGCTGAATTCGCGCGCCAGCGCCGCCACATCCTCGATGGTGTGGCCTTCGGGGCCGACAAGCGTGTAGATCGCGTTCCCCTCGGTCTCCGCAAGCAGGGCCGCGGCCAGCGCCCGGGCGCAATCCTCGTGAGCGATGTAGCTGAGCTTACCCTGACCCGCCGCCGACATGATCACGCCGTGCTCCAGCGCCTGCGGCAGGCTCATCAGCAGGTTCTCCTGATACCAGGTGTTGCGCAGGATGGTGTAGTCGAGGCCGCTTTCCTTGACCGCCTTCTCGCTGCCCAGATGATCGCCCGCGAAGCTGATCAGCGAGGTCTCGGGGCCCGGCATCGAGGTATAGATAATGTGACGGACGCCCGCCGCCTTGGCAGCGCTGACGGCAGCGCTGTGCTGGGCGACCCGATCGACCCCGGGGAAAACGGCATCGGTGGAGATGATGGCCACCCGCTCGGCCCCTTCGAAGGCGGGGCCCAGGGTTTCGGGCGCATTGAAATCGGCCTGCCGCACGATCACGCCTTTCTCGGCATAGTCGGCAAGCTTGGTCACGTCGCGGGTGGCGGCGATGATCCGGGCGGGGTCCTTGCCGGAGGCCAGCAGAAAGTCCAGCGTTTCGCGGCCGAGCTTTCCGGACGCGCCGGTGACGAGGATTGTCGGGTTGTTCATGTGTGGTATCCCGATTAGAGTAAAGCTGTGAACGAACTATAGTCTCAAAAAGAGACCATGAACCATCTAATATGACCGTCGTCGTTGTAAAGACGGGTTTTATTTGTGCGGTGGTTACACGGTTGTGACCGGGAGAAAGAAATGGCCGACGATCTTCGCTTGTGGAGTCGCGCGCAGCTTGCCGAGATCATCGCCGATGACGGGGCCGGGAACTGCCCGGTGCGCGATGTGCTCAACCAGGTGTCCGGAAAATGGAGCAGCCTGCTGCTGATGGCGCTTTCGAGCGGACCGCTGCGCTTTGCCGAGCTCAAGCGCATGACGCCGGACATCTCGCAACGCATGCTCACCAAGACATTGAGAGACCTTCACCGCGACGGCTATATCACCCGCACCGTGTTTCCCACCAAGCCGCCCAGGGTGGTCTACGAACTGACGGAGACGGGCCGGTCGTTTCTCGAACCGTTCTCGCTGCTGGTCACCTGGGCGAAGGAAAACCACAGGCAGATCAGCGAGGCGCGTAGCGCATTCGATCGCGCCGAAAACGAATTGATCTTTTGATAGGGCAAAAAATAAACGCCCCGGAGCAGGGGGTGCCGGGGCGTTTACTTGGGGGTCACTTACGAACTTATAGACACGAAACGCTGCCCGTGTCCGTCTAGTTCCCATATATGGTTAATTTTCCGGCGATTTGAAGGCGAAGCGGATTTCGGCCCTTGCCGGACGAAGCGCGCAACCGCCGTTGGCGCCCGAACTTGCCTTGAAATGCCGGAGGAGAGCGGAATCAGAAGCTGCGGCCGAGCCCGATGCCGCCATAGGTCAGGCCGCTATTGGGGGAGGCCAGTTCGGCGTTCGAGGAATGACGCACGGTTGCCGTCAGGCTCCAGTTTTCGTCAAGATTGACGCCGAGCGCAAGATATTCGTGAAACAGCAGGTGCGAGCCGACGCCGGGACCGCGACCGCCTTCGTCAATGTCGGCGTTGGTCAGCGCGCCGCCGAAACCGATATCGGCGAAGGTTGGTCCGAGCAGCGGAAACTTCCAGCTCGCGCCCGCCATGATCTGTGACGATTCGTCTTCGGTCGAGATGCTGGCGCTCAGGAAGAAACGGGGGTGGAAAACCTTGTCGAATCCTTCCCGGCCTTCGCTGTGCAGCGGATCGAAGAACACGCTCGGGATCAGGAACACGCCGCTTTCGAAATCCGACTTGGCGCCGAGCGAGGCGGCCACTTCGAAGCGGACTTCATCGAAAATGCCGTCGGTGGAAACGGGCGCGGGCGAGACGCTGGGGGCATTCATATCGGCGCCGGAGGCAGTCGTCGCGGTTATCAGGGCAAACGCAATTGCTGCCGCCGACGTCGAAAATCTGTTCACATGCATGGGGCCGACCTAATCGAATCAATATGGCAGCAATCACACGCCGCCTTATTTTTTCCTAATACTGAACATTCTGACGTTCAGGTCAAGCCAAACGTGCGCCGTTTCAGGCAACCTCAATCTGTCCAAGCGCGGCCTCGAAAAGGCGGCGGCCGTCGGTGCCGCCATGGGCCGGTTCGATCAGGTTTTCGGGGTGCGGCATCATGCCGAGCACATTGCCGGCTTCATTGACGAGGCCCGCGATATCGTTGACCGAGCCGTTGGGGTTGGTGCCGTCGGCATAGCGGAACGCCACCTGGCCGCGATCTTCCAGGCCTGAAAGCGTGTCGGCATCGGCGAAGTAATTGCCGTCGTGATGGGCGACCGGGCAGCGGATCACCTCGCCGGCAGCGTAACCGCTGGTGAAGACCGTGCGGTTGTTGGCAACCTTCAGGCGGACTTCGCGGCAGACGAATTTCAGCGATGCATTGCGCATCAGCGCGCCGGGCAGAAGGCCGGCCTCGAGCAGGATCTGGAAGCCGTTGCAGACGCCGATGACGCGCACGCCCGCGCGGGCCTTGTCGGCAACCGCGCGCATGACCGGCATGCGGGCGGCGATCGCGCCGCAACGCAGATAATCGCCATAGGAGAAGCCGCCGGGGATCACGATGAGGTCGACATCCGGCAGTTCGGTCTCGGTCTGCCAGACGGTGACCGGTTCGGTACCGGAAATCTGGCTCAGGGCTGCGAACATGTCGCGGTCGCGGTTGAGACCGGGAAGCTGGATAAGAGCGGATTTCATGGCGGCTCCGATCAGTTCAGTTCGATGGCGTAGTTTTCGATCACCATATTGGCCAGCAGCTTCTCGCACATCTCCGCGACGTCGGCTTCGGCCTTGGCGCGGTCATCGGTATCGATCGCGAGGTCGAAGACCTTGCCCTGGCGCGCGCCGGCAAGGCCATCGAAGCCGAGGCCATGCAGCGCGCCTTCGATTGCCTTTCCCTGCGGATCGAGTACGCCGTTTTTCAAGGTGACGATGACGCGTGCGTTGATCACTGGCTTAACCTCAGCTTGTGTTCGAAAATTCTATTTGACCAGAACGGGACCGGCGGCGCGCGTCGGCTCGTTCTCATTCATGATGCCGAGCCGCCGCGCGACTTCGGAATAGGCGCTCGCGGCAACGCCGTCGCCGCCTTCGACGCGCGAATCGAGACGCTGGCGGGTCGCCAGATCCATCAGGCGACAGCTGTCGGGCGAGATCTCGTCGGCCAGGATGATGCGCATCATGTCGCCTTCGAAAAGGCGGCCGCATTCGATCTTGAAATCGACGAGTTGCATGCCGGCGCCGAGAAACAGGCCGGACAGGAAGTCGTTGATCCGGATCGCCAGCGCCATCATGTCGTCGAGCTCGGGCGGCGAGGCCCAGCCGAAGGCGGTGATGTGTTCCTCGGTCACCAGCGGGTTGCCGAGCTCGTCGGAATTCAGGCTGAACTCGACGATCGAGCGGGGCAGGGGGACGCCCTCCTCAATGCCGAGCCGGCGCGACAGCGAGCCGGCGGCGACATTGCGCACGGTGACGATCAACGGGATCATCTCGACTTCGCGCACGAGCTGCTCGCGCATGTTGAGGCGGCGGATGAAATGGGTGGGAATCCCGATCGCGTTCAGATGCCCGAAGACATATTCCGAAATGCGGTTGTTCAGAACACCCTTTCCGTCGATCACGTCGGCGCCCGCACCCGGTTCGGTGCTGGCGTCGTCCTTGAAGAACTGGATCAGGGTTCCGGGCTCGGGGCCCTCATAGAGGACTTTACCCTTGCCTTCATAAACCCGGCGGCGACGACTCATCTCTGTCTCGTATACGTTGGCGCGCCAAGCGCGCTGAAATCCTCAGTTTCGCTGCAATAGCGAGTTTGCGCCGCTTTCTCAATCAAAACCACGTGTTTTTCAAGGCAATTGCGGTTTTGCACGATTTGCTGATGACAAAGCGTCGCATGCGGGCAAATTTTGAAGCAAATGCCGGTTTTTTTCTTCTCAATTGCGCAAAGACATACCATCTTAGGTAAGTAGGACTATCAGGGAGGCCAACATGGCAGATCGAATTTTTGCAGACCGCGGGCGCGCGCACGAGGCCGCCTACACGGCGGAACAGCATGCGCATTTCAATACGCTCGCCCGGCGCAACCGCATGCTGGCAAACTGGGCGGCAGGACTTTTGGGCCGTGAAGGCGATGAGGCCTATATCAGCGAAGTGATGGCCAGCCATTTCATCGAGGCCGGCGACGCCGATCTGACGGGAAAGCTGATGGCGGACTTCAACGCCGCCGGCGTCGAAATGGACGAGCAGACCATTCACGCCAAGCTGAACGAGTTCATGATCGCGGCCGCCGCCCAGGAAAAGGGCTCGGCCTGAATCGACTTGAGCGGTCCCGGCTTTTTCGGAAGGCGTGACCGCTCTGCCTCTTTTTCGAGGCGCGGCCGATAGGGCCGCTCCCCCGGCGCATCGCTCAGCCGAGGTGCACGATCCGAACAGCCTCGCCCGCTTCAACCGCTTTGGCATGGGGCGGGCGGACGATCAGGCAATCCGCTTCGGCAAGCGTGGCCTGTAGGGATGAATCCTGCCGCGCGAAGGGCGCGATCCGGCCCTCGGGGTCGAAACGGCCGCGCATATAGTGCTGGCGCGGTCCGTTTTCCGCGAGCGCTGATGCGGCGATGGCCGTGGTCTCGCGCTTGCGCGGCGGAAAAAGTCCGACATGGCGGATGAGCGGCTCGGCAAAGAGCAGGGCGCAGACAAAGCTCGAGACCGGGTTGCCGGGCAGACCGAGCACGCGCATGTCTGCGAGCCGGCCGACCATTAGCGGCTTTCCCGGCCGCATCGCGATCTTCCAGAAATCGAGTTCCATGCCCATCGCGGAAAGCGTGGGGCGGATCAGGTCGTGATCGCCGACCGACGCGCCGCCGATCGTCACCAGAATATCGGCCTTCGCCTCGATCGCCTTTTCGACTGCGCCACGAATCTCGGCTTTGCTGTCGCCGGCAATGCCGAGATCGATGACATCCGCGCCATTGTCGCGGGCGAGAGCGGCAATTGCGACGCTGCCGGAGGCCGAAATCTGGCCGGGGCCGGGAAGTGTTCCGGGCGGCACCAGCTCATTGCCGGTGGCAAGCACGGCGACGCGCGGCCGGCGGAAGACGGACAGCGTTGCTTGGCCGCCGGCTGCGGCAAGCGAAAGGGCGCGGGCGTCCAGCGCGCGGCCGCGGCGAAGCAGGATATCGCCCGCGGCAAAATCCTGTCCGGCGTCCCGGATATTGTCGCCCACTTCGGCTGTGGTTTTGACGAAGGCGCCGGCATCGCCGCGCTTCTCGGTATTTTCCTGTATCACCACGCTGTCGGCGCCTTGCGGCAGCGGCGCGCCGGTGAAAATCCGCATCGCGGTTCCGGCGGTCACATGCGCATGCGGCATCGCGCCGGCGGCGACCTCGCCGATCACCTGAAGCTCCGCGCCTGCGGGCCCGATATCACCCGCGCGCACCGCATAGCCATCCATGGCGGAGGCCGAAAAGGGCGGTTGGGTGATGCGTGAGACGATATCCTCGCCAAGCACGCGCCCATTGGCATCGGCAAGCGCGACTGTTTCCGTGTCGTTCACCTGCGCAGCATGCTCCAGCAGGATCTCGCCGGCTCTTTCAACGCTCAGCAGGGGATCGGCCATGGCTCAGGCTCCGCGTTTGAAGTCGCCGCTTGCGCCGCCGGATTTCTCGACAAGTCGGATTGCGCCGATTTCCATTTCGCGGTCGGCGGCCTTGGCCATGTCGTAGATCGTGAGGCAGGCGACGGAAACCGCAGTCAGCGCCTCCATCTCCACGCCGGTCCGGCCGCAGAGCGAGGCTGTGGCGACGACCCTGAGACCCGGAAGCGCTGCGTCGGCGTCGATGTCGACGGCGATCTTCGTCAGCATCAGCGGATGGCAGAGCGGGATGAGGTTCGCCGTCTGCTTCGCGCCCATGATCCCGGCCAGCCGGGCGGTGGCGATGACGTCGCCCTTCTTGGCATTGCCGCTTTCGATCAGCGCGAGCGTTTCGGGCTTCATCCGGACATGGCCTTCCGCCGTGGCGGAGCGGACGGTTTCGGCCTTGGCGCCGACATCGACCATGCGCGCCTCGCCGGTCTCGCCGATATGGGTCAGTCCGGCGGGCTTGTCGGTCATGGCGCGGCCTCGGCGCTGCCCTTCAGCAGTGCGCGGGTAGCGGCGGCGATATCGTCCTTGCGCATCAGGCTCTCGCCCACGAGGAACGTCGAAATGCCGACCTGTTTCAGCCGAAGGCAGTCGTCATGAACGAAAATGCCGCTTTCGCCGACGATCAGCCGGTCATCCGGGATCATCGGAACGAGCCTTTCGCTGACCTCCAGCGAGACTTCGAAAGTGCGCAGGTTGCGGTTGTTGATGCCGATCAGCGACGAGGAAAGCTTCAGCGCGCGTTCGCATTCGGCTTCGTCATGGACCTCGATCAGCGCGTCCATGCCGAGTTCGAAGGCGGTTTCTTCCAAGCGCCGGGCCTCGTCATCGGAAAGGCTCGCCATGATGATCAGAATGCAATCGGCCTGCCAGGCGCGGGCCTCATAGACCTGATAGGGTTCGAACATGAAGTCCTTGCGCAGTGCAGGCAGGGCGCAGGCGGCCTTGGCGGCAGCGAGGAATTCCGGCGCGCCCTGGAAGCTTGGCGTATCGGTCAGCACCGAAAGGCAGGCAGCGCCGCCTTTTTCATAGGCCGCGGCAAAGGTCGGCGGATCGAAATCCGGGCGGATCAGGCCTTTGGAGGGGCTCGCCTTCTTGATTTCGGCGATAAGACCGAATTCGTCCGCGGCCTTCCTGGCGAAAAGCGCATCGGCAAAGCCGCGCGGTTTGTCGAGATCGCGGCTTCGCGCCTTCAGCTCATCAAGCGGCACGGTGCTTTTTGCAGCAGCGATTTCCTCGCGCTTGTAAGCTTCGATCTTCTTCAGGATATCGGTCATGGCCGGGCCTCATGCTCTGGCTTGCGGTTCGACACGGCCACCAGACGGTCGAGCGCGAGCGCGGCCTTGCCGCTCTCCAGCGCTTCCGTTGCAATCGCCATGCCGTCTGAGATCGTATCGGCCTTGCCGGCGACAACGAGGGCGGCTGCGGCGTTGCAGAGCGCGATATCGCGATAGGCATTCTTTTCGCCGGAAAGCACCCTGCGCAGCGCCGCCGCATTGACCTTGCCGTCGCCGCCGCGCAGCGCCCTGAGTTCGACCTCCGGTACGCCAAAATCGGAGGGCGACAGCGTGAACTCCCGGATCTTGCCGTCGGCAAGCTCGGCCACCAGCGTCTCGCCCGTGGTGGTGATTTCGTCTAGGCCCTGGCCGTGGACGACCCAGACCTTTTCCGAACCATGATCGCGCAGAACCTCGGCGAGCGGCCGCACCCATTCGGCAGCAAACACGCCGAGCAATTGCCGTTTGACGCCCGCGGGATTGGAAAGCGGGCCAAGGAGATTGAAGATCGTGCGGGTGCCGAGCTCGACGCGCGACGGGCCGACATGACGCATGGCGGCATGATGCTTCTGCGCGAACATGAAGCCGATGCCGGCCTCCTCAAGACAGGCCTCGATCAGGGCCGGCGTGATATCGAGGTCGACGCCGAGTTCCGACAGGCTGTCGGCGGTGCCCGAGCGGGAACTGAGCGCGCGGTTGCCATGTTTGGCGACCGTGACCCCGGCGCCGGCGGTGATGATCGCCGCCAGCGTGGAGATGTTGTAGGTTCCAGCACCATCGCCGCCGGTGCCGACGATATCGATGGCATCGGCCGGCGCTTTGACGGGCGTCATCTTGGCGCGCATGGTCGAGACCGCGCCGACGATCTCGTCGACCGTTTCGCCCTTGACCCTCAGCGCCATCAGGAAACCGCCGATCTGCGATGGCGTGGCCTCGCCCGACATCAGCAGATCGAAGGCCCGGCGGGCTTCGTCACTGGTAAGCGACTGGCCGCTTGCGACTTTCGCGATGAAGGGCTTCAGCTCGGACATTGTTCGCTCTTCTTATCTGAGGTTGATAGCCTGCTGGGCCAGCGTCTGGTTGATCGTGACGCCATATTCGCCCTGCAGCTTGTTGATCATTTCGTCGAGAATGTCATCGCCGGCATAGGATGCGATGGCGTTGACCGCCTGGTCGTCGCCGGATGCCGCCAGCGTGCCGACCGGGTTGACGACGGCCACGACCTTCAGCACCACCTGCTCGGTGCCGCTGTCGCGCGGTGCTGTGGCCACGGTGCCCAGCGGACCGCTGAAGGCTGCGGCGACGGCTTCCGGACCGAGATCGTCATTTTGCGTGGTGCGGGTGACGGAGGTCACGCTGTTGACGTCGATCGCCAGTTCATCGGCAATCTGCTGCAGCGACTCGCCGCCTTCGACGCGCGCCTGCAACTCGTTCGCCTTGTCGGCCAGGGCCTCGCGCTGCTGCTCGGCCGCCCAGTCGACCTCCACCTGGCTGCGGACCTCGTCGAATTCGCGGTCGCGCGAGGGGGTGATGTCGACGACCTCGTACCAGACGACGCCGCCGTCATTGAGCGTGAGCGGCAGGTTTTCGACGCCGATATCGCTGTCGAAGGCTGAAGCGACAAGCTCGGTGCCAAGCGGAATGTCTGCAACAGGCGATCCGCTTTCATCATTGCCCTGGGCGTCGATGGCGTCGATGGTCACCGGCTCGAGGCCCAGGCTTTGGGCTGCTTCGGCCATCGAAGCGCCGCCGGCGCGCTGGTCCTCGTACTGGTTCTCGACATTCAGGATATCGTCCGTTGCCTGCTGCTCGGCGAGTTCCTGACGGATCCGGTCCTTGACCTCGTCGAAGGGCGTGACCTGTTCGGGCGAGATCGCGGTGACGCGCAGGATCACCGGGCCGAAATTGCCTTGGACGACTTCGCTGGTGCCGCCCTCGTTCTCTATGGCGAAGGCCGCCTCGTCGATCGAGGCGTCCGGAAACTGGCCCTTGGTGAAGATGCCGAGGGTTACGTCGCCGGTTGTCTTGCCCTGTTCGCTGATAAGCTGGTCGAACGTCTTGGTGCCGTCGGCAAGCGCCTGGGCGGCCTGTTCGGCTTCGGCCTGATCGGAGAAGGTGAGCTGCTGGATACGGCGTTCCTCCGGCGTGGTGAAGCTTGAAATCCGGGCGTCGTAATCCTCGCGCACGGCGGCATCGGTGATGGCGTCGGGATCGGCGATATCGGACGGATGAAGCGCCACATAGGAAAGCTTGCGGTATTCCGGCGCGCGGTAGGCGGCCTTGCGCTGCTCGAACCAGGGCTTCAGCACCTCGTCGCCCGGCGATTTCACCGGCTCGATGAAGGCGTTGTTGAGGACGATGTAATCAACGCCGCGGGACTGGTTGCGGTATTCGCTGATGGCATCCACCAGCGTTTTCGGCGGGACGAAGCCATCGGCGATGCCATCGACGACCTGGGAACGCACGGCAACCTTGGAGCGTTCGGCGACATAGTCATCCTCGTTGAGGCCGACATTGCGCAGCAGCGCGCTGAAGCGCTGGCGGTCGAAACGGCCATCGGCATTCTGGAAGGCGGGGTCCTGGGCGATGATCTCTGCCAGGCGGTCCTCGGAAAGGCCGAGATTCATGTCGTCGGCAAGCTGATCGAGAGAGGCGCCGGCAACGAGCTGGGCGTTGACCTGCTGGTCGACGCCGATCATGCGGGCTTCCTCGCCGGTCAGCCGCCGGCCGAACTGGTTGCTGAGACTATTGAGCTGGCGCTGATAGGCGAGGCGGTATTCATTGGCCGAGACGGTCTTGTCGCCGACCTTCAGCACCACATCGGAGTTGCCGGACAGGAACGCGCTCGACGCCCCCCAGACGCCGAAGGATATGATCAGCAGGATCAAGAGGAGTTTCGCGACCCAGGTCTGGGCGCCTTTGCGCAGTGTCTCAAGCATTCTTGTGCAGTCCCTGTTTGCCGGTCCTTCGGTTTGTGACGCTTCATAGACGAAGATGCAACCGAATTGAAGCCGCAGATGCAATGGCCGGCCGGGCAGAGGTGATAACCATTCATTAACCATAAATGTTAAGCATGTTCGCAAAAGCACGCATGGCAATAGGTTCTTAAGGACCTGCAACCAGAATCACTTCAGTTTTTGTAAAGGCGTCCGATTCCCAGTTGTAGCGGATCGGCTCGCAAGGGGTGGGTAATGCGTGGTTTGAAATTTCGGCAGGGCGCTGCCAGAGCATTGTTTCTGAGTTCCTCTGCACTTCTGGTGGCCTGGAGCGCGCCGGGACTGGCCGCCGACTTCAACTGGACGGGCGCGACCTCCACAGACTGGTATACAACGACAAACTGGACCGTGGGCGGCAACCCGCCGCCGCTTCCGCCGAAATCCGGTGATAACGTAACCATCAATACGCTGAACAATGCTCCGGTGCTGACCCCCGACCGCGGCACGGAATACATAAGCAACTTCATCGTGGGCGACACGGCCGCCGGCAAGCTGACCTCCAACGCCACTGTTCAGGGTGAGGTGCTTACCCTTGGCGCATCTACCGGCGGCAACGGGACCATCATCGTTCAGGGCGCGGGCAGCGCGATCCAGTTCGACAAGCTTGTCACGGTCGGCGGGGCCGGTGCCGGCGTCCTGACGATGCAATCGGGCGCCAGGGCGGAGATAGGCGCAATCACCATCGGCAACGCGGCGAGCGGTGAAGGCACCTACACGCTCGACGGCGCGGGGACTCAGGTGCGCACCTACGGCACCGGCGCAAACAGCGTCGTGATCGGAAACCTTGGCGAGGGTACGCTCAATATTACCGGTGGCGCACGGCTCGAATCGAATCAGACGATCATGGGCCAGGGGGCCAGCGGCGACGGTACCGTGTTGATCTCGGGGGCGAACTCCGAATGGAACGGCTATGGTGATCTAACGGTCGGTCTGTCCGGGACCGGCTCGGTGACCGTGAACAATGGCGGCCATGCCATCAGCGGCTCGCTCAGCATCGGCCAGAACAACAGCTCCACCGGGAACACCGCCACGGTGACGGGCGCGGGCTCGCTCTGGAACGTCTACAACGACATCGCGATCGGCGGGAGCGTCGCCGGCGGCGGCTCCGGCGGCGAGGGTGAGCTGTCCGTTCTCGCCGGCGCGACGATGACCGCCAGCAACATGACGGTCGGCTATGTCACCGGCGGCGAAGGCACGGTCACGATTGATGGCGCTGGCACGCAGCTGCAGCTTTCGGCGGCGCTCAAGGTCGGCAATTCCGGCGATGGCGGCCTTACCGTATCTAACGGTGCGACGGTTACCGCTGACTACGCGATGCTGGGCGTCAATGCTACGGGCTATGGCGGTGCCGTGATTACCGGCGCCGGCAGCAGCGTGACGCTGACCAACAGGATGACGGTCGCCGCCAGGGGCGATGGCGCGCTCGGCATCTTCGATGGCGCGACGCTGACTTCCAATGGCGGCGTCATCGGCCGCGACGCCGACAGCGAGGGCGGCGTCGCGCTGACGACCGGCGGCGTCTGGACCAACACCTCCAATCTCACCGTCGGCCAGGATGGCACAGGCCTTCTCGGAATCGCCAGCGGCGCGAAGGTCACCAACAAGACAGCCGTGCTCGGCGCTTCTGCGACCGGTAGCGGCGGGGTACTGGTCGCGGGCGCCGGCTCGAGCTGGGATGTCGACGGCAGCATTACCGTCGGCGCAAGCGGCACAGGTCTGTTCTCCGTCACGACCGGGGCGACGGCCACCAGCACGGCAAGCGTGGTTGCCGATGCGGCGGGATCGTTCGGCCTCGCCGAAGTCTATGGCGGCAGTTGGACGGTCAATGGCGATCTTGTGGTCGGCAATGGCGGCTCCGGCGTTCTCAACGTAGCAGAGAACGGCATCGTCACGGCCGACAGCCTGATTCTTGCCGCAGAGAGCGGTTCGCAGGGCGGCCTCGTCATCGGCGGCATTCCCGGTGTCGGCAGCGCTGTCGCGCCGGGCGAAGTGGCGATACCCACCGTCGCTTTCGGCGAGGGCACCGGCCTTATCGTCTTCAATCACACCTCGTCTGATTATGTCTTCGCGCCGACCATCAGCGGGGCGGGGCAGATAGCTGCGTTGTCCGGCACCACGATCCTGACTGCCGACAACACCAATACAGGCCTGACGACGATCGGCTCCGGCGCTGAAATCCAGGTTGGCGCGGGCGGCACGACGGGAACGCTCGGCGGCGATGTCGCGATCGATGCCGGCGGCACCCTGAGCTTCGCCCGCTCCGACGATATCGAATTCCGCGGCGCGTTGAACGGCGGCGGCGCTCTGGTTCAGAAGGGCCCGGGCGAGCTCAACCTTTCCACCGACAGCGCGGACTTCACCGGTTCGCTTGAAGCGGCCGGCGGCACGCTCGACATCGACGCCGATCTGCGCGGCGCGACCGCCGAAGTGGCGAGCGGCGCGACGCTTGGCGGTTCCGGCATCATCGGCGATACGCATGTGAGCACCGGCGGCACGTTCCGCGCCGGCGACAGCAAGGGATCGATCACGGTCGATGGCGATCTCGATTTCGATCCCGACGCCACCTATGTCGCCGTGATCACGATCAATCAGGAGCCGGCGATCGTCACAGGTACCGTCGCCTTCGACGACACCGCGATCGATCTCGACTTCGATCAGGGCGGCGTGCTGAAGAAGGAATATACGCTGCTTCAGGCCGGTAACCTGACCGGCACCTATGATCCCTCGCTTGATTCGCTTCCCTCCCAGTTCCGCGGGACGATCACCGACGAGGACAATGCGCTGAAGCTCGGCCTTGCCTATGTCGGCGGCAATTTCAACTTCTCGGCGCTCGGCCAGGGCGTCAACACGGCGCTGGTCAACGCGTTCAACGATGGCGTTCCGCTGCAGGGAACGCTTGCGGCCGGCATGCTGCAATCGGGCGAGGCCTATGAAGCGGCGATGACGACGCTCGGCGGCGAGCTCGGCATCAACGCGACGATGACGGCGACGCTCGGCATGGATAATTTCCTGCGCCGCTCGTCCAATCCCAACCGTCTGCTGGCCGGCTGGCGGCCGATCGAGAAGGATAGCGGTGACGACACGGTGCAGAACGCGCCGGCGGCGACATCGGGTCTCGCCTACTGGGCGGTCGGCGGCTATGACGGCTATGCTGGCGCTGCCGGCGATCCGCGCTGGGACTGGTCCGCGGCGCGACGCAGGGGGATTTACGCCGCGCTCAACCCGGTCAATACCGGCTGGCTCGAATATAACGGCGGCAGTTCGAGCGTCGACGGCAACGCGCAGGCCGGCAATTCCGGCGCTGATATCGACAGCAGCATGATCGAGGGCGGCTATCTGGCGCGGCTCGACGATGCCAACGCGATCGGCATCGTGTTCGGCGGCGGCAGTTCGACCTACAAGCAGACGGATCAGGGTGGCAAGGCGGATTCGCAAAGCTTCCACGCCGCCATCAACGGCGTCACCCAGTCCAAGGAAGGGTTTTATGCCACCGCTGCCCTCGGCGGCGGCGTTGACAGCATCGACACCAAACGCACGGTCGCATTCGGCGATGCCGTCGACCAGTTGCGCGGCTCATATTCTGCGACAACCGTCGGCGGGCGGATCGAGGCGGGCGGCCGCATCGTCCAGAACGGCGTGGCGCTGATGCCGTTCGTCGGGGCGAGCGCGGTCTACACCCACGCGCCTGATTATCAGGAAGAGGTCGAGGCCGGTTATGGCAATGCCGCGCTTGCCTATTCCGATGTGGGCCTGTTCCGCGGCACTGTCGAGGCCGGGCTCGGCTTCGATACCGCCGCCGGCGACGTGGCGCGCCGGTTCGCGCTCAATGGCCGCGTTTCCTATCTCTACCGCTATGGCGGCGGCGGCGATGCCAGCGCGCGCTTCCTGGCGTTGCCGGGCTACGGCTTCTCGATCTCCAGCAATGCGCCCACCGGCAGCGCCGTTGCCGCCAATGTCGCTGCCAGGATCCAGCTCACCTCGCAGGCTGACCTCAACCTTGGCGCCTATGGCGAATGGGGCGCGGGCTATTCGGCGCTGATCGCCTCGGCGAAACTGCGTTACGTCTGGTAGGTCTTCGCGCAAGCCCGTGCGCTCCTTCTTGAGGCGCGGGCGTTTCTGTGCCATCAAGAGCGCCGAAAAGGAGGGGCCATGTCTCTTTCCCACCGTCCTCTTGATCATCTGGTTCTGCCGGTCGTTGACCTTGCGACCGCGCGGCTCAGGCTTTCCGCGCTCGGCTTCGCCGTGGCGCCGGAGGCGCGGCATCCGTTCGGTACGGAGAATGCCTGCGTCTATTTCGCCGATTCGACCTATCTCGAACCGATCGCGATCGCCGATCAGCAGATCTACGACCAGAATATCGCGAAAGCCGAATTCGTCCGCCGCGACCGCGCCTATCGCTTTCGCAACGGCGATGACGGGCTCTCCGCCATCGTCTTAAAGAGCGAGGATGCTGAAGCCGATCATGCAGAATTCGCCGAAGCCGGTATTGGCGTGGGCGATCTGTTCAGCTTCCAGCGCCCCTATAAGCTTGCCGACGGGACGGAAGCGACAGCCGGCTTCCGGCTCGCCTTCGCCGCCGATTTACGCGCGCCGGATCTGTTCTTCTTCACCTGTGAACGCCTGCAGGCCCTGGCACCCGATGAAACCCTCATGGGCCATCAGAACGGCGTGACCGGCATTTCGGGAATTCTGCTCGGCGCGGACTACCCGATGGAATTCGAGCCGCTGCTGCAGACGCTCACCCGCGCCGGCGAGGCCGATATTCATCCCGACGGCTTCACCACGGATGCGCTGACGGCTAGGTTCTCGGTGTTTTCCCACGACCATCTCGAACGGCAGTATGGCATCGCGCGGTCGGGCACGGGGCGCGGGCTTGAAGCCGCCGCCGTCGTGTTCGAGGTGGCCGATCTGGAAAACCTTGCCGATATTCTGAAAACCAACGAAATCGCCTCACGGCAGGCCGGCGAGAGCATTGTCGTGCCGCCGGCGCCCGGTCAGGGCGTGAGCTTCATATTCAGGGAAAGCTAGAATGACCCACCGAACCGTGACCGCCGGCGCTGGCGAAAAAGCCGTCAGCTTCAGCAACGCCGGAAAGCTGTCGCTGATCGCCGGACCATGCCAGATGGAAAGCCGCGATCACGCCTTCATGGTGGCCGGCCGGCTCTCCGAAATCTGTGCTGCGGCCGGCATCGCGCTGGTCTACAAATCCTCCTTCGACAAGGCCAACCGCACCTCGCTCAAGGCGACGCGCGGCATGGGTCTCGACAAGTCGCTCGAGGTTTTCGCCGACCTGAAGAAGGAATTCGGCTTTCCGGTGCTCACTGACATTCACACCGAGGCGCAATGCGCCGAGGTGGCGACCGTCGTCGACGTTCTGCAGATCCCGGCCTTCCTGTCGCGCCAGACCGACCTTCTTGTCGCCGCCGCCAAGACCGGGCGCGTTATCAACGTCAAGAAGGGACAGTTCCTGGCGCCCTGGGACATGAGGAATGTGCTCGCCAAGATCGTCGACAGCGGCAATGACAATGTTCTGCTGTGCGAGCGCGGCGCCTCCTTCGGATACAACACGCTGGTCTCCGACATGCGCGCTCTGCCGATCATGGCGTCGACCGGCGCGCCGGTGATCTTCGACGCCACCCATTCGGTGCAGCAGCCGGGCGGGCAGGGCGGCTCCACCGGCGGCCAGCGCGAATTCGTCGAAACGCTGGCGCGCGCCGCGGTCGCCGTCGGCGTTGCCGGCGTTTTCATCGAAACCCACGAGGACCCGGACAACGCGCCGTCCGATGGCCCGAACATGGTGCCGCTCGACGACATGCCGCGGCTTCTGGACAAGCTCCTGGCTTTTGACGCCATCGCCAAGGGAAGGTAAGTTCTTTCGAAATCGGATGATCGTGCCGCAAATATGCGCGGCTTGATCGCCAAAATCATTCATTCGTCATAGTGCTGGCGCACGAACTGCATTAAGCAGAATTCCAGCGACGCGATCCGCCTGCCCAAGGGGCGGACCCTCGCAAAGTTCCAGCGCTTCGACGCGGTCGTTTCAATTTCTTGTAGCAAGGTCGACAGGTAGACAGACATGACGACAATCACCGACATTCTCGCCCGTGAAATCCTCGACAGCCGTGGCAATCCCACGGTCGAGGTCGATGTGTATCTGGAAGACGGCACGATCGGCCGCGCCGCCGTTCCCTCCGGCGCCTCCACCGGCGCCCACGAGGCCGTGGAGTTGCGCGATGGCGGCGAACGCTATCTCGGCAAGGGCGTTGAGAAGGCGGTCGACGCCGTCAACAACGAAATCCTCGAGGCGATTGTCGGGCTCGATGCCGAAAACCAGATGGAAATCGATCAGACCATGATCGAGCTTGACGGCACCTCCAATAAGGGCCGCCTCGGCGCCAACGCCATTCTCGGCGTTTCGCTCGCCACCGCCAAGGCTGCGGCCACCGCCTGCGGTCTGCCGCTCTACCGTTATGTCGGCGGCGCTTTTGCCCATCTGATGCCGGTTCCGATGATGAACATCATCAATGGCGGCGAGCATGCCGACAACCCGATCGACTTCCAGGAATTCATGATCATGCCGATCGGCGCCGATACGCTGCGCGATGCGGTGCGGACCGGCTCGGAAATCTTCCATACGCTGAAGAAGGAATTGTCCGCCGGCGGTTACAACACCGCGATCGGCGATGAGGGCGGCTTCGCGCCGGCGCTTCCGAGCACCACCTCGGCGCTCGACATCATCATGAAGTCGATCGAAAAGGCCGGCTACAAGCCGGGCGAAGACGTCTATCTCGCCATGGACGCCGCCTCGACCGAATTCTACAAGGGCGGCAAATACGTGATGGAAGGCGAGGGCAAGACGCTCGATTCCGGCGAGATGGCCGCTTACCTCGCCGAACTTATCGGCAAATACCCGATCTTCTCGATCGAGGATGGCCTTGCTGAGGACGACTGGGATGGCTGGAAGGAGCTGACCGCGCTGATCGGCGACAAGTGCCAGCTCGTCGGCGACGACCTGTTCGTCACCAACACCAAGCGCCTGAAGGACGGCATCAAGATGGGCGTCGGCAATTCGCTGCTCGTCAAGGTCAACCAGATCGGCTCGCTGACCGAAACGCTCGACGCCGTCGAGACCGCCCACAAGGCCGGTTACACCTCGGTCATGTCGCACCGCTCGGGCGAGACCGAGGACGCGACCATCGCCGACCTCGCGGTCGCGACCAATTGCGGTCAGATCAAGACCGGCTCACTGTCGCGCTCGGACCGTCTGGCCAAGTACAACCAGCTCATCCGCATCGAGGAAGAGCTCGGCGGCCAGGCCGTCTACGCCGGCCGGTCGATCCTGAAGGGTTGATTTTTCGGGGGGCGGCGGCCGCATAGCCCCCAATCAATCTCCCCCCTTGAGGGGGAGATGCCCCGACAGGGGCAGAGAGGGGTGAAACCTCTCCGAGAGCACCGAGTTTGCGGCTTTTAGGGCTTACGCCCTTTACCCCTCTCTGTCGCTTTCGCGACATCTCCCCCTCAAGGGGGGAGATTGTAGGCGGTCAGGTCCTTGGGTGGCGCCGACGTCGAGCAAAACTGAAATCCCAGCGGGTATGAATACTCCTCAGCCGGTCCCGATTGCCGGTCCGGGTTCGCTACGAAAGCCGCAATTCCTCCCATCCCGCCCGCGCCCGGTTTAGCCTTGGTTAAGGTTCACGCGTTAATGTGAATCCATTGTATTGCGTAGCCTTCCGGACAGCCTCATGTGGACCCGACATCATAAATCCCGGTTTTACGGCCGCCTGATCGTACCCGCGATCACCGTCTGCTTCATGAGCTACTTCATCTATCATTCGATCCATGGTGATTACGGCCTGATCGCCGGCGAGCGGTTTGCCGCCCACAAGGCGCTCAACGAGCGCAAGCTGGAGAAGCTCGTGGCCGAGCGCGAGGCCATGGAAAAGCACGTCAAGATGCTCTCCGATGGCTCGCTGATGAAGGATGCGCTCGATGAGCAGGCACGATACGCGCTGAACCTGCTGAAAGCCGACGAGATCGTGATTTTCGAGCGAAATCTTCAATAAACTGAAATCAAGTTAATAGCTATTTTAATAAGCAATTACAATGATTTGATGCGGCACATGTTGTGCTAAATCTAGCATTGCCGTGTCGCACAAAAGCGCTTAATGTGACTGCCAATTCCACGTCTTTCCTTAACGAAGGAGACCCTGATGGCGTCCCAAGCGTCCGCTTCACGGAAATCACCCAAAAAAGAAGATAACAAACGGATCACGGAATTCGACCGTGATCAGGAAATGCATGCTCTTCGTGAGATGCTGATGATTCGCCGTTTCGAGGAAAAGGCCGGCCAGCTTTACGGCATGGGCTTCATCGGCGGTTTCTGTCACCTCTATATCGGTCAGGAAGCTGTCGTTGTCGGCATGCAGATGGCCTTGCAGGATGGTGACCAGATCATCACCAGCTATCGCGACCACGGCCATATGCTGGCCACCGGCATGGAAGCGCGCGGTGTTATGGCTGAGCTTACCGGCCGCCGCTCGGGCTATTCCAAGGGCAAGGGCGGCTCGATGCACATGTTCTCCAAGGAGAAGGCGTTTTACGGCGGTCACGGCATCGTCGGCGCGCAGGTTCCGCTCGGAACCGGCCTTGCCTTTGCCAATCGCTATCGCGAGGACGACAAGGTCGCCGTGGTCTATTACGGCGACGGCGCGGCCAATCAGGGTCAGGTCTATGAAAGCTTTAACATGGCCGAGCTCTGGAAGCTGCCGGTGGTCTATGTTGTCGAAAATAACCGTTATGCCATGGGCACCTCCGTCTCGCGCTCGTCGGCCGAGACCGATTTCTCCAAGCGCGGCGCCTCGTTCGGCATTCCCGGCAAGCAGGTCGACGGCATGGATGTGCGCGCCGTGAAGGCGGCCGCCGAAGAAGCGGAAAGCTTCGCGCGTGAGGGCAATGGCCCGTTCATCCTCGAAATGATGACCTATCGTTATCGCGGCCACTCGATGTCTGACCCGGCGAAGTACCGCTCCAAGGACGAGGTCCAGAAGATGCGCGCCGAGCACGATCCGATCGAGCAGGTCAGGAAGCGGCTTCTGGACAAGAAGTGGGCGACGGAAGACGAGCTGAAGGCGATCGACAAGGATGTGCGTTCGGTGATCTCCGACGCCGCCGATTTCGCCCAGACCGATCCGGAGCCGGATGCGTCCGAGCTCTACACCGACATCCTGCGCTAAGACGGGGAGGGATACCATGCCTACCAATATTCTCATGCCGGCACTCTCCCCGACGATGGAAGAGGGCAACCTTACAAAGTGGCTCAAGAAGGAAGGTGACAGCGTCGCCGCCGGTGACGTGATCGCCGAGATCGAGACCGACAAGGCGACGATGGAAGTCGAAGCCGTGGACGAAGGCACGATCGGCAAGATCCTGGTTGAGGAAGGCGCCGAGGGCGTCAAGGTCAACACGCCGATCGCCGTTCTGCTGGAAGAGGGCGAAAGCGCCGACGATATCGGCAAGGCCGACGCCGCCGAGCAGCCGAAACAGTCCGAAAAGGCCCCCGAGGTCGAGCAGGAAGAAAAGCCGCAGGCCTCTGCTTCGAATGCACCGGCAGAGCCGAAGGCCGTCGAGGTCGCCTCTGATCCTGATATTCCGGAGGGCACCGAAATGGTTTCGACCACGGTGCGCGAAGCGCTGCGCGACGCCATGGCCGAAGAAATGCGCGCCGATGGCGATGTCTTCGTCATGGGCGAGGAAGTCGCCGAATATCAGGGCGCCTACAAGATCACCCAGGGCCTGCTGCAGGAATTTGGCGCCAAGCGCGTTGTCGATACGCCGATCACCGAGCACGGCTTCACCGGCGTTGCCGTGGGTGCGGCCCTTGCCGGCCTGAAGCCGATCGTCGAGTTCATGACCTTCAACTTCGCCATGCAGGCGATGGACCAGATCATCAACTCCGCCGCCAAGACGCACTACATGTCCGGCGGGCAGATGGAGAGTTCGATCGTGTTCCGCGGCCCGAACGGCGCGGCGGCCCGCGTTGCAGCGCAGCATTCGCAGTGCTATGCCTCGTGGTACAGCCACATTCCGGGTCTCAAGGTGGTCATGCCCTATACGGCCGCCGACGCAAAGGGGCTGCTGAAGGCGGCGATCCGCGATCCCAATCCGGTGATCTTCCTCGAAAACGAAATCCTCTACGGCCACAAGTTCGATGTGCCGAAGCTCGATGATTTCGTGCTGCCGATCGGCAAGGCCCGTATCCACAAGACCGGCAAGGACGCAACGATCGTCTCCTTCGGCATTGGCATGACCTATGCTGTGGAAGCGGCGGCCAAGCTTGAGGAAGAAGGCATCGACGTCGAGATCATCGATCTGCGCACTATTCGCCCGATGGATCTGCCGACTGTCATCGAATCGGTGAAGAAGACCGGCCGTCTCGTGACTGTCGAGGAAGGCTTCCCGCAGTCCTCCGTCGGCACCGAGATCGCGACCCGCGTCATGCAGCAGGCATTCGATTATCTCGATGCACCGATCATGACGATCGCCGGCAAGGATGTTCCGATGCCCTACGCCGCCAACCTCGAAAAGCTCGCCTTGCCGAACGTCGGTGAAGTCATCGATGCGGTTAAGGCCGTCTGCTACAAGTAAGGGAGCGCCAAGATGCCCATCAAGATTACGATGCCGGCGCTTTCGCCGACCATGGAAGAGGGCAATCTTTCCAAGTGGCTGGTCAAGGAAGGCGACAGCGTCTCGGCCGGTGATGTGATTGCCGAGATCGAAACCGACAAGGCGACGATGGAAGTCGAAGCCGTCGATGAGGGCACGGTCGCCAAGATCGTGGTGCCGGAGGGCACCGACGGCGTCGCGGTCAACGCCCTGATCGCGATCCTTGCCGAAGACGGCGAGGACGCTGCCGAAGCCGCCAAGGCGGCCGAAAGCGGCGGCGAGGCTCCGGCCAAGGCGGAAAAGCCGAAGGAAGACAAACCGAAGCAGCCCGCCAAGGAAGAGGCCGAGAAATCGTCCTCCGACGAAACGGCCGAAAAGGTCGCCAAGGGCGGCATTCCGTCTTCCGATACGCCGGTTCCCGAGCCCAAGGCGCCCGCCGCACCCAAGGCTGATGGCGAGCGCATCTTCGCCTCGCCGCTCGCCCGTCGTCTGGCCAAGGAAGCCGGTCTCGACCTCGCGCAGCTTTCCGGTTCCGGCCCGCATGGCCGAATCGTCAAGCGCGATATCGAGAAGGCCGAGAGCGAAGGCGTCGGCAAGGCTGCCGCCAAGCCGGAAGCAGGCAAGGAAGAGGCTGCCGCCGCTCCGCTGCCGAAGGCGACTTCGGAAGAGGCCGTTCTCAAGCTGTTCGAGGAAGGCTCCTACGAACTCGTGCCGCATGACGGCATGCGCAAGACGATCGCCAAGCGCCTCGTCGAATCCAAGCAGACCGTGCCGCATTTCTATGTCACGATCGATTGCGAGCTCGATGCGCTTCTGGCGCTCAGGAGCCAGCTTAACAAGGCAGCGCCCGTCAAGGACGACAAGCCGGCCTACAAGCTCTCCGTCAACGACATGATCATCAAGGCCATGGCGCTGGCGCTGCGCGATGTCCCGACCGCCAACGTCTCCTGGACGGAAAACAACATGGTCGTCCACAAGCATGTCGATGTCGGCGTCGCCGTGTCGATCCCGGGCGGCCTGATCACCCCGATCGTACGCCGGGCGGAGGAAAAGCCGCTCTCGGTCATCTCCAACGAGATGAAGGATCTGGGCAATCGTGCGCGCGACAAGAAGCTGAAGCCCGCCGAATACCAGGGCGGAACGACGGCCGTTTCGAACATGGGCATGATGGGCGTCAAGGATTTCGCCGCCGTCATCAACCCGCCGCATGCCTCGATCCTCGCCGTCGGCGCGGGCGAGAAGCGTCCGGTGGTCAAGAACGACGAACTGGCGATCGCGACCATGATGTCGGTGACGCTTTCGACAGACCACCGCTGCGTCGATGGCGCGCTCGCGGCCGAAGTGCTGGCGGCGTTCAAGGGCTATATCGAAAACCCGATGTCGATGCTGGTCTGAGGGCGGTCCGATGAAGACGGTTCTTTGCTATGGCGATTCGCTGACCTTCGGGCATGACCCGAACGGAGAGCAGCGGCATGCGCATGAGGACCGCTGGCCGATGGTGCTGCAGAAGGCTCTGGGGGAGGGCGTCCACGTTCTCTCCGAGGCGCTGGGCGGCCGCACCACGGCGTTCGACGATCACACGGCGGCGGCGGACCGCAATGGCGCGCGGGTACTGCCCACGCTGCTTGCCAGCCACACGCCGCTCGATCTGGTCATCATCATGCTCGGCACCAACGACCTGAAGCCCTGGACCGGCGGCGGGGCGTTGGCGGCCAGAAACGGCATGAAGCGGCTGATCGAGATCGTACGGTCGCATCCCTATCCGTTCGATCATGCCGCGCCGGATATTTTGGTGGTTGCGCCGCCGCATGCCGTGCCCACGGCCAACGATACCGGCATGGGCTTTCTGAAGGGCGTGGTCGAACAGTCGCAGATGCTTTCGACCTTCTACAGCGAACTGGCCGACGAACTGGGTTGCGGTTTCTACGACGCGGCCTCGGTCGCAAGCGCGAGCCCGGTGGACGGCGTTCACCTTGACGCGGAAAACACCCGCGCCATCGGCCGCGGTCTCGAGCCGATCGTCAGGATGATGCTCGGCCTGTGATTTTTTTGATTAATATCAAGGAGTGGACACGAAGCGCGGATAGGGTGGATATCAACCACAACAGAGGAGATATCCATGTCGAACACCCCGCACGAACTGGCCGATGAATTCCCGGAATTTGCCGACCGGATTCACGAATTGAAGGTCGAGGATGCGCATTTTGCAAAGCTCTTCGACGACTATCACGAGGTAAACCGCGCCATCCACCGCGCGGAGGAAAACATCGAACCGACCGATGACGTGCATATGGAAGAAATGCGCAAACGCCGGATGGTTCTGAAGGACGAAATCTACGGGATGCTGAAACAGTAGCTGCGGCGGCATCCCTCAAGCGGGCCGGGCGGGCAACGTCCGGCTCCCCTTAAAGGAGATGAACACCGTGTCTGAGACCTACGATGTCCTCGTCATCGGCGCCGGCCCCGGCGGCTATATTGCAGCCATCCGCGCCGCCCAGCTCGGCCTGAAGACCGCCGTTGTCGAACGCGAACACATGGCCGGCATCTGCTCCAACTGGGGCTGCATCCCGACCAAGGCGCTGCTCAGATCCGCCGAGGTGCTCGACAACACCAATCACGCCAAGGAATACGGGCTCGTGATCGAAGGCCAGGTCAAGGCCGATCTGGATGCGATCGTGAAGCGCTCGCGCGGCATTGCCGAGCGGATGAATGCCGGCGTGATCTATCTCATGAAGAAGAACAAGGTGGACATCATCTGGGGCGAGGCGACGCTGTCGAAGCCCGGCGAGGTCACCGTCTCCGAGGTCAAGAAGAAGATCGTCGAGCCGCAGGCCCCGACGCCGAAGGGCGCCAAGGGGCCCGGCACCTACAACGCCAAGCACATCATCGTCGCGACCGGCGCGAGGCCGCGCGCGCTGCCCGGCATCGAGCCCGACGGCAAGCTGATCTGGACCTATTTTGACGCGCTGAAGCCCGCCAAGATGCCGAAGTCGCTGCTGGTCATGGGTTCGGGCGCGATCGGGATCGAATTCGCCTCCTTCTACCGCTCGCTCGGCGTCGAGGTGACGGTGGTCGAGGTGATGAAGCAGGTGATGCCTGTCGAGGACAACGAGATCGCCAAATTCGCCCAGAAGCGGCTGGAAAAGCGCGGCATCAAGATCATGCTGGAAGCCAAGGTTTCCAAGGTTGAAAAGGGCGGGGACAACATCACTGCCCATGTGGAGACCAAGGACGGCAAGGTCGAAAAGATCACCGCCGATCGGATGATTTCTGCCGTCGGCGTTCAGGGCAATATCGAGAATATCGGGCTGGAAAAGCTCGGCATCAAGACGGATCGCGGCTGCATCGTCATCGACGATTACTGCAAGACCAATGTCGAGGGCATCTATGCGATCGGCGATGTCGCCGGCCCGCCGATGCTCGCCCACAAGGCCGAGCACGAGGCCGTCATCTGTGTCGAGAAAATCGCCGGAGAGAAGAATGTCCATCCGCTGGACAAGCTGAAAGTACCGGGCTGCACCTACTGCAATCCGCAGGTTGCCTCGGTCGGCCTCACCGAAGCCAAGGCCAAGGAAGCCGGCCGAGAGGTCCGCGTCGGCCGCTTCAGCTTTAACGCAAATGGCAAGGCCGTCGCGCTCGGCGAGGATCAGGGCATGGTCAAGACCGTGTTCGACAAGAAGACCGGCGAACTGCTCGGCGCCCATATGGTCGGGGCGGAGGTCACCGAACTGATCGAGGGCTTTGTGGTCGCCATGAACCTGGAGACCACCGAGGAAGAGCTGATGCACACGATCTTCCCGCACCCGACGCTTTCGGAAATGATGAAGGAAAGCGTGCTCGACGCATATGGCCGTGTACTTAACGCATGATTCCTCTATGTTATCGTTAGCGGGAACGACAGAACCTGCTTTGACGTCTAGCAAAAAAGGGAGACGCATTACATGGAAGAACAGGGTGTAGGCTGGATTGCCGCCATCATCATCGGCGGTATCGCTGGATGGCTCGCCGAGAAGTTCATGAAGTCCGAAATGGGCATTTTCATGAACATCATCCTCGGCATTGTCGGTGCCATTGTCGCCAACGCAATTCTGGGCGTGTTCGGCATCGCCCTTGGCGGATGGCTGGGCTATCTGATCGCCGGCTTTATCGGCGCGGTCATTCTGATTTTCGTCGGACGTCTGATCCGGCGCTAGAGCATTTCGCTGTCGGGTGAAATCCTGACATTCGCGAAAATGCCGCAAGAACAAGATAGACCGGGTTCGAACACCACGAATCCGGTCTAACGAAAAACGAAGTCGACCGGGCCGGAGAGGCCCACCGGCGGTCAAGGACGAACAGATGGTTACGCTTCTCGATACGACAAGTGACGCACAAAAGCGCGTGCGCCATCCCGAAAAGGCCCACAGGCCCGATACCGAAGTGCTGCGCAAGCCGGACTGGATCCGCGTCAAGGCGCCGGTCTCTCGCGGCTATCAGGAAACCCGCGGCATCGTGAAGGAGAACAAGCTCGTCACGGTCTGCGAGGAAGCCGGTTGTCCGAATATCGGCGAGTGCTGGGACAAGAAACACGCCTCGTTCATGATCATGGGCGAGATCTGCACCCGCGCCTGCGCCTTCTGCAATGTCGCGACCGGCAAGCCCGGCGCGCTCGATCCGAACGAGCCGGAAAATATCGGCAAGGCCGTCGCCCAGATGGGGCTGATGCATGTCGTGATCACCTCCGTCGACCGCGACGATCTGGCCGATGGCGGCGCTGAACATTTCGAGAAGGTGATCTACGCCATCCGCGCGGCTTCGCCGGCCACGACGATCGAGGTGCTGACGCCCGACTTTCTGCGCAAGCCCGGCGCGCTGGAGCGCGTGGTGGCCGCGAAACCGGACGTGTTCAACCATAATCTCGAAACCGTGCCGTCGAACTATCTGACGGTGCGTCCCGGCGCGCGTTACTTCCACTCGATCCGGCTTTTGCAGCGGGTCAAGGAACTCGATCCGAACATGTTCACCAAGTCCGGCATCATGGTCGGTCTCGGCGAGGAGCGCAACGAAGTGCTCCAGCTCATGGACGATCTCAGAACCGCCGATGTCGATTTCCTGACCATCGGCCAGTATCTGCAGCCGACCCGCAAGCATCACCGGGTGGTCAGCTTCGTGACGCCGGACGAGTTCAAGTCCTATGAGACGGTCGCCTATACCAAGGGCTTCCTGATGGTGTCCGCAAGCCCGCTGACGCGCTCGTCGCATCACGCCGGCGAAGACTTCGCCCGGCTGCGCGAAAACCGCGAGAGGAAACTTGCCATGGTGGCGGCTGAATAGGCGCATCAGAGGGAATGGGGTTCAAAGATTGCCGCAAATGCTCAACCATGCGCTGATCGTCGCCATCGGCGGCGGTCTTGGCGCCAGCGGCCGCTATCTCGTCGGTGTTTTTGCCATTCGCTTTTTCGGCCACGGTTTTCCGTGGGGCACGTTTATCGTCAACGTGCTGGGCTCGCTTCTGATCGGGCTTCTGGTGGAGGCGGTGGCGCGCCTTCTGAACCAGTCTGCGGAGATGCGCATGTTCCTGGTCACCGGCTTTCTTGGCGGCTTCACGACGTTCTCCTCGTTTTCGCTGGATGCGATGAACATGATCGAGCGCGGCGATTACCTGCCGGCCGCTCTCTATATCGGCGCAAGCGTCGCATTGGGGCTGATCGCCGTCTTCGCGGGCCTCGCGATCGGGCGGTTGGTATTTTAGCCCGTTTCATTCCTGTCGATCATGCGATAGAAGCCTTCTCCTGAGAACAAGGGCGTACCGCATGGCAGGCATCGAACATATCAAGGTGGATCAGGACGAGGCGGGCATGCGCCTCGACCGCTGGTTCAAGCAGCATTATCCGGGCCTCGGCTTCGGCGCGCTGCAAAAACTGCTGCGCTCCGGGCAGATCCGCGTCGATGGCGGACGGGTGAAAACCGATACCCGGGTCGAGCCCGGTCAAATGATCCGCATTCCGCCGATGAATGTCGACCCGAAGAAATCCGGGCCGATCCCGGGCAGGGACCTCAAGCACTCATCGGACGGCGATCTGCTGTCGCGCATGCTGCTGCATGAGGATGAGCGGGTGTTCGTGCTGAACAAGCCGGCAGGCCTTGCCGTGCAGGGCGGTTCCGGCGTGGTGCGGCATATCGACAAGATGCTGGAGGCCTGGACCAACAAGAAGGGCGAAAAGCCGCGCCTCGTTCACCGCCTCGACCGCGACACCTCCGGCGTGCTGGTAATTGCCCGCTCGCGCCGCGCTGCGCAGTCGCTCACCGAAGCTTTTCGCCAGCGCACCACCAAGAAGACCTACTGGTCGCTGGTCAAGGGCGTGCCGCGCAAGCGCGAGGACAAGATTTCCACCTGGCTGGTGAAGGAGCAGACGCCGGATGGCGACCGGATGCGGATCGCGAAACACGGCGAGCCGGGCGCCGATCACGCTGTCTCCTACTACCGCGTGGTCGATACCGCGGCCCACAACCTCGCCTGGCTGGAGATGGAACCCTATACCGGGCGCACCCATCAGCTGCGCGTCCACGCCCATCACATCGGCCACCCGATCATCGGCGATCCGAAATATTTCGATGACGACCCCAACTGGGAGTTTCCGGGCGGCATCCAGAAACGGCTGCACCTCCACGCCCGCCGTATTGATGTGCCCCATCCCGATGGCGGCCGGCTCCGCGTAACCGCGCCGCTGCCGCCGCACATGGTGCAGAGCTGGAACCTGCTCGGCTTTGACGCCGACCGCGAGGATCTCGATAAGGAATAACATGAAACTTGTATTGTTCGATTGCGACGGCACGCTGGTGGATACGATCGCCATCATCCAGGAATCGATGGCGCGTACCTTCACCCATTTCGGATACCCGGTTCCGGCCATCGAGAAGACCCGCGCGACCGTTGGTTTGACGCTCGATACATCGATTTCGCTGCTGCTCGGCCGCGAAGGGCCGGACGAGGAATGCCGCGAGATGATGGCTTATTACCGTTCGCTGTTTTCCGTCGTGCGCGCCGATCCGGCCATGCAGGAGCGGCTGTTCGAGGGCATCGCGCCGATGCTGGAGCATCTTTTCCTGCAGGATGACCTCCTGATCGGGGCCGTGACCGGAAAATCGCGGCGCGGACTCGATCACATGCTCAATCTGCATGGCTATGCCAGCAAGTTCGTGGTTTCGCGCACCGCCGACGACTGCCCCTCCAAGCCGCACCCGGCGATGGTGCTGGAATGTTGCGTGGAGACCGGCATCGAGCCGGCCGAAACCGTGGTGATCGGCGATTCCGTCTACGACATGCAGATGTCCCGCTCCGCAGGCGCCGATGCGATCGGCGTCTCGTGGGGCTATGGCGCAACCACGGACCTGACGACCTCGGGCGCCTCCGCGATTGCCGAAAGCCCCGACGATATCCTCAAACTCGTGCTGAAGAGCGCCCAATGACCGAGACCGACCCGATCCGCCGCTCGCAGGAACTGATGCGCGCCGAACTGCCGAAGAAATTCTATCAGACCGCCACCGTCGAACGGGACGGCGAAGGGTTCGCAATCAAGCTCGATGGCCGCGGTGTAAAATCGCCCGGTCGCAATCCGCTGATCCTGCCGACGGCAGACGCGGCCGAAATGGTGCGCGCCGAATGGCAGGCGCAGGAAAAGGTGATCGATCCGGCGAAAATGCCGGTCACACGGCTTGCCAATACGGTGATCGACGGCGTGGCGCAAAACGCCGAGGCGGTGTTCGAGGAGATCATCGCCTATGCCGGCAACGACATGCTGTTCTATCGCGCCGAAAGCCCCGAGGAGCTTGTGGCCCGGCAGGCAGAGCGCTGGGACCCGGTTCTGGACTGGATGGCGGAGGAAATCGGCGCCCGATTCGTGCTCGTGGAAGGGATCATGTTTTCCGAGCAACCCTCTGAAAGCGTTTCTGCTTTCCGTAGCGAGCTCGATCGTCACCGCGCGCCCTTCGCCCTTGGCAGCCTCCACGTCATGACCACGCTCACCGGCTCGGCCCTTGTCACCCTTGCGCTGGCGCGCCGGCGCTTGACGCTTGACGAGGCCTGGGCGCTCGCCAATCTGGAAGAGGACTGGACCATCGAGCACTGGGGCGAAGACGCCGAAGCCGCCGCCCGCCGCGCCAAGCGGTTCGAGGACATGAAGGCCGCGCATGATTTGTTCGTGGCGCTGGGGTAGCGAACTGGGTTATGCGCGGGCCCGGTGGTAGGCTTGATACATACCTGACAGATGTTCGTAGACAGGCCTGGCACACCCCGAATTGCAATCCGGCTGGAGCGTCTGTGAAATCACGCCATCGGTTCCTGCTCGGCCGTCACGCCGGCCGAGCAGGAGAACAGCCTCGCGCTACCAGCGCTGGTGCACGTGGGGGGCGATGCGGGTGCGGTAGATTTCCGTCATCGCGGCCATGACCTCGTCGCCGATGACCGGCAGGTCGGAGGCGGACGCATTGGCTTTTGCCTGTTCGGCGTTGCGCGCGCCGGGAATGGCGACGGTCACCGCCTGGTTCATCAGGATCCAGCGCAGCGCGAAGGCTGCCATGGCCGTGCCGCGCGGTACGTGCTTGCGGACTTCTTCCACGGCGTCGAGCGCGATTTCGAACGGCACGCCGGCAAAGGTCTCGCCGACATCGAAGGCATCGCCCCCGCGATTGAAGTTGCGGTGATCCTCGCTGTCGAACACGGTGTCGCGGGTGATCTTGCCCGACAGCAGCCCGCTTGCCAGCGGCACCCGAACGATGATGGCAATGTTCTTGCGCTTTGCTTCCGGGAAGAACAGCGAGGCCGGGCGCTGGCGGAAGATGTTGTAGATGATCTGCACGCTGGCGACGCCCGGAAACTCGATCGCCTTCAGCGCTTCCTCGACCTTTTCGACGCTGACGCCGTAATTGGCGATCTTGCCCTTGGCCTTCAGCGCGTCGAGCGCCTCGAACACTTCCGGACGGTAAAACGCCTCGGTCGGCGGGCAGTGGAGCTGCACGAGGTCGAGCCGCTCCATCCTGAGGTTCTTCAGGCTGCGGTCGACGAAAGCCTCAAGATTTTCCAGATTGTAGCCATCGGCGGTATGCGGGTTAAGCCTGCGACCGGCCTTGGTGGCGACGAAGGGCTTCTGGCCGCCGCGATCGGCGAGCACATCGGCGATGATCTTTTCGGAGCGGCCGTCGCCATAGACATCGGCCGTATCGACGAAGTTGATGCCCGAATCAAGGGCTGCGTGCAGGGCGGCGCGGCCATCCTCCTCGCTGACCGAGCCCCAGCTGCCGCCGATCTGCCAGGCGCCGAAGCCGATATTGGAGACGGGCCGCCCGGTGCGGCCGAAATTGTGATAGTGCATGAATTCCTCCGGTGATGGCCAGCCCGCGAAAATGCGGGCGGGATAAAGCGCGACGCCGGCGCTTTTGGGTTGAAGTGTCGTCGCGAACTCTTTTACCCCTTTGAGACGAGAAGACAAATGAGGGAAACTTGACCAGCTTCCGTTTCATCCACGCCGCCGACCTGCATCTGGGAAGCCCGCTCTCGGGACTGGCGCTCAAGGACCGGCAGATCGCCGAGCGCTTCGCCGCCGCCGGCCGTGACGCCTTCACGGCGCTGATCGACTGTGCGATCGAGAACGAGGTGAATTTCATGGTGATCGCCGGCGATGTCTATGACGGGGCGTGGCGCGACAACAGCGTTGGCCTGTTCTTCAACCGCGAGATCGCCCGGCTTTCGCGCGCGGAAATCCCGGTCTATTTCCTGCGCGGCAATCATGATGCCGAAAGCATCGTCACCCGCACGATCGCGATGCCCGACGGTGTCCACGAATTCTCGACGCGCCATCCCGAGACCTTCACCATCGAACCGCTGAAAGTGGCGCTGCACGGCCAGGGGTTTGCCGATCGCGTTGCCGGCGACAATCTGGCGCTGGCCTATCCGCCGGCGGTGCCCGGTCATTTCAACATCGGCGTGTTGCACACCTCGCTTTCGGGGCGGCCGCCGCATGCGGTCTATGCGCCGTGCACGCCGGCGGACCTTGCCTCGCGCGGCTATGATTACTGGGCGCTCGGCCATGTCCACGCCTTCGAGGAGGTCTCCGCCGATCCGCTGACGCTCTATCCCGGCAATCTGCAGGGCCGTAATATCCGCGAGACCGGCGACAAGGGTGCGGTGCTGGTGACCGTCGAGGACGGCCGGCCGCGCTATGAACGCATCATTCTCGACCGCGCCCGCTTCGAGGCCGTCTCCATGGCGATCGCGCCGGATATGAAAGAAAGCGATGTCCTTCAGGCGGTGGAGGCAACACTGTCGGCGTTTTCGGAAGCTGCGAATGCCCGGCCCGTGGCGCTGCGCCTGATGCTGGAAGGCAGCCATGGCGATGCGCACAGGATGCGCGCGGCGCATGGCGAATGGCACGACGACCTCCAGGCCGCCTGCCAGCGGGTTCATGCCGATCTGTGGCTGGAGAAACTGGTGATCGCGGTTGACGCGCCGGCGTCCTCCCGCCGGCTTCCAGCGGATAGTGACCTCGATATCGAGGCGATGATCGATGCGCTGGCCGGTGACGAGGCGATTGACGCCGAAATCGAGGCGCTGATCAACGAGATCGCCGTGAAGCTGCCCGGCGGCGTCGGCGCCAGGGACGAAGCCTTTTCGGGGTCGCATGCCGACCTTCTGGCGGAAGCGCGCGCGATTCTCAGCGCCCGGCTGGAGGGGTGATTTATGCGTTTCCTTTCGCTCGATCTCATCCGCTACGGCCATTTCACCGACAGGACCGTCACGTTCCGGCCCGATGCCGCGCTTCATATCGTCTACGGTCCCAACGAAGCTGGGAAATCCTCAGCGCTCGCCGCATTCTCCGACCTTCTGTTCGGCTTTCCCGACCGCAATGTCGGCTATGATTTCCTCCATCCCGCACGCGACCTGCGCCTTGGCGCAAGGCTGCGCGCGCATGGCGGGGCCGAACTCGCCTTTCGCCGGCGCAAGGGCCGGGCCAATACGCTGCTTGATGCCGAAACCGAAGCCGCGCTGAACGATGACGCGCTCGCCGGTTTTGTCGGCAGTCTCGACCGCACGGTGTTCGAGCGGGCCTTCGGGCTCGATTCCGTCAGGCTCAGGGCAGGGGCGGACGAGATGCTGGCCGATGGCGGGGAGATCGGCCAGATGCTGTTTTCCGCGGCCTCCGGCCTCACCGGGTTGCGGGCGGCAAGCGAGGCGCTGGCGGCGGAAGCCGATGGCATCTACGCGCCCCGCAAATCGCAGACCCGCAGCTTTTATCAGGCGCTGGAGCGCTATGACGAAGCCCGCAGGGCCGAGCGTGACAGCCAGCTCAACGCCAGCGACTGGACCGCGCTCCTGAAGGAAGAGCGCGAGATCGGCCAGGAATTCGCCGTGGTCGAGGAGCGGCAGGCGCAGCGGGCACGGCGGATCGGCGAGCTTGAACGGCTGCAGCGGCTGCGCGGACTGTTGGGCGAGATCGATGGGCATAGCGCGGCGCTGGCGGCGTTTTCCGATATCGAGGCGGTTGATGACAGCGTCGGCGAGGAACTCGCCGCGCTCGAAGCCCGCCACATGCGACTTGCCGAGCAGATAGAGGAAAAGGAAGCCCGGCAGGCGGCCGGTCAGCGGGAGCTGGACGCGCTTGTCGTGGACGACGCGCTGCTGGAGCGCCGTGCCGAAATCGCCCGGCTGCAGCGCGAAAGCGGGCTTTACGAACAGGCGCTTGAGAGCCTGCCGCGCCGGCGGCACGAGCTGCGCGATGTAGAGGCGCGGTTACGGAGCGCTGCCGTTCAGCTTGGGTTCGATTCTTTAGAAGAACTCGAAACGAGTTTTCCAAACAGTCTCTTGCGATCCGAGTTTCAAGTGATTGTCGAGAAGTTGAAAGAGCAGGGTCGCGCCCGCCGCGCGGCCGAAAACGCCCTCTCTGAGAACCGCGAGACGCTGGCGCGGCTGGAACAGCAGCATGGCGAGGGCCACCTGCGCGATCCCGCGCCGCTGCGCAAGAGCTATGAGGCTTTGCGCGAGGACCTTGCCGGCATCAAGGAGGCGGAAACGCTTGAAACGGAGATCGCCGGCAAGGAGCGCGCGCTGTTCGAGCAGGCCGCCGGCCTGCGTCCTGCGGTGAGCGACATTCTCGCTCTGCATGCGGGCGATCTTCCTGCCGAGGCGGCGCTGAAGGCCGCTTGCGATGACATTACATCGGCCAAATCCGCGCTTGCCGAGTGCGACGGCGCGCTGGCGAAGATCGACGCGGAATGCGCGCGCCTGGAAGGATTGCTAGCCGAGGATCGCGAGGCCGGGCCGGTTCCGACCCGTGCGGCGATCGACGCGGCGCGGGCGGAGCGCGACCGGATGTTCGAGACGCTGGATGGGGAGGAGACCGCCTATCGCGATGCCGTGCGCGCTGCGGACCGTTTGGCCGATGACGCCCTTGATGATGCCGAGCGGGTGGCCCGGCACGCCGACAATCAGCGCCGACTGGAACGCGAGGCCGCTCAACGGGAGCAGGGCGCGGAAAAACGCGAGGCGGCGCTTCTGGGGCTGCAGAAAGCGCAGGCAGAGTTCGAGGCATTGTTCGCGCCACTCGACCTCGTGCTCGGCGCCCCCGAGGCGGTGATAGAATGGCGGCGTCGGGTGGAGGCCCTGCTTGAGGCGCGGGCCGCGCTCTATGCGCTGAAAGACAGGAAAGCGGTGCTCGACCGCAACAATGAGGCTTTGCGCGTGGCGCTGGAAAAGCTCGCGAAGGATCTCGGCACGGACGCGTCGCTGCCGCTCGGCGCGCTTGCGCGCGATGTCGGTTCCGCCCTCGACCGTCTCGGCGAACGCTGGACGGAGGCGCGGGAGCATGCGGGCGCGCTCAAGGCGGCGCGTCAGGCCGTTGAAAAGGGCGCAGAGCAGCTTGATCGGTTGCGGGCCGGGGAGAAAGCCCTGAACGAGCGTTTCGCCGCAAGCCTCGCCAGTGTCGGCCTGCCGGGCGAAACCGGCCTCGCCGGGGCCGAGGCGGCGCTTGCGCTGTGGGCCGATCTGCCTTCACTTTTCGCGGACCGGACGCGGTTGATGCAGGAAACGGAAACCGGCGGCAAGCGCGTTGCCGCGTTCGAAGACGAGGCCTCGAAACTGGCGGAAGCCGTGGCGGCGGATATCGCGGGCGAACCGGCCTCGCGGATCGTCCACGCACTTGCCGAACGCGCGGCCGATCACGCGACGCGCGCGGCGCAGCGGTCAACGCTCAGGGAAAGCGCCGAGCGGCTTCGCACCGAACTTGCGACCGACATAGGCGAGCGAGAAGATATCGACGGACGCATGGCATCCATCGCCGCTACCTTGCCGGAAGGGGTGGCAATCGGCGGCCTTTCGGCTCGATTGCGGCAGCGGGCGGCATCACGTCAGGCGCTGGATGAGGCGCGGCAGCGGTTTTCCGGCATCAGCGACGGGGCCTCGGTGGAGGAGGTCCGGGCGCTGGCCGAAACGCTGGACGAGGTCGATTGCCGTCAGGAACTCGCGCATCTCAAAGCCGATGCCGGAGAGGATGCGGCCGAGATCGAGGCGCTGCGCGAGCGCCGCATGGCGCTGCGTCACCGCAAGCAGGCGCTGGAGACCGGGCCGGGAGCCGAGGCCGCCGCCTTCGATCGCGCCGCCGCCGAGGCGGAGGCGCAGGCGCTTGCCCGTGAGTGGGTGGTGCTGAAGCTGGCCGGGCGGCTGCTGGATGGCGCGCTGGAGCGCTACCGGGAAAGCCGCTCCGATCCGATTCTGGCGGCCGCGGGGCGGCATTTCAGGACGCTCACCAGTGAAAGCTACGAAGGCCTTTCCCAGGCTTATGGCGAGCATGATGCGCTGGTGCTTTCAGCCCTGCGCAAGGATGGCAGTGAAATCCGGGTCGAGGGGTTGAGCGACGGCACCCGCGACCAGCTCTATCTCGCGCTCCGGCTCGCCTTCCTGGAGGATTATGCCAGCCGCAACGAGCCCGCGCCGCTGATCGTCGACGATATCTTCCAGACTTTCGACGACGCCCGCAGCGCGGCCGGCCTGAATGCGCTTGCCGGGCTGGAGGGTCTGCAGAGCATCCTCTTTACCCACGAAGCGAGCATGGTGGACATCGCCAGACGCGAGTTGGGCGATGCGGCGGACATCATAACGCTGGAACGGAGCTGATCCTATTCCTCAGATTCGTCGGCCAAGCCCTTGCGTTTGCTGAGATTTGTTTTGATTTCAAGGCGCCTCAACAGGAACAGAACCGCAAGTCCCAGCATTGAGGCGAATATGCCGAGGCTCCAGAGCCCGAGCCCGATGGTCAGCCCGATCGCGCCGGAAAACCAGAGGCCCGCCCCGGTCGTCAACCCCTTCACCGTGCCCTTCTGCATGAAGACGATGCCGGCGGCGAGGAAGGCCACGCCCTCGGTGATCGACTGCACCACGCGGGTGGGATCGACGCGCAGCACGTCGCGGTCGCTGCGCATGATCTCCGGCACTTCCACAGCAACAAGAACGAACAGGGCCGCCGCCATGCTGACCAGAATATGGGTTCTGAGCCCCGCTGGATGGCGATGGATCTCACGTTCGAAGCCGATCAGCCCGCCGAAGATCGCAGCCCCAATCAGCCGGACGAACATGATGATATGATCGGCGGAAAAGGCGTTTCGGAACTCTTCGGCCAGAAATTGCGTCATGGCGACGCCTTCAGCGCCGTCAGGATTTTTTCGGCGTTGGCCTTCAACACCTCCACGTCCTCCATGCCGTCGCTGTGGCGCTTCACCTCCACGCCTTCATGGCGCGGAACGACATGGAAATGCAGGTGATAGACGGTCTGGCCGGCGGCCGCCTCGTTGAACTGGCCGACGAAGACGCCATCGGCATCGAAGGCCGTCTTGACGGCGCGCGCGAGCTTCTGGACCACGGGGATGGTCTTTGCCAGCACGTCCGGGTCGGCGTCGAGCAGGTTGCGCGACGGCGCGCGCGGTATCACCAGAACATGGCCCGGCGCCTGCGGCATCACATCCATGATCGCAATGGCGTGTTCATCCTCGTAAAGCCGGATGGAGGGGATTTCGCCGCGCAGCAGCTTGGCGAAGATGTTGTCGTTGTCGTACTTGGCCATGGTTCAGTCCTCCTCGATGCGTTCGCCGCCGGCTTTCTTGTAGGGTCCGTGGTCGACGAGAATATCATTGAAACGGGCGACGTCCTCGCGCTCATGCTCGAGGAAATCGGCAACCGCGCGCCTCAGCCCCTCATGGGCGATATAGTGCGCGGAATGGGTCGTGACAGGGAGGTAGCCGCGCGCCAGCTTGTGCTCGCCCTGCGCGCCGGCCTCCACGCGCTTCAGGCCATGGGCAATCGCGTAGTCGATCGCCTGGTGGTAGCAGACCTCGAAATGCAGGAATCGATGATCCTCGATGCAGCCCCAGTGGCGGCCGTAGAGAGCGTCGGAGCCGATGAAGTTGATCGCGCCGGCGATGTAGCGCCCCTCGCGCTTCGCCATCACCAGCAGGATGTCCTTGGCCATGCGCTCGCCGATCAGCGAATAGAATTCGCGCGTCAGGTAGGGCCGGCCCCATTTGCGGCTGCCGGTATCCATGTAGAAGGTGTAGAACTGGTCCCAGATCTCCTCCGTCAGGTCCGAACCGGTCAGCCAGTCGATCTCGATGCCGGCTTCGAGCGCGGTCCGCCGCTCCTTCTTCAGCGCCTTGCGCTTGCGCGAGGCGAGCGTGTCGAGGAAGGCGTCGTAGCTGTCATAGCCCGGATTGAGGAAGTGGAACTGCTGGTCGGTGCGGTGCAGGTAGCCGGCCTGCTCGAATATGCCGATCTCGTCTTCGGGCACGAAGGTGACGTGGGTGGAGGAGACGCCCAACCGGTCGTTTACGGCCTGCAGCCCCTCGGCCAGCACCTTGGCGACGGTCGCATGATCATAGCCGTCATGCACCAGAAGATGCGGCGCCGTTGCCGGCGTGAAGGGAAGCGACGCCTGCAGCTTCGGATAATAGTGCCCGCCGGCGCGCTCGAAGGCATCGGCCCAGCCGTGATCGAAGACATATTCGCCCTGGCTGTGGTTCTTCAGGTAGCAGGGCACCGCGCCGATCAGGCGGCCATCCTCGGTTTCGAGCAGAAGGTGATGGCCGAGCCAGCCGGTTTCAGCGGTGGCAGAGCCCGATTGCTCCAGCGCGGAGAGGAAGGCGTGCGACAGGAACGGGCTGTAGAACCCGTCGCCGTCAAGCGAGGGCGTGGTCGCGGCAAGGCCGTCCCAGGCTGCGCGCTCGATATTCGCGAAGCTGTTTTCGATGCGGATCTGCAGGTTTTCGCTCAAGAAATCTCTCGGAATGCGGTCTTGAAACTGTCTGGCCTGCCCGGTTTAACGTCCCGTCTGTTTAGAGCGGTTCACTCTGGCGCGGGTCGAAACCTTCGAAGGTCATCTGGTCGGCGTTCAGAAACGTGCGTCTGCGGGCGTCCTCGTCGCGCACGGTCCAGGTAATCACCGGCACGCTCTTTGCCCGAAGCGCAGCAACAAATGCATTGGGCAGATGATCGTAATAATAGGAGACGAAATCAAGGCCGATTGCAAAGGCTTTCCGGTGATCCGCCAGCGCCTCCTCGCTCATTCCTTCCGCGGTCAGGCCGAGCGGCTGCGAGGCGCCGGCCTGCTTGAGAGCGGCGAGGAGGGCGGCATCGAAGCTCATCAGCGCGACCGGGCCGCTATAATCGGCCAGCACGGCAAGCGTCGCTGCGGCGAAGGCGGCGGGTTCGGCGCGGCTTGCCTTCAGTTCGATGACCAGCGGCACCTTGCCGCCGCAAATGGTGAGGAGGTCCGAAAGGGTCGGGATCACCGCGGTCGTACCGCCGACGGCAACGGTTCTCGCCTCGGCGGCCGTGAGGTCTTCGATCGCGCCGTCGCGGCCGCAAAGCCGTTGCAGGTCGTCGTCGTGAAATACCAGCGGCACGCCGTCGGCGGAAAGGTGGATATCGCATTCGATTGCGAAACCGGCGTCGATCGCGCGCTCGAAGGCGGGCAGGGTGTTTTCCCAGATCGCGCGATTCATGTCGTGATAGCCGCGATGGGCGATGGGTTTGGCAGTCAGCCAGGCGGGCATCACGCGATTTCCAGAATGGCGTCGATCTCGACCGCCGCGCCCATCGGCAGCGCAGCCATGCCGACGGCCGCGCGGCTATGTTTTCCGGCCGCGCCGAAGACCTCGGCCAGCAGACCGGACGCGCCGTTGATGACCAAGTGCTGGTCGGTGAAATCCGGCGTCGAGGCGACGAAGCCGTTGATGCGCAGGATGCGGGTGACCCGGCCGAGATCGCCGCCAAGCGCCGCTTTGGCCTGGGCAATGATGTTGATGGCGCAGGCGCGCGCCGCCTTCTGGCCGTCCTCCAAGGATACATTCGCGCCGAGATGGCCGGCGGCGATCATCTTCCCGCCCTCGGTCGGCAATTGTCCGGAGATGTAGAGCAGGTTTCCGGAAATGACGTAGGGCACGTAATTGGCGGCGGGGGCTGCAGCTTCGGGCAGGCTGATCGACAGCGCCTTGAGCCTGTCTTCGATGGCGTGGGACATTTTCTGCTCCATAGGGGGACGGATGATGATTGGCAGAGCGAGGACTTTTCTATACCATCAGTGTTCAAAGCCAAGGGGAATGTCGATGCGGACACTGGCCGTTACAGGAATTTTCTGCTCCACCTTCGCAATGACGGCTTCGGCCGGCATGCCGTCGCAACCCGGGGTAACGCTCGAACCCCACCGCGCGGTCTATGACCTGTCGCTTGCCTGGGCGTCCGGCCAATCCGGCATCGAGGGGCTGCATGGCCGTTTCGTCTATTCCTTCACCGGCGCGCCCTGCGAGGGTTATGTCACCGAAATGCGGATGGTGACCGATATCGCGCGCGAGCACGGCGCCATGGTCACCGACCAGACATCCTCATCCTTCGAGGATCTGGAAAAGGGCGCGTTCAGCTTTTCCAGCAAGATGTTTGCCGATTACAACCTGCAATCGGAGACTGCCGGCGAAGCCAACCGCGCCGATGATCACAAGATCGCGGTAAAGCTTGGCGACCAGAACCCCTTCGATATCGGCAAGGCCCAGTTTCCGACGGAATATCTCGCCCATGTTCTGGATGCCGCTGAGAGCGGGAAGCATGTCTACGAGGCGACGTCCTTTGACGGCTCGGGCGAGGACGTGATGCGCGCGGTCACGCTGATCGGCGATCGCGAAAAGGGCGTCGGCAGCGGGCCCGACCAGTGGCCGGTCACCACCGCCTATTTTCCGATCGCGACGCATGATGGCGACCAGACGCCGGATTATACCGTCTCCATGATGCTGGCGGAAAACGGCGTCAGCCGCGACCTGCTGATGGATTTCGGCAACTTCAAGATGGCCGGCCACCTCGACAGGCTCGAAATGCTTGACCCCGCCGATTGTGAGGGCCTGCCGACGACCGCGGCCTCGCAGCGCTGAGCGCCGCCCGGCAGGGGCTCCCAAGCGCGCTTGTCGTCAGGGCGTAAATCGTCGCGGCACTTGCATTCCATCTCAAAACAGGCTATCGCGCCCCCATTCCACACGCAGGCCATGGGGTGTTCCGGGAGAAATCCGGTGCGCTCCGCCGGTGCCGGACGGGGTTCCGTCCGTTCTCAGGTCTGCGGAGGTTCAACCGGAAAAGGAGACAAGGCAATGGCATTGCCCGACTTTACCATGCGCCAGCTGCTTGAGGCAGGCGTCCATTTTGGTCACCAGACTCACCGCTGGAACCCGAAGATGAAGCCCTACATCTTTGGCGACCGCAACAACATCCACATCATCGACCTTGCACAGACCGTGCCGATGCTGCAGCGCGCCCTTCAGGTCGTGTCCGACACCGTCGCCCGCAACGGCCGCGTTCTGATGGTTGGCACCAAGCGTCAGGCTTCGGAAATCGTTGCCGACAGCGCCCAGCGCTCCGCTCAGTACTATGTCAACTCGCGTTGGCTCGGCGGCATGCTCACCAACTGGCGCACGATTTCGAACTCGATCCAGCGCCTGCGCAAGCTCGACGAAATCCTCGCCAACGAAGCGCAGGGCTTCACCAAGAAAGAGCGCCTGAACCTCGACCGCGAGCGTGAAAAGCTCGACCGCGCCCTTGGCGGTATTCGCGACATGGGCGGCGTGCCGGACCTGATCGTGATCATCGACACCAACAAGGAAAAGATCGCGATCGAGGAAGCCAAGCGTCTCGGCATCCCGGTTGTCGCCATCGTCGATTCGAACTGCGATCCGGACGAAGTCGACTACCCGATCCCCGGCAATGACGATGCTTCGCGCGCCATCGCGCTTTACTGCGACCTGATTTCGCGCGCCGCCATCGACGGCATCGCCCGTCAGCAGGGCGCTTCGGGCGTTGATCTCGGCGCTGCCGCTGAAGCACCGGCCGAGCCGGCGCTTGAAGAGGCGCCCGCCGAGGAAGCCGCTGCCGAGGAAGCGACCGGCGAAAAGCCCGCCGAGTAAGGCGATCGGCATCAGGCAATGCGCCTGATACGCGACAGGACCTGAAGATGGCGGCGTTATCGGCGCCGCCATTGGGTTTCAGGAATGAGGGCGGCCTTCAAAACCGGCCGTCCGATACATACTTTCATCGCGCCAGCCGCGTATGCGGCATGGCCGCCAGGGATGATCTTCATCACCCTGTCACAGACACGGGTACACTCCCGACCGGCGCGCCCGACAGCGCCGCCCAGCGAATGGACGAGAGGCAAGTTATGAGCACGATTACGGCAGCAATGGTGAAGGAACTGCGCGAAAAGAGCGGCGCAGGCATGATGGATTGCAAGAAGGCGCTCGCCGAAACCGACGGCGACATGGAAGCCGCCATCGACTGGCTGCGCGCCAAGGGTATCTCCAAGGCTGACAAGAAGTCCGGCCGCACGGCCGCCGAAGGCCTGATCGGCATTGCCGCCGGCGATGCGGAAGCCGTCGTCGTGGAAGTCAATTCCGAGACCGACTTCGTTGCCCGCAACGAAGCCTTCCAGCAGCTCGTCTCCGGCATCGCCGACGTGGCGCTTGGCACCGACGGCTCCGTTGACGCCATTGCCGCCGCGACCTATCCGAAGTCCGGCAAGTCGGTTGCAGACACCATCAAGGACGCGATCGGCACGATCGGCGAGAACATGACGCTGCGTCGCGCGATCAAGCTTTCGGTCGGCAAGGGCGTTGTCGCGACCTATATGCACAATGCCGTCGGCGATGGCCTCGGCAAGCTGGGCGTTCTGGTCGCGCTCGAATCGGACGGCGACAAGGATGCGCTGAACGCGATCGGCCGTCAGGTCGCCATGCATGTCGCCGCGACCAACCCGCTCGCCGTACGCCCTGAAGAAGTCGACGCCGAGATCGCCGATCGCGAGCGTTCGGTATTCCTGGAGCAGGCCAAGGAATCCGGCAAGCCCGCCGCCATCGCCGAAAAGATGGTGGAAGGCCGCATGCGCAAGTTCTTCCAGGAAGTGGCGCTGCTTTCCCAGCAGTTCGTCATCAACCCCGACCTGACCGTCGAACAGGCCGTCAAGGAAGCGGAAAACGACGTCGGCGCGCCGATCAAGGTTGCCGCCATCGCCCGTCTGGCGCTTGGCGAAGGCGTCGAGAAGGAAGAATCCGACTTTGCGGCGGAAGTTGCCGCCACGGCCAAGGGCTAAGCCCTTCCGTCCGTCTGGTTCATTTCAGGATCAGCCGTTGAAATTCCGGGGCGCCGCGTGACAATGCGGCGCCCTTCGTGTATCGGGATGGCATTGCTTTGTAAGGGAGTTTGCGGCGTTGACGAAACCGATTTTCAACCGTGTTTTGCTGAAGGTTTCCGGTGAGGCGCTGATGGGCGACCAGGGCTTCGGCATCGATGTCAACGTCGCAGACCGCATCGCTTCGGATATTGCCCAGGTACGCTCCATGGGCGTTGAGATCGGCATCGTCGTCGGCGGCGGCAATATTTTTCGGGGCGTTGCCGTTGCTTCCAAGGGCGGCGAACGCGTTACCGGCGATCACATGGGCATGCTGGGCACGGTCATCAACGCGCTGGCGCTCGCCACCTCGCTGCGCAAGATGCAGGTCGATACCGTGGTTCTTTCGGCGATCGCGATGCCGGAAATCTGTCAGTCGTTTTCCCAGCGCGCCACCCGCAGCCATATGGAAGCGGGCAGGGTGGTGATCTTTGCCGGAGGCACCGGCAATCCGTTCTTCACCACTGATTCCGCTGCTGCGCTGCGCGCGGCGGAAATCGGCGCGGAGGCGATCTTCAAGGGCACGCAGGTCGACGGCATCTATTCCGCCGACCCGAAGAAGGATCCGAACGCCACCCGTTTCGACGCCCTGACCCATCAGCAGGTGCTTGAACGCGGGCTGCAGGTGATGGATGTTGCCGCGGTGGCGGTGGCCCGTGAAAACTACATACCGATTATCGTTTTTTCGATTCACGAGCGCGGCGGCTTCGGCCAGATCATGGCCGGCGGCGGCCGCAAGACAATCGTAACAGAAGAATGATCACGCCTTGCCCGCTTGGGGCACATGTGTGACGGGAGACAGATGATGAGCGATCCAACCGACCTGAACGACCTGAAGCGCCGCATGGAAGGCGCGATCAACGCCTATATCGGCGACATCACCTCGCTTCGCACCGGGCGGGCCTCGGCCAATATTCTCGATCCGGTGCAGGTTGAAGCCTATGGCTCGAAAGTGCCGCTCAACCAGGTTGCCAACATCACCGTGCCGGAGCCGCGCATGCTGTCGGTCAACGTCTGGGACAAGTCGATGGCAGCCGCTGTTGACCGCGCGATCCGTGAATCCCATCTTGGCCTGAACCCGATCATGGACGGCCAGACGCTCAGAATTCCGCTTCCGGAACTCAACGAGGAGCGTCGCCGTTCTCTGGTCAAGGTTGCACATGAATATGCCGAAAAGGCGCGGGTGGCGATCCGCCATGTGCGTCGGGACGGCATGGACGGATTGAAGAAGGCGGAAAAGGATGGGGACATCAGCCAGGATGACAGCCGTTCGCTTTCCGAAGACGTTCAAAAATTGACCGATGAGTCAATTTCCAGAATTGATGACTTGCTGGCAGACAAAGAAAAAGAAATCATGCAGGTTTAGTTACCACTTTATTCTTTTAAAGAAGACTCGGTCGCCCTTATGAACAAAATTATAGACCCAGCCATTCCGCGCCATGTCGCAATCATCATGGATGGCAATGGACGCTGGGCACTCGGGCGCGGGCTCGGGCGGTTGTTCGGCCATCGCAAGGGCGTCGAGGCCGTTCGCCGCACGGTGGATGCGGCGCGCGAAAGCGGGATCGGCTATCTGACGCTGTTCGCCTTCTCTTCCGAAAACTGGAAGCGGCCCTCCGATGAAGTCGATGGCATCATGGAGCTCATTTCGACCTTCATCCATCGCGAGCTCGACAATTACCATCGCCAGAACATGCGTTTCCAGATGATCGGCGAGCGCAGCGGCCTGTCGGTGAAGATATTGAAGGCCCTTGAGGTCGCCGAGGAGCGGACCCGCAACAATACCGGGCTGCATGTGGTTGTCGCCGTCAATTATGGGTCGCGCGCCGAGATTGCCGGCGCCGCCCGCGCGCTCGCCCGCCAGGTGGCGGAGGGCAAGATCGACCCGGATGATATCGATGAGGCCGCCATCGGCGAGCGCCTCGATACCGCCGGCCTGCCGGATCCCGACCTTGTTATCCGGACCAGCGGCGAGCAGCGGCTTTCCAACTTCCTGCTCTGGCAGACGGCCTATTCGGAACTGGTGTTCCTGCCATGCAACTGGCCGGATTTCAGCCGCGAGATGTTTTTTGAAGCGCTTTCGGAATATGCACGGCGGAACAGGCGATTCGGCGCGCTTTCCGCGCCGCAGGCGGCATTGACGGACACCTGATGACCCAGGAACTGAGGCTGCGCATCGTTTCGGGAGCCGTTCTGGCGGCGGTGGTTCTGCTGATCACCTGGGCGGGCGGCGCTCTTTTCAACCTGCTTGCGGTCGCGATCGGCTTTCTGGTTTTTTATGAATGGCTGGAGATGAGCCGGGCGCGCGACGGCCAGGTTGATCGTTCGATCGGCCGGTGGAGTACGCCGGTGCTTGGCGGCATCGCGGTGATGATCGCCGTTGCCATTCTGGTGTTTCTCGAACTTTTCGGACTGGCGCTGGCGCTTGCCTGTTTCGGCGCGGCGGCATTCTGGTTCCTCGGGCGCCGCGCGGCCATGCCGTTCTGGTTTGCGGGTTCGGTGATCTATGCCGCGGGCAGCATGATCGCGCTTGCGGCGCTCAGGAACGGCGGGGAGGCGGGGCTGTTTGCGATTCTGTTCCTGTTCGCCGTTGTCTGGAGCACCGATATCATGGCCTATTTTGTGGGCCGCGCCCTCGGCGGCCCCAAGCTTGCGCCGTCAATATCGCCGGGCAAGACGTGGTCGGGCGCTGTCGGCGGGGCGGTCTTCGCCGTCGCGGCGGTCTTTGCACTGTGCTGGAGCTATGGCGGTTCCCCCTCGATCGCGATCGGCCTTCTCGCGCTTTTCCTGTCTGTCTGCAGCCAGGTCGGCGACCTGTTCGAATCGGCCCTGAAGCGGCGCTGCGGGGCCAAGGATTCCAGCCATCTCATTCCCGGTCATGGCGGGGTGATGGATCGCGTGGACGGACTCGTCGCCGCGGCATTCGCGATGTATGTTGTCGTCGTTCTGGTGGCGCTTGCCGGCCATGAGGGTTTTGCGGGCGACATGCTGATGAACTGGAGCGGTCTTGCCGCTCCGACGAATGGAGCCTGACTGTGCAGTTCGCCTTTACCAATGCCCCGGGGATGATCGTCGCCTTTATCGTGGCGATCTCCTTTCTCGTGTTTTTCCACGAGCTCGGGCACTACCTGGTCGGGCGTTGGTGCGGTATCCGTATCCTCGCCTTCTCGCTCGGCTTCGGACCGGAGGTCGCAGGGCGCACCGACCGCCACGGCACGCGCTGGAAGCTGTGCGCGATCCCGCTTGGCGGCTATGTGCGGTTTTACGGCGATGAGGATGTCGCAAGCCGCCCGGACTTCAAGGGCCTGGTAACGCTGCCGGAAGAGGAGCGCGCCCGCACGCTGAATGGCGCGGCTCTGTGGAAGCGGGCCGCCACGGTGGCGGCCGGGCCGATCGCCAATTTCCTGCTGGCGATCGCAATCTTCGCCGTGATCTTCATGGTGTATGGCCGCGCGGTTTCCGATCCGGTGGTCGGCGAGGTCAACCCCGACAGTCCTGCCGCCGCGGCGGGCGTTCAGCCCGGCGATGTCATGGCGGCGCTCGATGGCCAGCCCATCGATACCTTTGATGCGGTGGTGCGCTATATCAGTGTGCGCCCGGGCGTCCCGGTCGTGCTGACCGTCGAGCGCAACGGCCAAGCGGTCGATCTGACGGTTGTGCCGGAGCGGGTGGAGACCGAGGACCGATTCGGCAATGAAATGGAACTCGGTCGTATCGGCGTTGTCGGTACACGTGATTCGGGTAATTTCCGCGTAGAGCGCTACGGCCCGGTTGCCGCGATCGGCCAGGGCGCGCTGCAGAGCTGGCACATCGTCGTCAGCACTTATGATTATATCGCCAATGTCTTTGCCGGCAGGATGAAGGCCGATCAGATCGGCGGCCCGGTGCGGGTGGCGACGATGGCGGGCCAGATGGCTTCGCTTGGTATTGTCGCATTTGCTAATTTTGCAGCAATTCTTTCGGTTTCGGTCGGTCTGTTTAATCTGCTGCCGGTTCCCATGCTCGATGGCGGGCACCTGATGTTCTACGCGATCGAGGCTGTGCGGGGGCGGCCGCTTTCGGCGCGCGTCCAGGAATTCGCCTTTCGGATCGGTCTTTTTTTGGTGCTGGCGCTGATGGTGTTCGCGACGTGGAACGATACGATCGGGCGGATGGGGTAGGGCGATTTTAACCCCTTGACACTATTTGGTTAACCGTGCGCGCGCTCTCATCTTGCCGCAAACGGTTTCTTGTGCAAATGTGGCCTTGCCTTTGGCGTCGGAGATGATAGGAAACCCCTGAGGGAGCATCTCCGTCGTGCTGTTGACGTATTCCGTAGCGTTCGGTTTACCATAAACACAAAAGAACGTGGCGATTTGGTCACGCTTGGGGCGGAAGTTGCATCTGAGGGGCGGCTTTCTATTGCGTGGGGATGCGAAGTCTTTAGAACTTAAATCCACATTGCCGAAAACCGCTTATACCGAGCGATTATAAAGGGTAGATAGTAGCATGGCCGGTTCAAGATTTTTGAACACAGTTTCAGGTGCGGCGCTTTCGTTTGCGGTCGCCGTTTCCGGGGGGGTCGTTGCCGCCGTTGCTGTGCCTGCAGACGCATATGCCGCCGTCGTCAGGAACGTCACCGTCAATGGGACCGGTCAGGCTGGCTCCGACGCGATCAAATCCAAACTGACGATCAAGCCCGGCCAGAGCTTCACCGACGCCGACATCAATCAGTCGATCCGCAATCTCTACAGCTCGGGTTATTTTTCCGACGTCAGGATTTCGGTTTCCGGTTCGACGCTGGTCGTGAACGTCACAGAAAACCAGCTCATCAACCAGGTCGTGTTCAACGGCAACCGCAAGGTTTCCGACAAGAAGCTCGAAGGCGTTGTGCAGCTTCATTCGCTCGGTCCGTATAACGAAGCCCAGGCGCAGCTCGATATCCAGCACATCAAGGACGCCTACGCCTCGATCGGCCGTTCCGATGTCGAGGTCACGATCCAGACGGCGACCGTTCAGGATAACCGCATCAACGTTGCCTTCGTCATCGATGAAGGCGGCCGCACCAAGACTCGGAAGATCAATTTCGAAGGCAACAACACCTTCGGCGACGCGCGCCTCGCCTCGGTCATCCTGACCAAGCGCTCGACGCCGCTGTCGTTCCTGACGCGCAAGGATATCTACAATCCCGACAAGCTGCGCCAGGACGAAAAGCTGCTGCGCGAATTCTACAACAATCACGGTTTCCCGGACTATCGTCTTCTGTCGACCGACGTCGACTATGATGAGACCGACAATTCCTATTCGATCACCTTCAATATCTCTGAGGGCGACCGCTACAAGTTCGGGGATATCGGCGTTGAGACCACGGTCGAGGGCGTCGACATCTCGAACCTGAAGGGCGACATCAAGACCCGGACCGGCAAGATTTACGACGCCGACGACATTCAGAAGACGTCGGAATCGATTGCCGCTTCGGTGTCCTCGCAGGGCTATCCCTTCGCGCAGGTCAATCCGCGCGGCGACCGCAGCTTCACCAATGATACCTATTCGGTGAACTACGAGATCGATCAGGGCATGAAGGCCTATATCGAGCGGATCGATATCGTCGGCAACACCCGCACCCGCGACTATGTCATCCGCCGCGAGTTCGATCTGGCCGAGGGCGATGCCTATAACCGCGAGATGATCGCGCGCACCAAGCGCCGGCTTGAGGCGCTGGGCTATTTCAGCTCGGTCGAGATCAAGACGCTGCCGGGCAGCGCGCCCGACCGTGTGGTTCTCGAAGTTGATGTCGTGGATGAGCCCACCGGCTCGTTCTCGATCGGCGCCGGCTACGACGCGGAAGGCGATTCGCTGGTTCTGGAGCTTTCGGTCGAGGAGCGCAACTTCCTTGGTCGCGGCCAGTATATCCGCGCCTCCGCCGGTCTCGGCGATGACGATTCGCAGATCTACAACTTCAGCTTTACCGAGCCCTTCTTCCTCGGCTATCGTCTGGCTGCCGGTTTCGATCTCTATCGCGCCTCGTCTTCGACCCAGGAATACTACAACTATGCCGAAACGGCGGGCGCTATCCGCCTGACCGCGCCGCTCACCGACAACCTCTATTCGACGGTGAAATATTCCTACCAGCAGTTCGAATATGATGGTCGCGGCGACTGGCAGAACCTGAACAATGTGTCGCAGGTTTATCAGGACCTGATCAACGGCAGCCCGTGGGTGGTGTCGTCGCTGCAGCAATCCTTCAACTTCTCGTCCGTCGATAACCGGCAGCTGCCGCGCGAGGGCGTTCTGGCGGCGCTGAACAACACCTTTGCCGGTCTTGGCGGCGACTCGCATTACTACAAGCTGGACGGCAAAGCGCGCTGGTATCAGATGATCTCCGATCAGGCCGATATCATCGGCTCGATCACGGCGCGCGGCGGTTTCGTCACGCCGTTCGATGATAATCTGAACGTCTTCGACCAGTTCACGATCGGCGGTCAGCAGATCCGCGGCTTCAAGCAGAACGGTATCGGCCCGCGCACCGTGGGTACCAACGACGCACTCGGTTCACAGTACTACGCCACGCTTTCGGCAGAGACCAACTTCCCGCTGCCGGGCATTCCGGAGGATATCAATCTTCGCGGTGCGGCCTATGTTGACGCCGGGTCGGCCTGGGGTAATGCTGTGGAAGTCACCGGGACTCAGATCGAGGGCACCGATTTCTCGATCCGCGCTTCGGCCGGCGTTGCTCTGATCTGGAACTCGCCCTTCGGCGATCTCCGGTTCGACTATGCCGTTCCGTTCGCCAAGGAAGATTTCGACGAAACCCAGCGTTTCCGTTTCGGTATCGCCAACACGTTCTGATATCTGTTTCCAGAACTCAAAGCTTAACTGTTCTGGAGAACGGACATGGATCAGAACCAGTTTTTCGGCGCACGGCAGGCGATCCCTCTGGGTGAACTTGCCGGCCGAATCGGCGCTTCTCTGTCAGAGGCCACGGCGAGCGATCGTCTCGTAGAGTCGGTCGCACCGATCTCCCGCGCCGGACCGAATGACATCTGCTATATACAATCGAGAAGTTCGGCGGATCATCTGAAAACCTGCCGGGCGGCCGCGATCATCTGCCCGCAAGCATTGACCGCGTTGCTGCCGGATGGGCTGACGGCGCTTGTATCCGACAATGCGCAGCTTGCCTTTGCCCGCGCTTCGGCGCTGCTGTATCCGGCGGCGATGCGGCCGCAGTCGCTTGTGGGTGAGGGTGAGATTTCTCCGCAGGCTGCGGTGGACGCCACGGCCGCGCTCGAAGCGGGCGTCGAGGTGTCGCCATTCGCCGTGATTGGCGCGCGCGCCCAGATCGGCGCAGGAAGCCGGATTCTGAGCAGCGCCGTTATCGGCGCGGACGTGAAGATCGGGCGCAACGTGACGATCGGCGCCCAAGTGAGCGTCACTAACGCCCTGATCGGCAACAATGTCATCATCCATACCGGCGCCCGGATCGGCCAGGATGGCTTTGGCTATGCCGGCAGCCCGACCGGCATGGTCAAGCTGCCGCAGGTCGGGCGGGTGATCATCCAGGACGACGTTGAGATCGGCGCCAATACCACGATCGACCGCGGCGCGATGGACGATACCGTGATCGGCGAGGGGACCAAGATCGATAATCTGGTTCAGATCGGCCATAATGTGCAGATCGGCCGTCATTGCGGTATTGTCAGCCAGGTGGGTATCGCCGGCAGCGTCAAGATCGGCGACGGAGTCATGATTGGCGGGCAAGCCGGCGTCAATGGCCATCTCGAGATTGGCAGCGGCGTACAGATTGCCGCCAGAAGCGGCGTTCTTTCGTCGATTGAGCCCGGATCGCGCGTCGGCGGCATTCCGGCGCGTCCTATGAAACTCTATCTGCGCGAACTTGCGGAACTGAGCAGACGGGCTCAGACAGGGGGAGATGAGCAAGGTGAATGAGGCTGTGACTGAGACTTTGGAACATATGGAACTTCTGGAGATCATGAAGTTTCTGCCGCATCGCTATCCGTTTCTGCTGGTTGACAGGATTGTCGAGATCGAGGGCGATGACAGCGCGGTCGGCGTCAAGAACGTGACGGCGAATGAGCCTCATTTCACGGGACATTTCCCGTCCATGCCGATCATGCCGGGCGTGCTTATTGTCGAGGGTATGGCCCAGACGGCGGGCGCGATCTGCGCGCGCAAGGCCGATGAGGTCGACAATCTGGTCTACTTCATGACCATTGACAATGCGCGCTTCCGCAAGCCGGTGGTGCCGGGCGATCAGGTGCGCTACAAGGTCGTCAAGCAGAAGCAACGCCGTCGGGTGTGGAAATTTCACTGCGAGGCGACGGTCGACGGACAACTCGTCGCGGAAGCTGACATCGGCGCCATGATGGTGCGCAAGGATGAAGAATGACCAGAATAGCCAGCTCCGCCCGGATCGACCCGAAAGCGGTCGTGGAGGACGGAGCCGTTATCGGTGAGAATGTCGTCATAGGACCGTTGTCCTATGTCGGCCCGGATGTTGTCCTTGGCGATGGCGTCGTGGTTATGCATCACGCCAGCGTCGAAGGCGCGACCCGGCTTGGCCCCGGCTGCCAGGTGTTTCCGATGGCCGTGATTGGCGGCGCGCCGCAGAGCGTGCGCCACGATGCCAGCCAGACTCGGCTTGAGATCGGTCGGAATTGCATCTTCCGCGAGGGCGTCACGATCAATACCGGTTCGTCGCATGGCGGCGGCATCACGACCATCGGCAACAACAACCTGTTCCTCGCCAATTCCCACATTGGCCATGATTGCCGGATCGGCAACGACGTCATTCTGTCGAACAATGTGATGGTCGGCGGCCACGTCGTGGTGCACGACAAGGTGATCCTCAGCGGCGGCGCCGCGATCCACCAGTTCGTCCAGATCGGGCGGCAGGCCTTCGTCGGCGGGCTCGCCGGCGTGGTCAATGATGTCATTCCCTATGCGATGATCGTTGACAACCCGGCAATGATGGGCGGCCTCAATGTCGTCGGCATGCAGCGCGCGGGCATCGAGCGCGATGAGATCCATCTGGTCCGCAAGGCCTACAAGGCGATCTTCTCGCCCGGCCTCATCCTGGAAAACGCTGAGGCGGCGCGCGCGGAACTGGGCGGCAGGAGCGACGCAGTCGACGAAATGCTGCGCTTCATCCTTGAACGCGATGCCGAGCGCTCGCTGACAACGCCGGGATCCAGGCGGCGCAAGGGCGCGGCGTGAATTCCGCGGCGGTCTCCGCAAAGGAGCCGATTGCGATCATCGCCGGCAACGGTCTGTTGCCCTTTTATGTGGCCGAGGCGGCGCGCGAAGCCGGCCATAGCCCGTTCGTCGTGCAGCTGCGCGGCGAGGGCGACCATGACTGGTCGGGCTTTGACCATATGGACGCCGATCTCGGCGGCTTCCGGCCGGTGGTGATGGCGCTGCGCAAACGCGGGATCGACAAGATCGTGCTGTCCGGCGGGGTCAACAGCCGGCCCGAGTTCCTGAGCCTGCGCCCCACGCTTTCCGTGCTCGCTTCCATTCCCGCGATCCTTGCCAAACTGCGCAGCGGCGGGGATGACAAGGTCCTGCGCATGGTTATCGCGCTGTTTGAAAAGCATGGTTTCGAGGTGGTGGCCGCGCAATCGATCGCCGGCGATCTGCTGGCCGAGGCCGGCGCGCTTGGCAGGCTTGCGCCGGATCGCGAGGCCGAGGGCGATATCGAGGCCGCCGCCCACGCCGCGCGCACGATCGGCATGATGGATATCGGGCAGGGCGCCGTCAGCGTCGGTGGCAGGGTGGTGGCGCTTGAGGGCGCGGAAGGCACGGACCAGATGCTGCAGCGGGTGGCGGCGCTGCGCCAGTCCGGCCGCATCAGCGCCCGGCGGCGGGGCGTGCTTGTCAAGCTGTGCAAGCCGCAACAGGATCTGCGCGCCGACCTGCCATCGATCGGCGCCAACACGGTGCGGCTGGCGGCGGCAGCGGGCTTGGCCGGCATTGCAGTTGAGGCCGGGCGGTCGCTGATACTCGAGCGCGAAGAGACGCTGCGGGCCGCCGATGCAGCCGGTCTGTTTGTCTATGGGCTGGAGCCTGACCTTCGATCATAAGGGAGCGGCATGTGGCTTTGAAAATCGGGATTGTAGCCGGCGAGGTTTCTGGCGACCTACTGGGCGCGAACCTGATCGCGGCGCTGAAGGCGCTTCATGGCGGTCCGGTGGAACTGGTCGGCGTCGGCGGCGACGGCCTTGCCGGGGAGGGGCTGGACTCGCTTTTCGACTACAGCGAGCTGTCGATCATGGGCTTCACCCAGGTGATCGCCCGCCTGCCGCAATTGCTGCGGCGCATCCGCCAGACCGCAGACGCGCTGATCGCGGCGAAACCGGATATCATCGTCATCATCGACAGCCCGGATTTTACCCATCGCGTGGCGAAGCGCGTGCGCGCCGCAGCACCCGATATCCCGATCGTCGACTATGTTTGCCCCAGCGTCTGGGCTTGGAAGGAATATCGCGCGCGGGACATGCTCTCCTATGTCGACCACGTGCTGGCGGTGCTGCCCTTCGAGCCGGCTGCGATGGAGCGTCTCGGCGGCCCGCCGACCACCTTTGTCGGCCATCGGCTTACCGGGGAGCCGGGCGTGCTCGAAGCGCGCCGCCAGAACCGTCTGGAGCGCGCGCGGTCGAAGCCGGCCATCATGCTGCTGCCGGGCTCACGTAAGTCCGAGATCAATGCGCTCGCTCCGGTGTTCCGCGATGTCGCGGCGACGTTCGCGGCGCGCAATGACGGGTGTCGCATTATCTTGCCGACCGTGACGCGCCGCGAGCAACAGGTGCGCGCTGCAATCGCCGACTGGCCTGTACAGCCGGAACTCTTCGTCGGCGAGGAGGCCAAGTGGGAGGCGTTCGCCATGGCCGACGCCGCGGTCGCTGCCTCGGGTACGGTGGTTCTGGAACTTGCGCTTTCCGGCATTCCGGCGGTCTCCGCCTACAAGGCGGATTTCATCGGCCGTTTCATGCTGAACAAGATCACCGTCTGGTCGGCATCGCTGCCGAACCTGATCGCAGATGCGCCGCTGGTGCCGGAATATTTCAACGACACGATCCGCGCCGGCGCGCTGGCGCGCTGGATGGAGCTGCTGACGAAGGACAGCTACCAGCGGCGCGGCATGATGGAAGGTTTCGAGCGGGTCATCGCGCTGATGCAGACCGAGGTCCCGCCCGGCGAGCGTGCGGCGGCTATCGTTCTGGATGTTCTGGCGGAGAAGGGCTCTGCGAAGTAGACCGTCCGGCAGCGCCTGCTTCCCACTGGATACAGAAAAGGCCGGTCGCTGGACCGGCCTTTTGTCTTTTCGCCAAGCCTTGATCAGCGCTTGGAGATGTCCACGAAATCGCGTTCCGGGGCGCCGGTGTAGAGCTGGCGCGGGCGGCCGATGCGCTGTTCCGGATCCTCGATCATTTCCGCCCACTGCGCGATCCAGCCGACGGTGCGCGCGAGCGCGAACAGCACGGTGAACATGGTGGTGGGAAAGCCCAGCGCCTTCAGGGTGATGCCGGAATAGAAGTCGATATTCGGATAGAGCTTCTTCTCGATGAAATACTCATCCGTCAGCGCGATCTTTTCCAGCTCCATGGCGACGTCCAGCAGCGGATCGTCCTTGATGCCGAGTTCCTTGAGAACCTCATGGCAGGTCTTCTGCATGATCTTGGCGCGCGGATCGTAGTTCTTGTAGACGCGGTGGCCGAAGCCCATCAGGCGGAAGGGATCATCGCGGTCCTTGGCGCGGTTGATATATTCCGGGATGCGATCGACCGAGCCGATTTCCTGCAGCATGTTGAGCGCCGCCTCGTTGGCGCCGCCATGGGCGGGGCCCCACAGGCAGGCGATGCCGGCCGCGATGCAGGCGAACGGATTGGCGCCAGACGAACCGGCCAGACGCACGGTCGAGGTCGAGGCGTTCTGCTCGTGATCGGCATGCAGGATGAAGATGCGGTCGAGCGCGCGCGAAAGGATCGGGTTGACCTTGTATTCCTCGCACGGCGTGGCGAAGCACATATGCAGGAAGTTGGCCGCATAGCCGAGGTCGTTGCGCGGATACACGAAGGGCTCACCGACATGGTACTTGTAGGCCATGGCCGCGATCGTCGGGATCTTGGCGATCATGCGGATGCTGGCGATCTCGCGCTTGTAGGGATCGGAGATGTCGATCGAGTCGTGGTAGAAGGCAGACATGGCTCCGACGGCGCCGCAGATGATGGCCATGGGATGGGCATCACGGCGGAAACCGCTAAAGAGCCTCGTGAGTTGATCGTGAATCATCGTGTGATGGGTCACGCGGAAGTCGAAATCCTTCTTCTGCGTGGCCGTCGGCAGTTCGCCGAACAGCAGCAGATAGCAGACTTCCAGGAAGTCGGCGTTTTCGGCCAGCTGATCGATCGGGTAGCCGCGGTGCAGCAGAATGCCGTTATCGCCATCGATATAGGTGATCTTGGATTTGCACGAGGCCGTCGAGGTGAAACCCGGATCGTAGGTGAACATGCCCGACTGCTTGTAGAGCGAAGCGATGTCGATGACTTTCGGGCCGAATGTGCCTTCTTCCACCGACAGCTCAAGTTCCTTGCCGTCGAGTTGCAGTTTTCCAGTTTCCGTCATCCTGTCCTCCAAATTTCCGGCGCGAATACGCTGTCGAAGCCAATCGGGATTTTCATTAGCTATAGGATTGGCAAGGTGTTGCCAAGCCGACGAAGCCGCGCGGCGGGTGATGAGTAATATCTGCGTTTAGCAAGTTTTACGGGGTTTAGAAAAGGAAAATTTTGCTTCTGCCGCCAGCGCTTGCATTGCAATCGATTAGCATTGGCCACAACATGTAAAAGTTGTGGGGCGGCGATTGTGGATGCGTGGGAGCGGGGCAGGCACGAGCGAGATAGACAAGGCGACGGGCTTGCGCGCCGGAGCCGACCGGCTTCGCGCGCGTTTCAGAAGGCGCCAACCGCAAGGCGAGCGCGAGGCTGGTTTTGACGGGCGAGACGCGGGCCGGGCAGGGCGGTTCGATATTGCCGCCTTGTGGCGCGAAGAGCAGGCTTTCGGCCGGCCGTTTCTCATGGTCCCGGTGGCGCTGGCAGCCGGAATAGGCTGGTGGTTTTCGCTCGACGAGAGCCCGTCTTCGCTGGGCCTTGGCATCTATTGCGGTCTGGCGGTGTTCGCGGCCGTCTTGCTGCGCAATGGCAGAGGCTTGCTGCCCGTCGTCAGCGCCTGCATTGCATTGTTTCTCTGCGGTGCGCTGCTTGCGGCGCTGGAGACGGCGCGGCGGGCCACGGTGATGCTCGATTCGCCGGTGACCACCCATATCACCGGCGTCGTCGAGAGCCGCGAGCCGACGGAAACCGGCTGGCGCTATGTTGTGCAGGTGACGGCGACGGACGACCCCGTGATCCACCGTCCGCCCGAGCGCGTCACGCTTGTCGCCCGCGGCAATTTGCCGCCTGTCGGCATCGGTCACGCCATTCAGGGGCTTGGCCGGTTGCTGCCGCCTTCCGCCCCGGTCATGCCCGGCCTGGTTGATTTCGGGTTTCTCTCCTATTTCGACGGCATCGGCGCGGTGGGCTTTTTCTATGGGCCGCCAAGCGATGCCGGTCTTGTGCCCGCGCCGGGGCTCAGTGCAAGGGCGGGTTTTGCGATCGAGCGGATACGCGATGGCATTGCGGGTCGCATTCGTGCGGTGCTTGCGGGTGACACCGGCGCTTTTGCCAATGCGATCATCACCGGCGAGCGCCGGGCGCTGAGCGACGACATGCTCGATGCGCTGCGCAATGCCGGCCTTGCCCATATCATTGCCATTTCCGGTCTGCACATGGCGCTGGCCGCCGGCATCTTCTTCTCCAGCCTCAGGCTGTTACTGGCGCTGTCGCCGCGCGCGGCCGAGGCGATTTCGACGAAGAAGATCGCGGCGGCCGCTGCGATTGCGGCGGCACTGTTCTATCTCTTGATCTCGGGCATGCAGGTGTCCGCCGAACGCGCCTTCATCATGCTGGCGGTGATGCTGGCGGCGGCGATTTTTGACCGTCCGGCGATCAGCCTGCGCAATGTGGCGCTCGCCGCGCTCGTGATCCTGATCGTGACCCCCGCCGAAGTGGTGGGGCCGGGCATGCAGATGTCCTTCGCCGCCACGCTGGCGCTGATCGCGGGCTATGGCGCATGGCAGCGCCGGCCCGCTGACGGGTTTCGCCAAAGTCGCGGGCCGCTCCGCTGGCTCTGGATCGCAGCCTCCGGTATCGTGCTCACCGCGCTGATTGGCGGGCTGTCGACGACGCCGTTCGCCATCCATCATTTTTCCCGTATCGCGGGCTACGGGCTGCTTGGCAATCTGCTCGCCATGCCGGTGGTCACCTTCGTGGTCATGCCGGCCGGGCTTTTATCGCTCATCGCCATGCCGCTCAATCTCCACGCGCCGTTTCTGATCGTCATGGGCTGGGGGCTTGATTGGGTCATGCAGGCCGCGACTTGGGTCGATAGCCTCGGCGGCGCGTTCACCACCGGCCGTGCCCCGAAGGGGTTTCTGCTGCTGTTTCTCGCCGGCTTCCTGCCGCTCGTGTTGTTGCGCACGCGTCTGCGTCTCTTCGGTGTGATTCCGATAGCGGTTTCCTTCGCGCTGATCTCTTGGCCGCCCGAGCCTCCGCCGCCGCAAATCCTGGTGGCTGGCGACGGCGATCTCGTGGCGATCGTCACCGGCGATGTCGCGGCGCTCACCACGAAGCGGCCGCCATCCTTCGTGTTCGAGCAGTGGGAAACGGCGCTCACGCTCGCGGAGACGCTGCCGCCTGTTGAGGAAAGCGTACTGGCGCTGAATGAGGAAGATCGTTTCGCGCGGCTCGAAGCAGCGGATATGGCGAGCGCCGCGCGGGCGCTCAGCGATACGATCACCGAAGCCGGCCGGACGCCCGGCATCTTCCGCTGCAAGAAAGATGCGTGGTGCTATGCGACCATGATGGGCCGCAGGATCATGACGGTCGACCGGCCGGCCTTTGCCGGCCTTGCCTGCGACAATGCCGATATCGTCGTCAGCCGTTACCGCCCCGGATTCCAGACCTGCCGTTCCGGCGCATACCTCGTCACGCCAGCAATGCGTCGCCAGCACGGCGCCTTTCAATTCACGCTGCCGCCGGCCGACCGTCGCGATATGGACGACGGCGACATACGGCGCTCGGTCGCGGAGCCGGGCAGGGTCGGCGAACCCGATCAGCAGGCAGGTAATGCCAATCCGTTGCCGGGAGGCATCGCGGATGCGAAGGCGCAACCGCCCCCGTCAGCCAAACCATCCTGCGGCCCGATGACGATCTCAGTCAGCACATCGGTCAGAGCATTGACCCGCCCGTGGAACAGGCACCGGCTTTATGACTGGCGCTCCGGCGAATATCTGCCGGTCATCTCGGTTCCTGAGACGCTCACCTTCAGTGGTAACGACGGATCAGGCCGACCAGCTTGCCCTGCACCTTGACCTGGTTTGCCGAAAAGATACGGGTCTCGTAGGCCGGATTGGCCGCTTCCAGCGCGATCGAGGCGCCCTTGCGGCGGAACCGCTTCAGCGTCGCCTCCTCGTCATTGACGAGCGCCACGACGATATCGCCGGGCGAGGCGGTGGAGATATTGCGGATGATCACGGTGTCGCCGTCGAAAATCCCGGCCTCGATCATCGAATCGCCCTGCACCTCCAGCGCGTAATGTTCGCCCGCGCCCAGCATTTCCGCCGGCACGGTGATCTGATGGGTATTTTCCTGGATCGCGGAGATCGGCACGCCGGCGGCGATCCGGCCCATGACCGGAATCCCCGCCGAGCCGCCGTCATTGGCGCTGGCCGGCGCCTTCGGCTCTTCCTGCTTCTTGCCGAGAGAGCCCTCGATCACGCTTGGCGAGAAGCCCCGGCGCGGCTGCTGGCCGATCGCGCTGTCCGGCATGCGCAGGATTTCGAGCGCGCGGGCGCGGTTGGGGAGCCGGCGGATGAAGCCGCGTTCCTCCAGCGCGGTGATCAGGCGGTGAATGCCGGATTTCGACGCGAGGTCGAGCGCCTCCTTCATTTCGTCGAAGGACGGCGGAATGCCGGTCTCTTTCATCCGTTCATGAATGAAATACAGCAATTCCTGTTGTTTGCGTGTCAGCATTTCCTGCCCCTGGCCCTTCGAAACAAATCCAGAACGAATATACATGTTCTCACTGTGTTCCGCAAGTGCGCGGAAGCGCTTGCGACGCAGGGGCTGTGCTGCGCGTTCGCGGCCACTGTCCCCGGTCGCGGCGAATCGGCAACCAAGGCCGGGGTTTGGGGCAGCGGTCACTTTTCCCAGGGCTTCCTCCGACGGGGCGCAAGCGGCTTCAGCGGGTGGCGCGCATAGGGCGTCGGCTTTCCGAGTGCTGCGGCGACGACGCGATAGGCGCGGCGATAGTTGAACAGGCCGCCGATGAAGAACAGGACGCTGCCGACCAGATATTGCCACGCCAGGAAACCATCGAGCAGGGTTTCGTCGCGCTCGCTGGCAAGCGTCCAGAGATAGGGGATCGAAGCGACGGCAAAGAGCGCCGAGCCGACCACGAAGGTCAGCGCGGTCAGGTTCATCATCTGCAGGGTGACGAGATCGTCGGCCTGGACGATCTGGATGACGTTGATCACCGCGCCGATCACGAACAAGACGCTGCCGATGATGAAGCACCAAGCGCCGGCCTTGGGAAGGTCGACGGAAGACAGGAAGAAAATACTGCCAACCACGAACAGCACGGTTCCGAAGACATAGGTCCACGCCGCCCAGGCCTCCAGCCTGTCCCACAGCGTTTCCGGGGCGTTGCGCTGCCTAGCGTAAACGAAGACCTCGATCAGGTCATGGCCGGTCACGAGCAGATAGATCAGCGATCCGAAGAAGAATATCCAGGCGCCAAGATCGGCATAGGCCGAGAGCGCCGGAAAGAAGCAGATGCTGCCGAAAATGAAGATCAGCCCACCGGCCTGGTAGGCCATCGCGTTGATCGTCTCCCAGCGGAAATTCTTTCGCTTAGCCGGCGTATCGGCAATCACGTCATGAAGACGCGGTCGATTGACGAACATATGCGGCATGCGGTCCCCCGAGATTGATACGCCTGGCGCTTGGCCGCGTTTTAACGAAGCGGGGAAGGAAAATCAAAACCGGCTGAAAAACAAATGGTGAGAGCGCAGGGGTTCGAACCCTGGACCTACTGATTAAAAGTCAGTTGCTCTACCGGCTGAGCTACGCTCTCCCGAGCCGGATGCCCGGCTGAAAGTGGGCGGAACATAGAAAGGGTCTTATCCAAGGTCAACCCGGAATCTCGCCGCCAAAGCGATAATACGGCGGTTTTCGGCGCGCGGAAAGGTGATTGGATTTGACCGGTCATCTGGTTTAAGACCCGCGGACGCATTCCGCGGCCATTTTCGTCGCCGCGGGAATGGGGCGCGGACATCGCCCGCGCCCGATTTCTTAGGTGTTGGAGCAGGTTTCTTGTCGATTGGCGATATTTCCCTTCTGAGCGCGCTTCTGGCCGGCGCGCTGTCCTTTCTTTCGCCCTGCGTGCTGCCGCTGGTGCCGCCCTATCTCTGCTACATGGCGGGGATCTCGGTCGACCAGTTGAAGGGCGGCGGCGAAGCCAAGCCGGCAAGCCAGTGGGCGGTGCTGCTGCCGGCCTTCTTCTTCACGCTCGGATTCGCGACGATCTTCGTGGCGCTCGGCGCGGGCGCGTCCACCATCGGACAGCTGCTGCGCCAGTATATGGATATTCTGAGCAAGGTCGGCGGCGTGATCATCATTTTGATGGGCCTGCATTTCCTGGGCGTGCTGCGGATTTCGATTCTTTCGCGCGAGGCGCGGTTTCACGGCGGCGGCAAGCCGGCAAGCGTGACAGGCGCCTATATTATGGGGCTCGCCTTCGCCTTCGGCTGGACGCCGTGCATCGGGCCGGTGCTGGGCGCGATTCTCGCCGTGGCCGCCACCAAGGCGACGGTTTCGAACGGAGCGGTTCTGCTGGCGGTCTATTCGCTCGGCCTTGCCGTGCCGTTCTGGATCGCGGCCTATTTCTCCGGCGCCTTCATGCGGTTTCTGACGCGGTTTCGCAAACATCTGGGCGCTGTCGAGAAAATCATGGGCGTGCTGCTGATTCTCACCGGCGTCGCCTTTCTTTTCGGCTTCATTGCCGATATGGCGATCTGGTTTCAGCAGACCTTTCCGGTGCTCTCGCGCATCGGCTAGCTGCCCGCCACCAAGCGACCGGAGCCATGGCCGATATTCTAGCACTGCTTTTCCCGTTCTTCGGGCTGATCGTCATCGGGTTCGGCGCGGCGAAGATCTTTCGCCATCCCGAAGAAGGAACCGCCTGGCTCAATATCTTCATCATCTATGCCGCCCTTCCGGCGCTGTTCTTCAAACTGGTCTCGCGCACGCCGTTCGAGCAACTGACGCGGCTCGATTTCGTGTCGATCGATCTTGCGGCGACCTATTCCGTTTTTCTGTTACTGTTTGCCATCGGCTATCTGTGGAAGAAGAACGGGGTGCGGGAAACGACCATCCAGGCCTTTGCCGGCAGCTATGGCAATATCGGCTATATGGGGCCGGGGCTTGCGCTGCTGGCGCTGGGGGAGGAGGCTGCCGTTCCGGTGGCGCTGATCATCTGCTTCGAAAACGCGGTGCATTTTATCGTCGCGCCGACGGTGATGGCGACGGCCGGCGGCGGGGGAGGGCGTTCGCTGGTGCGCCATATCGTGCTGCGGGCCCTGCTTCACCCGTTTCTGGTGGCAACGGCACTGGGCTTTGCTGTCTCTGCATCCGGGTTCGCCATGCCGCAGGCCTTCAGCCGGCTGGTAGATTATCTTGCCCAGGCGGCAGCGCCCTGCGCGCTGTTTGCCATGGGCGTCACGCTGGCGCTGAGGCCGGTCAGGCGGGTGCCGGCGGAAATCAACTATATCGTGCCGGCAAAACTGATCCTCCACCCGCTGGTGGTCTATCTGTTCATGATGGTCCATGGCGGGTTCGACCCGCTCTGGGTCAAGGCGGCGGTGCTGATGGCTGCGCTTCCGACGGCGACCAACGTCTTCGTCATCGCTCGCCAGTACGGCATCTGGTATGAGCGCGCCTCGGCGACAATCCTGATCTCGACAATCGCATCGGTGGCGACGCTCGGCGTGTTGCTGGCGTTGATCGGAGCCGATGCGATTCCGTTCTAGATTCGGCGTCTAAAGACATCTAAAACAATAACTTATGCCGGTTTTCTGACGTTATCCCGCAAACAGCGCCTTGATGCCGCGCATCGGCTGCACGCCCTCGCGCATGGCGAACTGGCGTAGCGGCGGCACAGCGGAGAGCACGTAGAGCCCGGCCGAGCGTGCGAGCTGCGCCGGCAGGAAATCGGCCAGCAGCGAACGGTTCAGAAGGTCGACGCTTGCCGTCCGGCTCCAGACATCGGACTTGCGCAGGAAATCATAGCGCTCGCCGGTGCGTGACGAGATGGTCGAGCCGTCAATGCCGTCCAGCATGCGCGAAAGCCGCATGATATCGCGCAGGCTGAGGTTCAGCCCCTGCGCGCCGATCGGCGGAAAGGCGTGCGCTGCCTCGCCGACAAGCGCCATCCGGCCCTTGCCGAAACGGTTTGCAACCAGCGAGGAGAGCGGCCATTTCTGCACCGGGCCATTGATTTTCACCGCGCCCAGCAGGAACTGCATGCGCTCCTCGATCGCCGCGGCGATTTCCTCCGGCGGGCGGTCAACCATGGCCTCCGCATCGGCCGTCGCCATGACCCAGACGAGACTGGAACGGTTGGCTTCCGGCAGCGGAACCTGGGTGAAGGGGCCGTTGCGGGTGTGGAACTCGGTCGAGATATCGCCGTGCGGCAGGCCGTGTTCGAAATTCAGAACGACGGCGGACTGTTTATAGCTCCATTGCCGGGTGCCGATATCGGCGCTTTCGCGCACCTTGGACCTGCGGCCATCGGCACCGACGACCAGCGCTGCATTGAGGCTGTCACCCGAGGCGAGCGTTATCGCGACTGCATCCTTGCCGATGTCGATATCGCTTGCGGCCTCGCGGAACTGGGTGATGTTGGCCTCGTTCTCGACGGCTTGCGAAAGCTTTTCGACCAGCACCGTGTTCGGAATATTGTAACCGAAGGCCTCGAGGTCGATCTCGGCGGAGCGGAAGCTGACGGTCGGCGCGCGCAGCAGGCGGCCGGTGCCATCGATAATTCGCATGGTCTTGAGCGGCGCGGCGCCGGGTTTGACGTCCTTCCACAGGCCCAGCCGGTTGATGAAGGCGATGGAGTGGTCCATAAGCGCGGTGGTGCGGTGGTCGCCGCTGCTTTGGGCGGGCGCCACCAGGGCGACATGGCGCCCCCCACGCGCCAGCGACAGCGCCGTAATCATACCGGCAGGTCCGCCGCCGATCACTGCAATTTCATGCTCCGCCATAATCGAGCCTCGTCATTTGTTGTGATACCGATATAATGCGGCAAGGCTGTTTCTGCTGCGAAAAATTCTGGAAAGCCAAGATTTTTTTCGCGCATCGCATCCATCTGGTGCATTCTTGACCGAAATTCGGTAGGCATGCCGGATCGTCCGGCGGAAAAGGCCGGCAACGCACGACGCAGCAAACGGATATCGAATGGGATTGTTCACTCAGCGAAAAGTGCCATATGCGGAAATCAGGGCTTTTTCCGTCCATATCCTGACGGCCTCGGGCTCGTTCCTGGCCTTTCTCGGGGTCGTGGCCGCCGCCGAGGGGCGATTCGTGTCGATGTTCTGGTGGCTCGGGCTGGCGCTGCTTGTCGACGGCATTGACGGGCCGATCGCCCGGCGGCTGAGGGTTTCCGAAGTGCTGCCGAGCTGGTCCGGCGTCATGCTCGACAACATCATCGATTACGTTACCTATGTGCTGCTACCCGCCTTCGCGCTCTATCAATCGCATATGATCGGCGAGCCGCTGTCCTTCGTCGCCGCCGCGCTGATCGTGGTTTCCAGCGCGATCTATTACGCCGACAGCGGGATGAAGACCGGCGAGAACTTCTTCTCGGGCTTTCCGGTGGTCTGGAACATGGTGGTGTTCTCGTTTTTCGTCATTCAGCCGTCCTCGCTGGTCGCGATGGCGATCGTGATCCTGTCGGTGGCGCTCACCTTCGCGCCCGTGCAGTTCCTGCATCCCGTTCGCGTCAAACGCTTGCGCCCCCTCAATCTGAGCGTCTTCGGCATCTGGTGCGCGACCGGGTTCTATGCGCTGATTGCCTCCTTTGACGCGCCGAAACTGATCGAGGCGCTGTTCGTCGCAAGCGGCATCTATCTCTACGTTATCGGCGCGGTGCTGCAGTTCCTGCCCAAGCTCGGCGCGCGGGCTGCGGAAACGCGCGCCGAATTTTGAGCGAAGAATCTGTTTGCGGAGCGGCCAAAACCGTTGCGCATCCACCGGGGTTTGTGCTTCATTTATACGCAGGGCAGGGGAAGTCCTAATTTTTAGTCAATCCATGGCGGGCAGGGCGCGCATGTAGCGCCCGGGTGCAGTGCCGGCGGCCGGAGGGCGGTTTGGACGAAGTAAAGAAACCGGCGGGTCAACCGCTGCTGGCGGTTTCCGGTCTCACGAAGTATTTCGGCACGTTCGCCGCGTGCGATGGAATCGATCTCGAAATCGCCAGGGGTGAAATCCACGCCCTGCTTGGGGAAAATGGCGCGGGCAAATCCACGCTGGTGAAAATGCTTTTCGGCGTGCTGGAACCTTCGGCGGGCCAGATCGTCTGGCAAGGAGAGCCGGTGCGCATCGAAGCGCCGGCCCATGCGCGCAAGCTCGGCATCGGCATGGTTTTCCAGCATTTCTCGCTGTTCGAGGCGCTGACGGTGGCGGAAAACATCGCGCTGTCGCTCGACCCCGGCATTTCGCTGGCCGAGATTTCCGACGAATCGCGTCGGCTTTCCGTGGAATACGGCCTGCCGCTCGACCCGCGCGCCCATGTGGCCGATCTGTCGGTCGGCGAGCGCCAGCGCATCGAGATCGTGCGGGCTCTCCTGCAGAACCCCAGCCTCATCATCCTGGATGAGCCGACCTCGGTGCTGACGCCGCAGGAGGCCGACCGGCTGTTCGAGACGCTCAACAAGCTGAGGGCCGAGGGCCGCTCCGTGCTCTACATCTCCCACCGGCTGGAGGAGGTGCAGCGAATCTGCGACAAGGCCACAGTGCTCCGCCACGGCAAGGTGACCGGCGCCTGCACGCCGCGCGAGGAAACGGCGGCATCGCTGGCGCGCATGATGGTGGGCGGCGAGGTCTCCGAGATCAAGCGGCCCGAGGCCATGACGACGGGGCGCGTGCTGCTTGAGGCCAAGGGGCTGAACGCGCCATCGCGCACGCCCTTTGCCACTGCGCTGAAGGATATCTATCTCGAGGTCAAGGCCGGCGAGGTGCTGGCGATCGCGGGCGTGGCCGGCAACGGCCAGTCGGAGCTTTTCGATGCGCTTTCGGGCGAATATCCGGTGACGGACGGGCAGAGCGTTCTGATCGACGGCAAGCCGGTCGGCGCGAAAGGCATCAATTTTCGCCGCGCGCTGGGGGCCGCCTTCGTCCCGGAGGAACGCCACGGCCACGCCGCCGTCACCAGCATGCCGCTTTCCGAGAATCTGGTGCTAGCCCGCAACGAGGCGGAGGCCGGCACGTTTCTGGCCGGCGGGCCGCTGAAGATGATCCGCCGTGCGGTGGCGCGGGCGCGCACCGGCGATATCTCCAAGGTCATGGATGTTCGCAAGAGTGGCGAGGACCCGGCCGCCGGCTCGCTCTCCGGCGGCAATCTGCAGAAATTCATCGTCGGACGCGAACTGGATCGCAAGCCCAAGGTCATCATCGTCAACCAGCCGACCTGGGGCGTGGATGCGGGCGCTGCCGCCCATATCCGCCAGTCGCTGGTTGATCTTGCCCGCGCGGGATCGGCCGTGCTGGTGATCTCGCAGGATCTCGACGAGATTTTCGAGATTGCGACCCGGATCGCCGTGATTTCCGAGGGCAGGCTGTCCGACAGCTATCCGTCGGAGACGATGACGCTGGAGAAGATCGGCCTGCTGATGGGCGGCGTTCATGGCGAGGAGGCGGCCGATGCGCATTGAACTCGAAAAACGCCCGGGCGCCTCGCGGCTGTTTTCGCTGCTCTCGCCGGTCATCGCCTTCGCGCTGACCGTCGTGTTCGGGGCGATCATGTTTCTGGCGCTCGGCAAGGATCCTCTTGAAGCGCTCTATCAGTTCTTCATCTGGCCCCTGTTCGATGTCTGGTCGCTGCATGAACTGATGATCAAGGCCGCGCCGCTGATCATGATCGCGGTCGGCCTGTCGGTCTGCTACCGCTCCAACATCTGGAATATCGGCGCCGAGGGTCAGTTCACGGTCGGCGCAATCGTCGGCTCGATCGTGCCGGTCTATTTCTATCAGTGGTCGTCGCCGCTGCTTTTGCCGATCATGCTCTTGATGGGCATTGCCGGCGGCGCGCTCTATGCCGGCATCCCCGCGCTTTTGAAGAACTATTTCAATACCAATGAAATCCTGACCTCGCTGATGCTGGTCTATGTCGCCCAGCTTTTCCTGGACTGGCTGGTGCGCGGCGCGTGGCGCAATCCCGAAGGCTTCAATTTCCCGCAGACCCGCGACTTCGTCGACGCGGCGATGCTCCCGGAAATGATGGCCTCCGGTCGCGCGCATTACGGCTTTGCCTTGGCCATCCTGGCAGCGCTTGCAGTGTGGTTCATGATGCGCTTCACGCTGAAGGGTTTCGAGGTGAATGTAATCGGCCAGTCGCAGCGCGCGGGGCGGTTCGCGGGCTTTTCGTCGCGGCGCATGGTGTGGTTCTGCTTCCTGCTGTCCGGGGGACTTGCGGGCCTTGCCGGCGTCAGCGAGATTTCCGGCGCGCTCGGCTATCTTCAGCCGCAGATTTCGCCAGGCTACGGCTTCACAGCGATCATCGTCGCCTTTCTCGGCCGCCTCAATCCGCTGGGCGCGATCGTTGCGGGTCTCGTTCTGGCGCTGACCTATATCGGCGGCGAAGGGGTGCAGTTCACCATGGGCGTCTCCGACAAGGTCACGCGCGTGTTCCAGGGCATGCTGCTGTTCTTCGTGCTCTCCTGCGACACGCTGATATTGTACAAGGTGCGGGTGATTTTCGCCGGCAGATCGTCCGAAGCGGCGCCCGGCCAGCCCGTTGAGGAGAAAGCGTCATGATTGTCGAAGCCATTCTGCTCACGATCATCACGGCCTCGACGCCGCTGGTTCTTGCGGCCATCGGCGAACTCGTGTGCGAGCGCGCCGGCGTGCTCAATCTCGGCGTCGAGGGCATGATGGTGATGGGCGCGGTCGGCGCGTTCACCGCGGCGCATGCCACCGGCTCGCCCTGGATCGGCATGCTGGCCGGACTGATCACGGGGGCGGTATTCTCGCTGCTGTTCGGATTCCTCACGCTGACGCTGGTCGCCAATCAGGTGGCCACAGGTCTCGCGCTGACGATTCTGGGGCAGGGGCTTTCGGCGATGATCGGCGAGGGCCTGGTCGGCAAACCGGGCGTCAAGATGCCCTCGCTCGATATACCGGTCCTGTCCGACATTCCCGTCATCGGTCCGCTTTTGTTCGACCAGGACATCTTCTTCTACCTTTCGATCGCGATCGTGGCCGGCGTCTCGTGGTTCCTGTTCAAGACAAGGCGCGGACTGGTGTTGCGCTCGGTCGGCGACAATCACGGCTCCGCCCATGCGCTCGGCATCAACGTCATCGGCATCCGCTATCTCGCGGTGATGTTCGGCGGGGCCTGCGCCGGGCTTGCGGGCGCGCAGCTTTCGCTGGTCTATACCCCGCAATGGTCGGAGAACATGGCGGCCGGGCGCGGCTGGATCGCGCTGGCGCTGGTCGTGTTCGCCTCCTGGCGGCCCTGGGGCGTGCTGGTCGGCGGCTATCTGTTCGGCGCGGTGACGATCGGCCAGCTTCATGCCCAGGCCTTCGGCATCGCCATCCCGTCGCAGTTCCTCTCGGCGCTGCCCTATGTGGTCACCGTCCTCGTGCTCGTTATCATCTCGCAGAACCGCAGGATGACGCTCATCAATACGCCCGCTTCGCTCGGGAAATCCTTTGTCCCGGATCGCTAGGCGAACTACACTCAACCTTTCAAACCAAATGAGGTGAACGATGAAAACGCTGAACTTCGCACTGGCCGCCTCGGCGGCGATCATCGCCGGGCTTTATGCAACCGGGGCCAGCGCCCAGGAAGACGTCAAGGCCTGCTTCGTCTATGTCGGCTCGGCAACCGATGGCGGCTGGACCCAGGCCCACGACATCGCGCGGCAGGAGCTCGAGGATACGCTCGACATCGAAACCGCCTATATCGAGAACGTCCCGGAAGGCCCGGATGCCGAGCGCGCGATCGAGCGCATGGCACGGTCCGGCTGCTCGATCGTCTTCACCACCTCCTTCGGCTTCATGGAGCCGACGCTGAAGGTTGCCGCGAAATATCCGGATGTGAAGTTCGAGCATGCCACCGGCTACAAGACCGCCGACAATGTCGCGACCTACAATTCGCGCTTCTATGAAGGCCGCTATATCTCGGGCGTAATCGCCGGCTCGATCTCCGAATCGGGCATTGGCGGCTATATCGGCTCGTTCCCGATCCCGGAAGTCGTCATGGGCATCGATGCCTTCCAGCTCGGCGCGCAGTCGGTCAATCCGGATTTCAAGACCAAGATCGTGTGGGCCAACACCTGGTTCGACCCGGGCCGTGAGGCTGACGCCGCCAAGGCGCTGATCGACCAGGGCGTCGACGTTCTGGCCCAGCACACCGACACGACCGCGCCGATGCAGATCGCCGCCGAGCGTGGCATCAAGGCCTTCGGTCAGGCCTCCGACATGATCGAGGCCGGCCCGGAAACCCAGCTCACCGCCATCATCGACACCTGGGCGCCGTACTACATCAAGCGCGTCGAGGCCGTGCAGAACGGCACCTGGGAATCGGTGCAGAGCTGGGATGGCCTGAAGGACGGCATCCTCACCATGGCGCCCTACACCAACATGCCGGACGACGTGAAGAAACTCGCCGAAGAGACTGAAGCAAAGATCATTTCCGGCGAACTCAAGCCCTTCACCGGCCCCGTCACCCTGCAGGATGGCACACCGTTCCTCGCCGAGGGCGAAGTCGCCGATGACGGCACGCTGCTCGGCCTCAATGTTCTGGTCGAAGGCGTGGAAGGCTCGCTGCCGAAGTCTGAATAAGGGCTCAGCCACTGAACTGGCTTAGCAAGGGCCCGGCGTTTTTCGACGCCGGGCCTTTTTTCCTCTGGAGCTTCATTTCCGGTCAGCCCATGTGCCGCGTCTGTGTCCCAAAATCGCCCGACACGCGCTTCCAAATCGAGCCGATGCGTCTTAGCCTGCCTGCGCTAATGAAACTGATTTGCGCGCCGCGTGCGTCAGCATACTGATCTGGAACCGAATGCAGACTTTCAACTCTCTGATCCCTGAAGACTGGCCAGCCGAGGGCCGCGCCTTTCCGGTGACAGCGGTCGATATCCAGGTGGAGGCGGGCGACCGGGCCGGCATTTCCCGTTTCGACAGGCAGGTGCAGGAAAACTGGGAACGCGAGGTCGCGGCCAATCCGCATCTGTTCAATGGCCGGCTGATCACGCTGAACGCGGTGCGCCTTGAAGACGGCGCTGTGACGGCCAGCGGCCAGATCGTTCCCTACGCCTATCATCTCTGGTGGCGGCGGCAGGAGCCGCGCCCGCCGACCTTCCATTCCTTCGCCATGCCGGTGATCGTTTCGGCCGATGGCGCGATCATCGCGATCCGCATGAGCCCCACCACCGCCAATGCCGGCAAGGTCTATTGCGCGTCCGGTTCGCTCGAACCCGCCGATATCGTTGACGGCCGCGTCGATATCGATGCCAATATGGCGCGCGAGGCCGCGGAGGAAACCGGGCTGCGGCTTGATGAGCTTGAAACCCGGCCGGGTTATTACTGCGCGCATTTCCGCCAGGCCGTCATGTTCTACCGGTTTTTCCACGCCGCGCTTGACGCCGATGATCTTATGGCCAATGTGCGAGAGCATATGCGCCACGACGACGAGCAGGAGATCGACGCGGTTCTGGCGATCACGCGGGAAAACCGCGACGCGTTCGACTACGCCTATTCGATGCTGCCCGTGCTCGAACTGTTTTTCGACGGCGGACTGAGGAGATGACGACACCATGCTGGATTATGTGATCTATGACGTGTTCACGGCGGAGCGCTACAAGGGCAATCCGCTTGCCGTGGTCTTCGGCGCCGACGCGCTGAGCGACGACGAGATGCAGACGATCGCCATCGAGTTCAACCTGTCGGAGACGATCTTCCTCAGCGCGCCGGAGCATGTTTCGCACTCGGCCGCGGCCCGCATTTTCACGCCCGGCGGGGAGCTGCCCTTTGCCGGCCACCCGACTGTGGGCGCGTCGATCGCGCTTGCCGAGCGTCAGCATGGCGAGGATGCGGACATCGATATGGTCACGGTGCTGGCGGAAAAGATCGGCCCCGTTCGCTGTGCCGTGAAGCTCAAGCCGGGGGCCGCCAGTTTCGCGGAGTTCGATCTGCCGAAACTCTCACGCCGCTCCGACGAAGTGATCGCGCGCGAAAAGCTTGCCGATGCGCTCGGCATTTCGCCGGCCGAAATCGGCTTCGAGAATCATCTACCGACGATCTGGTCGGCCGGCGTTCCCTTCGCCATGATCCCGCTGCGCAATCTTTCGGTGGTGGAGAAGGTCGAATTTGATCAGCGCCAGTGGCTGTCCTTCGCGCCGCTCGTCGATGGATTGCCGGTCTGGGCCTATCCCTACACAAGAGGCGGGGTGCGCCATGACGTGCATTTCCACGTCCGCATGTTCGCCGCCGAAACGATCGAGGAGGATCCGGCGACCGGCTCGGCCGCCGCGGCCTTTTCGGGCGCGATCCAGCATTTCGACGCGCCGGGCGAGGGGTCTCACACTTTCGTCATCGAGCAGGGCGTGGAAATGGGCCGTCCGTCCTATATCCGACTCAATCTGGAGACCGGCGCGACCGGTGAAATCACCGCCGCGCGTATCGGCGGGCAGGCGGTTCGCGTCGCCAACGGGACTTTGTTGTAGGGCGCTGGGATAGGGGCTAGCGCCAGTGTCTTGCCGATAAGTCCTTGGTCATTTACGAAAATCCGAAAATTTCACGTGCAGTGCTGGACAAGCCCCCGAATCCCCGTTATATGCGCCTCCAACGACGCAAACGCGCCGTTCTCGTGGGTGATTAGCTCAGTTGGTAGAGCAGCTGACTCTTAATCAGCGGGTCGTAGGTTCGAGACCTACATCACCCACCATTTTCTCATAGAAAACCAACGGTTTATCGGAATTTGTGATATTTCGTGTGACTGTTTTTGTGACCTTATTTCCGAAAAATGTCACACGAAGTCACACGTAGATCACAAGCAGCAGCGCGACGCAGACGAGGATCAGGAACACGGCCGGGCGCACCTCGCGCCATTGCTCCTGCCACGCCCGTTTCATGCAGTGCTTGTCAATCCTTGTCATGGTCGATCTCGCGCAGGCGAAAGTGCCATACCTTGATGATGAACTCGACGATCGTCACGCCGCCGACGCCCATGATGAAACCGCCGACGGAGGCGGAAGGTTCCAGCGGAATGTTTGCGAGCCCGCCCGCCCACTGAAACAGCGGCACCCCGACAGGGCCGAGAAAGTAGGCGGCCGTCGCGCCCACGGCCACGCGCCGTGCGGCCGGGAGAACGCCCTGCCATTCCATCACGGCCGCCACGGCGGAGCCGGCAAGCGCCGCCAGCGCCAGCCGTCCCTCCTCGGTTGTCAGTGCGTCCCGCCAGGCCATCTGCTACCAGCACCCCATGCGTTCGCCGGCCGCGTCATTGCCGGTCACGTTGTTAAGCGCGGTACGGTTCACCTGGGCAAGCGCCACAAAGCCAGCCGGGTTTAGCCCGCTATTCTTGAAGGGGCCGCAGCCGGAGAGTGTCGCACTCTGGCACCCGGCCGCGATGGCGGAAATAATCAACACACAGGTCGTAAGCGTCCATCTGCTCGCGTTTCGCATCGTCTTTCACCCTGTCCTTGACCGCGTTCAGCGTGGTCTCGTTGATTGCCGCCCTTTCGGCCTCACGGCCCTCCTGGCGCGCTGCGGGCAGCACGAAGGCCCACACCAGCAGAATGACCGCCGCCACGCCCACAAGCGCACCTGCGGCGGCGATGGCCCAGTTTTTCAACCCGGCGAACATCAGGTCTTCCACCCGAAGCGTTTGGCGAGCTTCCACCAGTAGCCGGTCGCCAGCGCCACGGCGGAGCCCAGCAGCGCCTGAACCCCGGTTGCGATCACCGGGTCGGTGGTGATAATCCGCTCGACTTCCTTGTTGATGAGCCCGGAGGAGAGCATCCACCCGGCCACGATGTAGAGCAGAATGCGCACATAAACCGTCATCTCAACTCTCCTTCACGGTGTTGCCGAAAGCGTCGATCACCGGCAGATCGGCAAAGCGCCCCGGCTTCGGCAGCGGATAATCCTTAGGCCAGAAGAAGCCGCAATCCTCCGCGCCGGAAAAGGCGGTGACCGGGTAGGGCGAGATCTGCACCTTGTCGCCCTGGTTCGCGCCAAGGCAGGCCAGTCGGCCGTCGATCGTGCGTCCGGCAACCATCGTCACATGCCCGAATGTCTTGCTGCCGCCGCGCCCCTTCACGGCGATCCCGCCGAGCACCGGGCCGGAAAGCTTCACGCCCCAGCCGCGTCCATAGGAACGCGCCAGCCCGGAGCGGGTAGAGGCAATGCCGGCCTCCTCCAGCCAGCAGCCGACGCCCGCCGCGCAATAAGGCGTCTCGTCGTCAAAGATCGGCTGGCCGATCGCCTTCCAGAATTCGAGGATGCGCGGATTGTGACGCGCCCCCTTGATCTCGGCTTCGCCAAGATCGAGATAGCCATTCTTCAGCCAGGGCGGCATGGTTTCGGCCTGGTCGCCACCGGCCAGCAGCCGGGCAATCAGGGCGATGATCTCGCCCCACACGCTCCGCTCCGCCTCGGGCGCGGGCGCAAACAGCGCGGAGCTGGTTTCCGGCCCGACGATCCCGTCCACCGTGAGCCCGTTCGCCGCCTGAAACGCGCGGATCGCCGCAATCGTCTTCGGCCCGCGAATACCGTCGATAGGGCCGGGATCGAAGCCGGCGGCGGCAAGCTGCCGCTGAACGTCAGACGTCGACAGCATCGGAAAACGCCTCCTGAGCCTTTAGCGCCGCATAGGCCTGTGGCCAGATCGGCTGGCTGACATCTGCCGAAAATTCCACGGTGGCCTCCCAGACGTAGTGCGCCCCGGACTGGAATGCCGCTTCAGTCAGAAAGCCACGGAACAGGGCAACCGCATTCACGCCGTGGTTGCTGGCCTCGACGTTGTTGAGCCGAATGTAACAGTTGCGATTTTCGCCATATTGGGTCGGCACTGTCGCTTGAATTGCCATGTGTTTGATCCCTTCTTAGGCGTCGATCTGCGAGTCGAATGGTTTGAAGACTGCATCAAGACCGCCTCGTCCGGAGGTCGTACAAATTAGCCCACACCTCCTGCCGTCGTCGGATTTGTAAATCTCGATATCGCCACGCTCGTAGAAGTCTTTGTCCAGAAAGGCTGTCGCATGGGACTGAGCGCTGCCCGCCGTGGGGGTTCTCACTTGAATTGCCATGTGTGTTTTGTCCTTTCTCAGGGGTCAATCGCGCCGAACTCTTTGAATACGGCGGTGGAACCGGCAGTGCCCCCGGTGGTGCAAATCCACCCGATCTTTCCGCCGGGGGTTGGGTACCGGCCAAAACCTATTTGCCGCCGTTCATAGGTGCCAGAACTCGGGAAGGAGCCAGAGCCTGCGCTCCACGTGTTCATAAGGACGCGCGTATCTACACTTGCGCCAAGGTAAAAGGCCGCCGGAACTCCAAAAGTGAATTCACGTCCATTGAAACCCGCTGCTGTTAAAAAGTGCGCGGTGCGAGAGTCTAGGTTCCTAGATTTGGTCCACCATAGCTTTTCTACCGGGTCGAACACTAAGCCCCAATAATCTCCTGGAGCGTCTTCAGTGCTCGAAAAGCTCAGGGCTCCGCTTACATTTAAGGATGCTGTATAATCGGCCCCTTCAGTTGACAGAGACGACAGTGTATACTGCCCATTGGAACTAGCTCGGAGAAAGTTGCCGACTAGTACGGGCTCAATCAGCCCGCCGATAGCTAGAGTTGGACCGCCAGCAAACGCCGCCCCAGCGGCCCCACCTTCAGAATAGCAACCAATGAAAACGTTGCGGGCGTTGTTATTGTCGGTTTGGTAGCTGAAGGCGCGGAAGTATGTCCCTTCGGGCTGACCAGACTGCCAAAGCGGGATGGTAGAATGTACACCGCCAGCGCCCTGCCTAACCCAAACGGTGTCATCCGTTCCTGGTGTAGTACTGACAAGTTCGGCTTCTGTAGCTTCCCAATGGGCAGCATAGCGGGAGCCGCCGTAACTCACGAAGCTGCTTTGGCTTGTGCTGTTATTGCCCATTCCGGCAAGACCGTTGGAGGCGACATGACACCCAATGTAGGTGTTACCCAAAAAGCTACTGTCATAGATGCCGCTACGGCCGTTATTGGCGCAATTAATCGCTGTTGCGATGCCAGCGTTAACGTCTGCGCCATCAACGTAAAATCCGTGGCCACCGCAATTCTGGATGCGGAGCGTCGAAGAATACCATACGTTAGCATTACCTTCGGCAAGCGGGTCACTGCTGCCGGAAGTCGCTCGGATATGCACCCCGTTTCCGCTAAAACTGCTGATAAGCATGTTCTTGACCACGGCACGTGCCCGCAGCCAAATACCATGTGCCGTCTTATCGCTGCCGCATGTGGATAGTATGTTGAACCCCTCAAGGGTTGATGAGTCCGCCGCAGTGGTGGCTGGCGACTGTAGGCCGGTGGATAAAGTGTTGGATCGATTGACAACTATGCCAATTGTATCTTCAGGAAAGACCATTTGTGCGGTGCTGCTATAGGGCATTCCGGAGGCGTTTCCGAAAATTCGCACCGACCGCTTCAGGTTGATTGTGTCCGACATGTAGTAAACATTATTCGGCAGGTAGATCGGCGCGGATGACTGGTAGGAGCCCGTGCCGCTGACACCTGCTTCGAGCAGCATCATGAACTTGTTGTAGGTGTCGGGGTCGGACGTATCGGCGGATGAGGGCATGACGCTCTCAAAGTTATAGACACCATCGTCACCCGGAAGCGTACGGAGCAGCCACCCGCCAGCCGTGGCGAAATGAAAACCGTCAGTCCCACCGGCAGTAGAGCCAGGCGGCACAACGCTGTAGCTGTACGGCCCTGCGCCAATTCTCGTGTAGTTCGGCCCGAGTGGCCCAGTGAAGTTCTTCAGCTCTTGAGGGGTGTTGAACTCAACCTTGCCGATCCAGTTCTTGAACACCCATGCGCCGCCAACCACCTCCCACCCCTGGGTGCCGGCCTCGGTGGAAAGGATCACGCGGGTACCATCAGCGGGCACCGGATCGGGCAGTTCGAACTTCAGGGGCGCGCCTTCAAACAGCACCGCCGCCTCGGCCTTCTGCGCTGCCGCCCGCGTGCTGGAAAGGCTCTCCGCCGCCGCCGTGGCTGAGGCCTGGGCGCTCTGCTTGTGCTGCTCCGCCAGATCTTCAGCTTGTTCCGCCAGCTTCGCAAAAGCCTTCGCCTCATCGCGCCACCCTTCCGTCGCGGCGGCAATGGCGGGGATGGAGGCGATCAGCTCGGCCGAAGGGCCGCCGATCAGGCGGTTGCCCTTCCGGATGATGGATTGTCCGTCCTCGATGTCGGGGTCGATGTCGAGCGCGTCGCGCCTGAGCTCCTCCAGCGTGGCGGCCTGTTTGGAAAGCTCCCTTTCCAGCGCGTCGGGGGAAAGCTTCGTCCCGGCGGTCACGCCGGCGGAACGCTCGTGAACGCGACGGCCGCGCACCTGGAATTTCGTGGTGGCGGGCAGGGCGGCGGGAAAGGTGATGGTGAAATGATCGAGCGCCGCGCCGGAGACCTTGGCGACGGTGACGGCGACGACCGAAAAGCCTTCGGCCCCGTCCGGCTTGGTGATCACCTCGACATCGGCCGTATCGAAAATCTTGAAGCCGAACGGCCCATAGCTGGCGCCGCCATTGCCGGAAAGAACGCCGGTCGACCGCGCCTCGCGCGGAATGGGATAAGGATTTGCCACAAGCCGGTCCTCTGCCTGATACCTTCAGACAGAGGATAGGCGCGGGGCAGGGGCGTTAAGTGCGGGTCGCTATTGACTCATGGATGAAGCGGAGTCGTAACTGTCGTCCGGGAAAGAAATACATGGGTGAGACGAAATGACTTCCGGGGCAACAGCTTCAACACCTCCATTCCAGAACCCTTTATCCGAAGAGGATACGCGGCTTATGGGAAATATTGCGGTTCTCTGGGGGCAGGTTGATGAAGCGTTGAACGCCGTCCTCGCTTGGACCCTGAACCTTCCCCCGGATGTATTCGACAGTCTTCTCGGCAACCAGATGATTGGTGCCAGGGTCTGCCACCTACCCAAAATAGCTGACACTGCCACGCTCGCGCCGGAGAAAGTTCTTCTGCGGGAAGTACACGATAAACTGAAAGATGTCCTTCCAAGACGAAATGCCGCGATGCATGGCTGTTGGGGACAATTCGTCGAGGACCCGTCGTTTCAGAAACTAAAGGCTGGGATATACAACCGTCAAAAGCCGAAGGCCCGTTTTTTCGCCGATGAGCTACCCAAGCTTCACGACGATATCTGCAATGTCTTGCGCCTGCTCAATGAGCTTTTGATGTACTCAGTTGAAGAAGACCCCGAGCCGACGGACTTCAACAACAACAAGATATATTTTGCCCCTCAACCACCAGATCAACGTTCTGCCCCATTAAGATTTGAACGAGGAGACAGAGTTGTTCCTGTTCCGTCCACATCTCCCGATTGGTGAGGTTAAGGATTTTTTCGGCCTCATACATCTGCGCCTTAGTCAGGTGAACTTCGCGTTTTGCTTTATCGTCGCTTCCATCCATCATCTCGACTCCAGACCAGTCCTCTGCCTGACACTTTCAGACGGAGGATAGGCGCAGCTGTGGAGCGTTTAGTGCGACTGCGCTGCCAAGGCTTTCCCTTTTTCGGGAAGCGTGGTTAGCTGATCCTCATGGGTTGCAGACCGATGGGGAGGTGGATGAGATGCTGGTGTTTGCAGCGATAAATCTAATACTCGGGGTCATTCCAAAGCCATGGTGGTGGGGCGCGATTGTGGCCTTTTCCGCTGCAGCGTACAGTGCTTATGGCGCGAGCAGGGTGAACGCGTGGCGAGCCGAGGTCGGCGTTGGAGCATTTCAGGCCAATGATATTGTCCTGAACATGTTGGTTTCAGCAGGGATCGCAATGGTCGCCTTTTTCGTTGGTTTCGGCATTCGGAAGATCATGGACCGAAAGCGGCGTTAACCTTAGGCCCGCGCTCTGGCCGCCGCTCGCCCGGCTTCCACCAGTACTCCTGCCCAAACTCGCGTTTGAAGAACTGCTGCTTGCGTTTGAACGCCTTGTTGGCCTCGGGGTCCATCAGATATTGCAGCTGATCGAACACGATCCGCTCCCAGGCGAGCCGGATATACCAGATCGAAGAACCCGGCGTGTTGGAGCGCATGAACTTGTTCAACTCGCGGCCGAATTTGGTGTCGTCGCCATTGGCGAGCTGGATCGCATTGCCGGCCGTCAGGTTCCAAAGGTTGTTGGCCCGTTCCACCACCGGCCCGGCAAGCGTGGTGGAAAATCCGCCGCCATAGCGGTTGATGTTGGAAAACAGGAAGTCGCCATAAATGCCGAGCCCGCCGCCCTGCAGCATCGCCGCGCCCCAGAATGACGGCTCCGACATGTCCTGCGGATCGCGCCCGGCCGCCATCTGTTTCAGCTGATAGGCCATCGCGCCGAAAAGCGTTGTCGAGATTAGCAGCGAGCCGGCATAGGCCGCGCCCTTTGCCGGGTTTTCCCCCGCCAGCATGCGGTGGATGCGCTGGCCGTGCAGCAGAATGAACACGGCGCCGAAACTCTTGAACTGGGCAAAGGAGCGCAGCACCTCGCCGATGAAGGTGCCCGGCCGGTTCTCGTCGACCAGCGCCACGCGCGAGCGGTGGGAGCTGGAGGGGATCGCAAATTCCGTTTCGGACTGGATCATCTCCAGATAGCGTTCCGAAATCAGATTGTCCCCCCGGTCGAAGATCTCCTTCGGTCGCAGGATCTTCGCTCCGCCCATATCATGTTGTTTGGTGGCGCGGATCACGTTCCAGTCGGTCTCGGTCAGCCCATAGCGCCGCATCGTGTCGCGAAGCGCGGAGGGCAGGGCGTCGTAAGTCTTGCCCGCATGTTCGGCCACCGTGCGCATGAAGGCGAGCCCGAACGCATGCCGCCCCGCCTGGCTCCAGGGCGTCAGGCCGGAAAGGGTCAGCACCCGATCGGCGATGAAGCTCGACCAGCCCGGCCCGTCCAGCGTGCCGACATAGCGCGCCTGGGCGTGAAACACATGCATGGCATCGTCCAGGATCAGCCCGGCCGCAACCGCCTCCTCGCGCGTGGTCTTGCCGAAGGCCTTGACGATATCGCTGAAAGCGCCCCGCGCGTTGATCCCGGCGAATTTGCGCGAAATCATGGTGGTGCCGATATCGGAGATAGCGGAGATCGTGGCGGAGCCGAGTACGCTGGCCGTGATCAGGCTGCGGGTCGCCGCCATGCCGGCCGCCCATTTGCCGTTCACGGGCGTCTGAAGCGTTCCACGGATCGAGCCCCACACCGCATCGATCTTCTTTTCGACGCCGGTGGCGCGGGAAAGCGCATTTTCCGGCTTGCCGGCGAACCGGCTTGCCTGCCCGGCCGCTGACAGCGCAGCCTGCTTGCGCACCGCCTGCTTGATCCATTCGATCGTGCCGTTCGGGTTCGGGCCGAGAATTTCCAGCGCGGCGATATCCTTCGCCATCATGTTGATATGGCCCATCATCGCGCCGAAGGCATCGCCGCCGCCGCCATAAAGGCGCTGATATTCAAGCCAGCTGTCGGCATCGCGGAACACCAGAAACCGGTGTTCGCCGCGCTGGTTGGCAAGCGCGCCGCGCCCGAAGGGCTGGCGCTTCGGCTCGACCTTGTTCCAGCCTTCCGTGGCGATATTCGTCCAGATATCGGTAAGCACGTCGTCGAGTTCTTCCAGATCGATCGCCTTGCCGGTCAGCGGGTTTTTCATCCGCGAAACGTCGAGCATCGGCGTGATGTCGGCCTTCCATTTTTCCGGCCCCATCTTCCGCAGAGCCCTGGCGTCGTGGTGCTGGGGCAGGCCCCAGTTCTCCAGCTTTCCGATCGCGCCGCCGCCGGCATTGAAGCGCTGGCGCAGCCAGTCGGCCGTGTCGTTCCAGACCTTGGCGAACTGTTTGGCGGCCGCGTCGCCGGTATCCTCGCCAAAGCTCTCGCGTACCACATTGTCGAGATCGGCCTTGTTGCGCCGCGCGGCATCGCCAAGCAGCGCGGAGCGCCTGAAATGCGAAAGCATATCGTCCATGCGCGCATGCGCCATGCCGATGATGGTGCGCTGGCGGCCGGCGACGGAGGCAAATTCCGACGTGCCGAAATGCTCCAGCAGATCGACCGCGGCTTCCCCGATATCAAACTCGCCTTTGGCGTTCTTGTGGTTCCCCAGCTGGGCCGCGATCCGGTTGATGGATTTGATTGAAAGCTTGGCCTTGCGCTTCTGGTGGGCGCTCTGGGCCCGCAGCAGCTCGGCAAGGGCCTTCTTCGCCTCGGCATCGGCCGTCACTTCGCTGGCGGCCGCGTAGCGCTTGCGCATGCGGCTGAATTCGCGGTCCAGCCGGTCGGCGTCGTCGCGGGAAAGCAGGTTTTCGTCAACGGCTCTGTTCAGGCAATCTTGCAGGCTCATAGCGGGCAATTCTCCACAATCCGCGCGGCGCGGTCGATGCGTTCAAGTTCGTCAGTGACGGCGGCGATCGACGCCGGCCCGTCATCGTCGAAGAAGGGGATTTCCATATCCTCCGGCAGGTCGCCAAGCTCGCTGGCCGTAACCTGGTCGGCCTTGTCCACCAGGCGCGGGTCATCCATGCCGCCGGCGAAATCTTCGTCGAAGAATGGAGGCTCCACGGATCGGCTATCGGAAAACTCGGCGGTTGGCGATCGGACAAGTATTTCGCCGCCGGACACGCCTGATCGCGGCGAATAGATTGGTGTTCCGGCAGGGATTAGGACGCTGTCAACGTTGACCGCATTGCCGGCATAGTGCTCGGCGATCGACCTGCTGAACGTGTGAGACAGCCATTCGCCGTCAGGATTTCCATCGATATTCACGCCTCTATAAACCAGCAGCGGTCGGGGAGAGGGAACCGCCCCCTTATCAAGAAGCTGCTTTATCTCGTCGGTCGGATCGCCGTTCACCTGGTAGGATTTGTCTACGATCTTTTGCTCGGTCTTGCTTAGGCTGGTGAGACTTCTGATCTCCTCCTCGATCAGGCTGTCGAGTGCGTCGTGAGCTTCGTCAGAAAGTCGTTTTCCTCCATCATCGACGCGTAATGTGCCATCAGGAATTTCATCCGGATTTACCGTGGCGATCTGACGGCGAGCGTCGTCAGCGATCAGCACCCGGTCCAGCGCCTCCAGCGCCGGCAGGTTTTCCGCGTTCGCCAGCTCGGCCGCGCGCACGATCAGGTCATCGTCGACGCTCGGGCCGGCATAGCCGACGATCTCATGCACAAGGCTTTCGACCGCGCGCCGCTCGGCCTCCTCGGCCGGCTGGGCGCTGGTCGCCCGGCTGGCATTGTCGAGGGCGTTCAACAGGTCGGAAATCGTGCTCTTTTCGGCCGCCTTGTCGGCCGTGCCGTAAAGATGATCGAAATAGCCGGCCTCGGCGGCGGCAAGCCGGGCATTGTCCAGCGTGTCGCCGCTTTCCTTCACAAGCTTCCCGACAAACGGCCGCGATGCCCTGTCTAGCCCCAGCGAGGCCAGCTCGCCCTTGTAATCCTTCACGCCGCCGCGCCGCATCAGGAATTCGTCGATCGGCATGTCGCGGTCGGCAGCGCGGGCAGGGGCGGCGGTCTCCGGCGCAAGCCGGTCGGCAATGCGCTGCACCTGGTCAGGGTCAGGCTCGAACATGAACGGGCTTTGCCGCTGCGCCGCCTCGATCGCCTTCGCGCTTACCGTGTCATGGTAATTTGCGCGCGCCGCCGGCGGCTTCTGCTCGGCGAACACCCGTTCGGTTTCGATCGCATCCAGCGCGCCGCGCGCCTCGGCCGGCAGGTTCTTGCGCATCGGCTCCAGCACGGCGGCCGCCGCTTCGTTCTCGCCGGAAAGGGCGCGGCGGGCGGGTTCCGGCGTGGCCGGGTCATCAAGCAGCGCCCGGCGGGCGGCCGCGCGGGCCTCGGAAGCGCGGCCGAGGGCGGAAAGCCCCTCCGCGCCGGCGCGGCCAGCGCCGCCAAGAACGCCGCCGAACAGCGCGGCGAAACCCACATTGCGCGCGGCCTCGCCCCAGCCGCTTTCAAGCCCGGCTTCCTTGCGCCAGCGCTGCACGAAAGGCTCGGTCGCGGCCTGCACCGCACCGTTCACCAGCGCCTCGGTCGCGGCCGTGGTCAGAATGCGCCCCATCACGGTTTTGGCAGCGCCAGCGCCGCCGCCGAAGACAAGCCCGCCGGTCTGGATCGGATCGTTGAACATGGCGCCGGCGCGGCCGCCGAACATCGCCGCCCATTTCATCGGCCCGCGCGCGGCCGCGAATGTCTTTGCGGCCTCCTCGTCCATGTTGCGCGCCAGCGCCTTCGCGTCGTTCTCGACAGGCTCGCCCGCGCGGATGATATCCTTGCTGTCCGGGTGACGTTTTTCGAGCGCCTTCAGCCAGTCGTTGAAGCCGGCGGCGGAACGGGCATATTCGGTGGCCTCGAATTCCGCACGGTCGCGCCCCGGCCGATAACGTCCCGGGCGCGTGGTGAACGGGTTCACATGGGTTTCGCCGGTCGCCTCTCGGATCCGCGCGATGCGTTCGTCATAGGCCCGCGCCAGCGCCGTGGAACGGGAATTGATATTGTCCGTCAGCTTGCCCGCTTCGAACTGCGACTGGAAGATTTCGCCAAGCGTGGACTGGCCCTGCGCCACCGTCTGCGGGCGAAACGGCGTCGGCTCGTAAAGCCACATGCTCATCGGGCATCCCTCCGCGCGCGCCGGGCGGCGGCGGGCGCAAGCGGCTGCGATGCCGGCGGCTGGTCAGCTTCCCCCGGCTCTGCCGGCAGGATCACGGTTTGCATAGAGCTGCGGTTGCGCGATGTCCGCTCGATCCTCGTCACCGTGCGCGCCTCGATGTCGGCCAGCTGGCGGATATCCAGCACCCAGGCATCGCCTTCGGGCGTGACCAGATATTGCGGATCGTCGGAAAGCGGGTCGCCAAGCGCCATGCGATAGAGACCGTCACCGACGCCGACGAGCTGGGCGTTGCGCAGCCGGCGGATCGGTATGTCGAAATCGCCGGTCTGGATCGGCGGCAGGGCTTCAAGCTGCAACGCGGTCAGATTGTCGAGCAGGTCCTGCGGCGCGGATTTCTCAAGATCGGGCGGAACGATGATCTTCTGGCCGTTGACCTCGGCAAAGCCGCCGAGATCGCGCCCGCCAATGCGGCGGCCGCCGGCGGCGCGGTCCAGCGCCTTCAGATAGGCCTCGTTTGCCGGCGTTCCCGGCTCGTCGACCTCGGCGGGATCGAAGCCCTGTTCGTTCGCCGCCTTCTCGAAAAGAATGTTTGCCGTCTGCAACACCGCCGTCTGAAGGCGCGGGGAGCCGAGAAAGGCCGGCCCCACCTCGGCAAGCGCAGCCTGCGTCTGCGTGGCCTGATCCGGCATCTTCACGGTATAGACCTTGTCGCGCCGGAATTGCAGCGCCTCGGCAACATCGGCGGCAACCGACATATCGCCGGTTGCCTGGGCCATGCCGGCGGTGTGCGCCACCACGGGCGCGGCTTCGCTCAGCTCGGAAAGCACGGGGATCGCCTGCGGCCCCAGCGTATTCACCAGCGTCTGCGAAAAACCGGCGATGGCGGCCGGGTTCTGCAACAGGGCGGAGGAAAGCCGCTCCTGCTCGCCCGGGCGGAAGAAGGGAACTGCCTGCCCATAGGCGCGCTCGACCTGCCGGCGCTGCGACTGGCGGCCGGAGATGGAGGATACAAGCGCGTCCGGCTCGGAAAGATCGATCGGCGCCAGTTCCACCATGCCGGCGCGTTCGGCCTGGCCGAGCGGGTCGACCGCGCGTTCTTCAAGCAGGGCCTTTGCGTGTTCGCGGGCGGCCTCATAGGTCTGTTGCTGGCGCACGAAGCCAGCCGCGCCCGGTTCCGGTCGAAGACTTTCCAGCCGCTCGGCGATATCCAGCGCGCTTTCGCTCGGCATGGCCGCCGTCACGTCATAGAAACGGCCGGCATCGGAACGGCTTTCCTGCCACTCGCGGGCAACTTCGGGCCCGAGATAGCGTTCCACATTTTCAGGCGTGAGCCCGCTTTCTTCCAGATCGACGCCCTGGCCGGTCGCGCCCATGCTGGCAACGTCGTCGGCGATCAGGTCTTCGAGTTCGGAGGCGCGCGCCTGATTTTCCTGCCTTTCGGCAATGCGCAGCTGCTCGACATCGCGTTGCAGGCCGGCGCTGACCTTCTCGATATCCTCGAAAGGCATGTTTCGGTAGATGCCGAGCTTTTCGTCATCGGCAAGCCAGGCCTTTTTCAGGTCCTCGGCAAAGGCGGCCTTGTCGTCGGCGGTCTCGGCGGCGTCGAACTTCGCCTGTATCGTGCCGCGCGCCACCGTCAGCGCCGCGCCTTCAGAGAGCTTTTCCGCCTGTTTCTGCGTAATTCGCCCGCTCGCGGCCGCCGCCTGCAGGTCGGTGCGGATCAGGTCGAGCTGATCGTTGACGGCGCTTTCGCCGTCCGGGTCCGCGCCCATGTTCATCGCCTGGCGCTGCAGGTCGATCAGGTTGTCCTGCTGGGCCTTGATATACTGCGCCCGCGAGGCCGCCGCCGCCCGCGCCGCTGCCGCCCTGGCGCGCGCGGCCGCCGCCTTCTGCGAGGCTTCATAAAGCTTGGTTGCCCGGCTTTCGAAGGCGAGCTTGTATTCCGGCGCTATCTCCTCGAACACGTACTTGCCCATATGGTCGGTGAGCAATGCCTTGAGCGCGCCCTTCAGCTTTTCCGGGCTCTGCCCGTATTTCTCATAGGCCGCCTTCTGCTCGTTGATCATCGTCTGGTCGAGCTGTTCAAGGTAGATCTGCGTCCCGGCCTTGTCATAGGCCCGGCCGCGAATGCTGTCGCGCCGCGTCGGGCGGAACTCCTGTTCAGCGCCCGGCGCGCCCTCGATCGCGTCGCGCTTGCCCTCCAGCTCGCCAAGCGTCTGCGCGGCCCGGTCTGCCCGCTCGCCGAACTGCATGCCCATGCGCTGGAAGCCGGCGGCAACGCGGTTCTCGAATTCGCCGCCGTCATTGCGCGGCACGGAAAGAAGGCTGTCTTCCAGGATCGGGTCGGTCTTGAACGGCCGGTAGCCGACTGGCGAGCGCTGCTGGTTTGCCATGTTACACCCTGTTCTTGATCGCCATGCCGGTGTCGAAAATCTGGCCGAACGCCTCGAAGCCGGCGGCGCGGCGCGCCTTTTTGGCCATTTTGCGATAATAAACCTGCCGCTCTGTCAGCCGGTTCTGGCGGCTCTGTTCGGTCGCGACTTCGGTGTTGATGGCCTTGTCGCCCTCGCGGAACGCCTGCCGGCGCGCCTCCACCGGAGAGCCGAAGGAAAGGTCGACGCCGCCGGCCGCGTTCGCCGTGTCCATCTCGCCGATCGCGTCGGCCATCTGCGCCTTGATGGAGGTGCGCGCGGCAATGCCCTGCAGCGTTTCCAGCGGCTGCTGGCGCGCGGCGTCCTCGGCGGCCAGGTCGTAGCTTTCGCCCTGAGCGTTGCCAGCGGCAAGCGTGTTGCCCACGGAAAACACCGTCGCCACCCCCTGCAGGATGGAATTGAGCGTCATGCCGGAGGTTGCGGCGGCCGTTGCCGCGCCGCCTGCGGCGGCTGCCGTTCCTGCCGTTCCCGCCGCCGCCGTGCCCGCCGCTGCCGCGCCGCTGCCAACGCCGAATGCGCCGAGAACTGCCGTTGCAAGCTGTGCCATCAGAGTTTCACCCCCGGTACGAAATCGCGCAGCCTCAGCCGGCCCGGCCGCGTCTGGGTTATGGTCAGCGTCGGGTCCATGGTGGCGCCCTTCAGCCCGGCAATGGTTATGTGGCCCGTGCGCCCCTGGCGCGGGCCGGAAAGATCGTCGGAAAACCGCTGCAACGGCACGTCCTTTGCCGGCTGACCGTTCGCGCCAATCGCGACGCTTGTGCTGTCGAGCAGGTAGAACCGGACCCATTTCACGCATCCCGGCCGACGCACGATGTCGTCATTGCGCAGCACGCGAACATAGGGCAGCGTTTCGAAGACCGGAGCCTGCCAAAGCCCTACGCGGCCGCTGGCATTTGCCGCGTCGGTGTCGATCTGCCCGCCGGAGACCGTGAAAGGCCCATGGATATCGCCGGCGAGATCGGCCCATACCGTCCGCCCCTCCAGCGCCGAAAGCCCGGTCGCAATGCCGTTACCGTCCGTCGTCACATTGATCGTGGCCTGAAACAGCGTTTCGGATGCCTCGCGCATCACCTCAAGAAAATACTGGCCGCCGCGTTGCACGATCAGCCAGACATTCTGCTGACCGTCGACGGTGAACGATTTAACGGTTCCCCCGCTGGCGGTTTGCCATTCGGCCGCGGACGTGACGATTTCCTGCGCCTTGTTGACGATCGCGCATATCATCCGTCCGTCCTGCCGAAGCACCCACAGCCGGTTCCATTTCATGCCGGCCGTCTTGCTCTGCACGGCCATGATGGCCGCGTTCTGCAAAAGGTCGCGGTTGAGGTCGTTGACCGCCTCGGGCGTGTAGGTTGTCGATACCGCGTCATAGACGGTGGAATAAAGGATCGAGCCGTCTGTGGAAAAGAAATAGACCCGACCGTCGATCGTCACTGGCGCGCAACTGAGGCTGGAGCCGATCTTTGACGCACGCACGAAATTCAGCGTCTCCGACTTGTCGAGCTTCCGGTTGCTCAGAAAATATTCGGCCTGGTCGGTGAAGATCACAAGATAGGTATCGTCCAGCAGATGCGTAACGCGCTCGGAAGTATCAGTGCGCAACGCCTCCAGGCGCGCGTCGTTGGGGCGCTCGGTTTCGATATTGAGCGTGAAGTATTCCCCCACCTGCGACATGTTCAAGGCAGCCTGTTTGGCCTTTGGCGCATAATAGACCGCACGGTCCTGGTAGATTTCCATGCCAGCAAAACCGCCGCGTGAGGCCGAAATAAGCGGCTCACCATCCGTCTTTCCGATCTGTACGTGACCGACCAGCGACGAGGCGCTTGATGTGTTTACCACCTGCGCGTTGAAACCGTATTCGCTGCCGGACAGAGCGCCCGAAAAGGTCATAACGACCTTGATGTAGCCTGTAGACGAAAGATAGCTGAGATCAGAAATCGCAGCCGACACAGTGTCTTCAAATCCCGATAGATCGGATATCGCATCCGCCAATGCATTCGCAAAATTGCCCCAGTCGGTTTCGCTGGCTGTGCCCGGAGAGATCGGGTCGCCGGACCCGTCAACGAGATCGACGGAGGCCGTATCGACGCCGTCAACGGTCATGGCAACGACAAGCCCGTTGACCTCGTTGTCCCAACGCAGGAAGATTTCCCATATATCATCGGTTTTTGTGTAGCTGCCGCCAAGGTCGAGTTCGGGCAGATATTCATAGGGCCAGTCTGTCACGGTCCAGTTGGTATCGTCGTTTTCGTCGCGAAACAGGCGAATGCCGCTCCAGATCGATTGCGCGAAGATGCCGAACGTGTTTGCCTCGCCGTAGAATTTCAGCGTGGGCAGAAGATCGGACGTGATCGCCGGCAGCGAGACCGTCGCCACCTTCACCATGTCGTTGCGCCAGATTTCCGCCTGGCCGGCGGTGAAGATCAGCGTATAGGAAAGGCTGCCATTCACCCGCAACACGCCCATGCGGCTCTCGCCGGAAGGGGCGGGGCCGGCATAAACGGTGCCCGGCATCAACTGAAAGCCGGATTGGGGCACGGGCTCAACGCCAAGCATGCGCTGTGCGCCGGAATAATACTGCTTCAGGTTCACCTTGCCGAAAAGGTCTTCGGAAAGCTGGCCGGCATTGGCGGAACTGTTGAACGGGCCGGAGATCGCCGAAACCATGTCAGAAATCCCCGTGCCAAGGCGTATGGATCGGGCCGGCTCCGGTAGTTCGCGCGGCCGTCAGCGGTTCGTCATCCGCCTGGGTCTGTCCCACGGGCGCGCCGGCTCGATCCTGCGCCATCAGCCGGCCAAGCTTGCCGCCGCCGCCCTGTTGCGACGGCGAGCCGAAGGCCTCCGCAAGCTTCGCGTCGCGGAGATCCTCGTCGAACCAGATCGGGATCGCCAGATAGCCGGCAAGGGCGATCACGAAGGCCGCACGAAACGGCGGCTCCCAGGCATCGGGCGCAACCGCCACCTTGCAGAGCGACCATGTTTCCGACTGGTTACAGAAAAGCATCCCCTCCTCGAGGGCATATTCGCGCAGAGGGCGGGGTGAGCTGCCGGCCTGATCCATGACCTTCAGCGGCGGGCCGATCCGGTTGCCCGGCAGGTCGAAACCGTAGTGCCAACCGTTTTCCGGGGTCTCGGCATGGCGGACATTGCGATATGTTTTCCGCGCGAACGACCAGTCATGCATGCCGAACACCTCGTCGACGCATCGCTGCCAGGAATTTTCGCACTGCTCGGAAAGATCGGACCCGTCATCGACGGAAAACACCGGCCCCGCGCCGATATCGACCAGCGCCCAGTTGATGATTGTTGCCTTGTCGATCGTCATGAGATTTCCCGCAAGAAAAAGCCACGGCCGAAAGTCTATCGGCCGTGGCTGGCGGTTAAGTGGGAAGCGCGTTACAGCCTTAGCTCGAAGCGGTCCAGTCGACGATCGCCGTCGTCACATTGCCGGTCGCCGGAACGGCCGTCACCCGCAGCATGGCGAGCGCCGGCGTGCCGTCCAGGTCGCAATCGGCAACGATCAGCGTATTGACGGACAGATCGGCGCGGCTGGGGTTGAAATAGCCGGCGGCCGTCACCTCGGCGACCGTGTCGTCGGTGGCATAATATTTCATGCCGACCATACGGGTGTTGGTGAGCGCGACCGTCTTTCCGGCCGTGGTCAGATTGTACTTGTTTGCGGGCATATCGAAGTCCTCGGATTTGAAAGAAATCAGGGAAGGGCGGCCCGAAGGCCGCGCCGGTTATGCGGCGGCCGGATCGGTGGCCTTGTTGATCGCCTTCATGCGGATGCGCTTCACCCCTTCGGGGAGAATACCCACGGCATTGCCGGAAAGCTGAACCTTGGCGAGCTGGCGCGTGCCCTTGATCTGGGGAATATCGTAGATGTTCATATTCTCCTGATCCCACTCGATCTCCGCGCCGACCGCATCCTTGGTCCAGGCGAAGGTGTCGATATAGTTGCTGGCGTTGAAGGGCAGCCCGTTGCTACCGGTCCCGTATGCGCCTGTGCCATAGGCGAACATTTCGTTCGGCAGCGCGATCATGTGCACGCCCTGGAAGGTTTTCTTCTTGACCTTCGAGGCCTGTGCGAAGGGCAGATTGACCGGCCCCTGATATTCGGAGCTGGAGAACTGCTTGTACATCATCAGCTGGCTGAACCAGGAATGCGGCATGATCCAGAAGATATCTTCTTCCGAGCCGGTCCCGGCAATGCTGTCGCCGACATAGACCGCGTCTTCAAGCGTGACGGTGGTGGTGCCGTCGCCGATCGTTTCAACCGTCTTGGGATTGTCGGTCAGCGTGGAAGTTGCGGCGGCGAACGCGTTCAGCGCATCGAGGCGCAGGAAGTCGCGCTTCATCCGCACGGCCTTGGTCATCAGCTTGGCGATCGCTTCCTTGGACTGCGGCCCCATCTTCCGCTGATCGGCCGGCAGGTCCAGCCAGGCGGACGCCTCGAAATCCTCGACCTGCAGGTCGATCGTGCCGAGATTGATGCGCGATGCGTCGATTTCCTGAATGGCGCCGGTCAGCTTGTACATCTGAATGGTGCCTTCGGCGACCGGATACTTGATAAGCCCGGCATGGCCGTCGCCCTGCATGAACATGCCGTCGAGATAGCCGCCCATCGCCTGATAGCGCAGGCGGACCATGTCGCGGATAACTTCTTTGAACCAGTTCTGAACAGTCATTGTAGCCCTCAATGTTTGATGATTGGACGAAATCACCGTGAGGGCCGATTAGCCGAAGCACTGGCGGGTCCTGTGAAGGATAGCCGCCGCGTCTTCGGGTCGCTCCCGTCCGGTAGCCTGCCAATCATGCAGGCCGCCGGGAGCGGTTAAGTGCGCTAACCGATTTCCTTTTCGTAGCGCGCCATCAGCGCGTCATATTCAGCCTTGTTGAATTTCGGATGATCGGGCCTGTTTTCGGGCTTGGCGAGCTCGGCCTGCAGCTGAGCGCGAACTGATTTCTGGCCATCGCCGCCAAGATCGTTCAACGCCGGACCGCCGCCGCCGTCGCGGCCCATGGCCTTCTGCATGAACTCAAAGAACTGGTGACCCTTGGCGCTATCGCCCAACATGGCCTTTGCGTATTCGGCCGCATCCTTGGAAAGACCGCCGTTCTGACCCACGAGGCTGTCGATATAGGCGAAGTTTTCGTTCATACGCGTTTCGATCGCCTGCTTCTGCCCGTCTGCCGGCAGGTGCTTGGCCGCCTCCGGCAAGAGTGCTGCCCGCTCGGCGGCGATATCGATCGGCGGTTCCATCAGGCCCATCTCGGAAGAGAGCGAAAGGAACTTCGAAGTGATCTTCTGGAAGATGTCGACCGGGATTTTCTCTGCCTTCAGGAAATCCGCCATCGGCTTCGACATCGCCTCGTCTTCCGCGATCTCGGCGAGATAGGGCCGGATTTCCTCGGGCTGATCGTCGGCGAACTTGAAATACTCGCCGGCATCTTCGGGAACCTTCACCTTGGCGTCGCGATCGCGATAGCCATTGAGCGCCTTTGCCATCTTGTCCATGGTCTCGCGCTCATCCTTGCCCAGCATGCTGTCGGGCAGTCCCTCGGGGCGATAGAAGGCAGGCGGATCGCCGCCATCTCCAGCGCCGCCATCTCCAGCACCACCGTCGCCAGCTCCCGCCGCAGCCGCCGCGGCATCATCGCCCGCGCCGCCGCCGTCGCCGTCACCAGCACCGCCGCTAGCGCCTCCATCGTCGGCGGCAAACAACAGGATATTCAGAAGATCACGCATCGGGCTTCTCCGTTTTCTTTCTCTTGTTTTCGGTCGATTGTTTGCCGGCCTCGACGGCCTGCATCATCAGCATCGCAACCGCGTCGCGGCCCTCGCGGCAGGCCGCGTTCAAGGCAGTCTGCTCGAAGCTCTGTCCCGTCACCCGGAACGCCTGGCGCACGGTCACGTCCATCAGCCATTCAAACATGGCGCGGCCCGGGGCGGTGCAATAAAGCCCCCACATGAATTCGGCCAGATCGTCGGCGGGCTTCAGCGGCCCGGCCGTTTCCGGGGCCTGGGCGAATACCTTTTCCAGCGCTTCCCAGCCGCCGCCCGCCATGCCGCTCTCAAGCAGGTCCAGCGGCTGAGCCGCCCGCTCAGCGATGAATGGTCCATTGCCCATTTACGCGGCCTCCTGCTCGGCTTCGCGGGCAATCATCTCCGGGGCCTTTTTGGCCGCCTCCTCGGCAAACATCGCGCCGAGCTGTTGAATCCGCGCGTTCTCGATTTCCTGAATGACCTTGGCCTTCTGGTCCTCCGTTGGGATCATGTCCTTCGGGATTTGCAGGCCCTCGGCGATCTTCGCCATCATCTTGTCCTGGTCCTCGTAAAGCCGCGCCCGTTCCGGCCCGGCAATGGCAAGCGTCATCTCGTGATAGTTCGCGATCGCCGCGATCCTGTCGGCATTGAGCGCGGCCGCCATCGGCGAACGCACAGAGGCGGAAATCAAAAGATTGTCGACTGTCCGAAGCTCGCTGAGGAAACCCCATTCCATCAGGATTTCAGCCGAACGCGGCACCACCACCGGCATGATCTCATGCACGAGCCGGCCGAACGCGCCGATATGGATATTCGCCCGCTGCTGAAGCCTTCCAGCCATCTCGGAAGCCGAGCGCGGCGTGCCCTGGTATTCCGGCAGGCGGGTATCGAACATCGCATCACGGATTTGCTGCTGAAGATCGCCGATCAGCATCTTGCCGACGTCCAGACGGCCGTTCGCAGGGTCAAGCCGCTGCACGTCGGGGCCCAGCATGCCGCCGGTCGATTGCATCGGCCAGAACTGCCCGGGCCCCATCCGCACGGTATCGGGATTGAAGGTGCCGCCGGCGCGATAGCCCCATATGCCGAGCATCGCGATCGCGGCGGATTTCAGCGCCAGCTCCTGGGCCTTGTTCACCGTCTTGATCGTCGGCAGCGCCGTCAGCACCACACCGCGCCCATAGGCCTCGCCCGGCACGCGATAGTAGCGGGCAACCGCGATCGGCTGCGTCCGGTAGCGTTCATGATCGATCACGCTGCCCTCGTTATCGAGGCGGGCGCAGAAATGCCAGCCGCCGCGCGGATCCGCGTCCGCCCACCATTCCTGATGCAGGATGATGTTGTCGGAGGGGTTCCGCTGGGCTTTTTTCCGAAATTCCTCCGAAAACCGCCCGTCAGGAAAGGCCGCGACGATCTGGTCGGCGGAAAGCTCCTGATCCCAGCACACATAGCGCACCCGCCCGAAGGCGTCGCACAGGATATAGAGCTGATCGAAGGGGATGCAGGCGAACATCAGCGGCTGATCACGCGTCCCCTTGACCGGGAGAATGGCCCCGGTGCCCATCGAAAGGTCGATGCACATTTCGTGCACCGCCGTATCCCAGTCGCCGGCAAGGAAAAACGGGTGGATTTGCTTTGCCATCTCCTCCAGCCGCCGGTTGAGCGTGGCAAGGTCTTTCTCGATGACGGCAAGACGTGCGAGCGGCCCGGCTTCCAGCGAGAATGTCGGTTGTCCGGCGGGGAAAAGATCACGCTGCAGCGCGCCGGCGAAATACATGGCCGACATCGGCGCGGTCATGTCGAACAGCCGGTCGGGCTGGTTGGCCTTGCGCCCCTTGCCGGTCGGCCGTCGCATCGGCATCACGTAATCATAGGCGTCCTGATAGAGCGGGTTCCAGTGCGAGCGGAGGCTGAACGCCTTGCTGCGTCTGGTTTCCAGCGCCTTGGTGTCGACGTCCCGGTTGCCCTTCATCCGCCAAGCACCGCGCTCATACCGTCCGGGCCATCCTCGAAAAGGCGACGGCCGCGCGGCGGGCGGCGGGAAACAGCGGCCTTGTTGTCGGCGCGGTTGACCTCGGCAAGCTGCCGGTCATTCGACACCGCCTGCAGCTCGCGGCTTTTCTGCGCCTCCTGCTTGGCTTCCTTGCCGGCTCCGCCGCCGAACAGGCCTCTGACGATCCGTCCCATCGCTCGCGATCCCTTCGAATATCCATTTGTCGCCGTCCACATGCCGAAAGCCCGTCATCGCGGCCATGCGTTCGCCCGGCCGGTGACCGGGCCGCACCCGGCATGTGATCACGGCACCATTTTCCGCGAGCCGGGAAAGCGTTAAGTGGGCAAGGCGCACCAGCCCTCGCATGCGCGCCCGCGCGCGAGGGAGGATCGCAAGGCAGAATTCCAGCTCATCGCCGGCCGGCACCAGAAACGCTACCGCCAGCAATCCGTCATCGTCGAACACGGCCGCGCTGTCGCCGGCCTCGCGCATCCACAACAGCGCGCGCCGCACAAATCCGCGCGCCCCGGCCGCCTCCAGGCAATCCGTCAGCGCCGCCGGAGCCGAAAACCTCAAACGTCCCATACGTTGAAATCCCGCTTCGGCCCGGCCTCCTCGCGCTTCTTGCGCTGGCTGAACAGGCTCGACACATTGGCGGGCAGGGAATTCTTGGCGGCATCGCCGATGACCGAAGCGAGCCCGCGATAACCCAGGCAGCGATATTGCTCGGCGTCATGGGGGTGAGAATATTCGTTCTTCACCACGGCGAGCTTGTCGGTTCCGCCGATGCTGGCCTGTTTCGTCAGCTTGTAGTGCGCGGCAAAACCGCCGATCATCAGCCGGCAAGACGGGTCGACCAGATAGCGCTCCGTTGTGCCGTCGATCCGGCCGCCAAGATACCAGCGGACCGCCTCTTGTCTGATGCCGGGTTCGTTTGATGGCGCCGGCATGATCGGCATGCGGATGACGTTCTGAACCGTCAGCACCCAGTTGAATTCGCCGGTGTTCGTATCGCCGCCCATGAACGCGGCGGGGTCGCACCAGACGCCGGCGATCGGCATGCCCGGAAAGCGCGACATCAGCACTTCCAGCAACATGTTGCCGAAGGTGGAAGGTCCGGTTCCGGGCTCGCTCGCCACCTCGCAAAGCAGCCGGTTTTGCCCATTGGGCAAGAACTGGCCGATCGTCGCTGCGGGCGATCCGCCGGCATCCATGCCCATCGTCAGCGGAATGCCTTTGACCGGCGCGATCGCCTGGTCGGCAACATGCCGGTTCTGCGAGAATTCGGGATAGACCGGCTTGCCGTCCTGGGCATAGCCCGCAAGGCCGTGCACCATGCGGCGCACGATATGTTCCGGCTGGGTCTTGGCCTCCAACTCGTAGGACGAACGCGGCTTGCCGACGCGGTTTTCCGCCCCGGCATCAAGGCCGCCGGGCTGCTGGAAAAAATTGAAAGCCGGGTTCTTCTGATCCTTGTGATGGCCGTAGCCGCATTGCTTCAACAGCGGGTGGTCGATATCCGGCGGGTTCATGTCGCCCCAGAAGATGCGCGGCAGAACCACCTCGTTGGGCTCGACCGTCATGCCCATCAGCTCCATGGCCTTGCGGCCGTCCTTCGACACGCGGTCAAGCTCGGACGGCGCGATCATCTCGACCGGTGGATAACGTCCGGTGCGCTGAAACAGGAGGCCCGGGACGCGTTCGTCAAGGAGATCGACCTCGTTGCCCCAGCCTGCCGAAGTCTCGAAACCCTTGATGTACTGCTCGACATTGGCGTCGCCGATCGCGCCGGTTTCGAGGATGAAATCGATCATCACCTTGTCGGGTCCGCGCCAGGCCTCCCATTTCAGCCGGTGCTTGATCGGCCGGTCTTGGCCGCCCTCGTAGGAAACCGTCCAGGGATGATCCCGGGGAAACATCTCATGCCAGGAGGCGAGTGCGGTTCGGGCGAAATCGCGATAGGTGTCGCGCACGGTCGACAGCTTGAAGCGGACCCAGCCATCCTTGCAGACCGGCATGTAGGACGCGGCCAGCATCGGCCCCTTGGCGCAGGAAACGACGGTCTTCCCGGAGCCCGCAGGCCCCATGATGATATCGATCGGCCCTCGCGAGACCAGAAATGCCGCACCCACAGGCCCGGGCGGCCTGTAATGTTTGAGATCGATACCCAAGACCCTTGCCCTCGCGGAATTTGTGGGGTCGGGCGCGCCCGCGCCCCGTCCATCGCGAGAACAAATTTAGTTCGCGGCAAATCCGGTTAACTGGCAAACTCGGCAGGGCCGGTGTGTGTGAGGCACGACACCCCGGGGGAGGGGTGGCGAAAAAAATTTTGAAGCTGGGCGGCGGCGGAAAATGCCAGGGGAGGGCGATCTCGCGCGAAAAAGAGGGGTCGCCCCACTGATATGCAATCAGTCGCATCCCCAACGATATCAACAACTTAGGTGACTTGTGACTTTCACCGCAAATGTCACACGGCTAACCCATTGATTTCATTCAATCCGGTTTGTCGAACCGGGTCATGTCAAACACCGCGTCATCGCGCGCCCGTTCGATATGCATCTCCCCGATCACCATGACGCCCATCGGTCGATCGGGCGGAAGGTCAACCTTGGTCGGAGCCTTGCTCTCGAAGTAGGGCAGAAGCTCGGCGTTGGCCTTGCCGATCATCTCCTGCGCCTTGATGACCAGCCCCGTCATAGCGCCAGGCAGAACCTTCCCGGCGCGCACGAGCGCATGCAGGTACAGGCGCGGATCGTGTTCGCCGGGATCGTATCCGGCCAGCTCGGCCGCCAGAGCATAGGGGTTCGCATTTGCCATGCCCAGGAGGTTCAGCCCTGGGTGACGATAGCCCATCCGCATCGCCACGTCCCGAAATTCCGCATTCGCCTTGTTCTTCGAGCCCTTCGGCCTCCCGCGCCCGCGTCGCGCCTCTGATATTTTGTCCGCCACATGGCGCACCGGGCCCGTAAACAGCGATTGCTGCTCGTCGATCTCGTCGAGCATCAGCGGAAGCTGGTCGGCCTCGGCCTCGTCGGGCGCAAGCTCGGCCGCAAGCCCGGTCAGCGCCGCCTCGACCTCGGCCTTGCCGCTGCCGATCTTCGCCGCCCGATCGGGATCCACTTCGGGCCCAGGCGAACCACCGCCATCGCTGCCCGCCGCGCCGGAATTCCCCGGCGTGTGAGCCCCTTCAGTCCCCTTTTTCGCGTCGTCGTCGGCCATGTCCGATTATCACCCCAATTCTTTATTCGGTTCACTGGATCAACCGCCGGTCAACCGGCAAATCAACCGCGATTTCTGTTTGTTTTCAGTTATATACACCTATGGGTTGACGGGTTGACGTGTTTTGTTTCGCGTATACGCATGCGCGCGCGCGTGAAAAACTCCCTATATCGGTCAACCCGTCAACCGTCAGCATAAGCCCTTGTTTTCCCTGAAGTATCGCGGTTGACTTACGGTCAACCCATCGTCAACCGCCGTCAACCACCCGCGCCCGTCGAAGATGCCGGAACGCTCCGCGCCAACCGTGACACCGATTTCGCCGCGTCAAGTGCCCGCGCCGGGCAAAATCACGGGGCATTCGCCGAAAGCGCCGCGACCAGCGGCGCTCTGGCACGATCCGGCGCGGGCTCCGCTTAATCCCCCTCAGGGCGCGGGAATGTTCAATGCGCTGGCGCATTGGCGACAACGGTTGACGGCTTTGCGACAAGGGGCGCGGGTCGACGGGCAGGGGCAAAGCGATCGATGTCGCCCGACATGAAGGGCGCTACTCCTTCAGCGCATCCGTCCAGGGCGGCGCGCCTGGCGTGAACACCCGGTGGGCGATCGACGTCTGCCAATACAGTTCGCGATCGCCCGTCAGCGCCTCGGCGATCTTGTCGATCGCGTCGGTCATCTCGCCGGCGGCCGCATATTCCGGCGCGGAGAAATGCGCCTCGGTGCGCAGCTCGATCGCTACCTTCCGGCAATAATAGAGCTTGTCGAGGAACTGCTGACGGGTGAACGGGTGGAGGGTCTTGCGTCGTTTGCGGGTCATGGCGTTCTCCTTTTAGAACAAAGGAAGAACATAATTTATTCAGCAAGCAAGTGCTAGGCCTCGACAACCGCCCGCAGTCAGCGATAGCTTTCTTCATGCAGGTTTCAGAAAAGTTCAGCCATCCGATCTTCCGTGGGAACGACCGTGGGCTTTGGGGAAAACCTGGGGACGGCGAATTTTTTGAAGAAAAAATCGTCTATAGTGATTCTCTCGGGCATGTCCCGATGCAGAAATGCGGCCGGCGAAGGAAGTTGGCGCTTCCTTGCCGGCCGCAAAATAAATGATCCGCTTGTGTTGGTGCACTTGGAACGCGGATCACTCGGAACAAGAAGGTTGTTACACTCTTCTCAAGCAGCTGGAGCGTATAGCCGACGACCTTTCGAGACAAGTGCTCTACTGTCGATACGAAAGGAATTCGGCAATGGTGAAGAAAATACGTTCTCGTCCTGTTCGCAAGAGTTCGCCAGAGGTGACACGCGAGATGGCGGTTGTAATCAAAGTGCTTTTGGCGCTCGGAGTGCCACAACACAAGATCGCCGCTATCTTCAACATAAACCCCGGGCGCGTCAGCGAAATAAACACGGGGAAAAAATTCTCTGGCGCTGATCCGGACCAGGGCGACCTTTTCATATGACATCTGATAATCGAGCGGGCCGGCTTGGGCACGGCCCGCTCACCCATCCTCATCAACCCCGCCCAGCGCCAGGTCATAACCGGCAAGATCAATAATCGTGCAGCTCTTGGCCTGCCGGTTGATCTTCACCATGTAGTGCTTCCGCTCCAGCCCCGGCGGGGCCACCATTTCCGGGGCCTGTCGCAGCGCCTGGGTCCACACGCCGCGGGCATAATCCGTGCGGGCGAACAGCTCCTGCAGCTTGCCCTCGTCATTCACCGGCACGGCAAGGCCGTAGCCCTTGCAGGGCTTGCCCTTGTCGCGCAGGCCAAGCCCCATCATCGCAAGGCTCGATCGCGCCTCGTCCAGCGGCACGGCGTCAATCTCCAGCAGCTCCAGCAGCCGGCCCACGGTGTATTTTTCGCCATGGCGGTACTGGTCGATCGTCGCCGCGAGGATCCTGTCCAGCACCTCCTGCCATTTCGGCGTCTGCGCCGCCCGCTCGTCGGCCGTGGCGTCGCGCAGCATGGTGATGATCGCTTCTTCGTTGTCGGCGGGAAAGCCGGTCAGGTCGGCCATGCCCTGGCGGCCCACGGCCAGCTCCGCCGCCGCAAGCAGCGCGCCATAGGTGTCGATCGCGCGCGCGTCGAACCCCACCTTGTTGAGGATCACCTTCCAGGCCGGCAGGATATGGGCGTGGAAATCGTGAAACCCGTCCATCACCTGGCGCAGCAGCATGCGGCCAGCAACATCGGAAATCACCGGCGCGCGGCCATGGCCCTTGTCCAGCGCGCGAAGGTTCAGGATCGCCATGCGGGTCTTGTCCTGCACCGTCAGCGGCGGGTGCAGGATGGAGGAGAACATGAAGGCGTTGCGCAGCTGGAATTCCACGCCGGAGTGGTTCTGGCTGCCGCGATGCATCTCAGCACCGGAATAGGCCTGCCGCGCCAGCTCGATCACCTGTTGCTCCTTGGCGCTGCCCGCCCGCGCCTCAAATTCGTCAACAGCCACCGGCCGGCTGTCATGGCCGATGTTCTGATAGATGCCGGCGGCCGTCGTGTTGGCCGTGGAAAACAGCGTGCGGCCGAACAGCGAGCGGATAATGTTGTGCAGCGTGGATTTGCCGACGCCGGCGCCCCCCGTGGTGAACACGATCGGCCGCACGTCCAGCGCACCGCCCATCAGGCTCGCCATCATCCACCCCAGCAGAAAAAGCGGGTCCAGCTTCGGCCGCTGCCATTTCCACGTGGTCAGGTCCTGCAGCAGCTGGTGGGCCGGGCTGTCCATCACGCCGATCGGCTCCATCCACGGCTCCATGATCGCCGCATCCTGCTTGTAGAAATAGCCGAAATATTCGCCGGGCTTTGCCCGCTGCAGCTTCCAGCCGGTCGCCCGGTTCTCGCGGTTCACGGTCGTGTCCACGGTCCACAGCCATTTGCCGGAATGCCAGATCATCCGTTCGTCGTCGGTCTTCCAACCGCCGCGCCCGCGCACATTTTCGGCCGGGTCGAAGATCCCGCGCCGCCCGGCCTCGTTGATCAGCGCTTCGGTGCATTTGTCGCGCTCCAGCCGGTTCACCTGCGGCGGTATCAGCTCGCCGGTCTTGGGGTCTTCCTTGGCCTTGGAATAACCCGGCCAGGCCCATTTCAGAAAATTGCCATAGGGCGCAAACAGCATGGTTAGCGTCGGCAGGTCCCAGCGCCGCACCTCATGCAGCTGGCCGGAGGCGGAGATGATGTAGACAGCATCGCCCTTCAGGCCCAGCACGGTCACCGGGCAGTCCGGCGGCAGCGCATTGGCGGGAAAGCCCGGCCATTTGCCGGGCTGAATGCCGTTGCGGGCTTCGTTCGGGTCGGCCATGTCGGCCGCCGGCGTCTGCTCCTCCATCTCGCGCAACGCGTCGGTAAAAGCCGCCTTCGCGGCCTTGCGCCCGCCCTGAATTTTCGGTGTTTTCGCCATGTCCGCCCGTCATTTCCAAAATGCATTGCGCCGTGGCGGCCGCAGCCGCCACGGGGATTACCTTGCCTACAGCGTCTTGGTGTTCACGCCGGATCGGACCGAAAGCTCGGTTTCATAGGCTTCGGCCTCGCGTTCCGCGCTGTCGGCCATCGCCTCGAAATATTCCAGCTCGGAGATCACGCCCTTGTCGATCAGCAGTCGGGCAAGCCCGCCCTGGTCGGCCTTCGACATGTCGACGCCAACGCGCAAATGCTTCGGCGTCTGGTTCTGGTGATCGGGCATGAACGCGATCGCGGTCTGCACGCGGTGGGCGGCACGCTCATAGCGCTCGCGGGCGTGGATCAGTTTTGCCTGGTCTGTCATGCTCTCACCGCGTCTTGATCGTCGCGCCGAACCCCTCGACCATCCCCGTGGTCAGGTCCTCGGGATCGATCTTCTTCTTCGGCGGGGCAGGGGCCATCACGCGGGCAAAGGCGCGGTGCTGGTCCGCCGCCTTCTTCAGCTCCAGATAGACGGAGACGAAAACCATGAAATAGGCCCGGTCCCAGTCCATCATCTCCTTGCCAGCCAACACACCGGCAAGCTTCACATGGGTCCAGCACACCTCGGGCGTGGCGCGCTCGCCGATCTTGTCGGCCAGCGCCTTCACTTCCAGCATCAGGTGGTCAGGCCCGGCCATCTTCGGCCCCTGGGTCGTGGCGTCGGGATCGAACGTGTCGAAGGAGATGTTCACCCGCACCATGCCGTAACTGGCAACCCGCGCGGCCTCGTCGGCGACCATCGCCAGCATGCGGTTGCTGTCATCAAGCGGCGTGGAAAACGCGGCCGGCCAATAGTCGCCGGGTTCGGCGTTCACGTCTCTGGCGGTTCCGGCTTGCTCCTGGGCGAGGTCTGCGTTGGCTGCTGGCTTCTCAGCACTTTCGCCGCCTGCGATGTCATCGCCATGAGTATCGCCGCCGTTGCCGGCGCTCTCCCCGCCATGATCATCGCTCTGCTGGGCCCCGCCGATGTCGCCGCCGGCCGTTTCTGCATTTTCTGCTCCCGCTTCGCCGTCCGGGCCGGGGGCAGCCTCACCCACGGGCGCGTCATCAGCTCCATCAGCCGCGCCCGGCGCGCCGGCCGGCTTCTCGCTTCCGCCTTCAGCGGCGTTAGCACCGTCGCCCGGTACCACCGCGCCAGTCGCCTCTGTCGCGCCGCCTGCCTGTTCAACCGGCTGGTCTTCTTCCGGCTTTGCATCTGCTGGCTTTTTCGCATCGGTCTTTTTCCTTGTCATTGTTCGTCTCGCTTCATGCCCAGCGCAGCCATGTATGTGTCGAGGATCGCCGCTTCCTCCATGCGCTGCTGTTCATCCTTGCGGCGCAAGGCCACCACGGCCTTGATCGCTTTCTTGTCGAAGCCGGTGCTCCCGGCCTCGGCATAGACCTCCTTCTTGTCGTCGTTGATCGCCCGGCCTTCCTCCTCCAGCCGCTCGATCCGCTCCACGAAGGCGCGCAGCTGGTCGGCCGCGATCCCGGAATTGTGTCCCGCTTCACTCATCATCCTCATCCTGCATCATGTCGTTGAAGTCCTTGCCGATATGGCTGGCGATGGTGGCGAGCGGCTTGCCGGCGCGCTCCAGCGCCTCCATCGCCGCGTCAAACTGCTTGGCCGCCTGGCGGTTGCCCCAGTCATTGTCCTTCGACACCACGATCTGGCTCACGCAATCCATCCACACCGGCGCATTGGCGAGGTTGGAAAGCATGCCCGCCGCCCACACGCGGGCCTCGGGAATGGAGCCGGCAAGCGAAACCCCGTCCTCGACACCCTCGCACAGGATCAGCGGATGCGGCCGGGTCGCGCGCTCTGGCGACAATCCCTCCGGCCCGTGGGCAATGCGGATCACCGCGCCCTTGGCCTCGCCAAACATCAGCTTGGCGTTTTCATCCGCGCTCACGGCAAATTTCTTTGGCGTCAGCGGGTCCAGAAACGTGCAATGCACGGCGGTCAGCTGTCCGGTCGGCGCGCGCATGGCGGAAAGCACGGCCGGCAGAAGCGGGCCGGGGTTTTCCTTCCAGCGCCGGCCGTTTTCGCTCCGCCACACCGCGCGCGGCCAGTATTCGGCGGCGGCGGCAAAACGGAAGGTCTCAAGATCAAGGCTCGCGACATGCTCCAGCGCGCAATTGCGCCCGGCGAAATAGCGCCGCGCATGCGCCTCGGCAGCGCCGCCCGTGCCGGCGGCCGCGCCGTCCAGAAAAAGCCGCTCGGCCGCCTGCATGCGCCGCTGGCGGGTGCGGGCGGCATCGCGCTCGGCGGCGGCGCGCGCGGCCTTGGCGCGCTCGGCCATGCGCCGGCGCTCGCTCTCGCTCATATGGCGAAGCCCGAGAAAATCGCGCCCCCATTCGCAGGCCGCGCGAATATCCTTCTCGTCGCCGGCGGTGAGGTAAGCCACCATGCCCAGCACATCGCCGGAAAGCCCGGTGCGCCAGTCTTTCCACGCGCCAATATCGCGGTCGAGCGCCACCTTGAATTCCGGGCTGCGGTCATGGTCCAGCGTCACCGGGTTATGCGCCACCCAAAGCCGGCCCTGGCGGCGGCCGTCGGGCAAAAGCTGCAGGCATACGGTCTCGATCCGGTCCTTCAGCCCCTGCTTGATTTCCGGCAGATCGTTCCTCATGCGCCGAACACCCGTTCGATATCGGCAAGCAGCGCCTCGGTCTCGCAGCTGTCGCGCTCGTCTTCCAGCGCGTTCAGCGCCATGGAAACGGCGGCCTTGCTCATGCCGGCGGCCTTTGCCAGCCGCGCCTGGGGAACGCCCATGTAGATGTTGGCGATATAAAGCGCGAGCCGGCGCGCCTTTGCGGCCGCCATCCAGGCCGGGTCCGCCGTCGCGCGCCGGCCCGGGCTTGCGTCCAGCACCTCGGCCGGGCAAAGCGAAAGCGCGCGCGCGGCATAGGCAACAGCCATGCGGTAGGCGGCACTTGCCGCCGCGTCGGCCTCGCCATCGCCGCGCGCAAGCCGGCGGATCGCCAGCCGCGCCCTGGTCAGCGTCACCCGCGTCAGCGGCCGCCGCCCGCGTTCGATCTGGCGCAGATAATCCCCGGAAAACCCGGCCGCCCGCGCCACGGCGCTGCGTGAAAATCCGCTGGTTTCGATCGCATCCATAAGTCCCGCAATATCCATCGCCACCCCTCGAAAAGAAGCGGCCCACGCACTACAAAAGAGCCTTGAAAAATGCGGCCCGGGGGCCGCAGTGGTTACCCCTTGGCGGCAAGCCGCGCCTCCGCCGAGAGCTTCAGCTCAGCCGCGCGCACCCAGTTGGAAAGCGCGCCGGCGGGGCCGCTGGTCGATGTCGCCTTGATGCCGCCGAGAATGATCTGCGCGCCGTTCCAGTTGTCGCGCACCTTCGCGCCCTCGCGTTCGGCAAGCCGCTCGAACGCCGCCTTCGCGCCGGCGCGGTGCGCCTCCACGCTCGCGCGCATCTCCGCATGCGGCACGAGCTCGACGGGCGGAATACCCGCCCGCGCGGCCTCCACCACGCCAATCAGCCGCCGCAACTCATCATGGTTGATCGCCGCCTTTTTCATCACATGCCCATCCGTTTGCGCCGCTCGGCGGCCTCGCGGTTCATGTCGCGCTGGATATCCTCGGCGGTTTTGGGCTTGGGCCTGGTCTCGTCCGCCCAGGCGGGCAACACGATCTCGATCGTCTCCGCGTCGATATGATCCCACCGCACGGCCTGCGGCTTTTCCGCCCGATCGACGAAATGCGTCAGGTGCCCGCAATTGAACACGAGGCAGTTCCGCTGGTTGACGCCTCCGCCAAGCTTGCGCGGCTCCGCCGTGAGCGGCGCGCGATCGACTACGACCAGCCTGATCAGGCCATGATGCTCGCCGGTCCCCACATGCAGCTCGCGACCAACCGTCGGCAGGTTCCCGCGAAAGAACCTGCCGGCGACATCGCTGTCGACGGTAATCCGCAGCTTCGCCGCGCCGCCCTTCAGCTTCACCAGCGACACACGGACGCCGGTATCGTCCGCATTGCGGCTCGCCTCTACATCAACCTTCTCGAATGCCATTGCCTTCACCTCTCTCCAAGTGCCTTGATGTCATCCACCACCGCGCGCCGGCCTTTTGTTGCGAGGCCGCGCAGCATCAGGTGGCCGGTGGCGGCGTCGAAGCCTGCTTCCGTCAGCGCCGCGCCGCCGCATTCAAGGGCGGCGGAAGCGCGGTTCATGGCGTCGATCATGGTCCGGCAGAAGCCGCGCACGGCGGCGGGATCGCGCGCCGTCTCCGGCAGGCGGGATCGCACGGTGATGATCGCGCCCTCGTGGCTCATGGCGTCACCGCCGGCGCCAGCGCGAGCGCGAAAAACAGCGCCATGGCGCACACCAGCAGCGCGCCGCCGATCGTGATCCGCGCGTTCATCGCCGCGCCCCCGTCACACTGTCCCATTGCCGGCCGACCAGCTTGACGATCACGCAAAGCGCGGCCAGCACATGCCACACGGCAATGCCGGGCGCGGCTGCCACAAACAGAAATTCGAAAAGGGAGAGGGGAAAGGTCATGCCGCGCCGCCTTGCCGGTAGGCCGGGCAGGTCGCACAGTCACGTTCCGGCCGCACCATCTGCCCGCCGGAAACCAGCTGCAGCAGCCATGTCGGGCAGTCGACGAAGCGATGGGGCTCATTGTCGGGGAAATCGCAACGCATCACGGTTTCCTTGCGGGGACCGTTAGCCCCGTTCCGCATGCCTTCGGTTTCGGAAAGGTGAACGCACTTCATGCGTCACCTTCCCGATCTTCATCAAACTCGTCGAGTTCCCTCGTGGTCATCTTGATGGCCATGTCCAGGTCGGCCGTGATCACACCGTAGGGGGCCGGTTTGCTTGGGGAGGGCATATTGCGCGCCGCCGCTCTCGAGCATGCAGCCTCCCACCACTTGGAATTCCTTGCGTCGACGTCAGAAAAGTCACGCTGCCAAAGCCAGAAAGAACCCGGCGTGTTACAGGTTTCACGCCATCCCCAGCGTTTTAGGTAGGCGCGTTTCAGGTTGTCGAGATCATTCTCCGCCCGCTGAATATCCCGGTAGAACGTGGTCATGCCGCACCGCCTTTCGCCTGGGCGCGGAACTCGACCTCAAGGGCCGCCAGATCGAGGGCGCTGGATTTCACGAGGTCGCGGATTGGCGTCGTCGGCTTGTACCAGCTATCCTCGAAGGGCCACCATGCAGGGGAGCCGGTCAGCCGGAAATCGTCATAGGCATGCAGCGCGTAACACCCGGCGGCGGCCGCCAGCTCGCCGGGATCGTGCCTGTCGTCATGCTCGGGCGTCCAGCCCTCTTTCTCGACCTGCCGCACCCGCTCCTCGATGACCGAAAGCAGCGCCTTCAGCCCGGCCTCGCCGGTAAGGCAGGCCAGCTCGTCGAGCGCCACGCGGACGGGATCGATCTTCTCGTCGCAGGCGGAGCAGAAATCATCCTCGACCCAGCAGCACGGCGTTCCGTCCGCATGCAGACAGGCCGAGATATCGGTACAGCCGCACATGCGGCACTTTCGTTCGTCGAGCATCACCGCCCTCCCTTGTGTCGAAACAGAGACTCACCGCATGCTTTCGCCTTTCGGAGAAAGGAGAGGCAGATGGAAATGAATGATCGGGAACTGCGCGATTTCATAGAACTGGTGGCCGCCTCGGCCGTAGCGTCGAAAGCGGTACTGACCTGCTCGTTGGCCGGCATGCCGGTCAGTCGCGAGAATTGCGCGCGCATATATGGCCAATGGCTGGACGGCAGCACGCCGTATTTCGATAGCCTTGTGCTGGCTGTCGATCGCCATATCGAGGAAATGCTGACGACCGGCGAGCTTATGTCTCCGCCGCAGGGCTCGGCCTGACGCAGCGCCGACGCTTCGCGGGCAATTGCCACGATCGCCGCTGAGGTCACGTCGCCGTGTTGCGCCGGCGGCGGGGATTTGATTGCCTGAAATGCAAACTCGGCCATCACCGCCCTCCCTCTGCCGTCATTGCCTCGAGGCGTTCCGCGATCAGCTCGTCGAGCGCGCCAGACAGCTTGCGCAACGTCCGTTCGCTCACCGTTCGCCGGCCGGCCTTGCGGGCGGTGTAGGTCGTTGGATGAACGCCCGCTCGCTTGCAAAGATCGGCCTGCGAAATGCCGGCTCCCGCGCGCTTCGTCTCGATTTCTGAAAACATTGCAAATCACCCTTGCGGTTTGCTCTGCATATATGCATAAGCAAAATTGCTTATTCTGCAAGGTGTTTCTTGTGACCGCGTTTGCACTTCAACAGAATATATTTGCGCGCATGACCGAAAATCAGCGCGACACAAAGGCTTGGCTAAAGGCTGTGGCAGATCATATGAACCTGTCGCTGTCCAAGCTCGCCAGCAATTCAGGCATGGCAGCCTCCACGCTCACGCGCTATTACAACGACAATTCGGGCTCGGTTGGCATCACCCAGGGAACGCTGGAGAATGTCGCCCGCTATTCCGGCTTCCGTCCGGGGCAGATGCCCGGCCGCAACATCAACGGCATGGCCGAGCCGGATGCGCTTCTTTACGCCAACGACAACGAGCCGCATGCCGGCTGGGTCGATGCCGCCGTGAATGCCGCCAAGAGCGGCCGCAACGGCATAGAGGCGTGGGTGATGAAGGGCGGCGCGCTCGACGGAATGGGCGTCATGCCCGGCGACGTGGTGTTGATTGACCAGAACCGCCGCGCCAAGACCGGCGATATCGTCATCGCGCAAATCATAGATCCCGTGCGCGGCACAGCGGAAACGGTGATGCGTCTCTATCAGGCCCCGTTCATCACCGCCCATTCCATGCGTCTCGGGCCGCAGCGTCCCGAGCATGTCGATGACGATCGCGTGTCGATCGCCGGCACGGCCATCGGTATCATCAGAAACCCCCTTTCGCACTGAACTGAGCAGGCATGCGGGCCAATAGGCGCGCACTGAACTGAGCAGGCATGCAAATCCCATCCCTCTAGATCGTCTTCACGTGCCCCGCGCGACCGCTGGGCCGCTCCAGCCTTGTGCGCTCGCATTGAACTGAGCAGGCATGCGGAATTGCTTAGTCCGTTCCGGCCCCGATAAGCGTCACTCAGAACCATCGATATGCAGAAATGCAAATCTCTGCTTGCCATAATAAGCAAAAACGCTTATTGATTTGCAGTATCGCAAAACGATGGAGATGCGGCATGACCTACGAGACCATGAGCGCGGCCGATGTCGCCGAGACATTCGGCATCGCCCGCGCAACCTTCCTGCACCGGCGCGGCGAGCTGGAGCGCAAGCACGGCTTCCCGCCGCCGCTGCCGATCGCCAAGCCGTTGCGCTGGCGCGCGGCCGCCGTGCGCAAATGGCATGCGGCATGGGATGAGGCGGGCCCGAAGCAATCGGCCGCCGACCTGCGCCAGACGGTCATCACCCAGGATCGCGCCCTTCTCCTCAGCCGCTACGCCGCCGCCAACCACAACGGAGCCGCGGCATGAGCGTCCACTTCGATATCGCGGCATCGAGCGCGCGCCTGCGCGGGCAACTGGCGAAGGTCCAGACCGACGAGAACTCGACGACTGGCACCCGCATCAAGTTCCGCAATCCAGAAACGCTGGTCGCCATCAACGAGATGATCATGCGGGAGATGAACCGAGGCACGGAAAGCCCGGACATTGTCGCCGCAATTCTGGAGATCGCGGCGGACATGCTGTTCTCTCTGACCGGCGGCGATCGCGAAATGATGGAGCGTAACGCACCGATCTTTTCGGCGCTGTTTCAGCTCCAGCTGCGGCGCAAAGTGACCGGAAAAGGCGTTCGCGGCGGCGCGCGCGCCAAGCCCATAACCGAACCCGGAGGCCACGCATGAGCGCCGCCGCCGTCACCCTGTTCGACAAGCCCGCCGTGGCCGCGCCGAAGCGCGCGCTCACCGCCGCCCAGCGCGAGGCGCTGCGCCATGTCAAACAATATCGCCGCCACCGCTGCACCTTTTCCGGCGGCTGGTATCTCGGCCCGCAATTCTTCAAGCGCGCCACCATCGCCGCCCTTGTGCGCGAGGGCCTTGTCCGCCGCGAGAAGAACCCCGGCCACGGCAAGGGCTACCACCTGGAACTCACCATGGCCGGCGGCGTCGTTCTGGAAAAGCTGGAGAAATCCGATGCCCGATAAGGCCGCCCGCATGAACGCGATCAAGCGCCGGCTCATGGAGCTGAACCGCGAGATCACCGAGACCATGGCCGAGATGGTGGAAACCGCCGGCGAGGATCCGCACTGGGAAGGCTTGGCAGACCTGAAGGCGGAGAGAAACGCCGCCCGCCTGGCGCTCAACAATGTCTGCGCCACCGCCCAGGCAACCGCCATGGAGTTTTCCTCCGGCATCGCCCCGCCGCGCTTCCCGCGCCGGCCCTCCCGAATTCAGCGGCAAAGTACTGCGTAATCGCCGCCAACTTCCCGCGCTCTTGCCAAGTGGGCGCGGGCAGGGGAGGCGGGCCGTATCTCCCAACGGCCCGCCTCCGGAAATCCCCGAAGAAATCCCAAGGGGCCTTTTCCCAACCGGCCCGGCGGGTGTGACCCAACGAAAAGACCACGCGGGAGCCAACCCGTTCCACCCCGCGCCGGCGTCTTCCCCTCCCGCCGGCGCGGCCCCTTTTGATGGAGATGAGGCATGAAATCGTCATGGATCACACTATCAGGCGCAGGCTTCGCCGCCATCGCCATCGCGGGCTTCGTCCGCTTGCCGCAGTTCTGGCTCCCGGAGCTGGTCGTGCTTGTCTGCGGCGCGGCCATCTTCGCGATCGGCGCCGTGCTTTGGCTCGATGATTGCTTCGACCTGTTCGACAGCCGCCTGCCGGAAGACGCGGCCCCGCGATGCGAAGCCTGCGACGCGGAGATCATCGATCTCTACGCCTATGACACGCTCAACGGCGTCGTCATGTGTCCCGACTGCGCGCCAACCTGGCAGGATTTCCAGGACAATCCGGAAAGCTTCTATCACTTCCAGAACGGCGAGCCTGTCCACTACACCGCCAAAACCGCCGCCCCCGTCATCGCCGCCCATCTGGCATCCGGCGGCAAGCTCACGGACGCCAAGGTGCCGATGTCCGACATACGAAAAAACAGGAGATGAGCATGCCCAACCAATACGATATCGAATTCGAAGATCAGGGGCAGGACCTGCTCCGCATCAGCTGCAACGCCGAAACCGGCGAGATCACCGACGCCGGCCCCTTCCACCGCTCGTTCTACGTCGACGGAAATCACTTCGTCGACGTCGACCAGCTCACGGACAACCGCCTCGTGCACTTCCGCAGGGGCGACGGCGGAGACAAATATTTCCGCTGGCCGATGATCCGCCTGTCCCTCGATGGCCGCGTGATCGCCGAAGTCGCGCCGGCGCAGAAATAGGGGGCGGATATGCCAGCCCTCAACTTTCAGCGCCGCTTTGCCGAAGATGTCGAATACGGCATCAAGCGCCAGTCCGTCCGCGCCCGGCGCAAGGATGGCCGGCCCCACTGCAAGGTAGGCGACGAGCTGAAGCTCTACACCGGCATGCGAACCAAGGCCTGCCGCCTGCTGGGCAGGGCCACGGTAATCAGGCTCGCGTCCGTGCGCATTGAAGGCACCTGCATGTATCTCGACGGGCGGCCGCTGCTCTCCGCCATCTACGATCGCGACCAGATCGAGGAAACCGACAACGAGTTTGCCCAGGCCGACGGCTTCAAGGGCTTCATGGATATGGCCGACTGGTTTGACGACACCCACGGCCTGCCGTTCGAGGGTGTCGTCATCTATTGGGATCAGCCGCGATGACCAGGCTTTCACAACAACAACGCGACGAACTGATCCGCGCCACCGATCGCGCCCGCCAATACCTGCGGGAGGGCGACCGTATCACCTTCTCCTCTTGTCCCGGCACAAAGCGCTGGGGCGTGTTCGTCGGCTTCTCCGGCGAATGCGTCGTCACCAAGACCCGCGACGACATTTCCGCCCGCAGCATTTCCAAGGTCAACGGCCTTCGCGTGGATTTCACCGACAAGGGCGTTTGCGATGTCTGCGCCAACAACGACATGGGCCAATGGAACGGCGTGATCAATACGCACCGCTGGTCACATCTCGGCTGCAACGGCCTCGGCTGTCCCTACGGTCGCTGCATTGGCGACGAAGACATTCCTTTCTGAGTGTTCAAGGATCCTGTCATGCGTAAAAACACCCCAAAGATAAAATACGTCTCATGGCGCAATGGCCGTCCGCGCTTCACGCCGTCGCCCACGCTGCGCCAGCGCGGCTATCAGCCGCATGATCTGCGCGGCGAGGATGGCGAGTGGATGACCGCCGGCGAGGCGCTGGACTGGTCGCGCGCCTTCGAGCGCGAGGCGCAAGCGCTGAAAGCGGCCGTCGACAAGCGCCGCAACCGCAAGCCGCCCCCGCCGCCGAAGCCCGTCAGCTTCTACACCGTCGCGGATTTGCTGCGCGATTTCGAAATGTCGCTGGCCTTCCGCGATCGCGCGGAGAAAACACAGGCAGACTACAGCCAGAAGATCAGGTCGATCGAGCGCCATCTGCCGGATGCCTGGAAGGCGGAGGCCGAAGCGCTCACCCAGCCGATCTGCTTCGGCATGTATGACGAGCTGCGCGGCAAGACCGGCCTGCCCACCGCCAACGCCGCGATGCGCATCCTCGGCATCGCCTACACCTGGGCCATGTCGCGCGGCAAGCTGCCGGGCATCGCGGTCAACCCTGCCCACAAATTGCAGATGAAGAAGCTGGAGCCGCGCGTGCGGGCAGGCGAGCGCGAGGAGATCGAACACATGATCGCGACGGCAGACAGGATCGGCCGGCCGGAGATCGGCGACATGATCGCGCTCGGCGTCTGGTCCGGCCAGCGCCAGGGCGATCGCCTGGCCTATCAGCTCGCCGGCCGCCGCAACGGCCGCATCATGCTGCGCCAGTCCAAGACAAAGGTGCTGGTCGATATCCGCGAATTCTCCGAGCTGAGAAAGCGTCTCGATGCCGCCCAGGAGCGCCGCAAGCTGGCGGAGGTGGTATCAAGCCACGTCATCCTCGACGAGCGCTCCTGGACCCCATTCAAGCCGGATCACTACCGCCACGTCTACGACGAGGTCCGCCGCCACGCGGTCAAGAACACGCCGGCCCGCCCGGGCCAGCCGGCCATCCCCGGCATGCCGAGCTGCGCCACGCTCCGCGACCAGGACCTGCGCGACACGGCGGTAACCTGGCTGTTCCGCGCCGGCTGCACCGTCGGCGAAATCTGCGCCATCACCGGCCACAGCCTGCAAACCGCAACCCAAATCCTCGAACACTACTTCGCCCGCCACCCCGAACTGGCAGACAACGCGATCGACAAGGTCGAACTCTGGTGGGCCGACAAGAAGGGAGAATGAAATGGCGGGCATGAGTTCTCATCAAAGCAGAGGGCGTGGTGAGAAAGTCTGGCTAACACCGCCGGAACTGATCAAGGCCTTGGGGCCTTTTGACCTCGATCCGTGTTTTTCAGAGCCGCGCCCCTGGGACACCGCCCTACAACACTATGGCCCTGAGGCAGCCGGTGGCCTTGGCGGCCTATTTGCAGAATGGCATGGTTTCGTCTGGTGCAATCCTCCCTATGACCAAGAGTTAGGAAAGTGGCTTTCCCGGTGCGCCGACCACGGCAATGCGCTGGCGCTCATCTTTGCGCGGACAGAGACCGGCGCGTTTCATTCTGAGGTTTGGCAAAGAGCGGATGCAGTGTTCTTCTTTGCGGGCAGAATTGTTTTCCGGCACCCCAACGGAGGTAGAGCTAGATCCGGCGGTGGAGCGCCTTCTTGCTTGGTGATGTACGGAGAAACCGCCGTTCTAAGGGTGCTGGCTGCCGGGTTGCTCGGCCGGTTTGTCTCGCTAACGGATTTGGCAAGAAGACTTGAGGACAAGCGCTGGCTTCAGGTTCAATCAAAATGATCGATCACCCCTGCGACCTTCACGAGGGTTTCACGCTCGCCTACTGCACCGCCTGCGGCGGCACGGAAGCCCACGACGATTTCGCCTGCACCGATTGGGCGCGTCGCCTGACCGATCAGGCCATGGCCGAACACGTCGCCGCCTTCCTGCGCGAAATGCGCGCCATTCTCCCCGAAGTCGAAATCACCGCCGAACACGTCGCGAAAAAGTTCGAAATAGGTATAGACGAAGCCGCAGCGATCATGCAGAAAGTCGTGTGACAAAGCCTGAAGCATTAACGCCGATCACCGCAAAATGTCACAAATGACTATCCGCGTAAGCTACTGAAATAAAACAAAGTTAATATTACTCTTAATCAGCGGGTCGTAGGTTCGAGACCTACATCACCCACCATTTCTTTCTACGACATGGATATTCTTCGTTTCCTGAGAACTGCTCCCCTTGGCGAATCTCAGAAGCGTTTTCCAGTTCACCTGCTGCGGATAGCCGGTGAGCGTGACGACGATATCTCTTCGGCACTAACGGTTTCGTCTGCAAAGAGGCGCGGTATGTCAGGTCACGCCGATGCGCTGCCGCTTCATCAACCTGCTCGTGAATGAGAAACCGAGCGCGAAGGCAGGGCAAATAGGCCAGGGCTTGTCAAAGCCCTGAGGCTACCGATCAATTTTGGAAGAAATGGCTCCCCGGGTCGGATTCGAACCGACGACCTATCGATTAACAGTCGAGTGCTCTACCGCTGAGCTACCAGGGAACAATCGCGCCGTCTGAGGCGCTGCGGTGTGAGCGGGTTAATACAAATGGTGAGGCGATTTGCCAAGCCCTTTTCGACAAAAAAAGCAAAGAAGTTTTTCACCCTCGCGCGTTCCGTTTCGCTCGGTCGGGATGCGGACCCGATCGGGCCGCCGAGAGAGGTCAGGACTGCGCCTCGACGCCGTCTGGTTTGTTACGACCATCGCCACGCTCGGATTGGTGCAGATCGCGCATCAGTCTTTCGATACGGCGGCGCTGGCGCTGGCTGCGCAACTGCGATGCGGCGTAGCGGCGCGGAGACACGACCAACCCGTCGCGTTCGCCGACAATATCGAAAACCCGTTCGGCTGCGACCGGCCGGTCTTCCGAGGTATAGGTCGCCACGATGGTGATATTGATGTTTTCAATGGTCTCGAACCGATCGAAATCCGGCGGCGACATCTTGGCGATCAATGCACGGAACGTGCCGAGGTCGAGATGCTCGGCCGCCGCCAGCGGACCCTGAAACAATTTGGCGCGCGGATCGGATGCATTGTTCTCATCGAAGGTGAGGTTGCTGAGCGAGTAGCTGAAGTGCTCGCTGTCAGTCCCGTTCTTCACGGTGAGATCGAGCAGGACAGCGTCGATGAAGAGCGCCTTCGCGCTCATATTGGCAACCAGGCAATGGCCGTCGAGGGTCGGGCTCCCGCCGCGATTGATCAGGATCTTGGCGCGCCGTCCCTCACGGAATCCGCTGAAAATCAATTGCAGATAAATCGCCCAGATAAAAAGCGTGGCCACGCTGGCAACCGCGCTGATCGCGCCTGCGTTTTCTTTGACCCAGCCCCACATTTCAACCTCCGCGGCTTGTCGGGGCCATTCGCCTTTCTAAAGCTAGGTCCCGTCGTCGTCCTTCGGCGTCTCGCCGGCGTTCTCTTGTGTCGCAACGTCTGCGATCGGCTTGGGTTCCTTGTAATCGCCCTTTGCAAGATAGACGGTGGAGGTGGGATAGGCGAAACCGGAACCGTGGCGTTCAACGATGTCGCGAACCGAAAGCAGCAATTGCTCCTGCACCTCCAAGAAGACGTTGATGTCGGAAGCCGAGATATTGGCGTAGATGTCGATCAGCACGGCCGAATCGCCATATTCCACGAGCCGGACGCGCCTTGGTGATTCGAGCACGCTTTCATGGGATGCCAGTAGCGCGCGGATATCCTCCATGATCTTGTGCAGCGTGTCGGCGCCGGTTTCGTATCGAAGGCCGATCTTGTGGCGGAACAGGAAGACGTCGCGGCGGCTGTAATTGGTGATCTTGCGTTTCACCAGATCGGCATTGGCGACGATGATGAGGGTGCGGTCGAGTGCGCGAATGCGGGTCGAACGGATGCCGATTTCCTCCACCGTGCCGGCGGTATCGTCGAACTGGAAGAAGTCGCCGACCCGCACGATACGGTCCGCGTAAAGCAGCACGCCGCTGATGAAGTTTTCGAGCGTCGGCTGGGCGGCCAGCGCAATCGCCAGACCGCCGACGCCGAGACCGGCGACGACGCCGTAAATCGGAATGCCGATCTGGGTGGCGCCATAGCCAAGCACGATGATCGCCACGATGAAGGACATCACCTGGAAGCCGGTGCGCAGCAGGCTGGCATCCAGCGAGGCATTGCTGACGGCGGGATTGCGGATGGTCCACATATAGAGCGTCTGCAGAAGCTGATAGGTGAACCAGGCCGTGGCCGTCCAGATGAGCGCGCTCAAGGCGCTGGTGGTGACATAGAGCAGGTCGCCGGTGATGTTGATCTGCTCCTCGATCAGGAAGCGAATGAAGTTGGCCGCAGCGATGATCAGCAGGGGAGTGACGACACGGCGCATCTGCCGTCTGGCGGGATCCAGCGGCACGGCGCGTCGCGCATTCCAGCGGCTGAACCAGACCAGCGCGACCACCGAAACGACGGTGATGAGCGCCAAGCCCAACCATTGCCAATAGGCCTGGTTGCCGAATTCATAGCGCAGCCAGTATGGGCCATCGAGAATGAACTCATACCAGCGCGGCGCGACCAGATTGCCCGGCGTGTAGATGTAATACTCGTAGAGGTCTTCGCCAAGGTCGGCGATCATCGGCAGGGCCTTGACCTCGTCGTAATCATCATCGATCTGGTTGATGGTGCTCTGGGTGAAAAGATATTCGCCCTCCCGCGGGCCGTCCCTTTGCCGTTCGATGGTCAGGCTGGTGCCGGGGATGATCCATTTTGCCGGCAGCGCTTCTGCGTCCGCATCCGAGAGCGCGAACGCGCCAGCTGCATGCCCGGGTATATCCTCCACCGGCGGCAAATAGGTCCGGTCGAATATCTCCTGGAGCTGCAACACCGTCTCGATGCTTGCGCGCTGACGCGACGCGGCCGGTATCGCGGAGAGATCGAATGTCTGCGCCGCCTTTTCTAGGAGCGACTGCACCAGCACGAGCTGCTCGCGCTGGGCCTCGGTCATGAAGAAGGTATCGCCGTCAAAATAGCTGTCGCGCACCTCAAGCCAGAGTTCGCTGGCGGTCTGCATGATCACCAGAAAGCTTTCCAGCGTCGCGCGCGGGCTGCGGGTGTCGGGCGGCGAGATGGGGTTTGTCACCAGACGCTCGTAACGCGCCTTGAGGCCCGCGTTTCCCCGGCCATCCTCGAAGATTTCCTGAACCAGCTCGGTGGAGGTTTTTTCGTCGTCGGGCACTTGTGCGGCGGCGGGCGAGAGCTGAAGACATGCCGCCGTCAAAAGGGCGAAAACGCACCACGCCGCAAAAAATCTGGCGGAATTGAAGATGGTCGGCATTGGTCCCCTCCGTTGCGATGCGCCGGCATTTCGACCCTGAAACCGGACTTCGTGACACTAACCGATTCGCGCGGCCTTTTGAGCCTGCGGCGCCGCTTTTTGCCGGCTTTGGCGGCAACAGGGTGCCTGGCAGAGCCGGCGATCATCTGTCCCGATGCGCCAACGAGCATTCGGGGCCCCTTCGTGAAATAAAATGAGGTGGCGCCGGGCAGCGCTATTGCAAATCAAAATAAATCATTCTAAATCCGCGCCAACCCTTCGATCGACAAAGTTTGGCCTCGTGGCGGAGTGGTTACGCAGAGGACTGCAAATCCTTGCACGCCGGTTCGATTCCGGCCGAGGCCTCCACTCCCTTTTTTGACGAAAATTCAGCGCCGTCCTGACAGCATCGCCAGATGCCTGTGCGATCGTGTCGTGATTTTCATGACCATAGATGTCGCCGGACACATGGTATCGCTACCATTCTTTTGTTTGAATAACTTGCTTCCCGATTGTTCAAGCGTTTTTCGAGCCCGAATATCTTCTTTGTTATCGAAGTATGGGAGGTGAAGAGCCTCGGTTTTTTCATCTAAAAATTAGTATCTCTTGTTCTGGTCGCCTAGGAGATTCTTCGCCGCTGAGGAACTTTTTTGTTCAAGGTCCCGTTTAAAATTTACGCGGATCGAACAGACGAGCCGCAAACATAAGGTTGTTTGAACAGGGGGAGTCCTTCTAAAGCGAGGGCTCCAGAAGGAGGACGACATGTTTGCCTGTCGCAGTAAATCTACACTTCTGGCGAGTGCTTTTTTCGCAGGGTCGCTCGCCTTTACATTTTATGGTGCGAACCCTGCCAATGCACAGTCTCTGAATATCGGTGGCGAGAACGGGATAAGCGTCGGGGTCAACACCGACACTGATCCCTCCGGCGGCATCGGCGCAGGCGTTGACGCAAGCGTCGGCGGCTCGGATGGCGTGAATGCCGGCGCGGCAGCCGGCGTCGGCGGCGGTCAGGCTGCAAGCGTCGATGCCGGTGCGAGCGTTGGCGGTTCCGGTGGTGTTGACGCCGGCGCGTCGGCCGATGTCGGCGGCGGACAGGCGGCGAGCGCCGATGTCGGCGCAAGCGTTGGAGGCTCCAGCGGCCTGAATGCCGATGCATCCGCCGATGTTGGCGGCAGCAGCGGGATAGGGGCTTCGGCCTCCGCGATAATCGGCGGCGATAGCGGCGCGAATGCTGATGTCGATGTCGGCATTGGCGGCGATGATGGCACCGGCGCTGACGTTGATATTGGCCTCGGCGGCAGCGGAGGCGGCAATACTGGCGGTAACAACGGCGGCGGCGGGAATGCCGGTGGCGGCAATAACGGCGGCGGTACTGCCGGCGGCGATGGCTCGGGCGGCGGTACGATGCCTGACAATCGCGAGGACCAGCGTCTCGTCATCGCCTTCGACGATCTGAGCAGCGGCGAGCAGCAGAACGTGCGAAAACAGTGCCAGGCCGTGATGCGCACGCCGGATAGTTATGAAGTCGGCCTGCAGCGGCTCTGCATTCTGGTCAACCAATATCGTTGATCATCAAATGCCAGTGGGGCCGGCGCGCGCGCCGGTCTCTTCGTCATGTCCCGGGTGAGCAGGCGCGGCCTTGTGCGCCTTCTTCTTTTAGGCTTTTTCGCAAAACTCCCGTCTTGCATGGAGGCGACAGCGCATCTATGAACACAGTATGAGCGTCGGGACGGCGCTGAACGCTGATTGTTTGCGAGGTTGTTGGCCATGATGAATTTCGAAACGGCGCGCAGGAAGATGGTGGAAAACCAGATCCGGCCGACCGATGTGACAGCCTATCCTGTGCTCGAGGCCTTTCTTGCCGTGCCGCGGGAGGCGTTCCTGCCGCCGCAATCCAGGTCGCTCGCCTATATCGACGAGGACATTCAGGTAAAGCCCGCCAATGAAGCCGGCCCCGCCCGCTACATGATGGAGCCGTCGCCGCTTGCCAAGCTGGTTCAGCTTCTGGAGCTTTCCAAGAAGGATGTGGTGCTGGTAGTCGGTGCGGGCGACGGCTATGCCGCCGCGATTCTTTCGCTGCTCGCCCAGTCGGTCGTCGGCATCGACAGCGATGAGGAACTGGTTGAAAGCGCGAGCGCGAAATTCCTGGAACTCGGCTATGACAATGCGGTCGTGGTCAGCGGCGTCCTGCCCGAGGGCTATCCTTCCGAGGCGCCTTATGACGCGATCTTCCTCAACGGCGCCGTCGAGGTCGTTCCGGAGGCGCTGCTGAACCAGTTGCGCGATGGCGGCCGGCTCGTCTGCGTCGAGGGTACAGGTTATTCCGCCCGGGCAACCCTCTATCATCGCGATGGCGATGTGTTTTCGTCGCTCTCCTCCTTCAATGCCGCCGTCAAGCCGCTTCCCGGTTTCGCGCGAGCGAAGGCCTTCGAATTCTAGAGATTTGTAAGTTCTACCGGACGTGTCCCTAAAATCCTGTGTATAGCACTGAAAATATGACGGTTTCGGTCTTCATGCGGCTGGAGCTGGCGTATCGTTGTCGATGATTCGACGCTAGGGACATCAACGCGCGGGAAGGTTTGTAATGGCGCAGCCGAAATTGCAGCAAGAGCCCTCGATGGAAGAAATTCTCGCTTCGATTCGCCGTATCATCGACAGCGGCGACGATGTCGGGCGTTCTCCGCGCGCTGCGCGTGACAATGCTGCCGCGCCAAGGGAAGAGAGCTACCGCGCGCCCGATGCCTATCGCCAGAGCGGTCATGACGCGGGCGATGCATCCCCGGCCGCGCAGGATCCCGAGCCTTTTGGCGACAATTCCTTCGTCTCGCGCCGTCCGGCCTTCACCTTTGATGATGATTCCCAGTCGTTGAACGAGACGGAAGCGACGCAGGGTGAAGAAGCCGAACAACCGTTCGAGGTAAACCAGGAGCCGGTGACGCATCAGGCGTCCGAACCGCAGGTGCGGCAGGCGCCAGAACCGCAGCAATCGGCAGCGCCCCGGCCGCATCCGCTGGAACGCGATGCGGTCTATCCGGGCACGATCGGCGAGGTTGCGCGTCAGGTGCGGGAGGCGACCGGTGGGGCCCATGAGCCCCAGAGCGCCGCGCACGCAGACGAGGCCGACCATTCGCCGCGCATGGAGGAGCGCCAGGAGCATCTTCTTTCCTCCGATTCCGAACAGCGGATCGGAAATGCCCTGCATGCGCTTTCCGACGCGCTTGATCGCGAGGGCGCGCGCAAGATCGAGGAAATCGTGATTTCGGAACTGCGTCCGCTGCTCCGGGACTGGATCGAGGAGCACATGCCCTCGATCGTTGAGGAAATGGTCGGCAAGGAAATCGAGCGGATGCGCAACGCAAAGCGCTGAGAACAGGCATGTCCAACCTGTCCAGGCCGTCCCTTCCGGGGCGGCTTTGTTGTTGACAGGCCTGAAGCCAAGCGCTTAACAACGACAGGCCGCGAAGGGCCGCCGCGAAAGCCGCGGCAACCCGCCGCCGTTTAATCCGGACGCAGGCGCGCTATATGTGTTTCGCCCGGTTTTGGTATCAGCAGGAATTGGCGAAGACATGCTTGAGAAGACGTATGACGCGAAAAGCGTCGAACCCAGGATTGCCACCCGGTGGGAACAGGCCGATGCCTTCCGCGCCGGAGCCAACGCAAAGCCGGGCAGGGAGAGCTTCTCGATCGTGATCCCGCCGCCGAACGTGACCGGCTCGCTGCATATGGGTCACGCGCTCAACAACACGCTGCAGGACATCATGGTCCGCTTCGAGCGGATGCGCGGCAAGGACACGCTGTGGCAGCCCGGCATGGACCATGCCGGCATCGCCACCCAGATGGTCGTCGAGCGCCAGCTCATGGAACGCCAGCTCCCCGGCCGCCGCGAGATGGGCCGCGACGCTTTCGTCGACAAGGTCTGGGAGTGGAAGGAAGAGTCCGGCGGCCAGATCATCAACCAGCTCAAGCGCCTCGGCGCCTCCTGCGACTGGTCACGCGAACGCTTCACCATGGATGAAGGGCTGTCCGAGGCCGTGCGCGAGGTGTTCGTCTCGCTCTACAAGCACGGCCTGATCTATCGCGGCAAGCGGCTGGTCAACTGGGATCCGGAATTCGAAACCGCGATTTCCGATCTCGAGGTCGAGAACCGCGAAGTCGACGGCCATATGTGGCATTTCAAATATCCGCTGGCCGGCGGCGAGACCTATACCTATGTCGAGAAGGACGCGGACGGCAACGTCATCCTGGAGGAGGAGCGCGATTACATCTCGATCGCGACCACGCGCCCGGAAACCATGCTCGGCGATGGCGCTGTCGCGGTTCATCCATCGGATGAGCGGTATGCGCCAATCGTCGGAAAATTTTGCGAAATTCCGGTTGGTCCGAAAGAGCATCGCCGTCTGATCCCGATCATCACCGACGAATATCCGGACAAGGATTTCGGCTCCGGCGCGGTCAAGATCACCGGCGCGCATGATTTCAACGACTATCAGGTCGCCCGCCGCAACCACATTCCGCTTTACCGGCTGATGGACACCAAGGCGGCGCTGCGCGACGATGGCGAGCCCTATGCCGTCTGCGCCGAGCAGGCGATGAAGATCGCGAAATCCGGCGAGCTGCCGACCGAAGCCGAGGTCGACGACATCAACCTCGTGCCCGATGAATATCGCGGCCTCGACCGCTATGCCGCCCGCAAGCGCATCGTCGAAGCGATCAATGCCGAGGGTCTTGCCGTCACCGTGAAGGACGAGGAGGGCAATGACATCCCCTTCGTCGAGAACAAGAAGATCATGCAGCCCTTTGGCGACCGCTCGGGCGTCGTCATCGAGCCGATGCTGACCGACCAATGGTTTGCCGACGCCAAGGAACTTGCCAAGCCGGCGATCGAGTCGGTGCGCGAGGGCCGCACCAATTTCGTGCCGAAGAACTGGGAAAAGACCTATTTCGACTGGATGGAGAACATCGAGCCGTGGTGCATCTCGCGCCAGCTCTGGTGGGGCCACCAGATCCCGGCCTGGTACGGACCGGACGGACAGGTCTTCGTCGAGAAGACCGAGGAAGAGGCGCTCGACGCCGCGATCCAGCATTACATCGCCCATGAGGGGCCGTGGAAGGCCTGGGTGGAGGAGCAGCTCGAAAACTACGAGCCGGGCAATATCCTGACCCGTGACGAGGACGTGCTCGATACCTGGTTCTCCTCCGCGCTCTGGCCGTTCTCGACGCTCGGCTGGCCCGAGGAAACGGACGAGCTGGCCCGCTATTATCCGACCAGCGTTCTCGTCACCGGTTTCGACATCATCTTCTTCTGGGTTGCCCGCATGATGATGGCCGGGCTCCACTTCATGAAGGATGAGGACGGCAAGCCGGTCGAACCCTTCCACACTGTTTATGTCCATGCCCTGGTGCGCGACAAGAACGGTCAGAAGATGTCGAAGTCGAAGGGCAACGTCATCGATCCGCTCAACCTGATCGAGGAATACGGCGCCGACGCGCTGCGGTTCACGCTGGCGATCATGGCCGCGCAGGGCAGGGACGTGAAGCTCGACGAGAGCCGCATCGCCGGCTACCGCAATTTCGGCACCAAGCTCTGGAACGCCACGCGCTTTGCCGAGATGAACGGCATGAAGCTCGACGGTTCGTTCCGCCCCTCCGGCGCGACCCAGACCATCAATCGCTGGATCCTGACCGAGCTTTCGAAGACCACCGAGGACGTGACCACGGCGATCGAGAGCTTCCGCTTCAACGAGGCGGCCGATGCGCTCTACCGTTTCGTCTGGCACGAGCTCTGCGACTGGTATCTGGAACTCCTGAAGCCGGTGTTCATGGGCGAGGACGAGGCCGCGAAAGCCGAGGCGCAGCATTGCGTTGCCTATGTTCTGGTCGAGACCTACAAGCTCCTGCACCCGTTCATGCCGTTCATGACCGAAGAGTTGTGGAACCATATCGGCGGCGAGGGGCTCTGCTGCCACGCCGACTGGCACGAGCCGGGCTTCCGGGATGAAGAGGCGGCCGACGAGATTAACTGGCTTGTCGATCTGATCTCCGGCATCCGTTCTGCGCGGGCGGAAGTGAATGTGCCGCCGGCGGCGAAGGCGCCGCTGATCCTTGTTGGCGCCAATTCAACGACCCGCGAACGCACCGCCCGCCATTATCCGGCGCTGGAGCGGCTCGCCCGCATCGATTCGCTTGATTTCGAGAAGGATGCGCCCAAGGGCTCGGCCCAGGTCATCATCGGCGAGGCGACAGCCTGCATTCCGCTTGGCAGCCTTATCGATGTGGCGGCTGAAACCGCGCGCCTGACAAAGGCGATCGGCAAGGTCGACGCGGATATCGAGCGCAGCCAGAAGAAGCTCAGCAACGAGAAATTCGTCGCCAATGCCGATCCGGAAGTGGTGGCCACGGAGCGGGAGCGCTTTGAGGAACTGAAGCAGCAGCGCGAGCAGCTTGCCGTGGCGCTCTCGCGGGTGACCGAAGCCGGGTGAGGGCTTTCGGCAAACGGCGCGCGGTGACCGCGCGCCGTATCTCAGCGCAACATCAGGACCCAGTTCTTACCGTCGCATGCCCAGCCGTCGGCCTTGACGATTGGCCGGGAGGCGGCCGGCGCGAAGCCGTGGGCCTCGTATAGCCGCATCGCATTTTCGTTGGCGTCTGACACGATGATGCTCATCGACCGGTTCCCCGCAAGCGCAATCGCCTGTTCGAGAAGCCGCGAGCCAAAGCCGCGCTTGCGGTATCCGGCCTCGGTGGCCAGAACGTTGACGTAGAGGCTGCCAGGCGCAAGGCTTTCCAGCTCCTCCAGCGGGAGGAAGACCGGCGGCGTGTTGGCCGGGTCAACGGGTTCCGGCGCGTCGCTGATCGGATAGGTGATCAGCAAGGCCCGGGCGCTGCCATCGGCCTCGATGACATGGGCGTTGGTCCATGAAAACCCGCCCTCATCCCGCATGGCGCGGGCGCGCCCGGTGGCGAAGGGGTCGGCATCCGGGGCTATCATTTTCCAGAAATAGACGGGCAGGCCTTCGCCGGCGATGTTGATAAGCGACGCCATGGCTGCGGCATCATCCGGCCGGGCCGGCCGGAGCGTATCGGTTGCGGTCAACATGATCATTCCTTCTGTCTCGGTGTTTCCGGCAGTCTTGTGACGGAACGATCCCGCGTTTAGAAGTGTACTTGTGGTACAGTGAAGAGCTGGCGGGGAATGCATGGCGAAGGCAACAGACATGCGGTCGCGGCTGATGGACATCGCCGAAGCGGCGGTCCTGGCCAAGGGGTTCGGTGCGACCTCCATCGAGGAACTGATCACCGAGGCCGGGATTACCAAGGGCGGCTTCTTCTATCATTTTCCCGACAAGAATGCGCTCGCCCGCGCCCTTCTTGTGCGCTATCTCGAACGCGAAGAAGACCTGTTGGACGGCATATTCGGCCGCGCGCGGGAATTGCATGAAGACCCGCTGCACGCCTTCCTGATCGGGCTGAAACTGCTCGCCGAACTGATGGACGACCTGCCCAACGGCCACCCCGGCTGCCTTGTCGCCACCTATTGCTACAATGAGAGACTGTTCGACCGCGATGTCCGCGACCTTTACACCGAGGCGCTGCTCACCTGGCGTGCCCGGTTTCGCGCCTATCTGGAGGAGATCGCGGAACGTCATCCGCCGCGCGAGCCCGTCGACCTCGATGCGCTTGCCGACATGGTCAACAACACGGTGGAGGGCGGCATCATCATGTCGAAGGCGCTCCGCGACCCTTCAGTGCTCGGCAAGCAGGTGTTGCAGCTCAGAACCTATATCAAGCTTCTTTTCGAGGCTTGAGACTGTACCGACGGTCAAGTGGGCGGAGTTCTGCCGGTGCGCATTCCCGTCCTGTGTTTGAGGTACCGTCGTCCACCTATCTGATATTAAATAGTAATTTCATTTCTTCTTCGTCCGAACCACGGGTTCACTAGGTTGGCGAGGCGAAATCGGGGACAAACCGAGCCAACGTCGCATCGCGGCGTCGCCCCCGCAGGTTTGCCTGGGGCTACCCGAAACCAGTTCAGGAATGAGACTATGAAAAACTACCTTTTGTCCGCCCTTGCGGCGGGCGTCGTGATGATCGCTGCCTCTTCGGCGTCAGCCGAACGGGTCCGGGGCCCGGCCGATGCCGAAGTCCTTGTCGCCAGCGCCGAGTCGGCCACGGACGTGCAGGTCGCAGATGGTGCGAGCGCGGCGGGCGCGCCCGATGTCGAAGCCGTCTATGACGAGATTCTCAAAACCTACGGCGTGGTGCCGACCTTCATGAAGGTCTATCCCAAGCACGGCATTGCCGCGGCCTGGGCGCTGACGCGGGATATCGAGGTCAACGAAAACACCGCGCTTTCGGCGAAAACCAAGTCGCTGATCAATATCGCGGTGGCGGCCCAGATCCCGTGCCGTTACTGCGTCTGGGTCGACAGCGTTGCGGCAAAGCAGCTCGGCGCGAGCCAGCAGGAAATTGCCGAGGCGGTCGCGCAGGCGGCGCTTACCCGGCACTGGTCGACGGTGCTGAACGGCATGCAGATCGACTTCGAGGAGTTCAAGGCCGAATTCGGCGGCGAGTAATCCCCGCTGGACACAATGAGAGAGGCGGGGCCACAGGCTCCGCCTCTCAAAAAGGCAGCTCGTCTCAGGCTGTCGGTCAAAGCCGCGTGCCGACAAAGCCATCGCCGGCAATATCGGTGCAAAGCGCCTGCCATTCGCAGCCGCGACAGGCCGATCGGATATCGCCGCGTGCGAATGCCTGCCTCAGAGCTTCGATATCGTGTTTCTCAAGGACAATGGGATCGGACAGCCCGTTGCCGAACCGTCGCTCGACCGCTGCGGCAGCCCTCTTGTCGCGCGCGGTCACGCTTTCGCGGTGGCAATGCGGATCGGGTTCCGAAAGCAGCGGGGCGCAGATATCGTCCGGGCCCGAGACGATTTCGATCGGCTCGCCGCCCGCAATCCGTTCTACAACCACCGTCATGTTGGCCGTGAAGGCGGGGCTGTAGCCCTTGCCCGCATAGGTGAGCATGCAGAGCAGATGGTGCGGGCGCAGCCTCACCGTCATCAGCCGGCGCGCTTCGGCCCGCGGACAAGCGCCTTCAGCAGGCCGGCGGCGAGCGCCGATTTCAGCACGGCGCCGATCAGGAAGGGCAGGACGCCCGCCGTGAACGCGGCGCCGACGCCGATCATCAGCGAAAGCCAGGCAGCGCCGAGCAGCAGGCAGAGCGCATTGCCGGCAAGCATGGCGAGGAAGGCGAGGCCGACGCGATGGCCGTTCCAGCCGCGCTCGGCCAGAAAGCCCGCGACCATGCCGGCGATCGGGAAGGCGAACAGATAGCCGCCGGTTGGACCCATGAAGTGGGCAAAGCCCGCAGCGCCGCCAGCCAGAACCGGCAGGCCGAGAGCGCCCTCGATTAGCCATGCGACGATGGTGAGCCCGCCGAGCCGCCAGCCGTAAAGCGCGCCGACCAGCGTGACCGCGAAGGTCTGCATCGTCACCGGAACCGGAACCATCGGCACTTCGATATAGGAGGACAACGCTAGGAATAGGCTTCCCAGAAACACCGCCGCCGCCTTCCAGGCGAGGCTGCGGTCTTGCGGGGCGAGCGGGCTGAAAACGGGCAGGAGGGCGGGATTGGATAGTCGCATGGGATGTTCCTTTTAAATTATAGATAATTTGTAGAATCTATCTCTAAAGGAATCCACATAACGTCGCACAAGGCAAGCCCCGCGCTTTTCTGAAGCGCGGCTGCTGTGGAAAGCGGCGAAGATCGGGGAGTGATCCAGGGCGCCGGACCCTTGATGTGACAAAGCGCGTAGGGCTTCAACCGGGGGTACGGGTGACCTGCATTCTGGCGGGCTTCTGCCCGATCCACTGCACGTGGCGGCCGAGCAGAAGGGCTGCAGCTTCTATATCGCCGCGGCGCAATGCCAAGAGGATGGCGCGATGGTCGCGATCGGTTGGCGTGTCCCATTCCGCGCGCCAGCCGGAAAACAGGAAGCGCGCACTTGCTGTGTGAAGGTCATCGATGCTGCGCATCAGCCGTGGCATGCCGCAGGGAGCGAGGATCAGCCGGTGGAAGCGGCGGTTCGCCTCTTCCCAGGCATGCACATCGCGGGCCTGATCGCCGGCGCGGGTGGCGTCCTCGGCTTCATCGAGAATGGCGCTGGTGAGGTGAGGCGCGGCATTGCGGAGCGCCAGCACTTCGAGCGCCGAGCGCATCTCGGCGATCTCGCGCACCTCCTCCATGCTGAAGCCGGCCACGCGCACGCCCCGGCGCGGCTGACTTTCCACCAGCCCCTGCGCCTCAAGCCGGCGAAACGCCTCGCGCACCGGCACGTGGCTTGCGCCGAACTCCTCGGCGATATGATCCTGCCTGAGCGGCGCGCCGGCCGCGATCTCGCCGGAGACGATGCGCTCCGCCAAGGCGCGGCTGATGCGAGCGGTGATGGGTTCGGACTTGGTCATGGAATTATAGATAATCCGGGCAGGGCAGAAGGTCGATAGGGCGGAATGCAAGAAATCCGGCGGCGTCCATTATAAGTGCCGCTCTGGCTGGAAACGTTCGGTCAGGCCGTCATTTGTTCTGCGGCGATCGGGAAGGGCAGTGCGTGTTCCCACCAGAGATAGCCGAAAATCGGCGTGCGATACATTCTCATCTGGTCCCCGTGCCCCATCTCGTCGATATGAGGAACTTGCGAGGACAGGAACCGGAAGGGAGTCGATGAGGATCCGATATCGGCCGGCAGTTCAAGCCAGTGGATCGTCCCGTTCGCGGCTGCCAGAGTCTTGTGTCTGTCATAGAGGACGTAAACGACATCGCCGTAATAGCGGGCATTGCAGGCTGACGCCAAAAGGCCAGCAGAAGCCGCGAAGTTTAGCCCGGTCAGCCATAACAGAAGCTCGCTCGGGATATGGACAAGTGTCGATAAGGCCGGCAGCGCAAAGAGCCCGAACCCGAAGCAGCGCAAGAAAAAGAATACGACGATTCTCATGCGTCGCGGTCCTGTTTGTTCCAGGACCGAGTGTAAGTCCACACGACAGGGTTGCGCAAGGATGGTCGGGTCGGGTGCCGTTGCCGCCAGAGGTCTCGCAAAGCGCGCGAAGAGCGGGGGGCGGCCTTGGGCATTGCCGGCAAACAGAAAAGGGCCGCACAGTGGCGGCCCTTTCGAACGGGTATCGAAAACCCAGCGATTAGCGCTTGGAGAACTGGAACGAACGGCGGGCTTTCGCGCGGCCGTACTTCTTGCGCTCGACGACGCGGCTGTCGCGGGTCAGGAAGCCGCCGCGCTTGAGAACCGAACGCAGTTCCGGCTCGAAATAGGTCAGCGCCTTGGAGATGCCGTGGCGAACAGCACCGGCCTGGCCGGAAAGGCCGCCGCCGGTTACCGTTGCGACGATGTCGAACTGGCCATCACGGGCAGCGGCGACGATCGGCTGCTGGAGAACCATCTGCAGCACCGGACGACCAAAATATTCGGAGAAATCCTTGCCATTGACGGTGATCTTGCCAGTGCCGGCCTTCACCCAAACGCGGGCGACGGCGTCCTTGCGCTTGCCGGTGGCATAGGCGCGGCCAAGGTCGTCGACCTTGCGCTCGTGAACCGGAGCGGCGGGGGTTGCTTCAGCGGTCGCAGCGTCGCCAAGCGTCTTCAGATCGGACAGATCGGCCATTATGCGCTCCTCACATTCTTCTTGTTGAGCTTGGCAACGTCGAGCACTTCGGGCTGCTGGGCTTCATGGGGGTGGTTGGTGCCTGCATAGACGCGCAGGTTCTTCATCTGGCGACGGCCAAGCGGACCGCGCGGAATCATGCGCTCGACAGCCTTTTCGATGACGCGTTCCGGGAAACGGCCCTCGATGATCTGGCGCGCAGTGCGTTCCTTGATGCCGCCGGGGTAACCGGTGTGCCAGTAGTACATCTTGTCCGTGTACTTCTTGCCGGTCATGGCGACTTTTTCGGCATTGATGACGATGACGTTGTCGCCGTCGTCAACATGCGGGGTGAAAGTGGCTTTGTGCTTGCCGCGCAGGCGCATGGCGACGAGGGTGGCGAGACGGCCGAGGACGAGCCCTTCGGCATCGATCACGATCCACTTCTTTTCCACCTCTGCGGGCTTCTGGGAGAAGGTAACCATTCTTGTTGCTCTCGATTTTGATCCAGCCCCGAAGGGTGGACGTTTCTTGTTGCTTTGCTTGGGGTGAAGCCCAAGCCTGATGGCATATTCGGACTGGCCGGATATGTTGGCGGTTGTATAGAGCCAAGGCTGAAATTGGTCAAGAGTGAAAGAGTGGCGTCTATATGATTTATGTCAATAAAATCAAAGGTTTAAAATTACGGTATAATAATACCGCATTTTGTTGTGTGATGAAAGCCGCCAATCTACCAATGAGTCATGCTCGGGCTTGACCCGAGCATCCAGGCCATACGGAGAACGTCGCCTGGACCCTCGGGTCAAGCCCGAGGGTGACGCGCGGCGTGTGAGGGGGGCGACGACAGAATATCGCGCGAAGGGCGGCCGCAGAACCGCGTATCAGAAGGCTTCCATGCATCACCTTAGCGCGCGATCAAGCTCTTTACATCTGACGATAAACATAAGAACATATAAAGAACAAAATCGGAGGCAATACACATGGCATTTAACCGCAGGGTCAGCCTGATCACACTTGGCGTCGCGGATATCGCGGCGGCGACGGCGTTTTACGAGCGGCTGGGCTGGAAGAAATCATCCGCGTCGCAGGAAACCGTCAGCTTCTTCGGGCTCAACGGCATCGCGCTTGGTCTTTTCGGGCGAAAGGCTCTGGCCGAGGATGCCGGTCTGGAGGGCATCCCGGACGATCCGCCGTCTTTTTCAGGCGTGACGCTTGCCTATAATGTCAGCTCCGAAAGCGAAGTAGACGAGGCGCTTGTCTTCGCTGAAAGCTGCGGCGCGCGTATCGTCAAGCCGGCGGAAAAGGTATTCTGGGGCGGCTATAGCGGCTATTTCGCGGACCCGGACGGCCATTTGTGGGAGGTCGCCTTCAATCCGTTCTCGCCCCTCGACGAAGACGGACATATGACCCTGCCGGATTAGCGCCCTTCAGCCATGCGCGCGGATCACCGCGAGAAACTCCTCGCCGTAGCGCTGCAGCTTGGTCTGGCCGACGCCCGAGACCGCAAGCATGGCCTCCGGCGTGTCCGGGCGTTCGGCGGCGAGTGCAATCAGCGTGGTGTCGGGGAAGATGACATACGGCGGCACGCCGCCTTCCTTGGCAAGCGCCGTTCGGGTTGCGCGCAGGGCCTCGAACAAGGCGCTATCCTGCTCGGGCACGGCGGCGCGCTTTTCGCTGCTGCGCTTCGATGACCCTGGGGAGCCGCCGCGCGTGGGGCGGTCCTTGCGAAAGCGCACGGCCCTTTCCTTGCGAAACACCGCGCGGGCCTCCGGCATCAGCTTCAGCGCGCCATAGGCCTCGTGGTCGACCGTGATCAGGCCGGCCGCGAGCAATTGCCGGTAGACCGACTGCCAGGTCTTGACCGGCAGGTCGCTGCCCGCGCCGAAGACCGGCATCTGCGTGTGTCCGAAGCGTTCGGTCCGCTCGGTTTCCTTGCCGGTCAGGACGTCGATCAGGTGGCCGGCGCCGAAGCGTTCGCCGGTGCGGTAGATCGCGGCCATCGCCTTGATCGCGGCATCCGTGCCGTCCCAGGTCTCGACCGGCTTCAGGCAGGTATCGCAATTGCCGCAGCCGCCGGGATGGGCTTCGCCGAAATGGGCCAGAATCGCCTGCCTGCGGCAGCCCGAGGTCTCGCAGATGCCGAGCAGCGCATTGAGCTTGGCGCGTTCGACCCGCTTGATCTCGTCGACCGCGTTGCCGTTGTCGATCATCCGTCCGCGCTGCACGACATCGGCCATGCCGTAGACCATCCAGGCCTCCGACGGCAGGCCATCACGCCCCGCGCGGCCGGTCTCCTGATAATAGGCCTCGACCGAGCCCGGCAGATCGAGATGGGCGACATAACGCACATTCGGTTTGTCGATGCCCATGCCGAACGCAACGGTGGCGACGAGGCAGAGCTCCTCTTCCTTCAGGAAAGCATCCTGATTGGCGTCGCGTAGCGCGCGGTCCATGCCGGCGTGATAGGGGAGCGCGCGGACGCCCTGGCCGTTCAGCCATTCGGCGGTCTCCTCCACCTTGGCGCGCGACAGGCAATAGACAATGCCGCTGTCGCCCTTGTGGCGGGTGAGGAAATCCAGCAATTGCCGGCGCGGCTGATCGCGCTCGATGATCTCGTAGGTGATGTTCGGGCGGTCGAAGGACGTGGTGAAGACTTCCGCCTCCTGCAGCGACAGCCGCTCGATGATATCGTCGCGGGTATGCGGATCGGCGGTCGCCGTCAGCGCCATGCGCGGCACGCCGGGAAAAATGTCCTTCAGCGCATCGAGCGAACGGTATTCCGGGCGAAAATCATGACCCCATTGGGAAACGCAGTGCGCTTCGTCGATCGCGATCAGCGCGATCTTCACATGCGCCATCATCTCGCGGAAACCAGCCGTCGCCATCCGCTCCGGCGTCACGTAGAGAAGGTCGAGCTCGCCATTGTCGAGCCCCCGGCGGATCGCGCCATATTCCTCGCGCGAAAGCGTCGAGTTCAGCGCCCCCGCGCGAACGCCGAGCTGTTTCAGTGCCTCCACTTGGTCGCGCATCAGTGCAATCAGCGGCGATACCACCAGCGCCACGCCCGGGCGGCAAAGTGCGGGCACCTGATAGCAGAGCGATTTGCCAGCGCCCGTGGGAAACAGGACCACGGCATCGCCGCCAGCCACCACCTGTTCGACAACAGCCTGCTGCTTGCCGCGAAAGGCCGTATAGCCATAGACGGATTTGAGGATGGAAAGCGGATCGGCGACGTTTGACATGTTGGAGCAATAGCGCGGCCAACGGCGCGCGCCAAGGCCGGGGCGGGACAGGCTTGGGTGTTTGCCGCGTTTTTCTTGCATTCGGCGGCGGCGGGAGCGATAAGCCGAACGATAGATGAAGGCAGATAGCATATGGCAGGCACGAACAGCGAGCGTCCGCTTCTGGCGGAAGGCCCCGTGATCATTCTGGTCAATCCGCAACTCGGCGAGAATATCGGCATGGTGGCCCGCGCCATGGCGAATTTCGGTCTCGCCGAACTACGCCTCGTCGAGCCGCGCGACGGCTGGCCGAGCGACAGCGCGCGCTCCGCCGCCTCGAAGGCCGATCATGTGATCGATGGCGTAGAGGTGTTCGAGCGGCTGGAGGACGCGATCGCCGATCTCAACTTCGTCTATGCCACCACCGCCCGTAGCCGCGACGGCTTCAAGCCGGTGCGCGGGCCGACGGTTGCCGCCGATACGCTGCGCGCCCGCCACAGGGCAGGGGAGCGTTCAGGTATCCTTTTCGGGCGCGAGCGCTGGGGGTTGAAGAACGAGGAGGTGGCGCTCGCCGATGAGATCGTCACCTTCCCGGTGAACCCCGCCTTCGCCTCGCTCAACATCGCCCAGGCTGTGCTGCTGATGTCCTATGAGTGGATGAAATCCGGCATGGCGGATGAAAGCGCGACGCCGTTTCAGGCGCTCGAGCAGACGCCCGCCACCAAGGAAAACCTATTTGGCCTGTTTTCCCATCTCGAAGAGGCGCTCGATGCGCGCGGATATTTCCGCCCCGCCGACAAAAAGCCCAAAATGATCGACAATCTAAGAGCAGTCTTTACCCGCAGGGCGATGAGCGCGCAGGAAATTCATGTGGTGCGCGGGGTGATTTCCGCGCTCGATCGCTATACCCGCAAGAACCCGCGCGGCCAGGATGGCGGCGATGAGCGATGACGGCCCGGTTCTCATTTTCGATTCCGGCATTGGCGGGCTGACCGTGCTGCGCGAGGCCCGGATGCTGATGCCGGAACGCCGCTTCGTCTATATCGCCGATAACGCCGCCTTTCCCTATGGCGACTGGAAGGAGGAGGCGCTGCTCGAGCATCTGCTGCGGCTCTTCGGGCAGTTGCTGGAGGAAATCCGCCCGGCCTGCGTGATCATCGCCTGCAACACGGCCTTCACGCTTGCCGGCGCGGCATTGCGCGAGCGCTTCCCCGAAACCGATTTCGTGGGCACCGTGCCCGCCATCAAGCCGGCCGCCGAACGCACAGCCACCGGCCTGATCTCCGTTCTGGCAACGCCCGTGACGGTGAAGCGCGACTACACCAAGGGGCTGATCGAAAGTTTCGCCAGCCATTGCCACGCACGCCTCGTCGGCTCGCGTTATCTGGCGGCGCTCGCGGAAGACTATATCTGCGGCATTGCCGTTGCGGATTCGGCGCTCTGGGCGGAAATCGCGCCGTGTTTCGTGGAGGAGGAGGGCAGGCGCACCGATATCGTGGTGCTGGCCTGCACGCATTATCCCTTCCTTGCCAACCGCTTCCGCAAGCTCGCCCCCTGGCCGGTGGACTGGCTGAACCCGGCCGAGGCGATCGCCATGCAGGCAAAGCGCGTGCTGGGGCCATCGACAGCCGCCGCCGATGGCGGCCCCAACCATGATTTTGTGATCTTCACCGGGGCGAACCTGCGTCCGGAAACCGTGCGGCTGATGCAGGGCTTCGGCCTCAAGATCGCCGCGCGCCGGGCGGGGTGAACGACGGCAACTCGGGTCAATACGGCTCCTGTGTGACTCGGTATCTCCTGTCTGGAGTGGTGTTTTGCTGACTCGACGCCCTAGGAGGGGTCATGCTCGTGCTCGACACGAGCATCCAGGCCACACGGAAAACGGTCTTTCGACAATCGCTCTCTCCATCTGCTTCAAGGCTCGGGCTTGACCCAAGCGTCCGATCGTCTCTGCTGCGTTATCTGAGCGCTTCATCTCATGCTGCTGCGAGTAAGCCACCGCAACCGCCGAACCTGACGTACGCTGCCTGGATCCTCGGGGCGATCCCGAAGATGGCGCCTGATAGGGCGGGGCTATCGCCTAGGGCTTTTTCGCATAGCCCCCCATTCTTCTCGCCCCGGAGGGGAGAGATGTCGCGAGAGCGACAGTGAGGGGGGAGGATATCAACGCTAACGCCGTCAAAAGACGAGATGCTGCTTCACCCTCACTGCCCCTTTCGGGGCATTTTTCCCGCCAGCGGGAGAGAGTATTGGGAGCAAGTTGCCAAGCCATTGCGATAGCCCGCCGCGTAGGGGGAGAGGGCGGCCGCCTCCACTTGCTTCAATGCGTTAGTGAGTTGACCAACTTATATGAGTTAGTTAAAACAACTCACAAATAGAGCCGTTGCCGATCGGAACACAGTCGGCTTGGGAGGCGGGTCGAGCGCTAATATAAGTCTGAGCGGAATCGATGCCGCAGGACGAGGCCGGAATGAGCAGGAAAGACACGTGACCAGGAAAGATATGGGAAAACGCGAGCGGCTGGTGGAGGCGGCGGTGAACCTTGCCTACCGGCAGGGCTATACCCGCACGACGATCGCCGACATCGCGAAGGAATCCGGCGTGCCGCTCGGCAATGTCTATTATTACTTCAAGACGAAGGATGACATTGCCACCGCGATCCTCGACCACCACAAGGGTCAGTTTGAAGGCCTGAAGGCGGAACTGGCCGAATTGCCGTCGCCCAAGGCCCGTCTCGTCGCCTTCGTGAACAAGACCGTCGGCGAGGCCGGCGAGATTGCGCTGAAAGGCAGCCCCACGGGCATGCTGAGCGCGGAGCTTCTGAAGGCCGGCGACAAGGCGGCAGTGGAAGCCTTTCCGTTGCTCGCCGCGCCAATGGAATGGATGGCGGAGCAGTTTGCCGAAATGGGCCATGGCGATGACGCCGCGGCGCTGGCGCTGCAATTGCAGTCATCGCTCCAGGGCGCATCGCTGCTGGCGCAGAATGCCCGCAACCCCGAGCTTCTGACGCGCGAGGCCGCAAGGCTGAAAATGTGGGTCAACGGGCTTTAGCCCGGTGCGCTTCACCCGGCCGCCAGTCCCGGGATCGGCACGCCGAAGGTCTGGGCGAGCAGGACGAAGTTGAGGCTGAGCACGGCGATCGCGGCGAGGATGGCGAGCGCGCCGATCAGCCGGCCATTGGCATACTCGCCCATGATCTTGCGGTTGCGGGTGAAGATAACCAGCGAAATCATCGGCACCGGCAGCGCGATAGACAGGATGATCTGGCTGACGACCAGCGCCTGGGTGGCGTTGACGCCAAGGGCGACGACCACAAAGGCCGGCAGCATGGTGATCAGCCGGCGCAGCCAGATCGGGATCCGGAAGCCGACAAAGCCCTGCATGATCATCTGCCCCGCCATGGTGCCGACGACCGAGCTGGAGATGCCCGATGCGATCAGCGAGATCAGGAAGACGGCCGCAGCAGCGCCGCCGAGCAGGGGCGTCAGCATATGGTAGGCGGTCTCGATTTCGGCGACCTCGCTGTGGCCTTTATGAAATGCGCCCGCGGCCATCATCACCATCGCCATGTTGACCACGCCCGCCACCGCAAGCGCCGCCACCACTTCGATATTGGAAAATCGCAGCACCCGGCGGCGCTCGGTTTCGTTCTTGACCGCGACCCGATGCTGGGTGAGGCCGGAATGGAGATAGACGGCATGCGGCATGACGGTGGCGCCGATAATGCCGACCGCAATCGCCAGTGCCGTGGCATCTGGAATGTCCGGGCGGATAAGGCCCGTTGCCGCCTCGCCCCAGGCGACGGGGGCAATGAAGAGCTCGATGACATAGCAAAGCCCGATCACACCGATCATGGAACCGATGATCAGTTCCATGGGCCGAAACCCGCGCCGTTCAAACAGCAGAATGCCGTAGGTTACGATCGCGGTGACGCCCATCCCCGCCATCAGCGGCATGTTGAACAGCAGGGCAAGCCCGATCGCCCCGCCGAGAAACTCGGCAAGATCGGTCGCCATCGCCGCGATCTCGCTGACAATCCAGAGCAGGATCACGACCGGTTTGGAAAATTCATCGCGGCAGACTTCCGCGAGATTGCGCCCGGTGACGATGCCGAGCTTGGCCGACAGCGCCTGAAACAGCATGGCGACCAGATTGGCGAACAGCACCACCCAGAGCAGGGTGTAGCCATAGCCGGCGCCCGCCTGGATATTGGTGGCGTAATTGCCGGGATCGACATAGGCGATTGCGGCGATCACCGCCGGACCGACAAACAGCAATGCCGATTTCGGCCGCACCCGCCCGGAGGCGAGGGCCTGTTCGATGGCCGTATTGGTCTTGTCCGTGAGCGAGCGGCGCTTGGTCTTCAGGTCGGTCATGGGGCGAGGCAAGTTGGATAGTCTGGAATTATTAAAAATATAGCCTAGGCTACATTTTTGTCAATCGTCGTTATCATGGCGCGATCGAGGCCGTCCGCCAATGGCGATTTGCCTTGTCGTCGACCACCGGATACAAGGTACAGACGATAATTTACCCTCGGCTACAGATTGATCCAGTATTGCAGGGAGCGACCGGTGAGCGACGATCAAAAACCATCCGATTGCGACGCCGCCGACCGGTTTTCAAAGGCGCGGTCCGAGCGCGCCAGCGCACTTCTGGAGGACTACACAGAGCTGATCGGCGACCTGATGGCCGAGCACGGCGAGGCGCGGATCGCGGATATCGCCCGTTCCATGGGGGTCGCCCACCCGACGGCCACCAAGGCGGTGGCGCGGCTGAAGCGCGAGGGGCTCGCAACCTCGCGGCCCTATCGCGGCGTGTTTCTGACGCCGGCTGGCGAAGCGATGGCGGAAAAGGCGCGGCAACGCCACCGGATCGTGCACGATCTGCTGCTGGCCCTCGGCGTGCCGGCGGAAGCGGCCGAACTCGACGCCGAGGGCATAGAACACCATGTCTCCGACGAGACGTTGAAGGCTTTCGCGGCCTTCCTGACCGGAAAACACGAGCGCGAGCCGCCGAAAGACTGAGGGCGTCACGGCCGCTCAGTCCCAGAATGGCCGACCGGCTTCCCTGCGGGCCTCCGCCGGCGTGACGTCGATATCTCTCAGGTGGTCGTCCGATAGTTCAAGGAGATCCATCCGCTGACGCCGCCGCTGCGGCCAGCGGACGAAAAGGGTGTGGAGCATAATCCCGGCGGAGCGGCGGATGGCGCTGAAGCGGGCAGGGCTCCGGGCCGGGGCGGAGTCGGTCATGGGGTATCCTCTCGTTTTCGAGGAGATTTATGCCGCCGCCTCGCCCTTTGTTTCGGTCTTGGCCGAAGCTATCGGCGATGACGGTGCGTTTCCCCGGTGCTAGATTGGCCCCATGACAAACACGGTTTCCGCAAACACGCTCGCCTCCGTCGCCGCCCTGATCGGCGATGTCGCGCGGGCGAACATGCTGTCCGCGCTGCTTGGCGGCAAGGCGTTGACCGCCGGCGAGCTTGCCGGCGTCGCCGGTGTTACGCCGCAGACCGCGAGCGGCCATCTGGCCCGTCTTGTCGATGGCGCGCTGGTGGCGGTCGAAAAACAGGGCCGGCATCGCTATTTCCGCCTCGCCTCCGCCGATGTCGCCGAGACGCTGGAGCATCTGAGCCTGCTTTCGGCGGCCGGTCCCGCCCGCTATCGCCCCACTGGCCCGAAGGACGAGGCGATGCGGGTGGCGCGCACCTGCTACGACCACATGGCCGGCGCCATCGCGGTCGGCATCACCGATTCGCTGGTACGCGCGGGATATCTCGAATTCGAGGGAGCCGCGGGGCTGGTGACTGACAAGGGCCGGGCGTTTTTCTGCGATTTCGGCATATCGCTGGAAGAGGCCGGCAAAAGCCGGCGGGCGCTCTGCCGCACCTGCCTCGACTGGAGCGAGCGCCGCCACCATATCGGCGGCTGGCTGGGCGCCGCCATGCTCGCGCGCTGCCGCGAGCGCCACTGGCTGCGCCCGGCGCGGGATGGCCGGGCGCTGACCCTGACGCGGGAAGGGCAGGCCGGCTTTGCCGCCACATTCGCGATCGACCCGTCGGTGCTGCGCATCGTCGCCTGAGGCGGAAAGCTGTGGGTAACGCCCGCCGCCGCACGACCGCGCTGGCGCCGACCTGCTATAGCAGGCTATGCGACCCCGCTTATCTGCGACGCGTCCGCGACAAATCCATCCGAAACGAAGGTGAAGGCGAAGTGCAAGTCGACATCGATATGGGAACGACATCGACCGGTGACGTGGCCAGTCTCGATATCGAGGAACTGCTGGCGACCCGGCTTCTGGTGCAGGGCAATTCCGGCTCCGGCAAGTCGCATCTTCTGCGCCGCCTGCTTGAGCAATCGGCCAAATGGGTGCAGCAGGTGGTGATCGATCCCGAGGGCGATTTCGTCACGCTTTCGGATGCCTTCGGCCATGTCGTAGTCGACGGCGAACGCTCGGAAGGCGAGTTGATCGGGATCGCAAACCGCATACGCCAGCACCGCGTCTCCTGCGTGCTGACGCTGGAAGGCCTCGAGATCGAGGACCAGATGCGCACCGCCGCGACCTTTCTCAACGCGCTGTTCGATGCCGATCGCGATCACTGGTATCCGGTGCTGACCGTGGTCGACGAAGCCCAGATGTTCGCGCCGTCCGGCGGCGGCGAGGTGGCCGAGGAGGTGCGCCGACAATCGCTCGGCGCCATGACCAACCTGATGTGCCGGGGCAGAAAGCGCGGGCTTGCCGGCGTGATCGCCACCCAGCGGCTGGCCAAGCTTGCCAAGAACGTCGCCGCCGAGGCCTCCAACTTTCTGATGGGCCGGACCTTTCTCGATATCGACATGGCGCGCGCGGCCGATCTGCTCGGCATGGACCGCCGCCAGGCCGAACAGTTCCGCGATCTGAAGCGCGGCAATTTCGTAGCGCTCGGCCCCGCGATGTCGCGCCGCCCGCTGAAGGTGGTCATCGGGCCCGTGGAAACCTCTGCGCGGTCCTCCAGCCCCAAGCTGATGCCGCTGCCGGACAAGCCGGAGGATGTCGACGATCTGATCTTCACGCCCGATCCGGAGGACCTTGCCCGGCAGGCAAGCGCGCCGCGCCGTGTGACGCCGCGTCCGCGCCCGACCGTCGATATCATCGACCAGCTTTCCCAGTCCGCCGACGCCGCGCCGGAGCCGCGCGGCCCACGCGCGAGCGCGATGAGCGACGAGGAGCGGGAGGACTGGATCACAATGACGCTGGCCGAGATCGCGGATGGAAAGGAGTCGGCTTTCCGTTCGGATTCAGAGCTTTACCAGGATTTCCTGATGCGTGGTCGTATGAAGCGGATTTCCGGCGCGCCGCTTTCCATGTCCGATTTCCGCCGCCGGCTTGCGGTCGCCCGTTCCGGCGTCGATGACGCGATGGCCGAAAGCGAGGGATGGCAGATGGCGCTGTCGCTGACGCCGCATGTCACTGATGATCTGCAGGGCGTGTTCCTGATGCTGGCCAAGGCCGCACTCTCCGGCGAGCCGTGCCCCTCCGATGCCACGATCGCGCGCGCCTATGGCACCCATTCCGCCCGACGCGCCCGGCGCTTCCTCGACTGGTTCGAGGAGCAGGGCCTGATCGTGCTCCACACCGAGCCCGGCGGCAAACGCGTCGTCGCCTTCCCCGACCTCGACGCCAAGACCGAAGGCGGCGACCCCGATGCTCCGGCGGATGCCGGCGAACGGCGGGATGCGGCGGAGTAGGGTGTCCGGCCCCGTTCGCCCGCCCTGTTCAACGCTCCCCGAGAAGCCGTTGTGGCGGTCGCTGTATTTTGCTGAACTGCCACCCTCTGATGAGCCATGCTCGTGCTTGACACGAACATCCAGGCAACACGGAGCACGCCGCCTGGACCCTCGGATCAAGTCCGAGGGTGACGCCTGATAGGGGAGAGTGCCGTCGGAGAGGGGGGCTATGGCGTCTCAGGTAAACAAACCGTCGGCCACGCTACCCCGCATTCAGATAGCGGATCGCCTCGTCGCGGCGGAACAGGTAGAGCAGGGTTCTGAGCGCCGTGCCGCGTTCGCTCTTGAGTTCAGGGTCCTTGCTGACGATATAGCCGGCATCCTTGCGGGCGGTGGCGAGGATGTCGCCGTGGGCCTCGAGGCTTGCGAAGCGGAAGCCGGGAATGCCGGACTGGCGGGTGCCGAGCAGCTCGCCTTCGCCGCGCAGCTTCAGATCCTCCTCGGCGATGCGGAAGCCGTCATTGCTTTCGCGCAGCACCGAAAGCCGGGCGTGGCCCATTTCCGAAAGCGGCCCCTTGTAAAGCAGGATGCAGGAGGAGGCCTCGTCACCGCGGCCGACGCGCCCGCGCAACTGGTGAAGCTGGGCAAGGCCGAAGCGCTCGGCATGTTCGATCACGATGATCGAGGCATCCGGAACGTCGACGCCAACTTCCACCACCGTGGTGGCGACCAGAAGGCGGGTTTCGCCCGTCCTGAACGCCTCCATCGCCGCATCCTTGTCGGCCGATGACATTCGGCCATGAATCAGGCCGACCTTTTCCGGCCCGAGCGCCTTTGCCAGTGTTTCGTAGCGTTCCTCGGCCGACATCAGCTCGACGGCTTCCGATTCCTCGACCAGCGGGCAGATCCAGTAGGATTTTTTTCCTTGGCCGAGCGCATCGCGCAACCTGCCGACGACATCGCCGATCCGTTCCAGCGGGATCGTGACGGTCTGGATCGGCTTTCGCCCGGCCGGCTTCTCGGTGAGGTTGGAGACATCCATGTCGCCGAAGGCGGCAAGCACCAGCGTGCGGGGTATCGGCGTTGCCGACATCACCAGAAGATGCGGCGCCATGCCCTTGGCCGTCAGCCGCAGACGCTGGTGGACGCCGAAACGGTGCTGCTCGTCGACAATGGCGAGCCGGAGGTCGTGATAGCTGACATTGTCCTGAAACAATGCGTGGGTGCCGATCACGATCCTTGCCTCGCCGCTGGCGATCTGCGCCTCGATCTCCTTGCGCTCGCGCGCCCTGGTCTTGCCGGTCAGCAGGCTGACGGTCACGTCGGCCTTTTCGGCGAGGGCCACGATGCCCTCATAATGCTGGCGCGCCAGGATTTCGGTCGGGGCCATCAGCACCGCCTGACCGCCATCCTCGACCACGGCCAGCATCGCAAGCAGACCGACAATGGTCTTGCCGGAGCCGACATCGCCCTGCAGCATGCGCAGCATCCGGGTCTCCTTCGACATGTCGTCGAGGATCGCCGTCACCGCCTGTTCCTGTCCGGCGGTCAGCGCGAAGGGCAGGGCGGCGCGCACCTTGTCCGAGAGCGCGCCCGTTGCCCGCACCGGCCGGCCCCTGGCCTTGCGCATCCGGCTTCTGACCAGCGACAGCGAAAGCTGGCCCGCCAGAAACTCGTCATAGGCAAGCCTGCGGCGCGCCGGCGCCTGCGGTTCGATATCTGTTTCATCGCGCGGGGTGTGGAGGGCGGCAAGCGCCTCGCCGGTCGTCGGAAAGCCCTGTTTTGCAACGATTGCGGGATCGATCCATTCGGGAAAGACAGGAATGCGTTCAAGCGCCGCCTCGATCGACCGCCGCAGGATCTTGGCGGAAAGCCCCGCCGTCAGCGGATAAACCGGTTCCACCGCCGGCAGCGTATCTGCCTTTTCTGCCGGCACGATATAATCGGGATGCACCATTGTAGGGCGACCGTTGAACCATTCCGCGCGGCCGCTCACCACAACCATCTCGCCGACCGGCAACTGCTTTTCCAGCCAGTCGGCCCTGGCGTGAAAGAAGGTCAGCGTCAGCTCGCCGGTCTCGTCATGCAGATAGACGCGATAGGGCGTGTTGGAACGGGAAGGGGCCGGCTGGTGGCGGTCGATGCGGCCTTCCACCGTCACAATCGCGCCTTCGGGCAGATGCGCGACGCCCGGCTTCAGCCGACGGTCGATCACCGAAGTCGGCGCGTGAAACACGAGATCGATGACGCGGGCCTCGTCCTCGCTGCCGGTCAGCTTCATCAGCAGCTTGGCAAGTTTGGGCCCGATCCCCGCAAGCGAGGACGCGGGCGCGAACAGGGGATCGAGCAAAGCAGGTCGCATATTTTTGAAATGAACCCGCTGAGAGGCTTTGGCAAGGCTGACAAGCGCGAAACGAGCCGCTATAGAGGCCAATCAACAGAGAAGGTATCGAAATGACCGGTTTGAAGCGCACCAGCGCCGACCTTGACCCGCGGCGGCGGCGCATGCTGTTTCGCGCGTGGCACCGCGGCATTCGCGAGATGGACCTGATCCTCGGGCAATATGCCGAGGATAATATCGCCGACATGGACAACGCGACGCTCGACAAGTTCGAGACGATCATGGCCGAGGAGGACAACGACCTGATCGCCTGGATCAACGGCGCTTCGCCCGTGCCGGAACATCTGCGCATGCCCCTGTTTGAGAGCATCGCCGCCTATCGGCCGGACTTCGATCCGGTGGAAAAGAACGCCTGAGGCGCGGCCCGACCATGATTTCCGGATTCAACCCGAAGAAACTCGAAAGCCTGACCGGCGCGGTCACCATCGCCAATGCCGTGCCGGGCACGGAACCGCTGGTGCTGGCCGAAATGGCGCGCGCCGGGCAATCGGTCGCCTATGTCCTGTCTGACGGCCAGCGGATTGCCGATTTCGAGCAGATGCTCGGCTTCGTTGCTCCGGATATCCCGGTTCTCACGCTGCCGGCCTGGGATTGCCTGCCCTATGACCGGGTCTCGCCCGGCGCCGATACTGAGGCGCGCAGGTTGTCTGCGCTTGCCGGCCTTGTGGCCCATGCCAAGAAGCCGCATCCGGCAATCATCCTCGTCACCGTCAACGCGATGCTGCAGAAGCTGCCCCCGCGCGAGATCGTGGCCTCGCTCGGCTTTTCCGCCCGCGCTGGCCAGGTGATCGATATGGATGCAATTGTCCATCGTCTCGCCGATGCCGGTTTCGAGCGCGTGCCCACCGTTCGCGCCGTTGGCGAATATGCGGTGCGCGGCGGCATTCTCGACGTGTTCGTGCCGGGCGCGGACAACGGCGTGCGGCTCGATTTCTTCGGCGACACGCTGGAAACCATCCGCGCCTTCGACGCTGCAAGCCAGCGCACCACCGGCACGGTCAAGTCGCTTGATCTCAACGCCATGAGCGAAGTGACGCTCGGCGACGACAATATCGCGCGGTTCCGCAAGAATTACCTCTCCATGTTCGGCGCTGCCACCCGCGACGATGCGCTCTATCAGGCGGTCTCGGAAGGCCGACGCTATGCCGGCATGGAACACTGGATGCCGCTGTTTTACGAGCGGCTGGAAACCATGTTCGACTATCTCGACGGGTTCAGCGTGGTTGTCGATCACACCGCCCGCGAGGCCGCCGCAGAGCGCGCGGCGCTGATCGAGGATTATTATCAGGCCCGGCGCGCCAATATGGGCGAGGGGCGCGGCGGCGCGCCCTACAAGCCGGTGCCGCCGGATACGCTCTATCTCGACGACAAGGCGTTTTCGGCGGGGCTTGATGCCATCGGCTCCATCCGGCTTTCGCCCTTCAACGAGGCCTCCAGCGTCGGCAAGCCGGTGATCGCGATCGAGGCCCATGCCGGCCCGCGCTGGGCGACCGAGGCCAAGGCGCGCGATGACGACGCCCGCGTCAACGTGTTCGAACAGGCGGTGCGCCATATCGCAGACAAGCGCGCCGGCGGCGGCAAGGTGTTGATCACCGGCTGGTCGGAAGGCTCGCTCGACCGGCTGCTGCAGGTGCTGAAGGAGCACGGGCTTGAGAAGATCAAGCCGATCGGCGCGTTGGCCGAGGTCGCTAAGCTTGGCAAGGGCGAAGCCGCCAGCGCGGTGATGAGCCTTGAAGGCGGGTTCGAGACTGGCAACCTTTTTGTCATCGGCGAGCAGGATATTCTCGGCGATCGTCTGATCCGCAAGAACCGCCGTCGCCGCAAGGCGAGCGATTTCATCTCCGAGGTTTCCGGGCTTGATGAGGGCTCGCTGGTGGTTCACGCCGAGCACGGCATCGGCCGCTTCATCGGGCTGAGGACGATCGAAGCGGCAGGCGCACCGCGCGATTGTCTGGAACTGCAATATGCCGACGACGCCAAGCTGTTCCTGCCGGTCGAAAATATCGAGCTGTTGTCGCGCTACGGGTCGGATGCCGCCGAAGCGCCGCTCGACCGGCTCGGCGGCGGGGCGTGGCAGGCCAAGAAGGCGCGGCTGAAGAAGCGCCTGCTCGACATGGCCGACGAGCTGATCGCGATTGCCGCCAAGCGCGCCACCCGTTCAGCACCCGTGTTGCAGGCGGCCGAGGGGCTTTACGACGAGTTCGCCGCCCGCTTCCCCTACGAGGAAACCGAGGACCAGTTCAACGCCATCGAATCGGTGCGCGGCGATCTCGGCCTTGGCCGGCCGATGGACCGGCTGATCTGCGGCGATGTCGGCTTCGGCAAGACGGAAGTAGCCCTGCGCGCCGCTTTCCTTGCGGCCATGAACGGGGTTCAGGTCGCCGTCGTGGTGCCGACAACGCTTCTGGCGCGCCAGCATTACAAGACCTTTGCCGAGCGGTTCCGCGGCCTGCCGATCAAGGTGGCGCAGGCCTCGCGCCTGGTGCCCGCCAAAGAGTTGGCGCAGACCAAGAAGGACCTTGCTGACGGCAAGCTTGATGTCGTGATCGGCACCCACGCGCTGCTTGGCACCGCGATCAAGTTTGCCAATCTGGGCCTGCTGATCATCGACGAGGAGCAGCATTTCGGCGTCAAGCACAAGGAGCGGCTGAAGGAGCTGAAGAGCGACGTGCATGTGCTGACGCTGTCGGCAACGCCGATCCCGCGCACGCTGCAGCTTGCCATGACCGGTGTTCGCGAACTCTCGCTGATCACCACCCCGCCGGTCGACCGCATGGCGGTGCGCACCTTCATCTCGCCGTTCGATCCGCTGGTGATCCGCGAGACGCTGATGCGCGAGCATTTCCGCGGCGGCCAGAGCTTCTATGTCTGTCCGCGCCTTTCCGATCTGGAGGAAGTTCAGGCCTTTCTGCAGGCAGAAGTGCCGGAGCTGAAGGTGGCGGTCGCCCACGGCCAGATGGCGGCCGGCCAGCTCGAAGACATCATGAACGCCTTCTACGACGGCAAATACGACGTGCTGCTGTCGACCACGATCGTGGAATCCGGCCTCGACGTGCCGACCGCGAACACGCTGATCGTCCACCGCGCCGATATGTTCGGCCTGGCCCAGCTCTACCAGCTGCGCGGCCGCGTCGGGCGCTCCAAGACGCGCGCCTTCGCGGTGTTCACGCTGCCGGTCAACAAGCGGCTTACCGATACCGCCGATCGCAGGCTGAAGGTGCTGCAGTCGCTCGACACGCTCGGCGCGGGTTTCCAGCTCGCAAGTCACGACCTCGATATTCGCGGCGCCGGCAACCTGCTCGGCGAGGAGCAGTCCGGCCATATCAAGGAAGTCGGGTTTGAGCTCTATCAGCAGATGCTGGAAGAGGCGGTGGCCGAGGCCAAGGGCGACGAGGATGCCGGCGGCTCCGACTGGTCGCCGCAGATCGCGCTTGGCACGTCGGTGATGATCCCGGAAAGCTATGTGCCGGACCTCAACCTGCGCATGGGGCTTTATCGCAGGCTTGGCGAACTGACCGACGCGACCGATATCGACGGCTTCGGCGCGGAGCTGATCGACCGCTTCGGGCCGATGCCGGAAGAGGTGCAGTCGCTCTTGAAGATCGTCTTCATCAAGTCGCTGTGCCGCATCGCCAATGTCGAAAAGCTGGATGCCGGGCCGAAGGGGATCGTGGTGCAGTTCCGCAACCGCGAATTCCCGAACCCGGCGGGTCTCGTGCAGTTCATCGGCGAAAACAGCGTTTCGGCCAAGATCCGCCCCGACCACAGCATCTATTTCAACCGCGACCTGCCAACGCCCGACAAGCGTTTGGGCCAGGCGGCGGTGATCATGAGCAAGCTGTCGAAGCTCGCCGCAGCCTGAAGACGCCGGCTGTCACGGGTTTTCCGCCCGAGGCGAAATCGGCGACGTTGTATCGTGCGATGAGGGTGAGGTGCTGTTGCGGCAGATGGGCCCGGAAGGGATCGCCGATCAGGATGTCCGCGCCCGTTTCGGCCAGCGCATTGAGGCTGGCGAGTGTCTGATCGGCTGTTTCAGGGTCGTAGAATACATCGCCGGCCAGCACGACTGCCGGCTCCCGGTTCGATGCATCGGAATTTTCTCGGTCGTCGCCGCTTGCTCCTAATACTCTCTCCCGCTGGCGGGAGAGATGCCCCGAAAGGGGCAGTGAGGGTGGCG
>NZ_JBAKFP010000009.1:0-222627 GCF_053484265.1 Martelella sp. FOR1707 | reverse complement strand
TCCCGGCCAGCGATCCCGTTTCCGCCAGCATCACCACGACGCTTCCCAAAGGCCATACGGGCAGGAACTGATTTGCGCTCAATGCCAGGAACAATTGCCCGGACGCCTGGTTAGGGGCGGGTCAACACGCCAGTAAGGGAGTGGGTGCGCCACTTCGAAGCCCGTCGCTTGCGAGCGGCGGGCTTTTTCGTCGCCGGTTGGTCTCAGCAACAGCGCTGGTGGAATCGGGCCTCAGGAAAACCGGCTACTGCACCTCGCCAAGCTCTTCCAGAAGCAGTTGACGCGCGCGGTTTACCCGACTTTTCACGGTTCCGATCGCGCAGTCGCAAATCTCCGCAGCATCGATATAGCTCTCGCCGAGCACCATCACCAGAACGAACATTTCGCGGTAATGGGGGGGAATGCGCGACAGCGCATCCAGCAGTTCCTGCCCCCTGACCGACCAGTCCTGCGTGGCGTCATTCTGCGGAAGACTGGCGACGCAATCTTCCTCCCCGGGCGCTTCACGGTTCCTCACCTTGATCTGGGTGTAGAAGGTATTGCGCATGATCGTGAACAGCCAGGATTTCAACCTTGTTCCCGGCTTGAACTTATCGAGGTTGGCGATGCCCTTCAGCATCGTCTCCTGAACCAGGTCATCGGCGTCGTTGGGATTGCGGCAGAAGGTTCGGGCGAACGCACGGAGCGCCGGGATGAGGTCCACAATCTCCTGACGTTGCCGGCTCCTCAGTCTCACTTCTTGCTGGTTCATCGTGGACTCCGTCTGGATTTGGTCCCTCTAAAGCTAACGAAGCTGACGGGGCGGCGGTTCCTCTCTTTCTGTCCAAACCGGTGATATTTGCGCGTTCGGCTGCTGACATACCATATGGCCTGCCACATGGCCTGCGATGTGCCGGAGCAGGAGCTGGATGTTTCGCTGAGAACAGCGCCGACCGGCCCTGCAAGCGGTTTATCCTTGAGAATGTGCAAAACGCCGAGAAGCGTCGCATGCCGGAGCGACGACTTTGCCGGCCGGCCGCAAGAATTTCCGGAGCGCCGGGCAATGTTCACCCGCCGCGCCGGAACAAGCAATCTAGAGGATCGGGGAATGATGCGGCCCGGGACTGGTGGCGCCCGGCACGAAATTGCGGGAATGCCTGGAGTGACCGCTGAAAAGCCCGGCCTCCAGGGCGGCGGCGATGAAGGCCTCTCTCGACATCTCTAGCCATCCAGGCTGTGCAACGGCGTGCTCGCAGCAGTTCACGGCCGCATGGTAGTGCCGCCCGCGCCGGTGCGGCCAGTTTTCCGCGAGCAGGTTGCGGGCCTGGGAGGGCCCTTTGACGGCAAGCGGGCCGTCTTCGCCGAAGCCAAGATATACCGGCGCAACCCACCTTGCGAAATGTCCCATTGTGGTTTCCTCCTTCATTTGTCTTCGGCCGGGCCTTCGGAGGGCCGGTCTCTATCGTCACGTCTTGTTTTCATGGCATCGGAAAGATCGCGCTTGCGGGGATGATCGAGATTTTCCCGCATGGCATCGCGGTCCTTGCCGGGGTCGTCCTTGGCGGGCTTGTACGCGCTCGGCCGGCTTTCTTCGGGGCCTTCCCAGCGGGGCCGCTCATCGCTGGTGCCCGGAGCGGCGCCGGATGGTTTATCGGTCATGGTGTGTCCTCGTGTTTCTCCAACCAGCGCCAAACCAATTCAGGCGGGTTTTGTTCCGGTCTCTTTTGCGGGAACAAGCATTGGACGCGCGGGTTGGGCGTCCATGAACGAAGGCACCAGAGAGACACAGGCACCCACGGAAATGCGAACGACCTGACATGCAACCAGAGCACCCAAGCGCTGACGGATATGGCCAGCCAAGCGGTCTTATGGCCGGTGATCCCGGCTATTCGTGGGTTCCGCCGGCCCGAAAACGAAGGGACAGCCCCGCGCGTGCAGATTTGCTTCTGCCAACCGATCGTGCGAAACAGTTTAAATCCACCGGTGCTCCAGAAGCGTAGTGTCATATGACAACCAAAAACATGCCCGGGAAAAGCAAGGCAATAAGATGACGAAAGACAATGACAAGGATCTCGTCTCGGCGGACCGTTCCGACGCGTTTCTGGATAGCAAGACCTCTGAGCTCCTCTCCCAGATCAGGCAGGAGCCGATACCCGACCGGTTGCTCGAGCTTGCCATGAAGCTGCAGCAGGCGCTGAATGAACGGGAAGAAAAACCTTCATAGGGGTCTTTTACCGGTAATATCGGACCAACGCCGTGCAAGCCGCGCGGCGTTTTTTTGTGCCTGGAACTCTTGATTCAAACTTGAAGGGCGCCAGGCGGGCGAGACCGACGCATGTTTCAGCCGCGAACAAAAAGCCGTTTCAGACGTTTGGTCACACGATCGATTGAAAAGTTCGAGAGGACATCCCCATGGCCGACAGTCGCAACAATCAACAGGAAGACCCTCTGCATTCACCGGTTGGCGGAGAAGCCGATGTGGAGAGCCTCGCCGAGGACATCACCTCGCGCCAGATCACCGCGCAAACCTATGGCGGCGACCCGGTTGAGGACCGCCTCAAGCGCCTGAAGGATATCATAACGGAGCTGGAAAGCCGAACAGAGGCCAGCGAACGCGGACAGGATCTCGAACCGCTGCTTCAGGAAGCCCGTTCATCGCTTGAGATCGTCGAGAAACAGGCGGAGAAGGGAGAGCGCTGACGGGTCGAGGCGCTCTGAGCAGCGTTCTGCCGCATTGGCGGCGATTGACGCGCGCCCTTTACCGGTATCGGCTCTCAGTTCTGCCCAATGTTTACTTCATGTCGGCCGGTGGCCGCCGCGACGTGCGGCCGGACCGCGTTTTGGTCCGGCCTCTCTCGGTCACCCCACCGGCTTGAGTACGGCGCAGGCGAGGCGGTCGCCCGCGTCGCCCGACGGCTGCGTGCTGTCGTCGTCGGGACCTGCGTGAATGGTCACCACCGATCCGTCATCATCGAGGATGCGCTGATTGCCGGTCCGCCCGAGCGTGAAGCCGCGGACGAAAACGTCGGCCTTGGCGCTCGGTTCGACATAGGGACAGCCGGAAATCAGTTTCTGGGCCTGATAGAGCGTGGTCTCAAAGCGCCGGGCTACCGGGGAAGACGATGCCGGTCTGAAGGACTCTAATCTGCAGCGCCGAGGGGATAATGGCAGGCCACCTGATGGCCGTCGCCGAAATCCCGCAGTTTTGGGCGCTCGGTGCGGCAGCGATCGGTAGTGAACGGACAGCGGGTACAGAACTTGCAGCCTTTCGGCGGGTCGAGCGGGCTTGGAATTTCGCCTTCCAGCAGGATTCGCTGGCGTTTCCCGCGGTTTTCCGCCTGCGGCACGGCAGATAGCAATGCCTGGGTATAGGGATGCCGGGGCGCGCGATAGAGCGCATCGGTTTTTCCGATTTCCACCAGCGAGCCGAGATACATGACCGCGACGCGTGACGATACCTGGCGGACCACGGCCAGATCATGCGCGATGAAGATGTAGGTGAGGTTCAGCCGTTCGCGCAGGTCCGAAAACAGGTTGACGATCTGGGCCTGAACGGAAACATCCAGCGCGGAGACGGGCTCGTCGGCAACGATCAGCTCCGGCTCAACCGCCAGCGCGCGGGCAATGCCGATACGCTGGCGCTGTCCGCCGGAAAATTCATGCGGATAGCGATCGAGATATTCCGCGCGGAGACCAACGATATCCATCAGCTCCTCGAGCCAGTGATCAACCGCGTTGCCCTTGCGGATGCCATGCACCCGCACCGCCTCGCCAACGATATCGCGCACGCGCCGTTTCGGGTTGAGCGAGGCCGAGGGATCCTGAAAGATCATCTGCATGCGCCGGCGCACCGGCAGGAGGCCGCGCTCGCCGGTGCGGGTGATGTCCCTGCCGTCAAATTCCAGCGTCCCGGAGGTCGGGTCGTAAAGCCGCGTGAGGCAGCGGCCGAGGGTGGATTTGCCTGATCCGGACTCCCCCACGAGCCCGAGCGTTTCGCCCTGATGGACTTCAAGCGTGATGTCGTCCACGGCATTAAGCGTCCGGCCCGAACCGGGCCGCATGGTCTTGCCGACGGTGAAGTGCTTGGAAAGGTCGCGGGTTGCGATCAGCGGCGTCTTCGCCGGCGCCGTCTCGCGGCCCGTCATCTCGCTCATGCGACCACCTCATGCCCCAAAACCGCCCGTCGCGCCGTCGCGCGCTCTTCGCCATCGAGCACGCAGAGCGCGGTATGGTCTCCGTCCCGGCGGGTCGGCGGACGGGCCTCGCATTCCGGCCTTGCAAACCGGCAGCGCGGCGCGAAACCGCAGCCGGTCGGGGCCTGCTGCGGGGTCGGCGGCATGCCGGGAATGGAGGGAAGTCGCGACAGCTTTTCACCGTAAAGCGGCGGGATGGAGGCCATCAGACCCCAGCTATAGGGATGCATCGGCCGGTCGAAGACCTCCGCCGTCGTTCCCTTTTCCACCATACGTCCGGCATACATGACATGCACCCGGTCCGCGACTTCGGCGACCACGCCCATATCATGGGTAATGAGGATGATCGCGGAGCCGAACTCGTCGCGCAGCTTCAAAAGCAGATCCAGAACCTGTGCCTGCACGGTCACGTCCAGCGCCGTCGTCGGCTCGTCGGCCACCAGAAGCGAGGGGCTGCAGGACAGCGCCATGGCGATGACGGCGCGCTGGCGCATGCCGCCGGAAAGCTGATGCGGATAGCGGTCGACGGCCTCGTTCGGATTGGGAAGGCCGACGGATGCGAGGAGTTCGACAGCGCGCAGACGTGCGGCCTTCTTCGAAACATTCTCATGGGTGCGGATCTGCTCGGCAATCTGCCAGCCGATCGTATAGACCGGTGTCAGCGCCGTCATCGGATCCTGCGAAATCAGGCCGATTTCCTTGCCGCGCAAGCGGCGCAGCGCCCGGTCCGGCATTTCGAGCAGGCGCTTGCCCTGAAACGCGACGGAGCCCTCGACGAAGGTGGTCTTCGGATCGTTGAGGCCGAGCAGCGACAGCAAGGTCACCGATTTGCCAGATCCGGATTCGCCGACGATCGACAGGATCTCTCCCTTTTCGACACGGAAGGATACGTCGTCGATTGCCTTTACCCGTCCCCGGTCGGTGGCGAAGGATACCGACAGGCCCTGTACATCGAGCAGCGGCGCGTTTTCGCTCTTGTCCATCAGCGGCCCCTCACGCGCGGATCGATGACGACATAGATGATGTCGACAATGGCATTGGTGACCACGACAAAGAACGAAGCGTACATCACGGTCGCGAGGATCATCGGCAGATCAAGGTTGAGCATGGCCTGATAGGTCAGGCGGCCGACGCCATTGAGACCGAACACGACCTCCGTCAACAGCGCGGCGCCGCCGACGAGAACGCCGAAATCGAGGCCGAACATGGTGACGAACGGGATCATCGACATTCTGAGCGCGTGACGCAGCATGACGCGGCCGGGCGACAGGCCCTTGGCGCGGGCGGTGCGGACGTAATCCTCCTGGTAGGCCTCCACCAGATTGGCCCTCAGAACCCGCCCATAAATGCCGATATAAAGGGCGGCCAGCGTAAACCACGGGATCACGAGCGTCTTGAACCACATCCAGGGACCGTCAAAGAACGGCTTGTAGCCGAGACCCGGCACCCAGGAGAAAAGCCAGGTGTCATGAAACCGGCTCTGGGAAACCAGGTTCATCAGTTCGCCGAGCCAGAACACCGGCATCGACACGCCGATCAGCGCCAGGATCATCAGCCCCTTGTCGATCACCGTACCGCGGTACATCGCCGCCAGAACCCCGACCGCGATCGAGCCGAACACCCATAGCACCGCCGCGCCGAACACCAGCGACAGCGTGATCGGGGCGGCGCGCATCACCTGCGGTACCACTTCGAGTCCGCGATTGACGAAGGAGGTGAGATCGCGGGTGACGAACAGCTTCTTCATCATGACCACATATTGGACGGGCAGCGGCTTGTCGAAGCCGAAATCCTTGCGGATCGCCTGAACCGTTTCCTGGGCGGCGTTGCGCCCTGCAATGCGCGCGGCGGGATCGGAACCGGGCGTTGCAAAGAAGATCAGGAACACGAGCGCCGAAATGCCGAACATCACGAAGATCATCTGGCCGAGGCGCTGGAGGATGGCAAAAAACATCGGATCGGCCCTCAGCGCATCTTGGTTCTGGGATCGAGCGCATCGCGCACGCTGTCGCCGAGCACATTCAGCGCCAGCACGGTCAGCACGATCGCGATACCGGGAGCGAGCGCGACCATTGGCCGGGTGTAGAGCAGGCCCTGGCCGTCCTGAATGATCGTACCCCAGCTCGCATCGGGCGGCTGGACGCCGATGGACAGGAAGGAGAGCGCCGATTCCGTGACGATGTTGAGCGCCATCATGATCGGGATATAGACGATCAGCGTGGTCGTCACATTCGGCAGGATATCCTTGACGAGGATTCGCCAGCGCGGAATGCCAAGGCCGCGGGCGGCAAGCACGAACTCGCTTTCGCGCAGAGACAGAACCCGCCCGCGGATCGGCCTTGCGATATAGGGAACGTAGATGATGCCGATGATCACGATCGGCAGCGCGAGGCTTCCCGAACTGATCTCGATCGGGCCGAGAACGATCGTCTGCGACAGCAGCACGATCGACAGCGAGATGGCGAGAAGATAGACCGGAAACGCCCACAGCACTTCCAGTATCCGCGACAGGACCATATCGACCCAGCCGCCGAAGAAGCCGGCTGAAATGCCTATGGCCGCCGCCAGAACCAGACAGATCAGCGTTGCCGCCGATGAGATCAGCAGCGAGTTGCGCCCGCCGTAAAGCAGGCGGGCTGCGACATCGCGGCCCTGATTATCGGCGCCGAGCATGTATTGGCCATGCCAGGTGGGGCCGATCGGCGTGACGCCGAGGCCGAGGCCGGTGGTCGAGGCCTGCATGATCTTTTCCGCCTTGCCATCAATCTCGATCGTCCCGGAAAGGTTGGAGCGAAACGGATCGGACTTTGCGACATATTTCGCATAGAGCGGCGCGGCGAGACAGGCGAGCACGATCACCACCAGCACGGCGAAGGCAGCGATGGCGGCCTTGTCGCGCGACAGGATCAGCCAGGCGCGCCGCATCGGGCTCTGTCCGGCGCGGCGTGCGGGTTCCGCCGTTGTTGCTGGTATCGCGGCGTCTGTCATGGGCATGAATCTCGTCTGGTCGGCGGCAGGGCGCAAACGCCCTGCCTGTCATGTCTTCCGGGCCCTGCCGTCGCCGGTCGCCGGCCTTGAGGCCATCAGACCGGGAGCGGCAAAGCCGTCCTTGTTACTGCACCCAGGACTGGTCGATGAGCCAGCGGAACTGGTTGGAGAAGATGAAATTGCCAACGCGCTTGGAGGTGAAATCGACATTCTTCGGCGTGAACAGCGGTGCAACCGGCGCCTGTTCCATGAATGCCTTGTCAATCTCGGCCCACATCTTGTTGGCGCTTTCCGGATCGGTCACAGCCGTCTGCATGGCTTCTGCCATCCTGGCGTCGATCTCTTCGTTGCAATAGCCCGCGATGTTGATCGAGGCGTCCGAGCCCTCGTTGAACGAAGCGCAAGACAGGAGAACGTTCAGGAAGTTCGAAGCCTGCGGATAGTCCATGAACCACTGCGAGACCGAGATCTGCACATTGTTGTCGGTGTTCTGGATATAGGTGAACTGGATGTTCGGCGAGATCGCCTGCATCGTGGCATCATAGCCGAGTTCGGCCAGAACGCTCTGCAGATAGGTGCCGACCGCCCGCGAGGTCGCGGTGTCTTCGGCAACCACCGTCACCTTCTGTCCGGCTGTGCCGGATTCCTCGACAAGCTGCTTGGCCTTCTCCATATCGGGCGCCGTCCATGTCGTACCCGGATTTTCGGTATAGAGGCAGCTCTCCTCAAAGCCGGGGAACTCCGGCGGCAGGATCTGGCAGGTGGGCTGGGCGAGAACCGGACCGCCATAGATGTTGACCAGCGCATTGCGGTCGATGGCGTAGTTGACGGCCTGGCGCACCTTGACGTTGTCGAACGGCGCAAGGTTGGTGTTCATCGGCGCGTACCAGAAGGCGGCCAGCGGATTGACGTGAACCTGGTCGGCATATTGCGTGCCGAGTTCGTTCAGCCGGTCTGCCGGCGGCGGATCGAACATCCAGTCGAGCTGTCCGTTCTGGATCGCGTTGATCATCGATTCTTCATTCATGCCGAAGCGGTAGACGATCTCGTCCGGGTAACCCTGCGGCTGGGCGTCGACGCTCCATTCGGAAAATTCCGGATTGCGCTTCATCACCATCTTGTCGTTCGGATCGTAGCTCTCGATCATGTAGGGACCGGTGCCCGGAATATAACTGGTGCCGGCATCCGTCGCAGCCGTTTCGGCGGGCAGGATTGCCGCATGGGGAACGGCGAGCTTGTCGAAGAATTCCGAATCCGGCGCGACCAGATGGAAGGTCACGGTGCCGGCTTCTTCGTCAGCGACAACACCGCCTTCCAGCGTGCAGCTTGCCGCCTCGGCAAGGCATTTGTCGGCGCCGACGATGTTGTTGTAGAACGAGCCGGAGGTCGGGCCGTTGATCTTGAAGATGCGCTGGAACGATGCAACGACATCTTCCGCCGTCACATCTGTGCCATCGGCGAACTTGATGCCGTCACGCAGCTTGAACACGTAGGTCGTGCCGTCATCCTGCGGTTCCGGGATTGCTTCGGCGAGATCGGGGACGATCTCGTAACCTTCCGCGCGCGAGGCCTGTTTGAACTTCACAAGACCATCATAGAGGATCTGGAACACCTGCCAGAATTCGGCGGTGTAGTTGACATGCGGGTCGATGGTGCCGGCTGCCGAAACCGCGCCCAGCATCATGGTGCCGCCGCTGTGCTCTTTCAGAAGCGCGTCGCGATCCTGCGCCTGGGCAAGGCCGCCAAGCGCGGTCTGCGCAAGAAGGCCGACGGCGAGCGCGGCTCCTGCTGTCTTCAAATGCCTGATTGTCTTCATCACTGCTGTTCCTCTTTTGCTTTCTGGTTCAGGGTTGATCGCGCGCCGCTCAGGGGGCCTTTTCATCGAGATAGGCGCAAACCGCCGCCATGCAGGCGTCCCGCTCCTCGACATGCGGCATGTGGGACGACGCGCCGAACACGGTCCAGCGGACATCCGGGATTTCTTCAAGGTAAGGTGTGACGCAGGCCTGGGTCGCCTCGTCGAAACGGCCGGAGATCAGATAGGTCGGGGCTGCGATGGCTGAGAGCTTACCGACCACGGACCAGTTCTTCATCGTTCCGACGACATGGAACTCGTTCGGCCCGTTCATGGTGTGATAGACTGTGGGGTCGGCGTCGATCTGATCGAATGTGTGCTGGACCTCCGGCGGCATCGGCACGATGCGGCAGACATGGTTCTGGTTGAACACGTCGGTGGCGGCCTTGTACTCGGCGCTGTCGGTCGTGCCGGCCTGTTCGTGCTTCAAAAGCGTTTCGTGAACGCCGCCCGGAAGCGCCTTGCGCAGCCGGTTGGCTTCGGAAATCCAGGTTTCCATCGCGGCCGGGGAGTTGGCAATCACCAGCGCCTTGAGGCCTTCGGGGCAATCGATTGCGAATTCCGCCCCCAGCATGCCGCCCCACGACTGGCCAAGCACGCAATAGCCATCGCGAATGCCGAGATGGTCGATCAGATTGTGCAGTTCCTTCTTGAAGAAATCGACGGTCCAGAAATCGGCGCCCTTTTCCGGCAGATGCGTGGACTTGCCGTTTCCGACCTGATCGTAGTGAACGACGGCGCGCCCGTTTTCGGCGACATCCTTGTAGCTGTCGACATAATCATGGGTGCAGCCAGGACCGCCATGGACCACGATCAGCGGCGACTTGCCCGATTTCAGATCGCCGGTGATCCGGTACCAGGTCCGATAGTCGCCATAGGGTGCAAAGCCTTCCGTCACTGACACGTCTTTCTCCTTGTCTTTCATGCGCCGCGTTTGGTGCGGCCCTCATTGTTGCAGATGGCTTCCGCCGCTTCCTCGATCGTCATCCGCCAGGTCATGGCAATGGCGCGCAGGGTCTTCATGGCCGCTTCCTGGTCGCGCGCGCCCTCTTCCATCAGCAGGAGAACGGCATGGACGACCGACGGGCGCTGGCGCAGCCGCCCTTCAAGGGCGCGAATATCATCCGTCTGCCGGCGCATTGTCTCGAAAGCGTGGCTTGCGACAAGCAGCGCGCTGTAAACGCCGGTGGAACCGATCGGCTTCAGGAGATGGGCATCGGCACCCTGTGCAATCGCCCATTCGATCCGGCCGGGCGCTTCAGAGCCGATCAGCGCGATGGTGGGCATGGGGGCACGACCCGGCTCCCAGGGAAACTGGCCTTCATGGCCGCCATCGACATCGAAAAACACGAAGTCGGCCTCGGCATCCGCCAGATCGAGCTGCGGCCAGACCACCCGCGCGGAGATCCTCAGAAGCGCCAGTTGCCGCGCCAGCGCATCGGCGGTTGCATGCGGCGGGTGGAGAATGAGAGCCTTCGTGCCGGCGAGATCCGGTCGCTTGAACGTCTTCATCTGACCACCTTCAAACCTGCGGCGCCTTCGGCGAGCGGCATCGGCCGGAAGGCTTCGCGTGCGGGGTCACCGGAAAGATAGGGGTCGGCCACGATCGGTCCGATGCTGCGGTCGAACAGGCGGAACCGTCCGTCTTGCCCGACCTCCGCCATATGGCACGAAAGCGCTGCGTGCTGTGTCGCGGGATCGACCGTGAGCGCCCCGATCGGCGTATCGAACCGGCGCGAAGTCACGACCCGGCGCACGATCCGCGGATCGTCCGTACCGGCCTCGGCAATGGCATGACCGAGCACCGAAACGGCGGAGTAGACCGAAGCGAAACATGACGAGATCGCCTTGCGGTGGCCCTGACGATCGGCAATCCGGGCCTTGAATGCCCGATTTTCAGGGGTGTCGAGCCCGTCGAAATAACTCGACGTGGTGATGTGTCCGCCGGCGGTCGCGCCAAGCACCTCGATGTCCGCCTCGGTCACGTTGCACGAGACGACCGGACAGCGCTCCGGCGCGAACCGTTCATCCTCCTGCGCAAGCGCATGAAAGGCGCGGACAAAGGCATGAAGGCTTTCGCCAACCAGATTTGACAGGATGAAATCCGGACGGCGCTCGCGGATTTCCGCAATCAGATGGTCGCAGGATGTGTAGCCGAGCGGAAGATAGCGTTCACCGGCAAGGGAGCCGCCGCGCGCTTCCGCAAGCTCGCGGGCGATGCGCGCCACCTCCCAGCCCCAGATATAGTTGGAGCCGATGACGAAGGGCCGGTTGCCATGGCGCGGCATCACATATTCGAACAGCGGCAACAGGTGCTGGTTGGGACACGCGCCGAAATAGAGCGTGCTGTCGCTGGCCTCGTAACCTTCATACGGGAAGGCGTACCATAACAGGCCGCCCTGCCTCTCCACCACCGGAATCACTTCCTTGCGGCCGGACGACGTGATCGTTCCGACGATATGCCGGGCGCCTTCGCCAAGCGCGCCCTCCGCCAGATGCGCGTAGTTCTGGCCCTGCGGATCGGCGATCGAAGGCGCGAGACGAACGGGCAGGCTCTCGTCAGCGTTGATCTCGGCGATGGCCGCAAGCGCGCCGGCAACCGCTTCCCGGCCGAGCGAGGCATAGGTGCCCCCGGCCGAAAACAGCAGCGCAACAGGATAAACAGGGCCTGATCTGGACACGTGCCTGCGATTCCCCAGTCAAAAAATAAAAAACCCCGTCGCGTCCTTGAAGGACGTTCAACGGGGCGCGGTTGCCGATGGCCAGAGGGCCTATATCTAACCCGAAGCCTAAGCATGGATTAAAATTCAGTCAATAGCCGAGATTGCACATTTGTTGATCTTTTGCCGTTTTCACCGCGCGCGTCGACAACCCTTCGGCTTGGAGTATCGGCCCGTTTTCCGGGTTGTTCGGGTCGGCCAGCTTGTTGACATCCCGCCATCACCTGTTTATTTCCAAACGGTCGGAAATAAACAGGTGATGGATGGCGCGACCAAGGAAACATGATCAAGGCAAGATACTGGACGCGGTCGAGCGGGTCGTGGCACGCGATGGCGTGCTGACCGTCGACGCTGTCGCCAAAGAAGCCGGCGTTTCGAAGGCGACCGTGCTTTACGAACATGCCAGCAAGCGCGACCTCATTGCGGCGCTGGTGGATCGCACGATCCGGGCGGACAATGCGTTCAACGAAGCCTGCGCGGCGCCGTTTGAGGGCAAACCCGACGCACCTCTGAAGGGTCGCATCGAGGCAGCCCGACGCAGCCCGCCGGTGCCAGACGGCAACCCGGCGGTGCTGAGCCTCGTCTCCGCCCTGATGCAGGACGCCGAACTGCGTGCCGAATTCCGCCGCAACCAGAAGACACTCTCCCGGCACATTCTGGCCGAGGCGAGCAATCCCCGGACCGCACGGCTCGCCTGGCTGGCGCTTGAAGGCCTGAAATACCAGCAGCACCTCGAACTCCACGACTGGGATGAGGCCGAGCGCGCGGAAATCCTGAGTGATATCGAAACCCTCGCCAGCTTCGGCAAAGACGGCATCGGCACCGACGATGGCTGAGCAACATATTTTCATCACCGGCGCCGCGGGCTATGTCGGCCGCAACCTGCTGCGCCACTTCGTCGCGAACGGCGATCGGGTCACGGGGCTTGTCCGCGGTTCGGAGGCTGCCGAACGTCTTGCCTCCTGGGGCGCTCGTCCGGTTCTGGGCGACATGCTGACCGCCGATCTCGCGCCGCTCTTGGCTGGCGCCGACCGGCTGATCCATGCCGCGGCCAATGTCGATCATGGTGCCGGCTCCGCGGCCGCCTCTGTCAATCCGGCTGGCACGCGGCGTGTCCTGGAGGCATCCGCGGAGGCCGGCATCGATAAGATCGTCCATATCAGCACCGATTCCGTCCTGCAGGACGGCCGTCCGTTGCGCAATGTCGATGAAACAACACCCTATCCGAATCATCCCGCCGGCGCCTATGCGGCGGGCAAGGCCGAGGCGGAGAGGGTCGCGCTGCGCGCCGCGGCCCAGGGACAGCATGTGGTCATCCTGCGCCCGCGCATGGTCTGGGGCCGCGATGACACGACGGCGCTTCCGGTGCTGCTCGAAGCCGTGAAGAGCGGCAGGTTCGCCTGGATTTCCGGCGGCGGCTACCGCTCGTCCAGCCTGCATATCGCCAATCTCTGCCATGCCGTGGATCTGGCTTTCGCCCATGGTCGGCGCGGCGCGATCTATCATGTCACCGACGGCCCGGCCCGCCCGTTTCGCGAAACCGTCAGCGGCCTGCTCGAAAGTCAGGGGCTGGACGCCGGCAGCCGGAGCGTACCGCGCGGTGCGCTCCGCATGATCGCCCGGCTCGGCGATGGCATGCACCGCCTGAGCGGGGGTAGGTTGAAAGGACCGATCAGTTTTCAGGACTATGCGACGAGCGCTGTCGAGATCACGCTCGACACCCAAAAGACAGAACGCGAACTCGGCTATCGACCGGTGATCTCGTTCGAGGAAGGCCTGAGCGAGCTGCGGGCGCGCCGATGATCATGGGGTCGCTGTGGACCTTGCATCAACCCGGACTTCGATCGACGGATCATCAGCATCATCCTGACAGGCCACGCGATCGCGCACGATTTTCACCGGAAGACATGGAGCGCCTTATGCGCCATGCTCCAACCACATTTGGCAACAAGATCGGACGGCTCTGGAGCGCTTGTATGTGGGCTCCTTTGCGCTTTCGTCAGATTCGGGGATCATCTTGACGCAACCGCCTTCACGACCGGCGACAGCCGCCGAAATCACACGGCAATTTTCCGATCTCGGCGTGCGGCCGGGCGACCTGCTCATGGTGCATGCATCGCTCCGATCGGTCGGTCCCGTGGAAGGCGGCGCGGACGCGTTGCTGCATTGCCTGCTGTCGGCGGTCGGGCCCGGCGGGACGCTGATGGGCTACGCCTCGTGGGATCGCTCGCCCTATGAGGAAACGCTGAATGGCGCAACGCTGGCCGACGACGAGCGTTCGAACTGGCCCGCCTTACGGCAAGATCGGCAATGCCGACTGCTTTCTGTTCCCGGCACGCGATATCGTCGACTTCGGCATCGCCTGGCTGGAGCATCGGCACGCTCCACGATAGGCAAAGAGCCTCAAAGGCCGCGATCCCTCCATAGCAAGAGCATTTCGAACAGGCTTCTTCCGCGCGAGGACGATCTCGTGCAACTCAGCTACGCATTGGTCTCGTAAGGACCAATGTCGTCGCCGGGAAACGCTTCAGGATGACGCCACCAATGTGGAGAGCCTTTGGCCGAGGGCGGCCTCAGGGTCGGCAAGGTCGAAGACGACCGAAAGGTGATTGGCGCCGGGTTCCGTTCTGAGCTCCGTTTGCTGCCCGTCCCTGGCGAGCAGGGCATCAAGGGCGATTGCCTGGTCCTGGAAGGGCGCGGTCTCATGTTCCCCGCGCGTGATGATCCGCAGCGGGCCCGGCATGTGCCGGGCGGCGAACGGCGACCATGCCTGCGCCTCATCCGCGCGCATTCCGGCCTCGTCCTTCAGAAAGGAACCGGGAATGTCGGAAAGGTCGTAAATGCCGCTGACCAGCAGCATGCCGCGCAGCGTCGGCACGTCGGGCGGAAGGTTGTCGCCGGGCGCCCTGGAGGCAAGGAGCGACGCCAGATGCGCGCCTGCGGAATGGCCGCTGACGGTGAAGCGTTCCGGGTCCGCGCCGATCTCCGGCGCAAGGTCCACGAGGCGGCAGGCCGCAGCCCGCACTTGCGCAACGATTTCGGCCAGCCGGGTCTGCGGCATCAGATCATAGCCGACCAGCGCCGCGATCCCGCCCGCCGCGACCACGGGTGCTGCGACCAGCGTATGCGTCTCCTTGCTACCCGCGCGCCAGTAGCCGCCGTGAATGAACATGTGCAGCGGCGCGCCGGGAGCGGGCGCCGGCGGAAAGACGAGGTCGAAGCTCTGCCGGGGCGTTTCACCGTAACGCACATTCCGTTCGACGCGCGACCGGTCGGCGAAGGCGCGGCTGCGCGCCTCCGTCTCGGCCATGATCGCGTCGAAATCGGGGATGAAGTCCCGGTTGCGATAGAGATCGCGCTCCGCCATGGTCGTCCTCCCCCTCTCAAAACTCGACGGCGAAATATTTGGGCTCCATGAACTCCAATATGCCGGTAACGCCGCCTTCGCGCCCGAGGCCGCTCTGCTTGGTGCCGCCGAACGGCGCCGCAGGATCGGACATCAAACCGCGATTGATGCCGACCATCCCGGTATCGATCCCGCGCCCGACGCGCATCGCCCGCATGACATCGCCCGAATAGACATAGGCCGCAAGCCCATATTCGGTATCGTTTGCGAGACGCACGGCCTCCTCCTCGGTCTCGAAGCGGTAGACGGCGGCGACGGGACCGAAAATCTCCTCCTGCGCCAGCGCCGCGTCGGTCGGCACGTCCACCAGCACGGTCGGCGGATAATAATATCCGCTACCGTCCGCAGGCGCACCGCCGGTCGTCGCCCTGGCACCGCGGGCCTTGGCCTCCGATACCAGACGGTCGATCTTCTCCACCGCCTTGGTGGTGATCATCGGGCCGCACTGGACATCCGGATCGTAACCCCGCCCCAGTTTCAGCGCCGCCATCCTTTTGGTCAATCCTTCCACGAAAGCGTCGTGAATGCCGGATTGCACGTAGAACCGGTTGGCCGCGGTGCAGGCCTCGCCGCCATTGCGCATCTTGGCAACCATCGCGCCGTCGAGCGCGGCCTCGATATCGGCGTCATCGAACACCAGGAAGGGGGCGTTGCCGCCGAGCTCCATCGAGCAGCTCACCACCGATTTCGCCGCCTCGGCCAGAAGCGTGCGCCCGACGCCGGTGGAGCCGGTGAACGACAGCTTGCGGACCCGCTTGTCGGCGAGCATGGCCGCCGTCACGGGGCCGGGCTTCGAGGTGGTCAGCACGTTCACCACGCCGGGCGGAACGCCGGCCTCCTCGCCGAGCCGGGCCATGGCATAGGCGGTCAGCGGCGTTTCGGAAGCGGGCTTCAGGATCACGGTGCAGCCGGCGGCCAGCGCCGGGCCGATCTTGCGCGTCGCCATCGCGGCCGGGAAATTCCACGGCGTGATGAGAACGGCAATGCCGATCGGCTCGTGATCCACGAGGATATTGTGCGCGCCGGAAGGCGTGTGGCGGAATTCCCCGCCGACCCGCGTCGCCTCTTCGGCATACCAGCGGAAGAACTCGGCGGCATAGGTCACCTCTCCGCGCGCATCCGGAAGCGCCTTGCCGTTTTCGAGCGAAATCAGAAGGGCAAGTTCCTCGGCATGCGCGCGCATCAGCTCGAACCAGCGGCGCAGGATTTCCGAGCGCTCGCGGGAAGACGTGTTGCGCCAGCCTTCGGCGGCAGCCTCCGCGGCATCCACGGCCCGCAAGGCGTCTTCGACGCCGGCATCGGCGACATCGGCAAGCCTGTTTCCCGTCGAGGGGTCATGCACGGAAATAGCTCCGGCGCCGGGCTCCCAGTTGCCGCCGATAAACAGGCCCCTGGCGTGAAGAGCAGGATCGGCATAGCCGGAAAAGGCGGTGGCGTGCGTCATTGGATTTCTCCCTCAATGCGTTGAAAGTGCTGTCAGTTCGCCGTGATAGGCCGCGCCGACCAGCCGCCGCATATCCGGAAGCGGCAGCGGGCGCGGATTGTTCTGGATCAGCCGGGCGATGCCGCAGGACTGCTCGGCCACCCAGTCGAGCCGGTCCTCGGCAAGGCCGAGATCTCTGAGCGTGCGGGGAATGCCGATACGATCGAAAAGCGCGGCGATCGCCGGGATAACCTCCGCCCTGCTCTGCAAGCCGATGACCTCCGCGATCTGGTCGAGCTCGGGTCCGATCGCGGGGGCGTTCCACGCCATCACATAAGGCATCAGGCAGGCCACCCCCGCCCCGTGCGCGGTGTGTGTGAGCGCGCCGACCGGGTACTGGATCGCATGGGCCGCGGCGGTTCCGGCAACGCCGAAGGCGAGACCGGCCGTCGTCGCCCCCAGCATCACATTGGCACGGGCTTCGACATTGCCCCCCTCCGTGCAAGCCTTTTCGAGGCCGTTCCAGAGCAGGCCGATCGCCGTCAGCGCGAAATGATCGGAGGTCGCGTTCTTGCCGACGAAGACCCGTTCCTGCGCCAGCCCCGGCACCGGATCGCGGCGGAGCGCCGTGAAGGCTTCGATGGCGTGGGTCAGGGCGTCGGCGCCGGCAATGGCGGTCAGCGCGGGCGGGCAGGTCAGCGTCAGGTCCGGATCGCAGATCGACACCGTCGGGATAATATAGGGCGAGGAGATCCCGACCTTGAGCTGCCGTTCGGAATCCGAGAGCACCGCGACCGGCGTCGCCTCGGAACCCGTCCCCGCCGTGGTCGGAATGGCGATCAGCGGCATCACCGGGCCGGGCACCTTGAACTCGCCGTAATAATCCTGCGGCCTGCCGCCATGTGTCAGCAGCACCGCCACGCATTTGGCCATGTCGAGGCAGGACCCGCCGCCGACGCCGATCACGAGATCGGGCGCGAAGTCACAGGCCTTGACGGCGCTGGCGGCCGCGGCTTCGACGGGCACATCCGGAAGCGCCGAACCGTCGACCTCTACGGCAAGGCCCGCCGCCTCCAGTTGAGCCACCATGCGTTTGAAATCGCCATCGCCGGCCAGCCGCTCGTCAGTCACCACCAGGGCGCGCTGCCCGAGTTTCGCGGCCACCGCCCCCAGTGCTTCTCGCTGGCCCGAGCCGAAGATCAATTCTCTCGGGGCTCTGATCGTGCCGAATAGGGTCATCCTGTCTCCTTTGATTTTTCCTCAGCCTTCCGAGAGGGCCCGGATTTCTTCATGCAGCGGATCGGACAGGTCGATGCCCTCGGCGAGCGCCCTCATCCTGCGGGCGCGCATCCCGTCGCCTGGAACAGCCACCGGCCGCGAAGGGTCGGCCGCGCGAGAGGCGCGCAGACGATTAAGGTAAGCGGCCAGTCCGGAGGGATGCCCTTCCCCTGCCGCGGGATCGATCAGAATGATGATGTCGCCCTTGTTCGCTTGTCTGGTGGCGTCCAGCGTGCCGCCGACCTCGGGCGCGAAGGCCGATCCCGCCAGCGATGCGACCAGCAGTTCCACGGCGAGACCGAGGCCGTATCCCTTGGCCTCGCCGAAGGGCGCGATCGCGCCGGTCCGCGCCGCTTCGGGATCGGTGGTGCGGCGGCCGTCGGCATCGACGGCCCAGTCATCCGGGATCGGCGCGCCGGTCAGGGCATGGTGATGGATTTTTCCCATAGAAACGCGACTGGTGGCGATGTCGAGGATGAAGGGCTCGGCGTCGGTGGGAATGCCGATGGCGACCGGGTTGGTTCCAAGCATCGCTTCCGTGCCGCCATAGGGATGCACCAGCGCCTCGCTGGTGGTCATCACGATGCCGATCAATCCCCGCTCGGCCGCCGCCTCGACATAATAGGCGAGCATTCCGATGTGATTGGCGTTGCGGATAGATGCCAGCGCGATGCCCTGTTCGGGCGTCACCGCCGCAAGCCGCTCCATGGCGCGCATCATGACGACCGGGCCGAGCCCGCGCTCTCCATCGATGGTGAAAGCACCGGCACCGGCTCTGCGCGCCTTGCCGCCAGCGGCCGGATCGGCAAGGCCGGCGCGCAGGCGCGCAATGAGCCGGGGCAATCTCTGGACGCCATGAGAGGGCAGCCCCCGCAGTTCCGCCTCAATCAGGAGGTCGGCCTGAAGCGATGCGTTGGCGGGCTCGACCTTCTGCGCCAGCAGCGCTTTCTCCGCAATCGCGCGCAGATAATCGGCCGAAACCAACAAATGCCAACCCTCCCAGATCAAATCGTATATGATATTGTATTTGACATTCGATATCATATCGACGATAAAGCGAAGCATGTCAAGAATGCAGCCCGGGGAGGTTCAGATGGCGGTAACGACGGATCACGACCAGAAAGGCGGGTTCGCACGGCCCCTGAGCATTTCCGAAAGCGTCCACGAACAGATTTACCAGCGCATCATGTCACTGGAGATCCTGCCCGGTGCGCGAATCCCGATCGACCAGCTGGCGCGGGAGCTGAATGTCTCCCAGACCCCGGTGCGCGACGCCCTCACCCGGCTGGAACGCGAGGGGCTGGTGCGCAAGGCCCACCTGATCGGCTACTCGGCCGCGCCCCAGCTAACGCCCAAGGAGTTCGACGACCTCTACAGGTTCCGGCTGATGCTGGAGCCGGAGAGCGCCCGGCAGGCCTGCCTCAGGCTGACCCCCGAAAAGCTCGAGCAGCTGGAAAAGGCGGCGGCCGACATGGAGAAGGGCGAGCAGCCCGTGAGCCGCAACAGCCGCTATTCCCGCTTTGCTCGGGCGGATGCGCATTTTCACGAGGAGATCCTGAAGGTCGCGGACAACGAGTTCGCCCGCCAGGCGCTGACCGACAGGCACATCCACCTGCACATTTTCCGCCTGATGTTCCACAGCCGCGTGACCCAGGAAGCGCTGGAGGAGCATGAGCGCCTGCTCGCCGCGTTCCGCGCCGGCGATGCGGATGCGGCCTACCACGCAATGCACGATCACATCGAGCGGTCGCGGGACCGGCTCGCGGCGGCCTTCGAATGAGCTTCGCCGTGACCGATACCGCCGTTGACCGCCCGGCGCAGGAAACGCCTGTGCTGCGCGCCGAGGACCTTTCCAAGGCCTATGGCCCGATCACGGTCTTGAGCGATGTGACGCTGGATATAGTCGCGGGCGAGGTGCACGCGATCATCGGAGAGAACGGCGCCGGCAAGTCGACCCTGATGAAGCTTCTCTCGGGCCACGCCACGCCGACGGGCGGCGCGATGTCGATGGCGGGAACACCGGTCGCCTTCGCCAACGCCGTTCAGGCCGAGGATGCCGGCGTCGTTCTGGTGCATCAGGAAATCCTGCTCGCGCCCGACCTCACCGTAGCGGAGAACCTTTTCCTGGGGCGCGAACTGTCGCGCGGGCTTGCCGTGGATGACCGCATGATGAACCGCCGCACAGCCGAGGTGCTGGCGCGGGTCGGCTCCACCGCGCGCCCGACCACGCTTGTGGGTGATCTGCCGCTCGCGCAGCGCCAGCTCGTGCAGATCGCCCGCGCCCTGCTCGACGATCGCAAGGTCGTGATCCTGGATGAACCGACGGCGATGCTGGCCAATGACGAGGTCGACGCGCTTCTGGAGATTGTCCGGAACCTGCGCGCCCATGGCGTGGCGGTGCTCTACATCTCCCACCGGCTGGAAGAGGTCGAGGCGGTGGCCGATCGCGTCACCGTTCTGCGTGACGGCAAGATGATCGGCACCTGGCCCGCAAGCGAGCTCGACCAGCGCCAGATGGCCGAACTGATGGTCGGGCGGGAACTCTCGATGTTGTACCCGCCGAAACGGGAGCCGGCGACCGCTGAACCGATTCTGAGCGTCGAAGAGCTCTCGGTCGACCACGGCAAGTTCTCAGGTTCCTTCAGAGTCCGACCGGGCGAAGTGCTCGGCATCGGCGGCATGATCGGGGCCGGCCGCACGGAACTGATCGAGGGCTTGATGGGACTTCGCCCCGCACAGGCGCGCGCGATCTCGGTCAACGGCACGCCCGTCGTCAAGCCCGATGTCGGCTCGATGATGGCCGCGGGCGTCGTCTACCTGACCGAGGACCGCAAGGGCAAAGGCCTCCTTCTCAACGAGGGACTGGGCCCGAACCTGACACTCCAGGCGCTCGACATGATCCTTCCCGGCCTGCGCCTCAACCGCAGGAAGGAAGCCGGCGCCGTGCAGTCGGCCGTGCAGGACTACGACATCCGGGTTCGCACGCTCTCGGTGGAGGCCGGGCAGCTTTCGGGCGGCAACCAGCAGAAGCTGCTGCTGGCCAAGGTGATGCTCGCCGAACCCTCGATCGTCATCATCGACGAGCCGACGCGGGGCATCGACATCGGCAACAAGAGCCAAATCTACCACTTCATCGACGAACTCGTCCGGGCCGACAAGGCCTGCGTCGTGATCTCATCCGAACTGCCAGAGCTCGTCGGCCTGTCCGACCGCGTGCTGGTGATGCGTGGAGGACGCTTCGTTGCCGAGCTGACGGGCGACGACATCACCGAGCAGAACGTCGTCTATGCCGCCGCGAGCAGCAGACATGATACCGAGGGGAGGAACCGCGCATGAGCAGCGCAGACATAACAACGCTTCCGGAAAGAGAAGGCTTCAAGATCCGCTGGAGCGATCTCGCTCCGTTCATCGCCCTGGCATTGATCGTGCTTTTGGGCACGATGATCAATTCCAATTTCATGGCGACGAACAACATCCTGAACGTCATCACGCGCAGCGCCTTCATCGCCATTATCGGCGTCGGCGCAACCTTCGTGATCGCGACCGGCGGACTGGATCTGTCGGTGGGTTCGATGCTGGCCTTCGTCGTCGGCATCATGATCATGGCGATGAACGCGCTCGTCCCTTACCTTGGGCCCTGGGCGATCCCGGCGGGCGCGCTGGTCGCGCTGGTCGTGGGTTCGCTCTGCGGCCTGCTGAACGGGTTGATCATCACCGTGGGGCGCATCGAGCCCTTCATCGTCACCCTCGGCACGATGGGGATTTTCCGGGCCTTCATCACCTACATGACCGACGGCGGCTCACTGTCCATCGATCGCAGCCTCAGGAGTGCCTACCGGCCCGTCTATTTCGGCGATTTCCTCGGCATTCCCTATCCGGTGCTGATCACCATCGTGATCGCCCTGCTCGGCGCGTTCATCCTCTACCGGACGAAATACGGCCGCCGCGTTACTGCCGTCGGCTCGAATTCCGACGTTGCGCGGTTTTCCGGCGTTCATGTCGGCCGGATCAGGACCATGGCTTTCGTCATACAAGGCTTCTGCGTCGCCGTTGCCGCCATCTGCTACGTCCCGCGCCTCGGCGCGGCCACGCCGACCACCGGTCAGCTCTGGGAGCTCCAGGTCATCACCGCCGTCGTCATCGGCGGCACGCTTCTGCGTGGCGGCAAGGCCCATATCTGGGGCACCGTTGCCGGCGCGCTCATTCTCGAGGTTATCGCCAACGTCATGGTTCTTTCGGACATGGTGTCGGAATACCTCGTGGCCGCGGTCCAGGGGGCGATCATCATCATCGCCATGCTGGCTCACCGCTTCACCAGCTCTCGCTGAAACGGCGAGGCTCACATCTAAACTGAGGAGGAGGAAACTATGACAATCAAGACCGGAAGGCTGGCGCTCCTGTCGGCCACAGTGGCGGCGGGAACGCTGCTCGGGCAGGCCGCTTTTGCCCAGGACAAGGAATTCACCATCGCCGTTTCCGTGCCGGCGGCCACGCATGGCTGGACCGGTGGCGTGGTCTACCATGCCGAGCAGGCGGAAAAGCAGATCGAGGCCGCTTTCCCGAACATCGACATCATCGTCTCGACGGCCTCTTCGGCGACGGCGCAGGTGTCGTCCCTAGAGGACCTGTCGGCGACGAACGAGCTCGACGCGCTTGTCATCCTGCCCTTCACGTCGGAGGAGCTGACGGGGCCGGTGGAGCAGGTCGCCTCGAACGGCACCTTCATCACCGTGGTCGACCGGGGTCTTTCCGATCCGTCGATCCAGGACCTCTATGTCGCCGGCGACAACATCGCCGTCGGCGCGAACACGGCGAAATGGCTGGTCGACAAGCTCGGCGGCGAAGGCGAGATTGTCGTGCTGCGCGGCATCCCCACCGTGATCGATGACGAACGCATTCAGGGCTTCAAGGATGTCATCGACCAGACCGACATCGAAATCCTCGACATGCAATATGCCAACTGGAATCAGGACGAAGCCTTCACCCTGATGCAGGATTATCTCGCCCGCTATCCGAATATCGATGCGGTCTGGGCCAATGATGATGACATGCTGCTCGGCGTGATCGAGGCTGTCGATCAGGCCGGACGGGAAGACGTCCAGTACGCGCTTGGCGGCAACGGCATGAAACAGGTGATCGAGATGGTGCAGGCGGGCGATGAGCGCACGCCCATTTCCACCCCCTACCCGCCGTCGATGATCGCCTCGGCCATGTACATGACCGCGGCGCAGTTTGCCGGCCAGGCGCCGATGCGCGGATCGTTCAAGCTGGACGCTCCGCTGATCACGCCCGAGAACGCGGACCAGTTCTACTTCCCCGACTCCCCGTTCTGAGCCGAAACACCCTGTCCGGCCGTCTTGCGGCGGCCGGACGGATCAATCCCACAATCAGGAGATCGAGATGAGCGGCAAGAAAATCCTCATGCTCACCGGCGAATTCACCGAAGAATATGAAATCTACGTCTATCAACAGGGCATGGAAGCCGTCGGCCACACGGTTCACGTCGTCTGCCCGGACAAGAACGAAGGCGACCTGATCAAGACGTCGCTTCACGATTTCGAGGGCGATCAGACCTATACCGAAAAGCCCGGCCATTTCGCCGAGATCAACAAGACCTTCTCCGAAGCCGAGGCCGAGCTCGACAGCTATGACGCGGTCTATGCCGCGGGCGGCCGCGGGCCGGAATATATCCGGACCGACCCGCGCATCCAGGCGATGGTCCGGCATTTCCACGAGGCCGGCAAGCCGATCTTCACGATCTGCCACGGCGTGCAGATCCTGATGGCGGTGCCCGGCGTGCTCAAGGGCCGCAAGGTCGCCGGTCTCGGCGCCTGCGCCCCGGAAGTCGCGGCGGTCGGCGGCACCTATATCGACGTCGAGCCGAAAGAGGCCTATGTCGACGGCACGATGGTATCGGCCAAGGGTTGGACCGGGCTCGCCGCCTTCATGCGGGAATGCCTCAAGGTCCTCGGCACGGAAATCCGCCATAGCTGAGTGATAGGCAAGCAAAGCGCAGGGTCGCAGCAATGCGGCCCGCGCGAACGGCCCTGTTTCGGCCCGAAAAGAGCCGAGCTCAGTCGGCAAGAAGTCCCGACGCCAGTGCGGTGAAAGCCTCGATGGCCCCGGCAAGGGTTTCCTCCGGCCTGTCGCTGGCCGACACCCAGAGCGCCGCATTGAGCGCCGCTCCGTTCAGCAATCGCGCGGCCGCATCGACATCGACCTTTTTGACGATGCCGGCGTCGATCAGCCCAATGAGGACCGATTTGGTTTCCTCGAGGCAGGCGCTTTGGCTTGGCCAGTGCGACGGATCGCCGAGAAAGGCGGGCCCGTCCAGCAGGACAATGCGTTGCACCTCGGGTTCGAGTGAAAGTTCGATATAGGCGACGCCCTCGGCCAGAAGCGCATCCCAAGCCCCCTCCACATGCCGGCTCGCCTCCCGGGCCCGCGCCGCGATCTCGCCGTCCACCTGCGCCACCACGGCCGCCAGCAGCCCCTTCTTGTCTCCGAAATTGTGGTAGAGCGCGCCGCGTGTCAGTCCCGCGGCCGCCGTCAGATCGTCCATGGATGCGGCGGCGAAGCCTTTTTCCGCAAAGGCCCGCCGCGCCGCGGCAATCAGCTTGGCACGGGTCTCTTCCATCATCTCCGATCGGGTCCTCGAGGGCATATCGTGCTCCACCTTCCAACGCTGGCGCACGCCTGTTGACATACGCCGCGTATGTATACTACTTGACATACGCTGCGTATATCATTTCACGCGCAGACTGAGAAGTCCGAAACACGCCAGCCAATGGAGCCAAGACAATGACCAAGCCAGAACCCGTCTTCCCCGCCAACCGACACGCCCTTTACGAGGCGCACGGCTATTCCGCGGCCATTCGGTCGGGCGATCTGCTTTTCGTATCCGGCCAGGTCGGCAGCCGTGCCGATGGCACCCCGGAACCGGATTACCGGCAACAGGCGCGGCAGGCTTTCGCGAACCTGAAGGCGGTCCTGGCGTCCGCCGGGTGCGGACTTGCCGACATCGTCGATGTGACCAGCTTTCACACCGACCCAGAAGGCCAGTTCGCGGACTTCATGGAGGTCAAGAACGAGGTGTTTCCCGAAGCGCCCTACCCGAACTGGACCGCTATCGGCGTCAACTGGCTTGCCGGCTTCGACCTGGAAATCAAGGTGATTGCCCGCATCCCGGAGACGGCGGCTTAGAACCCCTCAGGATTAAACGGAAGCGTTCTGCGAGCGTGTTCATTTCATGTTCTGAAGACCATGAAACGCCACCCTTGCGGGCTTGCCGCGGTGACCCTGGATCAACTCATGCCGGAACGGCCCCCGCAATAAGGAAAGCGCCCGGCAACCACCTTGGTGACGAGCGGTTGGACGGCAAAAGAGTTCGTCGATGACGGCGTTCACATGATTGCGTGATGTCGGATTTCTTCAAGACGTGTCATGTCCCTGGGGTTTACTGCAAATGTGAACCAACCCAGAGTGAGGCTCCTGAAATGATATTTCGCTACACAATCTTGTACGTGGATGACGTCCCGGCATCCGTGGACTTCTTCGAGAAGGCGTTCGGCTTTGAACGCGCATTTCTCCATGAAAGCGGTGACTACGGCGAACTGGCGACCGGCGAGACCAAGCTCGCCTTTTCCTCGAAAGCGCTGATGCGCCAGCTCGGCAAGAACCCGGCTTCACCAAGGCCGGATGCCCCCACATTCGAGATCGCCTTCGAAACGGATGACGTCGCGAGCGCCTTGAAAAGGGCGGTCGACGCCGGCGCCACGCTCGTTCAGGACGTGCGGGACGAGCCATGGGGGCAGACGACCTCTTATGTGGCTGATCCGAACGGGTACCTGATCGAGATCTGCTCCGCAGTGCAACTGCCGGGGTGAGGATGATGGAGGAAATCATCGAACGGCTGAAGGCCGCAATCCTGAAGGTCGAACCCAGCGCTGCATGCCTTGAAAAATATGGCGGCCTCGTCTTCGAGAGCATCCCCGGACAGCCCAAATCGCAGTTCTGCGGCATCTTTGCCCATACAAACCACGTTTCGCTGGAATTCACCCATGGCGCGCGATTGAACGATCCGGACCGAATTCTGGAAGGCAGCGGCAAATATCGCCGTCACATCACAATCAGGCGCCTGTCGGACATTACCGAAAAGCGGTGCGAAGCCTTTCTCAGCCAGGCGGTCAGACCTCAGGGCGAAACCCTTTCACCAGTTGCCCAGGCCGGGTTGCGCCAGATCGTTCATGACGCCTGAGTGTTGGCGAAGCTGCACGGGCGTGCGTCCAAACCACCGGACGAACTCCCGCGTCATATGCGCCTGATCACTGTAGCCATATTCGAGCGCAATCTCCGCGATCGGAACCCGACAAGGCAAGGCCTGCACCGCCCGCCTGGCGCGTCCCAGCTGTCGCCAGAAGGCCGGAGTCGGCAAAGAGAGGCGCCTGAAATGACGTTGCAGGCTTCGCTCCGAGACACCTTGCTGCCTGGCCGCCCATTCCACGCTGCTGTCTGGAAGGCCGAGAATATCGATGATCTCGGAGGCTTCCTGGTTATAGCTGACCCTGTCGTCGATCTCCGCTTCCAGACCGCAGAGGTCGCCATGTCCGAACTGGACGTCGTCGAGACGGATGGTGGCACCGGGCCGCAACCGATAGCCGATCAAAGACGTTCCCGCCGGAAGCTTCACTTGCCTTGGCGCGAAGTCCAAATCGGTGACGCCAATCAGCGCGTGTCCAGTCCTGTCGCTGGAGGAGACGAGGATATCGATGCATCCATCAGGCAGAACGAGCGCCACTTCGTCTGCCTCGGCGGTATAGGTCCAGCGATGAACACGCGGACCACTCTCATCGGCGGGATGGTACATGAGTCTACGATAGGACCGAAACCGCCATCGATCCAGCGCAAAAGTAACGCCTGGCCGGCGGTTGCCGCGGTCGACAGCGTCTCGAGCTGGCGGTCGCGCTTATGGACCGCCGGGGGTGACACTGCGCAACAACGATTCCGAAGGCGATGCGCCTGCGGGCCTGGCCATCAGCTGATCTCCTGAAGGTTGATCTGGACCTTCGAGTTTCGGGCCCGATCAAGCGCCGCATCAAGCGCTTCCTGAACCTGGGACAGGGGCCAGGCGCCGGTGATCATCGGCGCGACGTCGATCGTCTGATCGGCAATCATCCTGGCGGCTTCCTGAAATTCCCGGTCGAAGCGATGGGTTCCGATCATGACGATCTCCTTGGCGACCAACCGCCCAAGCGGAAGCGACGTGCTGCCGGCAACCCCGACTTCGACGAGAACGCCGCATGGTTTGAGCGCCTCGACCGCATCCGCGATTGCACTTGCGGCCGCCGAGCATTCGAATGCCACATCCACCTCGCCCAGCGACGTTCTCCAGCTCTCGTTCGTTCCGACGCGGAATGTCTGGTCGACACCCATTTGCGTCGCGATCGCAAGCGGCTTCTCCTGCACATCCGTTATCGCAACGAAGGCCGCTCCCTTCGCTTTGGCGGCTGCCGCCGTCAAAAGGCCAATGGGCCCGGCTCCTGTCACCAGAACCCGCTTTCCGCCAAGATCGCCCGGAACCCGCGATAGCGCATGAAGGCAAACGGCGAGCGGTTCCGTGCATGCGGCCGCGCCGGGATCCGCGCCTTCCGGGAAGGCAACACATTGCGCTGCCGGCACGGTCAACTGGCTGCGATAAAGGCCCTGCTCGTGGGGCATGTACATGGCGCTGCCACGAAAGCGCATGTTCCGGCAGTGCCGCGGCAGTCCGGCGGCGCAACGGTCGCAGCGACCGCAGGGCTGACTGGGATTGATCGCAACCAGCGTACCGACGGCAATATCCGCGCCCCGACCCGCTGCTTCGACATAGCCCGAAGCTTCGTGACCAAGGATGATCGGTTCGCAGACGCGGATCGTACCCACCCCGCCATGGTCGTAATAATGTAGATCCGATCCGCATATCCCGCCCCTCGCCATACGAAGGCGAACCTCGCCATCGCCGGGCTGGGCCGCAACGCCGGCTTCCACCCTGATGTCATGAATGCCGTGAAGGCGAGCGAAGTACGATTCCACGTTGCACATAACTTTCTCCTGAGCACCACGACCTGGGAGCCGCCGCAGCGCGTATAAAGTTCAGATATTTTGGATTGTCGGGACCGGAGCGGCAGGTGTTCCAAAGAAACGCGGAACGGCTTCAGCTGTCGGTTCTAAGCAATTCCGGACCGTGAACCGGCATCCACTTCACCCGGAATTGCTCCGGGCGGCGGGTGGCGACATCAGCTTTTCGAACGCCGACCAGCCGATGTCCTCGTAAAAGCGGTGACCCTCTTCGCCCTGTGCGAAGACAATATCATCCGGCCGTCCCTGCGCGGCAAAGATTGTCCGTGCTTGCGCGAAAGCCTCGTCGACGCCCTGATGCGGGAATAGCGGATCGTGCCGTCCCATTACGACCGCGACCCGCGCCGTCTCGATAGCGCCGGCTATATCGGCGAAGTCGAACCATTCGAGCATACCCGGCAGGTAGTTGTCAGTGCAGTGATCGATTGCGCCGATGCTCTTTCCGACCGTGCAGAAGCACGAGGCCACAATCGCGCCCTTGATCCGCTGCTCGACGGCGGCGGCATACCACGCGACGGTGCCGCCGCCGGAGTTTCCCATCACGTTGATGGCATCGGCATTGACCCCCTCGATTTCCGCAATGGCATCGCAGGCGCGGACGATATCGAATACCCGCTCGCCGAGGATCGTGCGACCAAGCAGCAGCGCGGTCATCGCGGTATGCTTGCAGGTGTGATTGTCGTCGTTGACCTCCAGGTCCAGGGTCCTGCGGCAGCAATCGGCGCGTCCGTCGGAGCGCAAGCCGAAGGCGCGCTGCTCCATGGCAATGGCCGCATAGCCTCGCCGCACCGCCTGAAGCGCAAAATCACGATCGCCGCCGAGATCTTCCACGTCGCGATCATGCACCACTTCTCCAATCGAGATGTGCATGCCGGTGGTATGCCCCTGCAGGCAGATCATGACCGGCAAGGGACCGCGCGTGTTCTTCGGCAACAGCAGACGGCAGGGGACTTCGACGCCGGGCTCGCTCTCGAAGACGAGATCCTGCGCGAGATGATCGCCCATGTCCTTGCGTTCGCCGAGCATCTCGACACGCGGCGCGTCCGCCGGTCGCTCGGGCATGCGCAGGAGTTCGATCAGCTTTGCGCGCAACTGTCGCGACCAGTCCTGATAACTCGCCTCGCCCGTGAAGGCGAGCTTTCGCGGCGCCGCGGCGATCAGCCGCTGATGCAGGGCCTGCGAGGCGAATTTTTCCGGGCGCTGTTCGGCGAAGGTGAAACGATCGGGAACTCTGGTCATGCAAGACGTCCTTCTTCGATGGCGTGGCATGCGACGTGACCGCCGGAGACCGGTGTTGGAACCGGCCGTTCGGCGCGACAGCGATCGTTCGCAAACGAGCATCGGGGATTAAACGGGCACCCGGCCGGCGGTGAAATCGGGTTCGGCACTTCGCCGGTCATCACGGCGGGCCGGCGTCCGGGTTTGTCGGCGCGTGGAATCGTGTCGAGCAGCATCCGCGTGTAAGGGTGAGCGGGGGCAGCGAAGAGGTCGCCGGCTTCGCGGTCTTCCACCAACTGCCCGAGATACATCACGCCAACATGGTCGGCCATATGATGCACGACCGAAAGGTCATGCGTGATAAGAAGGAAAGCAAGGCCACGCTCAGCCTGCACATCCTTGAGCACGTTGAGAATCTGCGCCTGGACGGACACGTCCAGAGCCGAAGTCGGCTCGTCGCATATGAGAAACTGCGGCTCGCACGCAAGCGCGCGGGCGATCGAGATGCGCTGCCGCTGCCCGCCGGAGAACTCGTGCGGGAACTTGGCCGCCGCATTGCCGGGCAAGCCGACCGCCGAAAGCGCCGCGAGCGTGGCTTCACGCATGTCCCGCCGCGACACGGTTCCCGATGCCTTAAACGCCTCCTGGAGAATCCTGGCCACCGTCCAGCGCGGATTGAGGCTGGCATAGGGATCCTGGAATATCATCTGGATGCGGCGACCCCTGCGCCAGGCGGCAAGCCGCGCCGAAGGCTTTGCCAGGTCCTTGCCGTCAAGCGTGATCTCGCCTTCTGTGGGAGGTTCCAGCCCGGAGAGCATTTTCGCAATGGTCGATTTTCCGCACCCGCTTTCGCCCACAAGCGCCATCGTTCGACCGGGTTTCAGGGTCAGGCTGACGTCGCGAACCGCCTTCACGGTCAGAGACCCTGAGCGGCCTGGCGGCGGCGGCAAATGGTAGGTCTTGGAAAGCGCGTGCGCTTCCAGAGCGTCGTTCGGCGCGTTGGTGGGTTCGGCCATCAGATCAACTCCTCGGCGTAGTGGCAGGCCACGTCGCGCCCGTCCAGTCGCCTCAGGGCAGGCCGTTCGAGCGCACAGCGTTCGGTGGCGTGGTTGCAGCGCGTTCGGTAGGCACAGCCCGACGGGATCGCGGTCAACGAAGGCATGCTTCCGGCGATCTGCGGCAGCCTTGCTTCCTTTTTCACGATCGAGGGGATGGAGGCGAGAAGGCCGCGCGTATAGGGATGGCGCGGTTCCATCAACACGTCTTCAACCTTTCCGACCTCGACAATACGCCCGGCATAGAGAACCGCGACACGATCCGCCGTCTCGGCGACCACGCCCATATCGTGCGTGACGAGAATGATGGAGGTGCCATGATCCCGGCTGAGACCACGCAGCAGTTCGAGAATCTGCGCCTGGATTGACACGTCGAGCGCCGTGGTCGGCTCGTCGGCGATGATCAGCTTGGGACGCAGCGCGATCGCCAGCGCGATCACCACGCGCTGCCGCATGCCGCCGGAGAACTCATGCGGGTACTGGTGCAAACGGTCAGCCGGCGCGGGAATGCCGACTTCTTCAAGGAGTTTCAGGGCGCGCGCCTCCGCAGCCTCTCTGGAAATCGCCTCATGCGTCCGAATGGTCCGTATGAGTTGCTGTGCGACGGTATAGAGCGGATTGAGGCTGGTCAGCGGATCCTGAAAGATCGTGCCGATCTCGGCGCCTCTGAGACGCTGCATCTCACGCTCGGAAAGCGTATCGATGCGCCTGCCTTCAAAGCGGATTTCTCCGCCGGTGACGCGACAGCGGGCGGGCAATAGTCCGTTGATCGCCGAACCGGTCAAGGATTTGCCGGCGCCGGATTCACCCACGAGCGCGACGATTTCGCCTTCGCCGATTTCAAGATGAATATCCGAAAGAACCTGCAACTCCCCGCGGCGCGTTTTGAAGGCCGCGTTCAGGTGATCGATCTCGAGGAGATTGCTGACGGTCATTTGGCGATCCTTGGATTGAGGGCCTCACGAAGCCAGTCGCCGAAAACATTGACCGACAATGCCAGGAGTACCAGCGCCAGCGCCGGAAACACCGTCATCCACCACTCGCCGGAGAACAGGTAATCATTGCCTGTCCTGATCAGTGTGCCGAGCGAGGGCTGGGTTGGCGGCATGCCAACGCCGAGGAAAGACAGCGTGGCCTCGGCGATAATCGCGCTGGCCAGGCCAAGCGTCGCGATGACGATGATCGGTCCGAGGATATTGGGAAGGATGTGGCGGAACAGAATGGTGGGCGCTGCCACATGCATGATGCGCGCCGCCTTCACATATTCCCGGTTCCTTTCGACCAGCGTCGAACCGCGCGCGGTGCGGGCATATTGCACCCAGTCGGACAGCCCGATCGAAAAGACCAGCACAGGCAGGGCCAGAAGGTTCTGCGTATCGCGTTCGAAAGTGGCCGAGACGACGCCGCTGATCAAAAGAGCGACCAGAATGGCGGGGAAGCTCAACTGAATGTCGGCAAAACGCATGACGACGGATTCGATCCAACCACTCACATAGCCGGCCAACAGTCCCAGGAACAGGCCGATCGCGATGGCGAGAATCACGGCTGCGAAGCCAACAAGGAGGGACATCCGCGTTCCGTACATGATCAGCGAAAGCACGTCGCGCCCCTGATCGTCGGTGCCGAGTGGAAATGCCCAACTCCCCCCGGGCGCCCAGGCCGGCGGCATCAGCCCGTTCATCAGATCAGGCGGCAGAAAGGGATTGTGAGGCGCCAGAAGAGGTGCGCCCACTGCCGCGATCAGGATGATCGCGAAGACGAGGGCCGACACCACGGCGCGCGGAGAATGTGCGAAGGCGTGGACGAGATCGCTGTCGAGAAAACGCGACATGGCGCTCCGGTGGTCAATGTCCTGGTTGTGCAAGGTCATTTGGCGGCTCCGGGAGCGCGAAGCCTCGGATCGACGCGGTAATAGAGAAGGTCGACACAGAGATTCAGCGTGACAAAGAAGATCGAGACGAGCACGAGATAGGTCGCCAGAACGGGCACATCGGCGTAATTGACCGCCTGAATGAACATCAGGCCGATACCGGGCCACTGGAAAACGGTTTCCGTAATGATCGAGAAAGCGACGACAGCGCCCATCTGCAGACCGATAATGGTCATAACCGGGATCAACGTATTCTTGAGCGCCTCGCGGAACCAGATGGTTTTCTGGCGCAATCCGCGCGCGCGGGCAAAACGAATATAATCAGTCTCAAGCACTTCCTGCATTTCGGCGCGCACGAGGCGAACAATGAGTGTTGCCTGGAAGAAAGCGAGGGTGATCGAGGGCAGTATGAAGGAGGCCAGCCCGCTGCGGGTCAGGAAGCCCGTATGCCACCAGCCGATCGCCACGGTCTCTCCGCGCCCGAAGGAGGGCAGCCAGCCGAGTTCGACCGAGAAAATCAGGATCAGGAACATGCCGATGAGGAAGGTGGGAAGCGAAACGCCGACGAGCGAGCCCATCAGCAGGCCTTGGGCGATCCAGCTCTTTCCCCGGATCGCGGTGTAGATGCCAAGCGGAATGCCGACAAATATGGCGAGTAGGATACCGCAGGCCGCCAGTTCGACGGTCGCCGGCAGCCGCTCGGCCAGCATTGTGGAAACGGGCATGTTCAGGCGGTAGGATACCCCGAAATCGCCCTGGAAAAACTTGACGAGAAAATCGAAGTAGCGAACCGGCAAGGGCCGGTCGAGGCCAAGGCTTGCGCGCATCTGCGCGCGCTCGGCGAGCGAGGTTTCGGGACCCGCCATATTGGCGACGGGGTCACCGATGAAATTGAACATCAGGAAAGCAATAAAGGCAACGCACAGAACGACGAAGACCGCCTGAAGCACGCGCTTGAGCAGATATTGCATCATTGGGGGACTACCTTTTTGCGGCGGAAAATGCCCGGAGCGAAGCCTCTCCGCTCCGGGCCGGCATATCAGTCGACATGCGCCCACTTCCAGACGAACACATCGTCCGGACGCTGGACGACCGTCACATCGTCGGCCACGCCCCAGGACAGGTTCTGCTGGTGCAGCGGCACAAAGTAGACCTCGTCATTCAGGCGGCGCTGCGCATCGTAAAGCAGTCCGTCGCGGGCGTCCGGATCGGTCTCGGTGATCGCGGCCTCGATCATTGCATCGAGTTCGGGATCGGACAGGTTTCCGGCGTTCCAGGTACCCCACGCGCCCGTTCGCGTGTGAACCAGTTCCTGCATCAGGCCGTTGGCGTCGATATTGCCCGGCGACAGCCCGAGGAACCACATTCCGCGACGCTTGCCGGTGTCCGATAGGCTGGTCAGAAGCGGACCGATCGGCATGGAGGCGAGGTCCACCTCGATGCCGACCTTTTCGAGCATGCCGACAATGGCGGTGCAGATTGCCTCATCGTTGACATAACGGTTGTTCGGGCATTCCATCGTGGTGGAAAAGCCATCGGCATAGCCCGCCTCGTCGAGCAGCGCCTCGGCTGCTTCCGGATCATAGGGATAGCGCTCGAGATCCTTCATGAAACCGTGAAATTCCTGCGGGATCATGGAAGCTGTCGGCGTCGCCTGACCGCGCATCACGACCCGCGCGATCGCATCCTCGTTGATGGCGCGGTAGACCGCTTCCCGCACGTCGCGGTTGGACAGCGGATTGGTGTCGAGCTTGCTGCCCGGCAGCGGCTCGGGGCTTACGTCCATGCCGAGAAACACGACGCGCAGCTCCGGACCGGTCAAAAGTTCCACGCCGGGCGCCTGCTCGATGCGCTTTTGATCCTGCACCGGCACCGGAATGGCGAGGTCGAGCTCGCCGGAAAGCAATGCGGCCGTGCGCGTTGCGTCCGATTCGATCGGGCGGAAGGTCACGCGCGTCAGATTGTGATCGGCCTCGCCCCACCATTTGTCGAATGGCTCCGCCACAGTGCGGTTGTCGGGCTGACGCTCGACGATGCGGAAAGGACCGGTGCCGTTGGCATGCGTGTTGGAATAGGCGTTTGCCATTTCCTCGGCCGTGGCTTCGGCCTTGATGCCGTGTTCCTCAGCCCATTCGTGGGAGATGATCAGCCAGTTGCTCCAGTTGTTGATCAGGATCGGATCAGGCCGGCTCATCAAAACGTCGACGGTATAATCATCGACCTTTTCAGCGCCGACGACCACTGCCATCTTGGAGCTCTTGATGCGCGAGCCTTCGGCCAGCGAACGCTCCAGCGAAAACACGACATCGTCGGCGGTAAAATGCTGACCTTCGTGGAAATAGACGTCATCGCGCAGTTTGAAACGCCAGCGGGTGGGCTCGACAAGCTCCCACGAGGTCGCAAGCGCAGGTTCGAGCTGCATATCCGGGCCACGTTGCACAAGGCCCTCGTAAATATTACCCAGGAACCCCAGGTTGAATGTCTGGTCGAGCGCGTGCGGGTCGAGCGTCGTCACATCAGCGGAGTACGACCACGTCAACTCCTTGGCGAATGCGGGCGCCGCAGCCGTGGCCATTGCCGCGGCCAACAGCACGGCGAGTGTTTTCTTCTTGATCATCTTGGTCCCTTTATAACCTTCCAGTCTCTGCGGATTTTGTCTTCCGGTCATGAGCAAGCTTCTGATCTGCTTGTCTTTTTCTTGCGCCTAGCCCCGCCTGATCAGCGAGCGGCTCAGCGAGGAAAGAATTTCGAGTTCGCCGTTGCGGACATGCACGATGTCCTCGAGACGAATACCGAACCGGCCCGGGTAGTAGACCCCCGGTTCGATTGAGAACACGCTGCCTTCCTGCAAGGTGTCCGACGACGTCGAGGCCAGGTAGGGCGGTTCATGAATGTCGAGCCCAAGCCCGTGTCCAAGACGATGGAGAAAGGCTTTGCCATGGCCGGCTTCGGCTAGCGAAATGCGCGCGGCGTGATCCATTTCGCGGCCAGTGGTCCCGGCGCGGAAGGTCGCAAGGGCCGCCTGCACCGCGGCCTCGACCGCATCAAAGGCCGCGAGAAATTCCGCCGAGGGCTCGCCGAAAACGCCGGTTCTCGTCATGTCGGAAGGATAGTTTTCCCACCAGCAGCCGGCGTCGATCAGCACGGGCGTGTTGACCGCAAGCGGAGTATTGCCGCTATGGTGGTGCGGCATGGCGGCATTGGCGCCAAACGCGACCTGACAGAAGCCGGGACGCGCACCCTGTTTCTTCATTTCATTATAGATCGTGTCAACGATCTCCGCTTCGGTTACGCCTTCGCGCAGCGCATCAAAACCGGCCATAATGGCGGCGTCGTTGATCTGTGCGCTCTTGCCAAGCGCGGCGCGTTCTTCCGGATCCTTACGCTGGCGAAGCGCGCCGACCGTGCTTTCGGTGAAGGTGATGCGGGGATTGTCGAACAGGCCCGTAAGCAGATACGCAAAATCAGTGCGCATGGTCTCGTCAACCGCGATGGCAACATCCGAGCGCCGTTTGACGAGGCTTGAAAGGGCGGCATCGAGGGCATCGGACGGGCCATCGCCATCCGACCAGACGAAGAAAGGCAGGTCGGTGCCTTTTCGCGCGGCCTCTGCATTCATTTCCGGCATCAGGAACGCCGCGCCCTCGGCGCTGACGAGCACGAGCACCGGGCGCTCATCGCCGTGCGGGTCCACGCCGGTCAACCAGCGCATATGGCTTGAGGGGCCGAGAGCTACGAGGTCCAGCCCCGAGCGGGCCATGGCGTCACGCAACATCGCCAGCCGGCTTTCATATCTCGTATTGGTCATGGAGAAATTCTCGATCCGTGGGGAATAAACTGGTTTTCGGGCTTGGCGACGTCAGTCGTCGTCCTGCCTGGCGGCGACCGGTGGCGTCACATCCTCCGAGGGCGGGAACATGTAGCCATCGAAAAGCGGATCATCGTGGTCAGAAAGGCCGAGCAGCCGATTGTAGACATTGGCCAGATGCCGCGACATGGCCGCATGGGCCTCATCGGGATTTCGGCGAACCATTGCCGCCACGATGGCTTCGTGATCCTGGATCCATTGCAGGCGATGATCGCTGTCGCGCACCCGCTTGTGCAGCGTGTGCCACATCGGGCTGATCTTGCGCTTCTCCCACAAGCGGTAGACTGCATCGATCAGCGCGCTGTTCTGCGTGGCCTCGGCAATCCGGTGATGAAACAGTTCGTCGCCGGGATAATCCAATCCGCCCTCATCCATGCTGCGGCGATCCATTTCGATGGCCTCGCGCAGACCTTGAATATCTTTCTTGCTGACCCGCGTTGCCGCGAACCGGGCGACTTCGCTTTCAATCACCTGACGGGCCTGGAGCAGTTCGAAGGGCCCGACATCGAGCCCGTCATCTGCAGTCGACTGATGGTGGGCCGGCTCCAGCAGGAACACCCCCGCGCCCTGACGCACCTCCACCTTTCGCTCGATCTCCAGCTTGATGAGCGCCTCACGCACAACGGCACGGGTTACGGAAAGCTGGTCGGCCAGTTTTCGCTCTGTGGGAATTCTGCTTCCAGCGCGCAAGCCCATATCCCGCACGATCGCCTCAATGTCTTCCGCGACTTCCTGGTATCTGCGTTGCTTCATATTGGCCACCCAAAAACGAAAATTGGCTGACCAATATTGAGTGCAGGTGTTGGTATTGTCAATTCGACTGTCGAAAATAATCGAAAACAGGGAGGAATAGCGGGATAAGGGTTCCCGGATCCGAAAATTGATCGCCCAATTTTTCAGCTCTGGGATTTCGGGTTGTTGGTGTCGAAGCGCTATGTCCAAGCGCGAGGATTCCAGGAATCCGCAACGACCTGAAGCCGCCGGGCATGTGCTCTTTATTGTCCGGAGACTATACACCGGTGAGGCTGGCGCGCTCCCGTGCCCTCGCGGGAGGCGAGCCGGTTGCGCGAAATACCCGCAACCGTGAAGATCCCGGCGCCAGCCTTAATAACCGCTGGAAGACAAACACATTGATGCCTTTCGTCGGGACTGACGAAGGAGGATAAAGCGGGCGTATTCCCCACAATACGTCGTCAGGCCGAGCGTTTTCGGCGCGTTTCGAGCATGTCGAGCGCGACATCGACGATCATGTCTTCCTGGCCGCCGATCATCCGGCGCTCGCCGAGTTCGATCAGGATGTCACGCGCATCGACGCCGTAGGTCTTCGAGGCGTTTTCGGCATGGCGCAGGAAGCTGGAATAGACGCCGGCATAGCCGAGCGACAGGCTTTCGCGATCGACGCGGACGGGGCGTTCCTGCAACGGACGCACCAGATCGTCGGCGGCATCCATCAGCGCGAACAGATCGCAGCCCGTATCGACCGCCATCCGGTTGAGGACGGCGATCAGCACTTCGAGCGGCGCATTGCCGGCGCCGGCGCCCATGCCCGCAAGCGAAGCATCGACGCGCGCCGCACCCGCTTCGATGCCGGCAACGGCATTGGCAACGCCCAGCGACAGATTGTGATGGGTGTGGACGCCAACCTCGGTTTCAGGCTTCAGCGCCGCGCGCAGCGCCGTCACGCGCTCGCGATACTGATCCGCCAGCAGCGCGCCGGCGGAATCGGTCACGTAGACGCATTCCGCGCCATAGCTTTCCATGAGCTTCGCCTGCTCGGCAAGCTTTGCAGGCTCCGCCATATGCGCCATCATCAGGAAGCCGACCGTATCCATGCCGAGCGCGCGCGCCGCCTCGATATGCTGGCGCGAGACATCCGCCTCGGTGCAATGGGTCGCGATCCGCACCGAACGCGCGCCGGCCTGATAGGCCTGTTCGAGCTCATGCACGGTTCCGATGCCGGGCAGCAGCAGAACGGTGACGGCGGCGTTTTCGCACACCTCGGCAACCGCCGCGATCCATTCGACATCATCATGGCGGCCGAAGCCGTAATTGAAGGTCGAGCCCGCCAGACCGTCGCCATGGGTGATCTCGAGCGCGTCAACCCCGGCCCGGTCCAGCGCGCGGGCGATATCGCGGACATCGTCGAGGCTGTATTGATGGCGCATCGCGTGCATGCCGTCCCGCAGCGTCACGTCCTGAATATAGAGTTTGTCCTTGTTGGCTCGGCTCATCACGCAGCCCTTTCCCTGATGTTTTTCGCGGCCCAGTGATTGGCGGTTCTGAGCGCCGCGGACGTCATGATGTCGAGGTTTCCGGCATAGGCGGGCAGATAATGGGCCGCCCCTTCCACCTCCAGAAAGATCGTGGTCTTCAGCCCCGTGGCAAGGCCAATGCCCGGTATCCGCACCGGCTGGTTGTCGCCGATCTCCTCAAACTGCACGCGTTGCTTCAGCCGGTATCCCGGCACATATTCACGGACCGTCTCGGCCATCTCGGCGACGGAACGCTCGATATCGTCCCGCGAGGCCCCCTGCGACAGCACGAAAACGGTATCGCGCATGATCAGCGGCGGTTCGGCCGGGTTGAGAATGATAATCGCCTTGCCGCGTTCGGCCCCGCCCAGAAGCTCGATCGCCTTCGAGGTGGTTTCGGTGAACTCGTCGATATTCGCGCGGGTTCCGGGGCCGGCGGATTTCGAGGCGATCGAGGCGACGATTTCGCCATAGACGGTGCGGCGCGAAACCCGCGACACGGCATGGACCATCGGGATCGTCGCCTGTCCGCCGCAGGTGACCATGTTGACATTGGGCTCGTCGATATTCGCGTCGCCATTGATCGCCGGAATGGTGAACGGACCGATCGCGGCCGGCGTCAGGTCGATGACCTTCTTGCCATCCTTTTGCAGGATCGCGTTGTTGGAAACATGGGCGCGCGCCGAGGTCGCGTCGAAAACGACCTGGATATCCCTGTATTCCGGCATTCTCAGAAGGCCTTCAATGCCTTCATGGGTGGTCGCCACGCCGAGCCGCTGTGCCCGGGCCAGACCGTCGGACTGCGGGTCAATGCCCACCATCGCGCCCATTTCAATCACGTCCGAGGTTCGCATCACCTTGATCATCAGGTCCGAGCCGATATTCCCGGAGCCGATGATCGCGCATTTGATCTTTTCCGTCATGACATGTCCTTTTCCGTCAATCCTTCGTCCGCCCGGTCAGGCGGCGACCGCCACGAGGCGGCTCAGCTTTTCGTCATCATCGAGGAGTTCCGCGCTTGTCGACTGATGGACGATCCGTCCGCGATCGAGCACGATGGCGCGCGCCGTCATCGACAGCGCCAGACGCGCATGTTGCTCGACGACGATCACCGAAAGCCCTCGCTCGCGGATCAGCCCCCGCACGACATCGGCCAGTTCCTGAATGATGATCGGCGCAAGGCCCTCCATCGGCTCGTCTAGCAGGAGCAGGCGCGGATTAGTCATCAGCGCGCGGGCAATCGCCAGCATCTGCTGTTCGCCGCCGGAAAGCTGGTTGCCCATATTGGCGCGGCGCTCCTTGAGGCGCGGAAACACCTCGTAGACCGCGCCGAGATACCAATCCCCCGGCCGCGCCACCGTCGTCAGGTGCTCCTCGACGGTAAGCGAGGGAAACATCGCCCGTTCCTGCGGCACCCAGCCGAGACCGGCATGGGCGCGTTTGTGCGTAGCAAGCGAGGTGATATCGGCGCCGTTGAAACGGATCACGCCCGCTTGATGGCGCGTCAGCCCCATCAGCGTGCGCATCAGCGTCGACTTGCCGACGCCGTTGCGCCCTAAAAGCGCGACACTGTCGCCGCCAGCCATGGAAAACGAGATATTGTCGAGCACGCTGGCCTCGCCATAACCGGCGCAAACGCCCTCAAGGGTCAGAAGATCAGTCATGGCCGCCCTCCCCGAGATAGACTTCGCGCACGCGGCGATCGCTCATGATCTCGTCCGGCGTTCCCTCGGTCAGCACCCTGCCCGACACCAGAACGGTGATGCGTTCGGCAAAGCGGCGCACCAGCTCCATGTCGTGCTCGATGAACAGAATGCTGACATCGGCGGGCAGTCTGGCAATGACGTTGAAGACCTCGGTGCTTTCGCCCGCCGGAATGCCGGCCGCCGGCTCGTCGAGCAGCAGAATGTGCGGTCTGGACGCCAGCGCCAGCGCTATCTCGACCAGCCGCTGCTTGCCATAGGCAAGCGTCTCCACCGTGCTGCCGGCCTGGTTTTCGAGCCCGAGATCCTGAATCAGATCGAGCGCCTCCTCGATTTCGACCGTATGGCTTTGCAGCGGCCGGAACCAGTGGCGCGCAAGCCCCTTGCGCTCCAGTATCGCCAGCAGCACGGTTTCGAGAACCGTGAGCTTGGGAAACAGCGTGTTGATCTGGAACGTGCGGGCCATGCCCTTGCGCACGCGCTCTTCCTGCGAGGTCTGCGTCACATCCTCGCCGCCGATGAACACCTTGCCGGCGGTCGGTTGCAACACGCCGGTCAGCATGTTGATGAAGGTTGTCTTTCCCGCGCCGTTGGGCCCGATCAGCGCATGACGCGCGCCGGTGGGCAGAGCGAAGCTGATATCGCTGTTGGCCTGAAAACCGCCCCAGCTTTTCGACAACCCCTCGGTTGCCAGCGCAAAGCCCGCGCTTTTGGAAAGGAAACTGGTATCGTGTTTCATTCCGCCGGCTCCCTCTTGCGCAAGATCGGAAGGCCTTTCGATGCGATGAAGCGCGCCAGGTCGCTGGCGCCGCCGGTGAGACCGCCGCGCAGGAAAAACACCACCGCCATCAGCAGAACGCCCATCCAGAACTCCCAGTAGACGGGATCGACATCATTGAGGAAATCATGGGCGACCACGAACACGGCCGTGCCGATCACCGCGCCGTAAAGCCTGCCCGTGCCGCCAAGAACCAGCATCACCAGGAATTCGGCCGAACGGGTAACGGAAAGGGAATCGACGCCGACGAATTGCGTCGTCTGCGCCATGAGACCGCCCGCAATGCCGGCGATCCCGGCCGAAAGGGTGAAGGCGACCTGCAGCCGGTTGTTGACCGACGCGCCAAGGGCGGACATCCGGTCAACGCCCTCGCGGATGGCGCGCAGCGACAGGCCGAGCGGTGAGGCGGCAAAAAACTTCAGCGCGACAAAGACGATCACGACGACCGCATAGGCATACCAATAGGCGGTGTTGCCGAAGAAATCGAACTCGAAGAGGCCGAGAAGCGGCGCCATCTCGATGCCGGAAAGCCCGTCCACGCCGCCGGTCACGCCGCTCATGCGATTGGCGATTTCATAGGCGACGAGACAGATGCCGAGCGTCACCATCAACCGGGTCAGATCCTTGCCGCGCACCACGAGGAAGCTTGTCAGATAGCCAATGGCGAGCGTCAGCGCGCCTGCGATCAGAAGCCCGCTCAGAGGCTCGCGCCAGCCATGGACGGACAGAAGCCCCGCCGTATAGGCGCCGATGCCGAAAAAGGCGGCATGGCCGAGCGACACGATCCCGGCATAGCCGAGCACCAGATCGAGGCCCAGAACCGCGATGGCATAGGTCATCAGCGACAGGGCGAGCGCCCGGTCGTAGGGGAACAGGAAATAGAGGGCGGCCGGCAGCAGCCAGAAGACAATTTCGGCAAGGCGCGGACGCGGCGACGCCAGCCTCTGGACGGCCTGAAAACGGATCGTCATGCGCGCTTACCCCCGAGACCGGAGGGAAATGCGATCAGCAGCACGATCATCATGACATAGATGATGAAGGCGCCGATTTCCGGCACGAAATACTTGCCCGCGACATCGAAAACGCCAAGGAGCAATGCGGCGATCAATGGCCCCTTGATCGAGCCGGCACCGCCGACAACCACGACCAGCAGGAAATAGACCATGTATTTCAGAGGGAAGGTCGGATCGAGGCCAAGCACCTCCACGCCCAGCGCGCCGCCAAGACCGGCAAGGCCGGTGCCCAGCGCGAAGCACAGTGCAAACACCAGATTGACATTGATGCCGAGGCCCGCCGCCGCATCCTGATTATCGACGGCGGCGCGGATTTCCGCGCCGAAGCGGGTCTTCGACAGCATCAGGTGCAGCGCGAGCGTGACGACGGCGACGAACGCGATCAGCAGCAGCCTATATTTGCCGAAGTCGACGCCCATGAACCGGACCTGCCCTTGCAGCATGTCCGGGATTGCGACCAATTGCTGAGAGGCGCCGAAGAAATAGTGCGCGGCCGCAATCGAGGAGAACACGAAACCGACGGTGAACAGCATCTGGTCGAGATGCGGCGCCTTGTAGAGCCGTTGAAACAGAAGCCTCTCGGCGATGATACCGCAGAGCCCCGCAGCCACAAAGGCGAGCGGCAGGGTGGCGAGAAAGGGAATGCCCGCCCTGTTGGCCAGATAGACGCTCGCATAACCGCCGATCATGGCGAACGATCCATGGGCCAGATTGATGAAATTCATCAGTCCCATGGTGATGGAAAGCCCGACGCCGACCAGAAACAGCAAGCTGCCATAGGCCAGTCCGTCGAAGAGAATGCCGACAATATTACCTGCCATTCAAAGCTCCGAAAAAGGAAGGCGGGCGGCAAAGCCGCCCCGCCCCTGGCCTCAAGGCGTCATGTCCCGGCTTTCGGGAAATTCGAAGAACTCGACATTCGAAAGCTGCCCGTCGACCGCCTCGACCTTGCGGACATAGATGGTCTGAACGATGTCGCGGTTTTCCGAATCGACGGTGATCGGTCCGCGCGGGCTTTCTATCGTCGCGCCCTTCAGCGCCTCGGCAATAGCCGGCCCCGAGGCATCGCCGCCGGTCTTTTCCAGCGCATAGTAAAGCGCGGCCATGCCATCATAGGCGGACACCGAGAGGAAGTTCGGCCAGGGATCATCGGGGTAGGCGGCAAGATAGGCTTTCACGAACTCCCGATTGAGGTCGGAATCATGCGCCATCGCATAATGTCCGGTAGTCACCACGCCGAGCCCGGCCTCGCCGGTCTGGCGGATGGTCAGTTCGTCGGTGAGATCGCCCGTGCCGAACATGGTGATGCCCGCTTCCTTGAGGCCGCGCTGATCGAACTCCTTGATGAAGTTGATCGTCGCCTCGCCCGGCGGCAGCCAGACGAACACCGCGTCCGGCTGGGCATCCTTGATCCGCTGGATGAACGGCGCGAAATCCGGGTTCTGCGCCGGAACGCGCAGGCTTCCCGCAACAGTGCCGCCATTGGTCGTCAGCCCGCGAATGAAGGCGGTTTCCGCATCGTGACCGGCGGTGATGTCGGCCACCAGCGTATAGACGTTTTCATAGCCCTGTTCGGCGGCAAAGCGGCCGGCCGGCTCGGTGATCTGCGGCAGCGTCTGGCCAACGCGGATCATGTAGGGATTGGCATCGGTGATATGCGACGACGATGCGTTCATCACGATCATTGCCGTTTTGGTTTTCTCGGCCAACGGCGCAGACGCCATCGCCGAAGCGGTGAAGGTGAAGCCTGCCAGAACGTCGACGCGATCGCGCACCAGAAGATCCTGAACGGCGCGGCGGGCGCGATCGGGGGTGATGCCGCCGTCATCCTTGACGATCAGTTCGATCTTCTTGCCCGCAACCTCATCGCCATGCTGCTTCATGAACAGGTCGATGCCGTTCTGCATCTGGGTGCCGTAAATGCTGAACGGCCCGGACAGCGACAGAACCACGCCTACCTTGACGGTATCATCCGCGGCGAAGGCGGGAAGCCCCGCGGTCAATGCGGTCGCGGCCAATGCCGCGCCGAGAAAATGTCTGCGTTTGATCATTTCGGTCTTCCTCCTCAAAAAATATGATGGCGGCAGCCGGGTCTCCTCCTTGAGAACCCCGGGCCGGCTTGCTGTTCAGTCCTGATTGTTGCCGAAAGCGGCGCGAACCGATCCAAGGCCTTCAATGTCGGCCTCAAACTGGTCTCCGGGCGAAACCGGAACCATGGGCCCGAGCGCGCCGGTCATGATGAGATCGCCGGCCAGAAGCGGTGTGCCGAAGGCGGCCATCTTGCGCGCCAGCCACAGCGCCGCGTTGAGCGGATGGCCGAGGCAGGCCGCCCCGGAACCTGTCGAAACCGTTTCGCCGTTGCGGGTCATGGCCATTGACAGCGTCTTGAGATCAAGGCCGGCAAGCGGCATCGGAACGCCGCCCAGAACCACGAGCCCGGACGATGCATTGTCGGCAACCGTGTCGTTGAAGCGGATATTCCAGTCCGCGATCCGGCTGCCGACGACCTCGATGGCGGGAAGGGCGAAATCGACGGCGCGGATCAATTCGACCAGCGTCGTGTCGACCGCCGGAAGGTCGGCCTTCAGCACCAGCGCGATTTCCGCCTCCGCCTTCGGCTGCATTACCCGCGCAAACGGAATTTCCTCATCATCGCCGTAGATCATGTCGGCGAAAAGCGTGCCGAAATCCGGTTGGTCGACGCCAAGCTGCGCCTGCACGGCCTTGGCCGTCAACCCAATCTTGCGGCCGACGATCCGGCGACCGGTCGACACCCAATGTTCGACATTGGCGCGCTGCACCGCATAGGCAGTCTCGCCGCCATCATCGGGCATGGCATCACGGATCGGGGCGATGGGTTTTGCCGTTTCCTCGGCGGCAAGAAGCGCGCCCGCGAGTTGCCGGACCAGTGCGGCGTCGACCATGATCACGCCTCCTTCGCCAGCGCCATCGGCTGCGGCTTGCCGGGATAGGACATGGCGCGCGCCAGAGAACGCGAGACCTCGGTCACCGTCAGCGGCGTGGCCGTGGCCGCCACCACGCGGTCGGGCCGCAGGAAGACCACGGATTCCGGCCAGTTGCCGAACCATTCCTTCAGCCGCCCCTGCTGATCGCCGATCTCGATAACGCCGTTCATCGCGTCGGTTCCGAAACCGAGCGCCTCATCGGGCCGGACGCCGAGCTGCACGTCCGGCTTCACACAGATGAACACCGCGCCGAGGGCCTGCCACATCGCGATCTGGTCGGCATCCATATATTGCAGCGGATTGTTGCCCCAGGAGAGGATTGCGAAATTGGGACCGATCAGATCGTCCATGCGCCTGACCTCGCCCGTGGTGGTGCGCACCCGCGGCTGGATGAACAGGCGACCGACCGGGCTTTCCTTGCTTTTGATCCGGCTCGGCACCAGCGCGCCTTCGGTAAAGCGCGGCATCGGCTTGAAGCGCATCTCGACGAAGTAGCGTTTGACAGCGGGGAACAGGTTTAAAAACCAGGTGACGCCATCGCGCACCGTGCCGAGAAACGCATAGGGCGGGTTGAACACCTTGCCGACCATGACCGAAAGGTCGATCATCGCCTTGGCATGGCTGCGCCGCTCGCTCTCATAGGTATCGAGAAGGTCCGGGCCCAGGCGGCCGTTTACCACCATTGCCAGCTTCCAGCCGAGATTGGCGGCGTCGCGAATGCCGCTGTTATAGCCCTGCCCCTGCCAGACCGGCATGATGTGGGCGGCATCTCCGGCAAGCACGACCCGCCCGACGCGGAAGCGATTGGCAAGCCGTGCATTGTGATTGTAGATCCGGCGGCGGATCAGCTTGGCCTCTTCCGGCTTTTCCAGCACCTTGGCCAGCAGGCTGCGCATGACGTCGGGGCGTTCGAAATGCGCGTCGTCCTCGTCCTTCATCACCATGAATTCGAAACGGCGCACGCCGTGCGGCAGGGCGGCGGAAACGTAGGGCCGCTTCGGATCGCAGACCAGGTAGATATTGGGCGTGCCGACGGGATCATTCTCGACATCAACGACCATCCACTTGTTGGCGGCGGTCTTGCCCTCGAAGGCAAGTCCCAGCGCGCTGCGCACCGGACTGCGGCCGCCATCGGCGCCGACCAGGTAGTCCGCCTCGATGGTGAACGGCCCGTCCGGGCCTTCCACCGTCGCGACCACGCCGTCGGCGTCCTGCTTCAGGCTTTTGAATTCTGTCGAGAACAGGACCTTCACGTGGCTGTAGCGGGAAAGCCCTTCATAAAGAATCCGGTCGGCCTGCGGTTGGATGAAGGCGTTGCGGCGCGACCAGCCGAACTCGTCGGTTTTCGGTTCGAGAGATGCCCAGCAGCGGCCCTTCGCGGTCAAGAACCGCATCCAGTGCAGCGGCGTGGTGTGCGGCTCGATCCTGTCGGCAAGCCCTATGCCCTGCATCGTGCGCATCGCCTCGTCATCAATGCCGATGGCGCGCGGATATTCGATCAGCTCCGGCAGCGCCTCGATCACGATCGTCTCGACGCCGTAGCCGCCGAGAAAATTGGCGAGCGTCAGGCCGACGGGACCCGCGCCGGCGATCAGCACCCGCGTCTTCATCGGGGTCGCGCGCGCAGTCGCAGCGGCCGCACCGGCATCGTGATGTGAACTGGCGGGAATTGTCATGATCTGGCTCCTCGGTCTCATCGTCCGGGAGACGTTCTCCTCCGCGCCCCGGCAACGCAGATGAGCTACCAGCAGGCTTGCCAAGTGAACAATGATCATGAGAGATATGTGCACATAGTGCACAAAACCGGAGGCCAAAATGGGAGAGGCAAGCCAAACGCCGTACAAGCCCGTTCAGGGTCTGTCGCGAGGCCTCGCTTTGTTGCGGTCGCTTAACCAGGCCGAGGGCGGGTGGGCCACCGTGCGGGAGTTGAGCACGGCGACAGGGCTGCATCGCACGACGGTGCGCCGGCTTCTGGAAACGCTTCAGAACGAGGGTCTGGTGCGCCGGTCGACGTCCGACGACAGCTACAGGCTGACGGCCGGGGTCTACGGCCTGAGCGACGGCTACAATGAAGACGAGTGGATTTCGGAAGCAGCCTCCGCCGTGCTCGGCGAACTGCTTGTCAAGGTGGTCTGGCCCTCGGACCTGGCAACGCTTGACGGGCTTTCCATGCAGGTGCGCGAGACCACGCACCGTTTCAGCCCGCTGTCTTTTCACAAGGTCACGGTGCGCCGCCGCCTGCCGTTGACCACGACGGCGCTTGGGCGGGCCTATCTTGCCTTCTGTCCGGATGAGGAGCGTGAAGCGCTGCTTGCGGGCCTTGCGCGGCAGCCGGGCTCGCTTCTGGCGGAACCAGCGGCGCGAAGCGCCTTCGAGGCGCAGCTCGCTGACTACCGGAAAAACGGCTACGCATTTGCCAATGGCGACTGGACCCGCGAGCAGAAGATCATGGCGCTCGCGGTGCCGGTCATGCATGGCGACAAGGTGGCCGGATGCCTGAATGTCGTGATGCTGCGCTCGGCCATGAGCCTGTCGCAGGCATGCGAGAAATATCTCGCGCCGCTTCGGGAAGCGGCGCGCAAGGTCGAAGACTACTTGGCCAATGCCGGGGCCGGGTCATTGCGGTAGAGCCCGGCGCAGCCGGTGGTGTGGCGCCCGCGGCTGCCTGTCGACGTATCGATGGGATCGCCATACCATGTCATGCCATCGGGAAATGCTTCCTGTTCCCATTCGATGGGCTTCCAATCGGGATCGAAAATCAGGTAGCCGCCGGCATAAAGTTCGACGCGGTGGTCGGACCCCGGATCGTGAATATAAAGATACATCGCTTGACCGATACCATGCTTGCCCGGCCCGACGCCGTAGGAAACATCGAGATCGCGCAGCGTATCGGCCGCCGTCAATACGTCGGAAAAATCCTGCAGATTGAAAGCGATGTGATGAAGCTGGGCCGTCTTGTTCAGGCCGTTGGCGACAATCGCCAGGTCGTGTACCTGCGGCGTCACCGACATCCACGAGGCCAGCACGGTGCCCGGCCGGTGCGGCAGATGGGCAAATTCGCGACGCTTGAAGCCGAGCGTATCGCGCACCCAGCTTTCGGCCTGATTGATGGTGTCCGGCGAGGTCTGGATGTTGAAATGGTCGATCCGGCGCACGCCGAGGCCACGGCGTTTCGAGCTGTTGGACGGCAGGCGCGAGCGCATGCTTTCCGGCGCCAGCGGCTTTTCCATGTCGTAATAAAGTTCGAACGGATGACCGCCGCCGGGCAGAAGGAAACGGATCGCTTCGCCGCGTCCGGCTTCGGCGCCGGCCGGAACCTCGAGAACCTCGATGCCCTGCCGGGTCAGCTCCTCATGGAACAGCGCGACATCCTGCGGGCGCTTGACGCGGAATGAGAACGCATTGACGACGGCCTCTTCCTGTTCGGTCAGAACCAGGGAATGATGTCCCAGTTCCTGATAGCAGCGCAGATAGGACACATTGCCCTTGCGCTCGACCTCTTCCATGCCGAGCGTGTCGCGGAAGAAGAACAGCGACTTTTCGATATCTTTCGTGCCGAGATTGACGGTGCCGCACTGGGCAATCTGCGGGCCGGGGTCAAATTGATCTGAAAATGCCATGGAAAGCCTCCCTGAAAATGGCAACACTCTTCCGGCCGGGAAACCGCCTGCGGGCTTCCTGGACATTCCGTCCCGGCCGCGACATGCGCGGCGCTGGCCTTCGATCATGAAAACGGTGCGCGAACGCCGCTCCTCACAGCATTGGGTCCGCGTCGTCTGCTTTTCACTGGCTAACAGAGGCAAAACGAACCGGACAATCGCCAAATCGGCTCCGTGCACAATGTGCACAGCATGGGCTGGCCGTTTGCGCACGCCGGGACGAGATCGCTAGTTTCGCCTCGAAGAAAGCGCCATCACCGGAGGAGACTTCATGGCCCAGATATTCACGGCGGAAGCGACCAGCCGTTTCGCCGAGATCGCCCACGGCGACAGCACGTTGAAAATTCATCACAATGATTGCGACCCTGGCCTCGGCGGCGAGGCCGTGGTCATGCTCCACGGTTCCGGCCCCGGGGCAACGGGCTGGGCGAATTTCAATCGCAATATCCAACCCCTGACCGACGCCGGCTATCGCGTCGTGCTGATGGATTGCCCCGGCTGGGGAGAGAGCGACACGGTCATCTCCGAAGGCTCCCGCTCCGACCTGAACGCCCGGATGCTGAACGGTCTTGTCGAAAAACTGGCGCTTGAGAAGATACACATCATCGGAAACTCGATGGGCGGCCACAGCGCGGTTGCCTTCGCGCTCGCGCATCCCGAAAAGGTCGGCAAGCTGATCCTGATGGGCGGCGGCACCGGCGGCGTGAGCCTGTTCACGCCGCAGCCCGCCGAAGGCATCAAGCTAATCGGCGCGCTTTATCGCAATCCTACCATCGAGAACCTGAAGAAGATGATGGATGTTTTCGTCTTCGATTCCAGCGATCTCACCGAAGAGCTGTTCGAGACCCGGTTGAAGAACATCCTGGCGCGCCGCGACCACCTAGAAAATTTCGTCAAGAGCCTGGCGATCAATCCGCGCCAGTTCCCCAATGTCGACCACCGGCTGCACGAAATCACCGCCGAAACGCTGATCGTCTGGGGTCGCAACGACCGCTTCGTGCCGGTGGACACCGGCCTCAGGCTGGTGGCGGGCATAGAGAACTCCGAACTGCACGTCTTCAACCGATGCGGCCACTGGGTTCAGTGGGAACACGCCGACAAGTTCAACCGAATGGTGCTCGACTTTCTGGCGTGAGCGATGTCCTTGGTCTTTGTTGGCAAGCTGGCTCGCGGTCGCGGTCAGAGCCTTTCCCGCCATCAGCGCCGTCGGGATGTCGGGGCGGGCGGGAACGCTGATCGGCGCGGCGATATGCGCGATGTCCGGGCCTTCTTTGATGGTTCGGTCGTCGTCGAAGCATTCGAGGCGATCCATCGGCTAGTCGTACTCCAGAACACAAGGAGATACGACAGATGATGGTATGGCCCATTCGCGGCAGCTTCGGACAGCGGAAGGTCCGGGCAAGATGACCTCGCGGGGATCGATGACTGTCGAGTACCTGCTGCTCGGCCTTTTGGCGCTTCTTTGGGGATCGTCCTACCTCTTCATCAAGGTCGCGGTGACCGACATTCCACCGATCACCCTGATCGCTTTGCGGGTCAGCGGCGCGGCCCTGTTTCTTTTCGTCGTTCTGCTGGTGCGGGGCGGCCGGATGCCGCGCGATGCGAGGACATGGGCGATGTTGGGGGTTCAGGCGACCTTCAACAGCATCGGGGCCTGGACGGTGCTTGCCTGGGGACAGCAGTTCGTCGGCGCCGGGCTTGCCAGCGTCCTGAACTCGACCTCCCCGATCTTCGTCTTCCTGTTCACCACCCTGATCACCCGCCACGAAACGCTTGGCGGGCGGAAGCTCGCCGGCGCCATCCTCGGCCTTGCCGGCGTCGTGCTGATCGTCGGCGTGGACGCGCTCTCGGGCCTGGGCAGCGCGGTGGCGGGCCAGCTGGCCTGCCTGGCCGGTGCGATGCTCTATGCGGGCGCCGCAATCTACGGCAAGAGATTTTCCAAGGTCGGCGCGCTGGAGACCGCGCTCGGAACCATGATCTGGGCCAGCGTCGTTCTGGTGCCTTTGGCATTCATCGTCGAAGAGCCGATGACGCTGCGCCTTGGCGCTCCCGCCCTGGCCGCGACGGCCGCTTTGTCGATCTTCTGCACGGGAGCGGCCTTGCTCGTCTATTTCCGGCTGGTGCACACGCTCGGCTCGCTCGGCGTGGCGAGCCAGAGCTACCTGCGCGCCGGAATCGGCGTAGTTCTCGGGATTGCGTTTCTGGGCGAGACCCTGACGCTGCCGGTCGCAACCGGGCTCCTGGCCGCGATTGCCGGCGTGGCCCTCATCAATGCCCCGTCCGTCCGCAAACCGGCGAAGTCCATCGGTTAAGCGCAATCAGGTCGAACGGCGCTCCTCGATCTGCCTCCTCAAACCATCGGAGGGTCCAGCCGTGCAAAGCCTTCCTGCCGGCGATATGGGAAATGGGGGTAAGGCGCGGGCTTCGTGCTTGCCGCATCCAGACGCGCGATCTGATCCTCGGTCAGGGCCCAGCCGACAGCCCCCAGATTGTCGCGGAGCTGCTTTTCATTACGCGCTCCGATGATGACTGACGAGACGGTGGGGCGCCGGAGAAGCCAGTTGAGCGCGATCTGCGGAACGGTCTTGCCGGTTTCTTCCGCGATGGCATCGAGTACGTCGACGACCGTGTACAGATACTCATCGTCTACCGGCGGTCCGAATTGCGCGGTCTCGTGCAAACGACTGGCCTCGGGAATGGGATTGCCCCGGCGGATCCTGCCGGTCAGCCGCCCCCAACCGAGCGGGCTCCAGACGATCGCGCCCAACCCCTGGTCCGCCCCAAGCGGCATCAGGTCCCACTCATAGTCCCGGCCGACGAGCGAGTAGTAAGCCTGATTGGCGACATAGCGCGGCCAGCCGTGTTTTTCCGCCGCGGCGAGCGACTTCATGATCTGCCAGCCGGAGAAATTCGAAACGCCGGCGTAAAGAACCTTTCCGTCGCGCACGAGCTGGTCGAGCGTCGAAAGCACCTCTTCAACCGGGGTGAACGCATCAAACGCGTGCAGTTGGAGAAGGTCGATATGGTCGGTTTTCAAACGCCTGAGCGCGGCCTCGACGCCTCTGACCAGCTTGTACCGGGATGAACCGGCAGCATTCGGCCCGTCTCCCACGGGCAGGCTCATCTTGGTGGAGAGCAACAGCGTGTCGCGACGGCCTTTCACCGCCTCGCCCAGCACTTCCTCCGACGCGCCGTCCGAATAATTGTCAGCGGTGTCGAACAGATTGATGCCAGCTTCCAGACAAATGTCGACGAGACGGCGCGCCTCCATCACATCGGACGTGCCCCAATGGCTGAAGAGCGGTCCGGATCCGCCGAATGTGCCGGCGCCGAAGCTCAGCGCGGAAACCTTGAGGCCGGATTTTCCGAGATAGCGATACTCCATAATGATAATCTCCTTAGCGTAAAGCTGTGTGTCGGGATGGATGCGGGGAACGGGCATGTCGCCGTTCGAGCCCGAAAGCGCCGAGCGCGATCATGATGGCGAGGACGGGAAACGCCGCCGCGGCGAGCGGCAGCGCCTTCAACCCCGACCCTTGAGCAATCACGACGCCGCCCGTCCAGGCGCCGAGCGCGTTGCCAAGGTTGAAGGCCGCGATGTTGAGGCTGGCGGCGAGACTCTCGCCGGCTCCGATTGCCTTGGAAAGGACCCATGATTGCAGCGGCGGCACCGTTGCAAATCCCGCCGCGCCGAGAAGGCCCGTCAGCGCGATCGCGGCGACCCGGTTTTCGAGCCCGAACGTCATGGCCACAAGGACGATTGAAAGCGCGCCCATGCTGCCGATGAGCGCCGTTTTCAGCCTTGTATCCGCGAGCCTGCCGCCCAGCAGATTTCCCCCGACAAGACCGAGGCCGAAGACCAGCAGGATCGGTGAAACGGCGCTGTCGGCAAATCCGCCCACCTGGGTGAGTAGCGGCGCGATATAGGTGAACAGGGCGAAGACTCCGGCAAAGCCGAGAACCGTCGTCAGGAAGCCGAGCAGAACCGGGGCGCGGGAGACGGCTTTCATATCGGCCTTCCAGTCCGCTCGGCGCGCCGGCGACGTATCCGACGGGACGAAGAGGATGAGCACGACGAATGCCAGCATACCGATCCCCGTCACCGCCCAGAAGGTCGTGCGCCAGCCGAATTGCTGCCCGATCCATGTTCCGGCCGGCACGCCGAGAATGTTCGCCAGTGTGAGGCCCGTGAACATGATTGCGATGGCGGACGCCTGTCTCTCCCTGCCGACGAGGCTTGCGGCGAAGACCGAGCCGACGCCGAAATAGGTGCCGTGGGTCAGCGCCGTCAGAATGCGCGCCGCCATCAGCAGGCCGTAGGTCGGCGCCATCGCGCAGGCCGCATTGCCGATGATGAAGATCGCCATCAAGCCGATCAATACGTGCTTCCTGTTCATGTTTGCCGACAAGACGCTGAGGACCGGCGCGCCGGCCACGACGCCCAGCGCATAGCCGGAAATCAGCATGCCCGCCGCGGCGACGGACACGCCGAGATCGCGACCGACCTCGAGAAGAAGGCCCATGATGACGAATTCGGTGACGCCGATGCCAAAGGCACCGGCGGCCAGAGCATAGAGTGCGAGTGGCATGGCGGGTCCTGTCCGTGCGGTTTTCGATAGACAGATCCTAGCCCGCGAATTTATAGTGAATTAGTCGGCCGATAAGAATATCATAAGTGAATTCAATTCATATGTCTCGCATCAACATAAACCGTAGCGGTGAAATGGAAGTCTTCGTTCGGGTTGTCGAACTCGGCGGGTTCACCCATGCGGCGCGGCAACTTGGGATGACGCAGTCGGCCGTCAGCAAGCTGATCTCCCGACTGGAGGCCCGGCTCGGCACACGGCTTTTCAACCGCTCCACCCGGCGTCTCGATCTGACCGCCGAAGGCTGCTCGTTTTACGAGCGCGCATCGGCAATTCTGTCGGACATCGAAGAAGCCGAGCGGCATGCCGGGCGAGGCGAACAGCCTGTCGGGCGCATCCGGCTGAATACGAGCGCATCCTACGCGGCGCATGTGCTGGAGCCGGTCCTGCCGATGTTTCAGGAGCGGTACCCGGAGATTGTGCTGGACATCGTCCTGACCGACAGCGTGATCGACCTCTTGGCAGAGCGGACCGATGTCGTCGTGCGCGCCGGGCCGCTCAAGGATTCCAGTCTCGTCGCGCGCAAGCTCGGTGAATCGCCGATGATCATCGTCGCTGCGCCGGACTATCTTGAGCGCGTCGGAGAACCGGCATGTGTTGCGGATATCGAACGGCACAAAAGGATCGGCTTCGGCTATCCGCGCGAAATCGAAGGATGGCGTTTTATCTCCGATGGCGAACCCGCCCAGGCCTGTCCCGCAATCGGCATTCAGGCCAGCGATGGAGAAACCGTCCGCCGACTGGCAATCAGGGGGCTCGGCCTCGCGCGCCTTGCTGCCTTCACCGTGCGAGACGACATCGCGGCCGGCCGGCTGATGCCGGTGCTTGATGCGTTTCATACCGCTGACAATGAAGCATTCCACGCCGTCTATACGGGACAGGGCGGCCCTCTTCCCGCACGCGTCAGAACCTTGCTGAACTTCCTGGCCGAGCACGGGAAAGTGGACTGACCGTGACAGGTCTCGCGAGGTGCGGCCATATTACAGGACCTCGCAATTCGCGTTGATACCGCTTAAGAAGCGCTTTAGGCCGTAGATATCATTACCGGAAAAAACACTCCGAAAGGCATTTAAGAGGATGACTGTACAGGACAATCGCGCGACATCGGTGCTTTCCGAGATCATGAGTGATCACGCCTTCTGGCGGTCGCTGCGTCAGGATCTGCACGCACATCCCGAGCTCGGCTTTGAGGAACACCGGACCAGCGAGATCGTCGCCAGATTGCTCGAAGAAGACGGCATTGCGATCCATCGCGGACTTGGCGGCACTGGGGTTGTCGGCACGCTGAAGGCAGGCGACGGCAACCGGGCCATCGGCCTGCGCGCGGATATGGATGCGCTTGCCATGCCGGAAACGGCGGACCGGCCCTATAAAAGCACCGTCGAGGGCAAGATGCATGCCTGCGGCCATGACGGACACACGGTGATGCTTCTGGCGGCGGCGCGCTATCTGGCGCGGACGAAAGACTTTTCCGGCACGGTTCATTTCATCTTTCAGCCCGCCGAAGAAGGCCGCGGCGGCGCGAAGAAGATGGTAGAGGATGGGCTTTTCAAGCTGTTTCCCTGCGATGCGGTTTACGGACTGCACAATATGCCGGGTCTCGATATCGATGAAATGGCCGTGGTCGAGGGGCCGCAGCTTGCCTCTTCGGATAGCTGGCGCGTCACGTTCAAGGGCACCGGCACCCACGGCGCAAAGCCGCATCTCGGACGCGATCCGGTGACGGCTTCCGGCCATTTCATCGCAGCGCTGCAGACGATTGTCGGGCGGGTGGTCGATCCGCTTCAGCCCGCGGTCGTTTCAGCCTGCTCGGTGAGGGCAGGCGATCCGAATGCGCTCAACGTCATTCCGGATATCGTTGAAATCGGCGGAACCGCGCGCGCCTATTCGCCCGAAACCCGCGACCAGCTGGAAGAGGAAATAGGCCGGCTTGCGCATGGCATGGCTGCCTCTTTCGGCATTGAGGCCGAGTATCGGTTCATTCGCCGCATTCCGCCGGTCGTCAATGCGACGGAGCCGATGCAAACGGCGCTGCAGGCAGCTGAAACCGTCTTCGGCGAAAAGGTGCGCACGGCCTTTCCGCCCTCAACGGCTGGCGACGACTTCGCCTTTTTCGGAAATGAAGTGCCAGGCTGCTATGTCTGGCTTGGCAACGGTCCGGCCGTGGACGGCGCTTTGCACCACAACACGGCCTATGACTTCAACGATGACGCCATCGGCTACGGCGCAGCCTACTGGGTGCGGCTGACAGAGACCGAACTGCCCGTCAAGACCGACTAGAAAATCTGCCGCAGCACCGGGCTTTCCAGCACGGTTCCGGTTTCAGCATCGGCGATGCCCATATCGGTCTGGTGCGGGCCGGCGTTGCAGGCAAGCGTTGCACCGACCAGCGCCTTGAAGGTGAGATAGGGCGGCTCCCAGTCAACGATTGTTCCGGCAGCCTTGCGCACGGCCTCGAAATCACGGGCAACATCTTCAAGCGGTGCATCCGAGATCAGGCCCAGCAGCGGCAGGGCAAGCAGTGCTTTCACCTTGCCATCAGCCACTACGACCATGCCGCCGCCGCTCTCGATCAGCGCATTGGCCGCCACCGCCATATCTTCCGTGTTCTGGCCGAACACTGTGAGGTTATGGCTGTCGTGCGAAACCGTGGTTGCGAATGCGCCCCGCCATTCTCCCCATCCGCGCAGAAACCCGGTTTGCGGCTTCGCTGCTGCTTGACCGTGACGGTGGACGACGCTGATCAGCGTTGCGCCGTCTGGCGGACATACAAATCCGTTCTGCACATCCGCCTCCGCCTTGCCCCAGCGGGTAAACCGCGGTTGGTCGATGGTGGCGACCTCGACGCGCGTCCCCTTGGCCTTCACCCTGAAATCATCCGATGAAAGCGGCTCAACCTTCATGGAGCCCTTGAGCATGCCGGAAGGATGATCGGAAACGGCAGCATTGAGGCACCCGTCAGAGGCGATGACCTTGCCATCGACAATAACGTGGCGGGCCGCAAACGCCTCAAGATCCTCAAAAATCGCGATATTGGCGCGCCGTCCGGCCGCGATGAGCCCGAGATCGGTTCGGTTCAGACGCCGCGCGGCATTCAGCGTGGCCGCCTGCAGGGCCTGAACGGGGGGCAAACCGCGCGCGACCAGCGCCCGGATGAGCGCAACCATACCGCCTCCGGTCAACAGGTCATCCGGAAAGACATCGTCGGTGCACAGCGTCAGCGTCTGTGGCCAGACGGGCAGGCTCTTCAAAGCCGCGACAAAGTCATCGAACAGGTAAGGGTGCGAGCCGCGCAGCTCGATTGTCAGCCCGGCGCGCAGTTTCTCCAGAAGGTCATCGCCCGATGTCAGCTCATGATCGGAAGACACTCCGGCGCTCATGAAGGCCGCAAGCCTGTTGCCGGAAAGCCCGCGCGCATGACCGAAAACCGGTTTTTGTGCATGAAGTCCGGCATTGACGATGGCGCTCATGCGCGGACTGCCGGAAATAACGCCCTCCATATTCATGACTTCGGCGATGCCGCCGATTTCCGGTCTCTCAAGAAGTCCGGCAATCGTTTCCGGCCCGAAATCCGCGCCAGCGCGTTCAAGCCCCGGCGCTGACGGCACACAGGATGGCGCCAGAACGGTGGTATCGAGCGGCAGATCGCGCGCGGCCTCAATCGCCCAGTCAACAGCAGGAACACCGGCGACATTGGCCAGTTCATGCGGATCCCAGACAACCGACGTTGTTCCACGCGCCAAAACGGCTCTGGCATAGGTCGCAGGCGTCACCATCGAGCTTTCGACATGCATGTGCATGTCGATGAGACCCGGCGCGATGAAGGCGCCCGTCGCATCGAGACGGTGCGCGGCGTCGCTGCGGCTGCCGGGAGGGATCACTGCCGCTATCATGGAGCCGGAAAGGCCGATATCGGCCTTTCGCAGTTCACCGGTTGCGACATCCACCACTGTGCTGCCGGAAATCAGAAGGTCGAATGGCCGCTCACCACGGGCAGCCTCAACCGCTGCGGCGCGTATTCCGGGATCGTTAATGTTTTTCATCGCCGAGCCTCCGCCAGCAATGCGCCCATGATCGTGTCATGCGCGGCATCGGCATCAACCTCGGTGATAATCGATGCGTTGAAATCCGCCTCCGGTGCGAGTTTGTAAGCACGGGTTTCAACGACACTGCGTCCACGGGTGATGTGTCCGGCCGTTTCAAAGGCCAGATGAACCGGCTGCAGGGCAACAAGCGACGGGTAACAAAAAACCACTGCCGCCGCAGGATCAAAAAACGCCATTTCGGTGCGACCCCGCCTTGCGGCTATGTTGAGAAATCCTTCTGTTAGGTCGGCCAGAAGCGGTGCGTTCCTTCCGTTTTCAACGCGCAGCGCCGCTACATCGCCTGCGTTGATCGTGACCTTGCGGCAAAAATCGAGGTCGGCCATGACAAAGGGGATGCCACGCGAAAGCACGATTGAGGCCGCTTCCGGGTCAGCCAGTGCGTTGAACTCGGCGGAAGCGGTGTGGTTGCCGCTGGTGACGCCGCCGCCCATCCAGACAATCTCGCTGATCCGGCTGGCAAGGTCGGGCCGCGCCAGACAAAGGGCTGCGATATTGGTCGAAGGCCCAAGTGCCAGAATACGCTTCGGCCCGTCATCCTTCGAAAGCCAGTCGCAAAGGGCAACGAAGGCCGGATCGGATGGCGGAAGTGTCGCTTCCGGCAGGCTGAGCCCCGCCGTCGGCATGCCGGCATCGCTGAGGATCGAAGCTGCGGTTTCCACCGCCCCCATCACCGCCCGGTCAGCCCCGGCATGGATCGGGAAGGTCCAGTCGAAAACCCTTGCCGCCGAGGCGGCATTACTGCTGACCTTCGCCAGCGTCGTGTTCCCAAAGGTCAGCGACAGGCCGTCGATCCTCTCACCGCTTGCCTGAACGGTGAGGATGGCGGCGATGTCGTCGAACCCCATATCCGTGTCGATCCAGACGCCCATGATCGCCGCCTATCGCTTCAGGATAACGGCGTCTTCGACCCGAAGATCGAAGGCGAGTTGCTGGCCCAGGCTATGCGCCGGTGCGCTGGCATCCACATCGACCTTGATCTGACCAAGCGGTGTTTCCAGCACATATTCGCGCATCTGACCGACAAAGGCCGCGCCGATCACCGTGCCAGTGAAGGCCCCTTCGCCAAGGCGCACGAAACGCGGCCGCCATGCCAGACCCTTTGCATCCGCAGGAAGCGCTTCGGGAAGCAAGAAGGCTTCGCCTTTGCCTTTGAGCTTGCCCGCTTCAACCGTGAAAATGTTTTCGAAGCCGACGAAATCGGCAACGAAGGCGGATTCGGGACGGTTATAGATATCCTCCGGCGTTCCGAGCTGTTCGATGGCGCCATCTTTCATCACAACGATCCGGTCGGCCAGCGACAGCGCCTCCGACTGGTCGTGGGTCACGAACACCATGGTCAGATTGTTGGCCCGCTGCACCCGCTGAAGCTCGGTGCGCATTTCAAGACGCAAACGTGCATCAAGGTTCGAAAGCGGTTCATCCAGAAGCAGCACTTTCGGATCCATCACCAGCGAGCGGGCAAGGGCCACGCGCTGCTGCTGACCGCCGGAAAGATCGGTGGGGCGTCGGCCGGCATAATCGCCGAGGCCGACAGCGCTCAAGCCTTCACCAACGCGAGCAGAAAGATCCGAACCGCGCATACCCTTCAGTTTCAGCCCGAAAGCGACGTTTTCAAACACCGAAAGATGGGGGAAGAGCGCATAGGACTGAAACATCAGCCCGACCTCGCGCTTGTTCGGCGGAACGCGGGTGACATCGCGGCCATCCAGAAAGATCTCACCGCCCGACGGCGTCATCAGCCCGGCAATGGCACGCATGGTCGTCGTCTTCCCGCAACCCGAAGGCCCAAGAAGGGCGATCAGCTCACCTTTGGCAATTTCAAGGTTAAGCCGCTCAACGACGGTGTTCTTGCCGTAGGAGAGCGACAGGTTGTTCAGGGAAAGCAGAGTTTGGTCAGACATAGCGGGTAAAGCCCAGAAAACGCTCGGCGACAAACACAATGCCGATCGAGAGGAAAGCAAGAAGTGCGGCGAGTGCGGCGACGGATGGATCGTAAGTGGTTTCCATATAGCCGATCATATCGATGGGCAGCGTGCGAACGCCCGGCCCTGACAGGAACAGTGACACCGGCACCTGATTGAAACTCGTCACGAAGCCGAGAATGAAGGCCGAGAGCACGCCGCCGCGAATATTGGGCAGCACCACGCGGAAAAACGCCCCTGCCCGGCTGGCGCCGAGCAGGATCGCGGCCTCTTCGATATCGGAGCGCAAATTGTTGAGGCTCGCCGAAACCACGCGCACCGCATAGGGCAGGATCAGCGCGGTATGGGCGACGAACAGCGCCAGCGTGATCGACAAGGACAGCGGCACGACGAAATAGCGCAAGAGCGCCAGACCGACGATGATCCCCGGCACGATGATCGGAGAGGAGACGATCAGCCGCACGGTTTCCGCAACCGGAACCTTGTAGCGCGACATGGCATAGGACGCCGGAATGCCGAGGATCAGCGCGGCCAGCGTGCCGAAGATCGCCAGAAACATCGACATGGCGAAGCTGTCGCGGAAGCTCTCGACGGAGAAGACCTTGATCACCCATTTCAGCGAAAGCCCCGGCGGGGGAAAGGCGAGATTGTTGCCGGATGAAAGCCCCGCCATCACGATGACGATGAACGGGCCGATCAGAAAGACGAGCGTCAGCGCCAGCGGCAGGAAGATGAAGAATTTCGATCTCATTTGCCACCTCGCGCGGATGCGATTTTCTTGAGCAGGAAGTTGGCGGAAAAGGCCATGGCCATCAGAATGAAGGCAATCACACTGGCCGAGACCAGATCATTGGCAACGGTCACGCGCTGATAAAGCAGGGTTTCCAGCATCAGCACCTTGGAGCCGCCGAGAATGGCCGGCGTGATATAGGCGGTCATGGAACCGGTGAAAACCAGCGTTCCCCCGATGATCAGCCCCTCGCGGGTGAGCGGCAGGATCACCTTCCAGAACACCTGAAACCAGTTGGCGCCCAGAACGCGTGCGGCGGGCACGGCATCGCGCGGCATGTTTTCCAGCGCGGAAATCAGCGCAATGATCATCAGCGGCAGGAAAAGCTGCAGCAGGCCGATGGTGACGGCCGTTTCGGTAAAGAGAAAGCGGATCGGCTCGTCCGAAAGCCCGAGACCGACCAGCGCCTTGTTGATGATGCCGGTGCGCCCCAGAAGCACGATCCAGGCATAGGTGCGCGCCACCGGTGAAATCATCAACGGCAGAACGATCAGCCCGATCATCCGCCCCTTGCTCTTCTCGTGCAGGCTGACGGTGGCATAGGCCGCGGCATAGCCGATGATGGCGGCAATGACGGTCACCAGTGCGGCCAGTCTCAGCGTGCGGAAAAAGACGGTGCGGTTCAGCGATTTCGAGAAGAAATCGGCATAGGCCGAAAGCGTCCATTGGCCATCGATATGCACGCCCTGCGCCAAAAGCACCACGACCGGAACCAGAAACACCACTCCGGCGAAAAGGGCGGCCGGCAGAACAAGCGCCATGGCCTCAACGCGGCTTTGAAACATGAGGTAACTTTCTCTTGTCAAACAGCACGGCGGCGCAATCGCCGCCGTGCACAGGCAAACCCGGATGGGACAAGGTCTGCCGGTTTCAGCCGGTCTTACTGACCGACGTCTTCATTCCACTGCTCAAGCCACATATCGCGGTTATCCAGCAGAACGTCGGAGGGCAGAAGATGGAGGTTGTCAGCCGTTTCCGCGCCATAGGTCAGGTTATCGGCAACCGCGTCGGAAACCACGACCTCCTTGTTGGCGGGGCTGTCCACCAGCGCTTCTGCAAGCTTGGTCTGAACATCCGTCGACAGCCAGAAATCCATGAACTGCATCGCCAGATCTTCGTGGCCGCTGTCCTTGGTCATGACCATGACATTGAGGCCGCCGGTCTGGCCTTCCTTCGGCGTTGCCCATGCGATGGGAAAGCCCATATCGGTGAACCGGCCCCAGGCGAAACGGCCGATGGGTGCTGCCCAGATTTCCTCCTGCTGCATCAGCTGCGCCAGCTGCGAGGAGCGAACGTAGAAAGTGACGAAATCGTCGCGATGCTCGGCAACCGCATCGATCGGCGCCGTCAGATTGTAATCGTCATTGCCGATGGCCTTGCCGAGCATGTAAAGCGCGGGCGGGCCCTGATTGGTGGTGACATTGGGAAATGCGACGCGGCCAGCCAGTTCCGGGCTCAACAGATCCTCCCAGCTGTCGATCGACACCTTGTCGGAGCGGTAGGCGATCGATGTGGCGTAAAAGGTGTAGCCGACGCTCTTGCCATCGCCATTGGGATCCTTGGCGATATCGTAAAGCTTGTCGTAGCTGGACAGCTTCGAATAATCGATATCGGCGATCAGCCCCGCGCGCGCGGCCGAAAGCGCATCGGCCATCGACATGACGGCCATATCGACGACGGGGCTTTCCTTGTTGGCCTCCATCTTGGCCAGCCGCTCCACGCTGTTGCCGGTTTCAACGACAATGTCGCAATCGCAGATTTCCTCGAACGGGTCGTAGACGATCTCCTTGAACGCATCCTGCGCGAAGGCATAGACGGAAATCGTCAGCGTCTTGTCGGCGGCTGAGGCGGTTCCGGCCGAAAGCGCCAGCGCCGCGACAGCGGCAGATGTGAGAAAGGTCTTCATGGGTTCAGTTCTCCTTCAGAGGTTTTGGTGATCAATGGCTTTTCAGCTTCTTCTTGTGGAGCCGGTCCGGTGGATCGGCGGATGACAAGGGTCATGGGAACGCGGTCGCGGGCAGCCTTCACGGTCTGGCCGTCGGCTTCGGCTCGTGTTTCGATCGCCTGTTTGAGCGCGGTGATCGCGATTTCAGCGACCGCGGGCATATCCATCCGCACGGTGGTCAGCGCCGGGGTGACGACGCTTGCAAACATCAGATCGTCAAAGCCGGAGACCGACGCCATGGCCGGAACGCCGATCCCGGCATTTTGCAGATGGGTGAGCACCTTCAGCGCCTGCAGGTCGGAGACGGTCACAAAGGCGGTGAAGCCTTCCGCATACCACTGCGTCGCATCGAACCCGTCTCCTGCCGCCATTGACGGGCTGTCGAGCCAGATCGTTTTTGTCGTGGCGGCGGCAAGGGCTGCGCGTACGCCTCCAAGCCTGTCATTTTGAACAATGGAATTGCGATGATTGCCGATCAGCAGGATTTTCCGGTGACCAAGAGCGGCCAGATGCTCGCCCAAAAGAAAACCACCACCCCAGTGATCGGCGGAAACCGTGTTTCCGGGCGTCGACGGAGAATCGATCATCGCCACCGGACAACCGATATCGCCGACGCGCGTACCGCGCCGCGGCACCACGATCATGCCGTCAACGCCGTGATCCTTCAAATGCCGGATGGCTTCCGTCTGCGCCTGGATGCTGCCGCGCGAATCCGCAATCAGAACGCCGAGCCCGGCATCGGTCGCCGCGTTCTCGATCGCTTGTGCGATCTGCGGAAACAGCGGATTGCCGATATCCGGCAGGACAAGACCGATGACGCCGGTCAGCCCGGTGCGTAGTGCGCGGGCCGACAAGCTTGGCACATAGCCCAGCTCGTCCGCCACCTCCCGTATCCGTTTTGCCAGATCCGCCGAAACCCGCCCCTTGCCGGAAAGCGCATTGGAGACCGTTGCGGTGGAAATATCCAGCCGATCCGCGATCTCGGTCAATTTGGGCGGGCGCTGCTGCATTCGTGTCATATCTTGCTTAAACGATTAAGCAAACATGTCGAAAAACGAACGCAATGTCGAGTCTCGTCGGCGCTTTTTGTGTGACGAGGCCTTCCGGTTGGTTGAGCGCCCCGGCATGGATAATCCGGAATTGCCGATGCCTCTGTAGCTATTGCTTGCCGAATGGTGGCCCGACGGACACCGTGGCGGAACGCACTGCAATCACGGCCTGCTGCGGCTTCCGCAAGCTGAGCGGGCCGACCTCTCGGGAATGAAAAAGCGCGGGGCCTTGCGTCCCGCGCTGACGTTTTTCAGGCTGCGACGATGCTTAGCCGAGCACTTCTTTCACAGCGTCGACGGTGGCCGAGACGATGGTGTCGGCCTCCGCGCGGGTCAGGCAGAAGGGCGGGGCGTAGCCGATGATATCGCCCTGCGGCATGGCGCGGGCGATGACGCCGCGCTTGAGCATGGCTGCGGACACCGAGGGGCCGATCTTCTTTCCAGCGTCAAAGAAGGTGCGGCTGTCGCGATCCTCGACGAATTCGACGGCGCACAGCATGCCTTCGCCGCGGATCTCCCCGACATTGGCGTGGTCGCCGAGCGCGTCGGACATGGCCTTGTTGAGATAGGCGCCGGTCTCGCCGGCATTCGAAACAAGGTTCAGCTTGTCGAGAAGCTGCAGGTTGGCAACGCCCGCCGCGGCGCCGATCGGGTGCGCGGAATAGGTCCAGCCATGACCGATCGGGCCGTTCTCGTCGGTGCCCTGCTCGAGGACCTTCCACACCTTGTCGGAGATGATCGAGCCGGAAAGCGGAGCATAGGCCGAGGTCAGACCCTTGGCGATGGTGATGATGTCGGGCTCGATACCGTAATGGGCGGAGCCGAACATGGTGCCGAGACGGCCGAAGCCGGTGACCACTTCGTCGGCGATCAGCAGGATATCGTGCTTTTTCAGCACGTTCTGGATGGCTTCCCAGTAGCCGGCGGGCGGCGGCACGATACCGCCGGTTCCCAGAACCGGTTCGCCGATGAAGGCCGCGATGGTGTCCGCGCCTTCCCGCTCGATCAGGGCCTCGAGCTCGCGGGCACAATGCGCCACGAAGTCTTGTTCCGACATCGCCAGGTCGTCGCGGCGGTAATAATAGGGCGCCTCGGTGTGGATGACGGTGCTGAGCGGCAGGTCGAACTTCTTGTGAAACAGTTCAAGCCCGGTCAATGAACCGGTCATCAGGCCCGAGCCGTGATAGCCGCGCCAGCGGGAGATGATCTTCTTCTTCTCCGGCCGGCCGAGGATGTTGTTGTAGTACCAGACGAGCTTGATGTTGGTCTCGTTGGCATCCGAACCTGACAGGCCGAAATAGACGCGGCTCATGTTTGCAGGCGCGCGGTCGATGATCATCTTGGCAAGCGTCACCGAGGCTTCGGTGCCATGGCCGACATAGGAGTGGTAGTAGGCGAGCTCCCGGGCTTGCTCGGCGATGGCATCGGCGACTTCCCGGCGGCCGTAGCCGATATTGACGCAGTAGAGGCCGGCGAAGGCGTCGAGCAGCCTGTTGCCGTCGCGGTCCGAGATATGGACGCCTTCGCCGCCGGTGACGATCCGGTTCTTCAGTTCACCACGGGCGAACTGGCCCAAATGGGTCGAGGGGTGGAAGAAGTGATCGTGATCCCACTGGTCAAGCTGGTCGTTGCGAAGCATAGGCTTTCCTTTCGATTATCGTTCGTGTGTGTTGTTGCGCGGTTCCGCCGCAGGCTCACGCCCAGTCGCGGCAGACATATTTGACTTCGGTGAAGGCTTCCATGCCGAGACGCGAACCTTCGCGTTCGAGGCCGGACTGCTTCATGCCGCCAAAGGGGATCGGCGCACCGGTGACCTTGGTGCGGTTGACGGCAACCATGCCGAACTGCAGCGCCCGACTGGCGCGGTAGATGCGGCGCGGGTCCTGTGTGTGGAGATAGGCGACGAGGCCGTATTCGGTGTCGTTGGCGCGGGCAAGCGCTTCTTCCTCGGTATCGAAGGGCGCGATCGCGGCCACAGGGCCGAATGTTTCCTCATGCATGATGAGGGCGTCGGCGGGCACATCGGCAAGCACCGTCGGCGCGAAGAAGAGGTCGCCGGCTTCGTGCCCCTTGCCGCCGGTCAGCACGCGCGCACCTTTCTTGACGGCGTCCTCGACATGCTGGCGCTGTTTGGCGACGGCCTTTTCGTTCATCAGCGGGCCGATATCGGGATCGTCCATGCCAATGCCGACCGACAGCATGGCGGTGCGGGCGGCGAATTTTTCGCAGAAAGTCTCGTAGACCGAGCGTTCCACGAAAAAGCGGTTGGCGCCGAGGCAATCCTGGCCCGAGGTTGCGAACTTGGCCTTGATCGCCTCGTCGACGGCCTGGTCCATGTCGGCATCGGCAAAGAGAATGAAAGGCGCATGGCCGCCGAGTTCAAGCACGAGGCGCTTCACGGTGTCGGCGGAGCGCCGGTAGAGATGCTTGCCGATCTCGGTGGAGCCGGTGAAGGACAGCGCGCGAACGCGGGGATCGTTGAGCCAGGGCTCGACGATCGTGGCGGCATTCCCGGTGACGACGTTGAAGACGCCGGCGGGAAGGCCTGCGCGTTCGGCAAGCTCGGCCAGCGCGAGCGCGGAGAAGGGGGTCTCGGCGGAGGGATGAACCAGCACGGCGCAGCCGGCGGCAAGGGCCGCCGCGGCCTTCCGGGTGATCATCGCCGAGGGGAAGTTCCACGGCGTGATGAGCGCTGCAACGCCGAGCGGTTCGCGCCATACCTCGACTTCGGCATCACGCAGGTGCGAGGTCACGCTCTCTATGTTGGGGCGCTTGGCTTCCTCGGCGTAGAACTCGATGAAGGCCGCAGCATAGTCGATCTCGCCGCGTGCCTCGGAGATCGGCTTGCCCTGTTCGAGCACCATGATGCGGGCCAGGTCCTCACGATGTTCGCCCATCAACGCGAACCAGCGCCGCAGCATCGCCGAGCGCTCCTGCGGCAGGAGGCTCGCCCATGCGGGGAAGGCGGTCTGCGCAGCGTCGACTGCGGCGGCGCTGTCATCACCGCTCAGCGCCGCGACTTCACCGAACTCGGAGCCGTCGGCCGGATTGGTCACGCTGAGCGACGCGCCGTCGGTTGCCGCCGTCCACTTTCCGTCAATGTATGAGAAGCTGCGGAGCAGTTTGGGATCGTCGAGACGGGACATGTCCCGGCGGTCGGTATCGATGCGGTGCGCTTCTGCCATGTCTCTCTCCCGTTTTGTCCGTGGTGGATCGCCGCTCAGGGCGGGGCGATCGGATGCGACGAGACTATCGGGCGGTTTGCAGTCGGTTCCTCTTATCGGAATGTCCCGGGCAGAGGATTCCTCTTTTTTGCGGGGTCGAAAGGGAGAGAAATCAACCCTTGCCGGGTGGCGGCAGCAGGGCCTCGAAGGGAATGCGGCCGGATTTGACGGGCTTGGTGACGATATAGGTGAAGTAGCGCGCAAAGCCCGCGCCTTCGCCGAGCAACTGGTCGATCATGCGCTGGTAGGTGTCGATGTCCCTGCAGACGACATGCAGCAGATAGTCGTAGCCGCCCCCCAGCGCCCAGCAATTGACGATCTCGTCGTAGCGCTCGACAGCGCGCTCGAAACCCTGCATGGTTTCGACCCGGTGATTTTCGAGTTCCGCCATCACGAAAACCTCCACATGGGCGGCAATTTTCTTCAGGCTGATTTCCGCACGGTAGGCGGAAATAATGCCGGCCTTCTCCAGCCGCTGCAGCCGTTCCCAGCAGGGCGTGGCCGACAGGGAGACGCGCCTGGCGAGCTCCGTCTTGGAGATGCGCCCCTCGCGGTCGAGTACGGACAGGATCTTGATATCGCGGTCGTCGAGCTTGATCATTGCGGGTTTCCACGGAAAGGCGAGGGGCTTGTCAATTGTCCCTTTTTCGGGTCACACTAAATCATGACAATATGGCCTCCACAACCTGGGACGCTTCGTCGTCCCGCTTATCGTTCGCTGGCCGACGCGGTTATGCAAGCAATTGAAAGCGGTCAACTCAAGCAGGGTGACCGTCTGCCCACCCACCGCAATCTCGCCTACGATCTGGGGCTCAGCGTACAGACGGTGGGGCGCGCCTATGACGAGCTGATCCGGCGCGGCGTCATCAGCGGCGAAGTGGGTCGCGGCACCTTCGTGCGCGCCACCGGCAACGAGACCCGCACGCCCTATCTGCCGCGCAATCCCGACGGCCCGATGATCGATCTGTCGCTACTGAAGCCGGTGCTAGAGCCTATGCATGCCGCGTTGATGAAGCAGGCGCTTAAGGACCTCGCCGACGATCTGCCAACCACGATCTACGCGTCGTTCAGGCCGGCCACCGCACTGGGGAAGTACCGCGAGAATGCCATCAAGTGGCTGAGGCATTGCGGAATAGAGCTGCAATCGCAGGGTGTTATGATCACCAACGGGTCGAGCCCCGCTATGGCGCTGGCGGTCCTGACCGCGGCCAATGGCGGCGACCTGATCGCAGCCGAGACACTCACGCATCATACGCTCAAACCCCTTGCCGGCTATCTCGGCTATCGCCTGCGCGGCGTGCCGTCCGACGACCAGGGCATGATCCCCGAAGCGCTTGAACGGCTGAGCCTTCGCGAGACCGTTCGCGCAGTCTACCTGATGCCGGCAGGCCTTGGCCCGCAGGCCCGGATCATGCCGCAGGAGCGTCGTCGCGCGCTCGTCGAGGTCGCCCGGAAACGCGATATCATGATCATCGAGAACGATGCCTGGGGGCCAATGCAGGCCAAGCGGCCGGCGCCGATCGCCAACATGGCGCCCGAGCGGACCTTCTATTTCACCGGGCTGACAAAATGCGTGATGCCGGGCCTGCGGCTGGGCTTTCTCGTTATGCCCGAGGGGCTGGAAGCTGCGACCGCCAACCGCCATCTCGTTGTCAACTGGATGGCAACGCCCATGCTTGCGGAAATAGCCGCACGCTGGATCGAGGACGGGACCGCCGAGAAGCTCACACGCTACCAGGCCGACGCCTTCGCCGAACGCAACCGGCTGGCCGAAATCATTCTGGCGGGCGTCCCCTTCAGATCCTCGCCGAACGGCATGCATATCTGGCTGCCGATGCCCCCCGGCTGGAGCGAGGACGACTTCGTCTCCCATGCCCGCCAGCAAGGCGTTGCGGTGGCACCCGGAAGCGCGTTCGCGATTGCCGATGACTATCCGGAGCCGGCGGTGCGCGTGTGCCTTGGAGGGCAGTCGATCGAGACGCTTGACAGTGGTTTAAGGGTCATCAGCCGGATTATCCGGAGCCGCTTCGAGCCGGCGCTTTTGACCAATTAGGGCGGCCGCGCGCTGCCAGTCCGTTCGTTCTAAGGCCAAGCCAGCTGCCGTCCGACCCTGTTCGAAATTGTAATGATTTAATATAATCATTGACTCTAAATTGTCATTGTTTCACCGTTGCCAAATCAGAACAATAATAAAACTAGAGCGGGAAACACCGGCACGATCAATTCGGATCGTCGAAGCCGGAGACAGCGCAGACCGATTTCAAGGCAATATTCCTGCCCGGTACCGCCGCGGCAGGCCCCTATGCCATTGCGGTCGCGCACCAACACAATGGGAGCAACCATTTATGCGCATTAACAAGCAGATCCTTTTCAGTTCCATTGCTGCGACCGTGATGACCGTCGCGGGTCTCGGCAGTGCACACGCAGCCACCTGGAAGTACGCCTTCGAGGAAGCCATGGACGAGGTGCAGGGCAAATACGCCCAGAAGTTCAAGGAAGTGATCGAGGCCAATTCCGACCACCAGATCCAGCTCTTCCCGTTCGGCACGCTCGGTGAATCCGCCGATATCATGGAACAGGCCCAGTCCGGCATCCTTCAGTTCGTTGACCAGTCGCCTGGCTTCACCGGTTCGCTGATTCCGGAAGCCCAGGTCTTCTTCGTGCCGTACCTGCTGCCCACCGACCAGGAACAGCTCGCGCGTTTCTACAAGGACTCCAAGGCCGTCAACGAAATGTTCCCCGAGCTCTATGCCGAGCAGGGTCTTGAACTCCTCACCATGTTCCCCGAAGGCGAAGTCGCCATGACCACCAAGGAGCCGGTGGAATCCTGCGCCGACCTTGAAGGCGTGAAATTCCGCGTCATGACCAACCCGCTGCTGGTTGAAAGCTACAAGGCATTCGGCGCGACGCCGACGCCGCTGCCCTGGGGCGAGGTCTACGGTTCGCTGCAGACGAACATCATTCAGGGCCAGGAAAACCCGACATTCTTCCTGTATTCGACGAAGCTCTATGAGGTGACCGACTACATCACCTATGCCGGTCACAACAACTTCACCACCGCGGTGATGGCCAACAAGGACTTCTTCGACGGGCTGAGCGAGGAAGACCAGGCGCTCATCGAGAAGGCCTCGAATGAAGCCTACGACTACATCGTCGACTATCAGAAGGGTCTGGCTGATTCCGAGCTGAAGAAGATCACCGATGCCAAGCCCGAGATGACGGTGACGGTGCTGAATGAAGAGCAGCGCGCGTGCTTCAAGGACGCCGCCGCGGACGTGGAAGCGACCTTCATCGAGATGACCGGCGAGTCCGGCCAGAAGATTCTCGACCAGATGAAGGCCGATCTGAAGGCTGCCGAAGAAGGTTAAGTCCCGATACGGCTGGACTAATACCGAGGATCAGGAACAGGACCGGGCGGGTTGCAGCCCGCCCGGTCTCTTTCAGTATCGGGAACTTGTGAGATGACCGACAGCGGCGACAGTATTGACCGGCATGAATCCACTCTACCCGGCGTTCTGGGCGTGATCGACACGACCATCAGCCGGATAGAATCCTTCTTTCTCGCCACCGGCGTCCTGCTGATGGCACTGAACACGGTCGCCAATGTGGTGGGCCGTTTCGCGTTTCAGCAGAGCATCTTCTTTTCCGAAGAACTCAACCGCATTCTCATCATTCTCATCACATTCGCTGGCATCTCCTATGCGGCGCGGCACGGACGCCACATCCGGATGTCGGCGATCTACGACGCCCTGCCGAGCAATGTCCGCAAGCCGCTGATGATAGGCATCGCGCTGGTGACCGCGCTCTTCATGTTCGGGCTTTGCTATTACTCGATCGGCTACCTCCTGACGCAGGCATCGCGCGGTCGCGTGCTTCCCGCCCTTCAGATTCCCGTCTGGATCACCCTCGTCTGGGTGCCGGTCGGCTTCTTCATGACCGGCGCGCAATATGTGCTGACCGCCATCAAGAACATGACCTCGCGGGACATCTATCTCTCGACCAGCGTGCTCGAGGGATATGAAGAAGACGAACTAGAGATCTGAGGACGGCATCATGGCAGCTACAATTTTCATCGCGATGATCGTCCTCCTGCTTCTGGGTTTTCCGATGATGATCCCGCTCATCGTCGGCGCCTTCATCGGATTCGTCACGATGTTCGGCGGCATGGGGCAGATGGAAACCATGGTCCAGCAGATGCTGGCGGGCATCCGTCCGGCGTCGCTGATCGCGGTTCCGATGTTCATCTTCGCCGCCGACATCATGACGCGCGGACAATCGGCCGGACGTCTGATCGACCTGGTGATGGCTTTCGTGGGCCACATTCGTGGTGGTCTTGCGATTTCCACGGCGTCAGCCTGCACGCTTTTCGGCGCGGTCTCCGGTTCCACGCAGGCGACGGTGGTGGCCGTCGGTTCGCCGCTTCGGCCGCGCATGCTGAAGGCAGGTTACAAGGACAGCTTCATCCTGGCGCTGATCGTCAACGCCTCCGACATCGCCTTCCTGATCCCGCCGTCGATCGGCATGATCATCTACGGCGTCGTATCCAACACCTCGATCGCTGAACTCTTCATCGCCGGCATCGGCCCGGGCCTGCTGATCCTCGTGCTGTTTTCGATCTACAGCTACATCTACGCTGTACGCAACAACGTGCCGACCGAGGAGCGGGCAACATGGTCCGAGCGCGGCAGGGCGCTGCTTGCAGCACTCTGGCCCATGGGTTTTCCCGTCATCATCATCGGCGGCATCTATGGCGGCGTCTTCAGCCCGACCGAAGCGGCCGCGGCCTGCGTGCTTTATGCCTTGCTTCTCGAAGTCGTGGTGTTCCGTTCGATCACGGTTGGCGAGGTCTACCAGACCGCCAAGTCGACCGGCCTGATCACGGCCGTGGTATTCATTCTGGTGGGCGCAGGTGCGGCCTTTTCATGGGTGATCTCGTTTGCGCAGGTGCCGCAGGCAATCCTCGGCGCCATCGGCATTACCGAGATGGGGCCGATCGGCGTGCTGTTCGTCATTTCGATCGCCTTCTTCGTCGGCTGCATGTTCGTCGATCCGATCGTGGTTATCCTCGTTCTGGTGCCGATCTTCGCGCCGGTCGTGGATGCCGTCGGTCTCGATCCGGTGCTTGTCGGCGCCATCATCACGCTGCAGGTTGCGATCGGGTCGGCCACGCCGCCGTTCGGCTGTGATATTTTCACGGCGATCGCGGTGTTCAAGCGACCCTATATCGAGGTGATCCGCGGGACGCCGCCCTTCATCCTCATTCTCATGGGGGTCGCGGTGGCCCTGATCTTCTTCCCGCAGATCGCACTCTTCGCGCGTGATCTGGCATTCAGATAAACCGGGAGGAAAAAGAATGTTCAAAACGATTGTCGTTGCCGTCGACGGGTCGGAAGGCTCGAAGAAGGCCATCCGTTACGGCGCGCAGATGCAGGCGCAGTATGAGGGCGAGCTTCTCATGCTGACCGTATTTAGACACCACTCACTGCTTGAGGGTTCGATGTCGATGGTGCGTCCGCAGACCCCGGAGAATATAGACGACGCCATGCGCGGCTATGCCAAGGAAGTGGCGGATGAGGCCAAGGTGCTGGCCAGGGAAGCCGGCGCCACCAAGTTTCGCGCCTTCATCAAGAGCGGCCAGCCGGCGCGCACCATCGTGAAATTCTCCGCCGATCACGGTGCCGATCTGATCGTCGTCGGCAGCCGGGGCATGGGCGATATAGAGGGTTTTCTGCTGGGCAGCGTTTCCCATAAGGTGACGAGCCTGGCGTCGTGTCCAGTACTGGTCGTCTGACGCCGCAGCGCGTCTGTGCGTTTCCCGGAGAGCGTGATGGCAGAGCCACAAGTTTCGATGTCGCCACAACAGATCGGCTATGAGAGCCCTGGCGCAACTGTGCGTTTCGGTCTCATCGCTCTCGCGACCGACATGACGACGGAGCCGGACTTCGTGCGGATCTTTCCGCCCGAGGCGATCGCGCATACCACCCGCGTGCATTACGCCAATCCGACGACGCCGGAAAACCTGCGCAAGATGGCGCCGCTTCTCACCGATGCCGCGGCCCTTATCACGCCGGGCGTCCCGCTTGTCGGCATCTGCTATTCCTGCACGTCGGCATCGGCCACGATCGGGGTCGAGACGGTCGAGCGATCCATCCATGCCGTGCGGCCTGGCATCCCGGTGGTGCTGCCCACCGGCGCCTCGACGCTCGCTTTCAAGGCGCTTGGCGTGTACCGTATTGCCATCGTCACGCCCTATCTGCCGGAAGCAAGCGAGGCCGTTGCCGGATATTTCGCTTCACAGGGCTTCGATGTCGTAAGCCATCACTGCCTGGGGCTGGCTGATGATCGCGACATGGCGAGGCTTTCGAAGCAGACGATCGTCGAGGCGGCAATGGCGGCCGACGGTCCCGATAGCGAGGCGATATTCCTTTCGTGCACAGCCATGCCCGCGGTCGGCGCGATTTCAGAGATCGAGGAGCGAACCGGAAAGCCGGTGGTGACATCCAACCAGGCGAGCGCCTGGGAAATGCTGCGCCGCGGCGGATTCAGGGACTGGCGTCCTACCGAATACGGAAGACTGTTCACGCTTCAGCTTGACGGCGTGAACGCAGGATTTGCGGCATGACCCAATCGGATTTCATCGGTATCGGAGAAATCGAGGCGGCGCGCGAACGCATTGCTGCGACCATCCGTCAGACGCCGGTCAATGTCTCCGAAACGCTTTCGGCGATTTCCGGCGTGCCGGTGCATTTCAAGCTCGAACATCTGCAGCATACCGGCAGCTTCAAGCTCCGCGGAGCGGCCAATGCTGTATCCCTTCTGTCGGACGAGGAGCGGGCGGCAGGCGTTGTCGGCGTGTCCACCGGCAATCACGGCCGCGCTCTGGCGTATGCAGCCAAGGCTTCGGGCGTGCGCTGCGTGATCTGCATGTCGCGACTGGTGCCGCAGGTGAAGGTCGACGGCATCCGCGCGCTTGGCGCGGACGTCCGCATCGTCGGCAGGTCTCAGGACGAAGCCCAGGCCGAAGTCGACAGGCTGGTCGCCGAAGGCATGACGATGATCCCGCCTTTCGACCATCCCGCGGTGATCGCCGGGCAGGGAACGCTGGGCCTCGAAATCGTCGAACAGATCCCCGATGTCGAGACCGTCGTCGTGCCGCTTTCCGGCGGCGGGCTGATTGCCGGGGTGGCCGCCGCCTGCAAGGCGCGGAACAAGGATATCCGCATCGTCGGCATCACCATGGAGCGCGGCGCCGCGATGATTGCAAGCCTGAAGGCGGGCGCGCCGATCGAGGTCGAGGAACTGCCGACGCTTGCCGATTCCCTCGGCGGCGGGATCGGACTATCGAACCGCTACACCTTCGCCATGACCCGCGGTCTCGTCGATGAAACCTGGCTGCTCAACGAAGCCCAGATCGCCGCCGGCATGCGCCACGCCTACTGGCAGGAGCGGCAGATCGTCGAAGGGGCCGGGGCGGTGGGGATTGCCGCGATCCTCGCTCAAACCTTCAGGCCGAGAGGGCCGGTCGCGCTCATCCTGTCCGGCGGCAATGTGGACATGGAGCAGCATTTCCGGGTCATCGGCGGCGAGGATGTCGACCTCATGAAAGTGCTTGCCTGAGATGCCGAAAATCAAGATCCTCACCCAGTCCGATCTGATGAAAGCCGTGCCGCTCGATGGCGAGGCCGTCGATTGCGTCGAGAACGCATTTGCGGCCCTCGCCGGGGGAAAGGTGGTCATGCCGCCAATCCTGAGCCTCGCGATCAAGGAAGCGAATGGCGAAGTCGACGTGAAGACGGCCTATGTGCCCGGCCTCGACAGTTTTGCCATAAAGGTCTCGCCCGGCTTCTTCGACAATCCGAAGATCGGGCTGCCGAGCACGTCCGGGCTGATGATGGTTTTCTCGGCCAGGACCGGGGTTCTCGAAGCGCTGCTCCTCGACAACGGCTATCTGACCGACGTGCGCACCGCGGCCGCCGGCGCGGTGGCGGCAAAGCACTGCTCGCGCGAGGATTCCGCGACGGTCTGCATTTTCGGCGCGGGCATGCAGGCGCGGCTTCAATTGAAGGCGCTGCTGCTCGTCCGTCCGGTGAAAAAGGCGCTGATCTGTGCCCGCGATATTGCCAAGGCCGAGGCGCTGGCCGAGCGTATCGCCCGTGAGAACGGCATCGAGGCTGTGACGGTGGCCGATCCGCAAGCCGCCGTCGGCGCGGCGGATGTCGTGATCACCACGACGCCCGCGAGCGAACCCGTCCTGAAAGCGGGTTGGCTGAAGCCCGGCCAGCACGTCACCGCCATGGGTTCCGACCAGCATTCCAAGAACGAGATCGAGCCGGCATGTCTGTTGAGGGCCGATGCCTATGTGCCCGACCGACAGGCGCAGACCGCGGAACTCGGCGAACTGCGTTCGGCGATTGCGGCGGGCGTCGTGCCCGCTGACAAGCGGTTCGCGGAACTCGGAGAGATCATCACGGGCACCGCCATGGCGCGGCGTTCGCTGTCCGACCTCACGATTGCCGACCTGACCGGAACCGGGGTGCAGGACACGGCGATCGCAACGCTCGCCCTCAAGAAGGCGGCTCAATTGGGTCTCGGCGTCGCGTTCGACTCCGAGGCATGACCGGCCGCCACACGGCATAGAAAGCAAAAGACATGTCCGCACCGCAACTGGCCTTTTCACGCAGCGAGTTTGCCAAGCGCATCGAGAAGACGCGCAAGGCCATGGAAGACCGCGAGGTGGAGGTCCTGATCGTCTCTGATCCATCCAACATGGCCTGGCTGACAGGCTATGACGGCTGGTCATTCTACGTGCATCAGTGCGTCATCGTCGGTCCCGATGGCGATCCCGTCTGGTTCGGCCGCGATCAGGATCGCAACGGCGCCAGGCGCACCTGTTTCATGTCGAAAGACGACATGATCGGCTATCCGGACCACTATGTGCAGTCGGATGTTCGCCATCCGATGGATTTTCTCGCCGCTCGGCTCGCCGAGCGTGGCTGGGACAGGAAGCGCATCGGCGTCGAGATGGACAATTACTGGTACACCGCGCAGGCCCATGCCTCGCTGCGGCAGCACCTGCCCAATGCCGCCTTCGTCAACGCCAACAGCCTGGTGAACTGGCAGCGCGCGGTGAAGTCGGATCAGGAACTACTCTACATGCAGCGTGCGGCCCGCATCGTCGAGCGCATGCACCAGCGGATCTTCGAGAAGGTCGAGCCCGGGATTCGCAAATGCGATCTGGTGGCCGATATCTACGACGCCTCGCTGAGGTTCGACGATGATCTCGGGTTCGGCGGCGACTATCCGGCGATCGTGCCGCTCCTGCCATCGGGTATCGATGCATCCGCGCCGCACCTGACCTGGAGCGACGAGCCGCTGCGACTGGGCGAAGGCACCTTCTTCGAGATCGCCGGCGTGTATCGCCGCTATCACTGTCCGCTGTCGCGCACGGTCTTCCTCGGCAAGCCGACAGAGACCTTCCTCAACGCCGAAAAAGCCGTGCTCGAGGGCATGGAGGCCGGCCTCGAAATGGCGCGCGCCGGCAATCTTTGTGAAGATGTCGCCAATGCCTTCTTCGGCGTCTTGAAGAAATACGGGATCACCAAGGACAATCGCACCGGCTACCCGATCGGGCTCTCCTATCCGCCGGACTGGGGCGAGCGCACCATGTCGCTGCGCCCGGGCGACAAATCGGTGCTCCAGGAAAACATGACCTTCCACTTCATGACCGGTCTGTGGATGGAAGACTGGGGCTTCGAGATCACCGAGAGCATCGTCATCAAGGAAGGTGGGCCGGAATGCCTCGCCAACGTGCCGCGCAAACTGTTCGTGAAGGGCTAGACTATCCGTCTTGCCGCCTTGCGGCCTTCTCTATGACCCATCCGGTGCCTCAGTAATTTTTAGTGTAGATTTACTGGACAGAGGTCAAGTTCCCTTCTTTCGCCTGCTTACATGCCGATGCTCCGAATTGACGAGCGGCATCTGAACTGTCTCGCCGCGTCTGACGGTGGCCGCGGTTCTTGCTGAAAAGCCTTGTTCGCCGAATCGCGTCACCGCAGGCGAGGGATGACAACCGGAAGCAGCCGGAACCGATGCTTGCGCTTGCAGAAAATATGATATTTATAGTCATGTTTGAACCTGACCGAAGCGCTGAAGCGGTTTACGGTATCGTCATGTTCCATCGGCGGCAGCGCATGGGCCAACACGTTGAAAACGGTAACCTGTCTTGACCTATCGGCATTCGATGTTGAGCCATACGAAAGGCATTCGCCCGGTCGCGCCGGTCCAGTGGCGCGGGCTTGACGGTCTTGTCGGCGTCTATTGGGAGGCCGAGGGCGATCGGGACGCGAACGCCTATTATCTTTCGCCGGATCCGCGGATCGTCATCTTCTTCAACGATGTCTCGGACTGCATTCGCGTTTCGAACCGTAATGGCGCGTTTTCCGGGCATGAAAGGCCGCTGACGCAGGCGATCTACGTACCGGCGGGCGTTCCGATGTGGACGCAGTTCACCGCCCGGCATCGCTTTTCCCATCTCGATCTTCATCTGCATGAGGACAGGATGCTGCGCTTCATCGCGCCATCAATCGGCGCCTCCGCAGCCCGCGCCGTCTTGCGCCGTCCGGCCGAAACCCATGATATCGGTCCGATGGGCACGCTGGCGGGCATGATCGTCGACGAGGTGGCAAATCCCGCCCGCCATCCGCTCTATGCCGAAAGCCTTGTCGGCAGCCTCGCGACCGCACTGCTGGACATTCCCGCCGATGCCGGAAAGCCCGCTTCCGGCGGCCGGATCACCAAAGCGCAGATGAACCGGCTGCTGTCACGCTTCGAAGCATCGCCCCACGCGCGCATGACGGTTGCGGAGATGGCCGAGACCGTCGGACTTTCGGAAAGCTGGTTTTCGGAAGTCTTCCGGCAGACCACGGGCAAGACGCCGCTGCAATGGCAGCTTGCCAGACGCGTCGAACGCGCGAAGGATCTGCTCGTCGGAAGCGACATCAGCGTTGCCGATGCCGCCGCCGAGCTCGGCTTTTCCGATCAGGCGCACCTCACCCGCGTGTTTCGCCAGGTCACCGGAGAAACGCCGGCAGCCTGGCGCAAGACGGCGCTCCCAAGTGCGCGCTGACCCGCGCGAAATCGCGCGTTCCTTTTCTCACCAGGACTGGCGCAGCGTCACATAGACCGCGCGACCCTGATTGTACCAATCGGCGCCGTAGCCGCCATAGGCGACATGTTTCTCGTTGAAGAGGTTGGTGGCGTTGACCTGCAGCGTCGTGTATTCCGCGACATCATAGCTGAAGGCGGCGTCGAAGGTGATGTTGGGGTCGGATTTGACCTTGTTGTCCTCGCCGAAATAATAGGAGCTCTGGTAGCGCGCGCCGAGACCGAAGGTCATGTCGCCGCGCCGGCCTTCGCCTTCCAGCGTATAATCCACCCACAGGGAGGCGACATTGTTGGGAACGAAGCCGAGCTGGTTGCCGACATTGCCGCTCGTGCCGTTTTCGACGATGTCCGACATCATGTAGGAATAGGCCGCCGTGAGGCTGAAATTGTGCGGCAGTTCGGCCTTCGCTTCCAGGTCGATGCCGCGCACCCGCGCCTCGCCGATCGACTCCTGCATGCTGGTCGCCGGATTGGTGACGGTGATGTTGGTTTTCGTCAGATCATAGACCGAGGCGCTGAACAGCGCCGGGAAGGCCAGCGGGGCGTATTTGACGCCGACCTCATACTGCTCGCCGCGCTCCGGCTCGATTCCGAGCGTCGGCGGCGCCACCGACTGGGCATAGCTTGCATAAGTCGAGACTTCGTCGGTGATCCGGTAGGTCAGTCCCGCGCGGCCGGTAAACTCGCTGTAGTCGCCCTCGGTCGTGATGCCGGTGAGCCGGTTGCGCTGTTCCAGATCCAGCCAGTCATTGCGCAGGCCGACCGAGGCGATCAGCTTTTCGGAGAAGGTCAGTTCCTGCTGCAGGTAGACCGAGGCCGTGTTCTGGTCGTTCTTCGTGCTGGCATAGGGGCCGCTGTAGTCGGGGCCGCCGGAATAGACCGGGTTGGTCCAGTCAATGCCCGGCGCTACATCGTAATAGCTGTCATTGGTGCCTGAGAAGGTCTGGTACTGCAGGCCCGCAACCGTGCGGCTTTCGACATTGGCGAAGAACGTATCGTACTGGAAATGCGCGTCGATGACGAAATCGTCGTAGTCGCGGGCGCTGCCGAAGTAATAGCGGTCGGCGATCGTGTCGCCATTGTCGACCGGCTCGTAGACATAGGCATAACCGAACCCGGTCTTTGAGCTCGCATAGCGCGCCCGCGAACTGAAGGTCAGCCCAGAACCGAAATCATGGTCGAACATCCAGGTAACGGTGTTGCGGGTCACGTCGTTGTAATTGTAGTCCGGCTCGCCGAGGTAGAAGCTGCGGTCGAAATCCGACCCGATCGGATGACCGCCGCCGCCCGGCGTGCCATCGGTATCGAGATAGTCGTAGATCAGCGTCATCGTCGTGGCATCGTCGATGCGCCACGTCAGGCCGCCCATGATGAAGCTCTCGTCGTCATTGGAATAGTCATATTCCGCGTCGGCGTTCTGGAACTTGCCGGTCAGCCGATAGGAGAGCGTGTTATCCTCGGTGATGTTGTCGCCGAAATCGAAGCCCACCTCGGCGTGGTCGTAGGAGCCGCCGGTGATATAGGCCTCGCCGAACCGCTCGCTCCGCGGCGTCTTCGACACAAAATTCACCGTGCCGCCGGGATCGGAGACGCCGAAGATCGTCGAATCGGCGCCCTTGAGCACCTCCACCCGCTCGAAAGCAAACGGCTCCTCGCGCACGCCACCGAAGGGCGAGCCGAGCGAAAGACCGTCGCGATAGGTATAGGCGTCGAAGCCGCGAATCTTGTAGAAATCGAAGCGGTCGTCGGAGCCGTAGAAATCGGTGGTCACGCCGGCGGTGTAATCGAGCACCTGTTCCACCGTCTGGGCGTCGCGCTGCTGGATTTCCTTGGACGTGATCACGGAGACCGAAGCTGCGGTGTCGAGGAAGTCCGTCGCCAGCTTGCCGCCGCCGGAGCTTTCGAACGCAACGATGGAGGTGGCATCGCTGCTGCCCATGCCGCTGGTGTTGACCGTGACAGGCTCCAGAACGGTAGTCGCTTCGCCCTGATCCTGAGCGTGGAGGGGTATCGGGCTTGCGGCCAGCGCCGTGCAGCCAAGAAGGATAGCCACCCTCCGCCTGATCATTCCGTGCCGTCCATCATGTTTGCTTGTTGCGTGATTCATTGTCAGCTTCCAGAAATCGCGTCCCGCGGACTTTAGGTTCATTGCGGCAGAGCGCCGGCTCGCGGTTGCGAAGCGGCCTTTCCGGCGCAATCATCAGGTTCAGGTTGCGATTAACCTGATTAATTTAGTCTAGTATTGTATGTTTCCACGGTTTTGTAGGATTCCCCTGCAACTTCACTGGCTGCGGCAGAACGCCCTCGCGGTCGGCTTGACCCCCCTTATTGAACATGACAATTAGGGTCAACTTTAGCCACCCGGAGAGATCGCCATGTCGCGCTTGCCTGGTTTTTCCCTGCTCATTGCCGCTATCGCGCTGTTCGCTTCGACCGTCGTGCGCGCGGGTGAGCCCCTTGCCGAACCGATTATCGTCCCCCATGCCTTCGGCGAGACCGTGATCATCGAGAAGCCGGAGCGGGTCGCAACCGTTGCCTGGGCCAATCACGAGGTGCCGCTGGCGCTCGGCGTTGTGCCGGTGGGGTTTGCGGCGGCCAATTTCGGCGATGATGACGGCGACGGAGTATTGCCTTGGGTCACTGACAGGCTCGATGAACTCGGGGCCGACACGCCGGTGCTGTTCGACGAGGGCGATGGCATCGATTTCGAGGCTGTGGCCGCCGTCAGGCCCGACGTCATCCTCGCCGCCTATTCCGGCCTGACCCGCAGCGAATATGACACGCTGAGCCAGATCGCGCCGGTCGTCGCCTATCCGGATGCGCCCTGGGCGACGAACTGGCGCGACATGATCCGACTCAACAGCGCAGGGCTTGGCATGTCCGAGGAAGGCGCGGCGCTGATCGCGCGGATCGAGGCCGAGATTGCCGCCGAGGTTGCCGAATACCCGGAACTTCAAGGCAAGAAGGCGATGTTCATCACCCATCTCGACGCCACCGACCTCAGCGTCGTGAATTTCTACACGACGCACGATACCCGGGTGCAGTTCTTCGGCGATCTCGGGCTGGAAGCCCCCGAAAGCGTGATCGCGGCCTCGAAGGATGGTAGCTTCGCCGGGTCGATCAGCGTCGAGCGCATCGATGCCTTCGACGACGTCGATATCGTCGTTACCTATGGCGACGATACGCTTCTCGAGGCCATGCGGCAGAACCCGGTTTTCCGGCACATGCCGGCTGTCGAAAACGGCGCCGTCGTCATGCTCGGCCGCAATCCCCTCGGCACGGCGGCCAACCCGACCCCGCTTTCGATCTCGTATGTGCTTGATGACTATGTGGCAAAGCTTGCCGCAGCGGCCAGAAAGTCAACCGCAAAGCCAGAATGAGGCGGCAGGTTACGATAGCCTCCGGCATTGGTGTCGGCGGAAGAGCGTTCTGGCTGGCCGTGGCCGTTCTCGCTGTCGTCGTTCTGGCGGCGGCCTCGCTGGCGATCGGCACGCGCGGCGTGTCTTTTTCCGACATCGCCGCCGCCATTGCCGGGCACGATGAAACAATCGGCGAAGCCGTGGTGGCGATGCGCATTCCGCGCACGGCGCTTGCCGTGCTGGCAGGGGCAGCGCTCGGGCTTTCCGGCGCGCTGATGCAGGGCATCACCCGCAATCCATTGGCCGACCCCGGCATTTTCGGCGTCAACACGGGGGCGGCGCTGGCGGTGGTCATCGGCGTGGCCTGGTTCAATATCAGCTCCTCCAACGCCTATATCTGGACCGCTATATTCGGCGCGGGCGCCACCGCCGTCTTCGTCTATCTGGTCGGCTCGCTCGGACGCGGCGGGGCGACGCCGCTGAAGCTGACGCTGGCGGGAGCGGCAACCTCGATCGCGTTTGCTTCGCTGGTCATGGCGATCGTGCTGCCGAGAGGCGACATCGCCGGCGGCATCCGCTCCTGGCAGATCGGCGGCGTCGGCGGGGCCACATTTTCGCGCATCCTTCCAGTTCTGCCGTTTCTTGTCGTCGGTCTCGCGCTCGCCTTCATCTCCGCGCGCAAGCTCAACGCCATGGCGCTGGGCGACGAACTGGCCGCAGGCCTCGGGGAAAACGTTGCGCTCGGCCGCGTCGTTGCCGCGGTTTCGGCGGTTCTCCTGTGCGGGGCGACGACTGCGGTGTGCGGGCCGATCGGATTTGTCGGCCTCGTGGTTCCGCATGCCTGCCGCCTGATCGTCGGCGTCGATCACCGCTGGCTCCTGCCGTTTTCAGCCCTCGGCGGCGGCATCCTGCTTCTGGCGAGCGATATCGTCGGCCGCATCGCCGCCCGCCCCGGCGAGGTTGATGTCGGCATCATCACCGCGCTGGTCGGCGGGCCGGTCTTCATCTGGATCGTCAGGCGTCAACAGGTGCGTGAACTATGACGAGCCCTTCTTCGACCCTTCAGCGCGTCACGGCCACCAGAACCCGACGCAGCAACCGGCGGCGGCTCGGCATGGCGCTGTTTGTCGCCCTGATCGCAGCGCTGTTCGCGCTGACGCTGATGCTCGGCAAATCCTTCGCTCCGCCCGGCGCGGTGCTTCGGGTGCTGGCGGGCGAGGATGTGCCGGGACTATCCTTTACGGTCGGGCAATTGCGCCTGCCGCGCGCCTTGCTGGCGGTGCTGGCCGGCGCGAGCTTTGGCCTTGGCGGCGTCGCCTTCCAGACCATGCTGCGCAACCCGCTGGCAAGCCCGGACATTATCGGCATCAGTTCCGGGGCCAGCGCCGCGGCGGTGTTCGCCATCGTGGTGCTGAAGCTGAACGGGCCTGCGGTCTCGGTCTTTGCCGTTGCCGCCGGTCTTGGCGTTGCGTTTCTCGTCTATGGCCTCGCCGCAAAGAACGGGGTTGCCGGCACGCGGCTGATCCTCGTCGGCATCGGCGTTTCCGCGATGCTGGAAAGCATGATCGCCTATGTGCTGTCGCTGGCGCCGATGTGGAACCTTCAGGAGGCGCTGCGCTGGCTGACGGGTAGCCTCAACGGCGCCCGGCTGGATCAGGCGGTTCCGCTTGTCCTCAGCCTTGTTGTCTGCGGCGGGCTGCTTGTCAGCAGGACGCGGGATCTCGAAGCGCTCCGGCTGGGCGACGAGACGGCCGCGGCACTTGGCGTCGGCGTTGCCCGAACCCGTCTCGTGGTGACGATCGCGGCCGTCGGACTGATCGCGATCGCGACCGCGGTGACCGGGCCCATCGCCTTCGTGGCGTTTCTCTCCGGACCGATCGCTGCCCGGATCATCCGCACGGGCGGTTCGCTGCTGGTTCCGGCCGCCCTGATCGGCGCCGGCCTTGTTCTGTTTTCAGATTATACCGGGCAGTTCCTTCTGCCCGCGCGCTACCCGGTCGGCATCGTCACCGGGGCTCTTGGGGCACCCTATCTCATCTATCTCATCATTCGCGCCAACAGATCGGAAACGGCACCATGACCCGGCATGTTCTCAGCGCAAACAGGATCACAACGGGCTATGGCGACAAGACCGTTCTCGAAGACCTCAGCTTCATCGTGCCGGAAAACCGGATCACGGCGATTGTCGGAGCCAATGCCTGCGGCAAGTCGACCCTGCTCAAGACGCTGTCGCGGCTTCTGACGCCGAAGCGCGGAGAGGTATTGCTCGACGGCAAGGCGATCCACCGCACACCGACGAAATTGCTGGCGCGCTCGCTGGGCCTGCTCCCCCAGTCGCCGCTGGCGCCGGAGGGGATTACGGTTTCGGATCTCGTCAGCCGGGGACGTCACCCGCACCAGACCATGTTCTCGCGGTGGAGCGCGCGAGATGACCAGGCGGTTGCCCTTGCGCTCGACACGACCGGGACGGCGGACCTTGCCGACCGCGCCATCGACGAGCTTTCCGGCGGCCAGCGCCAGCGGGTCTGGATCGCCATGGTGCTGGCCCAGCAGACCGATATTCTGCTTCTCGATGAACCGACCACCTTCCTCGACATCAGCCATCAGGTCGAGGTGCTGGATCTTCTGACCGACCTCAACCGAAAGAACGGCACCACCATCGTCATGGTGCTGCACGACCTGAACCTTGCGGCCCGCTATGCTGATCATCTGGTGGCGATGAAGGCCGGACGGCTGCATGTGGCCGGCGCGCCGGAAGCGGTGCTGACCGAGGACCATATCCGCGCGATCTTCAGCCTCGAAAGCAGGATCATTATCGACCCGGTTTCCGCGCGGCCGATGATGCTGCCGATGGGCCGCCACTACAGCGATGCAATGCCATCCAAGAGCGAATGAAGGGAAGAAACATGTCGTTCCGCCTTGCCGGCATCGCCCGGCCAAAAGACCCGGTGGCTATGCTCGATACCCTGGAAGAGCATCTCGGCGAGCATTTCGATATCACCCGCTCCGGCGAGCGCTTGACGGTGAGGACTGAAACAGGCGAGGCGGTTCTCGCGGTTGACCGGGAAAGTCTGAATATCGCCCTTGCCGCGCCGAGCGCCGAGAAGCTGCAACTGGCGCGCACCATGCTCGCCGAATATCTGTTCTATTTCGCCGGTGACGACGCGATGGAGCTTGCGTGGTCCGATCCGCCTCCGCCCGCCGTTCCCCCGAACCTGCATGAAGTGCGGGTCGTCGCCACTGAGACCGTCACGCCGCATATGCTGCGGGTGAAATTCGCCTGCGCCGATGTGACGCCGTTCATCGGCGGCAACATGCATGTCCGCCTTCTGGTGCCGCCGAAAGGCCGGGAGCCGGTCTGGCCGGTGATCGGCGAAGACGGACGGATAAAATGGCCGGAAGGCGAGGATGCGTTGCTGATCCGGGTCTATACGATTCGCTTCGTCGATATCGAACGCGGCGAAGTCTGGGTCGATTTCCTCCAGCACCCTGCCCCGGGCATCGCCACGCCGGGTGCCGATTTCGCTCGCGATGCAAAGCCCGGCGACCGGGCGGCGTTTCTCGGCCCCGGCGGCGGCAGCGTTCCCGAGGCCGAAAGCATCTTCCTTGCCGGCGACGAGGCGGCCCTTCCCGCGATCGCCCGTATCGCCGAGGAGGCGCCGGCAGGAACAGGGCTGACGGCGATCATCGAAGTGGAAAGCGCGGCGGAGGAACAGGCGATCGGCGGGGCAGCCGAACTCGACCTCACATGGCTGCATCGCTCGTCTGCCGGAACCGAGGGACTGGCGCAAGCCATCCGCCATGCGCTCGCCGACCTCGACAGCGAAACCTTCGTCTGGATCGCCTGCGAAAAGAGCGACATCCGCGATATCCGCGCGCTCCTGAAGAACCGGCAGCACGACCGCAAGAAAATGTATGTTGCCTGGTACTGGGATCGCGACGGTGACGGCGTGCGCTGACAGCCCAGGCCCGACTACCGCGATTGATGCATGAAACGCGCGGCGCGTGCCAAACGCTGGGGTTGACTTTCGGATACCAAAAAGGCCAGGTCCCGCGCATGCTGTTGTACTTTAAGGGAGATTGACGATGCAGCGAACCGCAATGATGGCAGTCATGTCCACGGCCCTTCTCACCAGCGTAACCGTGGCGTCTGCCAACGACAACATGAGCGAGGACCAGTGCATGGCCGTCATGATGGCCATGTCGAAGCTTGAAATCTCCATGATCGGCAAGGCGCCATTCGATGACGCCACAGCCGCATTGGCGGAGGTTCGGCCTTCGCTTCCCGCAGACGTCACGCCAACCGTTGACGACCTGATCGTCGTGGCGGAAAAAGCGCAAGGATTCGAGACAGGGGATCCTGAGCACCCTATGGCAACGGGCGAGTTTCAGAAGGCGAGCCGCAGCTACCGCGAAGCTCTTGCGCCATATTGCCCTGACTTCAACCTGGACTACTGAAATCGGGGCCGAAAACAGGAAAGCTGAAAGCCTTTCAAACTGACCTCATTCGAGGCTGAGGTTCATCGACACAGCCAGCGTCACTTCACAGCACGATTTCGTCAAACACGCGCCGGCAGTCCATCTCGTATTCCAGACCGACGATCGGCGGCCGGTTATAGTGCCAGGCAAGTCCGTTGCGGTGAACACCGCGCGGCGCAAGCTCCGTCTCGATCAGCGGGTGGATGTCATGGACCGAATAGATCTGCGCCGCTGTCGTATCCGCCCACTTGCCGCCGAAAAACCCCATGCGGCGCTCCATCTCATCAAGCACGAAGGCCGCCTTCTCGCGGATCGCGTCGGGGCTGGTTTCTCCCGGGCGGACGATATGATCGCGGTAATTGGCCTTGCCTTCCGGCACCTCGCCGGAGCCGGCAATCGCGAAGGTTTTCGGTGCGTCATCGTCCTTCACCGTATAGCAGAAGGCATGGAAGCCGGGCTCTTCCGGCGCGACGATCTCGGGGCAGATATTGGAGCGGGCAACCGGATTGTCGTCGCCTTCCATGATGTTCCAGGCGATGAGCGTTTTGGCATAAAGCGTGTTGAAGGCCGCGAACCCCTCCTCGGAGAACTGGCCGGGCGAGCGCATCTCGCAGGCGCAGAAGGCTTCCGGCGGCCGGCCGATTTCGGCGAGATGGGCGGCGATGCGCTCAAAGCCTTCCTTCATCGGCACGACATCGAAGAAGCGGGCGCGGACGATGCGGTAGCCGTCAAGCGCCGCGACGCCGGCCGAATACTGCATTACGCCGGGAATATAGTGATAGCCGCCGGCCGCCATGGTTTTTGTCTGCATAGTCAATTCCTTCTGTCTGATATGTGCTGCGGCTCACGAGCCGACCGAAACGACACTTTCGATGCGCCTCAGGGCAGCGATGATGCTGTAGGCGGTGATCGCGCTGCTCTTCGGGTTGTCCGCGTCGGGCAGGTTTTCCGACACGGCCCTGATCGTGCCGCCCCTAGAGCGAATGGTGAGCTCATGGGTATTCATGGCGATGCCGGGATCGGCCCAGATCTCGACGGATGTCCGATCGGCGCCGAGCCCTGCAAGCGCGACGGTCGCCGCCACATTGATGTTCTTCGGAAAGGCCGCGATCGATTGCCGGGCAGTGCCGGAGAAGAGACGCATGGGCTCTTTGATCTCGGACGCCGCCACGGTGTTGTCGTCGATCCTGACGCTATCGCCGAAGGAATGCGGCGGCTTGCGGGTTTTCAACGCCACAGCCTCCAGTCCGATCTCGCGCGCTGCCCGCAGCCCGTCGAGACCGGCAACCGCACCGGATGGCGCAAGGATGGCGAGGCCTGCCGCGCGTGCGGCGTCGAGAAAGCCCTCGGCGATCAGCAATTGCCCGACGCTCGCGACAACGAAAGTCTTGCCGCCGTGGTTCAGCATCGCGTCCCCGAGCACCGAAAAGGCCGATGGCGGCAGACATTCGACCACGATATCTGCCGCTTCCGGCAGTTCGGCAAGCGGCAGAACGGTGGGAGAAGAACGCAGACCGGCAAGCCGCGCGCCCGCCGTCCTGACATCACGCAGGGCAACGGCTTTCAGCTCAAGACCCTCGATCCCCTGATCGAGGGCTTTTGCGACCCGCATGCCGATCGATCCCAGCCCGGCGACTGCGACCCTCAACGGTTCAGCCATAATTGACCACAAGGAGCTTGATGTCGGTCATGCTGTCCATCGCATAGCGCGTGCCCTCGCGGCCGAGGCCGGAATCCTTCCAGCCCCCGAAAGGCATTGTATCGATGCGGTAGATCGGCACGTCATTGATCATCAGCGCGCCGACATCCCAGTCCTCCAGCGCACGGAAGGCCGCTTTCATGTCGTTGGTGAAGAAGCCGCCCTGCAGGCCGAACCGGCTGTCGGCGGCGCGGCGCACGCCCTCATCGGCATCCTTCACCTTCGTCAGCGTCACCACCGGGCCGAAAATCTCATCGGCCTCGACCTTCATGTCGGATTTCGTGTCGGTCAGGACCGTCGGCGCGATGACGGCATGGTCGCGGGTGCCGCCGGTCAGAACGCGCGCGCCCTGCTCGACCGCCTCGTTGATCCAGCTTTCGATGCGCATCGCCGAGCGCTCATCGATGACCGGCCCGACATCGACCCCCTCCTCCATCGGATTGCCGACCTTGCAGGCCTCCACACGGGCCACCAGCTCCTTCTCGAAGGCGTCGTAGACCTTTTCATGCACGAAAATGCGCTGGACGCCGATGCAATACTGGCCGCCATAGACGACGCCGCCGCGCACGCAGCGCGCCGCCGCAAAGGCGATATCGGCATCGTCCGAGACCACGACCGCGCCATTGCCGCCAAGTTCGAGCGAGACCTTCTTCTTGCCGCTCAGCGACTTGATATGCCAGCCGACCGGCACGCTGCCGGTGAATGTAACCATGGCGATACGATCGTCGCGCACGAGCTTCTCGGCCAGCGGCACATCGCAATGCACCACCGTCAGCGCCTCCTCGGGCAGACCGGCCTCATACAAGACTTCAGCCAGCAGCCGGCTGGTGAGCGGCGTCTGCGGCGCGGGCTTGAGGATGACCGAATTGCCGACCGCGAAGGCCGGCGCCAGCTTGTGCAGAACCAGGTTCAGCGGAAAGTTGAAGGGCGTGATCGCGAGGATCGGACCGATCGGAAATCTGCGGGCAATACCGATGCGCCGGCCAAGCCCGTTGAGCGTTGCCAGATCGGCCTTCGACAGATCGAGCGGACTGCCATCGGCAGATGCGGTCTGGTATTCGAAGACCGCGCCATCGATATCGAGCGGCACTTCCTCACCGCCGAAGGCGCGGGCCTCGCGGGCCGCACCGCGCAGGTTCAAAAGCGAACGGGAGATCTCGCCGCGCGCATCATAAAGCGGCTTTCCCGCTTCCGCCGCAATCAGGCGCACGAACTCGTCCTTTCGCGCCTCGATCAGGTTCGCGGTGCGGTCGAGAATATCGGCGCGCACGAAACGCGGAAGCTTGCGCATCATGTCAAAGCCCTTCTCGGCTGTCAGGATGGCCTGTTCGACATCGGCCTCTTCGGAAACCGGCATATGCCCGACGAGGCTACCGTCATAGGGCGAGAGAATGGCGTCCTGGCGAGGATCGGGATTCTGGGAAGCGTGCATTGGAGTTGCTTTCTGTGTTTTCGCAAATGTCAGGCCGCGCCGATATAGGCTTCGCGCACGGCGGGCTCCTGACGGAGTTCTTCTGAAGTGGCTGCAAGGGAAATCCGGCCGCGATCGATCACATAGCCACGATGGGCAAGGTCGAGCGCGGTCATCACATCCTGCTCGACAAGCAGGATGGCGACGCCGGTCTTGTTGATCTCGATAAGGGATTCGCTCAAGAGCTCAACGGCGCGCGGGGCAAGGCCAAGCGAAAGCTCGTCGATCATCAGCAGTTTCGGACGGCTCATGATCCCGCGACCGATCGCGCACATCTGCTGTTCGCCGCCCGACAGTGTCGAAGCATCCTGATGCGCCCTTTCGGCAAGGCGCGGGAACATGGTCATGACCCGTTCGAGATCTTCCTCGACCGAGGCGTCCCTTTTCCTGAGATAGGCGCCCATCATCAGATTGTCCTTCACCGACATGGTGCGAAACAGCCGCCGGCCTTCGGGCACATGGGCAATGCCGCCCGTCAGGATCCGGCGCGTGTCGGCGCCCGCGAGTTCCTGGCCGTCGATCAGGATGCTGCCCGCCGTTGGCTGAAGCAGGCCGGAGATCGTGCGCAGCAGCGTCGTCTTGCCCGCGCCGTTGGAGCCGATCAGGCAGACGATCTCGCCGGCATTGACGGCAAGGTCGATGCCCCAGAGAACCCGGATTTCGCCGTAGCCGGCCTCAAGCTTATCGATCTGGAAGAATGGTTCAGACATCGGCCTTCTCCCCGGCATTGGCTTTCGCATAACGATTGCCGAGATAGGCCTCGATCACCTTCTCGTTTCGCGTGATCTCGTCCGGCCGGCCTTCGGCGATCTTGGCGCCGTGATGCAGGACAACGATGCGGGTGCAAAGGCTCATCACCACCTTCATCAGATGCTCGATCAGGATGATGGTGACCCCACGCGCCGCAATCGCCCGGATCATCTCAAGCGCCGTCTCGATCTCGGCCGGATTGAGGCCGGCATTGACCTCGTCGAGCAGCAGCACCTTCGGCTTCATGGCGAGGCTTTTGGCGAGTTCCAGCCGCTTGCGGCCGGCAAGGGTCAGTTCGCCCGCCAGCGTGTCGCGATGCTCTTTCAGCCCGAGAAACTCGATCGCCTCGTCGGCGGCGTGCATGGCCTCGGTGGTGGAGGCGGCCCCCGCGGCAAAGACCGCCGGCGCCATGACGTTTTCCAGCACGGTCATCTCGGGAAACGGCTGAACCACCTGATAGGTGCGCGCCACGCCGAGCCGGCTGATCTGATAGGGCTTCATGCCGTCGATGCGCCGGCCGTCATAGATGACGCTGCCGGAAGACGGCTTGAAGACGCCGGTTACCAGATTGACGACAGTGGTCTTTCCCGCGCCGTTGGGGCCGATGAGACCGACGATCTCACCGGGTTCGACCGCAAGATCGACATCATCGACTGCCGTCAGCCCGCCGAAGCGCTGGGTAAGACCCTTGAGTTGAAGAATGCTCATGGCTTGGTCTCCACTTTGTTTGCCGAGCGCTTGCGCAGTTTGCGCATGGCGGCGCCGACAACGCCGTTGGGCAGGTAGAAGATCAGTCCGACAATGAGGATGCCGAGAACGGCGGCGTGGATGGAGAGGAAATTGCGCCATACCACCTCCTCGATGACGAGGAAGATGCCGGAGCCGATAACCGGGCCAAGAAGCGTTCCGGGCCCGCCGAGCATGGTCATCACGATCGGGCGAATGGTCGTCATCACCGAGTAGACATCCGGCGGCTCGATGTAGAACACCCATGAAGCATAGAGCGCGCCGGCGGAGCCGACGAACAGGGCGGAAAGCACGAAGGCGATGATCTTGTAGAGCGTGGTGTTGATGCCGACCATGGAGGAGGCATCCTCATTCTGGCGGATGCAGCGAAGGGCAAAGCCGATGCGTCCGGCCGAGACATACCAGCTCATCAGGAAGGTGAGCACGGCAAGGGCCAGCATCGACCAGAAGAACAGGCGCGCCTGGGCTGTAACCGTCATGCGGATGATCGGCAGGTTGAGCCCCATGCCGCCGCCGGTCAGGCTGGTCCAGGAGGTGGTGACTTCCAGAAGCACTTCGGCGAGGACAAGGCTGGCGATAGCGAAGTAATGCCCCTTCAGGTGCAGGATGGCCGCGCCCATGGCGGCGGCGAAGGCTGCGGCCATCAACCCGGCCGCCGCCCAGGCAAGCGGCATGGCAAGGCCGAGCCCCTGCAGGATCGCGCCGGTATAGGCGCCGAGCCCGAAGAAAGCCGCCGTTGCGAAGGAAGGATAGCCGGCATAGCCGCCGATGATATTCCACGACTGGGACAGCACGGCATACATGGCGAACATGGTGCCAAGGCGCAGGATGTAATTGTCTCCGAACACAGGCAGGAAGGCGATGAGGGCGAAGAAACCGAGGGCAATCAGCGGATGTTTCATTCATACCCCCTGCGGCCCATGATGCCGGTCGGCTTGAAGATGAGGAGCAGGATGAGCAGGACGAAGGCGATCGTCAGACCGTGTTCCGGGCCGATGAACAGCGCGCCGAAACTCTGGATGAGGCCGAGCGCCAGCCCGCCGACAATGGCGCCGGCAATGCTGCCAAGCCCGCCAAGAACGCAGACGATGAAGGCGATCGACAGATATTCCGAGCTTGCCAGCGGCGAGATCGGGAAGACGAGGCTCAAGAGACTGCCCGCGGCACCGGCCATCAGCGCACCGATGCCGAAGGTAATCGCATAGATCGTCTTCACGTCGACGCCCATCAAGGCTGCCGCCTCCCGGTCCATGCGCACGGCGACGATGGCATGGCCGATCTTCGAGCGCACCAGCAGCAGATACAAAAGCCCGGTCAGAACGCCGGCAAGCAGCATCGCCACCAGCCGGTCCAGCGGAAACACCAGGCCGGCGATCACCTTGCTGCCAAGCGGATTGGCAAGCTGAACCGAGCGGTAGTCGGCGCTGAAGGCGAGCAGCATGCCGTTGTTCAACAGGAGATCGAGGCCGAAGGTCAGGACGAGCGTCGTCAGAACCGGCGCCCCCACGACCCGGTTGATCAGTCCGAGCTGCACCACATAGCCGAGCGCAAACAAAAGCGCGCCGGCGATTATGACCGAGACAAACGGGTGGATACCGAGGTGAACATAGGCGAAATAGGCGATGTAGGAGCCAAGAACCACGAACGAGCCGTGCAGCACGTTGATGACGTTCAGGACACCCCACACCAGCGAGAAGCCGACCGAGATACAGGCATAGAGCCCGCCCAGCACCAGCCCGTTGAGAAGGATCTGTGCGTATAGCATTGCTGTGTTTTCCGCTGTTTGAGCGGCCGACCGCGACAGCCGGCCGCAAAAGCGTTGAATGGCTGATGCCGGGATTTATTCGATGCCGCCGAAACGCATGTCGGCCTGCTTGATTTCTTCCGGATAGATGGTCTTGGTGGCGCCATCCTGGATCTGGAACACCGGCGGCTCGAGCGAGTCGATCTGGCCGTTTTCGCCGAAATGCACAGGACCGTAGAAGGTCATGGCATCCATCGCGGCAAGCGCATCGCGCACGGCGGTCGGCTCGATCGTGCCGGCATCCTCGATGGCAAGCTGCAGCACGACGCCGGCAGCCGCAGCGGAGGCTTCCGCATAATCGGGCGTGGCATCATATTTCGTTTCAAAGGCGGATACGAAATCCGAAGTCGCACCGAAAATGCCTTCGCCGTCATAGGCAACGGCCGGATGCCACCACGCGGCACTCGAGACATTGTTCGAATGATCGCCGGTCGCCTCGATGAATTCCTTGTAGGCGGGGCCAGCCAGCATCGTCAGCGCCTTCGGCTCGATACCGAGATCGGCCATCTGGCGGCGGATGAGAATGAGATCATTGATATAGCCGGTGGCGAAGATCCAGTCCGGCTTGGAGCGCATCAAGAGCGTCATGGCCGAGGCGTGGTCCATCGTTCCGATGGCATATTCATCAAAGGAGATGACCTCGATGCCGTTGTCGCCGGCCGATTTTTCCATTTCCTTGGCGATTGCGAGCGGGAACAGGTCGTTGCGGGCATAGATCGCGACAGTCGAGATGTCCTCACCGGAATCGGCAACGATCTTGGCAAGCGGATCGGTCAACGTATTGTTGGGCGTAAATGTACCGAAGAGATACTGATAACCCTGATCGTAAACCTCGACGGAGGAAGCCGTCGCGGCAACCATCGGGATCTGGTAGCGCTCGGCAACGGAGCTTGCGGCCTTGGCAGCACCCGAGCCGAAGGGCGCGAACAGGAAATTGACGTCATCAGCCGTGATCAGCCGCTCGGCGGTCTGTACGGCGCGCGGCGTCTGGCTTTCGTAATCGACATAGACGATCTCGACATCATAGGTCGTGTCACCGGCGGTGATGCCGCCGGCGGCATTGACGGTTTCGGCCCAGAGGTTATAACCGCGCTGCTGCTTCAAGCCCTCCGGGGAGAGCGGCCCCGTCAGCGGCAGCGGCGCGCCGACCCGGATCGTTTCATTGGCAAGTGCCGGCGTCGCCAGCAGCATGGTGGCGCCGGCAAGCGCGAGCAGCCACGACTTCGTAGAATGCGTCATTTCGGAACCCCTCAGTTCTCGTTGTTTTTTGATGCACCGTGAGATTTGGCGATCTCCGGATATCAACAAGGTAAGGGGAAAAGCGTGCTTCGCGGAAGTCGTAATTGAGGCACGCAGCGTTGCGCCCTACGCAACGCCGACGAACTCATCGGCCACTTTGCGGATATATTCCACCAGTCGGCCTGCGGCCGGGCTCAGTTCGATTTCCGCCCGCTTGCACACCTGGGTGGTCGACAGCGACAGGACATTCGACGCGATCGGGACGCCGATCAGCTCACCGGATTGCAGTTCGCGCTCGAAGGAAAAGGCAGGCAAAAAGACGATGCCCATGTCCTGAAGCGCGAACTGGCGCATCATGTCGATGGAATTGGTTTCCAGCCTGATCTTGAGCGCGAGCTGCTCGGACCTGACGACATGGTCGACCAGCTGACGAATGCCGAAGGATTGGTCCGGCAGGCCGACCGGCTGTTGCCGAACCTCTGCGAGGTCGAGCTCCCGCCGTCCGGCGAGCGGATGGTGGCGCGACATCACCGCCATGACAGGCTGGCGCAGGCTGACCAGCGTATCGATTTCATCGCGCGGAAAGGGCTGGAAGGAAATGCCGATATCGCAGCGCTCCTCGGCGACCGCCCGCATCACGCCATCGGTTCCGGCCACCAGCACCTGATAGGTGATATTCGGGTGGTGCTGACCGAAACGGGCGAGCGCGCGCGGCAGCAGTCCGCCGATCATGCCTTCGACCGTGTAGATGATGACATGACCGCTTTCGAGATTCTTCAGCGCGTCAATCTCGGCGCGCAACCGCTGCAGCTCCTTCCGGCGCCCTTTCACAAAGCGCAGGACCAGTTCACCCGCCGGCGTCAGCCGAACACCCTGAGACTGGCGGACGAGAAGTTCGGTTCCGTAAGCATATTCCAGCTTCTGGATCTGCCGACTGACCGAAGACGGCGAAATATGCAGCTTTTCCGATGCCTTCCTGATCGAACCGAGCTCCGCGACAGTTTCGAACTGAAAGAAGGCTGTTTCCATCTCGGCTTCCGTTTGAGTTTACCGAAACAGGCCGCAGGCCAGTCTCATTTCACCGGCTGACACTCTCACGTCAAGGCCGCGATGCTGACGAGACAGGCTTTCCAGATGCTGTGCTTTCCAAGCTATTGGGTGCGGAGACGTTTTGCAATGCGCACCATGAAGCCACGCTTAGCCCAAGCCCGGCCAGCGGGATATAAAAGTGGCAAAACAGAAAGCGCCTGACAGCTTTTGCTCGGCTGCCAGGTGGATCATCCTTCGCGTTTATGGGCAGAAGGGATCGATTGCGTTCGCCGTGCGGATGAGGCTCTCCATGTTCTTTGCGCTCTCGTCGCCATCCCAGTTGGCCGCAATGCGGATTGCGGTGATGTCGTCCGGCATCAGCATGACGCGGTTGTCGCCCCAGCCATCCATGGACGGGAAATAGAGCGTGCACTCATCCGATTTGAAGGGATAGCGCCAGAAGGCCTTGCCGTAATAAGGCTTTACTTTCTGTGCGGTCGTAAGCCCGATAGGTTCACTGGTGGTGGCGATATCGGCGATCATCTCGGCGCTGAGTATCTGCTTGTCACCAAACTTGCCGCCATTCTGGTAGAGCCGTGCAAGCTTCACGAGATCGCCGACCGTCGGGTAAAGGCCGTAAGCCGTAAGCGGCTGGCCTTCGCCGCCGTCATCCTCGATCGTCTTGTTGATCGGCATGTCATGAATGCCGATCGGCTCATAGACGTTTTCCTGAAGGAAGGCCCAGGCATTCGGGTTCGGGTCCTGCTTTTCCTTCAGGTAGTTGGTAACGGCGACGCCAACGAGGAACATATCCTCGTCCCGATAGCGCATCATCGCGCCGGGACCCCAGTCATAGGGCTTGGCGGCGTTGAGCAGCAGGTTGAGCTTTTCTTCCTGCGATTTCGCCTCATAGAAGGCGTAATAGTCGTCGGTATAGGGCGACCAGGATATTTTCGGCTCTGCCTCGCGCTGGCCGTAGCCCATACCGGTCGCCATGTTGAGCGCATCGCCGACCGTCACCTTGTCCCAGCCTTCAATGCCTTCGGCTTCCGGCACGAGGTCCGTGATCGTCATGTCGAAGATTTCGGGACCGTATTTCTCCGAAACGCTCAGCATCGCGGCAGCCGCCACCAGCGATTTCGACACCGACCAGACACCGAAGCGCTGGCGGTCGCAATAGGGCAATTCGCCGGCCGGCGTCGGGCAGGACTTGAGATAGAAGGTATCATCCACCATCAGACCGTCCAGAAGCAGCTCGTTCGGGCGGATGTCGCTGTCGAAGCCTTCGAGCTTCTCGGCGCCGACCTTTTCTTCCAGCTCGGACCACGGATGGATCGCTTCGGCGTCTGCCAACGCCGTTTCGTAATGCGCGGCGAGTGCATCGGCATCGTCAACCGTCGCGGATGTCAGTTCGGCAGGCAGGCTTCCGGCCGCGGTGAAATAGGTCTCCACGTAGAACGGCGCGGTTTCCGTCAATATCTGATAGCGGACATCGCTGACTTCGCCGTCCTTGTAGAGGAACATGGCAACGCCGTTGTGGGTCTCGCCCTCGATCATGTGAACCAGCGAGAACGGGAAGGAGGCGCGCGACCAGCCGTCGTCGCCGATCGACCAGACCTTTCCAGGCTGAACGATGATATCCCAGAAGCTGCTGCCGTTCTCCGTCGATCCAGCGCGGATGACGTCCTGCGTGGCAGGCACCAGATCATCGCCGACGGTGATGAACGAAAGATCGACGGCGGGGAAGAGTTGCGGGTTTTTGCCGAGAACCTCCGCGCTCGCGATCTCGGCAGGCTCACTCGGCATCGGGGCTTCGGAAATCGAGAGCGTGCCCTCGAAGGCCTCCTGTGCCGGCCCGGCATCTTGCGGCGGCACGAACAGGCTGTTGTCGACCAGCGCATAGTCGTCGATCGTTGCGGTGAAATCGTCAATCGTGAAACGGGTTTCATCGGCGAGGGCGGCACTCGCGGCCAGTGCGCCAAGCGACACCATCATGGGTAGAATCAGTCGTTTCATGGGCTTTTTCTCCAGTCTGTTGTCATTGCGGCCGGCTTCGCGATGGCCGCAGATTTCCGTGGCAAGGCCTGTCCGGCCTTGCGTCATTTAACTTCACGTCGAATCTGTTCCCGCCGAAAGGCCGGGTAAGGTGGCTCAGGCGTCGCTTACCTTCAGCACCACCGAACCCCGCACCTCGCCCGCTTCGATTTCACGGTGGGCGGCGGCGCAATCGGCGAGCGGGATCAGGCGGGCAATACGATGCTGCAGGCGGCCGGCTTCCAGCGCATCCTGAATATCGGAGACGGCGTGATCCTTGGCCTCATCCGGCATGGCGTAGACGATCACCATGCGGATGGTGATGTCGAGATACATCATCTTGAGGAAGGGCAGCTTCGGCTCCTTCTCGACCGTCGATGAATAGGTCGCGATGACGCCGCTTGTGCCGATGACCTTCAGCACATTTTCGAGATTGGCGCCGAACTCGACCTCCACCACGCGGTCAACCTTCTCGCCGTTGGTTGCCGCCAGAAGCGCTTCCGGCCACCCGGCATCGCGGTGATTGACGATGATCGATGCGCCGGCATTGCGGCAGGCATCGGCATCCGCATCATTGCTGGCAGTGGCGATCACGCGGGCGCCGGAAAGCGCTGCCCACTGGATGGCATAGAAGCCGACACGCCCTGCCCCGCCGGTGACAAGCACGGTCTTGCCATTGACCGATCCATCGGCAAAGACGCAGCGATGCGCGGTCATGGCCGGAATGCCGAGGCAGGCGCCGACTTCGAAGCTTGCAGGATCAGGAAGGCATGGCGCATGGGCCGACGGTAGCGCGACATATTCCGCAGCCGTGCCGAAACGACGGCCGTATTGCGCATTGAAGGTGAAGACCCGTTCGCCGACGCGCGAAGACGGCACACCCTCGCCCACCGCTTCAATCACGCCCGCGCCGTCGCTGTGGGGAATGACATAGCCGCCATCAAGCAGGTTCGGGAAGGAGGCCATCCGTTTCTTCGTGTCGGACGGATTGACGGCACTGGTGTGGAGCTTCACCAGCACCTCGCCGGGGCCGACGACCGGCGTTTCGATATCGTCGTAGATCAGCACCTCATCGGCGGGGCCAAAAGTTTCGAACCGGATGGCTTTCATCATAACGCTCCTAAAAGGGGACTGAGAGGCTTTCGGTGTGCCCATCGACGGCGATCACCTGTCCTGACACCATGCCCGCATCCTTAGACGCCAGAAACACGCACATGCGGGCGATATCGTCGGCGCTGACAAATTTGCGCATGGACGCCTGGCCCTCGTAGATCCTGCGCACATCGCCTGCATCCATGCCACGGTTCTTTGCATCGCGCGCAATGACGCCATCGATGCGCGGGCCTTCCACCGAGCCGGGGCAGATGGCATTGGCGCGGATGCCGAAGGGGCCAAGCTCCATCGCCAGCGTCTTTGTGAGCCCGATGATAGCCCATTTCGAGGCGGCATAGGAGGTGCGATTCGGATAGCCAAAAAGCGCCGCCGTCGAGGCGATGTTGATGATCGCCCCGCTCCCCCTCGCCTTCATCGCCGGCACCGCTTCCTTGAGGAAATAGAAGGTGCCGTTGACATTCACATCCATGGTGCGGCGGAAGTCTTCGGCATCGACCGCTTCCACCGGCGCGTTCATGCCGGAAATGCCGGCATTGTTGACCAGAAGATCGAGCCTGCCGCCGGTCGCCGCCAGAACCTCCGCCACCAGAGCGGCGACCGCCGCCTCATCGGCGACATCGCAGACGCTGGCGGTGACACCGGCGGTCTGCATGCTTTCGACAGCGTCGGGATCGACATCGCAGATGAACACGCGAAAGCCCTCGGCCTTCAGATTGAGGGCGATCGCCATGCCGATGCCGGAGCCGGCGCCGGTGACCAGAGCCACAGGGCCATCAGTTTCGGGTCTCATTGCAGACAAGCTCAGGCTCCTTCCGGCACGGCTGAAGCCGGCAGGTGCTCCTGAAGCAGCTCCAGCGTATCTTCCAGCCAGCCGATCCGCATTTCCGGCACGGAGCGCATCAAAAGCTCGGTGTAGTCGTCGAACGGCGGCGACAGGACCTCCTGCTTGCCGCCATAGCGCACCACCTCGCCCCGATACATGACCGCAATCGTGTCGGCGACTTCGCGCACTGCGGCGATGTCATGGGTGATGAAGATGTAGGTCACGCCGTCTTTCAACTGAAGATCGCGCAAGAGCTTCAGGATGCCCTTGGCGACCAACGGATCGAGCGCGCTCGTCACCTCGTCGCAGATGATCAGCTTCGGCTTGGCGGCCAGCGCGCGGGCAATGCAGACGCGCTGCTTCTGCCCGCCGGAAAGTTCGGCCGGATAGCGATCGATGAACTCCTCGCCGAGTTCGATACGATCAAGCAGTTCTATGATGCGGGCGCGTTTTTCCTTGCCCTTCATGCCGAAATAGAATTCGAGCGGCCGGCCGATGATCGTGCCGACGGTCTGGCGCGGGTTCATCGCCACGTCAGCCATCTGATAGATCATCTGCAGCTCCCGCAGGTTCTGCCAGCTGCGGCCCTTCAGCGCCGGAGACAGCACTTCGCCGTCAAAACTCACCTCGCCGGTATGCGGCGGCAAAAGCCCGGTCAGCACGCGGGCAAGCGTCGACTTGCCCGAACCGCTCTCGCCGACGATGGCCAGCGTCGTGCCCGGCTGGACCTCCATATTGATGTTCTTCAGCACATCGAAATCGAGGCCGCGATAACGCGCCGAAATCTCCTTCAGCGTCAGCACCGGCTTTTCGTCCGGATCGCGCTCGCGCCGCTCGACATTGATCGCCGAGACGAGATCCTGGGTATACTCTTCCTGCGGATGATTGATGATCTGGTCGCAGGTGCCGTATTCCACCGTCTCGCCACCGCGCAGCACCATGATGTCGTCGGCAATCTGCGCGACGACAGCAAGGTCATGCGTAATGTAGAGCGCGGCCACGCCGAAGTCGCGGATCGCCTTCTTGATTGCCGCCAGAACGCCAAGCTGGGTGGTCACGTCCAGCGCCGTCGTCGGCTCATCAAAGACAACAAGGTCCGGCTTCGGGCAAAGCGCCATCGCCGTCATGGCGCGCTGCAGCTGGCCGCCGGAGACCTGGTGCGGGTAACGGTTGCCAAAGGTTTCCGGGTCGGGCAGGCCAAGGCGGGTGAAAAGGTCGACGGCGCGCGCCTTTGCCTCTGACCGGCTCATGCGCTTGTGCTTGACGGTCGATTCAATGACCTGATCCATCAGCTTGCGCGCCGGATTGAAGGCGGCGGCGGCGGATTGCGCCACATAGGTGACCTCTGCCCCGCGCGCGGAGCGCAGCACCTTGCCGGGCGCCCGGCGCATTTCCCGGCCATTGAGCTTGATCGAGCCGCCCGTCAGCCCGACGCCGCCACGGCCATAGCCCATGGCGGAAAGGCCGATGGTGGATTTGCCGGCGCCCGATTCCCCGATCAGCCCCAGCACCTTGCCCGCTTCGAGCGACAGTGAGACGCCGTTGACGATGGTGATCTTCTGCGGCTTTTCACCCGGCGGGTAGCTTGTTGCCTCGATCTTGAGGTCCTTGATTTCAAGAAGAGCCTCAGCCATTGCGGCCTCCTTTCAGCGATGTCGTGCGTTCCAGAATCCAGTCGGCGACCAGATTGACGGAGATGGCGAGCGCGGCGATAGCGACAGCCGGAAGCAGGGCTGCGGGAATGCCATAGACAATGCCATCCTTGTTTTCCTTCACGATGCCGCCCCAGTCGGCATTCGGCGGCTGGATGCCGAGACCGAGGAAGGACAGCGTCGAGATGAACAGCACGACGAAGATGAAGCGCATGCCGAGTTCGGCAATCAGCGGCGAAATCGCATTCGGCAGGATTTCCCGGAAGATCACCCAGATCTGGCCTTCACCGCGAAGCTTTGCAGCCTCGACGAAGTCCATGACCGCGAGATCGGCGGCAACGGCGCGCGACAGGCGGAACATCCGCGTTGCCTCCAGCAGGCCGATGACGACGATCAGGATCGGGACTGTCACCGGCATCACCGACAGCACGACCAGCGCGAAGATCAGCGATGGAATGGCCATGATGAGGTCGACGAAGCGCGACAGAACCTGATCGAGCCAGCCGCCGACGGTGGCCGCAAAAAGCCCGAGCGTGGTGCCGACAACGAAGGCGACCATGGTTGCCGCGATTGCAACGAAAATCGTGGTGCGGCCGCCATAGATCAGGCGCGACAGCAGGTCGCGGCCGATATTGTCGGTGCCAAGCCAGTGCGCGGCGGACGCCGGCTCCCAGACATCGCCGACAACCTGGCTCATGCCATAGGGCGCAAGAAACGGCGCGAAGATGGCTGCGAGGAAGAAGCAGATGGTGACAAACAGGCCGATAAAGGCGGGATAAGGTATTCGTTTTATCATGTTCTTCTCCTCATCGCGGATGCCGCAGGCGCGGATTGGCGAGGATGGAGAAGATATCCGCCAGCATGTTGAGGGAGATGTATACGCCGGCAAAGATGATGCCGCAGGCCTGAACCACCGGCACATCGCGCTTGGCCACATGGTCGACCAGATATTGGCCCATGCCCGGATAGACGAAGACCACTTCGACCACCACGACGCCGACGACCAGATAGGCCATGTTCAGCATCACGACATTGACGATCGGAGCGATGGCGTTCGGAAACGCATGACGCCAGATCACCTTGAAGCGGGACAACCCGTTCAGTTCGGCGGTTTCGATATAGGCCGACTGCAGGACGTTCAAAAGCGCTGCCCGCGTCATGCGCATCATATGCGCCAGCACGACCATCACCAGAACGGTAACGGGCAGCGCAATGGCATGCAGCTTGGCGAAGAACGACATGTTCGCATTGATCATCGCGACCGACGGCGCCCAGCCGAGCTGCACGCCGATGTAGAAGATCAGGATGTAGCTCAGCATGAATTCCGGCACGGAGATCGATGCGAGCGTAATGGTCGAGATCAGCTTGTCCGGCCAGCGGTTGCGGTAGAGCACCGAAACGAGGCCGAGAATGATGGCAAGCGGCACCGAGATGATGGCAGCGCAACCCGCCAGAAACAGCGTGTTCGACAGCCGGCCCTCGATGGCGGTGGCGATGTTCTGACCGTTGGTCAAAGACGTGCCGAGATCGCCATGCAACAGACCGACAAGCCACGTGAGGTAGCGTTGATAGACCGGCGCGTTCAGACCGAGTTCGGCGCGCAGGTTTGCCAACGCTTCAGGCGTGGCGGACTGGCCGAGAATGGCCTGGGCGACATCGCCGGGCAGCATCTGGGTACCGGCGAAAATCAGGATCGATACGAAAAAGATCAGCATGAGACCCAGCGCTAACCGCTGGGCCACAAGCTTGAAGAGGGAGGCGTTCATGGGCGCCTCAAGCCTTCCAGCATTTTACGGGAGCAAGACCGTTCATGAGCTCGAAGACGCCATTTTCTTCCCAGCCCTGAACATCGGTGCTGACAGCCTGAACGAACTCGTTGAACATCGGGCAGATGAGACCGCCCTCGTCACGCAGGATCTGTGCCATCTGGCTGTACTGATCCTTGCGGGTTGCCTGATCCAGTTCACCCTTGGCCTGCAGAAGAAGCTCGTCGAACTCCTCATTGTAGAAGTGGGTGTCGTTCCAGTCGGCGCTCGACAGATAGGCCGTGGTGTACATCTGGTCCTGAACCGGACGGCCATCCCAGTAGGAGGCGCAGAACGGCGTGTTGTTCCAGACATCCGACCAGTAGCCGTCATCGGGCTCGCGCTGAATCTGCAGCGGAATGCCGGCAGCCTGTGCGCTCTGCTGGAAGAGCTGCGCGGCATCAACTGCACCCGGGAAGGCGGTTTCGGCAACGCGCAGAATGATCGGGCTGCCGTCATGACCGGAAGCCTTGTAGAGTTCGGCGGCCTTCTCCGGATCGTAATGGCGCTGCTCGATACTGTCATCGAACAACGGATAGCTTTCGTTGATCGGGAAGTCGTTACCGACCGAGCCATAGCCACGCAGGATCTTTTCGACCATTTCCTCGCGGTTGATGGCGTATTTCAGGGCGTTGCGCAGTTCCTTGTTGTCGAAGGGCGGCTGGTCGCACTGCATGATGAAGACGTAATGGCCACGACCAGCAACATGGTCGACAGTGATGTTCGGCGCACGGTCAAGAAGGCCTGCGACGCGGGGTGCGACCTGGTTGACGATATCGACCTGACCGGACTGAAGGGCGGCATTGCGCGCCGTCGCATCGTTGATGATGGTCATCTCGATCGTGTCGAAGTGACCACGGCTGTCGTCCCAGTAGTCCTCAAACTTTTCGAAGGTGTAACGAACGCCGGGTTCCGCCTCGACTATTCTGTAGGCGCCGGTACCGATACCGGCAGTCGGGTCTTCGCGGCCACCGCCCGGCTGGATCGCCAGATGGAAATCGGAAAGGAGATAAGGAAGGTCGGCCGTCGGCACGTCGACTTCGACGATCAGGTTTTCGCCATCTACGCGGATATCGGAGATGCCGCGCATGATGCCGAGCGCGCCGGACTTGGAATCCTCATCAGAATGGCGCAGCAGCGTCTGGCGCACATCTTCCGGCGTCATCGTCTCGCCATTGTGGAACTTGACGCCCTGGCGGATCTTGAAGGTCCAGGTCTTGGCATCGTCGGAGGCTTCGAAAGATTCCGCCAGACGCGGGTTCAGCGAACCATCGGCGTTCACTTCGAGCAACTGTTCGCCATAGGCGCGAACGACGTGGAACGGCACCTGGCTGGCAATCAGCGCCGGGTCGAGCGAGGTGGTGGACGAGCCGCCGCCAAGGCCCATGCGCAGCGTGCCGCCCTTGACCGGCTCCTGCGCCATGGCCATGCGGCCGAACATCGAATTGGCGGCCACAGCGCCAACGCCGAGCGCCGTGGTTCGGGCGATGAATGCGCGACGCGACATGCCGCTCTTCAACATGCTGGTTGTGAGAGATTTCCGAAATTTTTTCATTTTTGCTTCCGTCTTGGTTTGGGTTTGTCCGCAAACGAGGCGGCTCGCATGCCTCTCAGAGTGGGCGGAATAAAAGTGTTGGTACGAGCCCGAATGAAACTTTGCCCGGTCGCAGCTAACGGGTGCCGGGGCGCTCGCCGACAAAGCGGCCAGCGCCATCGGCATCGAAATCGGCATGCTTACGCTCGAATTCCGCCAGCTTTTCCGCGACCTCACCTTTCGGCAGGCAGGTGCGACGGGCATTTAGGTCGGTGTGCAGCAGCAGCGTCTCGACCGTGGCTGCCAGTTCGTCATCACCGCGGAAAAGCCGGTGGTAGAGATGCATCTTCTTGCCCTGGCCGGAGAGCAGCTGCGTCGTCGCCGTCAGCCGGTCGCCCTCGTGAACCTCGTTCAGATAGCGCACATGGCTTTCAACGGTGAAATAGCTGAGGCCGCCAGCGATATACGCGGCACCCGCGCCGATCAGCGCCATGAAGCCGTCCGTCGCCTTGGAGCCGGCCTCCAGATAAAAAGCCTCGTTCATGTGGCCGTTATAATCGGTCCATGACGACGGTACCTGGCGGCTGAGCGTCACGGGAAGGCCGTCGCGCTCGCCGGTGACAACAAGATCGGCCTCATGCGCCGACACGACCTTGCCGGCGGCGTTGTCGCTGATCTTCAGCGCCCGCAGGATACCGACAAGATTGTCGTCGCGCTCCCGCTCCAGTTCACGAATGGACTTATTCCCGGACTGGTCGTCCGACTGACCGGCGATCAGTTCGACAAGCGCGTCGTTGAATTCTGGCACGTCCATCAGCTTCGTCCACGGCCAGGACAGCGCCGGGCCGAACTGCGCCATGAAATGCTTCATGCCTGCCTCGCCACCGGCGATGCGGTAGGTCTCGAACAGGCCCATCTGGGCAAAGCGCAGGCCAAAGCCCATGCGGATCGCCTCGTCGATATCCTCGGTGGTGGCAACGCCGTCCTTCACCAGCCACAGGCTTTCCCGCCAGATCGCCTCCAGAAGGCGATCGCCGATATGGGCATCGATTTCCTTCTTCACCGTCAGCGGATACATGCCGATGGAGCGGAGGATCTCGGCGGCCTTTTCGCAGGTCGCCTTGTCGCCAACGAGCTCGACCAGCGGCAACAGATAGACCGGATTGAACGGGTGGGCGACGATGGCGCGGGCGCCCTTTTCATTCAGCTCAGACGGTTTGAAACCGGACGTGGACGAACCGATGATCGTACCCTGCCCTGCCGCCGCAGAAATGGCAGCGTGGGTTTCATGCTTCAGCGCCAACCGTTCCGGCACGCTTTCCTGCACCCAGATGGCGCCGGCAACGGCCTCTTCAAGTGTCGCGCAGAAGGCCAGCGTCCCCTCGGCAGGCAACGGCTTGTCGTAGAGAGCCGGCAGCGCGCGACGGGCGTTGGCGATGACTTCGCCGATCTTCCGCTCGGCTTCCGGGTCGGGATCGAACACCGCAACGTCGAAACCGTTCAGCAGGAAGCGCGCGGCCCAGCCGCCGCCAATCACGCCGCCGCCGATAATCGCTGCCTTCGCTAGACCATCTCCGCTCATCACGCAGCACCCTTCGGCGCGCGCTTGACGAGACCGAGCGTCTCACGCACGGCCTCCGGACCAACGATGCGGGCGCCCATATTCTCGGCAACCGTCACGGCCTTTTCGACAAGCTGGGCATTGGTGGCGAGCACGCCCTTCGACAGATAGATATTGTCTTCCAGACCGACGCGGATATTGCCGCCGGCCAGCATGGCCGCCGCCGCATAGGGCATCTGGTCACGGCCGAGCGAGAAGGCCGACCAGTGCCAGTCTTCCGGCACATTGTTGACCATGGCCATGAAGGTGTTGAGGTCGTTGGGCGCGCCCCACGGAACGCCCATGCACAGCTGCACCAGCGCCGGCGACGTCAGAACGCCTTCCTTGACCAGCTGCTTGGCAAACCAGAGATGGCCGGTATCAAACGCCTCGATTTCTGGCTTCACGCCAAGATCGGTCATCATCTGCCCCATGGCGCGCAGCATGCCGGGCGTATTTGTCATCACGTAATCGGCTTCGGCGAAATTCATCGTGCCGCAATCGAGCGTGCACAGTTCCGGCAGGCATTCGGCGATGTGGACGACGCGTTCGGCAGCGCCGATCATGTCGGTTCCGGCCTCGTTGACCGGCACCGGCCTTTCCGTGGAACCGAAAGTGATATCGCCGCCCATGCCGGCGGTGAGGTTCAGCACCACATCGACCTCCGCATCGCGGATGCGGTCGGTCACTTCGCGATAGAGTGCGGGAAGGCGCGACGGCGCGCCGGTTTCGGGATCGCGGACATGACAGTGAACGATGGCGGCGCCCGCCTTGGCGGCATCGATGGCGCTTTGTGCAATCGCTTCCGGCGAACGGGGAACATGGGGCGAGCGGTCCTGGGTACTGCCTGAACCGGTTACGGCACACGTGATGAAGACATCCCTGTTCATTGTCAGCGGCATGAATACTCCTGTTGTGTCGCTCCCGTCGTGGAGAGGCGGAGAGCGAAAATTCTCGTCGCGCACAAACCGGCCCTGAGGTTGATGGTCGGGTGCGGATTCCAAGTTTTTCTGGCGCAGATTGACGCCCTGCGCAGCGTTTAACATGCAGGTATGAATCGGACTTCGGATGCGACAGGCATCCCGGCACGCGGCGCGCTGCCATGTGCATGACCCGGTGGAAAAACAGTCACATGCCGCTTGGGATGGGCATGCCCCCGTCAGGGAAGACTTCGTCACCGGCTCGTCCGATTGTCCAGGCGACGGGCCTGAGGCGCGCTGTCGCGAGGACTGACGGTTTCGATGGGCAGGAGAATAGGGTAGCCATGCGCAGGCGTTTTATCCTATTCTGCCATTTTATTGTCCAATAAAGCCAATTTCGCCCCATGAACGTCACATTCCTGCTCCTTGATGGCTTTTCGAACCTGGTCTTCTCCTGTCTTCTCGAACCGCTTCGCATGGTTCACGATCTTTATCGGGAAGATATCAGATGGCAGGTCATCAGCGCTGACGACGCGCCGGTTGAGAGCTCGTCGCACCTGCTGCTCATCCCCACGGCAAAGCGCGAGGACATCGAGGCTTCCGATCTTCTGGTCATCGTCTCCAGCAACGGCTACCGCCAGCATCCGACGCCTGAAAACCAGCGCCTCGTGATGGCGCTCGCCCGACAGAGCCGCTACGTTATAGGCGCGGACGCCGGCGCCTGGATGCTCGCCTCGACCGGCCTCCTGGACGATCTGACGGCAACGCTGCACTGGTCGGTAATCAGCGAATTTGCGGAGACCTTTCCGGACGTTCACGTCAGCCAGGCAAGCTACGTCAAGGAAGGACGGCTGTGGAGCTGCGGCGGCGCCTCGACGGCGCTGGAACTGATTCTCGCCTTCATCACCGAGGAGTTTGGCGCGGCCAGAGCGTTCATGGTGTCATCCATGTTCATGCATGATGCAAGCCCGCAGCGCGACGGCGCGCGCATGCCGACGGCGCTTTCCGTGCCAGGTCGCAGCAAGATGGACGCCATCATCAACATCATGGTGGAAACGATCGAAAATCCGCTTTCTCTCAGCGCGCTTGCCGAGCGCGCCCACATGTCGACCCGCACCCTCAACCGGCTGTTCAAGGCCGAGCTCGGCATGTCGCCGGGGCAGTATTACCAGAACATCAGGCTGGCCCACGCCCGCGAAATGGCGGAAAACACGGCGCTGGGCCTGCGCGAAATCGCGATCCGCTCCGGCTATTCGAACGCCCCCGCCCTCAGCAAGGCCTTTCGCAAGGCCTATGGTCACCCGCTGCGCAAGATCGAAACGAAGCCGTGACCGGCCTTCAGCCGCCATGGCATAGGAGCGAGAGCCGCTCCGTGATCCGCCGGAACATATCCGCCGCCCTCTGGCTGCGGTGGCGGGCCCGCAGCCAGCCATGCACCAGCCCTCGCCCCGTCTCGACCTCAACGGTGGCGCCGACGGCTTGCGCGGCGGCCTGATAACGCAGCGCATCATCGTGCAGCGGATCGCATTCGGCGGGATAGATGAAGGTCGGCGGCAGGCGGGTGAGATCGCCGGACCGCGGCGTGGCGCCTGGATCATCCGGCGTGCCGCCGCGCACATCGCCATAGCCGCGCAACTCGTCGCGGGAAAGCAGCGGCGCATGGGCGTGGGTCTCGAAGCTTCCGCCCTCCGGCGCGAAGCCGAGCGAGGGATAGATCAGCACCTGCCCGGCAAGCGCCGGCCCCATCCACGTTCCGGCCACGCAGGCGCAGAGCGACGCGCCGGCACTATCGCCGCAAAGCACAAGCCGGTGCGCCTCCGCAAGCGCGCGCACGACGGACATCGCATCATCATAGGCGGCCGGATGGCGATGCTCCGGCGCCAGCCTGTAGGCGACGGACACCACCTGAGCGCCGGTCGCGACGGCAATTTCCGCGCAAACATCGTCATGGCTCTCCAGCCCGCCCAGCACAAAGCCGCCGCCATGGGCATAGACAATCACCGTATCGGTCTCTGCCCCATAAAAGCGAACCGGCACGCTGGCGACCGTCCCGTCAAGAACCGTAAGCCCTACCGGTCGTCCGGCATGAAAATGCGCCGCCATGCGATTGTAAGCCGCCCGCTGCCCGTCCCAGTCGTCACCCTTCAGGTCCGAAGGGTAGAAGGCCACTGTTTCATCGACGAAGGCGAGAATGGCCTGGTCCAGATAAGTCGTATAGTCCACGAAGACGCTCCCTCGGCTGCAGGGATCGTTAGCCCATCTGCCCATCGGCAAACAAGTTCTGATCGAACAGGCGGCCGGGAAAGGCCGTTTCCAGCGCATCCATGGACCGGTATTATGGGCGCATATACCAGCGCCGGCTTCGCCGCGCTCGCCGCCAATCCGGAAGCCGACCGATCATATGCAAGCAGTTGAAAAATGAGGCGCGCTTTCGGGCGGCCACGGGCCTGCGGACCTAGGGGACCGCACCTGCCTCTGGCCTGGCGGAAGGATTCTCCACACATAGCCGGAGGCCCAACCCGGAGAATGCCTCGCCCCCTTGAGCGCCGACGATGCGAAGCCGGGACCCAGGCTTGCCTTTGTTGTCAAAGCTTCATCTTCCATTCATCGGACTGTCGTCATGGCAGAATAATTGCAAGAAGCCATCACACTGCAATTATGATTGCAAAGGATCATCCCCATGAACAGACTTTCCGCATGCCTTCTCGCCGGCGCACTTACCCTGACGGCATCCGCTGCTTTCGCGGCCGAGACCACCGTCGAATTCTGGCACAGCTTCGCCGACGATCGCGAAAACGGCAAAGCCCTTGCCGAGATCATCGACAATTTCGAAGCCGCGAACCCCGACGTCCATATCGATGCCCAGTTCATCGGCAATTACAACGACATCGTCGCCAAGCTCCAGGCGGCCATTCCGGCCCGCCGCGCGCCTGACGCGGTGATTATGGAGGTCACCCGCTACGGCCTGTTCGCCGATCGCGGCGTGCTTGAAGATCTTTCCGAACAGCTCGCCAACGATCCGCTTTCCGGCGATCTCTTCGACTTCGCCCGCGAGGTCGGCGTCTATCAGGACAAGAACTACATCATCCCGTTCAACTCCTCGACGCCTGTTCTCTACGTCAACAAGGACGTTTTCGAGAAGGCCGGCTACGCCGAGCTGCCGCCGCTCGTCACCTATGACGACATCAAGTCCGCCGCCTCGAAGATCACCGATACTCTGGGCGGTGAAGATGTCATGGGCATGACGTCCCCGGGCCAGTTCGCCCGCTGGGGCCTGATCATGTCGAACGACAGCGACCTGATCGACTCCAAGTCCGGCGACATTCTCATCGACAGCCCGAACACGGTCGAAGCCTACGAGTGGATGGCCTCGCTGGTGAAGGACGGCGTCGCCTCGCCTGACGGCGTCACGGAGGAATCGACCGACAAGCAGATCTTCCTCTCCGGCCACGCCGGCATGATGATGAACTCGACCGGCGACTACGGCGACGTCAACAAGGCGCTCGGCGATAGCGTCGTCGTGCTGCCCATGCCCTGCAACAAGGTCTGCTCGGTTCCGATCGGCGGCGCCGGCATCGGCATCCTGTCCTCCGCCGATGAGGATGTGAAGGACGCGGCCTACAAGTTCATCTCGTTCGCGGCCAACCCGGAATCGAACGCGATCTGGTTTGCCGCGACCGGCTACATGCCGATCAACAAGAAGACCGCTGACCAGCCGCGTGCGGCCGAAGCGATCGCCAACGAAGAGGGCATCACGGTTGCCATCGACCAGCTCGACTTCGCCCGCGGCCGTCCGCGCCCGCCGGTCGTCACCTGGATGCGCGCCAACGAATACGACGTCTGGCAGGCCATGGCGCTCGGCACCAAGGACGTGCAGCCGGCGCTTGAGGACTTCGCCGCCCGCACCCGCGAAGAGGCGACCCGCCTTTCCAACTAAGCCCTGAATTCAGGTCATCCCAAAGGCCCGTGCGCCCATCCCGGCGCGCGGGCCGAACCGCAACCGGCCTGCCGCCCTGTCCGTGACGGCCAAGGAAGCCCGCTTATGCTGCGCAAGCTGACACCCTATCTCTTCGTCCTGCCGCTGATGCTGTTCATCGCGGTGTTCACCTATATCCCGATCGTCACCAGCGTCGATCTCAGTTTCCGCCAGTGGGACTTCATGTCGGCCGACAAGCCCTTTGTCGGCTTCGACAATTACCGGGTCCTGTTCCGCTCGGATGCGTTCTGGAATTCGCTGTGGGTCACGACCGTCTTCGCCGTCATCTCCGTGCCGATCCGGCTCGGCCTGGCACTCTGGTTTGCAAGCGCACTGACCCGCGAGACGTTTGCCCGGCGCATCCTGCGCGGCGCCCTGTTCCTGCCGTCCGTGACCTCGACGGTCTCCATCGCCGTGGTGTTCTCCTGGGTGTTCGCCACCGATTTCGGGATGATGAACGGCCTTCTCGGCATGGTCGGCATCGACAAGGTGCGGTGGATGCAGAACCCGGACCTGGCGCTCGGCGTGCTGATCTTCATCAACACCTGGAAACAGCTCGGCTATGACGTGGTCATCTATATTGCCGGCCTGCAGGCGATCCCGCAGGAGCTCTACGACGCCGCTGCCGTCGACGGCGGCAGGAAGGCGCATGTGTTCCGCCGGGTCACCTTTCCCCTCGTCATGCCGACCACCTACTTCCTGCTGGTCATTTCGGTGATCGAGGCTTTCCAGGTGTTCACACTTGTCGACGTCATGACCAAGGGCGGGCCGGCGGGCGCCACCGACCTTCTCGTCAACCGGCTCTACCAGATCGGCTTCACCCTCTTCGATATCGGCCAGGGCTCGGCGCTCGCGGTCCTGCTGTTCATCCTTCTGGTGGGGCTTGCCGTGTTCAAGTCGCGCGTCCTCGGACGGAGGGTTCATTATGAAGCCTGACAACCCCATCCTCTCCGGCCTCGCCCTTGTCGCCGGCCTGCTCTTCCTGTCGCCGGTGCTCTATTCGATCTGGATGTCGTTCCAGACCTCGACGGCCTACTATACCGGCACGGTGCATTTCACCCTCATCAACTACGAGGTCGCTGTCGGCCAGTACAATTTCGCCCGCTATCTGTTCAACAGCATCATCGTTTCCGGCGCGGTCACCGTCATCGGCACGGCCTTCGCCACGATGGCGGCCTTCGCCTTCGCCCGCTTCACCTTCCCCGGCAACAACCTGCTGTTTGCCGCAACGGTGGCGACGCTGATGATCCCGAGCCATATCAGCCTCATCCCGAACTATCTGACCCTTGCCGATGCCGGCCTGCTGGACACCTATGCCGGGCTGATCCTGCCGGCGATCTCGAACGGCTTCGCCGCCTTCTTCCTCCGGCAATATATCCGCGGCATTCCGCGTGCGCTCGATGAGGCCGCCTATATGGATGGCGCGACGCCCATGAAAGTGCTGTGGCGCGTGATCGTGCCGATCGCCAAGCCCGCCATCCTTTCGATGGGGCTCTACATCTTCATCGGCGAGTGGAACAACTACATCTGGCCGCTGGTCGCCACCAGCCGCGAGAACCTCTACACCCTGCAGGTCGGCCTCGCCCATCTCTACCGCCTCAACCCCGGCGAAGGCCTCATCGACTGGCCGCTGGTGATGGCCGCCTCCACCATCTCGCTCCTTCCGGTGATCCTCGGCTTCGTCCTCGTCGAACGCCACCTGATCCGCGGCATCACCATGGGCGCCGTGAAATAAACATGACCATGACTGGAAAGACCACAGTGACACGCATTGCATCCCATCGCGGCGGTACGCTCGAGTTCGGCGACAGCACCTGGGCGGGTTTCACCGCGACAGCGGCCATGGCCGTCGACGAGGTCGAGTTCGACCTGCACCCGACCGCCGACGGCCGCATCATCGTCCATCACGACGCGACCCTCGACCGCACCACCGATACCTGCGGCGTGATTGCGGCGATGACGGCCGCCGAGGTGCGCGCTGCGGTCGTCGACCATACCGGCGCCGGGTTCCGCCATCCGCTCTACGTCGAGGAGCTCTGCGCCATCTTCGCCGAAAGCCCCGTCGCCTTCCGCTGCGAGATCAAGCCCGGCCACGACGGTCGCCCCTATCCCGGTTTCGTGCCGAAAGCCATCGCCGCGCTCGATGCCGGCGGAAAGCTTGCCACCGCGACCTTCTCCTCCTTCCTGCTCGACACGCTGACAGACCTTGCCGCAGCCACAGAACGGCCGGCGCTGTGGCTGGTCTCGCCCGCGATCCTCACCCAGCTCGGCGCGCGCGGCGTGATCGAAATCGCTCGGCTGCGCGGCATTACCGAAATCGGCGTCAACATCGATACCGCCAGCAACGCGTTGAAGGCGATGGTGGAAAAGGCCGGCCTCGGCTTCGGCTGCTGGGCCGCACATACCCGACCACAGATCGAAAAGGCCTTCGATCTCGGCGTCAAGGTGTTCACCACCGACCGCCCGACCCTTGCCCTTTCCATCCGTAATGCCCGCCAGGAGACAAGACCATGAGCCGCATTACACTGAAGAATATCCGCAAATCCTATGATCGCGGGCCGACCGTGCTGCACGGCGTGTCGATGGATATCGCCCCCGGCGAATTCATCGTCATCGTCGGCCCCTCCGGCTGCGGCAAGTCGACATTACTGCGCCTGATCGCGGGGCTCGAAACCTGCCGCGAGGGCGACATCATCCTCGGCGGCAAACGCTCCAACGACATCGCCCCGCAGGACCGCGACATCGCGATGATCTTCCAGAACTACGCGCTCTATCCGCACATGACGGTGCGGGAAAACATCGCCTTCGGACTGGAACTGCGCGGCATGCCGAAGAAGGCGCGCAACGCCAGGGCTGAGGACGTTGCCCGCACGCTGCAGCTCGAGCCCTATCTTGACCGCAAGCCCGCAGCCCTTTCCGGCGGCCAGCGCCAGCGCGTCGCCATGGGCCGGGCAATCGCCCGCGAGACCTCGACCTTCCTGATGGACGAGCCGCTCTCGAACCTCGACAACGCGCTGCGCGTCGTCATGCGCCGCGAGATCAAGGAACTGCACAAGACGCTGAAGGCCACGATCATCTATGTCACTCACGACCAGACCGAGGCGCTGTCGCTTGCCGACCGGATCGCCGTGATGAAGGACGGCCACCTGCAGCAGTTCGACACGCCCGAGGCGATCTACGACCGACCGGCGAACCGCTTCGTCGCCTCCTTCATCGGCGCGCCGGAAATGAACTTCCTCGAAGCCGCCAAGCTGAAGAGCGCCGGCATTCCGTCTGACCTGACCATAGGCCTGCGTTCGGACGCGCTGACGCTGGTCGGCTCGAAACCCGCGGGCACCGCGCTTCCCGCCAGCGTCACCCTGAGCGAAATGACGGGCTCGGACGTCGTGCTCCATTGCGAGACGCCGGCCGGCCGGGTTACGCTGACCGCCCACCGCAGCGCGCTTCCCGCCGATCTCGATGATTGCTGGATCGCCTGCGACATGAAGGCCGCGCATTTCTTCGACAGCGAGACCGGCGCGCGCCGTGAATTCGCCGTTCAGGAAGGCTGACACCGGGCAGGACATGGACAGAGCAGATGATATTCCCCAACACCTGAGTGAGCTCGTGGCGATCAATGCCGGGCGGCTGACGGCGGCCGATACCCGCCTCCTCGACGTGCTGATGCAGAACCCGATGCGGGCCGCGCTTGAAAACGGCCGCGAGATTTCAAACCGTGCCGGGCTTCACCCCTCCTCCGCCGTCCGTCTGGCGCGCCGGCTCGGCTTCGACGGCTATCCCGAGTTCCGCACCTTCCTGCAGAACAGCCTGGTCGACGAGGGCGAGGATTTCGACAATGGCGCCGCCCGCGTGGCAGCCCGGCTGCTGCGCGCCGATGAGGGCGCCCTCGTCTCCTCTGTCATCGACAGCGAGATTGCCGCCCTTGAGACCGCTCGAAAAGCGGTCAATGACGGCCAGATCCGGCGGTTTTCCGAGACCGTTCGCGATTGCCGGCGGATCTTCGTGGTCGGTCTCGGCCACTTCGGCGCGCTCGCCCACCTGGTGAACCTCCGCCTGAACCGCTCCGGCTACAACGCCACCGACCTGACGGCAACGCCGAACCTGATGCGCGAAACGCTGATGACCATGGCGGAAGACGACGTGCTCTGGCTCTTCGCCTTCCGCAGCCCACCGCCGCTGATGCATGATATTCGCGCCGTGGCGGCCGACCGCGGCGCAACGACGCTCGCCATTACCGATGTCGCCGGCGGCCGGTTCAACCCGCCGCCGGATCATCACATCACGGTCTCGCGCGGCGCGCTTGGCCAGTCGCAATCGCTCGTCGTGCCCATGACCGTCGCCAACACCGTGATCCTCGACCTCGCCGCGATCGACAATGGCCGGTCGATCAAGGCCATCGAACAGTTCGACCGCTTCCGCGAGGAAGGCCCGCCATTCAGCTGGGGCTGAGGATTGCTTTCGACCTCCGATCTAAGAGTATCCGTCTTGGTCAAGCTGGCTTTTTGACCAAGACGGATACTCTAGCGGCATCGGCTTTCTCGTTTCGGCAAAAAAGTTGCGCTCCAAAACAGCCGCTATGGGACCGTAACCTGACAGGCAGGTCTCCAAAGCGTCAGGGGCCGCACCATCTTTCGTACGGCCCCTTTCCGGTTGCGAACAAAATTCAGGACGCGGCGTCCTTGTTGACCCCGCCCTTCGTGGCGATCTCTGTCATGCGGCGGTCGCCGTCATAGGTCTGGTCGAGACAATTCTGCAAAATCGCCGCGTCACCGTCCAGACCGAGGCGGTTGGCGAAGGCGGCCAGCGTGCCGTAGCCCGCAAGTGCGTAATGTACCATGCGCTGGTATTGTGGGATGATGGCGGCGTCGCGCACGTCAGCGTCCGTGATCTCATCGGACAGGCCATGCTTGCGCGCTTCCTTCACGAGGCCTTCCATACCCTTGCAATGCTCCGCGTTTGGCTTGATGCCGTGATCATTGCACAGCTTTTCTATCTGGGCGATACCGTCGGCAATGCCGTTGCCGCCATCGATAAGCGCCTCGGACAAATCCTCGTCCTTTGCGGCGCGGCCGAGCTCGGTCACGACGGGCAGGCACTGCGTGTTCGCGCTCCAGATGTCCTGCAGCTGGTCGAGGTAGATGTCTTTGAGCGAGTTCATAGCCATGTCGGAATCCTTTGTTCTGTTTAGTCCCCCAACGGGTGGCGCCATCGAAAGTTCCTCTGCTCGACATGGCTTGGCGGTATTGAATAGCCCCGCCAATTATAGAAAACTTCGTGTCTGGATATGGGGACAGGCGACGATCATGGGAAATCGATTGCTCCATCTAACGCTTCGAAGTTGATTGGCGCGCCGACCACGCTCCAGGCTCGCGGAGCAAGTCAGATTTCTATCTGCATGCCGAGTTCGACCACTTTTTCAGGCGGCAGTTTGTAGAAAGCCGTCGCCCTGACAGCGTTGCGCGTCAGCACCGCAAACAACTTCTCCTGCCAGCGGCGCAGGAAGGAGGCATCCTGAGAGGGAATGATCGTCTCGTGTCCGACGAAATAGGTCACGTGATCGAGATCGATGCTGTCGTCGATCTCGCCGAGAAGCCTGAGCGCGACCGGGATATTCGGTGACTGCATGAACCCGTAATGCGCGTGCACCACCGAGAAATTCTGCCCGAGATCCTTGACCTCGAGCCGCTGGCGGGCGTTGACCTTCGGCACCTCCTCGCTTTCCACATGCAGGAGAATGATCCGCTCGTGAAGCACCGGCAGATGCCAGAACTGGTGCAGGAGCGCCGGCGGCACGTGCGGCAGCGACGCCGTCAGGAAAACCGCCGTTCCAGGGACCCGCGGGACGTTCTTGTGACGGAGTTCGTCCAGGAACGCATCCATATATTGTCCGTTCCGGTTCAGATAGGTGATGAGCCGGCCACGTCCGGATGCCCAGGTTCGCATGATGATGAAGATGCCCGCACCGACCGCCAGAGGAAGCCACCCGCCGTCCATGATCTTGAGGCTGTTGGCCGCCAGAAAGGTCAGGTCAATCAGGGCAAGACAGATTATGAGCGGCAGGACGAAGCGGGCTTTCCACTTCCACCGGTAAACCATCACGAAATAGAGCAGGATCGTGGTGATCACCATGGTCGTGCTGACGGCAATGCCATAGGCCGCCGCGAGGTTTTCCGAACTGCGGAACGCCAGCACCAGCGCCACGGTGGAAACGGCCAGGAACAGATTGATCGAGGGCACATAGATCTGCCCTGTTTCTTCCGCGGAGGTCTGGCGGATCTCGACGCGGGGGAACTGCCCGAGTTGGACCGCCTGGCGGGTCAGCGAAAACGCCCCCGAAATCACGGCCTGGGACGCGATGATGGTCGCGGCCGTCGCAAGCAGCACCAGCGGAATGCGCAGGAAGCCGGGAGCCAGGCCATAGAACGTTTGTCCCGCATGGGCGCTGTCGGACAGCACCAGCGCGCCCTGCCCGAAATAGTTGATCACGAGGCAGGGAAAGACACAGGCAAACCAGGCGAGCCTGATCGGCGGGCGGCCGAAATGGCCCATATCGGCGTAAAGCGCCTCGCATCCGGTGACGGCAAGGAACACAGCGCCCATCACCATCGCCGTGACCCCCGGCCTCGCGATGCCGAATTCCACCGCATAAAGCGGACTGAGCGCCTTCAGCACGACGGGGTGCTGAATGATCTGCGCGAGGCCGAGCAGGGCGATCACCAGGAACCAGACGAGCATGACCGGTCCGAACAGCACCGCGACGCGGGCCGTGCCGCGCCATTGCACGGAAAAGAGCCCGAGCAGGATCACGATGGTGATCGGGACGACAAAGTCGGCGATCGTCGGTTCGATCGTCTGGATGCCTTCGACGGCGCTCAGCACGGAAATCGCCGGCGTGATCATGCCATCGCCATAGAGAAGGGCGGCGCCGAACAGACCGATCACCAGCAGAACGCCTTTGCCCCTGCGCGATGCTCCGCGCCAGGGCTGGAGGAGTGCGAGAAGCGCGAGAACCCCGCCTTCGCCATGATTGTCGGCGCGCATGACCAGCAGCAGGTATTTGAGGGAGACGACAATCACCAGCGACCAGACGATCATCGACAGAATGCCGAGCACCGATATCTCGTCCGGCGTCGCCATGCCGAGCGCCGTGCGGAAGGCATAGAGAGGGCTCGTGCCAATATCGCCATAGACGATGCCAAGCGCCGAAACCGACAAAGCCGCCATCCCTGCCGGCTGTTTTTCGTCCTGCCCAGTCGCCACCGTCCCGCCTCCCGAGAAATACGCGCGACCCATTCGACGCGGTTTTGTGATGGTTTCAGATTTTCCGCGAATATCCAATGGGAAGCGAGACAAACATGTCACACGCCGCAACGGCCCCGGGTTCCACGCCCTTCAATGGCAGATCCGCGAAATGAGTCCCGTTGGCTTATTCTTGATGTTCTTGACGGACGAACAGCCGTCGGCACTCGTCTTCCAGGACAGCAGCTTCGTGAGGGACGGGCAATCCATTTGAACGGCGGCATGATCACCAATGGACGGTTTGCCGACCGCTGTCCGCGGAGCCGCAGCATGGCCGGATCGCGAGGATCGCTGCCAATGGCTGCGCGTCGAAGGTCGCCACCTGCTTCGGCACAAAGTCCGCGCCTTTATGTCGGCGGCTTCTCCACGCTGCGCAAAGATGGCCGCCTTGTCGACACCGCGCCTCAAGGCATCGTTACCGCGCGGAAGAGACAGTTGGAATCTTCTCACCGACATTGGTGTGACACAGCCGGTGTTGATGGGCAGCGCCAGATAGCAATCGAACCATCAACCCCGCATTTCAGAAGGTCTTCTGAAAACAAAACGCCCGGGCAAGCCAAGCGCTTGGCTATCCGCAATGGCCCGTAAAATGGCGCGCTGTCTGTCGGCTTGAATAGCCCGATGTCCGCCTGCGCATTATCGGGTCTGGGTGGTTGCCGCAAAAGCTAAAACCAAGGCATCGATCACCGCCTGAAGTCTCGGCTCCATGTCGAGCCCGGCACGGACCGCTTGTTCCACGTGAGCGGGATGGACGAAGACCGTGACCGCGTCGCGCACGACACCGGCGGCAACGTTGACATCCCGGATGTGGAATTCGCCACGTTTCACGCCATCCTCCAGCACCTGCCGGACCAGAGCGGTCATGCGGCGCCCGTAATCAGCGACGAGATCCGGGCGCTCCGTCACGATCCGACGGTAGAGGCCATGGATTTCAGGGTCATCACCGAGCTTGGCCCGCTTGCTGCGGTGGAGCGCCAGAACAAGGCCGCGAAGCCGCTCTGCCGCCGGGCCTTCGGCCTTTGCGAAGCGGGTCGCCAGGTCAGCCTCCTCGTCCATGGTGCGCGCAGCGAGGGCGTCGAAGATCTCCGCTTTCGACTGGAAGTGCCGGTAGATCGCCGAATGCGACAGACCCATGGCCTTGGCGATGTCGACGACGTTGGTCTTGGCCTCGCCGAAACGGCGGACTTGTTCGGCCGCCGTGTCGAGGATGCGGTCACGGGGATCGGAGACGGTGTTTTCCATGCGCGATTCCTAGAGCCCTTCAGGCTTAAATGGAAGCGTTCTGCGGCAAGGAATTTGCGCCAGGACCAAGGGCTTTGGCGCAGGGCATAGCCGAAGCTATGTCCAAGCCGAAGACCGCCGGTAATGGCGCAAATTCATGCCGCCCTTCGGGTTTGCCGAAACCGGCCCTCCACTTTGTCGAAGCCCTTCGCCATAGCTATGGCTATGCCGCGCGGGCTTCTTCGCGTGGAATGACCGGTTTGGGCAAACAGAACTGTTTCCATTTAAGCATGAAGGGCTCTAGTCGATCCAATGGGGTTGGGCAATAAGTAACATATTTCATATTTTGTATTGTGTAACATTCGGCGCTGTGGCACCTTGCCTGGCACAAACGACATCCAGGAGATCGTCATGAGCCAGTTGCCCTCCCCGTCCCGCCTTGCCCTCGTCACCGGCGGATCCGGCTTCGTCGGCAAACATCTCATCCGCCGTCTGCTCTCGGACGGCTGGCGTGTCCGCGCGCTCGGCCGCAGCGCCAAAGCCTTGGCGCAGGTTCAGGCTTCGGGCGCTGAACCCGTCATGGCCGATCTTTCGGACCCTGAAGCGCTCACATCTGCCATGGACGGAGTCGAGGTCGTGTTTCACGTCGCGGCACATTTCAAGCTCTGGGGCCCAATGGCCATGTTCCGCCGGATCAACGTCGACGGCACACGCAACATCGTCGCAGCGTCCGAGCGGTCCGGCGTGCGCCGCATAGTCTATGTCAGTGCCGCAGCCGTCGTCATGGGTCGCCCCGAACCGATGCGTGGCGTGAGCGAGGACGCGGCCTTGCACCGGATGCCATTTGCCCCCTACGCGGCCTCCAAGGCCGAGGCAGAGGAAATTCTTCTCGCCGCGAATGGACGCCGCGACGGCTTCTCGACGGTGGCGATCCGCCCGCCCTTTATCTGGGGCCCGGACATGCCGATGCTTGACCATATGGTCGAGACCGTCCGCGCGGGGCAGTTTCAATGGGTTGCAGGCGGCGGGCAGGCGATGTCCACCTGCCATGTCGACAATTTGTGCCATGCCCTGCTCCTTGCCGCCGATCACGGATCAGGCGGAGAAGCCTGGTTTGTGAGCGACGGCGAGGATACGACGTTGAAGTCGTTCCTGACCCGCCTTCTCGACAGCCGCGGCGTAACAGCGAAGGAGCGCAACGTGCCGTTCGGCGTCGCCTGGGCAATGGCCGGGCTAATCGGCACGGCCTGGCGGGTCTTCCGCCGCGAAGGCGAGCCGCCGATCACCCGGCAGATGCTGCGGCTGATCGGCAAGGATTTCACCATCGACATCCGCCGTGCGCGAGAGGAGCTTGGCTACGCACCGGTGATCTCGCCGGCTGAAGGCATCCGCGAGATGCGCACGAGCGTCGTCAATCAGCAAGGTGCTGCGATGCAAAGCACGCACATGGCGGCCGTCTCCTGAGCCTTGCGTTGTAGGAACTGTACAAGGAACATGCGGGCGCATCGACAACGTCTTCACGTCAGGCGCTTGGACCAGAAGCGAGGCTTCGTTCGCTGCGCAGAAGCATCGGTCGCAGATTGTCTTGTGATCAACTGTCAGACTGCGATTTCTTGGGTGATTGCAGGTGTTCGGAGTTCAGCGCAAGTTTTCTCCGCTCCTCCTCGCGCCACGTTAACCACTGCGCCCTCAATTTGCCGCGCGACACACCGATGACCTCGTCAAGCACCTCCACGCGCGCCATACGCTCCGTTCGAAAATGCCGGAAGGCCTGCCGGCGCTCGCACCATGCGATCAGAAGGCTGTGCCGATCGGCATAGCCGAGAAGGACGGGCCAGACGATCCGGGTGGTGTTCACCCCATCGGCCGAACGATATTCGATCTTCAGCTTATGCCCGTCCCTGATCGCAGCCCTGAGCGGCCGCGTGTCTTGAGAGCCCGCAAGTTCATCAACGTCCGCCCTGATGCCGACGGCAGGCTGGGCGATATAGGGAAGAAACGTCTCGGGCACCACTGATGTGATCTTTGCCAACACATCGTCAGCCGCGGTGTCCAGCGCTGCGTCGCCGAGTTTTTTGACCATCTTAAGCCCGAGCATCACGGCCTCGATCTCGTCGGGTGTCAGCATCAGCGGCGGCATGTCATACCCGGCATCGAGAACGTAACCGAGGCCGGCTTCGCCATCGATCGGCACGCGCTGCCCAATCAGATGCGCGACATCACGATAGACGGTGCGTTTGGAGACTTCGAGCTCTTCAGCAATGGCGGAGGCGGTGACGGGTCGCGTCGAGCGCCGAAGAATCTGGATGATCTGAAAAAGACGTTCCGCTTTTCGCATGCCTGGTGACTCCTGCTGCCACAAGGGTGTCAGCATGGCTATGTCAGAAATCAAGGGCAGCAACAACGCCTTCAAGACAATCGTTTCAAAAGGAACAGCTCATGAAATTCGCCTCCACCCGCCTCATTGCCTCCGACATCGCCGCAATGGTCGCCTTCTACGAATTGGTAACGGGCTATCAGGGCGACTGGCTCGCCCCGGTCTTCGCCGAGATTGTCACCCCCGGGGCAACCCTCGCAATCGGCAGCGCGGCGACCGTCGCCCTGTTCAAGGAAGGCAGCGCGGAGCCGAGTGCCAACCGCACAGCCATTCTCGAATTCATGGTCGCCGATGTGGACGCCGAGTTCGAACGTCTGAAAGACCTCGTTGAAATCATTCATGAGCCCAAGGACATGCCGTGGGGCAACCGCTCCATGCAGATGGCCGATCCCGAAGGCACCCGCGTAGCGCTCTACACGCCCGTGACGGATGCCGCGAAGGCGCGGTTTGCCGGGCGATGAGAGAAAACGGAATGGGACCGGGCATAGGCTGTCGGGTTTCGGCGATCAAGACCCGGAAAACGGTCGCCATCGCGACTGTTTAGTCGCATCGGCGTCCGGCCCCAACCGGTCATTGTCGCAAAAGGCGGTTCAAGCGATCTGACGTTCGATCGCGGTTTTATCGATCGCGGAGAACACAACGGCTATCTTGCCGCCCTTCACCTCGTAGAACACGTTTTCTGCGAAGGAAATGCGCCGGCCATTGATCTTCAAGCCAAGGAAATCGCCCTTTGGTGAGCAATCAAACATCAACCTTGCCGCAATAAGGGGTGGGTCGCATGCCAGACGATCTATGACGAAATGCAGGTCGGGGATGTCCTCGAAGTCTTTGACCAGCATCGAGCGGTAGCCTGACAGCCCAAACGACCGACCATTGTGTTTGACATCATCGGAAACGTACCGCCCCAGCTCATCCCAATCTCGTCGATTCAGGCAACCTATGTAGGCGTGATAGAATTCTTGCAGCGTCATGTTGAAGATACCATTCGTTCAATCCCTTTTCCGTCGTATGGACCAAGACGTGAGGGGTTCACTTTGCTATTCGCTCGCACCATGCGTCGAAAGGTTCGCCACGGTAAGAGTAATCTCCTCGCGTTTTGCTGCAGACGCAAGGTTCGGTGTTGACGCGCAAAAGCTGCCACTTTGAACAGTTGAGGAGCACACAAGCAGCGCCGCCAGCGCGCCAAAGATGTCCTCCGGTAAGCGGCCACGAAGCCGCCGTCGACCTGAGGCCGTCTGTGTGGCATCGAGCGAGCAGCGCGCATTCGGATAAGCGCCTGCCGTGCGCGCTGCCACACTTGAGGCGACCGGTTGGGCAAACAGAGCCGCTTCCATTTCAGCCCTGGAGGGCTCACACCTAGGGACGGTCCGCGAACGGTTTTCCGAATTCGGCCTCGAATTCCTGTTCATCCCAGAAGCCGATCAGGATGCCGGGCGGCTCCCTGCCCGTCATCGCCTCGATGCGATCGGGAGACAGGGTGATGCGGTTATGGTGCTGCCGTGACCAGGCGAACAGGGCCTGCGACATGGTCGCCCGCTGCAAGACGTGCTCTTCCTGTTGGCTTCCGCCCAGATCGTTCAGCTCCAGCGGGTCCGCCTCAAGGTCGAACAGCATCGGCCGGAAGCCTTCGGCATGCACGTACTTCCAGCGCTGATCGCGTATCATGATCAGCCGCGCATCTTCCTGCGGGTTGCCGATGATCTTTCGCGCCTCGCGGGTCGCATAGTCATACTCCGAGATCGCGTAGCGGCGCCATGTCTGCGTCGGTCCCGTCTTGTGGAGCAGCGGATCGAGCGGCCGCCCCTCCATGATGTGCGGCTTGTCCTTGCCGCCGAAGAACCGGAGGAAGGTGGGCGCGAGATCGATCGATTCCACAAGCTCCTCGCAGACCGTGCCGCGCGTGGCATCGGCCTCACGGCGCGGGTCATAGACGATGAGCGGCACGCGCACGGACTGGTCGTGAAACAGGTCCTTCTCGCCCATCCAGTGATCGCCGAGATAATCGCCATGGTCGGAGGTGAACACGATCATCGTATTGTCCATCAGGCTGCGTTCTTCCATCCAGGAAAACAGAATGCCCATCTGGTCGTCGATCTGCTTGATCAGCCCCATATAGGCCGGGATCACCCGCTCGCGCACCTCGTCGCGCGCGAATGTCCTGCAGATGCGCGATTCGAGATAGGCCCGAAACACCGGATGGTCCGTCTCCTTCTCGGCGTCGGACCGAATCGGCGGGACGACGTGCTCCTTGCCATACATGTCATGGTAGGGCGCGGGCACGATATAGGGCCAGTGCGGCTTGATGAAGGACAGGTGGCAGAGCCAAGGTTGGTCTCCGGCCTGCGCCATGAAATCCATCGCGCGCCGGGTCATATAGGGCGTTTCCGAAAGCTCTTCCGGAATGTCCGCCGGCAGGTTGGAGTATTTCAGCAGCCAGCCCGAAAGCCGCTCGCCATCCTCTCCAAGCGCCGCGTTGGCGTGCTCTTCCCAGGGGTTGTCGCTGTCGATGCCCGCTTCGCGCAACGCATCCTGATAGGCAACATCCGGGTCGTAGGGACCGTAAGGGTGCATGCCGTCATCGCGTTCGAACGGTTCGAAGCCGCACTCGGAGATGTGTATCCCGATCGTGGATTGCGGGTCTATGCCGAGCCATTCCATGCCCTGTTCGTCGGCGACCATGTGGGTCTTGCCGACGATTGCCGGGCGCACGCCGATCTCGCGCAGATGATCGCCCAGGGTCGGTTCGCCCACGCGGAGCGGAAAGCCGTTCCATGTCGAGCCATGCGAACGGCAATAGCGCCCGGTATAGCTCGACATGCGTGACGGCCCGCAGAACGGCGACTGCACATAGGCCTTGTTGAACCGGACGCCCCGCGCGGCAAGCCGATCGAGGTTCGGCGTCTTCAGGTGCGGGTGTCCGTAGCAGGAGAGGTAGTCCCAGCGAAGCTGGTCTGCCATGATCCAGAGGACGTTTCGGGGTTTTGTCATGATGGACTCGCTTCCAGAGCGGTTCCGCCTTTCGCGGAAACGCGGAACCGCTCACTTTCTATGTTTTTATGCAGTACCGGACGGTGAACCTTTGTCCGCTTCACCTGGCATTAATCTGAGGAACACCGCTCTCCGCGGTTTGTCATTTTGACAGGCGAACCACTTCGGACTTGTAGAAGTCGAGAGCCGCCGCGCCGTCGATCCCCTTGGCATTGGCCGACTCGATCCATTTATCGGACCAGGTTTGTCCCGCCGCCGTCAGCTCCGCTTCTAACGCCTCCGGCGCCTCGATCACCTCGATCTTTTCTTCCCGCTCGGCCAGCGCCTTTTCCTCGATTCCGGTCCAGATGCTGCCGGCGCGCTCGGCGAAGGCGGCGCCCGACAGCGCGCGGATCTTCTCCTGATCGGCCGGGTCGATCTTTGCCCAGGTGTCGTCATTGATGAAGAACGAGAAGGTGGGCGTGTTGATCTTCAGGCGGGTAACGGTCGCCGATTTCGCCGAGGGCATCACGTTGAACGCCACGGCATCGGACGCCGGAATGCCGACGAAACCGTCGACCACGCCGCGCTGGATGAGTTCGGTCATCTGAACCGCCGGGCCGGCGACCACGGCCGAGCCTGCCTGCTTCAGGATTTCCGCCGTCGCGCCCGGCGTCGCCCACATCTTCATCGACTTCATGTCTTCGAGCGAGCGAATAGGCTCATCCGTCAGGGAATAGAAATCGGCGCCCGGCGCCACGAACAGACCGAGGAGCTCGACACCGTCATATTCGTCGTTGGAAGACAGGTATTTCTCGTAGGTGTTCCACAGCGCCAGCGAATTGGCCCGCCCGTCGGAAACGCCGGTGAACGGAAGCTGCGAAACCTGCGTTCCGGTGACTTCGTTCTCGATGAACCCGTTCATCTGGATCGCGGCGTCGAAGACGCCGGCGCGCGCCGATATCAGCTGCTCGGGCGGCGGCGCCATGGTCTGCGGCAGGATGGCAACGCGGACGCGGGAATCGGTCGCCTCCGTGACATCCTTCGCCCAGCCGCCAAGTACGTCCTGACAGATGAAGTGCTGGGGCGGAAAGAAGCAATTCAGCAAGATCCGCGTCTGTGCGCTCGCCGTTTGGGTAACGGCCCCCGTGAGGGCCATGGCGCCCGCGAGGGCGCATGCCAGTCTGGTCGTCGTGTTCATGTTGTTCCTCCCGTTTCGATTTATTGTTCAGGTTATGGCGTATTGGCGAAGTCCGGCAGCACGGTTGCGATGGCCGGAAACACCAAAATGAGAACGAGCACCGCGATGAGCGCCGCCACGAACGGCATCACCCCGACGAAGATGCTTGCAAGCCGGACGTCCGACATCACGCTTCGCACCACGAAGACATTCATTCCGATGGGCGGCGTGATGAGGCCGAGCTCGGTGACCATGACCACGACGATGCCGAACCAGATCAGATCGACATCGGCGGCGATCAGCGCGGGCAGGAAGACCGGCACGATCAGGAGAAGGATGCCGAGCGATTCGAAGATCATCCCGAGCAGCAGGGCGATCAGCGCGATGCTGGCCACCAGACCGAGGGGGCTGAGCCCCATATCCTCGACAAGGAACATCAGGTCGAAGGGCATGCCGGACAGATTGATGAACTGCGCGAAAACCAGCGTGCCGAAAATGATCATGAACAATGCCGCCGTCGTCACAGCCGCCTCGACCAGGATCTCGACCCAGACGGACAGGGAGCGCAGGCTTCCGCGCGCGAAGGCGATTGCCGCCGCGCCGGTCGCGCCGATGCCCGCGGCCTCGGTCGGCGTGAATATGCTGGCGTAAATGCCGCCGAGCACGAAGACGAAGAGAAGCAGCACGGCGATCACCGAACCGCCCGCGCCGCGTTTGCGCGCGGCCGGTGCGCCCGTTCTTGCGGGGCCGGCTTGCGGGTTCAGCGTCGTCCAGATCGCGACCGTCAGCAGAAAGGCGGTGACGAGAAGCAGCCCCGGCAGGATGCCGGCAATGAACAAGGTGCCGATGTCCTGTTCCGCGATGATGCCGTAGATCACCAGCGGAACCGAGGGCGGGATCATGATGCCCAGGGTACCTCCCGCCGCGATCGTGCCGGTGGCAAGACGATCCGAGTAGCGGTAGGCGCGCATCGACGGCAGCGCCACCCGCGTCATGGTGGCGGCCGTCGCCAGCGAGGAGCCGCAGACGGCAGAGAAGGCGGCGCAGGCAAGCACTGTTGATTGCGCCAGACCGCCGCGAAGGTGGCCGAGCCTAGCGTGGGCGGCTTCGTACAGGTCCGTGGATATGTCGGCGCGGTAGATAAAGGCGCCCATGAGGACGAACAGCGGGATGATGGAGAGGTTGTAGTTCGTCGCCGTCTCGATGATCTGGCTGCCGGTCATGGTCAGCGCGGCCCCGAGCCCGCGCTGCAGGGCAAAGCCGGCAACGCCCACGAAAAGGGTCGCGAAGCCGACGCGGACACCGAAGAAACAGAGAAGCAGTACAATCGCGAAACCGATGAGCGCTGTCGTCATTTCTTGCGCACCGACGTGGTTATTTGCAGTCCGGCGGCGACGGCGCAGAGCACCGCACCGGGCAGAGACATCCAGGCGCTTGAGAATTCGAGAACGACCGTCACGCGTCCCATGCGGATCGCATCGACCCCGTTGCGCGCCAGCTCGACGCTTATCAGGAGGAGGCCGATGGTCGAGACGGCGCCGATGACGATGTCGCGCGAGCGGCCGAACATCCGCGACAGCGGCTGGTCGAACACGTCAACCGCGATGTGCTGGTCCTGATGGGAAACAAGCCCCATGGCGCTGAAAATGGTGATGGCCAGCATGACCTGGATGATTTCGGCCGCGCCGTAGATCGGCGCCGAAAAAAGGTAGCGGCCGACCACATCGGCAAAGGTGACCGCCATCATGGCGAACAGAAAGAGCGCGGTTATACCCCGCAGCAATCTGAGGTCCCAGCGCGTCCTGGAAACGTCTGCTTTCATCTGGCGATATCCTCCCGGAACATCCGCCAGGTCTCCTCCCCCACGAATGTCCGTGTTCAGACTGCAGGAGTCTAAAAATTCTTGCAAATTGTATAATCGCAAGTTTTTATTCCCTTATGGAATATTAAAAACAGCCAGGAGCGCGCGTGAAGCTCGACCCCCGCCACCTCATTCTTTTTGCGACACTCGTGGAACAGGGGTCATTTTCGCGCGCGGCGCGGGTCCTGGGAATTGCCCAGCCGGCGGTCAGCAAGACGGTTGCCGCGCTTGAAGCGCGCCTTGGACAGGCCCTGTTGTTGCGGCGAGGCAGGCCGCTCGAGCCGACCGAGACCGGCAGGCAGCTGGCCGCCAGCGGCAGGCAGTTGCGGACGATCGTGGAGGACGCCTCGCAGAAGGCGCAGATGATCAAGCAGGGGCGGCTCGGGCGCCTGCGCGTCGGGGCGCCGCCGTTCTTCTGCGAGGACGTGCTTGCCCAACTCGTGCTGCGTTTCCATGATGAGAACCCGCTTGTCAGCTTCGAACTGGAGACGGGCTACGCGCCCGAACTGCGTGATCGCGTGTTCGAGCGGAAACTGGATATCGCTCTGGTTCCGATGGCAACGACCGGCACCTCGGACGGCATGCCCCAGAGCCACCTCATGGATGTCACCCATGCGATCGTCGCCCGGCAGGAGTATCGCCTGCCGACGGATATCAGCCTGCGCCAGTTTTTCGACGAGGCGCTCTGGCTCGACCACGCCGGCGAGAGCATTCTGCAGAGCTACGCCCTCAACGCCTTCACCCGGATGGGCGTGACGCGCCGCGAAAGCGTTTCTTCCGTCAAATCCGGCAATGCGCTGTTCAACATGCTGCTGTCGATCGACTCGCTTGCCGTCCTGCCGATCGTCACCGTGCTCCCGCATCTTCGATCGCAACGGCTGAAGATCGTGTCGATTCCGGCGGAAATGCCGATCGTTCCCTTCGGCCTCATCACCCACAACGCAATCGAATCGACGCCGCTCCTAAAAGCCTTCCGCACCCTTGTCGAAAACGCGTTCGAGGATCTGGCAAGGGACGCGGCCGCAGTCGCGAGCCGGTTCTGAGCGACACTTGCGGCGCTCCGGCCGAGCCTGTCCGTTCGGTTGCTTGAGGATTTCCGGTGAAAACCGGATCACCGGAAATCCTCTATCTTTTTATTACGCGCATCCGGACGGAAAACCGGTATCCACTTTTCCTGGACGCGCTCTGGTCTCCAGACGTCTTTGCGGTTTTATCAAGACATCGCCGGCTGATGCCAGCGTCTTGAAGTCCGCGAGCGGGCGGTGCGGATGTGGACGGTGATACCGAGTTCAAGTCGCTTGTCGAAATTGCTGTCCAAGATTGATTCAAGGCGCTGTTTTTCGGGAGGGCCGTGGGTTTTCTGCAGTGCGCCCATCCCTTGGAACGCCGACTGTTAGTTTTCCCTGCTCGCATCACGTCGGAGGGCTGGCAGCGCCACCGGGATTGCGCAACGCGATCGGTACGTTTTATCCGATCGCGGAAAGAGGATGATGCCGGTATAGTGGCTACGCCAATCCTCCAACTTTTCTCGCGCCTCGGCAAAGGTCATGGACCAGTTCGCGTTCAGACATTCTGGATCGTGGCCGACTTTTGCGCCGCCGATCTCGTGCGGACAACCGGTTATCCCACCTGAGGCTCTAAAGCCGTGCAAACCATGTCGCAATCGACGGAAATGCGACGATCATGGCAAGTGATACCAGCATGGCGCCGACGAAGGGCATGGTGCCCCTGAAGATATCCGAGACCTTCAGCGACCGGTCCTCGACGGCGGTCTTGATGATGTAGACCGACAGGCCGAAGGGCGGCGTCAGCAGCCCGACCTCCACGGCCACCACCGTCAGCACCCCGAACCAGATCAGATCGAACCCGGCGGCCTCTGCGACCGGAAGCGCAATCGGCAGCAGGATCAGCATGATCGAGATGGAATCGATAAGACAGCCAAGCGCGATGATCAGCAGTAGATAGATAAGCAGGAAACCATAGGGACCGATCGGACCGGAGAGCAGGGTTTCGGCGAGAAACCGCGGCACGCCGGAAAGCGCCAGCATGCGGCTGAAAAAGGTCGCGGCCAGGATTAGGAACAGAACCGAGACGGTAATCTGCCCGGTCTCGACAAGAAGCCGCCAGAACGAGCGCGGCGTCAGCGAGCGGCGCAAGAGCGCGATCAGCAATGCGCCAAGCGCACCGGCAGCGCCTGCCTCTGTCGGGTTGAGGAAACCGCCATATAGTCCGCCGAGCACCAGAACCATCAGGAAGACGATCGGCACGGCCTTGCGAACAAGCGCCAGCCAGCCGATTTCCTCCTCCTCCAGCACCGGTTTTTCCGCCGTGAAGACAAAATCCGGCTTCAGCCACGCCAGCAGAAATATGGTGATCGAGAAGGCGATGGCCAGCAAGACGCCAGGTCCGACGCCCGCGAGAAACATCCGGCCGACCGATTCCTCCGCCAGTACCGCATAGACGATCATCAGCAATGACGGCGGGATCAGCATGCCGAGAACGGACGAGCCCGCGACGACCCCGGTGGCGAATTTGGCGGTATAGCCATGGCGCGTCATTTCCGGCACGGCGACCCGGCTGAAGACGGTGGCAGACGCAATCGAAACGCCGGTAATGGCGGCAAAGACCGCGTTGGCGAACACGGTCGCGATGCCGAGCCCTGCGGTGATCCGTCCCATCAGCCGCTGGAACACGTCGAACGTGTCCTTGCCGACCTTCGAGACCGTTACCAGAAGCCCCATCAGCACGAATAGCGGCACGATGGCGTAAAGATATTCCCTGAGCGAATTGTTCGCGACCGCGCCGAGCATGCGCATGGAGACAACCTCGCCGCGAATGGCAGAAACGCCGACAAAGGAAACGAACAGCATGCTGACGCCGATGGGCATGCCGAGATAGATCAGCACCAGCAGGGCGGCGACCGCCAGACCTCCGATTTCAAGCGGACTCATGGTCGCTCCCCGGCTTTAACAGTGGCGGCAATGTCGCCGACCGCCCGAAACAGAAACTCACATGCGGCAACGGCGACCCCGAAAACGATGAAGGCGCGGAACGGCCAGACCGGCAGCGTCGCAATGCCGGAAACGCCGATATACTCCCCCGATGTCCAATCCTTCTGAAGGATCAGAAAGCTGGACCATGCTATGAGGCCGATCATCGCCGCGCCCGTCAGGTTGAAGAGCGCCGACAGTATGCTGCCGGCCACCGGCCGTTTCAGCCTGAAGCCGGGAAAGAAAATCTCGGTCCGGGCGAGCCTGTCGGCGCGGATGGTGGTGGCAAGCTGAAGCGACACGATCATCACCAGAAGAAGCGCGCCAAGCTCGGAGACCAGCGGCAGCGAGGAACCCAGCAGGTTGCGCATGAAGATATCGGCGGAGATGACCAGCATCAGCACAAGAATGAGCACCGTGCCGAGCGCGGCAAGACCATCGACGAGGACCTGCCACGCCCGGGCAAGGGCGTTCGGGGAGCGCCCGCCGGGCTGGCGGGCGTTATCTGTTGCGGACGACATATGCGCGCGCCGCCTACTGGTCCCAGTCGCGCATGGGCGTTTCACCGCGCTCGCGCAGGCCGTCCATATAGGCGCTCAGGAATTCGCGTGCGGGAAGTCCCTGCGCTTCCAGGTTATCCGCCCATTCGCCGGCAAGATCCGGCAGCATCGCAACCCAGGCCTCGCGCTCTGCCTCGGGCATCTCGACAAGCGTTACCGGCGGGTTCTGGTCCGCGCCCAACGCGACCATATCGGTCAGGGCTGCCTCATGGCCTTCCAGCAACTGCTTGCCGTGGGCCGCGGTGTAATATTTGCCGGCCTCGATCATCGCATCCTGAACTTCTTCCGGCAGCGTGTCCCAGACATCGCGGTTGATCGCGATCGCGCCCGAGAAGGACACGGCCGCATCGAAGCGGTTGAGATAGGGCGCGACCTCATAGAGCTTCGCCGGCTTGGCTCCGAGCGCGAGCGTCAGCACGCCGTCGGAAACGCCGGTCTGGATGTCGGTGTAGAAGGTGGTGAGCGCGCCGTCCACGGCATTGGCGCCGGTGCCTCGCAGCCAGGTGCCGAGCACACCGGGGGCCGAGATCTTCATGCCCTCGATATCGGCGATGCCCTCGATCGGCTCCTTGGTGTAGATGTCGTACATATCGGTGCCGGTCAGGCCGAGAACCTTGAGATTGTACTGTTCCCATTCCTCGCGGAAGGCCTCGTTGTTCTCCATCAGGTCTTCCATCACCTCGAGCTGAAGCTGCGGATTGGCGGTGGAGAACGGCGCATAGCTCGTTGCCTGGCTGAGCGGCAGCTTGGCCGGCTCCAGCAGCGAGAATACCCAACCGATATCGGTGATGCCTTCTTCGACGGATGAAAGCGTGGCATTGGCCTTGTAGAGCTGGCCGCCGAAAGCCTCGTTCCAGTTGATCTTGTAATCTCCGGTCTCGGCGAGAATCTCATCGGTCTTTGCCATGAAGTGGGTCTGGATCATGCCCACCCACGGGATCACCGTCGGATGGCTGGAAGCCACCGTGAGGTTGATGGTTTCCTGCGCCAAGGCCGCCGAAGGTATCGTCAGCATGACGGCAGTTGTCAGTCTGAGAAAATTACGCATTTTTGCTCCTCCCGAAAGATGCGTTCAGTCCATCACGAATGTCTGTGTCGAGTAATCGAGCCGGATTGAAACCCGCCCTTCATTGATCATCCAGGGACGCACCCTGAACCGTCTGGCGCCAGCCTTGTGCATGGGATCATTGCGGGCGATTTCGGTCGCGGCTTCCGCACTTTCGGCGCGGATGACCACCAAGCCCTCGCCTGCCCAGCGCTCGCCGTCATCGGAGAAGAGCGGGCCTGCGGCATAGAGCACGCCGTCCCGTTCCAGCCCGACCTGATAGGCGAGATGGGCCTCCATGTTCTCAAAAACCGGCCCCATGCCGTTGGTCGCTTCGGTGAAGATGGCGAACAGCTTTTTCTGCAGCATGGCCTTGCTGGCCTCCATCACGGCTGCTGCCGGAACCGTCTCTTCTGTCTCTTGCATGCCGGTCACCTCCTCCCTCTGTCCGCGACGAAATGCGCGCGTCAGCCCGCCTTGCGGCGGGCAATCTCGGCGCGTATTTCCGCACCGTGTTGGTCAAGCAATGGCGGCGCGACAATGTCTGTCTCCACCTGCTCGTCGAAGCTGTAGGGCGGTCGCACCGTCTTGGTCTTCCCCTTTTCGGGGTGATCCATCTCGACGGCGATCTTCAGATGCTGCGCCTGCGGATCATCGAGCGCTTCATCGGAATCATAGGCCGGCGCGTGGGGTACCCCTTCCTCAAGCAGCTTTTCGCACCATTCGTCGCGCGTCATCGACTTGAAGACCGGCGTCAGGATTTCGATGAGGTCATCCTGATGCTGGATGCGCTCCAGCCGTTCGGCAAAACGGGGGTCGTCGGCAAGCTGCTCCTGCCCTGTCGCCTTCAACAGCCCTTCCCAGAATTTCGCCGGCGAGGACATGTGGATCGCCACCCATTTGCCGTCCGAACACTCGAATGTGTAGCTCTGTGAAACGGTCGGCCGCGAGAGCGGGCCCATGATCTCATCCACGGCGAAATAATGTGTGAAGCTGTCGAGGTTGAAATGGGTCATCGCCTCCAGCATCGAGATATCGATGCGGCGGCCCTTTCCGGTGCTTGCGCGCTCCAGAAGCGCGGCGAGAATCGCCATGGCCGCATATTGCCCGGTGAGCGCGTCGGCAATCGCGGGGCCGATGACCCGCGGATTGGTCGGCGGCGTCACAAGCCGCAGGAAACCGCTGGCTGCCTGGGCCACGGTATCAAAGGCCGGGCGGTCGCGCGCCGGGCCCGACTGGCCGAAACCGGAAATCGCGCAATAGATCAGATCGGGCTTGACCTTGCGCAGATCAGCTTCGCCGACGCCCAGACGTTCGGCAACGCCCGGCCTGAAGTTCTGGATGAAAACATCGGCTGTCGAGACGAGATCACGCAGAAACGCCAGTTCGTCCGGATCCTTGGTATCGATCGCGATCGAACGCTTGTTGCGGTTATAGGTCTGGTAATGCGGCGAATAGAGACCGCCCTTGAAGGCGCGGAAGGGATCGCCTGCTCCCGGACGCTCCACCTTGATCACATCGGCGCCGAGATCGCCGAGATGCATGGCGGCGGCCGGCCCGGTGATATAGGTGCCGAGTTCGACAACCCTGATATTCTTGAGAATCTTGACCAATCGGCTTCTCCCTATTCCGCGTTCTTGTTCTTGGGTTTCTCGCCGTCATATTCGATCGCAAGATCCGCCTTGTGCGACATGATGAAACCGATGGAACGCCGGCTCTCTTCCAGAAGGTGCGCGGAAAGACCGGCTGTGCGGGCGAGGATCGGCACCGCCTTCAACGCGTCGACCGGCCAGCCGGCATCAAGGATTGTTGCCGGGATGGCGCCGGACACATTGATTGGCAGCGGACGGTTGACGATCTTGGGCGCGACATCCGCAAGCACACGAAGCGCTTCGATATAGCGACCGGCAATGCCCTCCTCGTCGGCGATCGCAAGCAGCCTGTTGGCGCGCGGATCACCGGCCGAATGCTGGGGATGGCCAAGGCCCGGCACCTTCCGGCGTTCGGCCTTGAGCTGGGTCACGGCTTCCGTTGCCGCCTTTTCTATATCGCCGCCCATCTTGTCTGCGGCCTCGACAACGGAGACGAGAAAGCGGCCGGCCTGTTCCGAAGACCCGGCAACCACGCTGCCCATGCCGAGAATGCCGGCCGCCATCGCGCCCTGCCAGGCATCGGGCCCCGCGGCAAGCGTCATGCGCGCGGCCTGGACGCTGGGGACCAGACCATGCTCGGCAATGGCGACCAGGCAGGAATCCATCATGCGTCGCTGGGCAGCGCTCGGCTTTTCACCGGTGACGAGAAGCCAGAAATAGTCGCTGAAATCGATTTTGCCGATCAGGTCGTTGCACAGGTCATGGCCGCGCACAGTGATGCTGTCTGCATCGGATTCGGCAATTGCAGTGAAGGCGCCGTCTTGTTTTCCAATTCGCACAACAAACTCCCTTTTCGGTATGCGAAATAATTTCCTCTTGCCGAAATCGTAGAGAGCAATTAGTCTAGCGTCAAGTTGAAAGCGCAATGCCCCGATCAGGAGGATCGGCAAGCCGCCTTCATCGGGAGGAAGATCAGGTCCCGTACGGAGGGAATGAGCCTTGTTTTCATTACGCGGCTCACCCACTCTGGCGCCTTAGGGATCTTGTTCTTGAGGAAAACTGACGTGGCTGAAATTCTGAAATTCGTCGAAGACAGCGACAGGCCTGCCGAATTCGTGGAGGCGCTTGCCAAGGGGCTTGCGATCCTCGAATGCTTCGACGCCGCCCATTCCGAGATGACGCTGAGCGAGGTGGCGCGCCGCGTCGGCCTTTCGCCGGCAGCCGCGCGCCGCAGCCTGATCACGCTGCAGACGCTCGGCTATGTCGGCCAGACCAACAAGCATTTTCACCTGCGTCCCAAGGTGATGACCCTGAGTTCGGCCTTCTATTTCTCCGCCCATATCGACGAGGTGCTGCAGCCCAATCTGAGGGCGCTGGTCGAACAGTTCGGCGACGCGTCTTCTGTGGGCACGCTGGACGGCGATCATGTGATCTATGTCGCCCATGTCTCGGTGCAGCGCGCCCGCCGCGCCGCCGCCGTCATCGGCGCGCGCTATCCGGCAGGCGCCACCTCGCTTGGCCGCGTGCTTCTCGCCGGGCAGTCCGACGAGGCGCTGGAACACTATCTCAGGACGGCGAAGCTCGAAGCGCTGACCTCCAAGACGGTTACCGACCCTGATGTGTTGCGCGAGAAGATCATGGCCGTCCGCGCCGATGGTTATGCGACGACCGTCGACCAGCTCGACTACGGCATCACCGCGCTTGCGGTTCCCATCAGGAATTTCGAAGGCCGCACGATCGCGGCGCTCAACACCTCGGGCTACACCGGCATGGTGACGCCCGAGAGCATGATCGCAGAACGGTTGCCCGCGCTCAGGGAAGCCGCATCACATATCGCGCATGCCATGAGCCGATATCCGGTTCTGCAATCGACAATGGGAACCTGACCGAGGGACAGGTTTTCCGCGCAGGTTTGAGGGAGGAGAAACCATGTGCAGGCTTTGTGACATTTCCAGACGCCATCTGCCCTACCCGAACTTCGGGCCCACGGGCGGCGGCATGGGCGCATCGGCGTACGCCACGCCGGTTGCCGAGGGTGTTCCGGAAGCATGCGGCCGTGAAGGCCAGCGCACGCTGATCAAGAACGGCATCATCCTCTCCATGGATGACAGCGTCGGCGACTTCGAGAAGGGCGATATCCTGATCGAGGGATCGCACATCATCGAAATTGCGGAAACCATTTCTGCGGACGACTCCATCGTCATTGATGCTTCCGGCAAGATCGTCATGCCCGGTTTCATCGACACGCATCACCATCAGTTCGAGACCGCGCTGCGCGGCCAGCTCGCCAACGCCATCCTCATCAATGACGGCCTGCCGGCGAGCGCCCAGAACTATTACGAGACCGTGCTGCAGTCCTTCTCCCTCGTCTACCGGCCCGAGGATGTCTACATCAACGAGCTGTTCGGCGCGCTGTCGCAGCTCGATGCCGGGGTGACGACGGTGATGGATGTCAGCCAGATCCACCACTCTCCGGCCCATTCGGATGCGGTGATCTCGGCGCTGAAGGATTCGGGCCGCCGCTCCGTCTTCGGCTATTTCGAGGGCTGGGGCGACGACGCGCAATATCCGGGCGACGCGGCGCGGCTGCGCGAACAGTATTTCTCCTCGAACGACCAGCTCATAACCATGATCATGGGCGGCGAGATCTACCTGCCCTTCCATGAACAATCCTGGAAGGCCGGGCGCGATCTGGATCTCCCGATCGCGCTGCATGTGGTCGGCACGTTCGGCATGCAGCCGACCTTCGACGGGCTTGGCGCGGGCGGCGCGTTCGGCGAGGACAATATCTTCATCCACATGACCGGCATGTCGGATGACGGCTGGAAATATGCCCGCGACGCCGGGGCCCATATCTCGCTGTCCGTGCCGATCGAGATGCAGATGCGCCACGGCACGCCGCCAATCCAGAAGGCGCTCGACCACGGCATGAGCCTTTCGCTCTCCACCGACGTGGAATGCACGATGACCGCGGATTTCTTCACCCAGATGCGCGCCATGGTCACCATGCAGCGCATGTTCGCCAATGAAAAGGCGCTGGCGGGCGAGGAGTACCCCGCCCTTCTGACCGCCCGCGAGGCGATCCGGGCGGCCACGATAGGCGGCGCGGAGGGCCTGAAGCTCGACCACCGCACCGGCTCGCTGACGCCGGGCAAGGATGCCGACATCATCCTGCTCGACGCCGAGGCGCTCAATGTCGCGCCGCTCAATAATGTTCCCGGCACGGTCGTCACCCTGATGGAACGCTCGAATGTCGACAGCGTGCTGGTGGCGGGCAAGGTGCGCAAATGGCAGGGCAAGCTCATCGGCGCCGACATCGCCCATCTGCGCGGCGAACTGGAAAAGAGCCGAGATTACATTTTCGAAAAGGCCGGCATCGCCCGTTCGCTGTTCGGCGACTGAGACGGCAGGCCGGGACATGAGGAATGAGCCCGCGCGCGGCGATTTCAACCGCGCGGGCTCTCAAGGATATCCGACAAGAGGAGAGAGAATTGGCAAAACTCGTTGCAACACTGGCGTCGACCCACCACCCCTTCTACCTGAAGGCGACCACGGCGCCGCCCGACCAACAAATGCCAGAGGCGCCGACATGGAAGCGCAAGATCGAGGCTTACCGGGAGACGCTGGCAAAGGCGGAACCGGATGTTCTGGTGATGATCGGCTCCGATCATTTCCACCAGATCTTTCTCGACAACTGCCCGCAATTCCTGATCGGCAAGGCGGAGCGCTACGACGCGACCTTCTATAATGAGGAACGCGAATTCGGCATTCCGAAATATGTGCTTGAGGGTGACGAGCCCATGTCGCGCTTCATGCACCAGCACCTGATGAACCAGAACTTCGACTTCGCCTTTTCCAACGAGCTGAAGATCGACCATTCGATCATCTGCCCGATCATCACCGTGCGGCCTGAGAACGACCTGCCGGTCGTGCCGATCTACACAAACATCTTCGCGCCGCCCCTGCACACGCCGAAGCGCTTCTATGAGCTCGGCCGCGCGATCCGCAAGGCGATCGACGACTACCCGTCCGACAAGCGCGTTGCCGCAATTGGCACGGGGCATCTGTCGCTCGAACTCGGCGGCCCGCGCCAGTTCATGGAAACGGGGCCGGATCCGGAATTCGACCGGCAGGCGATCGAATGGCTGAAGAGCGGCGATATCGACGCTATTCTCGAAAACGTCACCCATGAGAGCATGGCCCAGAGCGGCAATGCCACCCATGGCTTCCTGAACTTCATTCTGATGCTTGGCGTGGCCGGCCCGGAAGGGGCGGACTATGTCGACAATCTCGACCTGTTCCACACCATGGAAGCCTATTTCACCTGGTATCCCAAGGAGGCCGCGGCATGAGCAAATATTACGTCAACAAATTCCTCTATACGGTCGACCGCGACCCGGAACTCTTGCAGCGCTATATCGACGAACCGCGCACCTTCGTCGCCACTTGGGAACAGTCGATCGGCCCGAAGCTTCTGGGCAATGACGTCGAGGCTTCCACCGTCCACGCCTTGACCGATGAGGAGCGCGAGGCGCTGATCAACCATGACTATGTGGCGCTGTTCGAGATGGGCGCGCATTTCTTCCTCAACCTGACGATCTTCATCGGCATCTATGACGAGCCCTATATGAGCAAGAGCGGTCCGCTGTCGTTCCAGCGCGAAATGGCAGCAAAACTGCAGCACTGGCGCGGCAAGGATTATCCGAGCGTCGAAACCTGAGGTTCGCCGCCTCCCGGCGGGATGGCCCGAACAGCCGGCGTTTTGAAGTCATCGCTGCAATTCAATTGATGATTGCTGCCTTCCTGCTTCACTTCGAGGCAGGAGGGCGCCAACATTTGGCGGGGTACTTTGCGGCGATCTCCAGTTCTTAGGCCAGGCGGCCGAAAAGCTGCCCGCGCCTCAGTTTGGAGTGCAAGACGACAACTTCCGCGAGAAGATGCATCACAACGCTGAAGACGAGGTGTTCTCAAAATCCGGAGAGCCGCTCAAAGACGAGATGCCGGGCCGGTGAGGACCGGAACCAGTTGGGCGGAGAGCACCGACCTGGACCTTAGGCCCTAACCGGCCAGATCGTCAGGGCGCTGATCTCAGCGCCGCGCAGCGGAACGCGCGGGTCTCCTGGTGACGCCGCTCATATCCATCCTGACCTTGTCCAATTCCTCGGCATAGCGGCGCAGCACGTAGCTTTCGCTCAAGATCCCGAGCACATGGTTGGAACGCCGGTCGGTCACCACCACCAGAGCGTCGGAGGCCTGGTCCTCGAACTGTTGTGCGGCCTGGCGCGCTGTCATTTCCGGCGTGAGCACAGCCTCCTTCAGGGCGAGGAAGTCTTCGAGCGGCTGGTCGAGCATTTCCTCGTCGAGCGCGTATATTTCCGGCATCAGCGCCATGCCGACATAGGCGTCGTCTTCATCGATGACGACCACCTGCTTTGCTGAACCGAGCGGGAAGTCCCGCCGGAAGGTCCGGACGGTCATGCCGGCGCGGGCGGTGCGGATGTCGCGGCGCATCATCCGCCCGACCGTGAGCGAGCGGATCAGCCCGATATCATGCGCGCTGCGGATGGTCTCGCCGCGCTGATGGAAACGCCAGGTTGCGAAGGAATAGCCGAAGAACTGGCGGATCAGCACGGACGAGACGGCGGCCACCGCCAGCATCGTGATCGCCAGCGACAGGGAACCGGAATCCTCGAGCGTCAGGAACACCATGGTCAGAGGCCCGCCGACCACGGCGGCGGCAAGCCCGGTCATGCCGGCAAAGGCTGCGATCCGGTTGTCTGCGATCATGCCCGGCGCGATCCGGTCCAGCACCAGGAAATAGACAAGGCCGATCAGCGCGCCGATGAACAGCGAGGCGAAGAACAAGCCGCCGCGGAACCCGCTGCCGAGCGAGACCGCCGAGGCCAGCATCTTGGCGACAATCATGAACAGAAGCAGCCATAGAGAGGTCGGTGGGTCTTCCAGAAGAGACTGCATCGCGCCATGACCGGATGACAGCACGAAGGGTGCAAACGCCACGGCAAAGGCAAGAACCGCCCCGCCGAAAATGGGTCTGACGAGGGACGGTATCCTGAGCTTTCCAAACAACTTCTCGGTTTGGCTGACCAGCAGCATCAGCGCGACGCTGCAGATCGCCGTCACCACAGCAAGCCCCATCAGCGCAACGAACATGTTGAGGTCGATGCTGGGCAATCCGCCGAGCTGCGTTCCGTGATGGCCGGTGAGCCAGCCGGAAATGAAGGTCGCGGCGATGCAGGAAACCATGACGGGCGCGAGTGCGGCGATGGTGTAGGTTCCGATCACCAGTTCGAAGGCATAGAAGGCGCCGGCGATCGGGGCCTGGAACGCAGCCGCGATGGCAGCGCCTGCTCCGCATCCGAGAAGAAGACGCATGTCCGATCGGCGCGCATGCAGAAATGCGCTGAGCTTGGAGCCGAAGGCCCCGCCCATCTGGGCATAGGCCGCCTCCAGCCCGATCGACGCGCCGAACCCGTTGGAGATGATGGTCTGCAGCGTGATGACAAGGCTGTCCTTGAAGGAAAGATGACCGCCATGCAGCGCATTGGCCTCGATCGGGTCAACCATGCGCCGCCCGTTGCGCTTCACCAGATAGGCAACCGGCACCAGCAGCAGGCCGCCGACCAGCGGCACGCCGAGCGCCCAGAGGCCGAACGTGCCCGTCGCTGCGCTCAGCCGCTCGTCCGGCCCGAGCCCGAAAAGCAATCGCTGCAATCCATGGGCCGCAGTCGAAATGGCGGCCTGGGCGAGCCCTGCGGCAATGCCGATAACGGTGGCGATCGCCACCAGCCATATCTCGCTCCGGCGCACCAGCAGCCGCAGTCGCAACACTGGCGAAAGAAGATGCATCCAGGCATTGGTGGCGCGCAGCGTGGAGCGGAGCACCGGGGAATTCAGATCAGGCAGTATGGACACGGGAGATCACTGGTTCTCATCGACAGGTTCAGGTTCAACGACGACATGACGCAACACAATTTTTGATGGGCCCGCCAGGTCACTGCAGGGCGGAGGGATGCCGGGGATTTTGAGTTGGCGCGTCGGCTGGATTGACGTCTATCAACAGGACCGCATGCGATCCAATCACAACAAAACGTCCTGCGATAACCTGACTTGATCGCTTTTCCTGCGCGATCCAGCCTGTGGAGCTCAGCCACCATGTCACATCGGCCTCATGATGTCCGTGATCCGCCTGCGGCTATCCTCTGCCGCCTCGAGCCCCAGCCAGACATAGGCCTCCGCCGGCGCGTCATGCGCCAGCATGTAGTCACGCAAGCCGGCATAAAGGCGCGCCTCGACGGCGGCATTCCGGATCGGATTCTGCTGCTGCGGATCCTTTTCGAGGTCGAACAACAGGAAGCCCTGGTCCTCGAACGTGCCGTTGATGTTCGGCGGACGCCTTGCTGTTGAAAGCGCGTCAATCTGCAGCAGCGGCATGTTTCTGCAGAAGTCGAAGGGTGGCGAGAGCGTGGCCGTGCCGATCTCCTCGTCATTGAACGGCCCGGTCATGTGCTGCGGCATCAGCGTGTATTCGTGGAGCCCGTCGGCGAGCACGTCCGGCGGATAATGCAGCATGACGTAACGCCCGTCGGTCACGCCCACTGGGCCGCCAAACAGGCCGAAGGCGACAACCCGGCCGGGCTCGGGCTCGGCAAGAAGGGAGCGGCCGGTGACGGGCGAAGGTGCCTCGACCCCGAAGAACTCGAGGATGGTCGGCATGATGTCGGTGGTCTGCGTCACCGATTGTGCGCGCTCGCCTGCCCTTTCCGGCATCTGAGGATGGCAGAGCATCAGCGGCGTGTGGACGATCTCCTCGTAATAGGGCATCCGGCCCTTGCCCCACCAGCCATGTTCGCCGAGCAGAAAACCGTGATCCGTGCCGAGCACGATCGCGGTATCCTTCCACATGTCATGTTCGTCCATGTAGTCGAGAAGACGGCCGAGATACTCGTCGCACATGCGCAGAAGCGCTGCATAGTTCGCCCGGATCTCCGCCACCTCTTCGTCGGTTTCGTTGACGCGCTTGTAATCCGGCCAATTGAACACGGCGCCCTGCCAGGTGCTGTCGCCGTCGCGGCGGAAGCGCTCCGGCGCGCGGAAGGGCTCGTGTGGATCGAACAGTTCGAGCTGCAGCATCCAGTTGTCCGCGGCGCGATTGCTGTCGAGGAAATCGAAGGCCGAGGCGAAGCATTGCGCGATCGGATAATCCGCCTCACGCATCTGGTGCATATTGTTGATCATATGCTGGACCCGGCCGGGCTTTTTCGCCGGATCGTAGTGGCGCGCGTCATAATCCCGCAGGAAGGCATCGAGCGGTGGCTCGGCCAGCCCCTTCCAGGCGTCATACTCCTGGCCGCGGATGAATTCCCAGCTGTCGTATTTCGTATGATAGCCGGTTCCGCCATCCTGGAAATAGTGGAAATGGTCGGTCACCAGATGGGTGTAGATGCCTTTTTCCCGCAGCAGGTCGCAGAAGGAAACATCATAGGGCTCCATCGGCCCCCAGCTGCGGTGGAAGAAATTCGCCCGGCCGGTCTGCAGGTCGCGCCGCGCCGGGATGCAGGGTAGGCTTCCGACGTAATTACGCTCGAAGGTCACGCCGCGGGCGGCGAGCCGGTCGAAATTCGGCGTCTCGATATCGCCGCCATAGGCGCCAAGGGCCAGGCGGTTGAGCGAGTCAAACAGAACGAAGATAAGCCGCACGGGCGCCTCCTACATAGTGCGATCTGTGGCAGCGCGAATGAGACCGCGCCGAAGAGACCGCCTTGCAAAGTTGACCGGCCGCGCGGGGCAACACGCAGCCGCCCCGGTCGCAAATGCGCAACCGGTTCATGTGTTTTCATGAGGCCGGGACAGGCTGTTCCGGCCGTGGTCTCATGGCTCAGGACGCGATAACGAGGCTCTTGAGAACCTCCGCGCTGTCATGCTCCGGCACGTCGCCGATATCGGCCTGTTTGGCATCGAGTTTGGCGAGCATCGCCTTGAAGATCGCGCCATAGGCGGGGTCGTTTGCGACGTTGAAGAGCTCCATCGGGTCCTTGTCGCAGTCGAACAGTTCCCATTCCGGCGGCGCATCGTTTTCGCGCGCGCCGTCCTGTCCGAGCGCCTTGTTGTACCAGTAGATCAGCTTGTAGCGCTGATCGCGCACGCCGTAATGCGCCCAGGCTTCGTGGATCTCGTCATTGTGCATCCAGTAGCGGTGATAGGCGAGTTGATCCCAGTCCTCCGGCGTCTCGCCGCGCAGCATCGCGCGCATCGATGTGCCCTGCATATAGCTCGGCTTGGCGACGCCCGCCCAGTCGAGGAAGGTCGGGGCGAAGTCGACATTGCAGGCGATGTCGCTGGAGGTGCGGCCGGCCGCGATCTCCGCCGGATAACGGCACAGGAACGGCATCTGGTAGCTTTCCTCATACATGAAGCGCTTGTCGAACCAGCCATGCTCGCCGAGGAAGAAGCCCTGGTCGGAGGTGTAGATCACTACCGTGTTTTCAGCGAGGCCCAGTTCGTCGAGCGTGTCGAGCATCCGCCCGACGCCGTCGTCGATCGCCTGCACGGTGCGCAGATAGCGCGACATGTAGCGCTGGTACTTGAATTCGGCGAAGGCCTTCGGATCGTCGAAGGTGAAGGTCTTCCCGGTCTCCGCGCAGATCACCGAGATCGTCTCGCCGTCCTTCAGTTCCGGGATCTTGCGCATCGGCCAGCCGTCGACCATCAGTTCGCCTGCGGTTTCGGCGCCGCCCTCCGGCTGGACGAGGCCGAGGTCCTCATAAAGCATGTCGGACTTGATGCGCATTTTCGCGGCAGCGGCCGCGGCAGCGCGGTTTTCATAGGTGTCCTCGAAGGTCGGCGGCAGCGGAATGCTGCCCGGCTCGTGGATATCCCTGTAGCGCGGATGATACTGCCAGTTGCGGTGCGGCGCCTTGTGGTGGCACATCAGGAAGAAGGGCTCGTTCTTGTGGCGCTCGATGAAATCGACCGACATGTCGGTGATGATATCGGTGGCATAGCCCGGCACCCGCCGGTAGCCATCGGGAAAATGAAAGCCCGGATCCCAGTAGTCGCCCTGCCCCGGCACGACCGCCCATTCATCAAAGCCGGTCGGCTCGTGGGCCGGGCCCTCGCCCAGATGCCACTTGCCGAAGATCGCGGTCGCATAACCGCCGGCCTTCAGCGCCTTGGCGACATTCGGCAGGCGGTTGTCGATATGGGTCGAAAGCGTCGTCACGCCGTTCACATGATTATGGGTGCCCGTCAGGATCGCCGCGCGCGACGGGGTGCAGATCGAGTTGGTCACATAGGTCGCATCGCTCCGCACGCCTTCATTGGCCAGACGGTCGAGGTTCGGCGTGTTGTTGATGCCAGCGCCGTAAGCCGAAATGGCGCGCGAGGCATGATCGTCGGACATGATGAAGATGATGTTGGGGCGGGTCATGGTTTCACTCGACATTGTTCGTGGGGTTCGATGCCGGACGGCGCGGCGAAAGCCAGCCGAACATCCGGCTTTTCCAGGAGCGCGGCAGGCACAGCCAGAGGATCAGCAGGGCGTTGATGGCAAGGATTGTGCCCGAGATTGGACGACTGGTGAAAATGCTCCAGTCGCCGCCGGAAATCGTCAGCGAGCGGCGCAGGTTCTGCTCGCAGATCGGCCCGAGGACGAGACCGATGACGATCGGCGGCAGAGGATAGTTGAACACCCTGAGGGCAAGGCCGATGGCGCCGAAGGCAAGGGCCGTCCAGAGGTCGAAAATCGATGACGAGATCGAATAGACGCCGAGCACGCAAAGAAGGGCGACCACCGGCAGCAACATGAATTTCCGCACCCGGATGAACAGGATGAAGACTGGCGTCAGAAGTACGCCCGCCACCAGCAGATATATATTCGCCGACATGTATGACAGGAAAATTCCGCCGACCACATCGAGATTGTTCTCGAACAGACCCGGCCCGGGGAAGAAGCCGAGGATGATCAGGGCGCCCATCAGCACGGCCGATGAGGCATCGCCCGGAATGCCGAGGGCGAGTGTGGGAATCAAGGTTCCGCCGACTGTTGCGTTATTGGCCGATTCCGTCGCGACCACGCCCTGAGGATTGCCCTTGCCGAAGCTTTCCGGGCGTTTCGACCGGGACCGCGCCATCGCATAGGCCATGAAGGACGAAGGGCCGCCGCCAAGCCCGGGCATTGCACCGAAGAAGGTGCCCAGAAGCGACGAGCGAAACAGGTTCCAGCCATCGCGCAGGGTGTGAAGGATCGCGCCAAGGGAGGGCCGGGTGATTGCGATATCCGGCTTGACGTTGAAATTGCCCTGCCGCGCCTGCGACACGATCTCGGAAATCGCGAAGATTCCAATCACGACGGCCACAAGGTTGACGCCGCCCAGAAGGCCGACGAAGCCAAACTGGAACCGTTCGATATCGGTGAACTGGTCATAGCCGATCGTCGAGAGTAGCACGCCGAAAACGCCGGTCATCAGGCCCTTGACCGTGGCCTCGTGGCTGACAACGGCGATGGTCAGAAGACCGGTCACGGCGAGCGCGAAATATTCCGGCGGCGCAAAACCGAGCGCAAATTCCGCAAGCACGGGCGAAAAGAAAACCAGCACGACGCCGCCGATAATGCCGCCGAAGGCCGAGGCCGCGATCGCAAGACCCAGCGCTTCGCCGGCCTCGCCCTTCTGCGCCATCGGATAGCCGTCGAGAAGGGTTGCCGCAGAAAGCGGCGTGCCGGGTATTCTGAGCAGGATTGCCGAGATGGCGCCGCCGCAGGAGCCGGCGACGAAGATCGAAATCAGTAGACCCATGCCAGCCACCGGATCGAGATGGTAGGCGACCGGCAGCAACAGGATGATGCCCATCAATGGCCCGAGCCCGGGCAGCACGCCGATGACGAGGCCGATCAAGGTGCCCGCAAGAATGGCCATCAGCGAGGAGGCGGTGAAGAACAGGCCAAAACCGGCGATGAGAGGCTCGAGTGTCATGTCATAGAACCTGAATAGGACCTTCGCTCACCAGATGGTCAGTTCGAATACGCCGACAGGCAGCCGGACATTCAACAGCGCACCGAACACATAGCCTGCGGCCAGCGTTGTCAGCACCGCCCCGGCAATGAGCGTGACCGGCGAACGGTTTCCAAGGATCAGCATCAGCAGGAGCATCAGGGCTGGCATCGCCAGATAAAACCCGATGACCGGCAGCACCGCCGTGAAGGCCACAAGAGCGGCGAAACTCGCCGCTGCCCTGACGAGCAGGAAGCTCTCCTCGGGCGCGGACGCATCCTCGGCCGCGGGAACGGAGCCATCGCTAAACCGCTCTTGGCCGATAAGAATCCGCACCGCCTGGACGGCGCCGAAGATCACCAGCAGCCACGCCAGCCCGTTCGGCACGAGCGCGGCGTTATATTGCGGCGGCCCTCCGGCGGCATCCAGTTCAACGAAGACCGTGCTGGTCTGCCAGAACACGATGCCGGCGATCGCGAAGAAGAAAGCGACCGGCAGCAACAACAGGGCCTTTTCGCGCGATGATGACATGTTTTCTCCCGTGAGCGCCCGCCGGACCGTATTCAGATCCGGCGGGCGTGCAATCAATTGGCGGAACGGATGGCCTTGGTTTCCCACTTCACCGCCTCAACGCCGCTCTCAAGCTGGGAGCGAACGCTGTCGCAGGTCGCAAGATATTCATCCGGCGCGTAGCCGAGCGGCTGGAAACCGACCGCCTTGATGCTCTTGAGAACATCGGGGTCGGACATGGCCGCCTTCATTGCATTGCGCAGCACCTCGACCCGGTCGGCCGGCGTGTCGGAGCGCACCAGCCACCAGTCCCAGCCGGCGGGCGCGAGACCGGAAACGCCGATATCGAGGCCGAAATCGGAGGGCCGCGGCGCGCCGCCATAGGTCTCGCTGGCGTCTTCGGTGTCGGAGAGCGTCATCAGAACCTTGAGCTGATCCTTATTGGCCTCGTAGACGCCCGGATTGATGATGATCCAGTCGAGGATGCCGTTGCGCAGATCCTTCACGCCGAGCGCCAGATCGTCATAGGGCACGGCACGCGAGACGGTATCCATCTTCTGCATGACGCTGGCGGCGATCAGGTGCGGCAGCGAGGTGCCCGAGCCGTTATAGGCGGTCTTCGCCGGGTTGGCCTTCAGATATTCGATGAACGACGGAAAATCCGACCAGCGGGTCTCGTCGGGACGCATTGCGATCGCGAAGCCGTTTGCCGTGGCGGCATAAAGCGGCGTGAAATCGTCGCAGCTCCAGTCAGCCTTGCCGAAGATCGGCGAGATGACGAGCGGCGCGACATAGCCGTCCATGATCGTGTAACCGTCAGCGGGTTCGCTGAGAAACGACTTCATGGCCAGAACGCCGCCGGCGCCGGGCTTGGCGACAACCGGCATGGCCTCGCCGAGTTCCCTGGACATGGCCTCGGCAATCAGCTGGCTGACACCGTAGGTCGGCGTGCCCGCAGCCCACGGATAGACGACCTGAAACTTGCGGTCCGGAAAATCGGCAAGGGCGGCTCCGCTCATCATGGCGATTGCGGATACGGCAAGCAGGCTCTTCTTGAGCAAAGACATTCAATTCCTCCCTGGTAATCAGCCGGAAAGCGCAAAACCGTCCTTTGACTGCCGGCTGTTTTCGGAAGCTGACATTAGTCAAATGGATATCAATTTTCTAATTCCAATTTTGATCATTCCATTTACTTTTTTTTATAGGAAACGATAATGAACACCGTTAAGACCGATGCCGTACCGGAGCCTTGCCTGAAAATGCGTTTCCTGCTTTCCCGCCAGTATCAGCATTTCAGCGCCGTTTACCGCCAGGGCAACCTGCGAAAGGCAAGCCAGGTTGCCGGCGTGACACAGCCGGCGCTGACCAAGAGCATTCGCCAGATCGAGGAAACGATCGGCGCGAAGCTGTTCGAGCGGACGCCGCAGGGCATGACCCCCACCGCAGCCGCGGAACGGCTCCACGCGCTTTACGAAAGCTTCGATCAGCAATCCCGCTATACGCAGTTGGAGCTTGCCGAAATCCTGACCGATACCGGTCCACAGATCAGGATAGGCGCGGGTTTCGTCTGGGCATGGCACCGGCTTTCCGATGTGATCGGCGACTATGTTGCCGCCGAGCCTTCCGTGCGGGTGAAACTGACCACCGGGATTACCGATACCCTCCTTCCCCAGCTTGAGAACCACGAGATCGATATCGCGGTCTGCGACCTTCAGGGCATCATACCGCCCGCCGGCTATGTAAGTCGCATGCTCTGGTCCACGGAGCGGCGTCTCTGGGCAAGGGCAAGCCATCCGCTGGCCGGGAAAAAGGGACTCACCCTTGAGGACCTCTCCACCTGTATCTGGACCGGCTACTCAACGGACACGCGGATGTTGGCGACGCTGGAACGGCAGTTTCGGCATGTCGGGCTGAAGAAACCTGTGATGCAGGTCGAATCCTCATCGCTGATGGCGCAACTCAACGTGATGGCAAATTCCGAGTTCGTGGGCGTGATCGCCGACGATATCGCGGCGGAAGCATCGCGTCGCGGATTGGTCCCGCTGGACTTCACATCCGACGACTGGGCGCTCCATGCGGGCGTCATCTTCCCACGCGAGGCGGAAAACCAGCCCGCCTTCCGCCATTTGCTGGCGCTGCTCCAGAAGCGCTGAGAACCAACCCTCTTTTCGGATCGAGGCAACATCAGACGCTGCCTGCCGGATATCCGCCCGGGTCGAACGTCATGTGGAGGCTGAAGACACGCGTGGTGCCGCGGCTGGAGGGTTCCAGGAGGCCGGTCTCGCGCAGGGCGGCGCGCGGCTGCTTCTCGTGTGTCGCCGGTTCTATGCAGAAGAGATTTGTGCCCTCCGTTGCGTTGCGCAGCGTCTGGAGGCAGGGAAGCGCATCGCCGTCATATTCAAGTGTGTAGCGCGGCGGCGCCTCGCCGCAGCCGGCAAGAGCGACCTCGACCGGCCCCGTGCCGGACGGGCGGGTGCGGATGCCATCGGGCGACAGCGCGTCCGGTATGTCCTTGCCGGCAAGCGTCAGCCTCGAGCCCGGCCCCGCCAGAGGAAAGCCGAAATTGATGTGGTACATCGCCATCAGAGGCAGCGATCCCGAAAGCACTGTCACGCGGTCGGTGAGCGTGAGTGTCCGGCCGCCGAGGGGAACGACGATCTCACGCTCCAGCCTGACGCTCGCCTGCCCGAGCACGAATTGGGTCGCCTCAGCCAAGACACGGAAATTGCAATCATCGCCATACCAGTCGGCGGCACAGGAGACGATCTTCGCCGGCATGCGCGCCATCCGGCCATGCAGGGGATAGGAGCGCCCCTCCTCCGTATCGGGCTGGCGGATGTGGTCGAAGCCGCAGGTCGACATCAGGCCGGACAGCGTCGTGTTCTCGCCGACGGAGTGGGTTCCGCTCATGCCGATCGGCCCGGTCCAGCCGAAGGGCACGTCATTGCACCAGACCTGACCAATGTCGCAGCACCGGTCGGGCAGCAGTTCGACGCGCAGGCCGCCGCCGCTGTCGATCTGGATCAGGCGGGCGCCGCTCGCCGGGCCATCGGCTTCCGCAAACTGCCTGATGCCCGCCACCTTGACGATGTCCGGGATCAACGCGGCGAGCTCGTCGCGCTTCCAGTTCCTGCCGTAGAGTTTCATGCTCGCCTCAGTTCAGCAGGTTGCGTCCGTCTTCGGCGTCGAAGAGATGCCAGGCATCGCGGGCGGGCAGAATGGCAATGGTTTCGCCCTGCTGCGGCAGGCGCTGGCCGCCAGCGTCGCCTTCGGCCGCGCGCACAGCGATCCCGGTTCCGCCCAATTCGCCGAACACGAAAATTTCGTGGCCCAGCCACTCGATCACGTCGACGACAATGTTGCTGCCAATGTCGCCGCCAGCGGGCACGATCTGGAAATGCTCGGGGCGGATGCCAAGGTCGACGGTCTGCCCGGCGCCGATCCGTTCGGCCAGCAGAGCGATGCGTTCCGGCGAGGCCGGCAGCGTCATCGCTTGCGGCCCGTCGAACGCTACCTTTCCGTCCACAACCGAAACCGTTCCCCGGAAAATGCTCATTTCCGGCGTGCCGAGAAAGCCGGCCACGAAGCGGTTTGCGGGATTGAGGTAGAGGTCCTTCGGCGAGCCGACCTGCTGGATTCTGCCATGGTCCAGCAGTGCGATGCGATCGGCCATCGTCATCGCCTCAACCTGGTCATGGGTCACGAAAATCGAGGTCGCGCCAAGCTTGCCGTGGAGGCGGCGGATTTCCAGCCGCGTCTGCGCCCGCAGCTTGGCATCGAGGTTCGACAGCGGCTCATCGAAGAGAAAAAGCTTGGGATTGCGCACGATGCACCGCCCCATCGCGACGCGCTGGCGCTGGCCGCCGGAAAGCTGGCCAGGCTTGCGCTTTTCCAGGCCCTCGAGGCCGAGCATGCTCACGGCTTCGCCGACGCGACGATCGATCAGCGCCCGGTCCTCGCCGCGCATGCGCAGCGCGAAGGACATGTTCTGCTCCACCGTCATATGCGGATAGAGCGCATAGGTCTGGAACACCATCGCCATGTCGCGGTCGGAGGGGTCGGTATTGGTGATGTCCTCGCCATCGACCTTGATTGTGCCGCCGGTGATGTCCTCAAGGCCGGCGATCATCCTCAGGAGCGTCGATTTACCGCTGCCCGACGGGCCGACGAGGCAGACAAACTCGCCGGAGGGAATGGTGAGGTCGAGATCGGGGATGACGGTAAGGTTGCCGTAGCTCTTGCAGACGTTCTGAAGTTCGACTTGTGCCATGATTCACCTACTTGACCGCGCCGGCCAGAAGACCGCGCACGACGAAACGTTGACCGAACATGATGAGGACAAGGGCCGGCAGCATCGAAATCACCGAAGCCGCCGCCATTTCGCCGTAGCGAATCTGATGCTCCTGCGCGAAGGTGGCGATCGCCACCGGCGCCGTCATCGTGTTCTGGTCGGAGAGGTTGAGCGAAATCGCGAAATCGCTCCAGGATTGGATGAAGGCAAGCGCGCCCGCAGCCGCCATTCCGCCGAAGGAAAGCGGCAGGATGATGCGCCGGAAGATCTGGCCGTAGTTGCAGCCGTCAAGCCGGGCCGCTTCCACGAGTTCGCGCGGGATCGCGAGCATGAAGCCGATCATCAGAAACATCGTCTGCGGCAGCATGTGCACCGTGTGGGTCAGCACCAGCGCCAGGTAGCTGCCGTGCAGACCTGCCTGGGTGGCCATGACATACCACGACCCCACGAATGTCAGCGTCGGCAGCATGTGGAAGACCAGCGCCCATCCGAGCACCAGGATCGAGACCCAGCGCGGCGGGTTAAGCCTGACGATCGTGAAGGCCGCGACCGTGGCGATCAGCAGGGTGAGCGCCGTCGCGGAAACGGCGACGATCGCGCTGTTGAGCAGGTTGGCGAGGAAGTCCGACTGCCGCGAGAACAGGATCGAAACGTAGTTGGCGTCGGTCACCGGCGCGACCATCTTGCCCATCAGGATGTCGATCGGCCGTTTGAACGAGTTCGACAGGATCCACACCATCGGCGCCACGATCAGCAGCGCATATCCCCAGGCGACCATGTCGCCGCCGGTAAACCTTCTGGTTCTCGTTTTCATGGCTTGCTCCTGCGCATGCGGCGGCTGCGGATGACGAGGTTGACCACAACCGTCAGCACCGCGACGGCCAACAGGGTGAGCAGAGACATCGCCGATCCCATGCCGACCCTGTCCTGACCGAAGAAGGTGCGGTAGATCGAGAAGTTGATGACCTCTGTGGATGTGCCCGGCCCGCCGCCGGTCAGCAGAAAGATTTCGTCGAAAACCTTGAATGACAGCACCAGCCTGAGGCCGAGCGTGATCAGGATGGTCGGCATCATCATCGGGATGATGATGTGGATGAGTTCCTGCCACTTCGACTTCACGTCAAGCCGCGCTGCCTCGAGGATTTCGTCATCGAGGGTTTCGAGCCCGGTCAGCAACAGCAGAAAGACGAAGGGCGTCCAGTGCCAGATGTCGACCCCGATGACCGAGGCGAGCGCGAAACGTTGGTCGCCGAGAAAATCGACAGGACCCAGGCCGAAGAGGCCGAGAACCGCATTGACGATGCCGAAGTCGCGGCCGAGCATCAGCCGCCACATGGCGCCGATCACGATCGGCGGGATGACGATGGGCAAAAGGAAAATCGCGGTCAGAAGCCCGCGTCCGACGCCCGAGGACCGTCTGACGGCAAGCGCCATGGAGAACCCGATGATCATCTGGATGCCGACCGCGAAAACCGCGAAGATGATCGTGTTCTTCACGCCAGCCCAGTAAACCGGCTCGCCGGTGAAGAGCTCGCGGAAATTCTTCAGGCCGATGAAGCTGATATCCGGCTGGCCGCCGCTCCACTCAACGCTCGACAGGCTGAGGCCGGCGAGGTTGAACACCGGATAGATCGTGAGCACGACCAGCAGGACCACCGCCGGCGCGAGCGATGACACCTTCCAGATGCGGTTGGCCTTTCCGGCGCGGCCGATTTCAGACGTGCGTTTCTGCATGACAATGTCCCGAAGGTCCGGCCTGCGCCAAGGAGCACAGGCCGGAGCAGCTCAATTACAGATGGTTGGGCTCTTTGACGTCGTAACCGGCGTCCGTCAGGATCTTGTACATGTCATCGGCCGAAGCGTTAAGCGCCTCGGTCGGCGTGATCTCGCCGATGACCGCACGGTTGAGATGGACGGAGATCGCATCCTTGATCTGCGTGCCCTCGACCAGCGGCATATTCATCTGGGCATTGGCCGCATTTTCGGAAAAGGCCGGAATGAAGGCGAAGGCCGGGTCGCTCGCCTCTTCGGCGTCACCAAGATCGTCACGAACCGGAACGCCGCCGTCGAGAACGTAGTTGACCTGGTTTTCCTTCTCCAGGAACCATTTGAAGAAATCCAGGGCCGCCTTTTGCTGGCTTTCCGGTACGTTCTTGGCGATTCCGCCGACCCACTGACCGGCGGCCGACGAATGAATGCCGCCGGGGCCCGCCGGAATGAGGGCGGTTGCGATCTTGTCGGCGACGATCGAGCTGTTGGGGTCGGTGAGCGAGGAATAGGCGGCCACCACCGCGATCGCCTGCGCCGCCTTGCCGGTTGCCATCAGCTGGATCAGTTCGGCCTGCGCGATCGCGCCCGGATTGGGCGGCCCCGCCTCGTTGCCGAGGGCGATGTATTCCTCAAGCGCCGCAAGGCCCTCTTCGCTTGCAATGGTCGGCGTGAAATCGCCCTTGGCAGCGTCGGCGAAGAACGTCGCCCCGTAGCTGAACAGGTAGGGCGTGAAATTGTAGAGGATCGAATCGCGCGCGGCGCGCGGCACGAAGCCATAGATGTTCGGCGGATCGTTCAGGGCCTTGGCATTGGCCAGAAGATCGTCCCAGGTCTCGGGCACCTTGAGGCCGGCCTCCTCATAGAGGTCCTTGCGATAGTAGAATATCTGGACATTGCCGTTGGTCGGGACGGACAGCAGCGTTCCATCCGGATCGAAGCTGTGGGTTTCGGCATTCCAGTAGGTCGAGTTGCCGAAGGTCAGCACGCTTTCGGGCAGGCTGAAGTCCGGGTCGATCTCCTTGAGCGGCTTCAAAAAGCCGCCAGCATAGATCTCGGCCATGCCGCTGGCGTTCAAGTTGAGGATGTCATAATCGCCCTCGCCGGCGCGCAACGAGTTGCGGGTCTTCTCCAGCATGCCGCCGAACGGCGTCACGTCGAGGTCGAATTGCGTGCCGGTCTCCTCTTCATAGGCATCCACCATGGCGATGAAGCCGTCGAGCCAGGGCGACTGATTGATCAGCACCCGCAGCGTCGTTCCCTCCTGCGCGTGGGCGGCGGCTGCCATTGTGAGCGTCATGGCGGCCGTCGCTGAAAGCGTCAGCATGCGTTTGCGTATGCGTTGAACTGTATCCATTGTCATTCTCCTCCCGTTTTAGTTGCGAACGAACGCGCCGGCGCATCAAGCCCCAGCCACGCGTAGAAATCATCAGTGGCGTCGTGCGCCTTCAGGATACCCCTTAAGCCATCCTCGAGACGCGCGATAATCGCCGGATCATCGACAGGTGTCGACTGCCCCGGATCTTTGGTCAGGTCATAAAGCGATGTCCCGAACCGTCCGTGGGTATCCTTGTAGAGGCCGGGCCCGCGCTTTTCGGGCGAAAGTCCCGGAACGCGCAGCACGGGGACGCCCTTGGTGAAATCGAGCGGCGGATGAAGGGTCGCATCCGCGAGCTCCTCCACCGAGAACAGCGATTTCAGATGGGTCGGCATCAGCGTGTATTCCGCGGGCGCCGGGCCGTCGCGATCCGGCGGATAGCGGAAATAGGTGTGCCGCCCATCGGTCACGCCGACCGGACCGCCATGCATGCCGAAGGCGATGATCCGCTCTTCGTCATCCTCATCCAGCCGATCAAGGATCGGGCGGCCGCGCGTCTCCTTCGGCGCCTCAAGGCCGAAAATGTCGAGCATGGTCGGCATCAGGTCCGGCGTCTGCGTCAGGGCGTCGATGCGGGTTCCGGCGCGCTCGGTATGGTCTGGATGATGCATGATCAGGGGGATGTGCGAAATCTCGTCGAAATAGGGCGGGATGTTCTTGCCCCACCATTCATGCTCGGAAAGCAGGAATCCGTGATCCGTCGACAGAACGAGGCAGGTGTCCTTCCAGAGATCGTGTTCGTCGAAATAGTCGAGCAGCCGGCCGAAATGATGGTCGCACATGGCAACGAGGGCGTTGTAGTTCGCCCTGATCTCGGCGATCTCTTCAGGCGTGTTGGTGCACGGCCCGTAGCGCGGCCAATCCAGGATTGGGCCGTCGTAATCAGTCGGCAGCGCCTTGCGGTATTTCTCCGGGACGTGAAACGGCTCGTGCGGATCGAAGCACTCGATCTGCAGCATCCAGTTGTCGGCATCGCGATTGCTATCAAGGAACTCCAGGCCCTTGGTGATGCATTGCGGGCCCGGGAAATCCGCCTCGTCGCGGATGAAGGAACGGTTGATCTGGTGCTGCAGCCGATTCCGTTCGCCCGGCTTGTTGTAGTGGAGATCGGAATAGTCCCGGGCGAAGCGTTCGAGCGGCGGCTCGACTACGGCTTTCCACGGGTCGAATTCCTGGCCGCGAACCAGGTCCCAGGTGCGGTAGCGGTTGTGATAGGTCGCGCCGCCGTCCTCGAAATAGTGGAAATGATCGGTGATCAGGTGCGTGTAGACATTCGCCTTGTTCAGGATCGCGGGCAGCGAATTGTCGAAGGGTTCGAGCGGCCCCCAGGAGCGATGCATGAAATTGAGCCTGCCGGTGTGCATGTCGCGGCGGGCCGGCATGCAGGGGAGACTGCCGACATAGTGATTGTCGAAGGTCATCGCCCGGTTGGCGAAGCGATCGAAATTCGGCGTCGCGACCTCACGCCCGCCATAAGCGCCCAGAGCGCGCCGGTTCAGCGTGTCGAACAGGACAAAAACAAGCTTCATGTATGGTCTCCCTGCCGCGATACTAGACATTTGCCAATTCTTGAAAAATACATTCGGAGCGAATAGCGATAACCCTGAGATATCGCAGGCGCGCGCAACCACTGTCTCCGTCGGAGGAACGGGACTATTCCGGCAATGAGGCTTTTGATGATTTCAGGGCTTTGCGCGGGCCACTGGTGCGGGCGATCCCTCTCCCTCACGCAGCGGTTCCGTCACCGCATTCAGGGAACGGATCATCTGGGTGATCGGCGCAAAATCCGCGAAACTCCTGTGGAACGTGATCCCGGTCGGAATGCTCCAGCGAAAGCCGTCAAGCGCGACTTCCTTCAGGTCGCGCCCTTCAGAGGTTGCGCTGAGAGGCACCGGCATGCAGCCGATGAACTGATGCTCCGCGATCATCTTGAAGGCGATCTGCAGGGAATGGGATTCCAGCGCAACGCGAGGCTCGGGCAGGCCGCGGGCTTCGAAATAGTTACGGATCTGGATGTTTGCCTGCTGGCCGCTGAAAAGGCAAAGCCATGGATAGTCGAGCGTGTCGGCCGGCTCGACGCGATCCTTGAGAAACAGCGGGTGCTGGCTGGAGGCGAAGATCGCGTTCTGCTGCTGGTAGAGTTCGATGGTCCTGAACTCGGCGCCGAGATTGAAGGTGCCGCCTTCGGTGCGCGGGATGCCGCCCGCATAGACCCGGATATCGCCCGTTTTCAGCATCGGCAGCAGTTCGCTGCCCACGCCGGTTGATACCTGCACCTTCAGATGCGGGAAACGCCGACGGAGGTCGGCGAGCATGTTGGGGAAGTGAACGGAAGAATAGACGGGCCCGCCGCCGATACGCATCGTCCCGCCAAGGCCCTTGGACTGCGCGCCGACCTCGACGATCGCAGCGTTCCAAGCGGCCTCGACCTCTCGCGCGCGGATATGCATCATCTCGCCGGCTTCCGTCAGCCGGACGCCGCGCGGCAGGCGCAGGAACAGTTCCGTCCCGAACGCCTCCTCCAAAAGCCGGATCGATTTCGTCAGCGCCGGCTGGCTGATATTCATCGCCCGCGCGGCGCCATGAAAACTGCCGGCATCCACCACGCCGAGAAAATGCTGAAACCGCCAGATGTCGTGCATTGCCGCTCCTCACTCCTGCTCTTTGCCGCGAGGATAGATTGGGCCGGCAAAGATAACCAGAGGGTATCGCAGGTATCGGCTTGAACAAACCGAACCGCACCCGCTTCAACGTGAAGGGACCCGGCAGGAACATAGCGAGGCACCCATCGCAACGCTTGCCTCCCGCAACGCGGATGCCTGTTCCTCACCCGGCTTCGAGTTGATACCAGCGGTAGACCTCCGCTGGCGTATCGTGGACCTTAAGCTCATCGATCATCAGCCGGTACAGGCTTTCGGCTGTGGAGGCGTCCTCGATCGGCGACCGCTGCTTCGGATCGGCCTTAAGATCGTAAAGCCGGGTGCCGGGGTCGGCGAAGCCCTTGCCGTCATTATAAGGCACACGCTTGGCATCCCGACGCGCGTCGATCTTGAGCACCGGCACGCCCTTTGTGAAATCGAAACCTGGATGAAGCTGGGCGGTGCGCAGCTCCTCGATCGTGAACGGCGCCGTCATGTGGTTCGCAACGAGCGTGTACTCACTGAGCCCCTCGCGGGAAAGGTCCGGCGGATAGTGATAGAGCACATGCTCGCCGTCGGTCACGCCGATCGGGCCCGAAAAAACCCCGAAGACGGCAGCATCGCGGATGGCTTCCTCGCGCGCCAGGAGCGGCATGATGCTTTGTGCGGTCACCTCCTGCGGCGTGTCCAACCCGTGGATATCCATGAAGGTCGGCATCAGATCGGTCGTCTGCGTCAGTTGTTTGCGCCGCGTCCCGGCAAGATGTCCGTGATCGGGATGATGGATCATCAACGGAATGTGCGAGACCTCCTCATAGTAGGGCATGCGGCACTTGCCCCACCAGTCGTGCTCGGAAAGCAGGAACCCGTGGTCTGTGGTGAGCACGACGCATGTGTCCTTCCACATGTCATGTTCGTCCATATAGTCGATCAACTTGCCGAAATACGCATCGCACATGGCGACGAGCGCCGCGTAGTTCGCGCGAATCTCCGCGATTTCCTCGGGGCTTTCGGTCACCCGGTCATAATGCGGCCAGTCAAGCACGCCGCCATTATATCCCGTCTCGCAGGCCGCCTTGAAGCGATCCGGGGCATGAAAGGGCTCATGGGGATCGAAGCACTCCAGCATCAGGAACCAGTCATCGGCCGCGCGGTTGCGGTCGAGGAACTCGAAGGCGGAGGCAAAGCATCGAGGGCCGGGAAAGTCCTCTTCCGCCAAGATTGTCTCGCGATTGATCGCATGCTGCAGCCGCTTGTCAGGCTTTTCCGTATTGTAATGGCGGGCATCGAACTTTTCCCGGATCCGATCAAGCGGAGGATCGACCATGGCGACCCAGGGATCGTATTCCTGCCCGCGAATGAAATCGTAGCTCGAGAACCGCGTGTGAAACCCATGCCCGCCATCTTCGAAATAATGCAGATGGTCCGTGATCAGATGGGTATAAACGCCGCTCCCCTTCATGATCTCGGCAAAGGAATTGTCGAATGGCTCCAGAGGTCCCCATGAGCGGTGGGGGAAATTGAGGCGCCCGGAATGCATATCGCGGCGAGCGGGCATGCAGGGCAGTGAGCCCACATAGTGACGGTCGAACGTCACCACGCGCGCGGCGAATCGATCAAAGTTCGGCGTCTTGACCTCGGTTCCGCCGTAAGCGCCGAGCATAGCGCGGTTCAGACTGTCAAACAGGACGAAAATGGTTCTCATGGATGCTCCTCCCGCAGGAATATGGCCGAGCTATCGCTGAAATGATAATGAATGTTCGTTGGAGCGTGATAACTGCAAGATATCGCCCTGCCCCGGCCGCTTGGCTGTCCGCCACTGCCGCAATGCCGCTCAAATGAGTCTCCATGGGGCGCACTCAAATTGTGATTGATCCACCCTTCGATCAATCACATTGTTGTCACCGCACGAATTTGTCCCTTGAAGCCCGTGTTGCCCGGGCAAACGCTGCGGCATCGCACCGGTGGACGTCGGCCGCATTCCAACATTTGCAATCCGGGCTTCGTACGCAGTAGAAGCTGCCATGCTCATTGAGGACCGGGACGAAGGCCATGCTAGATTATGTAACCCATCTGTTCCGGCTGAAGGCCATTATCGAGGAAGGCAGCCTCGGACGGGCGGCGCGGCGGCTAAACGTCACCCAGCCGGCGCTTTCGCGCTCGGTCTCCCAGCTTGAGAAGCATTTCGGCCAGCCGATCCTCATCCGCCATTCCCGCGGGGTCGAACCAACGCCATTTGGCGAACGGGTGCTTTCCTCGGCGCTCGGCATCGAACGCCACTGGCAACTCGCCGAAAAGCTGCTGCAGACCGATCCGGCCGAGGGCAAGACCTCGATCAGGATCGGCGCCGGGCCGATCTGGCGCGGCGCGATCCTGCCCGAGTTCGTCAACCAGCTTCAGAAGGATTTTCCCAAGGTCGTATTCGAACTGCTCAGCATCGAGCCGCGCGGCAGCCTGCGGGACCTGAAGGAGGGTCGCCTCGATTTCATCTTCACCGGCGTCGACCTCACGCCGGGTGGAGAACCCGGCATATCGGTCATGCCCTTTGCCCGGATCCTCGCCAATGTGGTCGGCCGCAAGAACCATCCGATCTTCCGGCATCGCGGCCCGGACGGCACGATCGCGCCGATCCGGCTGCTCGATTTTCCCTGGGTCGTCTACAGCGCGATGCCGAACTATCGCGACATGATGCGCCATGCGATCTATGAGCATCTCGGCGTCGAACCAGAGGTCCGCGTGGTCTGCGACGGGCTGATGCCGACACTGAGGCTGCTGGAACTCGGCGATTTCCTGGCCGTGATGCCGCATTCGGTGATCAACCGCGACCTGACGCCCAATCTGACGGTCGTGCCCGCGGGGCTCACCCCGCGCCGCAACACCGCCGCCGTCTTCTACCGATCGGAAATGGATGACTGGGAGATCGTGCAGGCCATCCGGCGGCTTTGTCTGCAACGTTTCGGTCCGCTGGAAAATCAAAAGCCATAAGCATCGTTAATGGCGGACATCGGTTATTGTGCTTGTACTGCATGGGTGAGCGAACCATTCTCCGCCGCACGAGGAGATTTCGCTGCCCACGGCCTTCATTCGAGCGCCGCACGGCAGAGCGAATGACAAGGAGGAGAGCCCATGACCTTTCAATTCAACGGATGGCGGAAACGCGTTTCCGCCGCCGCACTTGCCGCTGCTCTGGCCGTGCCCGGAGCGGCGTTCGCCGAAACGCTGACGATCGCCACACCGAGCGATGCCCAGCCGAAGAACATTCTTCCGATCCGCGCCGGCAACACTTCGTGGCTGCAGGCGGTGTTCGAGCCGCTGGTGCGGATCATGCCCGGCACGGATGACCCGCAGCCGGTGCTCGCCAGGAGCTGGACCGTTTCCGAGGACGGCAGGACCGTGTCCTTCGAACTTCAGGACGGCGTAACCTTCCATTCGGGCCGTCCCTTCACGTCGGCCGACGTGAAGTTCACACTGGAAACGGCCGCCGACAAGGCCTCCGCGTCCCAGTTCGACTTCATCGCCCGCGCGATTTCCGAGATTGCGACGCCAAGCGACACCGAGGTCGTCCTGACACTCGAAAAGCCGATGCCGAACCTGTTCGAGTTCCTGTCGCAGACGGTCATTGTGGACAAGGATAGCTACGACAAGCGCGCCGACGGCAAGGAGCTCGTTGGCACCGGACCCTACAAATTCGTCGAGTGGGTGCCCGGCGCCTCGATCCGCCTGGAACCCTATGACGGCTATCGTGATCCCGACGCTCATGCCTTTGACGATATCGATATCGCCATCATCACCGATCCGACCGCGATGATCGCGGCCCTGCGCTCGAACCGCGCCCAACTCGCCATGCAGATGCAGCCGCGCGACGTGATCGAGCTTTCCGGCAACCCGATGTACCAGACCACGCCCACGGCCGGTTCGCTCTATCCGCTCGGCGTCAACGTCACCGACGCGCCGTTCGACGACAAACGCGTGCGCCAGGCGATCGGCTACGCGATCGACCGGGACCGCATCAACCAGCAGGTCTTCGACGGCCTTGGCAATCCGACCGATCTCTTCTGGCCGACGTCTGACGAACAGGCGCAGCACTATGCCTATAACCCCGAAAAGGCCCGCGAACTGCTGAAGGAGGCCGGCGCCGAAGGGGCGACCGCCACCGTCGCGCTTCATGCCCTGCCGTCGCAGCGGGCGATTTTCGAGATCGTGCAGAACAACCTCACCGATGTCGGCTTCAAGGTCGAGGCCAATATTCTCGACACCGCGACCTACGGCCAGCAGCAGATCGCCGGCGATCTCGGCCCGGTGTTCATCCAGCTCCACGGCATGGACGGCTTGAGCCCGGCAACGCTGCTCAGCGCCGCGCCAGCTTTGCGCGAGGGCAATCCATCGCATTTCTGGAACGATGACTATGTGAAGCTGCGCGATGCCGTGCAGAGTGCTTCGACCAAGCAGGCATCTGACGAAGCGGTCAAGGCGCTCGGCGACTATATCCTCGATGAGGCGTTCAACCTCAATATCCTGACGGCGCCGACGCTTTCGGTCTCGGCAACCAGCCTTCAGGGCGCCGAATACACCACGACCGGCTACCTCGTGCTCAATCACGCCTCCGGCGGCTGAGATTCGGCATCGGGCGGACCGTCACCTGGCGGCCCGCCCTTAATCCCTCCATGACAAGAGCCTGCCACCGTGCGTACCATTGTCCTGATGTTCGACAGCCTCAACCGGCTCTATCTTCCGGCCTATGGCGGAACCCGGTTCGATCTCCCCAATTTCCGGCGGCTGGAAAGCCGGACCGTGACCTTCGACCGGTGCTATGCGGGCTCCATGCCCTGCATGCCCGCCCGCCGGGAGATGCACACCGGCCGGCCCAATTTCCTCCATCGCGGCTGGGGCCCGCTCGAGCCGTTCGACGACAGCAGCTATGAAATCCTTGGCAGGCACGGCGTCTACACCCATCTCGTGACCGATCATGTCCACTACTGGGAGGATGGCGGCGCGACCTATCATCCGCGCTTCTCTTCCTTCGAGTTCATTCGCGGGCAGGAGGGCGATCCCTGGAAGGGGCATGTCGCCGATCCGGTAATCCCGCCATCGCTCAATTGGCGCAGCGGCAAGGGCTGGCGGCAGGACTGGATCAACCGGACCTATACCGGCACCCGCGACACCCATTTCCAGACGAAAACCCTGAATGCCGGGCTGGAATTCATCAACACAAATGTCGGCGCTGACAACTGGCTCCTGCAGATCGAATGTTTCGACCCGCACGAACCCTTCTTCACGCCCGAAGAATATCACGGCCTTGCGGGCGTGCGCGAAGACATGCCCCATTATGACTGGCCGGATTACCGGCCGGTACTCGAAGACGAGGACACCGTCGACCAGGTTCAGGCGCGCTACGGCGCGCTCTTGAGGATGTGCGATGACAGCCTCGGTCGACTGCTCGACCGGATGGACGCGGGCGACATGTGGAAGGACACGATCCTGATCGTGTGCACCGACCATGGCCTGCTGATCGGTGAGCGCGACTGGTACGGCAAGAACGTCCAGCCCTGGTACGAGGAAACCATCCATACGCCGCTATTCGTCTGGGACCCGGTCTCAGGCGGCCGCGGCACCCGGGATGCCGGCCTGGTCCAGACCGTCGATTTCGCCGCGACCTTTCTTGATGCCTTCGGGATTCAACCGACGCCCGACATGCAATCGCGCTCGATCCTTCAGCATCTGCGCACAGGCGCTCCGGTGCGGGAAACCGCGCTCTTCGGCATTTTCGGCGGTCATGTCAGCATCACCGACGGTCGCTACGTCTATATGCGCGCCTGCGCCACCCCGCAGAACCGGCCGCTTGAGGAATTCACACTGATGCCGACGCGGATGAAGGCGCGGTTCTCGCCGGGCGAGCTCAGCGACATCCGGGTCGCTCCGCCCTTCTCCTTCACCAAGGGGGTGCAGACCATCGTCACGCGCGGCGGCGCTTTCGGCAATCCCCATCATTTCGGAACGCTGCTGTTCGACCTTGAAACCGATCCGGACGAAACGACCCCGTTGAACGATCCCGCGCTCGAGACCCGGATGGCAACCATGCTGGTCGAGGCCATCCGCGAGAATGACGCGCCGGCCTCGCAGTATGAACGCCTCGGCCTGCCGCAAACGGGCCCGGTCGAGGCGCGGCATCTCCTGATCGAAAAGCAGTGGCCCCAGATCGAACGCAGCCGCCAGCGTGACTGGAAACGGGCTCCGGTGGAAAGCTACGGTCCCGCCGCCAGCCTCACGATTGCCGAAGTCTTTGCAGACCCGGCCCTGAAAGCCCTTGTCGACGAGACATTCGGTTTCGCGCTCGGTCCCGCAATGGTCGAGCGCTTCGGTCGCAACAGCCTCTGGGCGCTCGCCGTCATGTCGCCCGGCGTCACGCCCGAGGATCTGCATGCTCTCGACGGCCGGCTCGGCCGACATCTACCCGCATAGGAAGCTCATCATGCAACCGAACATTCTTCTGGTTTTCCCGGACCAATTGCGCTCCGACTGGGTGGAGCCGCGCGCGACGGTTCCCGTCCGGACGCCGAACGCCAAGGCACTTGCCGAACGCGGCGTCAATTTCGAACAGGCCTGGACGCCGTCTCCGATCTGCGCGCCGGCCCGCGCCTGCATCGCCACCGGCCGCCGTTATGATCGTAGCCCGGTGCAGCACAACAACCAGAATGTGCCGGCGGGCGCCGACACGATCTACCGGCGCATGGCCGACAACGGTTACGAAACATCCACGGTCGGCAAGCTCGACCTTTTGAAGGGCTTCATGGACTGGGGCGCGGATGGAAAGCACATGACGGAGACGGGCGAAAGCCGCCTCGCCGATCTCGGCTTCACCCGCGGCATCGACAATGCCGGAAAGCATGACGCCATCTATGGCCGCGAGCGCGGCGCCCGCGAACCCTACATGACCTATCTCGCCGAAATCGGGCTCGCCGACACCCATGACGCCGATTTCCGCCGCCGCGACCGCGCCAATATTCCCGCGACCGTCAACGAGATCGCCGCAAGCGATCTTCCGCTGCCCGACGCCTATACCAATCCCGATCTCTCGCCGCTTCCGGACGAGGCCTATTGCGACAACTGGATCGGCCGCCAGGCGATGAAGGAACTGGAAGGCCTGAAGGACACGGGCAAGCCCTGGTTCCTGACCGTCAACTTCGCCGGACCGCATGAGCCGCTCGACGTGACCGCGCGCATGCGCGACCGCTGGAAGGATGTCGCCTTCCCGGAACCGGTCGATGGTTCGCCCGACCCGCGACACCAGATGATCCGGCAGAATTATGCCGCGATGATCGAGGTCATCGACGACTGGCTCGGACGCTTCCTCGCCTTTCTCGACGAGACCGGTCAGCGCGACAACACACTGGTGGTGTTTGCCTCCGACCACGGCGAAATGCTCGGCGACCACAGGCTCTGGGCGAAATCCGTGCCCGACGAGAATTCCGTGCGGGTTCCGCTGATTGTCGCCGGCGCCGGGGTTTCGGCGAAAGACCGCATCGTCCGGACGCCGGTCTCCCTCCTCGACATGGCAAAGACCTTCCTTGATCTCTCGGGCGCTCCCGACGCGGGGATGGAAGGTGACAGTCTGCGGGGCCTGCTTGAAGGCGGAGACGAGCCCGACGACAAGCTGGTCTTCGCCGGCCTCGGCCCATGGCGGACAGTGACCGACGGCCGTTTCAAGCTGGTTGCCGGCGACTGGCGGGCGGTCCGGCCGGGCAAGATGCAGTTCACCGCGTTCGATCCGGCGGGCCTCGATACGGTGGCGCTGTTCGACCTCGATGAAGATCCGGAGGAACGCCACGATATTGCCGCCGCGCATCCCCAGATCCGGGAGCGTCTGCTAGGCGCGATCCGAGACGACATGGCGCGGGCATGAAGCCGGCGGGCGACCCGCCGGCAAATGCGGAAGGTTCCGCCCATGGCGCGGCCGGCGGCGACGAATGTTCGCGTCCTAGAGCCGGGCCTGTTCCTGCCCGCAGAAGGCGTCGACCGGGCTTTTTCCGGTGAAGGGCTTTTTGCCGGTCATGCAGTCGAGCACCGCCTCCTGCATCTCGTCGGAGGTCGCATAGGCATTGATGACGGCGGGCATGCGCGGGGCGTCGTAGAGGTAATAGGGATAGCCGAAGGAGACTAGCGCGGTCGGCACCTCGTGCCAGGGCCGCTTCATCGCCATCCGGAAATCGCCCATCAGCCGCGCCCAGTCGAGGAAGATGTGGCTGCGTGTCAGCAGCGTCTCCTCCGCCAGAAGATAGAGCACGAGGTCATAATCCCCCGGCTGCCACGGATCGCCGGGGGCGAACACCGTCACCTCGAAACCGCGGGCGCGCATCATATCCGGCAGGGCAAGCTGCATCGGTTCGCCATGGATCGGCGAGACGATACCGCCGGAGATGACCAGCACCCGGCGATGGGTTTCCGGCGACAGCGGAAACAGGTTCGCCACGTCCTTCACCAAGGTCGGCGCGCGGGCAAAAGCCTCCGCGGCGGTCGCCTTCGCCTCAGGCGTTGCCAGCCGGGCAAGGGGTTCGGCTTCCACCGCGCGGCGATGAAGGCCGAGCGCTGCCTTCAGGCCCAGAACCCGCGTCAGCGCTTCGGTGACGCGCGCCTCCGGTAGGCTGCCATCGTCGAGCGCTGCACGGACAAGGGCGATATCGCCCGGAAGATCGCCGGTGAACAGCACCATGTCGCAGCCGGCGCGGAGCATTTCGACCTTGGCCGGGCCGGCCGCCATATAGGACGTCGCGCCCGCCATCTCGGAGGCATCCGAGACGATCAGGCCGTTGAACCCCAGCCGGTTGCGCAGCAGTTCCTGATTGAGAAGCCGCGAAAGCGACGCCGGCCGAAAGAGCTCTTCCGGTTCGGCATCCGGATCGACTGCGCGCACGAAGGACGGCAACGCGATGTGGGCGGACATCACCGACAGGACATTGTTTTCGATCCCGGCGCGATAAAGCCTGCCGAACGTCGCCTCCCATTCGTCCATGGACAGCGGATTGACTGTGGTCACCAGATGCTGGTCGCGGTCGTCATAGCCTTCGCCCGGCCAGTGTTTCAGGCAGGCGGCGATGCCGTGGCGCTGCAGCGTTTCGATCTGGACCATCGCGTGACGCTCGATCAGCGCCGGATCGGAACCGAAGCCACGGGTGGCCACGATCGCAGAGCGGAACGCGGCATTGATGTCGACAACCGGCGTGAATGACCAGTTGGTGCCCACCGCCCGCGCCTCGTCAGCCATCAGCGTGTAGATGCCGCGGGTCAGCGCCGCGTCATCGGCCGCCGCGAGCGCCAGCGGATTGGGCACCTGCGTGCCGAAGGGGAAGGACATGCGCGAGCCTTCGAGATCCGCCGAGACAAGAAGCGGAACCTTCGAGCGTTGCTGCAGGGTTTGAAGGAGCCTCACCTCAGCCGCCCCATCCGGCGAGAAGAAGCGGGTGATCCCGCCCGGCCTGAGCCTTTCGATTTCCGCCGCCCATGGCTCGGCCGGTCCGTGCAGACCGATGACGAAGAGCTGGGCGATCAGACCTTCCATGTCGCCTTCGAACGCGCCGGCGGATTGCGCCACCCAGGCGATGTCATCCTCCGAGAGATTGAAGGGCGGCTTCTCCAGAAGATGGAGGGGCAGATCGTCCGGTGTCATGCATGTTCCTCCCTGCAAGACGCTTTCATCTGTCTCTGGATAGCCTTCGGGGAGGACGGTCGACAATGTTTTTATTGGGACCGGCCATAAACGACGGTTATGCCGCCACGGGTTCGAAAGCGGCAGGCAGGCTGGCTCCCCGCATCTGAAGTTCTGCCCTTTTGCCGGCCGCTTCAAGTTCTCGAGCGCCTGCGGCTCAACGTCCGGAGCACGATCGAAACCTGGCTTTCCGCCGAGTCCAAAACAGTTGTTGGCGGCATGCCTCGATACGACGCCTCGGCTCGGTATCATGCATTGCGGCTACCGCCCCACCTGACGGACTGCGGAAATTGACTTGTGTTAAACCTAGTAAGTGCTAGGTTGTTTTAAGAAGGCGTCGGGAGTGGAGCGGCGCCGTGGAGGAGAATTACAATGCCCATCCCGAAACTGTTTTCGGTCACCCGTCGTCGTTTGCTGACCGGTTCGGTGCAGGCCGCGGCGATGATCGCCGCACTTCATTTTGGTCCGGCCCTTGCCCAGGACACGTCGCGCGCCGTCATCGCCCAGGCCTATGACGCGCAGCCGCGCAATCTGCTCGCCTTTCGCGGCGGCAATTTCCCCTGGATCAAGAACGTATTCGAGACGCTGACCTTTACCGATCCCGAGACCTTCGAGCCCCAGCCCGAACTTGCCACAGACTGGACGCTGTCCGACGACGGCATGACGTTGACGCTCAACCTGCGCGACGATGTCACCTTCCATACCGGCCGCAAGATGACATCGGCAGATGTGAAATACAGCCTCGAGACCGCGGCGCTGCCGGAAACGGCCTCGCAGATCGGCTTCATCGCCCGCAGCTTCAAGGCTATCGACACGCCGAGCGACACGCAGGTGGTAATCACTTTCTCGCAGCCGACATCGAATGTCTGGGACCTGTTCGAGGAAACCCCGATCATCGACAGGGAAACCTATGCCGAGCGCGAGGACGGCTCGAAGGTGATCGGCACCGGTCCCTATAAATTCGTGAGCTGGACGCCGGGCGCCGAACTGCAGCTCAGCCGCTACGACGACTATCGCGACAAGGATGCCGCCCAGATCCGCGATCTCGACTACGCCATCATCGCCGACCCGACGGCGACGATCGCCGCGGTCCGCTCGGGCCGCGCCCAGATCGGCTACGGCATGACGCCGCGCGATGTCATCGAGTTCGATCGCAACCCGATGTACACGATCGTCAGCACCGCCGGCACGATCTATCCATTCGGCGTCAATGTCGAAGAGGGGCCGTTCGATCAGAAAACCGTCCGTCAGGCCGTCGGCTATGCCATCGACCGCCAGCGCATCGTCGACCAGGTATTCGACGGCGCCGGCACGCCGACCGACCTGTTCTGGTCCCCGTCCTCTCCCGGCTATACCGAGGAACAGGCGAACCGCTATTCCTACGACCCCGAAAAGGCCAGCAAGATGCTGGAGGAGGCGGGCGCGAAGGGCGCTAAAGTCACGATCACCATCCCCGCGATCCCCGCCAACCGCTCGATCTTCGAGATCGTGCAGAACAATCTGCGCGAAGTCGGGCTCGAGCCGGAGGCCAGGGTCCTCGATGTCGCCGAATACGACCAGCGGCAGGTGGCCGGCGACCTCGGCGAGGCCTTCATTCTGATCCATGGCCAGGTCGGCTTCCAGACCGCGACGCTGCTCTCCTCGCTGCCCTCGCTACGCAAGGGCAACCCGTCGCATTTCTGGAGCGATGAATATGAGACGCTGCGCAACGCGGTCTCGGCGGCATCGACGACCGACGACCAGGCAAAGGCGGTCGAGGCGCTCTCCGACTACATGCTGGACGAAGCCTTCACGCTCGCCCTTCTTCAGGCACCGTCCCCCAGCGTCGTTTCCGCTGACCTTGAGGGCGTATCGTTCTCCAGGCGGGGCTACATCCTGTTCAAGAACGCCACCTACAGGTAAATCCGATGTTCGGCTTTCTCCTCCGCAAGCTCCCCGCGGTGATCCTCGTCGCCTTCGTGTCGTCGATCATCGCCTTCACCCTGCCGCGCCTTGCGCCCGGCGACCCCGCGATCACGGTCGCCGGCTCGGACGCGACGCCGGAGCAACTCGCCGCCGTGCGCGAAGAGCTCGGCCTCAACGAGCCGATGCCCGTGCAATATGTCCACTGGCTCACGGGTGCGCTGCAGGGCGATTTCGGCCAGTCCTACGTCATGCGCCGGCCGGTTTCCACCGTCATCGCCGACCGGCTGGAAAGCACGCTCGAGCTTGCGGGACTGGCGACGATCATCATGATCGTCATCGGCTTTGGGCTTGGCGTGCTTGCGGGAACGGAGCGAACGCGCTGGGCCAGAGCCGTGCTCGACGTGGCCACGACAGTGCTGCTGGCAACGCCGCCATTCCTGACAGGCCTTATCCTCATTCTCATTTTCGGGATCGCCTTCCAGCTTCTGCCGGTATCGGGTGAAGTCAACCTGTCGAAGGATCCGGTGATGGGCTTCAAGTTCCTGCTCCTCCCCGCAATCGCGCTGGCGCTGCCGCAATCGGCCATGATCGCCCGTTTGCTGCAGACCACGATGAATTCGACCCGCGGCGAGGATTTCGTCGATCTGGCCAAGGCCAAGGGCGTGCCGCGCGGCCGGATCGTGCGCAAGCACGTGCTGCGCAACAGTCTCGGCCCGGCGATTGTCGCCATCGGGCTCAGGATCGGCGATCTGCTCGCCGGGGCCATCATCATCGAGGCGATCTTCGCCCGAAACGGTCTTGGCGCGCTCGCCATCTATGCGGTGCAGAGCCGGGACTACTATGTTCTGCAGGCGCTGATCCTGGGGGCCGTTATCGTCGCGGTCCTGATCCAGCTCCTCTCCGAAATTCTCATCGCCGCGCTTGATCCGCGCATCCGGCTGGAGGGCTGAAACCATGTCCAAAACATCCCTCGATGAAACCGCAGCCGATCATCACAACGACCACAGATGGTCTTTGCACCCGGCCCTTCGCCGCTACGCAGAGGCGCTAACGACGCCGAAGGGCATCATCGCCGTCGCCATCATCGTTCTCCTGACGGGCGGCGCGCTGCTTGCGCCGGTGCTGTTTCCGGGCGGCTACGACCAGCAATCGCGCGATTCGCTGCTCGGCGTCAGCCTCGCCCATCCCTTCGGCACCGATGAACTCGGGCGCGATATCTTTGTGCGCAGTATCTACGGGCTCAGGACCGACCTAAGCCTTGTCTACACCGCCGTGCCGCTTTCCATGGTGATCGGAACGCTGCTCGGCCTGTTCGGCGTGATCTCCGCCCGGCTCGGCACCTTCGTCCAGCGGGGACTGGATGTGATCGCCGGCTTTCCGGGCCTCATCCTCGGCATCTCCGTTGTGATCATTTTCAGTGCCGGCTGGCAGGCGCTGGTGATCGCCATCACCATTCTCGGCCTGCCGGCATTCGGCCGTCTGGCGCGCGCGACGATGCTGTCGCAGATGCAGCGCGAATACGTCACCGCGGCGCGCACGCTCGGCGCCACGAAATGGCAGATCATGGTCCGCCACGTGCTGCCCAACGCGGTCGAGCCGATCATCGTCCAGGGCGCGATGTTCGTCGTCGCCGCAGTGTTCATCGAAGCGGCGCTCTCGATCGTCGGCCTTGGCCTGCAGCCGCCCGAGCCTTCGCTCGGCACGCTCCTCAATGTCGGCATGCGCTACATCTCGCGCGCGCCAACCTATGTGATCGGGCCGACCGCCATCCTGATCCTGCTCGCGCTCGGTTTCAGCCTTCTCGCCGATGCGCTGAACGCCGCCGTCAACCGCTCGGAATAGATCATGACCGATATTTCAACCGATCCCTTGCTCCGGGTCGATAACCTCACCACTGCCTTTGGCAGCCGCGATGCCGGCATTACCGCCGTGCGTAATGTGTCGTTCGAGGTCGGACGCGGACGCGTGCTCGGCATCGTGGGCGAGAGCGGGTCGGGCAAATCCGTCACCGCACGCTCAATCCTGCGCCTTCTTCGCAGACCCGGCCATGTCCGCGAAGGCTCAGTAAAGCTCGCCGGTCGCGAACTGCTGACGCTTCCCGAAGAGGAGATGCGCAAGATCCGGGGCAAGGACATCGCCATGGTGTTCCAGGATCCCCAGTCCGCGCTCAATCCGGTGATGCGTGTCGGGGACCAGATCGTCGAGGCGCTGGAGGTCCATGGCGTCAAGGGCCCGGCCGCACGCGAGCGGGCCAAGGAACTCTTGCGCCAGGTCGGCATCCCCGACGTCGAGCGCAATATAGACAATTATCCGCACGAATTCTCCGGCGGCATGCGCCAGCGCGTGGTCATCTCGATTGCGCTCGCCAACCACCCGAGCGTGCTGCTCGCCGATGAGCCGACGACCGCGCTCGACGTCACCATCCAGGCGCAGATCCTGCGGCTCCTCGTGAAACTGCGCGACGAACTCGGCGTCTCCATTGTCATGATCACCCACGACATGGGCGTGGTCGCCGAGCTCTGCGACGATCTCGTGGTGATGTATGGCGGCCGGGTGGTCGAAACCGGGCTCGTCAGCGATGTGCTGACGGCGCCGCGTCACCCCTATACGGCCGCGCTGCTGCGCTCCGTGCCGCGCCTTGACGCCGACGACACGCATGAGCTTCCCGCCATTCCCGGCCAGCCCCCGATCCCGGCCTTCCTGCCGACGGGATGCGCGTTTCATCCGCGCTGCTCGCATGCCATCGAAATCTGCCGGGAACAGGTTCCGCCGCTTTCGCTGTTGCAGCCCGGCCATCGTTCAGCCTGCCACGTGGCGCAGGCGGGTAAAACCGACCTCGCCCCGCCGCCGTCCGCAGCCCTCCCCGCGCGGGCGGCGGTGCCCGATAACGCGAAGCCCTTCCTGAAAGTCATCGACCTCAAAACCGATGTCGCCGCCGGTTCCGGCGGCATGTTCCGCAAGCATACCCCGGTCTACGCTGTCGACGGCATCTCCTTCGATGTCTATCTCGGCCAGACCTTCGGTCTCGTCGGCGAATCGGGCTGCGGCAAATCGAGCCTGTCGCGCTCGCTGGTCGGCATCAACCAGCCGACCTCCGGCTCGATCGAACTCGATGGTCGCGACGTGACCGCCATGTCCGCCGAGGACCGCCACTTCATCAATCGCCGCGTCCAGTATGTCTACCAGGACCCCTCCGCCTCGCTCAATCCGCGTCGCACGATCTCGCAATCGCTGGAAGAGGCGCTCGCCGTGGTCGGGCTGAAGGGTCGCGCCGCCAGAGCGCGCGCCGCCGACCTGATGAACACGGTCGGTCTCGCGCCGCATTTCCTCAGCCGCTATCCGTTCGAGATTTCGGGCGGCCAGCGCCAGCGCGTCGGCATCGCCCGCGCGCTCGCCGTCAAGCCGAAGCTCCTGATCTGCGACGAGCCGGTTTCCGCCCTCGATGTCTCGATCCAGGCACAGATCATCAATCTTCTCGATGACCTGAAGAGCGAACTCGGACTTGGCTACCTGTTCATCGCCCACGACCTTGCGGTGGTCAAGCATATCTCCGACATGGTCGCGGTGATGTATCTCGGCCGGCTGGTGGAAACCGGAACCACGGACGATGTCTACCACCATCCCCGCCACCCCTATACCCAGGCCTTGCTCTCGGCGACACCCGAGGCCGATGTCGCCCGCCGGGACCGCGAACGCATCTATCTTGGCGGCGAGCTGCCCTCGCCCGCCAACCCGCCCTCCGGCTGCCGCTTCCGCACCCGCTGTCCGATCGGGCCGCTTTATCGTTCCGACCGTCAGATCTGCAAGGACAGCGATCCCGCACTTGCCGAACGGGACGGGCGCTCAAAGGTTGCCTGCCATTTTGCCGCCGAGCGTGATGCCCTTATGCTCGCGCAAGCGCAAGAACCGGAGGGTGCAGAGCAAGGATGAAGCAAAACGCCGAACCACGCCGCCGCCGCAGCCTCAAGGGCGAGAGCCGGCGCCAGGAAATCCTCGATGCCGCGACCAGGCTGTTTTCCCATGGCGGCTTCCACACCGCGAGCCTTGCCGATATCGCCGAGGCCGTGGGTCTGACGCAGGCCGGCCTGCTGCATTATTTCCCCTCCAAGGCGGAATTGCTGCTTGCCGTGCTGCGCCAGCGCGAGGAACGCGTTCTGATCGACGAGAACGCCGATGCCGCCAACAAGAACATCGCCTATGCCGAGGCCTTCGTTGAGACGTTGCGGCGGAACGAGAAAAACCCGGTGATGGTTCAGCTCTTCGCCATTCTGTCGCATGAGGCGATCTTCACCGACCATCCGGCCCATCCCTGGTTCAAGGAGCGCTATGCCGCCGTGGTCGCCAAGGCGACCGACCAGCTTGCGGCGACGATCGACGAAACCAGGCTGCCGCCCGGCACGAGCGTGGAAAGCATCGCTCGGCTGATGATCGCCGCCGCCGACGGGCTGAGACTGCAATGGCTGCTCGACCCGAAAGCGCTCGAACGGCCGAAGGTGATGAACGAGTTCTTCGCCCTCCTCGCCCCCTATATCAAGAAACCGGGCTGACGGCCCTCACGACCGATCCTCTCAAGGAGACAATCATGCGCGCCGTCATGGTGATGTTCGACAGCCTCAACCGCCTGTTCCTGCCGGCCTATGGCGCCACCGACGTGGACCTTCCCAATTTCCGCCGGCTGGCCGAGCGGAGCGTGACCTTCGACCGCTGCTATGCCGGCTCCATGCCCTGCATGCCGGCACGGCGCGAGATGCATACGGGCCGCTACAATTTCCTGCATCGCGGCTGGGGGCCAATCGAACCCTTCGACGACAGCGTGCCGGAAATGCTGAAACAGGCCGGCATCTACACCCATCTCGTCACCGACCACCAGCACTACTGGGAGGACGGCGGCGCGACCTATCACAACCGCTATTCCAGCTACGAATTCTTCCGCGGCCAGGAGGGCGATGCCTGGAAGGGCGAGGTCGCGGATCCCGTGATCCCGGAAACCGTGACCTGGCGCAAGGGCCGGCTCTGGCGGCAGGACTGGATCAACCGCAAGTACCTGAAGACCGCCGCCGACTTTCCGCAGACGCAGACCTTCGATGCCGGCCTCGGTTTCATGCGCACCAATGCCGGTGACGACAACTGGTTCCTGCAGATCGAATGCTTCGACCCGCATGAGCCGTTTTTCACCGACGACGCCCACAAGGCCCGCGTCGGCGCGGAAGAGGCCGGGCTTCATTACGACTGGCCGGACTATCGTCCCGTCCTCGAGGACGCGGAAACGCTCGCCCGCCTGCGCAAGTCCTATGCGGCGCTGCTGACCATGTGCGACGACAATCTAGGCAGGGTGATGGACCTGATGGATGAACAGGACATGTGGAAGGATACGATGCTGATCGTATGCACCGACCATGGTTTCCTGCTCGGCGAACACGGCTGGTTCGGCAAGAACATCCAGCCCTGGTTCGAGGAAAACATCCACACGCCGCTGTTCATCTGGGACCCGCGCGCCAAAACGGCGGGGACGCGCTCGGATGCGCTGGTGCAGACGGTGGATTTCGGCCCGACCCTGCTCGAATATTTCGGCGTCGAACGCACGCCCGACATGGAGGGACGTCCGATCGCGCCGGTTCTTTCCGGCAGCGCGCCGCCACGACCGCATGCGCTATTCGGCGTTTTCGGCGGCCATGTCAGCATCACCGACGGCCGCTACGTCTACATGCGCGCGCCGAAGAGCCCGTCCAACAGCCCGCTCCATGAATACACGCTGATGCCGACGCGCATCGACCATCGCTTTGCCGTCGCGGACCTCAAGGAGGCTGCTCTCTCCGCCCCGTTCGGGTTTTCCAAGGGGGTTCCGCTGCTCAAGGTTCGGGGCATGGCAATGGGCAATCCCTATGCTTTCGGCAGCCTGCTCTACGATCTTGAGACCGATCCCGAACAGCGCAATCCGCTCATCGATGACGACCGTGAACGGATGATGGCGCAATGGCTTGTGGAAGCAATGCGCGAGGCCGAAGCACCGCCAGAACAATATGAACGCCTCGGCCTGCCGCAGACCGGCAATGTCGGGCCCGAACACCTGCTTGTCCGAAAACAGCGGACGCTCTCGCTCGAAACCCTTGAACAAGACTGGAAATCCGCACCGGAAACCGATTTTTCACCGAAACTGCGGCAACCGCTGAACACGCTCGACGAGGCCCTTCTGGAGCAGGCCGCCACAGCCCTCGGCCTCCCCTCTTCCGGGCCGTTTATCGAACGCTTCGGCTATCTTTCCCTCTGGCAGATCTCCGTCATGCTGCCGAGCGTCTCACCGGAACGACTGAAGGCGTTTGAACGGACACGCAGCCAAGGCGCAAGACAACTGTCAAGTTGAAAACCGAAACCCAATTTTGGACCGGCTCTCCTCGGCTAGAGAATACATTCGTGGCGCGTTTCGACGGCTTGCCGGTCGACGCCCATGCCATCGCCGCCAGCCCGGCAGGGCTGACCGCCGCAGCGCAGCCAAAATTGCGTTGGGCCAGAACACCTCACCATCAGGCCGCTTCGGACCACTCGGCCTGGAGATCCACGGCCAGACGCTGGCAGAGTTCGCCGGCATCGGCAGCCATGAGAAGCGCATAGCGACCGGCGGGCGCGACCCAAGTTTGACGTGCGGCATTGTAATAGGCGAGATCGCGCGGCACGCTGAGGTTGGCCACGGACCGGGCTGCGGATGCTGTTCCGGCGGAGGCAAAAAACGCGAAAACGGTCTACCGGGCCGACCTGGATTGAACTGACGAAGGTTTGCGAGAAGTTCACCACATAGGGTTCGGTTCCTTGCTTCGCTGTGAGCAAAAAGGGCGGGTGATATCGCAAATCAGGATGCATGCCGATGTTCGGCCCTTTGCAAGTTCCGCGAGCGCCTGTGACGAAACCGGATGGCTCAGGGCGGGCCGTTTCGGGCAGGATCACATCCAGATGACCGCGACAATAAGCGAGCGCAATCACGTTCATCCCGACAACTCCATCGTTTCACGCAGCCGTACGATCCGCCCGACGGTTCACGCGGCGTCGACCGTAAGCTGCGTCTGCGTGCCCAGGCTCTCAATTCCGAGCCTGATCGTCTGGCCGGCCTTAAGATAGGTCGGCGGCTTCATGCCAAGGCCAACGCCCGGAGGGGTGCCCGTGGAAATGATGTCGCCGGGTTGAAGGCTCATGAACTGCGATATGTAATGCACGAGGAATACCACGTCGAAGATCATCGTCCGGGTCGAGCCGTTCTGGCGCACCACGTCATCGACCGAAAGCCACATCTTGAGGTCCTGCGGATCGGCGACTTCATCCCGCGTGACCAGCCAGGGACCGATCGGGCCAAAACTGTCGGCGGACTTGCCCTTGGTCCATTGACCGCCGCGCTCGGCCTGGAATTCCCGCTCCGAAACGTCGTTGATCACGCAATAGCCAGCAATGTGATTGATTGCGTCCTCCCGCGAGACATAGCGCGCCTCATCGCCGATGACCACGCCGAGCTCCACCTCCCAATCCGTCTTCACGGATTTGCGCGGGATGATGACATTGTCGTTGGGGCCGGTGATCGCGCTCGTCGCCTTCATGAACAGGATCGGTTCTTCCGGGATCTCGGCGTTCGTCTCGGCAGCGTGATCGGCGTAATTCAAACCGACGCAAATAAACTTGCCTGTGCCGGCCACACATGGTCCGTAGCGCTCCGGGTTTGCGACCAGCGGCAGGCTCTCGGGGGTGATAGCCTGCAATTTTGCAATACCTGCATTCGTCAGGTTTGCGCCGGCGACGTCGTCTATCTCGGCGCTGAGATCGCGCACCTGACCATCTTTATCGATAACGCCGGGCTTTTCGGCGCCGGGCGTTCCGTATCGTACCAGTTTCATATCAAGCCCTTCGACAGGTTGAAGCGGGCGGGGCTGCTGTTGTGAAATGCACCCAAGCCAAACGGTTGCGATCTCCGGCGAGAGTCGGCGTGAACCGACCGGAGAATAATCAATCAGGCATTCGCCCAGCCTCCGTCGATGACGATCGCATTGCCAGTCATGAAAGCGGATTCGCCGCTGGCAAGATAGACGACCAGTTCAGCGACCTCTTCGGCCGTCCCCAACCGCCCCATCGGCTGACGCGCGACAAAGGCGGCGCGGGCGGTTTCGTAATCGCCTTGGGCGCGCATGCGATCCTGCAGGGACGGGCTTTCAATGGTGCCTGGGCAGATGGCGTTGGCGCGAATGCCGTCGCCGATATAGTCAAGCGCCACCGATTTCGTCAGGCCGATCACGGCCGCTTTCGTGGTGCCGTAGATAAAGCGGTTCGGTGCCGCCAGCACGGTCGAGGCCACCGACGCCATGTTGATGATCGAACCGCCCCCCTTCGCGATCATCCCCGGCAGGAAGGCCCGGATCATGCGATACATCGCCCGGACGTTCAGATTGACGGAGAAGTCGAAGGCGTCCTCGTCGCAATCCAGGATCGCGCCGTGATGGACGTAGCCCGCGCAGTTGAACAGGATATCCGGTGGAGGGGTCTCGGCGGCGAAAGCTTTGATCTGCGCCGGGTCCAGCACATCGAGCCTGGCCGTCCGGACATTGGCATAACCGGCCAGGCTCTCGAGCTTGGCGTCATCGATATCCGTCGCAAAGACCTGGGCGCCCTCGCGCACGAAGGCAAGCGCCGTGGCGCGCCCCATTCCCTGCCCTGCGGCGGTGACGACCGCAGTCTTGCCCTGCAGCCTGCCGGCCCGACCGTTTTCGATAGACATGATTTTCCTTTCCTCCGCGCGCCGCCGAACGAATCCGGCCCAATTGCTTTATATATTACCGTTGATCCGACGACACTCAGCCGAACACGGGCATCCTTGGATTATGTGGAGCAGCGCCCAATTCGGAGCGCTGAAGACGGCACGGCCGCGCCCATGTTCTGCGGGCGTCTTCGGACAGAACCAGCCCATGTCCCGGGCGGTCAGGCGCATAGATATAGCCGTCGCGGATTTCGATCGGCTGCTCGACAAGATGATCGAAATTCTGGAACGAATACTCCAGCCATTCAACTTCCGGCAGCGCGACAGCCATATGAACCCCGATTTCGAGGAAGGTGTTACCGATTGTAACGGGCACGCCGATTTCGGCGGCGAGCCAGCCGATCCGCATGACATCGGTGACATGCGCATGGACATTTAACAGATCGGCGGCGAAGGCATCAAGCAGCAGACGTTTGCCCGAGACATCAAGATATTCCCCGGAATTGATCTGTGTCCAGGTTACGGCATGCCGCAAGGTCCGCAGCCCTTCGTAATCATGGCGAAGGATAGGATCCTCTACCCAAAGAAGGTTGTGTCCGGCGGCGCGTATGGCCTCGAGCTTCACCAAAGCTTCCTTTGAATTCCACGCCTCGTTCGGATCGATCATGATCTGCGCATGCGCCGGCACGCATTCTTTCAAAAGCTCAAGCCGCCTCAGGTCGCGGTCGAAATCCTGGTGCCCGACCTTGATCTTGAAAGCTTCGTAACCGAGCGATGCCGCATGTGAAAACAACCCCACGAAATCGTCGTCGCTGAGATGGAAGTCGAGTCCCGATGCATAGGCGCGAACGCGATCGCGCCGGCTACCGAGCAGGATGTGAAGCGGCAGGCCGGCTTCCTTGGCCGCCAAATCCCATAAGGAAACCTGTATCGCCTCGTTGAACGGCAGCGAGTACGCCCGCTGATTACCGCCGCGCGGGCGGTTGACGCGGTGCACCAGCGAAAGCGCGCTCTGCCCCATGAGCGTCGGCCAGACTTCATTGGTGAAGATCGTCTCGATTTCCTGCTGATCGGGAAGCGTCGAGAAAAGAACCTGAATGAAGCCGAGGCCGACATGGCCGTTCTCCGATATCAGTTCGAGCGCGGCCACGTTGACATCGTCGGCACGTACCTGACTGTCGCCGATAACTCTATCGCGGGCGAACTGAAAACGGGTTATACGGAAATCTATAATTACCATCTCGAAGCTTTCTGATCGCTTTATATACAACACTGATCTATCAGAGAACAACTGATACCAAACACGAGGAGGTGCTGCAAGTGGCCCAGACCGCAAAAACAAAGCCATCCGCGCCCACCGCCCGGGCGCGTCTGAGCGATATTGCCTATGACCGTATTCTCGAAGGTCTGTTTGATCGCCGCGTTCCGGTGGGCGCCTTTGTGTCTCAGGGAGAACTGTCCTCGATCATCGACGTTCCCATCGCGCCGCTTCGCGATGCGTTAAGAGTCCTGGAGTCGGAGGGAATTCTGACCATTCATCCGCGTTCAGGCATCCAGTTCGTCAGGCCCGGCCTTGAACTGACGCGAGCGACCTTCCAGTTCCGCGCCATTATAGAGCGTTCGGCCGTGCGGGAATTCGCGGAAACCGGAGACGAAGAGGTGATGCAGAGTCTGGAACTGCAACATTCAAGGCTCATTCGGCAGATCGAGCGCCACGGCGTCAATGAAGATATCGTGTCCGAAATTGACAGGCTTGAAAACGCATTCCATAGCGCGATTGTCGAAGCGCTGCGCAATCCCCTGATTGAAACGACCTATCGCAGAATTCACAACTATCTGCGCCTGCTGCGCCTTGAGAGAAAGATGACCGCGCCGCTTCTTCTTCGTACATTGAGCGAGCATCTCGATATTCTCGACGCCTGCACCAAACGCGATGCGGACGCGGCCGAAGCTGCGATCCAGGCTCATTTCCGGGCGGCTATCCATAGAAATGTCGGCCTCATATAGCTGACGTTTCGAGCCTCAACACTGGCGCGTAGAAGCCCGACGGTTACTCCTCAAACGCGCCTGGAGGCTCGGCAGCGGTTAATCCTTCTCGCAACCGCAGCCACCCTTCGGCTAAAGCGTGTAATTCCCCTTCCTCCTGCATTGAATTACGCGGGAGGCCGGATTTACGCTGCCCGTAGCGCAATCAAGCCGGCGGGCCTGCGACCGGCCTTTGTAGTCCTTACAGATTTTTGTCGGCGTCAGCATGCCTGACGTAAGGTAGAACATGCGAAAGCCTGACCATGCACTTAGATCCGCCAAACTAATCTATCAGGCGCAGGCCTGTTAATGACCTTGAGGTTCTCGCTCACGAGATGGCCCCGCCGGATGAACCGGTTAAAGTTCAACGATTTGTTCTAAGAAATCGGCACACCGCGTCGCTCCAAGCGAGCAACAATGTAACCTCGTGAGCAAAATCATCTGGTCGATCCAGATTTCCAAAGCTTGTATTGATCTATCAGATTGTATATTAGATCGATGATTGATGTTCGAAGGAGGAGGAAAACATGGCTCTCGAACTGAAGCGTCGCAAATTTCTTGAAATGACGGGCGCACTGGTCGGCACTACCGCGCTCGCGCCGCGGTTTGCCGCGGCCCAGACTGCCGCGATCAGCTACTGGCACCATTTTGCAAGCCAGACGGAGATCGCCGGTCTCGACAAGGTGCTGGCGCTTTACAAGGAGCAGGGCGGCGGCCCGGTTCGACCGGAAAGCATCCCGAACGTCGAATACATGGCCAAGATGACAACGGCGGTGATTGCCAACAGCCGTCCCGATACAGGGCAGGTGATCGCCGAGCGCTTCGCCGATCTCTACGCCATGGGCGCGCTGGTGGATCTCACCGACCGCATCGACACCTGGCCGCTGAAGGACGACTTCCCGGACAATCGCTGGGACGGCGTGCGCAAGGATGGAAAGCTATACGGCGTTCCGGCCTTCGCCTTCGTCGACTGGATCTACTACCGCAAGGACTGGTTCGACGAAGCCGGGATCGCGCCGCCGACAACCTTCGCCGAGTTCCGCGATGCCGCGATCGCCATGACCGATCCGTCAAAGAACCGCTACGGCTTCGGTATGCGCGGCGGACCGCTCGGGCAGAAGTTCGTGATCGATCTGATGGAAGCTTATGGCTCGCCGGTGATGACCGATGGCGAGATTAGCATGAACCGCGAGGCCGCGATCGAGGCGTTGCAGTTCTGGGCAGGTCTTTACACCCGCGATCATGCGGTTCCGCCAAGCGCGCCAAACGATGCCTACCGCCAGTTGATCGAGGGCTTCACCACCGGGCAGACGGCGATGGTCTGGCACCACACCGGTTCGCTGCAGGAAATCTCGGCGGCGCTCGAGCCCGGCGTCGAATTCGGCACCTTCCCCGTGCCGCGCGGCCCAGCCGCTCATGTCTCGCGCGTGGCCTATGCCTATAACGGCATCATGAGCGAGGAACATATGGACGCTGCCTGGGACTGGATCTCCTTCTGGGGCCATCCCGATGCGGCCGTCGCGTTCATGGAAGAGACCGGCTACTTCCCCGCATCGCGCTCGGCCACCGCTGACCCGCGCATCGCCGACAATCCGATCTATCAGGCCGCGACCGAAACGCTTGAATTCGGCACGCTTCCGCCGAGCTTCCCCGGTTTTGCCGGCTGGGGCGAAAACACCGTTCTGCCCGATTTTCAGGCGGTGCTCGTCGGCAACATGACGGAAGAACAGGCGGTCGATGACATGATCGACAAGCTCCAGCAGGCCGTTCAGTAAAATCCGACGCATTCCGGCCTCGCTGCCTTCCCGGCTGGCGGGGCCGCACGGCCCCAACGCGGCCTGATGCCAAGAAGAACAAGATGAGGGGCGGCGCCATGCGACGTCTGCGCCCCTTAGAATCCCATTGAGCGGAGGCGAAAGATGTTGGCCAGCGGCCCGTCCCGAATTCTAGGCAATCTTTCAGAAACCCGTTTCTGGATGTATCTGCTGCTCGTGCCGAGCCTCGTGCTCATCCTCGCAGTGGTCATCTATCCGACCGTCTTCGGCATCGAACTCAGCTTCCGCGAATACCGCTTGACCCGGCCCGATCTCGGAACCGGTTTCGTCGGTTTCAAGCATTTCATCCGAATGTGGAACGATCCGGTGTTCTGGGTCGCGCTGAAGAATACCGCGATCTGGACCACCGCGGCGATCATGCTGGAATTCATTCTCGGCCTTTCGGCAGCGCTGGCGCTCAACCGCAACCTGCCGGGCACCAAGGTGATCGCGGTGCTCATCCTGCTGCCATATTTTCTGCCGAATGTGGTGGCCGGGCATATGTGGTCGCTGCTGCTCGACCCGCGCCTCGGCGTCATCAACGACATACTGGTGAAGATCGGCCTGCTCGACAGCTACAAGGCCTGGTTCGCCGATCCCTCGACGGCACTTGGAGCCGTGATCCTGGTGGAGGCGTGGCACGGCTTTCCGTTCTTCGCCCTGCTGCTGCTCGCCGGCATGAAGGGTATTCCGGACGATCTCTACCGCGCCGCCGGCATCGATGGCGCCGGCGCCTTCGCCCAGCTTCGCCTGATCACCTTGCCGATGCTGCGCACCATCATCGCCGCCGCCGTCATCCTCCGGGTCATCACCCTGATCAACTCGCCGGACCTGCTGCTGATCCTCACCGGCGGCGGTCCCGGGCGTTCCACCGAGGTGTTGTCGCTCTATGCCTTTCAGACGGCCTACAAGGCCTTCGACTTCGGCTATGCCGGCGCGCTGTCGGTGGTCATGTTCATCCTGCTCATGGTGTTCGCCTGGGCTTATGTGCGCATCTCCAAAGTGAACGAGGACTGATCATGCGCAATATCGATACTCAAAAGCGCGTCTGGGACATCCTCGCCTATGCGGTGATGGGCGTGCTCACGGTCTTCTGCCTCGGCCCCATCGTCTGGACGGTGCTGACCTCGCTGAAACCGGAATCCGACATCGTCACCAGCCAGATGATCTATATCCCGAAAAGGATCACCTTCGAGCACTATCGTGACCTCTGGACCCAGTCGAGCTATCCGACGCTGGTGTTCAACAGCTTCGTGGTCACGGTCTCGACCGTGCTGATCAGCCTCGTCACTGGAACGCTCGCGGCCTATGCGTTCTCGCGCTTCAATTTCCCCGGCCGCACCAAGCTGATGCTCGGCTATCTGGTGATCCGGATGTTCCCGGCGGTGCTGATGATCATCCCGCTGTTCATCCTGTTCCGCAATTTCGGCATCCTCGACACCAAGTTCGCGCTCGCCATCGCCTATACCAGCTTCCTGCTGCCGCTGTTCGTGTGGATGATGAAGGGCTTCTTCGACGCCGCCCCCCGCGAACTGGAGAACGCCGCGCGCATCGATGGCTCGACAAGGCTCGGCGCGATGATCCGCATCGTCATGCCGCTCGCCCGCAACGGGCTGGTCGCGACCTCGGTGTTCGTCGCGATCGCGGCGTGGAACGAATATCTGTTCGCGCTGATGCTGACCAGCGGCCAGGGCGCGCGCACTTGGCCTGTCGGCCTGCAGCTCATGGTCGGCGAGTTCCAGCTCCCATGGGGGATGCTCGCCGCCGGCGGCGTCATCAGCATCATCCCCGTCATCATCATGTTCGCCATCGTCCAGCGCGCGATGGTCTCCGGTATCACCGCCGGCGCAGTGAAAGGATAAGTCATGGCTGGTCTCGAACTCAAAGGGGTCCGCAAGAGCTTCGGCGCATTGGAGGTTCTCCAGAGCATCGACATCGACCTGCCGGATGGCGGCTTCCTGGTGCTGCTGGGCCCGTCCGGCTGCGGCAAGTCCACGCTGCTCAACATCATCGCAGGCCTCGAGCCGGCAAGCGGCGGCGACATCAACATCAACGGACGGCGCGTCAACGACGTGATGCCGAAGGATCGCAACATTGCCATGGTGTTCCAGTCCTACGCGCTCTATCCGACCATGACGGTCGAACGCAACATGGGCTTCGGGCTGGAAATGCGCGGTGCCGATCCGAAGGCCCGCGAGGCTGCGGTGAAGGCGGCCGCGGAGCTTCTGCAGGTCGATCATCTCCTGTCGCGAAAACCCTCGCAGCTTTCCGGCGGCCAGCGCCAGCGCGTCGCTATGGGCCGCGCAATCGTGCGCGAGCCGGAACTGTTCCTGTTCGACGAACCGCTGTCGAACCTCGACGCCAAGCTCCGCGTCGAAATGCGCACCGAGATCAAGCGTCTGCACGACAAGCTGAAATCCACCATCGTCTACGTCACCCACGACCAGGTCGAGGCGATGACGCTCGGCACGCTGGTGGCGGTGATGAAGGATGGCGTGCTGCAGCAATGCGCCGATCCCCAGACCGTCTATGACCGGCCGGCCAACCGCTATGTCGCAAGCTTTATCGGCTCGCCCTCGATGAACTTCCTGCCGGGCGTGATCGAGACGACCGCCGGCGGCGCGCGGTTTGCGCCCGAGGGCTATTCCGGCGCGGCGATTCCGGCCGTCGATCCGGCGATGGCCGGATGGGATGGCAAGCCGGTGATTGCGGGCATCCGCCCCGAGGCATTCTCCGCCGCCACCCGGCCGAACGGGGTTCAGATCGAGGCGCTGGTCGAAGTGGTCGAGCCGACCGGACCAGACACGATGGTAGTGGCTCGCGTCGGCGAAACGGAACTGACGGCACGGCTCGAAGCCCGCCAGCGGCCGCCGACCGGCAGCGCGATCACGCTTAACGTCGATCCCGCCGACATCCGCTTCTTCGATCCAAAAACCGACGCGTTGATCGCCTGAACGGTGCCGTCACGGCCTATCGCGGCGTGAACGGCACGGACAGGGTCTTGAGAGCTTCGCCTTTGCCCTATTCCAGCAAGGCATCGGCGGCTGGCGGCCATGGCGCTTCCGCCGCGTCGAGATTGCGATCGAGCGATGTGAGCTTCGCCGTGCCGATCAGCGCGGACGCTGCCTGCGGATGGGCAAGCGCGAAACGCAGGGCAGCCTGGGGCAACGATACGCCTGCGGCCTTGGCGCGGCGCTCCAGTTCGCCGACCCTGGCGAGGACATCGTCCGGCGCGGGGCCGTAGTCGTAATGCGCGCCCGGCACGGGTCCTGTCGCCAGAATGCCGGAGTTGAAGATGCCGCCCAGCACGAGGCTGACCTGCTTTTCGCGGCAGAGCGGCACCAGTTCGTCTTCCGCCGACCGGTCGAGCAGCGTCAGCCGGCCCGCCAGCAGGATCACATCGATCTCCGTCTCGGCCATGACATCGAGACAGACGCGGTTTTCGTTGACGCCGAGGCCGAAAGCGCCGATGCGACCGGCCGCCTTGAGCTTTTGCAGCCGGTCGATGCCCGAGCCCATCAGGTCCGCCATGTGCCGGCCATTGTCATCGCCATGGGTGTAGGCGCCGATGTCGTGGACGTAGATGATATCGATGCGCGCGGTGCCAAGCCGTTCGCAGCTCTGCTCGAAGGCCGCCTCGATGCCGTCGCCGGAATAGTCGTAGCGCACGGTATTGGGCAGCGGTTCGATGAAGCCGTCGGCCTCCGCCAGCGCCTGCCCCGGCGAGAGCAACCGCCCGACCTTGGTGGACAACACGTAATCGGCCCGCTCGCGGGTCTTGAGGAACCGGCCAAGCCGCTCTTCGGAAAGGCCACGCCCGTAATGCGGCGCGGTGTCGAAATAGCGAATGCCGCGTTCCCAGGCGCGGGCGAGAACGGCCTCGGCCGCCTCATCCTCGACTTTGCGGAACAGATTGCCGAGGCCCGCGCAGCCAAAGGAAATGTCGGTGACCTCCACCGCCGTGCGCCCGATCCGGTTGGTTTTCATGTGCGTGCCTCCTCTTCGACAATCCGTCTCAGCCGCGGCTGATCGCCGGTGACGCCGAGCGCCCTGCCCCAGTCGATGAAAGCGCCAATGCGGCGTTGGGTCTTCTCGCCATGGTTCTGCGCGATATCCGAAAGCCGGTGCACCAGAAACGGATTGGCGAAACGTTCCAGCGTGGTTTCGACATAGTCGCGCGCCTCGTCGCCATAGCCGGCGGCATGGAAGGTCGGCAGAACTTCCTGCTCATAAAGATCGGCCAGATCGGCGCGGATGGCCGCATCGGCGATTTCGTCACGCACCAGCCTCCCCTCTTCGCCCCCGCGCGCAAGCCAATTTGCGACCAGATAGGTGTGGCCGAGGTTGAGAACATGCAGTTTCAGCGTCTCGATCTGCTTGAGATCGGGCACCACCCGGATGGCGGGGTGTGTGCAGGGCACGATCAGGTTCGGCGCGTCTTCGATCGCCCAGAGCGCATAGGGTTCGGCCACCGCGCCCGCCGGCTCCAGCGGCTCGGAGACGATGCGATCAACCAGCGAATTGGCGAAAACGACCTTTTCGGCCACCCACGCCGCAAAATCGCCAGAAAGCGGAGCGGAAAGCTCGAGAACCCGCGCGCGCAGCCTCTCGCCGTTGCGGGCGATCAGTTCGGCGGGCATGACCGTCAGCGGCCGACCGCCGGCCAGAAAGCGCGCGAACAAAAGCTGCGTCAATTTCGCGGGATAGGACATGGCCTGATCGAAATACGGCAGTTCGTCTGCGGCCTGCGGCTTCCAGCCGGAATCGCCCGTATTCGAGAAAATGATCTCGGCCTCCTCCACGGCGACGCGGACAATCTCCGGCCAATCCGTTTCCGTGGTGAGCGCGCGGGCGATTGCCGTGACGCGCACCTCCCGCTCGACCGGCGCGCCATTCTCGATCCCCTTGATGAGCACCGGATAGCCGCCGGGCGCGGCGAGCGCCTCAAGCCGTTTGCGCCGCGCCGGGTCGCCGCTTGATTGCACCACAGTCACCGGTCCCAGCGCCTGCCCCTCAGCCATCGCCTCGGAGATGAACAGATCGGCATGGGCTTGCAGAAACCGGCTGGTGCCGAATTGCAGAATAGGGGTGATTGACATGAACTCCTCCGCGTCGCTATTGTTCTTAATCATAACATACAATCTGTCAAGCGGCAGATCTGGGAGGACGGCATGATCGACGCGCACCAACATTTCTGGACCCTCGGCCGGGGCGACTATCCATGGCCGAATGAAACGGTCGCGCCGATCTTCCGCGACTTTTCACCTGACGATCTTCAACCGCTTCTGGTGCGGGCAGGCGTGAAGCAGACCGTGCTGGTGCAGGCCACTGATACGGTGGCGGAGACCGAGTTCCTCCTCGATCTGGCGGAAAGACATGACTTCATTGCCGGCGTCGTTGGCTGGGTGGACCTGTCCGCCGCCGATGCAATCGCCGAAATCGACCGGTTGCGGGCCAATCCCCGACTCAAGGGCTTCCGGCCGATGTTGCAGAATATCGAAGACACCGACTGGATTGTGAGGGCCGATGTCCAGCCCGCCCTTGCCCATATGGCCGAAACCGACCTGCGCTTCGACGCGCTGATCCAGCCTCGTCACCTGCCGGTCCTCTCCGAGATCGCGCGCCGCCATCCCGGCCTGCAGATCGTGATCGACCACATCGCCAAGCCAAAGATGGGCGATGGTCGGACGCCGGATATCGATTGGACGGAGGGCATGCGGCGGCTTTCCGACTACCCCAATGTCTGGTGCAAATTGTCCGGCATGATCACCGAAATCGGCCCCGAGTGGCAGCGCGCCGACATCGCCCCCTTTGCCGCGACCGTGCTCGACGCTTTCGGCCCGGAGCGGGTCATGTGGGGATCGGACTGGCCGGTGGTCAATCTGGCGGGTGAATACCAGCGCTGGCTGGAAACAGCATATGCATTGACCGCCGACAGAAGCGAGGCGGAGCGCGCCCAGATATTCGCCGAAACGGCGACCCAGTTCTACGGATTATAGCGCCTGGCCGCTTGTGCCTGCACCATACCGAAGCGCATCTTAGCGCCGAAGCACGCGCCAGGGGCGAGCATGATCGCCTGGCCATTTGCAAGGCCCGCCTTCCGGCCATCGGGCGGCGCGCTTGCCGGCAGCGAGAAACCGAGCGCCTGCCGATCAGCGCTGCGCGTCATCCAGCGCACCGAATAGGGCAGCTCACTGGGCCGATGACGGACGAAATCGGCCGATCCGTCTTCATGAATTTGCCGGGCCTCGGCCCAGCCGTCCGCGTCTGCGGGCGGACGCATCGTCATCACCATTTCCGGCTCCACCCGCTGATCTTGCCCGATATGCCGGTGGTAGACCGGATGGGCCGCTATCGCGTCGTGAAAAGCGCGCACATCCTCCGGCGCGTCCGGCGCGAGTACGGCTTGGCGAAGGGCGATTTTGCCGCGATCATCGATCAGCCCGTCGGTAATCACCGCGCCATTAGCGGGCCGGAAATTGATGTGGCCGAGATAAAAGAAGGGCAGAACCGATCCGCCCTTGTTTTCGACCTCGAAACCGACATCAAAGGCGCTTTCGCCGGCAGCAAGCCGCAAACGCGGCCGCATTTCGAAATAATGGCTGAAGGCGCGGCGCTCGGTTGCAAGGCCGCTCAGTTCCACCCAGTCGCCCTCAGCGCCAGAGCCCAAGGCAAGTTGCGCGCGCTCATAGGGCATGTTGGGCAACTCGCCATGCAGCGGGTGATCGTCTTCGGGACCGGGATTGCCCATGGCCGTGCCGCCGCAGTGAAGAAAGAACGCGCCATAAGTGGCAAGATAGTCCCGCGTCGGCAGGGGTTGATCGAACCATGTCTGCATGGTCAGCCGGCGGCCACCGAACTCCGCATCCCATATCTGCTGGCCCTGAAAGGGCAAAAGCACGGTCCGGCCCGCGCCGTTTTCAATCTCGAGCGCGGCAACACCAGCGGGATAGCGAAAGGCATGAACGACAATGTCGCCGTGTCGCGCCAGGAGCCTCCGCGCGGGAGCGAACATATCGTCGTAGAGCTCGAACACGGGCATGCTACATCACCGCCCCGATCTGCCAGGGAATGAACTCGACCCGGCCGAAGCCCTGCGCCTCGCTCTTGGTCGGGCGTCCGGAGGCGACGTCGAGCATCATGCGGTAGATTTCCGCGCCCTTTTCGGCCAGCGGCACGCCGTCGATCACATCGCCGCAATTGATATCCATATCCTCGCCCATGCGCGCCCAAAGGTCGTTATTGGTGGCGATCTTGATGCAGGGCACCGGGCGATAGCCCGAAACAGAGCCGCGCCCGGTGGTGAAGACGATAAGATTGGCGCCCGAGGCCACCTGGCCCGTCACCGAACAGGGGTCGTAGCCGGGGCTGTCCATGAACACGAAGCCGTGCCTGTCGACGGGCTCCGCATATTTGTAGACCGCCTCCAGCGGGGCCGATCCGCCCTTGGCGACCGCGCCGAGGGATTTTTCCAGAATGGTGGTGAGCCCGCCGCGCTTGTTGCCCGGCGAAGGATTGTTGTCCATCTCGCCGCCATTGCGGGCGCAGTAATCCTCCCACCAGGCGATGCGCTCCATCAGCGCGGCCGCCACCTCCGGCCTTGCCCTTCGGGTCAGCAGATGTTCCGCGCCATAGATTTCCGAGGTTTCCGACAGGATCGAAGTGCCGCCCTGCGCCACCACCATGTCCGAGGCGATGCCGAGCGCCGGGTTGGCGGTGATGCCCGAAAGCCCGTCCGAACCGCCGCATTGCATGCCGATGACCAGATGCTCTGCGGACACCGGCTCGCGGCAGGTCGCGTTTGCCGTTTCGGCAAGCTTGCGCAGCGCGGGCAGCGCCGCCTCGACGGTCTTGCGCGTGCCGCCGGAGTTCTGGATCGTCAGAAACTGGAAGCGGCTCGGGTCGCGCAACTCCTTCCTCGCCGCCAGCACGGGCAGCTGCATGACTTCGCAGCCGAGCCCCACCAGCAGGATCGCGCCGAAATTCGGATGCTGCGCGTATCCGGCAAGCGTGCGCATCAGCGTCTCGTAGCCCTCGCCCTGCCCGGCCATGCCGCAGCCCGATCCATGCGCGATCGGCACCACGCCGTCGACATTTTCGAGGTCGGCCAGAAGGCCCGAGCGCTCGGCCTCCTCGGCAATGAAATGGGCGACCGAGCCTGAACAGTTCACCGTGGTCAGGATGCCGATGAAATTGCGCGTACCGACCCGTCCATCCGGGCGCTTGTAGCCCATGAAGGTGTCGCGCACGGATGCAGGCGCGATTGGCTGAATCTCCGAGGTGCCCGCATCGCCGCCGCGCTCCGTGCCGACGCCGAGATTTTGGGTATGCACATGGGCGCCCGCTGCGATATCGACTGTCGCGACGCCGATGATCTGGCCATATTTGCGCACGAACGCGCCTTGCGGAATGGCCTCAAGCGCCATTTTGTGGCCGCGCGGAATGGCTTCGCTCGCCCCCGTCTCGCCGGGTTTCAGATCGACGAGCGCGATGCCGACATTGTCCTCGGCGTGGAGCCGGAGAATGCTGGACTGTTCTCCGCTCATGGCCGCACCACGGCCTTGATCAGCCCGCTGCGGTCGGAGGCGAGCGCGGCGAAGCGCTCCGGCAGGTCGGCCAGCGGCAGTTCGGCCGAAAGAAGCGCATCGGTGTCTATCTTTCCGCTGCGGATCGCCTCCATGACCCGCATGAAGTCGGCTTTCAGCGCATTGCGGCTGCCGATGATGCGGGTTTCGCGCTTGTGAAACTCCGCGTCATTGAAGGTGATGTCATCCTTGACCACGGAGACGAGCACATAGGTCGAGCCGTGGGCGAGAAGCGGAAACCCGGCCTCGATCGCGCGGGCCGAACCCGTGGCGTCGAATACGATGTCGAAGCCCGAGGCCAGGTCCCCCGTCAGAATGCTGGCCGGGTCGCTGTCACTGTGCAAATGTTCGAAGCCGAATTTATCAGCCGCCATGGTCAGACGCTCCTTGCTCAGGTCGAGCAGATGCACGTCTGCGCCCGCAAGCCGGGCGAACAGCGCAGCACCAATGCCGATCGGCCCAGCGCCGGTGACCAGTACCCGGTCGCCTTCTGCAATCCCGGAGCGCGCCACCGCATGTGCGCCGATGGACAGGAATTCCACCATCGCCGCCTGTATCTCGGTCAGCCCCTCGGCGGGATAGAGATTGCCTTCCGGCACGGCGATGCGCGCGCCCATGCCGCCATCGCGATGAACACCGAGCACCTCGATCTTCTCGCAGCAATTCGGCTTGCCGCGTTTGCAGGCGTGGCAGGACCCGCAGGAGACATAAGGATTGACGACGACGAGATCGCCCATCGCGAGCCCGGCGGCATCGGCAACAAGCCTGCCGCTCAGCTCATGGCCGATGACGCGCGGATAATTGAGATAGGGATGCTTGCCCTCGAAGATATGATAATCCGTGCCGCAAATGCCGACCGCGCAGATATCCACGAGTGCCCAGCCTTCAGGCGCTTCCACCGGCAGCGGCGTCTCGCGCAGTTCGAAAAGGCCGGGTTCGACGCAGACGCCGCAGGTCATGACGTCGGTTTGCATTTTCTCGGGGCGGTTCATTGCAATTGTCCTTGGTTCCGGGGTGTCCAGTCCAGCGGAAGTTCGCCCTTGATGATCAGGCTCAGAATATCGTCCTTGGTGACTTCTTCGATGCCGTGTGCGCCGACCTGCTCGCCCCGGTTCATCACGATAACGCGGTCGCACAGATCGAACACGTCATGCATGTCGTGGCTGACGAGGAAAATGCCGATGCCCTCATCACGCAATTGTCGGATGAGATCGGCAACCATGGCGGATTCGGAAGGGCCAAGCGCGGCGGTGGGCTCGTCCATGATCAGGATCTTGGCATTGAAATAAAGCGCGCGGCCGATGGCGATCACCTGCCGCTGGCCGCCGGAAAGGCGCGCGACGGGATCACCGAGATTGCGGAAATTCGGGTTGAGCCGAGCCAGCACCTGTTTCGCCTCCGCCATCATCCGCCGGTCGTCCAGATTACCCCAGCGGGTTTTCAGCTCGCGCCCCAGGAAAAGGTTGGCCGGCGCGTCGAGATGGTCGGCCAACGCCAGCGTCTGGTAGATGGTTTCGATGCCATGGCGGCGCGCATCATGCGGCGTCTCCAGCCTCACATCCTTTCCCTTGACGCGGATTGTCCCGCTGCTCGGCACCATGGCGCCCGAAAGGATGCGCATCAGGCAGGATTTGCCTGCCCCGTTATGCCCGAGAACGCCGACCACCTCGCCGGGGTAAAGATTGAGCGACACACCATTGACGGCGTTGATGCCGCCGAAATGCTTTTCGATGTCAATCATCTCAACAAGCGGGGTCATGGGACTTGTCCTGCATCATCGTACATTGGTTGATCGCGCGGGGCGCTAGCGCCCCGCGCGAGATTGCTGCCTCAGTAGAGAACGTTCTGGGCTTCGTCGCTATCGATATTGTCCTTAGTGACAAGCACGACGCCGGTATCGATCTGGGGCTCGACGGACTTGCCGTCCATCAGCTCCATGATCGCCTGAACGCCCTTTTCGCCCATCTGGAACGAGCCCTGCACCAGAATGGCGTTGAGCGTGCCGTCCTTGACGAAGTCCTGCAGGTCCTTGTTGCCGTCAAAACCGATGGCGGCCACCTGTCCGGCCTTGCCGGCCTGCTTGATGGCCCGGCCCATGCCGACGGCGGTCGGTTCATTGGCGCCGAAAATGCCCTTAAGGTCCGGATTGGCAGCGAGAACGTCAGTGGTCTGGTTCAGCGCCGTCGCCATTTGCGACTGCGAGTAATAGGGACCGACGATCTCGATCTTGGAATCCGCCTTGATCTTGTCGACGAAGCAGCCGACGCGGCCGATTTCAGAACCGACGCCCGCCACATAGGACATCACGGCAACCTTACCTTCGCCGCCCGTCAGTTCGATCATCTTGTCGGCGGCAAGCTCGCCGGCGGCGCAATTGTCGGTCGACAGGAAGGTCTGGTAGGTGCCCTTGCCGGCGTCCGAGAGAGCCGAGTCGATGATCGCGACCGGGATGCCGGATTCATTCGCGCGCTTGACGGCGGGCACCAGTGCATCCGGGTCGGACGGTGCCAGCACGATGCCGGCAACGCCCTTGTTGACGGCATTGTCGACCATGTTCACTTCCGCCGCAATATCGGATTCGGCAGCCGGACCGTCGAAGGTCATGGTGATGTCCGACTGGCCCTCAACGGCGGCGGTTGCGCCCTTGTTGACGTTCTGCCAGAAATTGGAATTGGTCGTCTTGACGATGACCGCGATTTCCGTCGCGCTCGCCGTGGCGAACGGCACGGCGGCGATGGCACTGGCTGCAAGCACTGCTTTCAAAATCGTCTTCATGGTTTCTCCTCCCTTTAAAGACATGATTTGACTGGTTTATCGGCGGTTGCTGCGCAACTGGTCGATGAAGACGGCCAGAATGACGACAAAACCGATGATGATCTGCTGGATGAAGGCCGATACGCCGGACATGTTGAGCCCGTTGCGCAGCACGCCGATGATGAAGGCGCCGATCATGGTGCCCGAAATGCCGCCGACGCCGCCCATCAGCGAGGCCCCGCCGATCACCGCGGCGGCGATGGCGTCAAGTTCGTACATCACGCCCTCATTGGGCTGGGCGGTGACGAGACGCGACATCAGGACGTTGCCGGCAAGACCAGCGAGCGCACCGGACAGGGCATAGGCTGCGATCTTGGTCGCGTCGACATTGACGCCGGACAGCCTTGCCGCCTCCTCGTTGGAGCCGGTGGCATAGATATGGCGGCCGAGCGCGCGCCGGCGCAACAGATAGGCAGCGCCAATGGCAACGACCAGAAGCAGGATCGCCGGATAGGGAATCCCCGGAAACACGACCTTGGAAAGACCGTTCTGCAGCTTCTCCACATGGCGGAACAGCGCGCCGTTGCCGAGAACGCCGAAAGCCTCGCCAAGCTGGGAAATCGGCGCAGCACCCGTCAGCTGCAGGGCCGTTCCGCGGGCGATCATCATCATGCCGAGCGTTGCGACGAAGGGCGTGATCCGCATCTTGGTGATGACGACGCCATTCACAAAACCGCAGAACGCGCCCACCAGCACCGCCGCCGACATGGCAACCGGCACCGGCATACCCGCCTTGACCATCAGCCCCGCAGCCGTGCCGGACAGCGCCAGCACGGAACCGACGGACAGATCGATACCGCCGGTGATGATCACCATCGTCATGCCGATGCCGAGAAGACCGATCACGGATGTCTGCAACAGCACCGTCAGCCCGTTGTTGACGGACAGGAAGGCCGAATTGCCGAAGGCGAAAATCGCGATCAGCATCGCCAGCGTCATCAGGGCGGATAGCTGGTGAAACGTACCGGCGCTGATCCTGCCAATTCTTCCCAGGGGATGCGGCTCCTCCGCTGCCACCGACATAGGCTCCTCCGAATTCGGTGCAATATAATTAAGTACAAAACTATCCATGGAAACGCGGTTGTCAATTGTTTTTTATCATTGTCGACAAAACAAACCGCGTGCTAGAGCGGAAAAACGCGGAGAAACAGGCATGGCAAGAACCGACGAGCGTTTCCGGGAAGCCTATAACCAGCTTCTGGATTATTGCGCCGGCAGGCAGACGGGCGATCAGTTGCCGGCCGAGCTGGCACTGGCGCAACAGCTCGATGTCAGCCGCACGGTCGTGCGCTCCGCCCTCGAGCGGCTCAATGCGGAAGGCCTCATCAGCTGGGAGGGCCGCTCCAAAACCCTGCTCCGGCTTCCCGAGGAGGCAGACAAGCTTGCCGTGCAGTCCACACAGCCGTCGGAGGATGAGCTGGAGCGCCAGTTTCTCGACTGGGTCCTGCGCTTCGACGTGCCGCCCGGCACGGCGCTGAACGTGACGGAACTGTCGCGCAAGTTCGGCGTGCAGGCCTATGGGCTGCAAGAGTTTCTCGCCTCGCTAAGCCGTTTCGGGCTAGTGCGCCGGCGGCCCAGGGGCGGATGGGAACTGGTCGGCTTCACTCGCGACTTCGCGATCGAGCTTTCCGACTTCCGCACTATACTCGAACTCAACGCCGTCTCGCATCTCGTCGCCCTGCCGCCGACCCATGGTATATGGAAGCAGCTGGACGACCTTAGAAACGACCACATCCGGCTCGCCGAGGATATCGATCGGCGCTATCACGATTTCTCGTTGCTCGATGAACGCTTCCACGCCGCGATCGGCAGCGTCGTGAAGAACCGTTTCGTCACCGAGTTCCAGAAAGTGATCACGCTCGTCTTCCACTACCACTATCAATGGGACAAGAAGGACGAGCGCGACCGCAACCTCGCGGCCATCGGCGAGCATCTGAGAATTATCGATGCGCTGAAAGCGCGCAAGGAACAGGCCGCCCTGGCGGCGGCCCGCGACCACCTCAAGACGTCGAAACAGACACTCCTATCCTCACTGCGCATTCACGCCTTGAGTTGAGAAGCGCTACTTCCTGGGGGCAGAGCACCTTTTGGTACGATGCCGTCCTGTGTGGTCGGCGCATACCTGGCACTCGGCGCCAAACCGGCTGCCCCCGTTGCCAATCGCCTCATGATGCCGGCGAGAAGAGCCGACGGCCACTTATCTTTCCTGTTCAGTTTCCCCAGCCATTTCGCCGTCTTGCGGGACCGATGCGCGATCGCACAGGGACCGCCACTGCGTGGCATATGCGGCCCATGGCTCGGCCAGGAAAAGACCGCGCTTGACAGCACCCCCATGTTGTGAAAACCTAGTTGCGCAAACGATAAACCAATCAAGAGCAAACGATTGCTCAACGGAGTTCGCCCGTTTGCGCCGGGAGGATAAATTTGACGGAACGTGTCTCCAAGCTGCAATCGACGGGCGCGTATCAGCGCAGCACGATCCGCGATGTCGCGGCGAAGGCAGATGTCAGCGTGACCACCGCCTCGCGGGCTCTGAACGGCACGGGGCGCATGTCTGATGAGACGCGTGAGCGTGTGCGCGCTGCCGCTGCCGCGCTTGACTACCGGCCAAATTCGATTGCGCGTGGGCTTGTCCAACAGCGCTCGTTCACGCTTGGTCTTCTGACCAATGACACGTACGGCCGCTTTACGCTGCCTGTTGCCGCCGGGCTTTCGGCAGCGATGGCCGACCGCGGCGTATCGGTTTTCCTGAGTGCGGGGGAATATGAGCCGGAGAGCCTGAAGCTTAATCTCGGCGCCATGGAGGAGAAGCGCGTCGATGGTCTTGTGATTACCGGAAAACGTATCGATCGCGGTCTTCCGATCGACCTGCCGCCGCTCGGCATGCCAGTGGTTTACGTCTATGCTTCTGCGCCTGAGGGGGCGGTCAGTTTCGTACCCGATGACCTCAATGCGGCGAAGAATGCCGTCGACCATCTGATCGGGCTTGGACGGCGAAAAATCGCGCATATTACCGGACCACGGTCTTTCAAGGCTGCTAACCTGCGAGAGGCCGGATGGCGTTCGGCCCTTGCTGGAGCGGGGCTCGAGCCCTTTGGCGATGCGATTTTCTCCGCCTGGACGGAGGCCCATGGCTACGACATGGCACATGCGCTGATCGAGGCCGGCGAGCGGCCGGATGCGATCTTCTGCGGCAATGATCAGATCGCGCGCGGCGTCATCGATGCCTTTGCGCTGATGGGTATCCGTGTGCCGGACGATATTGCCATTGTCGGTTTCGACAATTGGGAGGTTTTTGCAAAGGCCACGCGCCCGCCGTTGACGACGGTCGATATGGGCCTTCCCGACCTTGGAAGAAGCGCAGGGCTTGCACTTCTGGACATGATCGACGGCAAGCCGGTGGAGCCTGGCATTCGCGAGACGCCCTGCACCCTTGTCGTCAGACAATCTTGCGGCGCCAAGACCGACTGAGCTTTGCGCCGGGAAACCGCCCCGACGGTGCGGATTACCGGTTTGAAGGGGAGGAACGCGCATTTTGCGCAAACGTTAGCTCAACCCAACTCGGGCTGCTGCGTGAGATCAAATGGGAGGTAATTGGAATGAGACTCAAGGTTTTACTCGGCGGCATAGCCATCGCTGCCATCGCCCTGCCGGGGCTTGCCCAGGCGGAGACATTTTCGCTCTGGACGCGTGCCGACAGCTCGGTGTTCATGCCGAAGCTTGTCGAGGCCTTCAATGCCAAGGGGGGCGATCAGGCCGAACTCCAGATCGTGCCGACGGCCGAACTGGTGCAGAAATATGCCGTCGCCTCGGCCGGCGGCTCGCAGCCGGACGCGCTGTCGCTCGACCTGATCTACACGCCAGCCTTCGCCGAGGCTGGGCAGTTGAAGGACATGACCGCGTTCACCAAATCGCTGCCATTCTACGACAGCCTGTCGAAGGCTCATCTGAGCGTCGGCACCTATGACGACAAGATCTATGGCCTGCCATTCTCGGCGGATGCCTCGGTGCTGATCTGGAACAAGAACCTGTTCAAGGAAGCCGGTCTCGACCCTGAAAAGGGACCGCAAAACTGGGCAGATATCCTCGCTGACGCCGAGGCGGTCAACGCGCTTGGCGATGACACCTATGGCTATTACTTCTCCGGCAACTGCGGCGGCTGCAACATCTTCACCTTTACCCCGCTGATCTGGGCGTCGGGTGGTGACATCCTGCAGGACGACGGCACCGAGGCGACGCTCGATTCGCCGCAAGTGAAAGAGGCGATTGATTTCTATCGCGGCATGGTGATGGACGGCCTGGTGCCGGCCGGTTCGCAGACCGACGGCGGCATGAATTTCTTCGCCGCATTTGCCGGCGGCAATATTGGCATCACGCCCTCGGGTTCGTTCGCAATCGGCGCGCTCAACAGCCAGTATCCGGATCTCGACTATGGCGTTACCTACCTGCCGGGGAAGGACGGAGGCTGGTCGTCATTCGCGGGCGGCGACAATTTCGTGGTCTCCGCCAAAACCAGCGACGCGAAGCTCGCGGCCGTCGAATCCTTCCTTGAATTCGCCTATTCCCTGGAAGGACAGAAGATCCTCGCCCAGAACGGTTCTCTGCCCGTGCGCGACGATATCGCCGAACAGGCGCTCGAGGGGCTCGATGCGCGCTACCTGACGGCGGCGAAGGCGATGGCCAAGGGCAAGACCCCGTACTCCACGGTGTTCAACGACATCATCAATTCGACCCAGAGCCCCTGGACCACGATGCTCAACAAGGCGTTCTTCGCCAACAGCGAGGAGGCGGTGCAGGCCGCGATCGATGAGGGTCAAGAAGAGATGCAGTCGATCATCGACGCATCGCGCTGACGCCAGCCTCACGGGCGGTCTCAGCCGGCAGCGGCGGAGACCGCCCGCTCTTTCGCTTTGAGAGGAATTCCCCATGTCTGACATCGCAATGGCGGAGGCGGTTCAGCCGACACCAAAGAAGCGACGGCGGCGAAACCGGCAATGGGCCGGCCTTCTCTACGTGCTCCCGGCGCTGGCCCTGGTCGCCATGTTCTTCATCGTGCCGCTCTGCATGACGATCTGGATGTCGCTGCACAAATGGCCACTGATGGGCGTTCCCCGCTTTATCGGCCTTGCCAATTACGAGCGGCTGTTGTCCGACAAGAACTTCTGGTCCTCAATGTGGTTCACCGCCGAATATACAGTTGTGGTGACCGTGGCCCTGCTCGGCATCGCCCTCGGCCTGGCGTTCATCGTCCAGGGACAGGGGCGGTCGATCTCGGCGTACCGGACCATCTATTTCCTGCCGGTGGTCACCGGCTTCGCGTCGGCGGCACTGCTCTGGTCCTGGCTCTCCAATGTCGACACCGGCCTGTTTTCACCGCTGCTTGAAGATTTAGGCCTGACCGAGGGACGGATCAACATCCTGGCCAATTTCACGCCCGCCTTCTGGTCCGTCATCATCATGGTCGTCTGGAAGATGTCCGGCTTCTTCATGGTCATCCTGATGAGCGGCCTGCAGTCGATCCCGAGCGACTATCAGGAGGCCGCGCGGATCGACGGCGCGAAATGGATGCAGCGGTTCCGCTACATTACCATGCCGCTGATCCGCAAACCCTTCGCTCTGGCGCTGATCCTCTGCGTCTCCGGCTCGATGCTCGCCTTCGACCAGTTCTACATCATCTTGAATGGCGGCCCGCACGGGCAGACCGTGACGGCCGTCTACGAAATCTTCAATGAAAGCTTCGTGTCCTTCCGCCTTGGCTATGGCGCGGCGCTCTCCATGGTCCTGCTGGCTGTGCTGCTGGTGTTGAGCGTGCTGCAGCTTGTGCTCCTGAGCGACAGGGGAGATAAGCGATGACCGCAGCCACGTTCGATCCAACCATGGCTGCGGCACCGACGCGCCGGGGCCGGTTCCGCATTCATCGGCTGATCTTTCATGTGACGGCCGTGCTCGTTGCCGCGTTGTTTCTGGCGCCCCTGGTCTGGTGCATCCTCGCCAGCTTCCGCTCGCCCGCCGAATCCGGAAAGCCACCGCTGCCGCCATGGCCGACCGATGGCTTCAGCCTGTCGAGCTATGCCCGGCTCGATGGTTATGGCCAATCGGTGCTGCACTATATCGGCAATTCGCTGTTCGTCGCGCTCGGAACCGCGAGCCTGACCATCCTGGTCGCGATCCTCGCGGGATACGGGTTTTCGCGCTTCCGCTTTCCGCTGCGCGGTGTGGTCTTCATCCTGATCCTGTCAACGATGATGGTCCCGTTCCAGTCGATCCTGACGCCACTGTTCCTGCTTCTCGCCAAACTCGGCCTGCAGAACAAGCTCGTCGGGCTGGTGCTGATCTACACCACGCTCCAGCTTCCCTTCTCGGTGTTCATGATGCGCAATGCATTCGATGCCGTGCCGAAGGAAATCGAGGAGGCCGGACGCATGGACGGCGTCAAGGGCGTGCGGATGCTGATCCAGGTCATGGGGCCGCTGGTTCTGCCGGGTGTCGTCACTGTCGGCCTGTTTGCCTTCCTCAACGCCTGGAACGAGTTCCTGGCCGCGCTGGTACTGCTCACCGACCAGACCAAATTCACCCTGCCGGTGCTGATGACGTCGGTCCGCAGCGGCCGGTTCGGCTCGATAGACTGGGGCACGGTTCAGGCCGGCGTCACGGTGATGATGATCCCCTGCATGATCCTGTTTCTCATTCTTCAACGCTCTTACATCCGCGGCCTGACGGCTGGCGCGGTCAAGTAACCCTATCGCTTCAGGAAAGGCTTTTCCGATGAACGAAAGTGCTCCAACCCAGATGATTGACGTATTGGCGCCGAAGTCCAAGTTCCGTCCGCCCGCAGTAAACCAGATTAACGTCGGAGGCTTCTTTGGCCCGCAGATCGACATGATCGCCACCAAAACGGCCAGGCTTCTGTTCGACCGCTGTATCGAAGCCGGCATGCTCGATCAGGTCGATCCCGACCGGCCCAATCCAGGTCTGAAGATTCCCTATCAGGACGGAAATACGGTCACGACGCAGATGTTCTGGGATTCCGATTTCGGCAAGAGCATTGAAACGGCAGCCTATGCGCTCAACCGGAAACGCGATGCGGAACTTGAAGCCCGGATCGACGAAGTCGTTAATGCCTACGCCCGCTTGCAGGCCGATGACGGCTATCTCAATTCGTTCTTCCTGCGCATTGAACCTGGCTCACGCTGGGCAAATCTGCGCGATCAGCACGAGCTCTACAATGCCGGTCATCTGATCGAAGGCGCCGTCGCCTATTATCAGGCGACGGGAAAGCGGAAGCTCCTCGACATCATGTGCCGCTACGCGGATCTGATCGACCGGACTTTCGGTCCGAAGGCCGACCAGAAGCATGGCTATCCCGGCCACCCGGAACTGGAGCTGGCACTTGTAAGGCTTGGCCGCGCCACCGGCGAGCAGCGCTATCTTGATCTTGCCAAATACTTCGTCGACGCGCGTGGTCAGCAGCCGCATTATTTTGATGCGGAGGCTGTGGCCCGCGGTGGATCGCCGGGTGACTTCCACTTTGGGAATTACGAATATTGCCAGGCGCACAAGCCGGTGCGCGACCAGCGTGAGGTCGTTGGCCATGCGGTCAGGGCGGCCTATCTTTATGCCGGAATGGCCGATGTCGCCACCGAGTTTTCCGACGACAGCCTCGACCCGGCCCTTGAGGCTCTATGGTCGCATCTGACCGACCGCAACCTCTATGTCACCGGCGGCTTCGGTCCTTCCAAAGACAATGAGGGGCTTACCTTCGATTATGACCTGCCGAATGAAACGGCCTACGCGGAGACCTGTGCTTCCGTTGCGCTGGTGTTCTGGGCAAGCCGCATGCTGGGCCGCGCGCCTGATGCCCGATTTGCCGATGTTATGGAGCGGGCGCTTTACAACGGTGCGTTAGCGGGCCTGTCCGCGGACGGCACGCATTTCTTCTACGATAACCCGCTGGAAAGCTACGGCGACCACCATCGCTGGCGCTGGCACCGCTGCCCCTGCTGCCCGCCCAACATCTCCCGCCTGATCGCCTCGATCGGCACCTATTTCTATGGCGTGGCCGAGGATGAACTGGCGCTGCACCTTTATTGCCAAAATACCGCCGAGTTCGAAATTGCCGGCGCCAGAATTGGCGTAGCGCAGGAAACGGTTTATCCGAAGGATGGCCGGATCACGGTGACGCTGACACCGGAGACACCCGTTGAGTTCACCCTTTCCCTGCGCGTGCCGGGATGGGCCAAGGGCTTTTCACTCGCTGTCAACGGCGAAGCGTCCGATGCAAAGCCCGAAAACGGCTATCTGCGCCTCCAGCGTCGCTGGACGGCGGGCGACAGGGTTGAACTGGACCTGCAGATGGAGCCGGAAATGCTCTACGCCCATCAGAAGGTCGCGCCCGACCAGGGTCGCGTTGCACTTCTGCGTGGCCCTCTGGTCTATTGCGTGGAGGAGACCGACAACAACGCTCCGCTCAACGCCTATGTGCTGAAGGACGACGCTCGCATGCGCCTTGATCATGCCGAAGGGCTTGGCGATGCTGTCGCGCTCGAGATCGAGGCTATTTTCGAAAGTCAGCCAACCGATGCGCTATACGTCACAACGCCGCCGGAGCGGAAATCCGCCAGCTTGAAAGCCATACCCTATTATCTGTGGGACAATCGCGCGCCGGGCGCAATGCTGGTCTGGCTGCGAAGGGAGGCGTGACCATGAGCCAGGCAGAACGACTGAAGCCGGATCGCAATCCATCGGGGCTGGCGCTCAGACGGGTTTCCAAGTCCTTCGGGGCGGTGCAGGTCATCCATGATGTCAACCTGGACATAGAAGGCGGCGAGTTCGTCGTCTTCGTCGGCCCATCAGGATGTGGAAAGTCGACCCTTCTGCGGCTGATCGCCGGCCTTGAGGATGTCACAAGCGGGGACGTGCTGATCGCAGGCACGGATGTGACCGATGAAGACCCGTCAGACCGCGGCATCGCAATGGTCTTCCAGACCTATGCGCTCTATCCACACATGAGCGTGGCCCAGAATATGGGTTTTGGCCTCAAGGTCGCCGGGCGACCGAAGGCGGAGGTCGAGGCCAAGGTGCGACAGGCTGCCGATATCCTGAAATTGACGGACTATCTCGACCGCCGGCCCGGCCAGCTTTCCGGCGGCCAGCGCCAGCGTGTTGCCATCGGCCGGGCGATCGTGCGCGATCCGGAGATTTTCCTGTTTGACGAACCGCTCTCCAATCTCGATGCGGAGCTCAGGGTCGGCATGCGCATCGAAATCGCCCGGCTGCACCGTGAACTCGGCAATACGATGATCTATGTCACCCATGACCAGACCGAAGCGATGACGCTTGCCGACAAGATCGTCGTGCTGCGCGGCGGCTATATCGAGCAGGTCGGCTCACCGGCGACGCTTTATGATGACCCCGACAACATGTTTGTCGGCGGTTTCATCGGCTCGCCAAAGATGAATTTTCTCGCCGGCGTCATCAAGGGCGACCATATTGAAGTCGCCGGCGCCACGCTGCCCTGCCCGAAGCTTGAAGCCAAACCTCGGGACGGAACCCGCGTTTCAGTTGGCATTCGGCCGGAGCACTGGCAGCCAGCAAGGGATGACGAAGACGGACTGCCGTTCACGGTTGACTTCGCTGAATTTCTCGGCGGCTCAAGCTATCTCTACGGCACAATCGGCGGCACAGCTTGCACGGTAGAGGTGGAGCGAACCGAAATCGTTGACGCTGGTTCCATCCTGCCACTGCTTGTCCAGGCCGAGCATGTATATGTTTTCGGTGAAAACGAGGCCCGGATACGATAGATGAACTGATGCGCGGCCTTGGTGAAGGGGGCAGAAACGGCGAACAGAACGTCAGCGCGTTTCAGTTTTTAATGGAAGCGTATCCAGCATTTGCAAGGTAATTTGCGCACTCTTGCGGTTTGATGGTCGTAACAAGGCCTCCTATGGCACGCCATGTTTCCTCGACGGTTCGCTTCTGGCCCATACGCATCCAGTGTTTGATCTTGGCGAATGCCTGTTCAATCGGATTGAGATCGGGCGAATAGGGCGGCAGGAACCATAGCCTTGCGGATCGCGGCTGACTTGTGGCTGCCGAGATTGTCTATGACGACGATATACCGGGCTTGAGAGCGGGCACGAGGATCTGCTCGACATAGGCTTGGAAGCACTGGCCGTTGATCGGACCGTCGAAGACGCAAGGGGCCGTCAGCCGGTCGCAGCGCAACGCGCCGATCACGGTCAGGGTTCGCCAATGGCCATACGGCGCAAAGCCGCGAAGGTGTTTGCCGCGTTTGCCCCATCCCCGGAGCGGGGCCATATTGGTCTTGATCCAGGTTTCATCGATGAACACCAGCCTGCCGGGGTCGAGGCCAACCTGCAAAGTCTGCCAGCGTTGACGCCGTCTGGCGATGTCGGCGCGCGCCTGCTCAAGGACGAACAGTATCTTTCTTGAAGCTGAGGCCCTCGCGCCGCAGGAACTTCCAGATCGTATCGTGCGAGACCTTTACCCCACGCGCAGCCAGTTCATCCTTTAACCCATGCAGCGTCAGATGCGAGGTCTGGTTGATGCGCTCGATGATGAAGGCCCGGTGCGGCTCCAGAATGCGCTTGCGATGGCCGCCCATCTTGCCGGGCGCCACCGAACCTGTGGCACGGTAGCGCTGCGACCACTTCACCGCAGCAGACACGGAAACCCCAAAGCGGGAAGCGACCGCGCGGCAGCTCTCGCCATCCTCAATGGCAAGAACCACGCGCTTTCGAAGATTATCGGAAAGAGGTGCCATCATCAGATGCTGGCCTCCTGCCCAGCCAGCATCTTGAATCACAAGATCAGCAAAAAGGGGAATCCCTTTGATTTCGTCAAACACAGAATCGCTCTAATAGGCTTCGCGATAAAGCCTTGCTGCATCGGCTTCGTTGAGATCGGCGGGATTGTTGATCAGCAGGCGAGTCTGCTTCATCGCGTCACGCGCGAGCATCGACAGATCCTGCTCGGGGACATCGACATCCCGTAATCTGAGCGGCGCTCCCGACTGCTCCATCAGCGCCTGCATTGTCGTGACGAATTGTGCCGCGCGCGCCTGGATGCCCTCGTCCTTTGGCTTACAGATCACGTCGGCCAGTTCTGCGTAAAGCGGCGCAGCCGCCCTCATGTTGAAACGGAGCACCGGGCCCAGCATCAGGGCATTGGTCAAACCGTGCGGCAGATGGTAGCGGCCACCCAGGGGATAGGCCAGTGCATGCACCGCGCCGACAGGACTGTTGGCGAACGCCTGTCCCGCAAGCGTCGAGCCCAGCAGCATGGCCTCGCGGGCGGCGCGGTCCTTACCGTCCGTGCAGGCCCTGATAAGATTGGCAGACATCAACCGAAGCGCTTCCCTTGCAAGAAGGTCGGAAACGGGGTTTTTCTTGTGCCTTCCGGTATAGGCCTCGATCGCGTGAACCATGGCATCGATCCCGGTCGCCGCCGTTTGCGGACGGGGCAGTCCAACCGTCAGTTCGGCATCAAGAAGAACGCGGTCGGCGTAAAGCTGGGGCGCCACGATCCCCATTTTCTCGCTCTCGCCGGTGGTCAGGATGCTGATATTGGTCACCTCCGATCCGGTCCCCGCAGTCGTCGGTATCTGCACCAGCGGAACGCGACCGCCAGCAATTTTGCCGATGCCGTAGAGCTCCCCCAGCCGCTGTTCGCTCGCAAGCATCACGGCTGCAAGTTTCGCTACATCCATGGACGAACCGCCGCCCAAGCCGACGACGATATCCGCCTCTGCTTCCCGACCTTGGGCAACACCGTCCATCAACACGCTTTCAGGCGGATCGGCTATCACCGCATCGAATATCGTTACCTTGAAGCCGGCTTCGTCCAGCGATTTCAGGGCGGGCGCGAGAAGGCCGGACTCCCTCAGAAACCGGTCGGTGACGAGAAGCAGAGACCGTTGTGAAAACCAGTCGCCCAGAAGCGTCCCCAGGCGTGACGCACCGCCCCATTCGAAGTGGAGCGCCGCAGGCATATGAAAGGTGAAGGATGCAGGTTCCATGACTGTCTCTTGCGGGTGCGGGACTTGTTCACAGCGCGAGCCGCCGACGCTGAAGGCCGAATATGTCGCGGCCTATTGGTTTTTATCGTCAAGCGCCCCGATATCGGGCGGGTCCAGCGCTCTGACGGGAGCCGGATCGGCGACAGGCCCGGAAAGCCTCACGAGGCAGGTTTGCGCCGAACATCCCTGTGTCAGCGAAGATGTGCCTCGATCCAGCGTCAAAACATTCGGGTTGCCGTGTCGCTCGCCCCCTGCCCCGTCCGGATCGTACCAGGCGCCGGTCGAAAGCTTGACCACGCCCGGCATGATATCCGCCGAAACCCGGGCACCGGCGAGCGCCCGCCCGCGTTCATTGCTGAGTTCCACCAGATCGCCAGTCACGATGCCGCGCGCGGCGGCGTCGGCTTCGCTGATCATGACCGGCTCGCGACCGGCGATCTTGCCTGCCCGGCTGTGCGCGCTGGCATCAAGCTGGGAGTGAAGTCGGCGAGAAGGCTGATCGGACAGCAGGTGAAGCTGGTCGGCTTCGGCCTCGCCAAGCCATTCCGCCGGCGGAAACCAGCTGGCATGGCCGCGGCAGTCCGACAGGTCGAAGCCTGCGATCTGCTTGCTGAAAAGCTCGATTTTGCCTGACGGCGTCGGCCTTTTATGGGTTACCGGATCGTCCCGGAAGGCTTCCATCATGACCGTCGGCCGCGCCTCGCGCGCGAGCAGCACCAGCCCCTCCTCCCAGAAATCATCAAACGCCGGAAGTTGGCAGCCTTTGCCGGCAAGCCGTTGGCGCGTTTGCTCGTAGATGTGGTGCAGCCAGTCGATTTCGGTGCGTCCTTCGGTGAACGCTTCAGTGATATCAAGCCTCTCGGCCAGCCCGCAGAAGATTTCGTAATCGCTGCGCGATTGCCCAAGACTTTGCGCGGCCTGTCGCATGGCCACGAGATGGCCCTCGCGCGTGGCAAAGCCGATATCATTGCGCTCCAGAACGGTATTGGCCGGAAACACGATGTCGGCGCGGCGGGCCGTCGGCGTCCAATACTGTTCATGGACGATGATCGTCTCGGGTCGCGCCCAGGCCCGCTCCAGCCGTTTGAGATCCTGATGATGATGGTAGGGATTGCCGCCAACCCAGTAGATCAGCCTGATATCGGGATAGCTGTGGGTTTGCCCCCCGTATTGAAACGGGCCGCCGGGATTTTCCAGCATTTCGGTGATCCGCGCGACCGGGATGAAGTCGCGGACCGGGTTCTTTCCCTGATCGAGCGTCGGACCGGGAACGGCCGCAAACGGGCTGCCGAGCGCATTTGTCGTGCCGTAGCCGAAACCAAATCCGCCGCCCGGCAAGCCGATCTGGCCGACAATGGCGGCCAGCGTGACCAGCATCCAGCAGGGCTGTTCGCCATGGCTTGCCCTTTGCAGCGACCATGCCATGTTCAACATCGTGCGCGTGCCCGCCATCTCGCGGGCGAGCGATTCGATGCGTTCGGCCGGAACGCCCGAAATCGCCTCGGCCCACGCCGGCGCGCAGGGCTCGCTTCCGTCACGCCCCATCAGATGGGCCTCCACCCGATCAAAACCGGTGCAGTGGCTTTGCAGGAAAGCCCGGTCATGCAAGCCTTCACGGACAATGACATAGGCGAGCGCCAGCATCACGGCCGTGTCGGTGTTGGGGCGTATCGGTATCCACTCGGCCTCGGGCACATCGAGATTATCGCGCACCGGGCTGAAATTGACGAATCTCACCCCGCGCTCGCGCATCGCCTGAACGCCGCTGCGGGTGAAGTGCGTGCGCACCCCGCCGGGCGAGACCTGGGTATTCTTGCGCGGAATGCCGCCGAAGGTCACGAACAGTTTCGTATGTTCGGCCATCACGTCCCAGGTCGTATGTTCCGCCATCAACCCCTTCATCGGCCCGATGATATAGGGCATCAGCGCATGGGCGGCGCCAAGGCTGTAAGTGTTCACATGCGGCACATAACCGCCGAGACAGTTCATGAATCGGTGTACCTGGCTCTGTCCGTGATGGAACCGCCCCGCGCTGGCCCAGCCATAGGAGCCGGCGAATATCGAGGCATTGCCGTGTTCATCGATCACGCGACTTATCTCGGCGGAAGCGAGATCGAGAGCCTCGTCCCACGGAACCTCGACCATCCGCTCGCCGCCGCGTTCGCCGGGCTCTGCGCCCGGTCCATTCTTCAGCCAGCCTTCGCGCACCGCCGGACGCTTCACCCGCAGAGCGCGCAGCTCGGGCTGGTCAAGATCGAGACCGATGCCCGCCGGATCCTCATCGTCGGCGAGCGGCCGGGCGCGCACCGAGCCCGAAGCGTCGGTGTCGACCTCGAAAATCCCCCAATGCGATGAGGTATAGCGTGGCATCGCGCCTTTCCTTTTCTGACACTCTCAGGCCTTGTTTCAGGCCGTAACCTCAAGTTTCGGCGAACGCTTCAGGACATCATCGTTGAGCGCAATGCCGAGCCCCGGCGTGTCGGGAACATCGAAATAGCCGTCGCGGGGCTGAAGGTCGATATCGCAGAGTTCGACATTATAGGCCTTCATGGCATGGCTGTGATGCTCATGGATCAGAAAGTTCGGGATTGCCGCCTCAAGATGCAGCGAGGCCGCCGTCGCCACCGGGCTGCCGCAGACGTGAACCTGCACGGTCACGTCATAGATATGCGCGTAGTCGCACATCTTCTTGGCTTCGGTAAGGCCGCCAACCAATCCGATGTCGGGCTGCAATACCTCCAGGCTCTGCTCTTCGAGATAGGGCCGCACGCCCCAGCGGGAGAAGATGCGTTCACCGGCCGCAAGCGGGATCGTCGTGCGCCCGGCCACATAAGACTGCATGCGCGAATTGGTATAGCTGACCGGTTCCTCGAAATAGTAGATGCCGAACTCCTCAAGCGCTTCGATGAGTTGCACAGCGGCAGGGCCGCTTGTCAGACTGTGCACCTCGAGAATGATCTCCCCTTCCGGTCCCAGCGCCTCGCGCACGGCCGCCATGCGGTCGCGGAACAGATCAAGCTGGGAGCGCGTGAAATAGGTGACATGGCGGTCGAGGCGGTTGCCTTCTGCATCCATGTTGATCGGGTCCACCTTGACGCAGGTGAAGCCTTGCGCGCGGGCGGCGCTTGCCGAGCGGCCATAGTCCTCGGCCGAACCAAGCTGCAGATAGGTGTCGCCCCAGCCAAGCTGGAGCTGGCTGGCATAGGTGCGCAGGCGATCGCGCGTCTTGCCGCCCAGAAGCTGGTGGCACGGCACGCCGAGCGCCTTGCCCTGAATGTCCCACAGCGCGGTGTCGATACCGCTCAATCCGGCGAGGACATGAGTGTTTGCGGACTGTCCCCAGAAACTGCCGCGATAGACATTCTCCCACAGGGCCTCGCGCCGCATCGGATCGGCGCCGATGAAGAAACGTTCGGCAATTTCCCGTGCCGCCTGCGCTCCGGCCGCATGTCCGATGCCATAGGCCAGTCCCACCTCGCCGACGCCGGTCAGGCCTTCATCGGTATGGACGCGCACCAGAACCGGGTGCCACGGGATCGCGATCCCGTCGGGCATCTGGACGTCGAATATTTCCACCTTGCTGATTTTCATGGGCGGACACCTTTTCTGGAAGAATTGAAGGAACGCAGATAGCGCAGGAGCGGGACCACGATGGCGACGAGCGTCAGGGCTAGGATCACCGCGGAGAAGGGTCGGGTCACAAACGGCAGATAGGAGCCTCGGCCGTATTCGAGGGCGAGGCGCAACTGCTCTTCGGCCATGGGGCCGAGGATAATGCCCAGGATCAAAGGCAGGATCGGAAAGCGCGCCACCCTCAAACCGTAGCCGAGAACCCCGAACGCCAGCAGCGTGTAGACGTCGAACATGCGGTTGTTCAGGACATAGCTGCCAATGACGCAGAGCACGAAAATGACGGACACGATATACTGCGTGGGGATCGTCAGCACCCGGATGATCGTGCCGATCAGCAGGTGATAGAATATGGTGCAAAACGCGAAGGACACGAAGAAGGCGACAAAGATGAATGCGACATAGTCGCCGTTCATCACGAACAGCAACGGTCCGGGTTCGACATTGTGCAGCATCAGCGCCGATAGCAGCATGAGCGTCGAGGCATCGCCCGGAATGCCCAGCGTCAGCATGGGAATGAGCGAACCACCCATCGAAGCGTTGTTGGCCGCCTCCGGCGAGACAATTGCCTCGGGCAATTCTCCTGTTCCAAACTTCTCGGGCGTCTTCGAACTCGCCCGCGCCTGACTATAGGCCAGTATGTTGGACAGACCCGGCCCGACGCCCGGCAGAATTCCGATCCCAATGCCGATCAGCGTGGAGCGCAGCAGCGCCCATTTCACGCTCAGAACCTCTGTAAAGGCGCGCGCGAACTCCGGGAGCTTGAAAGCGGTCTGCAGCCGGTTCACCGTCGCGCCGATGCGGTCCGTATCGAGAACGAGCTGCGGCAGTGCGAAGGCGCCGACCAGAGCGGGCAGCACATTGATGCCGCCTTCGAAAGCGGCGACGCCAAAGCTGAAACGCGATGCGCCGACGCCAGTCGAATAGCCGATCATCGAAAGACAGACACCGAACATTGCAATGGCCACCGCCTTGAGCGTGTCGCCCTCCGAAAGGCTGGCAATGGTGAGAAACGTGAAAATAACGATGGCGAAATATTCCCACGGGCCGAACTGCATCGCAAAACGCGACAGCGCGGGCGCAATCAGCACCAGCGCCAGACCGCTGATGACGCCGCCGATCATCGAGGCGTAGACGCCGAGACCGAGGGCGCGGGAAAGCTGCCCCTTCTTGGCCATCGGATAACCGTCGAGACAGGTCGCGGCCGCGGCCGGCGTGCCCGGAATGTTGAGCACGATCGCCCCGACCAGCCCGCCCGAGATGGCGCCACAATAAACGCCCATCAGCAATCCGATGGAGCTCTCGAAATCCATCGTGAATGTCAGCGGCACCAGCAGCGCCAGCGCCATGGTGGATGTGAGGCCCGGAATGGAACCGATGACGAGACCCGCCGCCACGCCGGCCGCGATCATCACCAGCAGCATGGGGTTTGCCGCCAGATCGCCGAGGGCCGAAAAGATATAACCGCTCATGATCCTTGCCTCATCCGCCCAATGTCATTTCAGGGAGAAAACTCTCCAGCCCGTAGACGACCACGAGATAGACGAACGCCGTCACCGCAACCGCGACCAATGCGGAGATCGCCAGGGATCGCGCATCGCGCTTGCCCAGAAGAAATGCGGTCGCCGTCATGAAAATGACCGAGGAGAGCATGAAACCGAGCGATCCGAAGGCCAGAACGAAAAGGACGGCGGCGATAAGGAACAGTACGCGCCGGCGACTGAAAATTTCGCCCCAGGCGGGGATGTACTGATCGGCGAACCGCTTGCTCCAGACGACGGAACGGATCAGCAGAACCGCGAACAGGACCAGCGTCGCCACGATGAAGACCATCGGAATTGTGCGCGGCGAATAGAACTGGCTGACATTCGTGGCGCTCTGGATCTGCGGCAGTTGCGCCGCCAGCCCGAGCACGAGCAGGGTAAGCCCGCCCGTTATCAACAGGTCGATGGATTTCATGAGTTCTTCCCGAGTGATCTGACGACCGCCGCCGTATGGCCACGGCGGCGGTGAGAGAGCCGCTGAGAGCGCGGCTCGCGCTTCACGCTCGCGTCACTGGACCGAGTACTTCTTTATCAGATCCTTGTAGACCTTCATCTCGGCCTCGTTATAGGCTTCCACTTCGGCGGCATCCTTGTACATCGCCTGAAAGCCCTTTTCCTCGAGCGCCGCGGCACACTCCTCGTCGGTGGCGGCCTTCTCCCAGGCGTCTCGCAAGACGTTCAGCGCTTCTTCAGGCGTGCCCTTGGGCGCCCAGGTAATGATGTTGACGCCGTAGGACACGTCGACGCCCTGCTCCTTGGCGGTCGTCGCGTCAGGCATCTGCTCGACGCGTTCGTCGGCAAGTATGGCGATGGGCTTGAGCTGGCCGGCCTCGATGTAAGGCTTGGCGGTCGCGAGATCCATCGTGGCAAGGTCGAGATTGCCCTGAAGGATGGCCACCACGCGGTTCTTCGATCCGGCGAGACCGATGATCTGTGTCTGAGCGATATCCATGTCGTCGGCTTCCATCACGATCAGGGACGCGAAATGCGAAAGCCCGCCGAGCGCTGCGCCGACCTTCAGCTCGCCCGGATTTTCCGCGATATAGGCCTTCATGCCGGCAAGGTCGTCGAACGGAACGTTGGCGTTTGCGAACACACCCCATGGACCAAAGGCCGCCTGGGCAACCACGTCGTAATCGGAAGGCGCGTGCTCGGTCACGCCGCGCGCCGACAGCGCATGCAGCGACTGATGCTGCCACAGCAGCTTGTAGCCCGTCGGACGCTCCTTGACGACGGTATCCTCGGCCACGGCGCCGGCACCGCCCGTAATGTTGCGGACGAGCACTTTTTCCGGAAGCACCTTGTCGAGGCAGCCAGCGAAAACGCGCGCGGAGATGTCGGACCCGCCGCCCGGGGCATAGGCTGCGATCAGTTCGATCGGCTTGCCGGGGAATGTCTGTGCACCGGCCATCGGCGCCGTCATGGCTACCGCCGCCACCGCAACCGTGGCACTCAGAGTTTTCGCTTTATTAAACATGGTTCTCCTCCCTTTGTTGTTTTGATTGAACTGCTCCCTCAGTCCGAAACATCGGCGTCCTAGCGCTTCACTTCTCCCGTTTCGGACTGAATGACTCCGGTCTCGTAAGCCGTCTCGAAAGCCCGCGAGGTGTGCTGCATCAGGGCCTGCGCCAGCCGCGCGCCATCGCCGGCGCGGATGATGTCGATGATTTCGCCATGCTCGGCGTTGGATCGCTCCTGACGCTCCCGCGTGCGCTGGCCGATGGCAAAACACAGATAGATTCGCATCTGCAGGTTCATCGCGATCTCGCAGAGCACGGCGTTGTTGCTCGCTTCGATGATGGCCTCATGGAAACGGCGGTTGATCTTGGCCCATCCAAGCATGTCGCCGGCTTCGCACAGACGGCCCATTTCCTCGTGATAGCGCTGGATCTCCGCTAGTTGCGCCTGCGTGATCCGCTCCACAACCTGCACGGCCATCTTGTCCCACAGCCACCCCATGACCTCGACAAGCTCTCCGGCCTCGCGCGCGTCAGGCAGGCTCAGAACAGCCCCGGCATTCGGGCGGGTTCTCACGAGACCGCGGGCGGCAAGCATCTTTATCGCCTCGCGCAACGGCGTGCGCGATACGCCCAACACGTCGCTCAACGCCTTTTCGGTCAACCGGTCGCCGCCGCGAAGCTCGCCCGTGGCGATCAGGTCATTGATCATCTCGACCACCCGTTCCGGGAAGGGTGTCACCTGCATTTCAGCCAGTGTGGAAAGCCCGTTATTGCCACTCATCACCATGATCGCCTGTCCGTCTTTCAATCGCATATTGCATACAATATACGTAAATGGTAATGGATTGCATACAATATGCAACAGCTTTTTTGAGTGGAGGACAAAATGACTGTGGAACAGAACCGTCATGCTGCGGTAGCCGAGACGATCGACAGGGTCCGCGCGATCTGCGGATCCGGCGACATGAGCCGCGACAAACTGGGGCGGATTGAAGAGGTGCTGCTGGAGCTCGCCGCGCAGGAAGACCTTTTCCCCGACAGGGAATTCGGAATTCCGGCGGACGAGAAAATTCGTCTCTATCGCCTGGCAGAGGACCCGGACGGCGGCTTCGCGCTTTACCTTCACGCGGCCAATGTGCCTGCCGAAGTCGCTCCGCATAATCACGCGACCTGGGCCGCCATCGCGGGCATCGGCGGCGAGGAGACAAACTTTCTCTATCAGCGGAAGAATGGCGACGCACCGGTTCTCACCGGCCAAAAGCCAATCCGGAAAGGCGAGTCGATCTCACTCATGCCCGACGACGTCCATTCCATTCGCGCTGGGGGAAAGGAACCGCTGAAGAACCTGCATCTTTATGGCCTCGCCATGGAGAAGCTTCACGACCGGGAATTCTGGGACGCCGGGCGCGCAGTCTGGACCCAGGTGCCGCCGACCTCCGGCATCATCGAACGGAGGTCCGCATGACGCAGCGTCTGACCGCTACAGAGGTCCGCAATCTGGCCGCAAAGGGCGGAGAATATGCATTGCTGGATATGCGTGAGGAAGGCGATTTCAGCGAGAAGCGTCTTATGCTGGCCTCCTGCCTGCCGCTCAGCCAGCTGGAGCTGCGCGCCCGCTTGCTGGTTCCGCGCCTCTCCACGCCTGTCGTCATCATGGATGGTGCCGGCGAGGGACTCGCGGAAGTCGGCGCCGATCGGCTTTCCGCGCTCGGCTACGAAGACATCGCCATCCTCGACGGCGGGGTTTCGGCCTGGGAGGCTGCGGGACTACCGGTCTACAGCGGCGTCAATGTTCTGACGAAGGCCTTCGGAGAGGTCGTTCACCGTCAGTGCGGCACGCCGGACATATCCGCCAGTGAACTCAAGGACTGGATTGATGACGGCCGGGATCTCGTCATTCTGGATGCGCGCCCCTATGCCGAATATCACGAGCACACCATTCCCGGTTCGATCTCCGTTCCGGGCGCGGAGCTGGCGGCCCGCGCGGCGGAACTTGCCCCCTCGCCGGATACCACCATTGTCGTCAATTGCGCAGGCAGGACCCGCTCCATCATCGGCTGCCAGTCATTGATCAATGCGGGCATCCCCAACAGGGTGCACGCCCTGCGCAACGGCACGATGGGGTGGAAGCTGGCGGGTTTCATCCCGGAAACCGGGGCAACGCGCAATGCGGCCGCAAGCGAAACGCTCGACGCCGACGCGCTGCGCCTTCGCGCGCGCAATCTTGCGGAAAAATTCGGCGTCGCGATGCTCAACCCGCAAGACCTCGAAGCATTGAAGGCACCTGGAGACCGCAATGTCTATCTGTTCGATGTACGCACGCCCGACGCGTTTTATGCCGGGCATGTGGCGGGCAGCGTAAACGCCCCCGGCGGACAACTGGTGCAGGCCATGGATGACTATGTCGCCGTGAGAAACGGCATTGTTGTGCTGGTCGACCCACTGCTCATGCGGGCGGTCATGACCGCCTCCTGGCTCAATCAGGTGTCCCAATGCGAGACTTATGTCCTCGATCCTTGTCCTCCGCTTGGCGAAACCGGCAAGCCAAAATCGGCCGTCCGCAACTTGCCGGCGATACCCCCCATGACAGTTGCCGATCTGGCGGAACAACGGCGCACGAATGCGACAACGGCAGTCGTTGACTATTCCGTTTCTGTTCGCCATCGCGAGGGCCACATTCCGGGCGCCTTCTGGGCGGTACGCGGACGCGAAGCCGCGCTCGCCGAAGCCCTGGGACCCATCGACCAGATCGTGCTGACCGCTGAGGACACGGACCTGTTACGGCTGGTTGCTCCAGAGATCGTCAAGGCAACAGGCGCGGTTGTCTCCTGCCTCGCGGGAGGCATCGAAGCCTGGAAGGACGCGGGCTACCCGCTCGAAACCGGCATGACAAAGCCAATCGGTCCGGTGAATGACGTCTGGTACAAGCCTTTCGAGCTGGACGACCCGCAAGCCGAGAGAAAGGCGGCCGAAGCCTATCTGAACTGGGAGGTCGAGCTGACCGAAAAGGTTGCCCGCGACCTTGTCGATTTTCGTCCAATGACCGCTGCAGGAAAGCATGAAGGATGAGCGCAACCCGGGTTCCGCTTCTGTGCTTGATCGACCTGCCCGCCGAGGCGGTCTCGGCCCTGCGGGAGCGCTATGAACTGCTGCAGCCCGAAGACGGCGCCTTCGATCGCTGTCGAGGCATTGTTACCGGCTATGGCGGAAAGGTGGACGCGGCCCTGCTGACGCGCTGCCCGAGCATCGAGATCATCGCATGCTTCACCTCCGGTCGTGATATGGTCGATACCGGGGCAGCTTCCCGGAAGGGTATCGATGTCGTCTCGAACGGGGCGGCGCTGGCAGGCTCGGTCGCCGATCTGGCCCTTGCCTTGATGCTTGCAAGCGCGCGTGAACTGCCCGCGCTTGATGCCCATGTCAGATCCGGCCGGTGGCGCGAGAAGCGCTACCGCCCGGGCATACTTCTGTCCGGGCAGCGGCTCGGGGTCGCGGGCTACGGCGCTATCGGCCAGGGTATCGTCAACCGCGCGATGGCCTTCGGCATGAAGACGGCGACGTTCACGCGCCGACCGCCGTGCGACAATGCTGTCCGGCATTTCAGCGACCTCAAGGTTATGGCCTCCTGGGCAGACTGGCTGGTGCTGGCCTTGCCCGGCGGCCCCTCGACCGACGGCATCGTGAACGAGGACGTGCTGAAGGCGCTGGGAACCGATGGCACGCTCATCAATGTCGGTCGCGGTTCCCTGGTGGACGAAGCGGCCCTCATCGGGATGCTCGAGACCGGCCAGATCAGAGGCGCCGCGCTCGATGTCTTCGAAGATGAACCGACGCCGAATCCCGCCTTCGCCAAGCTTGAGAACGTCATCCTTTCTCCGCATCAAGGCGCAAACACCTCCGCCGCGCTTTCGCTCAGGAGCCAAGCCCTGCGTGAGATGCTCGATAACAAGTTCCATGATGCGGCGGGCAAGCAGAACGATTGAATGCGAGCCGCCGCAAAGCAGGAATATCGGGGTCCGATAGCCGCGCTGGAGATAAACCATGGCGACGAAGCGTAGGCGCAAGACCGATGCCTTCGAGGCGATCCACAGTGCGGTCGCAGGCATGGCAGCGGTGCCCCGGAACTACTGCGCCAGAGTGTGATCAGATCGGGGCCCGCTTTCTTGCAGCGTTTTGAGGAGCACTCCATACGCGCTGTCAATATCCTCCCGCAGGGCAGAGACGGCGCCCACGGCATCGCCCGCGCAGATTCGCTCATACAGAGCGCGGTGCTGCCGGTTCGAGGCCTTGTAGTGACCATGGCGTTGCAGCAGGTGGAACTGCGGATTGATCCGGAGCCAGAGCGTGCCGATGATCTCAAGCATGAGCGCGGAGCCCGCCTGCGTGTAGATCGCGAAGTGGAATTCGTAGTTGCGGTGGATGAAGTCGCGCACCTGCCCCTTGGCTTCCGCATCTTCCATGCTTTCCAGCAGGGCCTCTAGTTTAGCCTCGAACGCCGGCGTCCGGTTCGCGACAGCCCAGGTGACGGCCGAGGCCTCGATCTCGGAGCGGACTTTACGCAGGTCCTCAAGCTGTCGCACACCGAGCAAAGGCACGCCGATCGACCGACCGGACACGACCGTCAGCGCTCCGAGCGCCATTAGCCGGGAAATCGCCTCGCGCACCGGCATCGGGCTGACATTCAGCGCCTTGGCGATGCTCGCCACGGTGACCGATTCTCCCGGAGCGATCTCGCCCTGGAGGATCAGGTCGCACAGGCGCTGGTGCACCAGCGCCTGAAGCGTCTCCTTTTTCAACGGCGTCACGTTTTCGAGCATGGTGAATCCTCTTGTTCCACAAACAAGGCTACGAAATTTCCCATCAAAGAGAAAGAGGTTTTGACTTTTGATCAAAGATATTTAATCTCTAGTCCTGTCGGGTGACCTGGAGAGTCGCCTATCAAGGGAGGAAGCCATGATTGGACGTTTATTAGCCGGCGCAGCCTGCGCCATCGGTCTTGCAGGGGCAGTGCAGGCGCAGGACGCCGAGCCCTATAAGATATTTCTGTCGATGAGCTACATCGGCAATGACTGGCAGGCCGAAGCCTCGAACATGATCAAGGCGCTGGCCGCATCCGAGGATTACAAGGACCGCGTCGACCTTGAGGTGCAGGTTGCCGGCCCCAATGCCCAGCGCCAGATCCAGCAGATCAATGCCATGGTGCAAGCCGGCGCCGATGCGATCGTGGTCTACCCGATCTCGCCCACGGCATTGAACAGCGTGGTGCGCAGCGCCTGCTCGCGCGGTGTGACGATCATCGCCTACGATGCCGAGATCACCGAGCCCTGCGCCTACAACGTCACCATCGATCAGGCCGAAGCGGGTCGCAAGACCGCCGAATGGCTGGTCGACGAGATGGGCGGCAAAGGCGACGTGGTGATGGTAACCGGCGTTCCCGGAACATCGGTCGACACCGCCCGCACCTCGGCAGCCAAGGAAGTGTTCGCTGAACACGAGGGCATCAATGTCGTCGGCGAGGCCGTGGGCATGTGGAGCCAGGCGGTGGCGCGGACAGAGCTCAACAAGCTGATGGCGACCCGCGACTGGTCCGATATCGACGGGCTGTGGATGCAGGTCGGCTGCTACACCGCCAACGCCATGCAGCTCGAGGCGGGCCAGGCGCGCGAAGACCTTCTGCCTTGCGCGGGCGAGGGTTCGAACGGCGGGCGCATCCAGATGCTGCCGGTCGATGCCGCAGTTGACGGCGCCGCAACGCCCTATGCGCCGATGGGCGCGGCGCGGATTTCCTATGCCTCGCCGCCTTATTCCGGCGCGCTGGCGCTGAAGCTGGCGGTCGACAAGCTCGACGGGGCGGATATCCCGCAGCACACCACCCTGCCGCTGCCGCTGGTCACCAACGATACGGTCGAGTTGTGCGAAACCGGTAGCTGGGAAGAACAGAAGGCAGGCTGCAACGCCTTCCAGCCAAGTCTGGTTTCAAACCCGGGTTGGTTCGCCTCGATCTTCTCGGAAGAGCTGCCGCAACTCGGGTTGAATGCCGCGCTTGTGGGCCAGCCTGAGCGCTGAATCTGCGCCCCGATCCGGCGGCAGTTTGCCGCCGGACCCCTTCACAGCATTCTCGAGGACGCCATGTCATCCGCACCCGCTGTCGCGGTCTCCGGCCTGACCAAGGCCTACGGGCCGACCGTTGCCAATGACCAAGTCGAATTTTCCGTTGCCAAGGGCCACGTTCATGCGTTGCTGGGCGAAAACGGCGCGGGCAAGTCGACCACGATGAAGCTGCTGTCGGGCCTCGTGCGGCCGGACGCCGGCAGCATCCGCATCGACGGGCGGGAGGTCACGTTGCGCTCGCCGCGCGACGCCCATGCGGCGGGCGTGCAGACCGCCTTCCAGGAACTGACCCTGGTGCCCGACCTGACAGTGCTCGATAACATGCTTCTGCCGCGCGCGCCCTGGACGCCGCTCGGCACGCTGAACCGCGGCCGCACCCGCCGCGCCGTATCCGCCCATTTCGAAGCGCTTGATCTCGCCGTTGACCTTGATGCGCATGCCAGCGAACTGACCCTCGCTGCGCGCCAGAAAATCGAGATCGCCCGGACACTCTATCGCAAGCCACAGATCCTGTTGCTGGACGAACCGACCTCGGCCCTTTCGGGCAGCGACGTCGACTGGCTGGGGCGCATCATCGCCGATGCGGCGGCGCGAGGGATCACGGTGCTGTTCATCTCGCACCGCCTGCCCGAAGTTAGGGCTTTTTGCGACACGCTCACCATCCTGCGCAATGGCCACTCGGTGCATTCGGCGAAGGTCGCCGATGTCACCGATGCCGAAGTGGTCGAGATGATCATTGGACGTTCGGTCGAGAACGCCTTCCCGCCGCGGCGCGACCCGCGCGACAGGCATGGTGAAACGCCAGTCCTGGCGACGCGCGGCCTGTCGGCCGGGCCAAAGCTCAAGGAGGCAGATATCGCACTTCACCAAGGCGAGATCCTCGGCATCGCCGGGCTGCAGGGCATGGGCCAGGAAGCGTTGTTCTCTGCTCTTTTTGGACAGGAACACCTAAATGCGGGTCATGTGGAACTGGATGGCGCTCCCCTGCACCTGCGCTCGCCCGCCGACGCGATGCACCCGTCCGTCGCCATCGGGCTCGTGCCCGAGGAACGCAAGACACAGGGCCTGTTTCTCAAGCTTTCCGGACGGCAGAACGCCAGCCTGCCGGTGCTGGACCGCTTCCGTCGCGGCCCGCTGCTGGATGATGCAGCCGAGGCGCGCGCCGCCGCCGGCGCCTTTACCGCCGTCGAGGTCGACGGACGTGCGCATTACCTGCCCGCCGGCGCGTTTTCGGGCGGCAACCAGCAGAAGATCGTGCTGGCGAAGTGGCTGGTGGCGCAAAGCCGCATCCTGCTGCTCTTCGACCCCACGCGCGGCATCGATGTCGGCACCAAGGAACAGCTTTACGCGCTTCTGCGCGCCTATTCCGACGCGGGCGGCTCCATTCTGCTGCATTCGACCGAGATTCCCGAACTGGTGCACCTCTGCGACCGGGTCGGCGTGCTTTACGAGGGCCGCGTGAGTCGTTGGCTTGAAGGCGACGGCCTGACCGAGAAGGCCATTATGGAAGCAACGCTTGGGGGCAGCGATCCGCTGCATGCCGATATGCACCGCCCCCGTAAGGAGATCCCGGCATGACCGATCATCCTGTTGACTCTGTCCGGCATACCACTCGGTGGCCGGGCCTGCGCAGCCTGAAACGCAGCCAGGCGGTCATCGTCGCGGCCCTGGTGTTTGCCGGGCTCATGATGCTGAACAGCTTTCTCAGTCCCTACCCGCTGAGCTATTTCGACATTTCCTTTCTGGCAAGCGGCGGGGCCACCACCGCCATTGCCGCCGCCGGGCAAACGCTGGTGATCCTTTCCGGCGGCTTCGACCTTTCTGCAGGCGCCGTGGTATCGCTGGTCAACGCGGTCCTTGCGACCTCGATGGACCCAACCAACGCTGCGGCATCCGTGCCGCTTTGGACGGCCATCGGCATTGCGATCGGCATGGGCGTCGGCGCGGTGAACGGTTTTTTCGTCGCGTTCATGCGGTTGCAGCCGATCGTGGTGACGCTGGCGGTCATGTTCATCGTTCAGGGCGTGACCCTTCTGGTGATGGCAATGCCCGGCGGCTTCATTGCACCTTCCCTGGCAACCGTCTATCTCGGTGACACGCTGCCGGGCCTTTTACCCGCGCCGCTGACGCTGCTTGGCATTCTGATCCTGCTATGGCTCTGGCTCAAGCGCACAGCCTTCGGCGTGACACTTTATGCGGTGGGGAGTGATCCCGAGGCCGCCCGCGCGACAGGCCTTCATACCCGCGCAGTGATTTTCTTTACATACATGCTTGCAGGCGGACTCTACGGTCTGGCCGGCGTGTTTGTCAGCGCCCAGACCGGCAGCGGTGATCCGCTGGTCGGCAACGCGCTGCTGCTGCCGACCTTTGCCGCCGTCGTCATTGGCGGAACCCGGCTCGGCGGCGGCAAGGGCGGCATTCCCGGCACGATTCTCGGGGCCTATATCCTGATGATCGTGGTGAACCTGCTGCTGTCGCTCAACGTCTCGGCCTATTACGCCACCATCGCGGAAAGCGCCGTGTTATTGATCGCGGTTCTGGCGGGTTCGATGAGCAAGGACAGCCCGCTATCGCAGCGCTTGCGTGAGCTGAAGGACGCGCTCGCCGCACGCCGTAGGGGCTGGCTGGTGTCGCAACGACCGAAGGCGGATCGCAGGCTCGCCTTCACGCAGCCTGCAGACGCCGCGCTCAAGCTGAGCTTCTTGCAACGCCACGGCGCGACGCTGCGGCATGCTCTCCCCGCATGGATCTGCCTCGTCCTGGTACTGATCGCGACGCATCTGGTTCTCGGAGGCGTGTTTACCGGATGGCGCTACTGGGACTCGCTGCTGGTACTTTCAAGTTTCCTCGCCATTCTGGCGCTGGGACAGGGCGCTGTGATCCTGACCGGCGGGCTCGATCTGTCGCTGCCATGGTGCATCGCGCTGTCGGGCGTGTTGATGACCGGGCTTGTCGGCGGTCAGGACGCAGGTCTTCTGATCGCGCTGCCGGTGGTCTTTGCCGTGGCGGCGCTGATCGGGCTGGCGAACGGGCTCGGCGTGGTGGCGCTGGGGCTTTCGCCGATCGTGGTGACGCTGGCGATGAACGGCATTCTGCAGGGCGCAGCGCTGATCTGGTCCGGCGGCACGCCGGCGGGCTTTGCCCCGCCCGCGCTGCGCTGGCTAATGACCGGGAAGATCCTTGGCGTGACCCCGGTTATCCTGTTCATGATCGCCTTTGCCGCGCTGGCGATCCTGCTTCTGGGACGTACTGTCTTTGGTCGCCACGTTTATGCCGTCGGCAATAGTGCGCTCGCCGCGCGTCTGTCGGGCGTGCGAAGCGGGCGGGTGATCGTCTCGGTCTATATCCTGTCGGCGCTTTGCGCTGCGCTGGTCGGCATATTACTTGCAGGCTTTTCCGGACAGGCGAGCCTGGGCATGGGCGACGACTATCTGCTGCCCTCCATCGCCGTCGTGGTTGTCGGCGGCGCGCTGATCACCGGCGGACGCGGGCATTACGCCGGCATGCTGGGCGGCGCGCTGCTGCTCACAGCGATGCAGACGCTGCTTGCGGGCACTGCGCTGCCCTTTGCCTTCCGATCCGTGTTCTTCGGCCTCGTCATCCTGATGGCCGTTATCGCACTGCGCGAATGAAGGAGATTGCCATGAACGACACCCCCCGCATGATTTTGCCCGGCCTTTCCGGAAAACGCATCGCGATCAGCGCAGGCGCAGGCGGAATCGGCCTCTGCATCGCCCGCGAGCTCGCCCGCCAGGGCGCCCGGCTGGCGATCTGTGACGTCGATCCAGCGGCGCTGGAGGCTGCCGCCGCCGCACTTGGCACCGAAGTCGCGATGCTGGCCGACGTCTCGGACGAGGATCAAGTCGCGGCATTCTTCAAGGCCATAGAGACCGGCATGGGCGGGCTCGATGCGCTGGTGAACAATGCCGGGATCGCCGGCCCGACCGGCGGCGTCGATACGATATCAACCGCCGACTGGCGACGCTGCATCGATATCTGCCTGACCGGGCAGTTCCTCTGCACCCATTATGCCGTGCCGATGCTGCGCGCGGCGGGTGGTGGGGCCATCGTCAATATGTCCTCCTCCGCAGGCAGGTTCGGCTACGCCTTTCGCACCCCCTACGCCTCGGCCAAATGGGGCGTCGTGGGCTTCACCCAGAGCCTTGCCAAGGAGCTGGGCCCCGACAATATCCGCGCCAATGCAATCCTGCCCGGCATCGTCGCCGGGCCGCGCATCGAAAAGGTGATCGCCGCCCGTGCCGAGCAGACCGGCATCAGCCACGAGGCGATGACCGAGCGCTATCTTTCCAATGTCTCGCTGCGGCGCATGACCCCGCCGGCGGATGTCGCCGACATGGCCGCCTTCCTGATCGCCGATACCGGCCGCAACCTGTCGGGGCAGAGCTTTCCCGTCGACGGCAATGTGGAGACGCTGTCATGACCACCCCCGTCGCCTGCGTCGGCACCGGCCTGATCGGCCGCGCCTGGTCCATCGTCTTCGCCCGCGCCGGCCACGAGGTGCGGCTCTGGGACGAGAACGCCGAAGCGCCGCATGCCGCGCGCGCCTTTGCTGCGGAGATGCTGCCCGAGCTGGAACGGCTCGGCCTCATCGATTGTGACCCCGAGGAGGCGCTTGCGCGCATCCGCCCCGTCGCCACGCTCGAAGAGGCGCTGGAGGGGGCGGAACACGTGCAGGAAAGCACGTTCGAGGAGATCGGCGTGAAGCGTGCCATCTTCGCGCGGCTCGACGCGATCGCAGGGCCGGAAACGGTTCTGGCCTCGTCGTCCTCCGCTTTGCTGCCGTCGGCGATCTCCGAGGGACTTGCGGGGCGTCGCCGGGTCATGGTCAACCACCCGATCAATCCCGCCTATCTGGTGCCGGCGGCGGAGCTGGTGCCCGCGCCATGGACCGATCCGGCGCTGGTCGAGCGCACAGCGACCATGCTGCGCGCTGCGGGAATGCGCCCCATCGTCATGCAAAAGGAGATCGATGGCTTCGTCATGAACCGGATGCAGGGTGCGCTGTTGCATGAGGCTTTCCGGCTGGTTGCCGATGGCTATGCCAGCGCGGAGGACATTGACATCGGCCTCAGCGAGGGACTTGCCCTGCGCTGGTCGTTCATCGGCCCGTTCGAGACGATCGACCTCAACGCCCCCAAGGGCGTGCGGCAATATGTCGAACGTTACGCCGGCATTTATGACGGCCTTTCCGAGCAGCGTCCCGCCGACTGGCGCGGCGCCGTGCTGGACCGCATCGAGGCAGAGCGCCGCGCCGCGCTTCCCGCAGAAAACATCGCCGACCGGCAAGCCTGGCGTGACCGGCGGCTCATGGCACTTGCCGCCCACAAACGGCAGGCCGCAAACGAAATCGGAAACTGAGACCATGCCTGACAAAGTGATCATTACCTGCGCCGTGACCGGCGCCATTCACACCCCGACCATGTCGCAATACCTGCCGATTACCCCCGACGAGATTGCCGAGGCCGCCATCGGGGCTGCCGAGGCCGGGGCCGCGATCCTGCACCTGCATGCGCGCGATCCAAAGACCGGCAAGCCCGATCAGTCGCCGGAAGCCTTCGCACCCTTCCTCGGCCGCATCAAGCAGTCGACCAACGCGGTCGTGAATATCACCACCGGCGGCTCGCCGTACATGACCGTGGACGAGCGCACCAGACCGGCCGCACGGTGGTCGCCCGAGGTCGCCTCGCTCAACATGGGATCAATGAATTTCGGCTTTTTCCCGCTGTTGGCGAAATACAAGGAGTTCAAGCACGAATGGGAACGTGAGCACCTGGAAGGCTCGCGCGACCTGGTGTTCCGCAACTCGTTCAAGGATATCGAATATGTGCTGGAGACCTGCTACGGCAACGGCACCCGCTTCGAGTTCGAATGCTATGATATCTCGCATCTCTACAACCTCGCCCATTTCGCCGATCGCGGGTTGGTCAAGCCGCCCTTCTTCGTGCAGTCGGTCTTCGGGCTTCTGGGCGGCATCGGCACCCACCCGGAGGACGTGATGCACATGAAACGGACCGCCGATCGGCTGTTCGGCAGCGATTTCCGCTGGTCGGTGCTGGGCGCGGGCAAGGACCAGTTCCGCATCGCCGCCCAGGCGGTGAGCATGGGCGGGAATATCCGCGTGGGGCTCGAAGACAGCATCTGGATTGCCCGCGGCAAGCTCGCGGAGAGCAACGCCCAGCAGGTCGCCAAGGCGCGCGCCCTTGTCGAGGGGTTGGGGCTTGAGATCGCCACCCCGGACGAGGCCCGCGCAATGCTGGCGCTCAAGGGCGGCGACGCGGTGAATTTCTGACAGGGAGGAAGACGGTTATGAAGATCGACATTTTGCTGGACGTAAAGACCACGCTGGGCGAAGGTCCGGTCTGGGACGTGGAAAGCCAGCGGCTCTATTTCATCGATTCGATGGATGGACGGGTGTTCCGTTGCACCGCCGAAGGCACCGAGTTGCGCGCGTGGGACGTGCCGGGCAAGATCGGATCCATGGCGCTGCGCAAGGATGGTTCCGGCGCCATCGTGTCGCTGGACAAGGGCTTCCATCTGCTGGATTTCGAAAGCGGCGACTGCCAGTTGCTGTACGACCCCGAACCGGGAATGGATACAACTCGTCTCAATGACGGCAAATGCGACCGTAGGGGACGGTTTTTCGCCGGTTCCATGGATATGATGGAGGAAGGCCGGAAAGGCGCGCTCTACCGGGTCGACCCGGACCTCAGCGTCACCAAGATCGATGACGGCATCATCTGCTCGAACGGGCCCTGCTTCTCTCCTGACGACAGCACCTTCTATTTCACCGACACCTGGACCGGCGAGGTCTGGGCGTATGACTACGACATCGAGACCGGCGCGGTCTCGAACCGTCGGACCTTTACCAAGGTCGACACCGAGAACGGCGGCGCGGCGGATGGGGCAACCGTCGATGCCGAGGGCTATTACTGGCTGGCGCTGGTCTACGACGGACGGCTCTGCCGCTACGCCCCGGACGGCACGCTCGACCGCGAGATCGAAATGCCGGTAAAGAAGGTAACCAGCGTACAGTTCGGCGGGCCGAACCTCGATGTGCTCTATGTCACCTCGATGGCCAAGCCCCCGCTGCCGCGCTTTCCCGGCGACGGCGTTCTGCGCGGAAGCCTGTTCGCAATCACGGGGTTGGGAATAAAGGGGCTTCCCGAACCACGCTTCGGCGGTTGACGGGCGGCGCCAAGGCGTGATCCAGCACATGGCGATTTCTAGTTGGGGCCGGAACAAGAGCAGTTCAAAATCCTGCGCTAGACCGTGCGCGGCGAAACCGGTTCCGATCTTCAGACCAAGGCGCTACGGGCCGTCAGGTGCCGCATCCCCCGGCGGCGGGGTGG
>NZ_JBAKFP010000008.1:0-243113 GCF_053484265.1 Martelella sp. FOR1707 | reverse complement strand
GCAACACGGACATGATCTGGGCTTCGCTAAATCGGCTCTTCTTCATCTAAATCTCCTCGAGCATCTTGCCGAGAAAATTCTACTTTTGAAGCCCCTTATTCACGGGGAGGATTACCCCCAGACAAGGTCGGTCTCTTGGCGCGGGAAGCGTAAAACCGGCTGGGCGGCGTTGCGCGGCATCTATTTTTTCAATTCATCGGTAAGGGCGAAATCAACAGGCGCCCGATTTGGAAGGCGAAGAGGTCTCCAAGGCATCGCCGCAAGCGGCGAATCGAAAAACCGACTTTTGTCGCAAAGTCGGCGTTTCCGTGTCGGACGATAAACTGTACAATTCAGAAATGGTGGGCCTGGAGGGACTCGAACCCCCAACCAAGCGGTTATGAGCCGCCGGCTCTAACCATTGAGCTACAGGCCCCCTGTCCGAAGCCGAGATGGGCTGGAACGGGCCGCGCTGGCAATGGCTCCTTGCGCGGACCCTCCGACTACTCCAAATTCATGGGCATCGCAAGTTCCCGCCGCATTGGCTTCACAATTGCCGGCCAAGAGGAAGGGACATCATTTCAAGGAGGGATATCCATGGCCAAATTACCCGTTCGTCTCGCTGCCGCAGGCCTGCTTTTCGCGCTCCCGCTTGCCGGCACGGCAGCCCTAGCGGATAGCGCCGCGCCGCCGGCCGTCATCAATGTTTCCGCCGATGGCGATGCCACGCTGGTGCCCGACATGGCCACCGTCTCGCTTTCGGTCGTCAGCCAGGCTGATGACACGGCGACCGCGCTTTCGGACAATTCGGCCGCGATGCAAAAGGTCATCGACGCCCTCAAGCAGAACGGCATCGCCGACAAAGACGTCCAGACCAGCAATTTCTCGGTGAGCCCGCGCTATCAGCAGGTCAAGGCCGATGACGGAACGATGACCAGCGAGATCGTCGGCTACGAGGTCCAGAACGGCCTCAATGTCCGGGTGCGCGATCTTTCGAAGCTCTCTGCCGTGCTCGATCAGGCAGTCAAGCTCGGTGTCAACTCCGGCGGCGGGATATCGTTCTCCAACAGCGATCCTTCCGCCGCGGAGGACGAGGCCCGGCGCGAGGCTGTCGCCAACGCGCTGGCCAAGGCCGAAACGCTGGCCGAGGCCGCCGGGGTCACGCTCGGCAAGGTGATGTCGATCTCCGAGCAGAGCTCGATGCCGCAGCCAATGATGATGCGCGCCGACGTGATGATGGCAAAAGCCGAGGGCGCCCCGCCGATCGCGGCCGGCGAAAACACCTACAACATCACCGTCAACATGACGCTGGCGATCGAGCAGTAAAGCCGGTTCCTCTTGAGGCCGCCCGCCCCCAGGGCTGGAAAGAACCCGTCGCTTCGTCGCGAGCGACGGCAATTTCCGGTCCGGGGGCGGGCCGCTCTCCGGAACCCAGCGTCCGATCCTGTGGCGGTGGGATTTCCCTCTGCCGCCGCCGGCGCTCAACCGGCCGACGGGGCGGAAAAATCTCGCAATCGCCTCCTCCTTTTTCGGAGCTCGTCATGCGCCGCTTATAAGATGCACCACTTCAGCCGCCATGCCGCCGGCGGGCTCTCGCCTTCGTCGCAAGGCTGTGGGCGGCCGCCCAGACGCCCGGCGGCGGCTCGGCCCTGAGCGGGGCGAGGCCGATCACCAGGGCCGGCTCATTTCACATCCTCCAGGGGCATATAAAGCGCGCCCCCCTCGCGGAATTTTTCGGCCATCGCCGCCATGCCCTCTTTCTGGGCCTCCGCCCTGATGTCATGGCTTATGCGCATCGAGCAGAATTTCGGCCCGCACATGGAGCAGAAATGCGCCACCTTGTGCGCCTCCTTCGGCAAGGTTTCGTCGTGCATCGATCGCGCGGTCTCGGGATCGAGCGCGAGGTTGAACTGGTCTTCCCAGCGAAACTCGAACCGCGCGCGGCTGAGGGCGTCATCGCGAATCCGCGCCGCCGGATGGCCCTTGGCGAGATCGGCGGCATGGGCGGCGATCTTGTAGGTGATCACGCCGACCTTGACGTCGTCGCGGTCGGGCAGGCCGAGATGCTCCTTGGGCGTTACGTAGCAAAGCATTGCCGTGCCGAACCAGCCGATCATCGCCGCGCCTATGCCGGAGGTGATGTGGTCATAGCCGGGCGCGATGTCCGTGGTCAGCGGGCCGAGCGTGTAGAATGGCGCTTCGCCGCACACCGCGAGCTGTTTGTTCATATTGGCCTTGATCTTGTGCATCGGAACATGGCCCGGGCCTTCGATCATCACCTGGCAGTCCCTGGCCCAGGCGATCTGCGTGAGCTCGCCGAGTGTCTCCAGTTCGGCGAACTGCGCCGCGTCATTCGCATCGGCGATCGAACCGGGCCGGAGGCCGTCGCCGAGCGAGAAGGAAACGTCATAGGCCCGGCAGATATCGCAGATTTCCTCGAAATGGTCGTATAGAAAGCTCTCCTTGTGATGGTGCAGGCACCACTTCGCCATGATCGAGCCGCCGCGCGAGACGATGCCGGTGACACGGTTCACCGTCATCGGGATCATGTGCAGCCGCACGCCGGCATGGATGGTGAAATAGTCCACACCCTGCTCGGCCTGCTCGATCAGCGTGTCGCGGAACACCTCCCAGGAAAGGTCCTCGGCAATGCCGCCCACCTTTTCCAGGGCCTGATAGAGCGGAACCGTACCGATCGGCACCGGCGCATTGCGGATGATCCAGTCGCGGATATTGTGGATGTTGCGACCCGTGGACAGGTCCATCACCGTGTCGGCGCCCCAGCGGATCGCCCAGACCATCTTTTCCACTTCCTCAGCCATCGAGGAGGTGACGGCCGAGTTGCCAATATTGGCGTTGATCTTGACCAGAAAATTGCGGCCGATCGCCATCGGCTCGGCTTCCGGGTGATTGATGTTCGACGGGATGATTGCCCGGCCGCGCGCCACCTCGTCGCGCACGAATTCCGGGGTGATGAAATCGGGAATCTCGGCGCCGAAGGCTTCGCCATCACGGGCCAAATCCTGTTTTGCCGCCGCGCGGCCAAGATTTTCACGGATGGCGACGAATTCCATTTCGGGCGTCACGATCCCGGCGCGGGCATAGGCCAACTGGGTCACGGCGCGGCTATCTCTTGCGCGCAGCGGCTTGTGGCGCACAGGAAATTCCGGCGTCAGACGCGCGCCTGCGGCAAAGCCGTTGTCTTCGGGCTTCACATGACGCCCTGCATAGCGCTCGGTGTCATTGCGCGCGGCGATCCAGGTCTCGCGCAGACGCGGCAGGCCACGCTCAATGGCGATTTCGACGTCTGGATCCGTATAGGGTCCGGAACTGTCGTAGACGGTCACGGGCGGCTCGTCGGCCGTTGGATGCAGGTCGATCGCGCGCATGGGCACGCGAATATCGGGATTGAGAACGCCAGCCTGCCAGACTCGGCGCGAGGCCGGCAACGGCCCGGTGGTGACGGTTGGGGAAAGGTCTTTCATCGGTCGGAGCCTCCAGTGCTCGATGCGTTGGAGACCCAGTTCGCCGTAATGAATGGAGAGGGGCTGCGTGAAAATACGCCAGGGCAACTCAGCCGTGACCGCAGCAGATGCACCATCCCTACGCCAGTGTGAACTGGATCAGGTTCATCGGGTCACTGCGCTGCGCGTCGCCATAAAGGCAGACGGGCGATCAGTATCTCAGCCCCTTGTCGGGACCCCCCGGGTGAATGCGCAAAGACTGCATTCCGTCCCGCGGTTTGTCAACTGAAAGACTGGCGGCTGCACCATTGCAACAGTCTTGCCTCAGCCGGGCGGGAATGACCCCGCCCGGCTGGTCGTGTTTTCAGATCAGAACTTCACCTGGAGCCTTGCGTTGACGCCGTTGTAGCTGACGTCGTCGCCGAACTGGCCCTGGTAGGACACGCCGATCGTGGTGTTGGCCGACAGGTCGAAATCGAGGCCGGCCTCGACCACGGCGGCATCCTCGGCAACGGCGACGCCGGTGATGGCGAACGGCGTCGAGCCCGCAAACGCTTGCGTGACGGACGGCGTGATATCGCCGAAGGCGTGACGCCAGCCGATCATCCCGCTTGCCTTCGCCCGCGTCTGGCCGAGCATGAAGTCGGACGAGACGCGCAAACCCACGGTGGTGAAGGTCGTGTCGGAGCTGCCGCTTGCGCCGCTCAATGCCTCCGCGCCGCCGCTTTCGCCATAGCCATCCGTATCCAGATTGACATAGGCGAGGTTGGCGAACGGCTCCAGCTGAACGTCGGAGAGATCGAACTGATAGCCGAGTTCGCCGAAGGCCTGGAAGGTGCCGGCGTCATAGCTGCTGTCGAGCGCATTCGTAAGGCCCGGGATGTACACCGAACGGCTGGTGTCGATCTGGTGCCACGTATAGGCGAGACCCGAACGGAAGCCGAGGCCGCCCCATTGCGAACCGGCATAAAGGCCGAGCGAGTAGTTGTCGCTGGAACCCGACGACGCGCGGTCGTCAACGTCGAAGCTCGAATGGCTGTAGCCGGCGAGCGCGCCGACGCGCCAGGTTTCGGCAAACGGGATGTCGACGCCGACAAGCAGGCCACCCGTCGCGCTGTCGAGGCCGGCGGCATTGGCGTTGCCGTCGAACTTGTTCCACGCTCCGAAGGCGCTGCCCCAGGCGGCGATGCCGTCTGCCTGATCGGGAGCGACGAGGTTCGCTCCGTCCGGCCCATAGGCCAGAACCGGCGCCGACGATGCGCCGACCGTGCCGAAGGCTGCCCGCAGGCGATCGGCCTCCGCGCCGCGGACGATGCCGCTTTCCTCGATCAGCGCGGATTTGACCGATGCATGGATCTCGCCGGAAAGCTGATCGAAGCCGTTGCGGATGAAATCGGGATCGTCCGGCAGCATGACGATCGCGTCATAGAGCGCGTTTCCTGCGGTAAAGCCGATCGACTCCACGCTTGCCGCCACGGCCGCCTGATTGGCGGTTTGAGCCACCGATGCGAAATCGCGGTCGTTGCGCTGCAGCTTCAGGCCGATTTCGCTCGTGCCATAGATGAAGTCGGGCGTCAGGAACGCGAAGTCGGAGGTGACGCTTGCGAATTCGCCCTCGATCTGGCCGGCTGACAGCACGGTGTAGGTCGAGCGCGGATCATAGACGCCGTCAAAGCCGATATGGGCGAGCGTTCCGTCCAGCGACGCCTTGCCGGTCACAGTCACCGCATCGCTGCGCCCGCTTTCCGGGTCGACTTCGACGGCGAAGATCGAGCCGCTGGCGAAGGCGAGGTCGCCGTCGATCGTGAGCGTGCCGATGGAATTGCCCGGCGACAGCGTGCCGCCCGCGGCAATCGAGACCAGCGATCCCGCGCCGGAGCCGATCGTGCCGGAACCGCCGAGAACAGCGCCGTCATTGACGGTCATGCTGCCGCCGAGCTTGCCGACGCCGTTTTCGTCGCCCACCAGCAGCTTGCCCTGGTTGACCAGCGTGGTGCCGGCAAAGCCGGAGCTGTCGGCCGTCAGGAGCAGGGTGCCCACGCCGCGCTTTTCAAACGTGCCGTCGCCGGAGAACGTCTTCAGAGCGGTCACCGGAACCGTCGGATGGGATACATCGATCCAGCCGCGGCCGTCGAACCGGATGGCCTTGTCGAGCGACGTGATCGGGCCGGTCCACTGAGCCCAGTCATCGTCGGGGCCCGCGGTGCGGATGCCGCCATTGTCGAGCGTGATCAGACCGTCGGTCGAGCCGAGTGCGGCGCTCTCGTCGATCGCCACGGTCTTGCCGGCGGTGACGACGATATCGCGAAAGCGCTCATGATCGTCCACGCACATCGCGCGGGCGCCCTGAAGCGACAGGTGCTGCGCATCGGCGCAGTCGAGCGCCAGCTTGAGGGGCGCGAAGGGATCGTTTTCGAAGTCGAGCCCGGTCTTCGCCGAAAGCGCGGCGCGCACGGCGGGATCGTTGAGGCCGAGCGTTGCGACAAGCTCGTCCCAGGCCGGGTTTTCCGGTTTGGTTTCGAAGGCAAGGTCCTCATCGACATACTTCATGAGGATATCGCCCCATTGCTCCCAGCTCATGTCGCTGATGCTGCCGATGCCCGGGAATTCGTCGCGATGCGCCTGGAAATAGTCATCGAGAACGTTGCGGAAGAATTCCGGATTGGAGGTGTCCGTCAGCTTGTCGAGATAGGCCTTGTAAACCGCCTGCTGTTCGGCGGGCACATAGAGGGCAAGCTCCTCCTGGAAGGCTTCCGGGTCGTGACGGTCATAGACCGCATTGGCGAGCAGGAAGCCGAGGCGGTCCTCGGTGACTTCCGGGGCCTGCGCATAGATCGGGCGGCCATCCTCATCGGAAAGCTGGCCGAGATAGACATCCGTGCGGTGGTTGTTGCGCGACAGCCGGAATTCATTCGCGCGCTCGGCGGAATCGCGCGTGTTGGCGTCGAAGGTCAGGCGGACCTTGCCGCTATCGTCGCCGATCTCCTCGACATTGGGGCCCTTCCAGCGGATTTCGTGGGCGAGCGGCTCATGATCGGAGAGCGCGTGACCCTCGTCCGTCGTGCTGATGTCCTGGTCGAGAACGCCGCCGACATAGCGATCGTCTTCGGCATCCGTCGGCTCCCACCATTTGGCATAGGGGCGCGAGGCAATGAAGTGATCGATCTGGGTGCGGCCCCAGGACGGCCATTTGAAGGCCTCGTCGTCTTCCTCGACGCTCGGCCACGTGGTGCTGCCGTCGGCCAGCTTGTGTGGCGCGAAGCGCTCGCGATCCTCGGGGTTCTGCAGGATCTGGTACTGCTTCTTCAGAAGGTTCATCGTGTAGGGCGTGTTGCCCGCCACGGGATAGGTCTCGTCGGTGAACAGGCCTTCCGGCATGGTGTCGGACTTGCGGTTGATATAGGCTTCGGCGGCGGCGTATTTTTCCGAGCCGATGGCGTGATTGCGCGCGACATATTGCAGCGCCCAGGCCTTGTGGTCCGCATTGCCGGTTTCCCGGGCGCGCTTCATCATGAATTCCTGCTGAACCACTTCCAGCAGACCGCGCTCGGAGATGTCACCCGCGTTGAAATCGCCGGTCATGATAATGGGGCTGGCCTTGCCTGCGGCCCAGTCGTTCAACTCATGGGCTTCGCGGTTACGATGGAGGAAGGCATCATCGCGATAGTCCAGATGCTCGGTCGCGATGATGGTCTGCGGGCGGCCGTTCTCGCCGCCGACAACCACGTGAACCGGCTCATCGGTATTGCTGTAATCGATGATGTCCTTGTCGCGCCAGGCAAGGCCGGTGTCGCCCTTCGAGTGGAGCGAATAGTCGCCGGCGCCGAGGTCGGCCATCTTCTTCTGGATGTCGACGCCGTAGCTGTTGCGGTATTCCTGGATGGTGATGAAGTCGTAATTGCCCGATGAAAGAAGGTCGGCGGCTTCGGGAATGAGCGTCGAAGCTCCCCAGGTGTTCAGGGAGATGATGCGCAGCGCATTGTCTTCGGCGGTCGCCGGAACCGCGCTGACGGCCAGCAGCGAAACGCCGCTCAAAAGGCCGAGCATCTTGCCTGAAATTTGCGCGCGGCTTCCCAGCCGCTGAATGATACCATTCATCGGGTATTCCTTTCGTAATCGGAACGCTATGAAATTTCGATTTGCGTCGTCAGGTTAGCATGTTTCGAAAGCGACATATAACCCCCGTATATGTCATATTTACAACATTTTTATAGATTCCTTGCGTACACGCCCTCGGTGTTTCAAAAAGGGGGCACAGAATCGGAAATGGTGCTGGAGGTGGTGTGGACGTGGAAAGCAACGGAGAAGAAAGAAAGAAGGAAAGCCGTCAGTCGTCGATACTGCGATTGATGGAGAAGAACTTCTATATCTCGGTTGAGGAGATTTCCGATTTCTTCACGGTAACCACGCAGACGGCCCGGCGCGACATTCTTGCGCTTGAAAAGGCGGGCCGCGTGCGCCGTCTTCATGGCGGCGCGGTTCTTGTCGGCCCGCTGGAGGAAACCGTCTACCGCCGACGTCGCGTCGACAATGCGGAGCAGAAGCAGCGCATCGGCGAGCTTGTCGCCGATCTTGTGCCCGATGGCGCGTCGATCTTCATCGATTCCGGCACCACCTGCGAGGCGATCGCGCGCGCGCTGTCGCGCCGCAATCATCTCAGGGTTTTGACCTACAGCCTCAGGGTGGCGACGATCCTGAACGAGAACACCAATTTCACGCTGGCCGTCCCCGGCGGTTTCGTGCGCCCGATCCATGGCGGCATCTTTCAGGAAGAAACGCCCGAATTCATCCGCAACTTCAAGTTCGACAGTGCGATCATCTCGGTGAGCGGCATCGACAATGACGGGGACCTCTGCGACGACGACCATGCCGAAAGCGTGGTCGCGACGGCGGCGATGGCGCAATCGCGCCGCACGCTTGTGGCCGTCGACAGCAGCAAGTTCGGCAAGCGGGCCATGGTGCGGCTGGGGTCGATATCCGACGTGGACACGCTTGTCACCGACACCATGCCGGAAGGGGATATCCGTCGTCTTCTGGATGAAAACGACGTCGAGATCGTTTGCTGAAGCGCGGCGGAAGAGCGCCGCCGGCCGCTTTTCCGCTGTCGGTTTCATGTCCTCGAAGCCGGTGTGTTTTCGAATACTTCGGTGGCGAGCGTCTGGATTCCCGGAAGGCAGACATCGCAGAGAGGCTGCAACACGTCGCGCGTTCCCGTTCCCGTCAAAACGCCGACCTTGAGGCCCGCCCCGCCGGATATCGCCATGTTCATGTCATGGGGGTTGTCGCCGACGACCGCGGTCTGCGCGGGGGAAACGCCCATGGCCTCGCAGAACGCCAGCAGCATGCCGGGTTCCGGCTTGACGCCGTAGCCGCTGTCATAGCCGGCGATGAAATCGATCCATGGCGTCAGCGACAGGCGCTCCACCAGCCCTTCGATCGCCGCCTGGCTGTCGCTGCTGGCGATGCCGAGTTTGAAACCGCGCTCATGCAGATTGCGAAACAGCTTGACCAGATTGGTGACCGGAACGGCGTCCGATACCGCGGCGGTAAACAGCGTATCGAGCGCGGCGGTCAGTTCGCTGACGCTGAAACGCGCGCCAGCCTTGATCCAGGCTCTGGCGATCTCATCGGTGTTTCCCGCCGCCAGCAGGCTGTTTGACAATGTCAGTCCGCTTTCGGCGTCCATGCCGCCGACGCTGAGAAGATGCGCGGCAAGCGCCGGATCGCCGCTCGCGGCAAGCTCGGCGGCGGCCCGGTTGATGGGCGCCCAGGTGCGCTGGTAATCGAGAAGGGTGCCATCCTTGTCGAAAAGGATGGCCTTGATGGGGGAGGCCGTCATGGCGTTTTCCGCTCTTATCTTATGAGATTTACGTTCTTGACGCCGGCGAGCCGCATCAGCACGCGCACGACGATCAGGCAAAGCACCACGATCCCCATGATGCAGACCGAAAAGGCGGCCGCCTGGTTGATCGCGCCGCGATCCGACAATTGCAGCACCGAAACGGAGGCAAGCTGGGTCGAGGGGGTGACGAGAAAGATCACCGCCGACAACGAGACCATGGATCGCATGAAATAGAACACGCCCACACCCAGAAGGGTCGGCCAGACGAGCGGCAGCGTGACCTTGCGCAGGGTCGTCATCGAGGTGCCGCCGAGCGTCGTCGAGGCCTCGTCGAAGGTCGCGCCGATCTGCTTCAGGCTGGTCGACGAGATCAGGAAGGCGTGGGCGTGGTTGTAATAGACCTCGAGAATGACGATCAGCGCAAAGGTTCCGTAGAGGAAGTTGAGCGGATTGGCAGGCGAATTGAACACAAGGATATAGCCGAGACCGAGCACGATGCCGGGCACGGCGGCCGGCAGGATCGCCAGAAACGACAGCGGACCGGTGAGCGCGGTCTTGAACTTGTGCACCACGATGGCGCCGAGCCCCGTCACGATGATGCCGACAATCGCCGTCGCGAAAGCGACGAACACGCTGTTCCAGAGCGGGTCGGTCCCATTCTGGACATCGAACCGGTAGTGGCGCAGCGTGAAGCTCATATTGTATGGCCAGAGATGTACGAAGCTTGCGAACACGACGATGGCGACGACGGACACGACCAGGCCCGCCACCAGATAGGCATAGAGCGAGAAGAACAGGTCGCGACATGCCGAGGGTTTTGGCGTCAGCGGCCGGGATTGCTCGGTGACCAGCGCATGCTGGCGCGCGGTCATCCGCTTCTCGATCAGCTTGGCAAACATCGCCGGGACCAAAAGCGCCACGCCGATGACCGCGCCGAGGCCAAACTGGGCCTGGCCGATGACCTGATTGTAGACCTCGGTCGCGAGCACGTTGAAGTCGCCGCCGATCACCATCGGATTGCCGAAATCGGTGATTGCCAGCATGAACACGATGAACAGCGTTGCGGCCAGCCCGTAACGGGTCGCGGGCAGCGTCACATCGCGAAAAATCCGCAGCGGGCCGGCGCCAAGCGCCTCGGCGCTCTCATAGATCCGGGCATCCGCCACGGCGAGTGCTGCCGACAGGATCAGGAAAGCATAGGGAAAGGCATAAAGCGCGTTGGCAATGGCAACGCCCCAGAAGCCGTAAATGTCGAGATCGAAACCGAGATAGCGGTTGAGGATGCCGTTGCGTCCCAGAAGCAGGATCAGGCCCTGCGCCTGAACCAGCGACGGCGCGAACAGCGGCACCAGAACCACGATCCTGAGCAGCCATTTGCCGGGGATGATCGCGCGTTGCAGCGCATAGGCATAGCCATAGGCAATCACCACCACGATCGCCGTGGAGGTGAGCGAGACCAGAATACTGTCGCTGACGAGTTCCCAGAACCGCATGGTCGAGAAAGTGGCGATGAAATTACCAAGGCCAAGACCGTCCGGAGTCTCCAGGCTGCGCATCAGGATGCCGAGCAGCGGCAGCAGCAGGAAGATGATCAGGAGGGCGGCGACGAACAGCGTCATCGCCCAGACGCTGGCGCGGTCGGCGATATCCGTGCCGCGGGCGGGGCGGCTTGCGGTCTTCACGGCGTTGCTCATGCGAGCACCCTCAGGGCTTCGGCCGGGATGACGATGCCGAGGCGCTCGCCCACTTTCGGAACCGCGCTCGCGCCGTGCAATTCGACGCTGATCGGCGCCTTGGGCTCGGCATCCGTCACCACCTCGACGCGGGTGATATTGCCGAGATAGGTGACGCCGGCGACGGTTGCGGGAAGCGTGTTGTCGCCGGCGGCGTCCGTGTCGGTCAGGGAGATCATTTCCGGGCGCACGCCGAGGGCCGTGATATGGTCCGCCGTGTGCGCGCTGTCGGCAAGGTGAAGCGCGACGCCGCCGAAGCTCGGCTGCATGCGCGCGTTCTCATCCAGCCGCAAGATATTCATGCGGCCAATGAAATCGGCGACGAAGGCGGTTTTCGGCTCGGCATAGAGTTCGCGCGGGGAGCCGATCTGTTCGATGCGTCCCTTGTTCATGACCACGACGACATCCGCCATCGCCAGCGCCTCTTCCTGATCGTGGGTGACCATGATCGTGGTCAGCTTCAGGCGCTGCTGGAGGCTGCGGATCTCAACGCGCAGTTCCTCGCGCACCTTGGCATCAAGCGCCGACAGTGGCTCGTCGAGCAGGAGCAGCGACGGATCGGGCGCGAGTGCGCGCGCCAGCGCGATGCGCTGCTGCTGGCCGCCCGACATCTGCGCCGGCAGCTTGGCGCGGTGATCGGCAAGGTGCACGAGGTCGAGCATCTCGTCGACGCGGCTGCCGATCTTGGCCTTGTCCCAGCGCCGGCATTCAAGCCCGTAGCCGACATTGCGCGCCGCGCTCATATTGGGAAACAGCGAATAGGACTGGAACACGACGCCGAAATTGCGCGCCCGCGTTGGCACCGCCGTCAGATCCTCGCCGCCGAGCTGGATCGTGCCTTCGTCCGCGTCTTCAAGCCCGGCGATGACGCGCAACAGCGTGGTCTTGCCGCAGCCAGACGGCCCGAGAAAGCAGACGAAATTTCCGTGCGGGACATCGAGCGTGACGTTGTCGAGTGCTGTCAGCCTGTCGAAGCGCTTGACAAGGTTGCGGATCGAAAGGTCCATCGCGCGTTCTCTCCTGATGCGGGTTTGGGCGTGCGGGCCGGGGAAGGGCGATACCCGTTTCCCCTGGACGCACGTAAAGCAATTCTATGAAATAGATCAGCCGAAGCTTGCCTCCGCCGAAATGCTTTGGGCGGAAACGCCGGCGGGCAACATCGCCCGCCGGCTACGTCATCGTCCGGCAGGACTTAGCGCTCGTAGCGCTCCTGCCAGGTGTTGATGATTTCCGTGCGGTCTTCAGCCGCCGCGCGGAAATCGACCGGGAACAGGGCGGCCGGAACATCCTCGGGCAGGCCTGCGGAGATGAACCGCTCCGGCACATCGCCGCCCGGAACCGTCACGATCGTCTTCCAGTCGTAATAGGCCGTGGCCGCTTCGGGGCTGAGGGTCCAGTCGAGGAAGCGCTTGGCCGCATCCTTGTGCTTGGAAGAGGCGACCAGCGCATTGCCTTCCAGCTCGTTGCCGGCGCCTTCGGACGGCACGACCATGGTGATCGGGTAGCCTTCCTCGATGTTCTTGATGGCGCGCATGGCGTAGGAGGCGCCGACGGTGTATTCGCCCATCGAGGCGACGTTGCAGGGGCGGGAGCCGGACTTGATGTACTGCGCGACATTCTTGTCGAGCTTGTCGAGGAAGGCCCAGCCCTCGTCTTCGCCCATCATCTGCAGCAGCGCGTCGATCTGGATATAGCCGGTGCCCGAGCTTGCCGGGTTGGGCATGACGACCTCATCGGCAAAGGACGGGTCGGTGAGATCGGCCCACGAGGTCGGCATTTCCAGGCCCTCGGCCTCGAGGCGTTCATTGTTGACGCAAAACGCCGCCATGTAGCCGGTGACCGCAAACCACTTATTGTCGGGATCGCGGAACTGCGCGGGAACGGTGTCGATGCCCTTCGGCTCGTAGGCTTCCAGCGTCTCCTCGATCTGCGGGTTGACCATCGAGGTAACCGCAAAACCCCACAGCACGTCATGCTGGGGATTGGCCTTTTCCGCGATGATGCGGGCAGCGAGATCGCCGGTGGAGAGCCTCAGAAGATTGACGTCGATATCGGGCATGGCCTCCTTTGCCTTTTCGAGAAAGGCTGCGGCCTCATCTTCCTCGTAGGACGTGTAGACCGTGATCGTCTCTGCGAAGGCAGCGCTCGAGATCAGCGCGCCGGTGAGTGCGCCAAGCGTCAAAAAACCAAACTTCTTCATTTCTCTCTCCTTTGTATCTGAGGCGACATAAATGTATGTTTAGCAACATTTACATCCTTAAAATGAATGTTTTGCGACAATAAGGGCGTTTTTCATCAGATACAAGGCCCTGCAGGGTGCTTTTCCGGACAGGGTGTGATTGCCGGCACGCTGGGCTGCATTCAGGATCGCACTGGAATAGATGGATGATATGGCAGGAAAACGCGACAAAGAGGCGCCGTCGGCCGGCGCGCGTGGGCTGAATCCGCCTCTCGGCGCATAACATCAGACCGGCCCACGGAAAGTTTTGAGTCGCGTTCAGAAGCCACTATCGGCAAAGGGCTGTGGGCAGCAAAAAAATGAAAGAAATGTGGTGCCCAGACGCGGATTCGAACCACGGACACGCGGATTTTCAATCCGCTGCTCTACCAACTGAGCTATCTGGGCCATCGCCCGGAGGGCGAGGAGAGGGCGGCAGGCGCCCCTGAGTGAGCGCGTTTATAGCATCTTGTTTTTTCAAGTCCAGCCGCAAAAAGCGGAATTTCCAAGAATTTTAACAGGCGGAAGCGGCGCGCCGGAACTGGCCGGTCCTCTCAGTTCGGATTTCGCCCGACGATGCGATCTGCCAGGCGCACGACCTCTCCCAGCCGCGGGTTACCGAGTTCGTAGACCGTTTCATTGTTCTGCCGCCGCATGACGATCAAGCCGGTCTGCAGAAGCTTCGCGATCGTCGAGATCAGCGGCTTGAACGCCAGGCCGGTGGCGTGGCTGAGTTCAATCAGCGTTCTGGAGCCGGACTGAAGCGCTCTTGCAATGGCAAGCCGGTGGTCGAAGGCGAGTGCCGACAGGAGTTCGGCCGCGCCGTGAAGCTTTGCGTCTGCTTCCGTCGACCGGTTGAGGCGAATGACGACGCCGTTATGATTCATGATGTTGACCCGTGTTTTTTAAGTAAAATCTAATTTAGAGAATGATTTTACTTTATTTGATTTGCTTTCAGTTCTTCTAATTTAGCGGATAACTGGTAAAAATCCAGTTGGAAGCGGATTTTTTGTCGTTTCTATTGGCGGTTGTTTTGTGTTCGATTGGTAGCGCTGTCAACTTTAATTTTTTATGTCCGGGAATTCAGACGCGGCGCGTGGCTCTCCGGCACCTGAATGTCTCATGTGGGCATCAGAATGAAAACGCACTGGCGATTTGTTCAGCGCGGGCGAATGCAACCTGACCACGGAGAAGATCCGGCTGCGCATCCCCGAACCGCTAACGATTGCTTCTGCTGCGGCGCAACAAATGGGGACGTTCATATTGCGGTGCAATTCACAATTGCCAATCGGATGCGACGTGATAACCTTGGCATCAAGGGGAAAGCAGGTAAGAATGACGACAATTTCCGAGACGCCGCCAAAGCCTATGGTTATCACCCGCCGGTTGCGGGAAAGCATCAGGCTCCATCTTGAGAATATCTATCCGGATCATGATTCCCGCGCGCTGACGCGGCAGGTGCTTGAGGCCTTCTGGAGCGATGGTGTTGTGCCGCGCAAACGCGGCCGCACCGCCGGCAACAATATGTGGAGCGCGGACAACACCTATGTCATCACCTACGGCAATTCGATCATCGATGGCGAGCACAAGCCGCTTTCGCTGCTGCAGGATTTTCTGACCGAGAACCTGAAAGGCGTTATCAAGGGCGTGCATATCCTGCCCTATTTTCCCTATACCTCGGACGATGGTTTCGCGATCACCGATTACCGGGTGGTCGACAGCGGGCTTGGCGGCTGGGAGGATATCGAGCGCATCAGCCGCGAGTTCCGGCTGATGTCGGATCTGGTGCTGAACCATTGTTCCAGCCAGAGCGCCTGGTTCAACGAATTCCGCATGGGGCACGCGCCCTACAAGGATTTCTTCTTCACCGCCTCGCCGGAGGACGATCTTTCCGACGTGGTACGTCCGCGCGCCCATCCGTTGCTGCGCAAGGTCGAGACCGCCGATGGCGACAAATATGTCTGGTGCACCTTCAGCCACGACCAGGTGGATTTCGACTTTTCCAATCCGGAAGTGCTGCTGGAATTCCTGCGCATCATGCGCTTCCACATCAATCGCGGCGTGCGCACCATAAGGCTCGATGCCTGCGCCTTCATGTGGAAGGAGGTCGGCACTTCCTGCATTCATTTGCCCGAAACCCACGAGATCATCCGGTTGATGCGCGTGCTTGCCGATTTCAGCGAGGAAAGCGTCGTTCTCATCACCGAGACCAACGTGCCGAATGTCGAAAACCTCAGCTATTTCGGCAATCGCAACGAAGCGCATATGATCTACAATTTCTCGCTGCCGCCGCTGATCGTGCATGCGCTTTTGAACGGCACCTCGCAATTCCTCAACGCCTGGCAGATGGCGATGCCGCCGGCGCAGATGGGCTGCGCCTATTTCAACTTCACAGCCTCGCATGACGGCATCGGGCTTCGCCCGGCCGAAAGCCTGCTGTCGGAAGAGGCGATCACCGGCATGGTCGAGACCATCCAGCAGTTCGGCGGGCGAGTTTCGATGCGCCAGCTTTCCGATGGCTCGATGCGGCCCTACGAGATGAACGTCTCGCTGTTCGACGCGCTGAAGGGCACGGTGAAGGGCGAGGACCAGCACAATATCGCCCGCTTCCTCTGCAGCCAGACGATCGCGATGGCGCTGGAGGGCATACCGGCGTTTTATATCCATTCGCTACTGGCCACCAGCAATGATGCCGAGGGCGTCGAGAAATCCGGCCATAACCGCGCCATCAACCGCCATCGCTGGAATTACGACAAGCTGCAGCAGGCCCTTGGCGACGAGACAACGCAGCATGCCAGGGTGTTCAACGAAATGTGCCGGCTGATCGGCATTCGCACCCGGCAGCCGGCCTTTCACCCGAACGCGACGCAGTTCACGCTCCACCTCGGCGAAAAGCTGTTCGGCTTCTGGCGCCAGAGCGTCGACCGCTCGCAGAGCGTGTTCGCGATCAACAATGTCACCGATGAGGCGCTGGAAATTCCGGCGATGTCGCTCAATCTGATCGGCGGCGAGAACTGGACGGACCTGATTACCAGCGAGCAGATCACCGCCGGCGGCGGCAAGATCTCCTTTGCGCCCTATCAGTGCCGCTGGATATCGAACCGGGCATAGGGCACCAGACAAGATCGGCCGTGCGTCCGCCCCTGCGCGGGCAAGAGCCGGACCGCGTCCAGTCCCTACGGCAAGGGCCGGCGCCGGTCAGAGACCCTATGCGACAATCCTGCGTCTTGAATTCAGCTTCTAAAACTTACATCTTCCTTGGAAAATCATTCCAACAGGAGGAAACGTCATGAGCAAGCCTCTTCCTTTCACGCCGGACCCGGCGCTGAAGCCCGAGGTCCATGGTTTTTTCGACCCCGCGACCAACACGATCTCCTATATCGTCAAGGATCCCGCCTCCGATGCCTGCGCGGTCATCGACAGCGTCATGGATTTCGACCAGGCCGCCGGCCGCATCAGCTTTGAAAGCGCGGACCGGCTTATCGAGTTTATCCGCAGCAATGGCTGGCGGCTGGAGTGGGTCATCGAGACCCATGTTCACGCCGATCATCTTTCCGGCGCGCCCTATATCCAGGAGCAGCTCGGCGGCAAGCTCGGCATCGGCGAAAACATTGTCATCGTACAGGACACGTTCGGCAAGATTTTCAACGAGGGCACCGCGTTCCAGCGCGACGGCTCCCAGTTCGACCGGCTGTTTGGCGATGGCGACAGCTATCAGATCGGCACGATGACCGCCCATGTCATGCACACGCCCGGCCATACGCCGGCCTGCATGACCCATGTGATCGGCGATGCAGCCTTCGTCGGCGATACGCTGTTCATGCCGGATGGCGGCTCGGCGCGCGCCGATTTTCCCGGCGGCGATGCCCGCACGCTCTACCGCTCCATCAAGCGCGTTCTGGCGTTGCCGCCGGAAACGCGGCTGTTCATCTGCCACGATTACGGGCCGAATGGCCGCGATATCGCCTGGGAAACCACGGTTGGTTCGGAACGCGCGCACAACATCCATCTCAGGGACGGCATCAGCGAGGATGAGTTCGTGAAGATGCGCGAGGCGCGCGACGCCACGCTGTCCATGCCCCGGCTCATCCTGCCCTCGCTGCAAGTCAACATGCGCGCCGGCGAAATCCCGAAGGATCAGGATGGCCGGCCGATGCTGAAACTGCCGATCAACGCGCTTTGATGTCGCCGCTCATCGGGCCGGTTTGCGCGCGTAGTAAATCGTCTCGAACCGCGCGCCGAGCCCGTCATAAAGCAGCAACCGGCCGATCAGCGGTTCGCCCGCGCCGGCGATCAGCTTCACCGCCTCCATTGCCATCAGCGTGCCGATCACGCCGGTAACGGGGCCGATCACCCCGGCCTCGGCGCAGGAGGGCACGAGCCCTGCCGGGGGCTGCTTGGGATAGAGATCGCGGTAGCGCGGGTTTTGCGCGCCGTCCTTGCCTGTTTCATAGGGCTTCAGGACGGTCAGCGAACCATCGAAACGGCCGACGGCGCCGGTCACCAGCGGGATTTCCGCCCGCTCCGCCGCATCGGCGGCGCGATAGCGCGTGTCGAAATTGTCGGAGCCGTCGATCAGAAGATCGAAGCCCTTCAGCACGGCGTCGATATTGCCGTCCTCAAGCCGCTCGTCATAGCGCCGGCAGGTGACATGCGGATTGAGGCGGGCGATTGCGCGGGCGGCGCTTTCGGTCTTGCTTTGGCCGATCGTGCCGGTGTCGTGGATAACCTGCCGCTGCAGGTTGGAAAGGCTGACGCCGTCATCATCGGCGATGCCGAGCGTTCCGACGCCGGCGGCGGCCAGATAAGCAAGCACCGGCGCGCCGAGCCCGCCCGCGCCGATCACCAGCACCCGGGCGCGTTTGAGCGCTTGCTGGCCCGGACCGCCGATTTCCGGCAGCACGATATGGCGAGCGTAACGTTCTATTTCATCGGCGGAAAAGGGTTCAATGTCGCTCATCGTTTCACTATATCAGGCACGGCAGGAACGGATAGCCAAGAACCCGCAAACGTGATGGAAAACCCCATGAGTGACGACCGTATTCTTAAACTGGAAGAAACCGTCGCCTACCAGGCGAAAACCATCGACGAATTGTCTGAACAGCTTGCCCAGCAGTGGAAGGAAATCGACCGGCTGAAGAAGCAGTTCGAGGTGCTGACCGACCGGTTCCTGACGCTGGAGGAAACCGCCGGCGAACGCCCGGCAATCACCAAGCCGCCGCATTACTGAGCGCTTTCCTCGGCGATGCTGCCGGCGGCGACGTTGAAGAACTGGCCGCGTTCGCCGAGCGCGTCAAACAGCGCCCTGTCGGTGCCGGTCATGAAGGCCTGGCCGCCGATATCGTCGATCCGCTCGAACAGGGCTGCGCGCCTGCCGGCATCGAGATGGGCGGCGACCTCGTCGAACAGCATGATCGGCGGGTGGCCGCTGATGCGGCGGGTGAGTTTGGCATGGGCCAGCACCAGGCCGATCAGCAGCGCCTTTTGCTCGCCGGTTGAGCAGAGCGCGGCCTCCATCGCCTTTGCCGCGTGGCGCACCTCCAGATCGCTGCGGTGTGGGCCGTCGAGCGTGCGTCCCGCGCCGGCATCGCGGAAGCGTTCCTCCTCCAGAAGCGCGCGGTAGCGGTCCTCGAGGTCGATGGCCGGGGCTTCGGCATGATCGGCGAAGAAGCCGGAAAGCGCGATCTCGGGGGCAGGGAAGGGCGAGCCGCCCGTGGTCTCGGCAATCAGGGCGGCGAGCAGCGTCACCAGTTCGCGCCGCGCCAGCGCCATCGCCACGCCGAGGCCCGCCATCTGCTCCTCCAGCCCGGAAAGCCATACCGGCTCCATGCGCCGTTCTGAAAGCAGCCGGTTGCGCGAGCGCATGGCGCGCTCGAAATCGGCAACCCGGCGGCCATGGGCGGGATCGATCGACAGCACCATGCGGTCGATAAACCGGCGGCGGTCGGTCGCTCCGCCGGTAAACAGCCCGTCCATGGCCGGCGTCAGCCAGATCACCCGGGCATGGTCGAGAAGCTCGTCGCCGCTCGCCGCCGGCGTGCCGTTGATGCGCACCTTGCGGCCGGCGCCCTCGATGCCATCCGTTCCGGTGCCGATCGAGACCGAACCCTCCATGCCTTCTAGCTCGGCAAACACGGTAAATCCGGCGGCCGCCTCCTTGCGCGTCACCTGCCCGTAGGCCGCCCGCCTGAGGCCGCGCCCCGGAGAGAGAAACGAAACAGCCTCCATCAGATTGGTCTTGCCCGAGCCATTATCCCCCGTCAGCACCACATGCCGCCCGTCAAAGGCCAGCGCCGCCTTTTCATAATTGCGGAAATCCGTGAGCTTCAGCGCGGTGAGGAAGATCGAGGGCAGCATGGCACCGGTGTTCGGTTCAAATCAGTCCGCCTCTTATGCGGCAAAAGCGGGCGAGGTGAAAGGCCGGCGATGCCAAGAGGTCGCTGGCGCTTGTCGGCCTATGAGAATGCGGTGGGGCGACACCGGCCTTTCCACCTGATCCACCCGCCTCTGTTTTCGTCATCCCGGCCTTGAGCCGGGATCCAGGGCCCCACCACAAACGCCATCGATTTCAAGCGGAGGCAAGGTCTTGCCGGGTTGCCCTGGACGCCGGATCAAGTCCGGCCTGACGGATGAGGAGGTGGCGGAGATAAACGCCGGATGAGCCAAGCATGGCGCAAGCAAAGACTGCGCAAACAAAAAAGGCGCCGGGAAAACCCGACGCCCTGAAATGCGAATGAAGCTTCGAGCCACTCACTCGGTCCCGAAAAAGTCCTTCATCTTGGAGAAGAACCCGTTCGATTCCGGGTTGTTCTCCTTCGAGGAAAGCTCATCGAATTCCTGCAGCAACTCGCGCTGGCGCTTGGTGAGCTTCTGCGGGGTTTCGACGCGGACCTGGATATAGAGGTCGCCGCGATGCGAGGAACGCAGCACCGGCATGCCCTTGCCCTTCAGGCGGAACTGCTTGCCGGCCTGGGTGCCTTCGGGCACTGCGACCCGCGATTTCGCGCCGTCGAGCGTGGTCACCTCGAACTTGCCGCCGAGGGCCGCCTGCGTCATCGAGATCGGCACGGAGCAGTGCAGGTCCGCGCCGTCGCGCTGGAAGAACGGATGCGGCTTGACCGACAGGAAGATGTAGAGATCGCCCGACGGTCCGCCGCGAAGCCCGGCCTCGCCCTCGCCCTGAAGGCGGATGCGGGTGCCATCCTCGATGCCGGCCGGAATGTTCACCGAAAGCGAACGCTCCTCGACCTTGCGGCCCTCGCCCCGGCATTTGGGGCAGGGGTCGGAGATGATCTCGCCGCGCCCGTGGCAGGTCGGGCAGGTGCGCTCGACCGAGAAGAAGCCCTGCGCGGCGCGCACGCGCCCCGCGCCGTGACAGGTGCCGCAGGTCGTCGGCGTCGAGCCGGGCTTTGCGCCCGAGCCGGAGCATTCGTCGCACACGACCGAGCTCGGCACCCGAATCTGCGCCGTCTTGCCGTGGAAGGCCTCATCAAGGCTGATTTCCATATTGTAGCGCAGATCGGCGCCGCGTTCGCGGCCGTTCGGCTGGCGGCGACCGCGCGCTCCGCCCATCATTTCGCCAAAAATATCCTCGAAGATATCCGAGAAACCGCCGGCGCCGCCGAAGCCCTGTGCACCGCCGCCAAAGCCGCCGGCGCCCGGTCCGCCGTTTTCGAACGCGGCATGGCCGAAGCGGTCATAGGCGGCCCGCTTCTGCGGGTCCTTCAGGGTCTCGTAGGCTTCGTTGATTTCCTTGAATTTCTTCTCGGCTTCAGCGTTGTCCGGGTTGCGGTCGGGGTGATACTTCATCGCAAGCTTGCGGAAGGCGCTCTTCAGCTCCTTTTCGTCGGCCGAGCGACCGACGCCGAGTGTCTCGTAAAAATCCGCTTTTGCCATGGAGATGCAATACCTCTTGAAAAAGAGTGACCGGCCGTCCTGGGACGGCCGGAATCATTCAGGTCCTATCCGATCGAAGGATCAGGCCGATTTCTTCTTGTCGTCGTCGTCGCTGACGTCTTCGAATTCGGCGTCGACCACATCGTCAGACTTGGCATCGCGGGCCGCGTCGGCGGAAGCCTGGGCTTCCTCGTCGGACTGCTGGGCCTCGTAGATCGCCTGACCGAGCTTCATGGAGACTTCCATCAGCGTCTGGGTCTTGGCCTGAATGTCATCGGCATTCGGCTCTTCGGCGGCCACGGCGGTCTTCAGCTCGTCGATCGCGGTCTGGATGGCATTGCGGTCATCCTCGGAGACCTTGTCGCCATGCTCCTTGAGCGACTGCTCGGTGGAGTGAATCAGGCTTTCGGCCTGGTTCTTGGCCTCGACGGCCGCACGACGCTTCTTGTCTTCCTCGGCATGGCTTTCGGCGTCCTTGACCATCTGCTCGATGTCGCTGTCGGACAGACCACCCGATGCCTGGATGCGGATCTGGTGCTCCTTGCCGGTGCCCTTGTCCTTGGCCGAGACGTTGACGATGCCGTTGGCGTCGATGTCGAAGGTGACTTCGATCTGCGGCACGCCGCGCGGGGCCGGCGGAATGCCGACGAGGTCGAACTGGCCGAGCATCTTGTTGTCGGCGGCCATTTCGCGCTCGCCCTGGGCAACGCGGATGGTCACGGCGGACTGGTTGTCTTCAGCCGTCGAGAAGGTCTGACTCTTCTTCGTCGGGATCGTCGTGTTGCGATCAATCAGACGGGTGAACACGCCGCCGAGCGTTTCGATGCCGAGAGACAGCGGGGTCACGTCGAGCAGCAGAACGTCCTTGACGTCACCCTGCAGAACGCCACCCTGGATGGCAGCGCCGAGCGCCACGACTTCATCCGGGTTCACGCCCTTGTGCGGGTCCTTGCCGAACAGCTGCTTGACGGTTTCCTGCACCTTCGGCATGCGGCTCATGCCGCCGACGAGAACGACTTCATCGATCTCGCTCGCCGAAACGCCGGCATCCTTCAGCGCGGCCTTGCAGGGGCCGACGGTGCGCTTGACGAGGTCGTCGACAAGGCTTTCGAACTTGGCGCGCGTCAGCTTCAGCGTCAGGTGCTTCGGACCGGTTGCGTCCGCCGTGATGAACGGCAGGTTGATTTCTGTCTGCGACGAGGACGACAGCTCGATCTTGGCCTTTTCGGCGGCTTCCTTCAGGCGCTGCAGGGCAAGCTTGTCGGAGCGCAGGTCGATGCCGTTTTCCTTCTTGAACTCGTCGGCGAGATATTCGACGAGACGCATGTCGAAGTCTTCACCACCGAGGAAGGTATCGCCGTTCGTCGACTTCACTTCGAAGACGCCGTCGCCGATTTCCAGGATCGACACGTCGAAGGTGCCGCCGCCAAGGTCATAGACGGCGATGGTCTTGCCTTCGTTCTTGTCGAGGCCGTAGGCGAGGGCTGCAGCCGTCGGCTCGTTGATGATGCGCAGCACTTCAAGACCGGCGATCTTGCCGGCGTCCTTGGTGGCCTGACGCTGGGCGTCGTTGAAGTAGGCCGGAACCGTGATGACGGCCTGTTCGACCTTTTCGCCGAGATAGGCTTCCGCGGTTTCCTTCATCTTCTGAAGGACCATGGCGGAGACCTGCGAGGGAGAATAGGACTTGCCATTGGCTTTCACCCACGCGTCGCCATTGTCGCCCTTGACGATTTCGAAGGGAACGAGGCCCTTATCCTTGGTCACGGTCGGGTCTTCGTAGCGGCGGCCGATCAGGCGCTTCACCGCGAACAGCGTGTTGGTGGGGTTGGTGACGGCCTGACGCTTGGCGGGCTGGCCGACAAGGCGCTCGCCATCTTCGGAAAAGGCCACCATCGACGGCGTCGTGCGCGCGCCTTCGGCGTTTTCGATCACCTTCGCATCCTTGCCATCCATGATGGCGATGCAGGAGTTGGTGGTTCCCAGGTCGATACCAATTACTTTAGCCATTTTATTTTCTCTCCTTTTAAGCAGGCCATCCGAACCCTTCAGGCATTCCTTGACGGCCCCTTGAGCATGGTCTTGATTTGATTTCCAGGGCGGCGATAACGCCGTTGTGATCGGTATATAATAAGCGCCAAAACGCTCTGCAAGGCGCTGTGGGCGGCTTAAAACGCCATTTATGACCAAATTTTACACGTGATCGCGGATCGCACAGCCGGTGGGCACGGGCCGGAAATATCGACTCCGTGGCGGTCATGCGGCAGCCGGGCAGGCGCGTTCCCAGACCGTGCGCGGCAGCAGGTGCACGCCGCTCGCCGCAGACGCGCCATCGCCGACGATATGGCCAATGCCTTCGGCCATCACCGCGAGCGTCATGTCGAAGGCGTTGAGGCTGTCGCCCTCGCCGCCAACGAGATTGGCCATCGCGCCATCGACGAAGAGATGGATGCAGTTTTCCGAGGCGAGGCGGTAGGTCGTGACGGCGGGCAGGGCCTTGGTCTGCGGCAGGTTGGCGAGCGGCGCCAGTTCGATTTCATCGATGCGATGGCCGGCATTGAGCAGGAAGCAGCCGTCCTTCAGGCGCTGGATCACCGAATATGGCACGACATGATGGCCGCCGGTTCCGGTGACGATCACATCGGCGAGCGGCGCAAGCGCCTCAACCGATCCGGCCAAAAAGCCATCATAACGCGCCTGCAGAACCCGCGCCGGATCGATCTCGGCGACCATCACCGTGCCGCCGAAGGCGCGCGCGCTCGCGGCAAGTCCCTGGCCGACCGAGCCGTAACCGACCACCAGCACGGTCTTTTCATGCAGGCTCAACAGCGTGCGGGTGAAGAAGGCGTTCCAGGTGGTCAGCCCCACCATATGGCGGTTGTGCAGCCCTTCCTTCACCGGCAGGTCGTCCCAGTTGAAGATCGGCCATGGCGGCAGCGCGCCCTGCAGCCGGTTGATGCCGGAGCCCGTGGCCTCCAGCCCGGCCCTGATCGGCGGCATCTCCATCCCTTCGCTGAGCAGCATATGGGTAAAATCCGCGCCCATTTCGCTGAGATGGGTCGGACCCCATTCTAGCCCGGCGCGGATCGCCGCGCGCCAGTCCTCCTCCGGCATGTTCTTGTAGGCATCGACCCGCGCGCCGGCGGCGCGCATTGCGTCGACAACCTCGTTGCGCACGGTCGCCGGATTGCAGGTGGTCACGAACAGCGCCGCCCCGCGGCTTGCCAGCCCTTCCACCAGCGGCAGCATCTTCATGTCGAGATGCATGCTCATCGCGAGCCGGATTCCGGTCATGTCGGGCAGGTTTTCGACCGCGCGTGCGGTGCGCGGCATATGGGCCTTCGCCCATGTCGGCGTGATTTCAGTCATTCAGTTCGTTTCTTTCAGCGCTATCGTCCGTGGCGCTTCTGATAGCGACCGCGCAGCCAGAATACCAGAAAAACCGCAAGGACGAAGGCAATCCCGACTGCAACCGCGAGCCAGACGGAGTATTGCGCGAGATAATTGACCGCGTCGGGCAGGAAATAACCGCCGATCAGCAGGCCAAAGAATATCAGCGCCGCGGCGATAATCGTGGAGCGGTTGCCGGTGGGTTGATCAGCCATGCGCGCCTGCCTCCCTGATCTCCGCAATGGTGCGGACCTGCCTGCCATCGGCGGTGAAGTTTTCCGGCGCCAGAAACGCTTCGAAGGCCGCCTTGCGCGCCGGCCATTCGCTGTCGATCATCGCATACCATGCGGTGTCGCGGTTCCGGCCCTTGGCGACCATGTGGTTGCGGAAGGTGCCCTCATAGGTAAAGCCGAGCCGCTTCGCGCTGGCATGGCTCTTTTCGTTGTCGTTGTTGAGCTTCCACTCATAGCGACGATAGCCGAGATCATCGAAAATGTGGCGCGCCATCAGGTAGTGAACCTCGGTCGCCATGGTCGATCGCTGCATTGCCGGGCCATGCGCCACCGCGCCGACCTCAATCACGCCGTTCTTCTCGTCGAGCCGCATATAGCTCGCCATGCCGACCAGCCTGCCGGTTTCCTTCGAGCGGAAGACCCGGGTGACGTAGCTTCCCGAGGCGTTTTCCCGGTCGAGCCAGGCGCGGAAATCCGAAGCATCGGCAAACGGCCCGTTCGGGAAATACTTCAGAAGATCGTTGATCGCGTCCGCAGTCCCGCCGAGCCCTTCCCAGAGTTCTACGGCGTGGCGAGCGCCATCATAAGGCTCGACAATCACGCTCGCGCCTTCGGCGACGATCGGCTGTGGGCGCTTCCGTGGCGCAAAATTCGTCAGATCCTGCATCGCAATACCTTTGCAATCGGAAAGACCCCGACGAAAGGCCGGGGTCGTCAACACCTTGAAACAGCGACGGCTTAGGCCTTCAGCGTCGCGCAGGCCTCTTCGGCAAGCTTGCGGATGCCGTCCCAGTCGCCGCGCGCGACCATGTCCTTCGGCGCCACCCACGAGCCGCCGACGCAGATGACGTTGGGAAGCTTCAGGTAATCCGGCGCATTCTGAAGTGACACGCCGCCGGTCGGGCAGAACATGACATCGGGGATCGGCGAGGCAAGCGCCTTCAGATAGGGCGCGCCGCCGGCCTGTTCGGCGGGGAAGAACTTCATCACCCGGTAGCCTTCCTCGCGCAGCGACAGCACTTCGCTGGCCGTCGCCGTGCCCGGCAGCAGCGGCACGTCGCTGTCGTCCGCCGCATCGAGAATATCGCCGTTGATGCCGGGCGAGACGATGAACTCGGCGCCCGCCTTTTCGGCTGCGGCATAATCGCGCGCCGAAAGGATGGTGCCCGCGCCGATCACGGCCCCTTCGATCTCGTCGGTCATCGCCTTGATGGCGTCGAGCGCGGCGTCGGTGCGCAGCGTGATTTCCAGCGTCTTGAGCCCGCCTTCCACCAGCGCGCGCGCCAGCGGCACGGCGTGTTCGACGGATTCCACGATCATCACCGGAATGACGGGTTGCGCCGTCAGCGCCTTGAGGAGGGTTTCAGTTTTCGCTTCCATTCTCGCACCGCTTTCGTGGTTGATATTGTCCATGGGATACCCCGGCAAAGCCGGCAAGTCGAGCCCGGAACGGGGTTATTCTTTGCTGCCCATTGCCTGCGGGCGCAGTGATCTTCATAAGGGAATTTCGTCACGGCGGCATGACCGCCAGAGGCAGGGCTGAAAGCGTCCGGGAGAACGATGATGGCCAAGGAAATCGAACGCAAGTTTCTGGTCGATGGCGAAGGCTGGAAAGATGGCGCGGAAAAGGGCGTCCGCCTGACCCAGGCCTATCTGATGAGCGGCCCGCAGCGCTCCGCGCGGGTGCGCATCTTCGATGGCGGCCGCGCGCGGCTGACGATGAAGTTCGGCGGCGCCTCGCTATGCCGGGACGAGTATGAATACGACATCCCGCTTGCCGATGCGCTGGAACTTGTGAGCCATGCGCTGGGCGCCGTCATCGACAAGACACGCTACTGTCTCGCAGACGGCGCATTCGTCTGGGAAATCGACGTCTATCATGGCGATCTCGCAGGGCTCGTGGTGGCGGAGGTGGAACTGCCCGACGAGGCCGCCACGCCACCGCTTCCCGATTGGCTCGGCCGCGAGGTCACCGGCGATCCGCGCTATCTGAACCAGACGTTGTCGGAAACCGGCAGGCATCCCGAGGAGGCAGGCTGACATGGCGTTCTCTCTCGATCCCGACCGCCCTTTCGACGCCGCCGTCCGGAAAGTCGCCGTCTCCCAGCTCGAGGACGCGATCCGCGCCCTGAAGAAGCAGCCAAACGGCGTGCATGAGGCGGTTCACGACGCCCGAAAGAAGTTCAAGCGGGTGCGCGGCCTCTACCGGCTGGTCCGCCCCGCCGCGAAGGATTTCGCGAAAGCGGAAAATGCCCGCATCCGCGATCTGGCGAATTCCCTGTCGGCCGACCGGGACGCCGCCGCACTGATCGAATGCGTCCGCTACCTCAGGCTGAATGCGGCCGAGGGAAAGGTCGACATGGCGCTGGCCCGGCTGGAGGCGGCGCTGATCGTGCGGCGCGATGCCAGGGCGGTTTCCGAGGATGCGCTGCAGAAGAAGGCGAAGGCGGCGATCGACGTCTGCCGGGAGGCGATCACGGCGGTCGAAGACCAGGATTTCGACGGGAAATCGCCGGAAAAGGCGATCGCCAAGGCCTGGCGCAAGCAGCTTGCCTCCGCCCATGTCGCCGTCATGGCGGTGCGGGCCGAGGCGACGGACGAGCACTTCCACGATTTGCGCAAGGAGGCGCAGACCTACTGGATGTTCTGCGCGCTTGTCGCCGATATCTGGCCGACGGCCTTGAAGGCCAAACGCGCCGACGCCAAGGCGCTTGCCGATCTCATTGGCCACGAGCATGATCTCAGCGTGATGATCGCGCTGCTTGACGGCCCGGACGGGCCGGCACTGTCTGAAAAGACCCACCGGATCTGCCGCGAGGAAGCGATCGCGCAAAGGGCGCGGCTGCGCCGCCGGGCGGTGAAGAACGCCCGCAAGGTGTTCGACGACGAGGCGGAAATCGAGAGCGCGATTATCAAGACGCTCTGGCGCAAGCGCATCGCGCGCAGCGAAGGCTGACAATTGCAAAGCCTCAGCAATGGGTGTATTGGCCGCAAACACGCCCCTGCCGATTGAAAACGTAACGCGGAGACAGGCCATGTCCTATCTGGTCGCAGCTCTTTATCATTTTGCCCGCTTCGCCGATTATGAATCGTTCCGCGCGCCGCTTCAGGCCGCAGCCGACGAGAACGGCGTCAAGGGTACGCTGCTTCTCGCCCATGAAGGCATCAACGGCACGATTGCGGGCACGCCAGCGGGCATCGCCAATGTGCTCTCCTTCATCCGCGCCCGGCCCGAGCTTGCCGGCATGGAGCACAAGGAAAGCCACGCCTCGAAAATGCCGTTCAACCGAATGAAGGTGCGTCTGAAGAAGGAAATCGTCACCATGGGCGTCGACAATATCGACCCCCTGAAGACGGTCGGCACCTATGTCGAGCCGAAGGACTGGAACGACCTGATCTCCGATCCCGACACGATCGTGATCGATACCCGCAATGACTACGAGACCGCGATCGGCATCTTCCGCGGCGCCGTCGATCCGAAGACGAAGACCTTCCGCGAATTTCCGCGATGGGTCGCAGAAAACCAGGGCCTTCACAACAAGCCGAAGATCGCGATGTACTGCACCGGCGGCATTCGCTGCGAAAAGGCGACGGCCTTCATGAAGGAGCAGGGCTTCGACGAGGTCTATCACCTGAAGGGCGGCATCCTGAAATATCTCGAGGAAGTGCCGGAGGCGGAGAGCCTCTGGGACGGTGCCTGCTTCGTCTTCGACGAGCGCGTCTCCGTCACCCATGGCCTGAAGGAAGGCGAGCACGAACTCTGCCACGCCTGCCGCCATCCGGTGACGCCCGAGGACAAGATTTCCGCCGATTACGAGGAAGGCGTCTCCTGCCCGCATTGCGCCGACAGCTATTCGGAGACCGACCGCGCCCGCTTCCGCGAGCGCCAGCACCAGATCGCGCTGGCGAAAGCCCGCGGCGAGCGCCATCTCGGGGCGTAAGGTATTCGTCTGATACTCAGGGACGGGCGTTGCGCCGGTCCCTAATTTACCCGTCTTTAATCATGAATGGTTAGGTTCGCCCCAACAACCAAGCAAGACGGTCGGCATCATGCGTTTTCTGGCAAAATCTCTGGCAGTTTCGGCAGCAGTGCTGCTTTCGGCCTGTTCGACTTTCTCGTTCCTGCCGGGTGCCTCCGAGCCGATCCCCACGCCGATCGCCGCCAATCCCGCTTCGCTTCGGATCGCGGTTCTGGCCCCGGAGGAGTTCCGGCTGCCGAAGGGCGAGGTCGAGCTGACCGTCTATCAGCGCGGCGCGGGCGGCGATATCAGCCAGGATTATACGCTGGTGAATGCCGATTCCGAGAAGGTCGATGCCGCGGTTGCCGAATTCCGCAAGCCGGGGCAGGTGGTGACGCTTCTGAGACTGGCGCCCGCCGATGCGCTGCGCCTGCGGGATCAGCAGGAGCAGATGGCGGTCGCGCGCGGCGCCGGCAGCGCCAAGCCGGGTTTCGAGGTCGATCTCGATTCCACCTGCTGGAACGGCGCGATGGTAGCCCCCGCAGTGCCGCTCGATGTGCTGATCAGGGCGGATTCCGACGGAGAATTCCATCCGTTGCTGTCCGATATCGATATTTTCGCGTTGATGAACCGGCCGGAAGACTCGCGCCTGAAGAAGTGCCGCTGAGAGGCTTCGGATTTCTCTTTTGAGCCGCCCGGCCTGCGGTCCGGGCCGTCTGTCTTGAGAATGATTTGAACGCTCAGTCCCGGTGCTCGCGGGCCAGCGCGTCGATCGCGCGTTCCATGCCGGGGCGGATCGCGACCATCAGCGTGGCATAGCCTTCCTCGACCGGCCAGAACCGCTCCGCCAGATAGGGGCCGACGCCGGGGGCTGCGCGGGTCACCGCGATATTGGCGTCGCGGGTGTTCCATTCCGTCAGCCGCATGATCAACTGCTCGTCGACCGCTTCCTGTTCCATGTCCGGCCGCACGAACACCTGCCAGATCCAGGCTTCGCCGGCCGTGACCGGCTGGATCGCCGCCGCAATCATCTCGCCCGAAAGATAGAGCGCGTGGATGCGAAGCTGGTCGTTGCGACCGAGCTTCTTGGCCGTGGGCAGCAGCGCCGCAAATCGGGACCGGTCTTCCGCGACCGTCGTCGTGAGCGCTGACAGCTCATCCAGCATCAGCGCCGTTTCGGATGGATTGCGGGCGATATGGTAACCGATCTTCCCGCGCGCGTTAAGCGCCTCCCACTTTGCAAGATTGGCCTGCCACGCCTCGCGCTCGTCCGGCGTTAGCGCTGCGTTGGCGGGGTTGATCGGACCGGACAGCGCGCGTCGCCGGCGGGCATGGGTGACCCGGAAGGCAAGGCCGCGGGCGGCGGCCACCGCGCGGGCGAAGCGCATGAACGCGCCATCGGCGAGCAGATGCGGAAATACGGCGATGCCCGGCAGGTTGACGAGCGAGCCGGCAAGCGCCTCGAAAAGCTGGTCGAGTGTCGCCATCGGCCGGTGGCGCGAGATCAGCGGCGCGTGATAGCCGATATCGCCGATCGCGTGGGCAAGCAGATGCGAGCCATTGCCGCGCACCGAAAAGGTCATCAGCGCGGTCAGACTGTCATCGCTGTCGCCGTCTTCCATCAGCGCGACCCTGAGCAGCGAATGGCGCTCGCCGAGCGCCGGCAGCAGGAAGGCAGGGGTCTGGAAGATGTTGCGCTCGATCGCACTCTCGGCCAGCCGGTCCATCGCCGGCTCCATATGGTCGGGCGCTTGCGAATAGAGCGAAAACTCGCCGCCGCTTCTGACTTCAAGGCGGATATCGGGTACGGCCTTGCCGGGCTGGACGACGGAAAGCTTGGATTTGAGGCGGGCAGGCGGGCGTTGGCCAAGGTCCTTGCGAATGATGCTCATGGCCGCGCCCCTTTCGGCCGGCGGCCGAAGCGCGATGCGCGCGGCATGTCCGGCAAGACGGGCAGCTCTGGGGGGCCTGAACGCATGGATACTGAACTCTTACAAACGCACTTAACAAGGGATAACCGGTTTCGGTTAACAAAGCGTTGGCCACTCTCACGCCACACCGGCCTTGCAATTTTGGCCGATACGGGCAGACTGTCTTGTAAGTGTCATGTTTGCGAAGCGGAGACGCCATGGCTGACAAGCCGGAAACGCAACGCGGCCGGGCTGCCGCCAACGCCAATGTGGTGGAGCTCAGCCAATATCGCGCCGGCCAGAAGGCCGAGCCCCTGCCGGTGACCTTCCACCGGCGCGAACTGGACGCGATCCTCTGGATCTACGGCCGCATGGTCGGCGAGGGCGAGTGGCGCGACTATGCGCTGGACCACATGAAAGACAAGGCGGTGTTCTCGGTCTTCAAGCGCGCAGGCGAAATGCCACTCTACCGGATCGAGAAGAACCCGAAACTTGCGGCCAAGCAGGGCGCGTTTTCGGTCACCAATACCGCCGGCATGGTGCTCAAGCGCGGGCATGACCTGAAACAGGTGCTGAAGGTCTTCGACCGGAATTTGAAGTTGGTGGAGAAGTAGTTCTGCCCGGCTCCCGGCTGTTCTGCACCCAAGCCGGGTTTGCGCGCGTTGGGCGCGGTATTTTGCTGGCGGCGATCCTCCGCCCGTTGATTTAGCCATTTTTCCTTGGCGCGTCGGAATCTTCGAAAAAGGATTCCTCTTTTTGCCCAACGCCTGAGGCGGTAATGGAGCACTCCAGTTTGGCAAAAAGGGGCTCCGTTCGCGTTCACATCTCGTGCGACGCGATTTTTCTATATGATGCAGCTTCCTATTGTCCTAGATCATGGAGCGGTTAATCTGAACCTCACTATGGTTTGTTGCGACGCATCGGGTTATCGAAAAACCGGATTCCACTTTTCGCCCGATGCTCCAGGATTTTGGGATATAAGATGGCTCTTCCCAACGACGACCGAGTGCGATCCCTATGCTTGAGCGGCTGAAACGACTCTTCATGAACCTCTGGTTCGCGGTGGCGCTCGTGGCGGTTGCGGCCGTTGCCGGCTGGTATCTGACCGAGCGCCTGGCGGAGGAGGGGTTGCCGGCCGGCATTGCCTCGGGCAATGGCCGCATCGAGGCGGTCTCCATCGACATATCCGCCCGCTCCGGTGGCCGGATCAGCGATATTCTCGTGCAGGAGGGTGACACCGTGTCGGCTGGCCAGGTGCTTGCCCATATGGACACCCAGCAGCTCGACGCGATGTTGCGGGAAGCGCGTGCGCAGTTGCAGCGCGGCCGGATCGGCCGCGACGTGGCGGAGAGCGGCGTTAAGCAGGCCGAGGCCGAACGTTCCGCCGCGCTGGCGGTCGTCGCCCAGCGCGAGGCAGAGCTTGGCTCGGCCGAGAGCCGCTTCAACCGCTCGCAACAGCTCGTCGAACGCAACACCGTGGCCCAGCAGACGGTGGAGGATGATCGCGCCCGTTTCGAAGGCGCCCGCGCGGCGCTCGACGCCGCGCGGGCCCAGGTCGCCGTCGCCGAGGTGGGCATCGCCACGGCGCGGGCGCGGATCGTGGATGCGGAGGCCAATATCGAGGCGGCCAAGGCGGCGATAGAGCGGATCCAGACGGAGATCGATGACAGCACGTTGCGCTCGCCCCGGGACGGCCGGGTGCAGTATCTCGTCGCCCAACCGGGCGAGGTTGTCGCCGGCGGCGGGCGGGTCCTGAACCTCATCGATCTCGGCGATGTCTACATGACCGTTTTTCTGCCCACGCTGGAGGCCGGGCGTCTCGCCATCGGCTCGGAGGCGCGCATCGTCCTCGACACCGCGCCGGGCGTGGTGATTCCGGCTACCGTCTCGTTTCTGTCCGATGTCGCGCAGTTCACTCCGCGCACCGTCGAGACAGCCGAGGAGCGCCAGGGGCTGATGTTCCGCGTGCGGGTACGCGTTGCGCCGGCGCTTCTTGAACGATACGCCGATTACGTCAAACCGGGTCTGCCCGGCATAGCCTATGTCAAGACCGACCCGGAGGCGGCATGGCCTGAAAGCCTGCGCACCGGATTGCTGGAATGAGCGGGCCGGCGCAAACCAGCGATGCTCCCGCGCTTGCGGCGCGCCTGCTGAACGTCAGCCATGCGTTCAAGAAGACCCGTGCGCTCGACGACGTATCGATTGACTTTCCTGCCGGCAGGATGGTGGGCCTGATCGGCCCTGACGGCGTCGGGAAATCGACGCTGCTCTCGCTGATCGCAGGGGCGCGCAAGGTCCAGGCCGGCGCGGTCGAGGCGCTGGGCGCCGACATGCGGAAGGCGCGCGACCGCAGCGCGATCGGCCCCCGCATCGCCTATATGCCCCAGGGGCTCGGCAAGAATCTCTATCCGACCCTATCCGTATTCGAGAATGTGGATTTCTTCGGTCGCCTCTTCGGTCATGCCCGCAGGGAGCGCGAGCGCCGCATTCATGAACTTCTGGCCGCCACCGGTCTTGATCCCTTTGCCGACCGCCCGGCCGGCAAGCTTTCCGGCGGCATGAAGCAGAAGCTCGGCCTGTGCTGCGCGCTGATCCACGATCCCGACCTCCTGATCCTCGATGAGCCGACAACGGGCGTCGACCCGCTTTCCCGGCGGCAGTTCTGGGAACTGATCAACGCTATAAGGGCCAACCGGCCGGGCATGGGGGTGATCGTCGCAACCGCCTATATGGAGGAGGCGGCCTGGTTCGACTGGCTCGTCGCCATGGACGGCGGCCGCGTGCTGGCGACGGGAACGCCGGCCGAGCTTCAGGCGAAGACTGGCACGTCCTCGCTCGATGACGCCTTCATCGCCGTACTGCCGCAGGAAAAGCGCAGCCGCCATAAGAAGGTGGATATTCCGCCCCGGCCCGAGCGCGGCGACGGCGCGCCCGCGATCGAGGCCGACGGGCTGACGATGCGCTTTGGCGATTTCACCGCCGTGGACAATGTCAGCTTCCGCATTCCCAGGGGCGAAATCTTCGGCTTTCTCGGCTCGAATGGATGCGGCAAGACGACGACGATGAAGATGCTGACCGGCCTCCTGCCGGCCAGTGAGGGCACCGCGCGGCTGTTCGGGCGCGAGGTCGATCCGCGCGATCTCGATACCCGCCGGCGCGTTGGCTACATGTCGCAATCCTTTTCGCTCTATTCCGAGCTGACCGTTCGTCAGAACCTGGACCTGCATGCCCGCCTTTTTCAGTTGCCGGCGGCGGATATTCCGGCCCGAATCGCCGAAATGGCGAAACGCTTCGACCTGACGGATGTGCTGGAAACGCTGCCCGATGCCCTGCCGCTCGGCGTCACCCAGCGCCTGTCGCTCGCCGTCGCCATGATCCATGCGCCCGAGATGCTGATCCTCGACGAGCCGACCTCCGGCGTCGACCCGATCGCGCGTGACCAGCTGTGGCAGAGTTTCGTCGATCTGGCGCGCAATGACGGCGTGACGATCTTCATCTCCACGCACTTCATGAACGAGGCGGAGCGCTGCGACCGCATTTCCCTGATGCATGCCGGCAAGGTGCTGGTGTCTGACAGACCGGCCGCGATCGTCGAGACGCGCGGCACTGCCAATCTCGAGGAAGCCTTCGTTTCCTATCTGGAGGATGCGATCGGGGAGGGGGGCAGCGCGGCAGGCGGGCCGCAAACGGATGCCGTTTCCGCGGATATCGTCCACGCCATCGGACCTGGGCATCAGCCTGTGCACAATCGCCGGCTCGATCCGCGGCGGATCATGAGCTATGCCCGGCGCGAGGCGCTGGAACTGCGCCGCGACCCGATCCGCGCCGCCTTCGCTTTTATCGGTAGTCTGGTGCTCCTGTTCGTCCTCGGCTACGGGATCAGCATGGATGTCGAGGACCTGCCTTTCGCGGTGCTCGACCACGACCGCACGACGGTCAGCCGCGACTATACGCTCGACATTGCGGGCTCGCGCTATTTCACCGAGCGTCCTCCGATCATCGATCATGCCGATATGGACCGGCGCATGCGCAGCGGCGAGATCAGCCTTGCCCTCGAGATACCGCCCGGCTTCGCGCGCGAGGTGGCGGCCGGCCGCAACGTGGAAATCGGCGGGTGGCTCGACGGTTCCATGCCATCACGCGCGGAGACCGCCAAGGGCTATGTCGACGGGCTGCACGCGCACTGGCTGATGCGGCAGGCCCGCGCGCTCCTTGGAGAAGAGGCACTGGCCGAGGACTTCCGGCTTGAGACGCGGTTCCGCTACAATCCCAACGTGGAAAGCATCATCGCCATGGTTCCGGCCGTCATCGCCCTGGTGCTCCTGTTCATTCCCACCATGCTGGCCACGCTCTCGATCGTGCGGGAGAAGGACCTTGGTTCCATCGTCAATCTCTACGTGACGCCCGTCACCCGGCTGGAGTTTCTGCTCGGCAAGCAGATACCCTATGTCGGCCTCGCCATGATCAATCTCGCGATGATGACAGCCTTCGCCATTGTCGTGCAGCGCGTCCCCTTCACCGGCAGCATTCCGGCCTATGCGCTTGGCGGCCTGCTTTACGCCATCGCGGCGACCGGGCTCGGACTGCTGATCTCGAGCTTCATGAACAGCCAGATCGCCGCGATTTTCCTGACCACTGTCGTCACCATGATGCTGGCCGTCCAGTATTCCGGCATGATCGATCCGATCGCCTCCATGGAGGGCGAGGCCGCGCTGATCGGGGCCATCAACCCGGCAAGCCATTTCGTCACCATCTCGCGCGGCGCCTTTTCCAAGGCGCTGGGTTTCGGCGATCTGACGCCCTCGCTCATGCCGCTGTTTGCGGCCGGCCTCGCGCTGTTATTGCTCAGCGTTCTCTTCCTCCGCAAGCAGGCGCGTTGAACCATGCGGATATCGACGATCTGGCGACTGGGCATAAAGGAGTTGTGGAGCCTGCTGCGCACGCCCGCTCTTCTGGTGCTGATCGTCGTCGTATTCACGCTTCAGGTCTATGCGGCGGCGGTCGCGGTGCCCTTCACGCTGAACAAGGCGCCGATCTCCATCGTCGACGAGGATGCCTCCGCGCTCTCGGAGCGCATCGCCTCGGCCTTCTACCCGCCCTATTTCCTGCCCCCGCAGACGATCACGCTGTCACAGATGAACCGGCGCATGGACGAAGGCGTCGATACCTTCGCGCTCGTCATCCCGCCGAACTTCCAGCGCGACCTTCTGGCCGGCAGCGAGCCGGCCATGCAGCTCAACGTCGACGCCACGCGGATGACCCAGGCCTTTACCGGCGCAGGCTATGTGCAGGCGATCGTATCGGGCGAGGTCTCCGAGTTCCTTGAGCGCTACCGCGCCAGCGAACCCGCTCCCGTTGGTCTGGTTCTGCGCGCCCGCTTCAATCCCGAGCTTAATCCAAACTGGTTCAGCGCCATGATGGAGGTCGTCAACAATGTCGCGCTGCTCTCCGTCATCCTGACCGGTGCCGCGCTCATCCGCGAGCGCGAACGCGGCACCATCGAACATCTTCTCGTCATGCCGGTGACGCCGGCGGAAATCATGCTCGGCAAAATATGGCCGATGGCGGCGGTGGTGATGGGCGCGGCTTGCTTTTCGATCACCGTCGTGGTGCAGACATGGCTTGCCATTCCCGTGGCGGGCTCGCTGTGGCTGTTGATACTCGGCATGGCGCTGCAGCTGTTTGCGACGACCTCGCTTGGCATCTTCCTGGCCACCATTGCCGGCTCAATGCCGCAATTCGGGCTGCTGCTGATGCTCGTTCTGTTTCCGCTGCAGATTCTGGCGGGCGGCCTGACGCCGGTGGAGAATATGCCCGCGGTTCTGCGCACCCTCATGTCGCTGGCGCCGGACACGCATTTCGTCGCGCTGGCGCAATCGATCATGTTCCGGGGCGCGGGGCTTGCGGTCATCTGGCCGCAGCTTCTCAGCCTCGCCGCCATCGGCCTCGCCCTGTTTTCATTATCATTATGGCGATTCCGGCGGTCGCTAAGGTAGACTTTTGTTTTGTCGCATCGGCCCGAAACGACGGAGGAGAAATCTGGCCAGGACCGCGGGTCGCAAACATGCCCATAAGGCAGTTTTGGCGGTCGAATTCAGGCGGAAGGTCCTGAAGATGCAGGGTGAAAAAAGGAAAGGGCCAGCCGGGCAGCGCCCTCCGCCTGATCGAGGACGGGAAAGCGCGCCTCGCCGGCAAGCCTCCGGCGGATCGTCTCGGCGATGACGCGATGCAGCTTCAGCACGCCGCCGACAAAGGCGACGGGATGGTTGCCGTTGCGGGCAATCAGGATGTTGCCAAGGCGGGCGAGTTCAGCGCCGGCCTCACGCAGAAGCCCGTTTGCGCATGCGTCGCCGGCCTCCGCGGCATCGGCAACAGAACGCGCGAGCGCGCCAATGCGCCCCCGGTCGCCGGCATAGATATAGGCGCGCATATCCGACCAGTCGTCGGAGCCGACGGCGGCATAAAGCGCATCGGCGAGCAGGCGCATGTCGCCCGGCGCGCCCTCCTCGTCGAGCCGGCGGTAGAGCGCGCGCACGGCGGCAAGGCCGATCCAGCCGCCGGAGCCCGCATCGTCGATCAGGATGCCGCGCCCGCCAATGCGGAAAAGCCTGCCCTCGCTGTCGAGGTGAACGGCAATCGACCCCGTGCCGGCGGAAACGAGGTGGCCTTCTCCCAGCGTAAACAGGCTGCGGTAGGCAAGCTCGATATCGTCGGAAATGAAAATCTTCGCGCGCGTCAGCTTCAGCGCGGCAATCAGCATGTCCTCGATATCGCGACGCGCGCGCGGGCCATAGCCGGTGAGGCCGAAGACGGCCGCGTCAACGGGCCTTGTTATCTGCGCGGCAATCGCGGCGATGCTTTCCTCAAGCCTGTCACGGGATTCGGCGTTGAAGGTGTGGCCGGTGGCGCCGGCCGCAGCACCCCGCTGAACGATGGTTCCCGCCTGATCGCAAAGGACAAACCGCGATGCCGTTCCGCCGATATCGCCGCCGAGGAAATAGCTGTCCATGGCCTCAGCCCTCGATCTGCCTGACAAAACCGCGAGTGATCTCGCGCGGATTGGTAATCGCCGTGCCGACAACGACGGCATAAGCGCCGCAATCAAACGCGCGGCGGGCGCGTTCGGGCGTCGAGAACCGGCCCTCGGCCACCACCGGCGTTTTGATGCGGGCGACCAGCGCCTCGATCAGGGCGTAGTCCGGCAGGTCATCGTTGCGTCTGGTGTCATCGGTATATCCGGAAAGCGTTGTCGCCACATAGGTTGCCCCCATGTCCGCTGCGGCCGCCCCTTCGTCGGACGTTGCGATATCGCAGAAGGCCTCGAGGCCAAGCGTTTCGGTAATGTGGCGGATGAGCCTTGCCGGTTCGTCGCCCCGGCGCGGGCGCGGCGTGGCGTCAATGCCGATAATGTCGGCTCCGGCCTCGGCAAGCGCATCGCAGGCTGCAAGCGTCGGCGTGATATAGACCGGCACGGCATCGGAAAACTGCTTGTCGATGCCGATGGCGGGCAGGCCCGCGGCCTTGACGGCCCGCACGTCTGAAACGCCATTCGCGCGGATGGCGCATGCCCCGCCGTCACGCGCCGCGAGCGCCATCGCGCCCATGAAAAGCGCGCCGTGGAGCGGGTTGTCCGCGCGGGCCTGGCAGGAAACCACCAGCCCGCCTTTCTTCAGCTTCAGCGTCACTTGATCGCGCCCGAGGTCATGCCGTTGATGAACTGGCGGGACAAGATGATGTAGAGCAGCGTGATGGGGGCTGCGGCGAAGGTCAGCCCGGCAAACAGCACGCCCCAATTGGTGGTGTATTCCCCCATGAAGCTCGTCAGTCCCTGCGGCAGGGTTTTCAGAAGATCGTTCTGGATGAAGATCAGCGGGAAGAAGAAATCGTTCCAGATCGGCACGAGATTGTGAATTGCGGCAATCACCATGGCGGGTCGCGCCAGCGGCAGCATGACCGACCACATGATCCGCGCTTCGGACGCGCCGTCCATGCGCGCGGCATCTTCCAGCTCGCCGGGCAGCGAGCGAATGAACCCGGTCATGATGAACACGGTCGATGGCAGGCCCATGGCGATATAGATGAGGATCAGCGATAGCTGGCTGTCGAGCAGGCCCATCTTGCGCATCAGCACGAAGAGCGGGATGACGGCGAGCTTCAGCGGCAGGGTCAGACCGGCCAGGAAGAACAGCAGCAGAAAGCTGGAGCCCCTGAAATTATAGCGCCCCAGCGCATAGGCCGCCATCGACCCCAGCACCAGAATGGCAAGAATGGACGAGCCGGTGATCAGCAGCGAGTTGAAGAAGTAGCGGACGAAATGGGTCTCGGTCCAGATCGCCTCGAAATTCGAAAGATCGGTGAAATCGGGAATCGCGAAAGGCTCGCGGAAGATCGCCATTGACGGCTTGAAGGCCGAAAACACCATGATCACGATCGGCGCGATCATGATGAAGGTATTGGCTATCAGCAGGATCTGCAGCAATCCATCGCGCCCGAATGTGCGCATTAGGCCGGAGCGGTCGGTATAGGTCGTATCGCTCAAAGCTCAATCTCCCGGCGGCGCAGGTAAAGCGTCATGGCGGTGGCAAACACCGTGATGAAGATGAAGACGAGCGCCGCCAGCGCCGAGCCATGGCCGAAATCCGAGCTGCCCGCGCCGGGGTTGCCGAAGGCGAGGCGGTAGAAATAAAGCGCCAGCACATCGGTATTACCGAAGGGCGAGCCGCTCATGCCCTCCATCACATAGGGCAGTTCGAACCAGTTGAACGACCCGATGAATTGCAGCACGAACACGATGGTTGCCGCCGGCGCCACCAGCGGCCAGATGATCTTTCGGATCTTCACCCACTCGCTTTCGGTCTCCATGCGCACGGCATCGTAGATTTCGCCAGGAATGCGCTGCATGGCGGCCAGGAAAATCAGTGTCGGAAAGCCGACCCAGTGCCAGGCATTGACGAGAATGAGCGAGGCAAGCGCGGTATCGGACTGGCCGAGCCAGGGCTGCGCCAAGCCTGCAAGGCCGACCGCTTTCAGCGTCTGGTTGACGATGCCGAACAGCGGATTGAGGAACAGTTTCCACAAATAGCCGACAATCACGGTCGACAGCACAACCGGCAGGAACACGGCAATGCGATGGAACCGGGCCAGCGGAAACTCGCGCCACAGCGCATAGGCGAGAATGAACGCGGCGCCGTTTTGCACCACCATCAGCGTGATAAAGACGATGACATTGTTGATGAAGGCGTTTTGAACCGTCGATTTATACGGTTCAGTAAACAGCACATCGTAGAAATTCTGGAAGCCGACAAACTCGCCCCGCGCCATGCCGTTCCAGTGATAGAAGGCGTAGGCCAGCGCCGAAACGATCGGGTAGGCGACAAAGAGCAGCATCACCGCAAGAGCGGGCAGGATCAGACAGGTGATCCAAAGGCCACGTGGCGTCGGCATCAGGCGGTTCATTGCATTCGCTTCCGTCTTGATCAGAGCGAGCCGGCCGCAAAAGGCCGGCCCCCAAACGTCGAGAAATCAGTTGTTCTGGAAGGGCTCGTAGTATTTCGACAGCCCCTCGGTCACGGTCGCGCCGACCTCTTCAGGCGTTGCCTCGCCGGCCATCATTTTCTGGACGTTTTCCTGAACCAGCGTCGAGCCCGAAGGCTGATCGAAGCGGAAATTCACCAGCATCATGTAAGGCATCGAGGTCTTGTTGAGTTCGGCAACGGCCTCAAGGTCCGGGTTGTCGAAGGTGACGCCCGGGATCGGCGAGATGTTGGAGAGCTCGTTGGCAAAGGCCTGACCGAATTCCTTGGAAGCGAGGAAGTTCAGGAACTTCAGCACCGCATCCTTGTGCTCGGTCGCCGCATTGCCGGCATAGCCGCCGTCATAGAACACGGCGACAAGGCCTTCATCGCCCTCATCGACCACGGGTGCGGGAATGGCGCCGATATTGATATCGGGGTTCATGCCCTTCATGGCGGCGATTTCATAGGATCCGCCGACGAACATGCCGGCCATGCCCGTCGCAAACAACTGCTGCGAAGAGGCATAGTCGAGGCCGATGAAGCCGTCGGGGAAATACTGGCTCATATCCTTGATGCGGGTCAGCGCTTCGACGAAGCGCGGATCGGTGAAATCGGCATCGCCGCTCATCACGTCCTCGTAAAAGGCCTTGCCCATGGTCGACGAACCGAGGCCGAAGGTGATGACTTCGTTCTGCCATGCGTCCGCCGTGCCATTGGCAAAGGCGTAGAGACCGGCTTCCTGAAGCGCTTTGGCGGCCGCTTTCATATCGTCCCATGTCTTCGGCGGCTCGAGACCAAGCTCGCTGAACACATCCTTGTTGTAGAGCACCATCATCGTCTGCGAGGCGAAGGGAATGGCGTAGACGGTGTTGTCCGCACGCAGGGTTTCCGCCTTCAGCGCATCGGCCGGGAAATCCTTCAGCGCCGGCACGTTTTCTTCCGAAAGCGGCATGAGATAACCGCCGGATGCCACGCTCTCGAAGGAGCCGTAGGCGCGCACCATCATCGCGTCGGGGCCGGCCTCGCCCGCAAGCGCGGTCGAAAGAATGGTGCCGTAATTGACGGCTTCGATCATTCTGAGATTGACATTGATGTCGGGGTTTTCCGCCTCGAAGGCGTCGATGAATTCTTCGTATTGCGGCACGTCCTCCACGCGCCAGCCCCAGAAGGAAATGTCTTCGGCCAAAGCCGGCGCGGCCATGCCGGCGACGGCCGTGGCCACCAGAAAAGTCTTGGCAAAGGGTGTCATCAGATTGCTCCTTTTGTTCCGTTCCCCTGAATTACCGATGACAAGCGGTAAAGCCGTTATCAAACACGCTGGCCGCTCGCCCTGTCAAAGACGTGAAGCGCATCTGCCTGCGCCTGCACGGTGACGTCGTCGTCGGCATCGAAGAAGACGGTTGGCGGCACCCTGATGGTGACCTGCTCGCCGCTTGTCAGCCGAACGTAAACATATGAATCGTCGCCGAGATATTCGGTGTAGATCACCGAGCCGGCAAAGCCTTCGTCGACGTGTCCCGCCACGACGGAAAGGCCGTCCGGGCGTGCGCCGATGGTGAGCGCGCCCTCCGCGATGCCGGCCGGGCCTCGTATCGCGCCGGTGCCCGCTATCGCAAGTTTCCCAGCAGTGCTGTCGACATCGAGAAGCGACATCTTCGGCGACCCGATGAACGTCGCCACAAAGGTGTTGGCAGGCGTTTCGAACAGTTCGCGGGGGCTGCCGACCTGTTCGATATAGCCATTGTTCATCACCACGATCCGGTCGGCCAGCGTCATCGCCTCGACCTGGTCGTGGGTCACATAGATCATCGTGCCGCCGATATCGCGGTGCAGGCGCGCGATCTCGAGGCGCACGTCGGCGCGGAGGGCGGCATCGAGATTTGAAAGCGGTTCATCGAGCAGAAAAACGTCAGGCTTGCGCACCATGGCGCGGGCAATGGCCACGCGCTGGCGCTGCCCGCCCGAAAGCTGGCGCGGCTTGCGTTTCAGATAGTCCTCAAGCCTCAGCATCCGGGTCACTTCGGCAATGCGGGCGCTGATCTCATCCTTCGAAAGCCCCATCAACCGTGCGCCGAACGCCATGTTCTCATAGACATCCATATGCGGATAAAGCGCATAGGACTGAAACACCATGGCAGCCCCGCGCTTCGAGGGCGCAACGTCATTCATGACCTTGCCATTGATCGAAAGCGTGCCGCCGGTAATCGGATCGAGGCCCGCGATCAGCCGCAGCAGCGTCGACTTTCCGCAGCCGGACGGTCCGACAAAGATGATGAGTTCACGATCCCCGATCTCCAGATCGATCCCGTGCAGCACTTCCGTTTCCTTGAAGCGCTTGACGATACCCTTGAGTGATAGACGCGCCAACAACCAGCCCTTCAACAATACCATTAGAATACCAATTGGATCATTGCTGTTTTATCGGAGGCTGTAAAGAGTCAATTCGGAGCGATCGCGTTGTTTTCCGCCCGATTCATAGAACTTCTTTAAGTATCATTGTGTTAGGGGAATTTCGCTGCTGAAGGCCTCGCAATGTTCCCCGCCGCCGGGAGATGCCGACACGCCTCTCGGCGACAGGAAAGTGCCGCGAACGTGACCCTCGGTCATTCTCACACAGGACTCAAGCAGCCGCACAAGCTGGGGCCGGCGCCGAGACGACAACAAGTTATTGAAATTTAACAAAAATCTGGCGGAGAGGGAGGGATTCGAACCCTCGATACGGTTGCCCGTATGCCGCATTTCGAGTGCGGTGCATTCGACCACTCTGCCACCTCTCCATAAAGTGCCGTGGTCTGCGTTTGAACGCGGGGTGTCTCTTAGCGGGCAAAGGCTTGTCTTGCAAGAGCGATGATGGTGGTTTTTTGGTCTGCGGGCAGTGTCTTGTGCGCAGACGGGCGCGAGCGCGGAACTTTGGAGGAGTGAGGCGTGGTCTTACCAGCTGCGGACGGCGGCGCGGGGCTTCCGGCAGGTGGAGGGCCGGGCGGCCATGCTCGGGGAGGACATCGAGACCTTTCCGATTGCATCCATGCAATAGCGCCAACGAAAATCGCTTGCTTGCGCCGGGATTTATTGACTTCAGCGCGCGCCTCGCGTATGCACGCTTCCGGACGCGTGTGTCCTTTTGGCGCGCGCATTGCAGCGGGCCTGCCCGCAATTCACCGGCAGACCGGGTTTTGAAAAGATTTTCTCTTTGAAATCCCTGCTTTAACCAGACTGACAAAAAGACGGTCGCTCTCCTTTCGGGAGCAGAACCGGGCGAGAACATGAAAGGTCAAAATATGTTCGCAGTCATCAAGACCGGCGGTAAACAGTACCGCGTCAACGCCGAGGATGTGATCACCATCGAAAAGCTCGATGGCGACGCCGGCGCGAAGATTGAATTTGCTGAAGTGCTGATGGTCGGCGAAGGCGCTGACGCCACGATCGGCGCACCCTTCGTCAAGGGCGCGCTCGTCAAGGCGGAAGTCGTCGAGCAGACCCGCGGCAAGAAGGTCATCGCCTTCAAGAAGCGTCGTCGCCAGAACTCCAAGCGTTCGCGCGGCCATCGCCAGCATCACACGGTCGTCAAGATCACCGACATCGTCGCCGGCTGATCGAAAAAGCAGATTTCGAAGGTTTAAAGGAGAACTCCAATGGCACACAAAAAAGCTGGCGGTTCGTCGCGCAACGGTCGCGATTCTGAGTCCAAGCGCCTTGGCGTGAAGAAGTTCGGTGGCGAGAACGTCATTCCGGGCAACATCATCATTCGTCAGCGCGGCACCAAGTGGCATCCCGGCGACAATGTCGGCATGGGCAAGGACCACACCATTTTTGCCAAGATTGAAGGCAACGTGACATTCCGCGCGCGCGCCAATGGCCGCATGTATGTGTCCGTGGCCCCGAAACAGGCAGAAGCAGCGGAATAAAGCCGGTACCGCTTAAAGATCAGCCGGCGTCACATCGACCCGGCTTAGATTTTCAGGTTACCGGACCTGGATTTTGAAAAGAGAAGGGAAGATGGGACGCCACCATCTTCCCTTCTTTCGTTTCAAACCAGGAAAGGACCTGAAAAATGCAAAGGGATCTACAAAGGGAGAGCCAATCCCGGCTTTCCAGAGAGCGGCTGAGGCCCGATCAACAAAGGCGGGATTGCCCCGTTCTTCTTTCGCAAAGGCTCGTTCTGCGGGCCCCGCACGAAGATGACATTGACGCCATTGCCCATCTCGCCAACAACGAAAAAATCGCGACCATGGTGTCGCGCATGCCGCATCCCTATTCTGCAACAGATGCCGCCAATTTCGTGGAGCGAACCAAAGAGGGCGCGATCGGCAATTGCGTCTATGCCATCACCAAAGCGGATAACGGCGAATTCCTCGGTTGCTGCGGGATAGAGAACATTCCGTATGAGGAAAACATCGTCGAGATCGGCTACTGGCTGGGCGAGCCCTATTGGGGCCATGGCTACACCACCGAAGCCGTTCAGGTGCTGATCGACATGATCTTCCGCACCCGCAACGAAGTCGACCACATCGATGCCCGTTGCCGGGTCGTCAACGAGCGGTCGCGCCGGGTGCTGCACAAGTGCGGCTTCCAGTTCCAGGGCCCCGGCATGGTGCAGTCGCTGGCCGTCGGCAGCGCGGTCTCGGTCGAATGGTACCGTCTCGACCGGCGCAACTGGATGTCGCTGAAGAGCTGGGGAGGTCAACGATGAGCGCGGCGGCCGAGATGCTCGGCTCCTGCCCCGTCATCGACACCCAGCGGCTGAGGCTGCGGCCGGTTCGCGTCACGGATGCCGAACGGATCGCGGGCCTGCTGGCCGATCCGGAGATCACCCGGATGCTCGCCCGCGTGCCGTCCCCCTACACGCTGGAAGATGCGGTCGAGTGGCTGAGCCATGTGGGAAACGACGACAGCTGGCCGGTGGCGATCGCCCAGCCGGGCGATGGCGTTGCGATCGGGCTTGTCTCGATTGAGCGGCGGCAGGGCGGCTATCATCTCGGCTACTGGCTCGGGCGCTACTATTGGGGCCGCGGCTTCATGAGCGAGGCGGTCTCGGGTGTCGCGGAACGGTTTTTCGCTGAAACCGGCGCCACGCTCCATTCCGGCGCGTTCTCCGACAACCCGGCCTCGCTCCGCGTGTTGCAACGGCTCGGCTCCAAGATCACCGGCCAGCGCGAAATCTGGTCGGTCAGCCGCGGAAGGATGACCCAGGAGATCACCACCGCGCTGACGCCGGCGCTGTTCACGCCATACCGGTTCTGACCATCCGCCGGGCCGCCAGCGCGGCCCGGCGGCATGCCGAAATTCACGATAATCTTTGACCTTCGCCCGCATGGCCTATATCGATGCGGCAATCACTCAAACTGAAGCGACGGAACGATGAAATTTCTCGATGAGGCAAAGGTCTATATCCGCTCCGGCGATGGCGGGGCGGGCTCGGTGTCGTTTCACCGCGAGAAGTTCATCGAGTTCGGCGGCCCGGACGGCGGCGATGGCGGGCGCGGCGGCGATGTCTGGGTCGAGGCCGTCAACGGGCTCAACACGCTGATCGATTTCCGCTATCAGCAGCACTTCAAGGGCGCGACCGGCGGCCACGGCATGGGCCGCAACCGCACCGGCGCCAAGGGCGAAAGCGTGACGCTCAAGGTTCCCGTCGGCACCCAGGTGTTCGAGGAAGACAGTGAAACGCTGATCTGCGACCTGACGCGCGAAGGCGAGCGTTACCGGCTGGCCGCCGGCGGCAATGGCGGCTTTGGCAATGCCCATTTCAAATCCGCGACCAATCAGGCCCCGCGCTGGGCCAATCCCGGCCTTGAGGGCGAGGAAAAGACGATATGGCTCCGGCTGAAGCTGATTGCCGATGCCGGGCTCGTGGGCCTGCCGAATGCCGGCAAGTCGACCTTCCTTGCGACCGTCACAAGAGCGCGGCCGAAGATCGCCAACTACCCGTTCACCACGCTCCATCCCAATCTCGGCGTTGCCAGCATTGACGGGCGCGAGTTCATTCTTGCCGATATTCCCGGCCTTATCGAAGGCGCACATGAAGGCGTTGGCATCGGCGATCGCTTCCTCGGCCATGTCGAGCGCACCCGCGTACTGCTGCATCTGGTCTCGAGCCTTGAGGAAGATGTCGCCACGGCCTACGCGACGGTGCGCAAGGAACTGGAAGCCTATGACGTAGAACTAGGCGAAAAGCAGGAAATCGTTGCGCTGTCGCAGGTCGATATACTCGATGACGACACCCTGAAGGAAAAGCGCAAGGCGCTTGAAAAGGCAAGCGGCGGGCCCGTTCATGCCATTTCGGCGGTCGCCCAGATCGGCATGACCGAGGTTCAGCGCGAGCTTGCCGCCGTGATCCGCGCCGAGGAGGCGCGCCTCGGGCTTGCGGCGCCCGAACCTGCCGAGGACAAGGGCCGCCACGACAAATGGGAGCCCTGACATGAGCGGGCGTACGCTTGCCCATTATCGCCGCATCGTCATCAAGATCGGTTCGGCGCTGCTGGTGGATGGCCGCACGGGCCTGAAGCGCGGCTGGCTTGAAAAACTGTCCGCCGATATCGCCGGGCTCAGAGCCGCCGGCGTCGAGGTGCTGGTCGTCTCCTCCGGCGCGGTCGCGCTCGGGCGCACCATTCTCGGCACCCCCTCGGGCGCGCTGAAGCTGGAAGAGGCGCAGGCAGCAGCAGCCGTCGGCCAGATCGGCCTTGCCGGCGCCTGGACCGAAAGCCTGAAGGCGCATGACATCATCGCCGGGCAAATCCTGCTGACGCTGCAGAACACCGAGGAGCGCCGGCAATATCTCAACGCCCGCGCCACGCTCCGGCAATTGCTGAAGCTCGGCGCCGTGCCGATCATCAACGAGAACGACACGATCGCCACCAGCGAAATCCGTTACGGCGACAATGACCGGCTGGCCGCCCGCGTCGCCACCATGATCGGCGCCGATCTGCTGGTGCTGCTCTCCGACATTGACGGGCTCTACACCGCACCGCCGCATCTGGACCCCGATGCCCGGTTCCTCGCGGAAATCGAGGCGATCACGCCGGAGATCGAGGCGATGGCGGGCGGAGCCGCCTCGGAACTGTCGCGCGGCGGCATGCGCACCAAGGTCGAGGCCGGCAAGATCGCGACCGCCTCCGGCTGCGCCATGATCATCGCGTCGGGCAAGATCGATCATCCTCTGCAGGCGATCGCGGATGGCGCGCGCCATTCAATCTTCCACGCCTCGCGCGCGCCCGTCAGCGCCCGCAAGACCTGGATTGCCGGCCAGCTTCTGCCCGCCGGCACCATCCATATCGATGACGGCGCGGTCGCGGCCTTAAAGCGCGGCAACAGCCTGCTCGCCGCCGGCGTCACCGCTGTTGACGGGCACTTTTCGCGCGGCGACACTGTCGCCATTGTGAATGCCAAGGGCGGCGAGATCGCCCGCGGGCTTTCAGGTTACGACAGCGACGAGGCCCGGATGATCGCAGGACAGAAGACCGCCGGCATCGAGGCGATCCTGGGCTATCCCGCCCGCGCCGCGATGGTGCATCGCGACGACCTCGTGATGTCGGCAGCAAAACGTGAAGGATCAGCCCATGCTTGATCAGGTTCAGGATGTGAAGACCGCGATGGCCGATCTCGGCCGCCGCGCCCGCAAGGCAGCAAGCGCGCTGGCGATCGCGCCAACGGAAACCAAGAACGCAGCACTTGCCGCCATGGCCGACGCGATCGAGGCAGATAGCGGCGCCATTCTCGTCGCCAACCGGCAAGATGTCACCCGCGCGAAGGAAAACGGCGTGGCCGGCTCCTTCATCGATCGGCTGGAGCTGAATGGCGACCGGATCAAGGCGATGGCCGACGGCATCCGCGCGATCGCCGCGCTCGACGATCCGGTCGGCGATGTGATTGCCGCCTGGGACCGCCCCAACGGGCTGAAGATCGAGCGCGTGCGCACGCCGCTCGGCGTCATTGGCGTGATCTATGAAAGCCGCCCCAATGTGACGGCGGATGCCGGCGCACTGTGCCTGAAGGCGGGCAACGCCGTGATCCTGCGCGGCGGCTCGGATTCGGCGCAATCCTCCGGCGCGATCCATGCAGCGCTTGCCGCCGGCCTGAAAAAGGCCGGCCTGCCGGAAGACGCGATCCAGATCGTGCCGACCACCGACCGCGCAGCCGTCGGCGAAATGCTCTCCGGGCTTTCCGGCAATATCGACGTGATCGTGCCGCGCGGCGGCAAGAGCCTTGTTGCGCGCGTCCAGACGGAGGCGCGGGTGCCGGTCTTCGCCCATCTGGAAGGGCTTTGCCATATCTATGTCGACAAATCCGCAGACCTCGACATGGCGCGCGAGATCGTCGTCAACGCCAAGATGCGCCGCACCGGCATTTGCGGGGCCGCCGAAACGCTGCTGATCGATCGCGCGGCCGCCGATAAGTTCGCCACCCCGCTGATCGAGGCGCTGGAGGCCAAAGGCTGCCTGGTGCGCGTCGACCACGACATGATCGACTATGCCCGGGGCCGCGACGAGGCGAGCGATGACGACTGGACGACAGAATATCTCGACGCAATCATCGCGGTGAAGCTGGTGGACGGCATCTCCGGCGCGATTGAGCACATAGGAAAATATTCCTCGCATCACACGGAAGCCGTGATCGCCGAGGACCCGGAGGTCGTCGCCCGCTTTTTCAACGAGATCGATTCGGCGATCCTGCTGCACAATGCCTCGACCCAGTTCGCCGATGGCGGCGAGTTCGGCATGGGCGCCGAGATCGGCATTGCCACCGGCAAGATGCATGCGCGTGGCCCGGTCGGCGTCGAGCAGCTCACCTCGTTCAAATATCTGGTGCGCGGCAGCGGCCAGACGCGGGCCTGACGGCTTGACGGAGATCGCACGCCGCCACCTCGTCATGCCGCCTTTGCAGCCCGGCATGACGGTCGGGCTGTTCGGCGGCTCTTTCAATCCGCCGCATGATGGGCATCTTCTGGTGGCGAAGCTTGCGCTTCAGCGGCTCGGGCTCGACCAGCTCTGGTGGCTGGTCACGCCCGGCAATCCGCTGAAAAGCGGCAATGGCCTCGCCCCGCTTGCCGAGCGGCTGGCGCTTTCGGACACCATGGCCGGCGATCCGCGCATTAGGGTGACCGCCATCGAGAAGACGCTTGGCACGGCCTATACCGCCCGCACAATTCGCCACATCATCCGCCGCAACCCGGCGGTGCACTTCGTCTGGATCATGGGCGCTGACAATCTCGGCGACTTCCACCGCTGGCAGGAATGGCGGCGGATTGCGGCCACCGTGCCGATCGCCGTCATCGATCGGCCCGGCGCGACGCTCACCTATCTTTCCTCCAAGGCGGCCCGCACGCTCGACAGGGCTCGCGTGCCCGAGCGCGCGGCCAGAGCGCTGCCGCGCATGAAGCCGCCGGCCTGGACCTTCATCCACGGCCCGCGCTCGGCCGTCTCCTCGACAGCGCTCAGACTGGAAAACAAGAGATGAAGCTTGAGATCGTCGCCGACATCACCGATCCCGGCAAGCCCGGCGGGGCGAGCGACGACCGCTATGGCTGGAACGCGCATTCGGTCTTCGTGATCGATGGCGCGACCGGCATCGGCGAGCGGGAGGTGATGACCGAAGGCGACGCCGCCTGGCTTGCGGCCCATGCGGCGCGGATGTTCGCCGAAGCCGATGATCGGCCCGTTGCCGAGACCGTCGCGGCCATCAACGCCTCGGCACGCGACCTCTATCATGCCGCCGCCGGCAAGGATGACCTGCCGCGCTATACGTGGCCCGCCGCCGCCTTCCAGATGCTGCGGATCGAGGACGATCGCCTCGTGACCTACGGACTCGGCGATTGCCGGCTGTTTCTTGAGGACGCGGCCGGCCATGTGTTCGAAACCACGGCGCTGAAGGGCAATCGCGAGCGGGAAATCGCCGCCGCCCGCGCCCATCTGAAACGCATTGGCGGTTTCAAGGGCGTCGCCGATATCGCCGGCGATGCCGAGACCATGGCGATGCTGCGCGCCGGCCGCGCCCGCCAGAATACGCCGGATGGACATGTCTTCACCCTCGGCCTCGTGCCAGCGGCCGCGGACCATATCGTCCGGGAAGATTGCGACTTGCGCGCGCCGGTGCGTGGCCTGCTGTGCTCGGATGGTTTCGCCGCGCTTTGCGACAATTACGACGCGTTTTCGCCCGCCGGGCTGATCGACGCCGCCTTTCGCGACGGTCTGCCGGCGCTACTTGAGCGCCTGCGCCGCATCGAGCGGATCGATGACCCTGAAGGCGAGAAATTCCCGCGCTACAAGGTCAGCGATGATGCCGCGGCGGTGGCCTTCTGGATACGTCCCTGAGGCCTCCACTCAAATTTGCGCAGGAAAACCCTTGCAACAGGCGGGCTTTGGCATCACCTTTATAGCCAGCGGCCCGCCGGAGTGACGAGTCGCATTCGTGCTTGGTCCGGATGAAAGGAAGAACCCTGACAACATTGCACGCGAAGGGCGCGGATACCGCGCCACAGGGCAGCAGAAGCGACGTCCATGCCGCCGATGATGCTCTCGCCACCGTCCTCGCCAGCCTTGAGGATTCGAAGGCAGAAGATATTGTGACCATCGACATTCGTGGAAAATCGGCTCTCGGCGACCATATGGTGGTCGTTTCCGGGCGTTCGAACCGTCACGTCATGGCGATTTGCGACCATCTGGTCAAGGACATCAAACAGTCGGGCGCCGGCACGCCCAAGGTCGAGGGCCAGGAGTCCGGAGACTGGGTGCTGATCGACACCGGCGACGTGATTGTCCATGTGTTCCGGCCGGAAGTCCGCGAATTCTACAATATCGAGAAGATGTGGTCGGCGCCCGAAATGAACGAGGCGCGCCTGCACTAGCAGCAAGCTGCCAGGAGCCGGCGTAAATGCCCGAACGGACCGCGCGGTGCAGAACGTACTGCGCGACGCGGTTGTTGCGGGCCGAAAGAAAAGCATATGCAGATCGGCATTTTCGCGGTCGGCCGCCTGAAGTCCGGCCCGGAGAAAGAGCTTGTCGCCCGCTATCTCGACCGGCTGAAGAAGACCGGCAAGGCGCAGGGGCTCGATTTCTCCAAGGTTACCGAGGTCAATGAAAGCCGCGCCGGCAATGCCGCGACCCGCAAGCGGGAGGAAGCGGCAGCGCTGGAGGCCGCGATCTCGCCCGAAACCGTGCTGGTGCTGCTCGATGAAACCGGCAAGTCCTTCGACAGCGTCGGCTTTGCCGGCCAGATCGAAAAGTTCCGCGATGCCGGCAAGCGCGAGATGATGTTCGCGATCGGCGGCGCCGACGGGCTTGACCCCGCCCTTGCCGAACGCGCCGATCTGACGATCAACTTCGGCGCTATGACATGGCCGCACCAGATCGTGCGCATATTGCTTGCCGAACAGCTTTACCGCGCCGTGACCCTGCTTTCCGGCCACCCCTATCACCGCGCCTGAACCTGGTAAGAACCATCAAAATTTTGTGTGTTCTGGTGATCTTGTTATTTCGTTAACCTGTCGACGATCTAAATCCACTTTTCCTCGCGCGGAAACGGATATGGCGGCAACCAGATCATTGCGGATCATCCTCGCCTGCGGCATTGCCGCCTGGGCTGCGCCCGCGATCGCCGTCGCGCAGGAGCCGACCGCCGGATCAACCGAGCTCGTCGACAGGCTCTCCACCGAGCGCTCCGACAAGGAAATCGAGCTCGACCAGATCGAAAGCTCGATTGCGCTTTCTAACGAAAAGATTGCCTCGCTTGAGGCCGAGATCGATGCCCTTGCCGGCGATACCGCAAGCCTGAAGGAGGCGCTCGTGGCCTCGGCCGAGCGCCGGCGCGGGCTGGAGGAACAGATTGCTGCGGCCGAAGCCCGGCTTTCTGATCTTTCGGACCAGGAGGAGGCGCTGAAAGCCTCCCTCAATGCCGAGCGCGATGTGTTGGCCGATGTGCTCGCAGCTCTTCAGCGCATGGGCCGCGATCCGCCGCCGGCCCTGCTGGTCGCCCCCGGCGATGCGCTCGATTCCGTCAGAAGCGCCATCCTGCTGAACGGCGTGGTGCCGGAAATGCGGGCGAGGATGGAGACCGTGCTCGCCGACCTGACATCGCTGCGGACGGTCAAGGCCGAACAGCAGCAGGCCCGCGACGGGCTTGCCGGCGATCTCGACAGCCTTGCCGAGGAAAGCCGGCGCATGGACCTGCTGATCGCCGAAAACGAGAAGTCCCGGGAAACCAGCGCGGAACAGCTCGAAGCCGAGCGTCGTCAGGCCGAACTGCTGGCCGCCCGCGCGACCGACCTCAACGGCCTGATCGCCAGCCTGGAGACCGAAATCACGTCGGCCCGCAACGCCGCTCTTCTGGCGCGGCAGGAGGCCGAACGCCGCCGGCAGATGACCGAGGCGCAGCAAATCGAGGCGCGCCAGCGCGCGCTTTCGGCAACGCCCGATAAAAACCGCATTACGCCTGCATATCCATTCTCTGATCTGAAAGGCCGCCTGATCCTGCCGGTTTCGGGCGAAATCCTGCGTCGCTACGGCGATCCGGACGGAACGGGGCATACGGCGACCGGAATGACCATTGCGGCGCGACCGGGCGCGCTCGTCAGCGCCCCCGCCGACGCGACGGTGGTTTACGCCGGGCGCTTCAGAAGTTACGGAGAGATGGTCATCCTCAATGTCGGCGACGGGTATCATATCGTCATGACCGGCATGGAGGATCTCAAGGTTCGCCAGGGCGATTTCATATTCTCGGGCGAGCCGCTGGCCGAAATGGGCACAAGACGGATCGCGAGCGCTGCGACAATGGCGCTGGAAACGGACAGGCCGACACTCTACATTGAGTTCCGACACAATGGGACGCCGGTCGATTCTCAACCCTGGTGGGTGGACAATATTGATGGAAAGGCACGCAATGATACGTAGGGCAACGCTTCTGCTGGCAGGCGCCGCACTTGGCGCGGCGGCGACCGGCATTCTGGTTTCGGCCGACATACCGGCGCGCGCGGCCGGCGACGATTCGACCTACCGCGAAATGTCGCTGTTCGGCGACGTGTTCGAGCGGGTGCGCAGCCAGTATGTCTCGCCGCCCGACGAGCAGAAGATGATCCAGGATGCGATCAACGGCATGCTGAGCGGGCTCGACCCGCATTCGAGCTATATGACGGCCGAGGAATCCGAAGAGATGCGCGACCAGTCGAAGGGCGAATTCGGCGGGCTCGGCATCGAGGTGACGATGGAGGATGACGTCGTCAAGGTCGTCGCACCCATCGACGATACGCCCGCCTCCAATGCCGGCGTGCTGGCCGGCGACAAGATCGTCGAGATCGACGGCGAAAGCGTGCGCGGCCTTTCGCTCAACGATGCGGTCGACCGCATGCGTGGCGAGGTCGGCGAGCCGATCGACATCACCATTCTGCGCGACGGTGTGGCCAAGCCGATCGAGATGACGATCGTGCGCGGCATCATTCCGGTGCAGTCCGTCAAATGGCGCGTCGAAAACGACAATATCGGCTATATTCGCCTCACCACCTTCATGAACGAGAAGCTGGACGAAAGCCTGGTCGAGGCGATTGACGAGATCAAGAAAGAAGTGCCGGAAGACAAGCTCAAGGGCTATATTCTCGACCTCCGTCTCAACCCGGGCGGCTTCCTCAATCAGGCCGTCGCCGTGGCCGATACCTTCCTTGACGAAGGCGAAGTCGTTTCCACCCGTGGCCGCAATTCCAGCGAGACCCGCCGCTTCGATGCGGGTCCCGGTGATCTCACCGACGGCAAGCCGCTGGTGGTGCTCGTCAATGGCGGCTCCGCCTCGGCGTCCGAAATCGTCGCCGGCGCGCTGCAGGACCTGAAGCGGGCGACGTTGGTCGGCACCCGCACCTTCGGCAAGGGCTCGGTCCAGACCATCGTTCCGCTCGGTTCGGAAGGCTCGCTCCGGCTGACAACGGCGCTCTATTACACGCCGTCGGGCACCTCGATCCAGGGCACCGGCATCAGCCCCGACATCGTCGTCGAGCAGGTGCTACCGGAAGACCTCGAAGGCCTGATCCGTCCGGAAGGCGAATCCGCGCTGCGCGGCCATATCCAGGGCGATGCGGAAACCGACGAGGGTTCCGGCTCGGTCGCTTATGTGCCGCGCGAGACCGAGGACGACGTGCAGCTGAAATACGCGATCGACCTGCTTGAAGGCAAGGTCACCGACGACGCCTTCCCGGCCGATCCGGAAAAGGCCGTCCAGGAGCTCCAGGCCGCCAAGGCGCCCGAGCCCGAAAAGGAAATGGAAGACGCCCACTGAGGCGCTGCCTTTCCAGGCGGCTCCGTCATGCCGGCTTTGAGTCGGGATGACACCGCGACTTGCTATTATTGTTGGACCGCCAAGGCCTGGGCGAATTCGGGCCTTGGCGGTCCAACTTTATTTTCGGGTTCCTTTGAACCTGCCTCTGGAGGTCCGGTGCTGAACAATTGCCGGGCCTCGGGCGCGCAAAGTCATTGATGCAATGGTCAATGACAGGGCCTCGACGGTGGCGTAGCTTGGGGCGAACCGGCAATGCCAGCAGAGATGGATGCAATGAACATAAAACAGCTCGAGGTCTTTCGCGCGGTGCTGTCGACGGGCTCGACGATGGGGGCGGCCAAGAGCACGGGGCTCAGCCAGTCGGGCGTCAGCCGCCTCGTCCAGCAACTGGAATCCGATCTCGATCTGACGCTGTTCCAGCGTGTCAAGGGAAGGCTGGTGCCGACGCCGGAGGCGCGCACGCTGGAGGCCGAGGCGAAGACCGTTTTGCTGAACCTGGCGCGTTTCAGCCAGCTTGCCGATGAAATCCGCACCGGCGCGTCGGAAACCGAGGCGGTGCGCATCGGCCTGCCGAGCAGCATGTGGGAGAATTTCGCGCCCGCCATGCTGAAGGATTATCGCGAGGATTTTCCCGGCGTCAGGGTCGAGACCTTCTTTGAGACAACCATGACCATCCAGCGGATGATCGACCAGCGGGTGATCGATTTCGGCTTCCTGCGCCATGAGGGCGAGATCAGCCCGGGCATCCGGCTCGAGATCGTCGCCGAGGGGCGAAGCGTGGCCGTCATGCACCGGGAGCACCGGCTGACCGCTCGCGATGTCATTCGGCCGGAGGATCTGCGCGGCGAGCCGCTGATCATGCTCGGCCGGCTGCGCGCCCATCGGGTGATGCTCGACCGGCTGTTGCAGAACGAGGCCGTCCGTCCCGACGTGCGTATCGAAACGCATTCCAACTCCTCCGCCTGCGCCTATGCCGCCGAGGGTTTGGGGATCGCGCTTGCGAGCAGTTTCTACGCCAATCTCTACAAGCACCTGCCCGTGGTGCAACGGCCGTTTGAGCCGAAACTGACGCAGCGCTTCGGGATCGCGACCGCCGAAGGCGTGCCAATGTCGCTTGCCGCAAAGGGGCTGATGGCGGCGCTGAAGCGCCAGATCGAGCGTTCGCAAGTGGTTGAATAGACTGCCTCCGCTGCCGGTTTTTCAATGACGTGCGAGGCTGGTAACCGGTAAGCGCGACTGCATAACTCTATGAAAATTATCATAGTATTGCGGTGTCTTTTTCGCTTCGTCATACTTTCGCCAATAAGCAACCTGCCGCCGCAAGGGCAGGGCTCAGAGGGGTTCTGATGCTCAGATTTTTCCTCCATCGCGTCGCGATGGCTATACCGACGGTGATCATCGTATCGATCACTGTGTTTGGCCTTATCCGTCTCATCCCCGGCAATCCGGCGGAATTGTTGCTCGGCGATATGGCCGACGACCGGCAGATCGCCGCGCTCGAGACCGAGCTTGGTCTCGACAAATCGCTGCCGCAGCAATTCCTGATCTGGAGCGAAAACGCGCTCTCCGGCGATCTTGGCCGCTCGATCATCAATGACGAGCCTGTGCTGCCGCTGGTTGCCTCGCGCTTTGTCATCAGTGGCGAGATCGTGCTGATCGCGGTGGTGCTCGCCGCCATTCTGGCCGTGCCCGCGGGCATTATCGCGGCGTGGCGGCAGAATTCGGTGACGGATCTCGCGCTTGTCGGAACGGCGACGCTGCTTCTTTCGATCCCGACTTTCTGGCTCGGCCTTCTGCTTCTCCTGCTGTTCGGGCTCGAGCTTGGTTGGCTTCCGGTGCTCGGCTACGTGTCACTGCGCGACAATTTCACCGAGGGGCTGATCTATATCATCCTGCCGGTGGCCACCCTCGTCATGCATGAGATGGGCGTGCTGCTGCGCATGTCCCGCGCCTCGACGCTCGAAGTCCTGCGGCTCGATTACATCACCCATGCCCGCGCCAAGGGGCTTTCCGAAATGGCCGTTCTATGGCGTCATGCCTTCAAGAACGCCTTCGGTCCGACCTGGACGATGATCGGCCTGATCCTCGGCAATCTGCTCGGCGGGATTGCGGTGATCGAGACCGTGTTCTCGATCCCCGGGCTTGGCCGGCTTATGGTCGACAGCATTTTCCAGCGCGACTACCCGGTCATTCAGGGCTGCCTGCTGTTGGTGGCGCTCTCCTATGTCGTCGTCAATCTGATCATCGACCTGTTCTATCCGCTGTTCGATCCCCGGGTGACGGCACAATGAGAAAACTTTCCTATAATGCCGCGATCGGCGGTTTCCTGATCGGTCTCCTACTCGTTGTCGCCCTTCTCGGCGCGTTCTGGACGCCCTATGATCCGCTCAAACTCGATTTCGTCGCCCGGCTGAAGCCACCGAGCCTTGCCCACTGGATGGGCACCGACGAATTCGGCCGCGACGTGTTGAGCCGGATCATGGTCGGTGCCGGGGCGAGCGTGTGGATCGGTACGCTCACCGTCACCTTCACCATTGTCATGGGCACGCTGATCGGCCTCGTCAGCGGCTATACGCGGGGTCTCACCGATGGGTTGATCATGGCCGTCAACAATGCGCTGCTCGCCTTTCCGGGCATTCTTTTGGCGCTCGGCCTGCTCGCCGTCTTCGGCGCCAACCAGTACGGGATCATCTTCGCGCTCGGCATCGCCTATACGCCGTCAATGGCGCGGCTGGTGCGCGGCGTGGTGCTGACGCTGCGCGAATCCGAATTCATCGAGGCCTCGAAGCTGATGGGCAACAGCGAGTTCTACACGGTGTTCCGCCATATCCTGCCCAATTGCCTGGCGCCGATGTCGGTGCTGGCGACCACCATGTTCGGCTGGGCGATCCTGTCGGAAAGCGCGCTCTCCTTCCTCGGCCTCGGCGTGCCGCCGCCGGCGCCCACCTGGGGCAACATGCTGGCCGCCGGCCGGCCGTTCATCGAGCAGGCCGTGTGGCTCGGCGTCTTCCCGGGCCTCTGCATCGCGCTCACGCTTCTCGGCATCAATCTTCTGGGCGACGCGCTGCGCGACCGGCTTGACCCGCGCATGAGGGGGCTGAAATGATGAGGGATATTCTCCTTTCCGTACGCGACCTGACGCTTTCCCTCGGCAACGGCGTCAAGCTCGTCGACAATGTCTCCTTCGATGTTCGACCCGGCGAGATTTTCGGCATTGTCGGCGAATCGGGTTCCGGCAAGACGCTGGCGACCCGCGCGCTGATGTCGCTTCTGCCCGCCGGCATCACGCCTGTCAGCGGCGAAACGGTGTTCGAGGGCCGCGACACGCTGACCATGAGCCCGCGTGATCTCAGATCGCTGCGCGGCGCGCGGATCGGTATGGTGTTCCAGGAGCCGATGACCTCACTCAACCCGTCGATGACTATCGGCCGGCAGCTTGAGGAAGGGCTGAAGCTCCACACCGGGCTTTCCCGCGAAAAGCGCCGGGATGCGATCCTCGCCATGCTGGAAAGGGTTGGCATCGTCGATCCGAAGGGCGCGCTGTCAGCCTATCCGCATGAGTTTTCCGGCGGCATGCGCCAGCGCATCATGCTTGCCTCGGTCATGCTGTTGAAACCGGCGCTGCTCATCGCCGACGAACCGACAACGGCGCTCGACGCGGTGATCCAGCGCGACGTGATGGAGCTGATGGTGGAACTGACCCGCGCCGAAGGCACGGCGGTGCTTCTGATCAGCCACGATTTGCCGATGGTGGCACGCTATACCAGCCGGATCGCGGTGATGGAAAAGGGTGTCGTCGTCGAGACCGGCACCACCGACGACATCCTGACAAACCCGCAGCACGCCTATACCCGCAAGCTGCTGTCATCGCTGCCGGGGCGCGGCGAAACGCGCGCATTCCCGCCGGACGATACGCCGGTGCTTTCCGTCAAGAACGTGATCGTCGACTACCACAAGGCCGGCGCGCTGTTTCGCAAGGGTCAGGCCAAGCGTGCCCTGCACGGCGTCTCGGTCGATATCCGTCAGGGTGAGGTGGTGGCGCTGGTCGGCGGCTCGGGCTCCGGCAAGACCACGCTCGGGCGCACCATCGCCGGCCTCATTCACCAGACCGAGGGCGATATCCTGTTCAACGGCAAGCCGCGGGAACAGGACTGGGCGAATTATCGGCAGAATTGCCAGATGGTGTTCCAGGACCCGTATTCCTCCCTCGACCCGCGCATGACGATCGTCAAGCTTGTCGAAGAGGCGCTGCGCACCATGCCCGGGCTCAACGCTGCCGAACGGCGCCGACGGGCGCTCGCGACCCTTGCCGAAGTAGGCCTGCCCGGCGAGTTCGCCGACCGCCTGCCGCACGAGCTTTCCGGCGGCCAGCGCCAGCGCGTGGCAATCGCCCGCGCCGTGGTGCGCGAGCCGAAACTGCTGATCGCCGACGAGCCGGTGTCCGCGCTCGACGTGACGGTCAGGGCGCAGGTGCTGGCGCTGTTCGCCGACCTGCAGAAGAAGCACGGCTTTTCCTGCCTGTTCATCAGCCACGACCTTTCCGTGGTCGAGCAGATTGCCGACCGGGTGATCGTGATGCAGCACGGCAAGATTGTTGAGGAAGGCCCGCGCGACGAGATCTTCGACCGCCCGCAGCACGGCTATACGCAACGCCTGCTTCGGGCCATTCCCGCGCTCGATTTCAACGAGAGCGGCGGCGTGAAGCTCAAATGGCGTCTGGAGGAACAAGATGACTGAAACAACCGAAAAGACCGAAGCGACGGCCGCCGAGCTCGCGAAGATCTGCGATGCCCGGGATTTCACCGTCCGCTTCAAGGTCAAGAACCTGCTGACAGGCGAAACCATCGAGCGCGGCGCCACCGAGGAGACCCCGTCGGCCTCGACCCGCAAGATCTCGATCATGATGGCCGCGCTGAAGGCGATCGGGGAGGGGCGGCTCAGCTTCGACGAGAAGATCGTCTATGAGCCGCGCCACGCCGAACAGGTGGCGAGCGGCGTGCTGCGCCACATGACGCCCGGCATGGTGCTGTCGCTGCGCGATGCGATCGCCGGCATGATCACGCTTTCCGACAATGTCTGCACCCATATGGTGTTCGAGCGGCTGACGCTGGAGGAGGTTCAGGCCTATTGCGCGGCAATCGGCATGACCGGCACCCATCACCGCTTCCTGATCCCGCCGATCGCCCTGCCGCACGACCATCCGCTCGACGCGGTGACGGTGACGACGGCGGCCGACCAGGTGATGCTGCTCGATACCATCCTTGCCGCCCAGACCGATGCCGATGCCTCGGCGCGGCTCGGCATTTCGCAGGAGCTGTCGGCCTTCGCGCTGAAAATGCTGAAATCGCAGGTCCTGCGCTACGGAATTCACTCGCGCCTTCCCTTCGACACGGTGATCGCCAGCAAGGGCGGAAGGGGAAAGCGCGGGCGCATGGATGCGGGCATCGTCTATCGCGACGGCGCGCCGCTTTTCATCCTCGCCGCCTACACGGACGGGGTACCGCTCACCATGCCGGACGGGCTTCCCGGCTATACGGTGGCACTCGAGACGATCGGCCGGCTTGCCCGCGCCTGTTTCACCGGACTTTGAAGGCCTGACAACAGAACCAAAGAGGGATAACCATGAAGAAACTACTCCTTGCCGGCGTGATGCTGGCGGCGCTCACCCAGACGGCGGCCGCGCGCGACATCGTCGTCGCGCTCTCTTCCGACCTGCGCTCCAACGATCCGGGCGTTAACCGCGACGGCAATACCGACGCGATCATGATGCACATTCTCGAAGGTCTCGTCGGCTATACCGAGGATGGCGCGGTTAAACCGCTTCTCGCCAAGTCCGTCGCCATGTCCGATGACGGGCTGACCTATACCTTCACGCTGCGCGACGATGTCACCTTCCACAATGGCGACAAGATGACCGCCGACGACGTGGTCTGGTCCATGAACCGCTACATGGACGCCGACAGCAAGTGGCGCTGCCTGCCGGATTTCGACGGCAGCCGCGTGGTCAAGCTGACCGGCGTCGAGAAGGTCGATGATGCCACCGTGACGATGACCATTGCCGAGCCCTCGGCGGTCTTCCTCGGCCTGATGGCCCGCCCGGAATGCGGATTCACCGGCATCATCTCGCCGAAATCCGTGGGCGAGGATGGCAGCTTCGCAGCGCCGATCGGCACGGGCCCGTTCAAGTGGGACGAGTGGAAGAAGGGCGAATATGTCCATCTCGCCAAGAATGACGCCTATGTCTCGCCGCCAAACGACGGCGAACCGGATGGCACGGTCGGGGCCAAGGACCCGCTCGCCGACGGCGTCAAGTTCATGGTGGTTCCCGACGCTTCGACGGTGAAGGCCGGCATCCAGTCCGGCGCGCTCGATCTCGCCGAAGTCTCGCCGGACCTGATGCCGGAATTCGAGGATCGCGATGACAGCAAGCTGATCGTCGCCGTCAACAACGGCAAGAACCTGTTCTACATGCAGACCCGCGATCCGGTGCTCGCCAATCCGGGCGTTCGCCGCGCCATGGCCATGGCGCTCGATCTGCCGCAGCTTGTCGCCGCCGCCTCCAATGGAACCGGCACGCCCAACTGCTCGATGATCGCGACCAACTCGATCTATTACAGCGAGACCCAGCAAGAGTGCCTGCCCTACGATATCGAGGCGGCGAAGAAGGAGTTGAAGGACGCCGGCTATAACGGCGAGCCGATCTCGATCATCGCCAACCGTCGCGGCAATGTGCCGAGCTATCCGGCGGCAATCATCGCCCAGGCGATGATGCAGCAGGCGGGCCTCAACGTGCAAATCGAGGTGCTCGACTACGCCACCCAGGTGGAACGCCGCCGCTCGGGCAATTACCAGGTGATCTCACAGTCGGTTTCGCCGCGTCTCGATCCGGCGCTGATGATGAGCTTCTATGTCGGCGACAAGGACGAGAACACATCGCTGATGTGGGAAAATCCAGAGGCCATCGAACTGCTCGACGCCGCCTATCGCGAAACCGATCAGGAAAAGCGCCAGCAGATCTTCGACGATTTCCACACGCTGATGCTCGAGGATATGCCGGGCCTGTTCATGTACGACATGGTCGACATCTGGGCCGCGACCGCGAGCCTCGAAGGCTCCCCCGTATGGCAGGGCAATCCCCGCGTATGGGAAGTCTCGGTCGACTGACCGGCTCGTCGCCGCGCTGCACCTGCGGCGCGGCGTTTCTCCTCAAACACCCTTATCCCGCGGCCCGTCGACATGGGCCGCGCGACCTTTCATGACCCCAGACCCGCTGCCCCGGCAGCAAACAGGACCTCCCCATGACGCAGCAGGCGATCGAACAACTCGCGAATGAAATCGAGGCATTGAAGCCGGAATTCATCGAACTCTCCGACCGGATATGGGAGCTTGCCGAACTGAAATTCGAGGAATTCGAATCGGCGAAGCTCCAGGCGGCGCTTCTGGAGAAATACGGGTTTTCCGTCACGCGCGGCGTTGCCGGCATCGAGACCGCCTTTTGCGGCGAATATGGCAGCGGCAGGCCGGTGATCGCGATCCTCGGCGAATTCGATGCGTTGGCCGGCATGAACCAGGTCGCCGGCATTGCCGAGGAGAAGTCCGACAAACCGGGCGCAAGCGGCCATGGCTGCGGCCATAACCTGCTCGGCGCGGGCTCGCTTCTGGCGGCCGTCGGCCTTGCCCGGCATCTGGAAAAGAACGGCATTGCCGCGACCGTGCGCTATTATGGCTGCCCGGCGGAGGAGGGCGGCGGCGCCAAGACGATCATGGCCGAGGCCGGCGTGTTCGACGATGTCGACCTCGCGCTCACCTGGCATCCGGCCCCCTTCAACGGCGTGCGCTCCACCAATAATCTCGCCGTGATCGAGTACGATATCCGCTTCAAGGGTACGGCCGCGCATGCCTCCAACGCCGCCCATCTCGGTCGTTCCGCGCTCGACGCGCTGGAACTCACCAATATCGGGATCAACTTCCTGCGCGAGCACATGCGCTCCGATTGCCGGATCCATTACGCGATCACCGAAACCGGCGGCGTCGCGGCCAATGTCGTGCAGGCGCGCGCGGCCGGCCGCTACATGATCCGGGCTCCGGAAATCGTCGGCGCGCGGGCGCTTGCCGAACGGGTGAAGAAGATCGCCGAAGGCGCGGCTATGATGACGGAGACCAGTGTCGAACTGGAACTCGGCAAGGCGACCAACAGCCTGCTGCCCAACATCACGCTCGAAACGGCGATGCACGAGCAGATGACGGCGCTCGGCCCCGTGCCCTTCGACGAGGCCGACGAGGCTTTCGCGAAAGACATTCAGAAAACCTTCTCGCAGGAGGCGATCGATAGCAGCATCCGGCTCTATCAGGTTCGGGAGGATGCGCTTTCCAACAGCCGGGTCGACGGAAGCCAGCCGCTTCACCGGGGACTGAGGGCGTTTGAGGGCAAGTCGCATTTCCGCGCCGGCTCGACCGATGTCGGCGATGTCAGTTGGGTTATTCCCACGGCGCAATGCTGGACGCCGGCCTGGGCGATCGGCACCAATCCCCACACCTGGCAGGTGGTCGCCCAGGGCAAGAGCCCGGCCGCCCACAAGGCCTTCGTCCACGCCGCCAAGGCCATCGCCGCCACCGGCCTCAAAGCCGCCGCCGATCCGGAGCTCATCGAGCAAACATGGGCCGAATGGAGCGAGAAGACCGGGCGGAAGCGGCCTGGCAAGACGCGCTGACGAGGTTCAGAGCAAAAACTGTTCACGCAGACACGCCAACGCCGCACGACGCATGAATGCGACGTTGCGCTCAGGAAATGTCTTTTCTGCTTGCCTGCAGGCAATCGCTCGCGAGGAAGAGATAGCTCGCGGTGTCCGCGTGGCCGAGCCGCATTGAAAGCTCAAGGGCGATCTCGATCAAATCGTAAAGCTCTTGCGCCGGTCTTCTTTCGGTGTTGCGGAACTGGGGGTCGCAGATGGTTCGGTCGGTCGTCGGGTTGGTCATCGGGCTCCTCCAGAATCTGGGTTGCGTGTAGTCGTAGGGCAAAATTTTACGGTTCAGTCCCGGCGCGCCCGCAGACCGGACAACTTGAATGATTCCGGTCGGCGATGGCCGAGGGCGCTGTGCGGCCTGTGGCGAGCTCAGCAGCTTTGATGAGGCACAATCGGCCGCAATTAAATTCGAATACGAGGTCGTACTTGAGTTTAATTACCGATTTTTACATGTCTATTTTAGATATATTGTGTATTTATGGTATATGTACTATTTTATATTTCAATACTACAGATAATAAATAACGACGGAGCTTCTTCATTTCGTCTGTGAAAGGGGGAGTCCGGAAAACGTTGGCCGAGATCATCACGTGATTTCAGGTTCCCCAAAGAGAAAGGCGTTGCTGCTGAAGCCGGGTAGGGAAGGGACCTTTGCCAAGCGGAATAGCAACGCCAGAGGCCTGTCTCTCGCACAAGCCATTAGCTTGAGTTTGGTGGCGTGTTGTCCGTGCGGTAATCTTATCGGCTTTTCTGCGACCATGCGGCGATGGCGACACTCTACATCTTGACTTCTGGTGCGGACCGGAAAGAATGGTTCAAAAGCCGTTTCGGGAGGAAAAGATGGCTCCAATCAAGCTCGACAGTGTTTCGAAGAGCTTCGGGAACGTCAATGTTATCAACGATATTTCGCTCGCCGTCGAATCCGGCGAGTTGATGGTGTTTCTCGGACCTTCGGGTTCGGGAAAGTCGACGCTTTTGCGGATGATCGCGGGGCTTGAGACTATCGATGACGGGGCGTTGACGATCGACGGGGTTCGCAGTGAAAACCTGGCGCCCGGCCAGCGCAATGTCGCGATGGTGTTCCAGAACTACGCGCTCTATCCGCATATGACCGTGCACGACAACATGGCTTTCGGCCTGCGCAATATCCGCATGGGCGCGGATGAGATTGAGACCCGGGTCAAGGAAGCCGCCCGCATGCTGGAGATGGAGGAATTGCTGGAGCGCCGTCCCGCCCAGCTTTCCGGCGGCCAGCGCCAGCGCGTCGCGATCGGCCGGGCGATCGTCAAGGAGCCCAAGGCCTTCCTGTTCGACGAACCGCTGTCGAACCTCGATGCGGCGCTCAGGGTCAGGACCCGCGTCGAGCTTGCACGGCTGCATAACCGCATGAAGGCGACGATGATCTATGTGACCCACGACCAGACCGAGGCCATGACGCTGGCCGACCGGATCGTGGTGCTCAACAATTGCCGGATCGAACAGATCGGCACGCCGATGGAGATCTATCTCAGGCCGGCCTCGCGCTTCGTGGCCGGTTTTGTCGGCTCACCCGGTATGAATTTCCTGGAGGTCGATCTCTCAGCTGACGACCGTATGGCGCGTCTCAATGATGGCTCGACTGTGAAGATCGACATTCCCGAAATGAAAGCCGGGCGCTACGAGATGGGCATACGCCCGGAAGCCGTGCGCGTGGCGGAAGAAGGTGAAACGGCCACCACGAAGGCGACGGTCGGCGTTGTCGAGCGGCTCGGCGAAAGGACGCTGCTTTACTGCACCCTTGCCGACGGCACGGAACTGATCGCCACCGACACCGGGCGCTCCGAAGCCAGGACCGGCGATCAGGTGCAACTTGTCTTCGATGCAACGGCGCTTCACCTCTTCGATGAGGCCGGCAACGCCTATCACGTGCATTGACGATATCGGGAGCGCTTCGGTCCCTCACGAAAACGCCGCGGACAGGATGCCGCGGCGTTTTTGCATGACCATGATCGTGTGACGTTTTACCCCTTGATGCCGGCGGAGAGGGTGATCGCCTGGGTCACCCTGCGCTGGAAGATCAGATAGGCGACCGCAACCGGCAGGCCGGCCAGCACCGCGGCTGATAGTTCGCGGGCGTAATAGACGCCGAAGGCGTCGTTGACTTGGGTGATGCCGACGGTGATCGTCATCATCTCTGTCTGGGTGACCGCCAGGAATGGCCACAGAAAAGCATTCCACGACCAGATGAAGGTGACGATCGCAAGCGCGGTGGTGACGCCCCAGTTCATCGGCATGTAGATGCGCGTGAGAATGCGCCATTCGGAGGCATTGTCCATCGCCGCCGCCTCGCGGAAATCCTTCGGCACATTGTCGAAGAACTGCTTGTAGACGATGATCACCACCGGGTGGATCAGTTGCGGCAGAACGATCCCGGCCCAGGTGTTGATCAGGCCGAAGCGGGCCATCAGCTCGAAATGGTTCACGATCAGCACCTGCATCGGTACCATGAAGCTCGCCAGGATCAGCCACCACAGGACCCGCCGGAACGGGAATTGAAGCTGCGAGATCGCGTAGCCGCAGAACATCGAGGACCCGACGGTCAGCACCGTGATCGCAAGTGCGGTGACGATCGAATTCAGATACCAGATGCCGATCTGGGTCTGGGTCAGCGCGAAATAATAATGCGAGAAGGTCAGGGTTTCCGGCCATAATTCGATATAGCGCCGCACCACCTCGTCTTCCGGCTTCAGCGACGAGATGACCCCCCAATAGAGCGGAAACGCCCATATGACGGCGATCACGACCGTCAGCAGCGTGATCAGGAGGCCGGCGACATTCAGGCGTTTTGCCGTTGTTGCGTTCATCATTCGCGCCCCTTCGAAAGCCTGGTCAGCTGGAAGTTCAGCACCGACACGACGATGACGATGATGAACAGGACGACGGCAGCGGCGGCGGCCCGGCCGCCCTGGTCATACTGGAAGGCCCGCTGGAACACGTAGTAGACAAGCACCAGATTGTCGTTCGGCCGGCCGCCGACCGAAAACAGATAGACCTGGTCGAAGATCTTCAGTTGCAGGATCAGCTGGATCGTCAGCACCAGCGCCGTCACCGGCCACATCAGCGGCCAGGTCAGTTGCCGGAAGGTTGTCAGACGCGATGCGTTATCGAGCGCCGCCGCCTCGTAGATCTCGGCGGGGATGGCGCGCAGTCCGGAGAGAAACAGCAGGATCGAGAAGCCCGCAGTCCACCATATCGTGATGAGACCAACGGCCGGCATGAACCAGACGGTGGATTTGAACACCGGCACCCGATCGATTCCGAGAATATCGAAGATATACATGGCGATGCCGAACTGGAAGTTCAGCGTCCAGTCCCAGATCAGATAGACCACCGATACCGGCAGGATATAGGGCAGGAAGAACATCGCCAGCACCAGCGCCTGCAGCCTGCCCTTCAGCCGGTTGATGCCGAGCGCAATAGCGAAGGCCACCAGCGTGCCGGGAATGACGGTGATGGCGACGAAATAGGCGGTGTTCCAGAATGCCGTGTTGAAGCGCCGGTCACCCCAGAGCCGGGTATAATTGTCGAGGCCGACAAATTCGCCGCTGCCGATCAGCGGCGCATCCTGAAACGAGATGATGAGCAGCCGGATGGTCGGATAGATAAAGATCAATCCGTAAATGGCCACGAACGGGGCGACCAGAAGCAGGGCGACAATCGCTTCGTTTCGTTTGTTGCGGAGCATTGTGAGGCCTCAAATCGTAGAACTGCCATGCGAAACGGCCGCCGGCGTTGATGCCGGCGGCCCGCAGCGATCACTGAAGATCGTTCAGCTCGTATTTGATTTCCTCCACGGCCTCGGCCGGCTCCATTTCGCCATTGAGCGTCGGCACGAAATAGGTGGACATGACGTCATAGATCGGCCCGGCCACGCCGGCGAGCGGCGATTTCGGGTCGAAGATCATGTTTTCCGTCACGCTCGAATAGGTGGCGTTCGGCTGCATGCCCTGGTAGTCCGCCGACTCCGTGACCGGACCGTAGGCCGGGATGTGGCCCGCCGTCGCCCAGAACAGCGAGTTCTTCGCCATCCATGACATGACTTCCAGCACGGCCGCCTTCTTCTCCGCGCTCATCTCCTTGCCGGAATTGGCGGGAATGGCGAATGAATGGCTGTCGGCATAGGTGGCGGGGTGGTCGAAGATCACCGGCAGCTCGACGGCGCCCCATTCGAACAGCTTGCCCTCTTCCTTGAGGTCGATCATCGTCGGGACTTCCCACACGCCGTTGATCATCAGCGGCGATTCGCCGGAGGTGAACAGCGCCACGGTCGCGGGATAGTCGGTATAGGTGGTCTGAAGCCCGTCATTGGTCCAGCCCTGCAACACGGCCAGCGCATTTTGCAGCTTTTCGGCGTTGTCGCCGGCGAGGAATTCGCCGTCGGATATCAGCTCGCCGTCCTGCTGGCCCATGAGGGAGTAGATCGTGCGGAACATGAAGGTGCCGTCCGCGGTGGTCGAGGCAAGCGGAAACTCCGCGCCCGCTTCCTTCAGACCCTTCAGCGTGGCTTCGAAGCCTTCGCGGGAATCAAGCCCCATCGGCTTGCCGTCCTCGGTCAGGAGACCGGCTTCGGCGAGCGCGTCCTTGTTGTAGTAGAGCACGATCGGATGGGTGTCGAAGGGCACGGCGTACTGCTTGCCGTCCACCGTCACCGCGTCCCAGGTCGCCGGCGCATAATCGGCCTCGGAAAGACCCATCGTCTCCCAGTCCGAAGGCGTGATCTCCTGCAGGATGCCCTGGCTGACGGCAAGCGGTATGCGGCTTGCGTGATAGGTCATGATATCGGGACCTTCGCCGATCGCGGCGGAGGTTCGCACCTTCGAGTAGAACGGCGTGCCCCATTCCAGCGTGGTCGCGTCGATGGTGATCTCGCCTTCATGCTCGGCATTGAAATCGGAGATCAGCTGCTTCATGCGAACGCCGTCGCCGCCGCTGAGAAAGTCCCACCAGGTGACCGTTTCCTGAGCCTGGGCGGCGGTGGCGAATACCCCCGCGGCGATGATCGCGCCCATGGCCGCACCTAACATTCTAGCCATCGTCTTCTCCTCTCTTTGCAATACGGCCTCCCGCCGTATGGTTGGCATTTTCGCCGCGCCGGCCTCGGTTCAGGAGGCATGCGGCGCGCCGTCTTGCTTGATTGCGCGCAGCGGCGACGCTGCTGACGCTAGAGCGTCACCCGGATCATCGAGTAGGAATAGGCAGGCACCGTAATTGAAACCTTGGCCCCGGACACGCTGGCGCCGTCCTGCTTCACGGGTTTCACGTTTTCCGGATCTTCCTGCGTATTCACCGCTTCGAGGTCGTCATGCTTGATCAGCGTGTGCTCGACCGACCTGATTTCGCCGAAGCGCTCCAGCGCCAGATCAATCGTCATCGGCTCCTCTCCGTGACGGTTGATGGCGAAGAAGGTCAGCGTGCCCTCATCCGCGTCGTGGACGCCGGAAATGTCGAGATAGGACACATTGGCCGCGATATCGGCATTATAGGTGGCGCAGTCGACGTCGAGCGCCAGCGCCGTGCCGCGACCGTAGCGCGAGGCGAGCTGGAAGGGATGATAGATCGTCTGCTTCCAGGCAGCGCCGCCGGGCGCCGTCATGATCGGCGCGATGACGTTCACGAGCTGGGCGATACAGGCGATGCTCACCACATCCGAACGGCGGATGAAGGTGTTGATGATGCAGCCGACCTGCAGCACATCCTCGAAATTGTAGATATCCTCCAGAAGAACCGGCGCGTGCGGCCAGTCCCACTCCTTCATACGCTTTTCGTCCGCTTCGCGCTCGTGATACCAGACGTTCCACTCGTCGAAGGAGATCTTGACGTTCTTCTTCGAGCGCTTCTTGGCCTTGATATAGTCGATCACGCCGCTGACAGTGCCGATATAGCGGTCGAGCTTTTCCGGCAGCGCCAGATATTCGCGCGTGTTCTTCTCATAGTTCATGAAATACATGTGCAGCGAGATATAGTCGACCTGGTCATAGGTCTCGTCCAGAACCGTGGCCTCCCATTGCGGGAAGGTCGGCATTTCGGAATGGGACGAGCCGCAGACCACCAGTTCCAGCTTGTCGTCGAAGGCGCGGATCGCCTTGGCGGTCTCGTTGGCGAGATGGCCGTATTCGGCGGCGGACTTGTGGCCGACCTGCCAGGGGCCGTCCATCTCGTTGCCAAGGCACCAGAGCTTGACGTTCCACGGATCGGCCTGGCCGTTCTTGCGGCGCAGGTCGGACCAGTAGCTGCCGCCCGGATGGTTGACATATTCGACGAAATTGCGTGCCGCATCGAGCCCGCGCGAGCCGAGATTGACGGCCAGCATCATCTCGGTATTGGCGGCTTCGGCCCAGCGGGCGAATTCGTGGATGCCGACCTGGTTGGATTCCGCCGTCCGCCACGCAAGGTCGAGCCGGGTAGGGCGCTCGCTCTGCGGGCCGATGCCGTCTTCCCAGTTATAGGCCGAGACGAAATTGCCGCCGGGATAGCGGCAGATCGGGGTATCGAGTTCACGCACGAGATCGATGACATCGCGGCGCATGCCATTCTCATCCGCACTGGGATGGTCAGGCTCATAGATGCCGGTGTATACTGCGCGTCCAAGATGCTCGAGAAACGAGCCGTAGAGCCTCGGATCGATCGTGGATATGGTGAAATTCTTGTGCGCGGTGACGCGGGCCTGCATGCTACCTCCCCGAAATTTTGTTTTTTGGTGCAAACCAATATTTATGGATAATAAAGACCCGATCGATCCTTTCGTCAAGCGGTTTTCCGGAGTTGTGCGGGCAGGTTTTTATCCCGACGGGGCTATCTCGTCGTCAGGCGCAGGACAATATCCTGATCGTAATTGCCGAAGCCCTTGCCGAAAATATTGATGCCGCCGGGATGGCGCGCGTCGTCGCGCACGCTCAGACAGAGGCGGATCGAATGCTTCTTCTCGAGCCCGAGATCGGCAAGGCAGACATCCGACATCCGGACGCCGTCGACAAAGGAGCCGGTGTCGGTCACGCGGAAGCGCTTCAGCATGCCGTATTGCGAGCCCTTCAGCTTCCACCAGTCGGGGGTGAAGACGCCGCGGCGGTCGCCGAAATCGCCGGGCGAGGTCCACTGGCCGATATCGACGCCATTGACGGTGATCGTTATGTCGGAGGGCCAGTCCGGATTGGTGCCGGGCATCTCAGAGGAAAGCTCCACGGAGAATTCGATCTCGGCGACGTCGCGATTGTCGAGCCGGGCATTATTGGGAAACTGATATTCCACCGAACCGCGCGTGAACCAGATCAGCCCCGCCTTCATGCGCGCCGGGTCGAGGAAGGAATCGGGCACATCCAGAAGCCCGATGATCCCCTCGTCTGTGCATAGGCCGCAAGGCGCGCTGACGTCGCAGGCGGTATAGAGGCCGACCGGCATCGCCACCTCGATCGCGTCATTGCGGCGCTCCTCCGCGGCATCGCCGAACATGATGACGACCTCGTCATAAATGCTGGTGCAGAGCTTCTGATTGCCCTTGCGCGCCCGCTGGCTTTCGGTGCGGATCAGCCCGGCCTCCTCCAGCAGTTGCACGCTCAGTGACACCGTCGACTGCGGCAGGTCCAGAAGTTCGCCGATCTCCTTGACATTGAGCGCGCCCTTGCGCCGCAACAGCTTGAGGACCGAAATGCGCGCGGGCGCTGCAAGGCCCTTGATGACATGCATGTCCTTTTCAGGATCAACGACAAGAAAGTTACGTGGCATGGATGTGGTTCGCTGCTGGCAGGCGTTCGTCAAAAAACGTTCATATCAGGATTCTTGGCGCGGTCAAATTTCCCGACACGCGGAATGGCAAATTCCGCCTCGCGGGACTGCCCGGCCCGCATGGCCCCAAAAAGCAGCGATGCCGGCAGCTAGCCGCCGGCCTCGAAATTCTCAACGACCGCCTTCGATCTTGCGGAAGCGCTGCGCCGCCCCGGCCTCTCCATAGGGATAATCCGGCATCGGCTGGTGGGAAACGTCCGACAGGCGCTTGATCTCGTCCGTGGAAAGCTGAAGCTCAGCCGCGCCGAGATTGTCGGCAAGCTGGGCCTCTGTGCGCGCGCCCAGAATGACGGAGGTGACGGCCGGTTGCGCCGCAAGCCAGGCGAGCGCCACTTGGGCCATGCTGGCATTATGCGCGCCGGCGATGTCCTCCAGCGCGCCGAGCACCTCCCAGGTCACCGATTTGGCATTGTGCTTGTCATAGGCTTCCATGCCGCGCGCCGGGTTTTCGCCGAGCCTCGTGGCGCCGGTCGGCATCTGGTCGCGCTTGTACTTGCCGGAAAGCCAGCCGCCGGCGAGCGGCGACCACGGCAAAAGCCCCATTCCCGCATCCTGGCAGGCCGGGACGATCTCGTGCTCGATGCCGCGCGCCAAGAGATTATACTGCGGCTGAAGGGTGACCGGGGCGGAAAAGCCGCTCGACTTTGCTATCCAGACCGCCTTGGTCAATTGCCAGCCAAGGAAGTTGGAGAAGCCGTAATAGGCGATCTTGCCGCTGGAGACGGCATCGTCGAGGAAGCGCAGCGATTCTTCCAGCGGCGTCAGCGCGTCAAAGGCATGAAGCTGGTAGAGGTCGATCTGCTCCACGCCAAGGCGGACCAGCGAGGCATCGAGCGCTTCGGCGAGGTTCTTGCGCGACAGGCCGATGCGGTTCGGCCCGTCGCCCATGGGAAACCGCGCCTTGGTGGCGATCACCAGCTCCTTGGTGATGCCGGGCTTCTGCTTCAGCCAGCGCCCCACGATCTCCTCGGAAAGGCCGGTCGAATAGACATTGGCGGTATCGATGAAGTTGCCGCCGGCCGCGACATAAGCGTCCATCAGCCGGAACGAGGTCGCCTCGTCGGCCTCGTCGCCGAAGGTCATGGTGCCGAGGCAGAGACTGGTCACCACGGCGCCGCTGTTTCCAAGCCTGCGATAATCCATGAGCGTTTCCTTTCTATTGACTGATGGCAGAGGCGGTCGCGCGGCTCAGCGCGCCGCCCAGTTGGCGCCGCGGCGGAAGATGGTCGCCATTTCCGGAACCTGGAACTCGCTGGCGATGTGGCCCAGCGAGGAATAGAACACCCGGCCCTTGCCGTGGCGGCGCTTCCACGCCACCGGCATGACCACGCCGTCGATCCATTCCGCATGGTCGCCTCTGAAGGTGGTGGTGGCCAGCACCTCGTTGGAGGGATCGACATGCATGTAATACTGCTCCGAGTGGTAGGGGAAATCGGAAATCCCCTCCATGATCGGATCGTCCGGCTTCGTCACATTGACCGTGTAGTCGATGATATTGCCGGGATGGGCGACCCACTGGCCGCCGATGATGAACTGATAGTCGACCGAATCGCGGAAGGCGTCGCCCGCCCCGCCGTGATAGCCGGCAATGCCGACGCCGCTCTCGACGGCCGCGGACAGGTTCTTGACCTCCTCCTTCTCGATCTTCGACATGGTCATGATCGGAACGATCAGGCTCAGATCCTTGATCTGCGGGTCGGCGAAGGCCTCGGTGGAATGTTCCAGATAGACCTTGAACCCGTCTTCCTGCAGCATGTCGCGGATGATGTGGGCGCATTCCTCCGGCTCGTGGCCGCTCCAGCCGCCCCAGACAATGAGTGCTTCGCGCATGATATCTCTCCTCTCGCGTCAGCCGGCATGTTACCGGCCGGGTTGATGGTTTCTCGCCGTTCGGCCTATTTGCCGAGCGCGCCGTCGATCAGCGAATCCGACAGCGGCGCCGGCCGCGCGACGGTGGTGGTGATCCCGACGGTCTTTTCGGTTTCGGCGGCGGTGGTGAAAGCCTCCATCACCTCCAGCACATGCAGCGCCAGATCGCCGTTGGCCCTGTGCGGCCTGTCGTTGCGGATCGCATAGGCCATGTCGGCAAGCCCGATCGAGCGGTAATTGCCGTCGGCATAGGGCTGGTCTACCGGATGATCCTCGAAGTCGCCGCCCTTCTTCAGAAGCGAGACCGGTCCGGCGAAGAAATTGGGGTCGGGGACCAGCAGCGTGCCCTCCGTGCCGTAGATCTCGATCGGCAGATGCTTGTGGCCGGCCACGTCAAAGCTCATCGTCACCTGCACGACCGCGCCGTTTTCGAAGAACAGCGTGCCGGCGATATGGGTCGGGACCTTGACCGAAATCGTTTCGCCCCGGCGCGGTTCGCTGGTGATCTCGCGTTCCTGGCGCAGCATGGTCGCAAAACCGGCGACCTTCTTCACCGGGCCGAAAAGATTAACGAGATCGGTGATGTAATAGGGCCCCATGTCGAGCATCGGCCCGCCGCCGATATCGTAGTAGAAATCGGGATTGGGGTGCCAGGATTCATGGCCCGGCCGCATGAAGCTCGCCGTGCCGCCGACGGCAAGGCCGAGCGCGCCGCTGTCGACGAGCGCACGCGCTGTCTGGTGGCCGCCGCCGAGAAACGTGTCGGGGGCCGCACCGATTCTGAGTCCTGCCTTTTCCGCCGCCTCGGCAAGTTTTTTCCCTTCCGCGAAATTAATGCCGAGCGGCTTTTCCGAATAGGTGTGTTTGCCGGCCTCAAGCGCCCTGAGGCCCACCGCGACATGGGCGCGCGGAATGGTGAGGTTCAGGATGATCTCGACCTTGGGGTCGGCCAGAAGCGCATCGATCGTGCTTGCGGGCACATTGAACTCGGCGGCTTTCGCTTCGGCTGCCGCCTGGTTGAGGTCGGCGATACCGCGAATATCGAGAATGTCGAATCCGGCCATCGCCTTCAGATAGGCGCCCGAAATATTGCCGCATCCGATGATGCCGATACCTACTTTTTCCATTTCTCACTCCTCCCAAAGCGCGAAGCCCGGCGTTCAAAGCGCAGGGCCGGTTGTGCTCCATGGCGATTCATACAGTTCGTAAAGCGCGACGGCCGCCGCTCCCCGCGCCCAGAAAAAATCCTCGGCGTCGTCAAAGACCAGTTCACTGACATCGGCGAGCGATGGCGGGATCGCGCTGTTGAAGGCCTTTGTCAGCCGGTCGATGAAGGGTTTGCCAAGCGCAAGGCTGGAACCCACGAGGATAACGCGCGGCGGGGCGAAAAGGGTGACGATATTGGCGACCGTCACGCCGATGGCGTCGCCGGCGCGCTGTGCCGCTGACATGATCTGCGCGTCCTTGGCCTTGATCAGTGTCTGGGCGTGCGAGATGCCGCGCCCGAGCCGCACGGCATCGGCATAGAGCCCCTCGCGCGGACCGTCGCCGAGGATCGCGCTTTCGCCGGCAAGGCTTGCCAGCCGCGACATGCCGTCGGCGCTGCTGCCGAGCACGAGGTCGCCGAGATTGTGGCTGAGCCCGCCCGCGCCGCGAAAAAGCTGGCTGTTGTGCAGCACGCCGAGGCCGAGCGTGCGCTCCAGCGAGACCAGCACCATATCCTCGAGGTGGCGCGCCTTGCCGAACCAGTGATGGGCAAGCGTGACGGCGTGGACATCGCTTTCGATGATCGTACGGATGCCGAAGCGCGGCGACATGACGGCGGCGAAATCCACATTCTCGTCGCTGAAGATCGGGCTGGAACGCACCACGCCGGTGCGGTGCTCGACCACGCCGGGAATGCCGAGACAGATCATGTCGATTTCGGCAAGCGTCAGCCCGCTATCCATTACGCAGGCGCGCACCCCGTCTTCCACCAGATCGGCGATGACGTCGATCGGCATCCTGTCGATGCGTACGGGAAGCGAAAATTCGGACAGCACCTCGCCGCAGAAATCCGCCACCACGAAGGTCATGCGCGTCGCCGCGATCTTGGCGCCGACAACGCGCGAAGCGTCCGGGTTGAGTTCGAGCATAACCCGCGGGCGGCCGCGAACAGTGGCATTGCGCAGGTCGCCCTCATGCCGCGACAGGATCAGCCCATCGTCGATCAGCGAGCCGGTGATCGCCGAAACCGTGCTGGTCGAAAGTTCTGTGCGCTTGCTGATCTCGATGCGCGAAATCGGGCCGTTGCGCCGGATCGTGTCCAGCACGCTCAACCGGTTGATTGCTCGCATCAATTCAGGATCGGCGGTCTTCATGGGGCTCGTCGGGCAGGTTCAGGGCAGGGGCGTAATTTTTCCGTATCACGAAATAATTTATGCCTGTTCTTAGTCCCGGCCCAACGCGCCATGCAAGCAATTTCTGCATGGTATGGCTATTTTAAAGGCAGTTTGCTCGATTGACGGCAGTTACGGGTTGACAAAATTCAGGGCGCGCCATTTATTTAATCCGGAGTGTGCAAAAAGTACTTTGGGAGGAGTGCAACATGTCAATCACTGCCAATTGGCTTCGTTATGGCGCTGCAGCCGCGGGTTTTGTCGCCTTTGCGGCGACGGCGAATACGGCATCGGCCGAAACCGTCATCAAATGGCTCCATCTGGAAAACCAGGAGCCGGTCGTGGAAGTCTGGCGCCAGGTCGCCGACGAGTTCGAAGAGGCCAATCCGGGCGTCACGATCGAGATGCAGTTCCTGGAAAACCAGGCCTTCAAGGCGAAACTGCCGACCCTGCTGCAATCGTCCGAGATCCCCAGCCTGTTCTACACCTGGGGCGGTGGCGTTCTGAAGGCGCAGGCCGAAACCGGCGTCCTCAGGGACATTACGCCGGCGCTCGACGCCGACAACAACAAATGGCGCGACACGCTGAAGCCGTCCTCGATTGCCGGCATGACGTTTGACGACCAGGTCTGGGCCGCGCCGGTGCTGAACGGCGTCGTCTCGTTCTTCTACAACAAGGAATTGTTCGACGAGGCCGGCGTGGGCGGCACATCGATCGAAACCTGGGATGACTTCATGGGCGCGGTCAAGACCCTGAAGGAGGCCGGGATCACCCCGATTGCCGGCGGCGGCGGCGACAAGTGGCCGATCCACTTCTACTGGGGCTATCTCGCCATGCGCGAGGCGGGCCATGACGGCTTCATGGCGGCCAAGGCCGGCGAGAATGGCGGCTTTGCCGGCGAGCCCTTCGTTGCGGCCGGCGAGAAGCTTGCTGCGCTTGGCGCGCTTGAACCCTTCCAGAACGGCTATCTCGGCGCGACCTGGAACGATGCGCTCGCAGCCTTCGGCGACGGTCGCGCGGCGATGATCCTGTCGTTCGAGAACACCGGCCGGACCCAGATCAGCAATTCCACCGACGGCAAGGGGCTTGCTGAAGACAATATCGGCCGCTTCGCCTTTCCCGTCATCGAAGGCGCGCCGGGCGTCGTCACCGACAATATGGGGGGGCTGACGGGTTGGGCCGTGACCAAGGACGCGCCGCCCGAGACCGAGAAATTCCTCGAATATTACACCAGCCCGGACGTCGCCCGCAGGATCTCCGAGGTCCAGAAGGTCATTCCGGTCACGATCGGCGTCGCCGATTCGATCACCGATCCGCTTCTGAAGAGCAGCGCCGAGGCGCTCGCCGATGAAACCTGGCACCAGAACTATCTCGACCAGGATCTCGGCCCCAATGTCGGCGCCGTCGTCAACGACATGAGCGTCGCGATCGTCTCCGGCGCGACCTCGCCGGAAGACGCCGCCCAGCAGATCCAGGACACTTACGAACTGGAAAACATGTAACGCGCCGATCCCGGACGCCGCTCGCCGGCGCCCGGAATCCAGGCCCGTGGCCGCCGTCCCCGGCGGCGGGGCAAGGCGGCATACCGCCGCCGCATTGCATGCGGGAAAATGCCAATGACGACCACCGATTCCATCCTGCCCGCGCCGGTCGGGCCTGCCCCGGGCAGGTCCAGAAGACGGCGCTCGCTGGCCCATACCAAATGGCCGGTGCTGATCATCTTCCTGCCGCCGGCGCTGGTGCTGTTCACGCTGCTCGTCATCCTGCCGATCGGCGAGGCGGCCTGGTACTCCTTCTTCAGCTGGAACGGCTACGGCGAGCCGAGCAAATGGGTCGACTTCCGCAACTACCAGCTTATCTTCCGCAACAGCGCCTTCACCAAGGCGCTGATCAATAACGGCCTGATCATCGCCGTCTCGATCGTCATCCAGCTGCCGCTGGCGCTGTGGCTCGCCTCGATGGTGACCAAGCGGATCAAGGGCGCGCTGTTCTTCCGGCTGATCTTCTTCCTGCCCTATGTGCTGGCCGATGTCGCCGCCGGCATGATCTGGCGCTTCGTCTATGACGGCGATTTCGGCCTCGTCGCCGGCATCTGGCACTTCTTCGGTGCGGAGCCGCCGTTTGTGCTCGCCAACCCCGATACCGCCATGTCGGCCATCCTCGCCGTCGTGGTCTGGAAATATTTCGGCTTCCACATGATGCTGTTCATCGCCGGCCTGCAGGCGATCGATCGCAGCATTCTGGAGGCGGCCGACATTGACGGCGCGACCGGCTGGCAGAAATTCCGGCTAGTGACCCTGCCGATGCTGGGCTCCACCGTGCGGCTTTCGGTGTTCTTCGCCGTCATCGGCTCGCTGCAGCTTTTCGATCTCGTCATGCCGCTTACCGGCGGCGGTCCGGCCAACTCGACCCAGACCATGGTGACCTTCCTCTACAATTTCGGCGTCACCCGCATGCAGGTCGGTTTCGGCAGCGCCGTCGGCGTCATTCTGTTCATCATCTGCGTCACGCTGGCCTTCAGCTACAAACGGATATTCATGAAAAATGACTGAGATCTCCGAAAGCGCGCCGATCGATGCGGCAAAATCCGGCGGGGAAGGCCGTAGGCTGAAGGTCGGCACCAAGACCTATCTCTATGTCTCGCTGCTGCTCGTTGCCGGCATTGTCATCATCCCGCTCATCACCACCGCGCTTGGCGGGTTCAAGACGCTGCCGGATCTGCGCGGCAGCCCGTTCGGCCTGCCCGACCAATGGCAGTGGAGCAATTATACCGATATCCTGATGTCGAAGCGCTACTGGCTGCAGATGGGCAATTCACTGCTGATCGCGGTGCTGACCGTGTTCCTCACCATCGTATTTGCCGCCTGCGCCGCCTTCTGCTTCGCCCATATCCGTTTCTTCGGTTCGGACTATCTGCTCAACTATTTCCTGATCGGGCTGATGTTCCCGGCGGCGACCGCCATTCTGCCGCTCTATATCCGCATCCGCGATCTCGGCCTGCTCGATACCTATTGGGGCGTCATCCTGCCGCAGGTGGCCTTCGGGCTGGGCATGAGCATCCTGCTGTTTCGCAATTATTTCCGCAACCTGCCGGAGGAGCTGTTCGACGCCGCCTTCGTCGATGGCTGCGGCTATATCGGCTTCTTCTGGCACGTGACCATGCCGCTGTCGCGGCCGATCATCGCCACGGTCGGCATCATCGCCTTCGTGCAGAGCTGGAACAGCTACATCATTCCGCTGATCATGCTGAACACGGAAAACCGCTATCCCTGGCCGCTCGGCATCATGGTCTACAAGGGTGAGTTCGCGACCGAATGGCAGCTGGTGCTTGCCTTCATCACGCTGACAATCCTGCCAACGATCATCGCCTTCTTTATCGCCCAGAAACACATCATCGCCGGGCTCACCGCCGGCGCCGTGAAATCGTGAACCCTCCGGGAGCTTGTCGAAAATGGCATCCGTCGAACTCAGCAATATCAGAAAGTCCTACGGCGCTCTCGAGGTCATCCATGGCGTTTCGCTGACCATCAAGGATGGCGAGTTCGTCGCCCTTGTCGGACCGTCGGGCTGCGGGAAATCCACGCTGTTGCGCATGATTGCCGGTCTTGAGGAAATCACCGGCGGCGAAATTGCGATCGGCGGAGAGATCGTCAACGATCTGACGCCGCGCGAGCGCAACATCGCCATGGTGTTCCAGTCCTACGCGCTCTATCCGCATATGACGGTGGCCGAAAACATGGGCTTCAACCTGCGTCTCGCCAAGCGCCCGAAGGCCGAGATCGAAGAACGGGTGAACGAGGCGGCGCGGATGCTGGACCTGACGGCGCTGCTCGACCGTAAGCCCTCGCAGCTTTCCGGCGGCCAGCGCCAGCGCGTCGCCATGGGCCGGGCGGTAGTGCGCGATCCGGCGGTGTTCCTGTTCGATGAGCCGCTGTCGAACCTCGACGCCAAGCTCAGGGTGCAGATGCGCGCGGAGATCAAGACGCTGCATCAGCGCGTGGAGACCACCTCGGTCTATGTGACCCATGACCAGATCGAGGCGATGACGCTGGCCGACCGGGTGGTTGTGCTCAACCAGGGCCGGATCGAGCAGCAGGGCACGCCGATCGAGCTTTACCGCAAGCCGGCCAACCTGTTCGTTGCCGCCTTCATCGGCTCGCCGGCGATGAACCTTCTGCCCGGCACGATCGTCGCCGCGGACGGCGCGCCGGCGGTGCGCTTTGCCGATGGCACGGTGCTGGCGATCTCCGGCGACCATGCCGGCCTCACGCCCGACCGCAAGGTCACGGTCGGCCTGCGCCCCGAACACCTCAATCCCGATATCGGAACCGGTTCGGTGATCAACGGCACGGCGCTGCTGGTGGAGCCGACCGGCGCGCAGAGCCATGTCGTGTTCGAACTCGGCGGCCAGCATGTGACGGCGATCGTCGACGGCGAACGCGAGGTCCGCCACGGCCAGCCCTTCGAGGCCAAGATTGACCCCGAACGCGTCCACATCTTCGACAGCGAGACGGGCGAGGCGTTGTAGCCGAACTGGAAGCGGCGCGGACGACCGGCGGGCGGTCAGGCCTGTCCCCTTCGCGGTTGACGGCGCTCCGCCAGTGGCTGGAACAATTCGCTGACGGCAGATGCGATCTCGGGGCCGCAGGCGCGCACCGGTCCGCCCTGGCGGAGCAGGTCGGCGAGTGCGGGGCGTTCGACAACGGCGCCTGCCTCTTCCGCGATCAATATGCCGGCCAGAACGTCCCAGCAATTAAGGTGCGCCTCGTAATAGAGCTCGGCCTTGCCTTCAGCCACGCGCAAGAGTCCGAGAGCCGCAGCGCCGATGCGGCGGTGATCGAAGCCTTGCTCGTGCAGCTTCAGGAGCAGGTCGAGATAAGGGCCGATCGCGGTGCGGCGGGAATGGCCGGTGAGCGCCAATGCGGTTTGCGGGTCATCGATTGTCGAAGCGGCAAGGCGGTTGTCGCCATTGAAGGCGCCATGGCCCCGGCGGGCGTGGAATACGGTTTGCGTGGTCGCGTCGAAGATCGCGCCGAGCATGATCTCGCCATCGGCCACCAGCGCGATTGATACGCCCCAGTCGGGCAGGCGGCGCATGTAGTTATTGGTGCCGTCGATCGGGTCGATCACCCATACAGGGCCGTCGCCGACCGTCCGGCCGGTCTCTTCGCCCACGAAGCCGTCCTCGGGAAAGTCGCGGGCGATCGCCGCGCGGATCAGCGCCTCGCATTCCCGGTCGGCATTGGTGACGAAATCCTGAAGCCCCTTGTTCGAGATCGAAATCGCGGCGTCGTCTCGCTGAAGCTGAAGCGCCCGTTCGCCGGCGCTTTGAGCAAGCGCCCGCGCGAACGCATAGCGCGCTTCAATGTCATGTTCGGACAGGCTGGTCATGCGGCCGACTTTCGTTCCACCAGCTGCACGGGCGTGGTTTCAAGCCGCGCCGGAAGGTCGGGATCGGCGATGCGGGTTTCGAGGAAATCGATCGCCGCCTCGGTCTGCAGGTCGCAGGCCTGGGCGAAGGTGGTCAGCCGGTAGGCGTCCCAGCCCGCCTGGGGGATATCGTCGTGGCCGATGATCCTGAGGCCGGGATGGTCCCGGTCGCGCCCAAGGCGCGCCAGCGCGTCGATCACGCCGCAGGCCATGTAGTCATTGACGCAGAACAGCGCCTCGGCGGCGCTTTCGGCCAGAGCGGCGCCCTGTTCGAAGCCCGACTTGTAGTCGTTGACCGGGACGTCGATCACCTCGAGCGCCGCGCCGAGCTCCTCAGCGCGCGCGATAAAGGCTTGTCTGCGGCTGCGGCCGGTGAACGACAGGTGCGGCGAGGCCATGACGGCCAGCCGCCGACTGCCGGCATCGAAGAAATAATCGGCGGCCGCCCGGGCAGCGACCTCGTCGTCATTGACCACGCGGTCGACCAGGGGGATGTTCTCGCCCTTGTTGATCAGGACGATCGGAATGCCGTTGCCGGCGCATTCCTCGCACAGCTCCGTCGGCGGGGCATCCGATGTGACGATGACGCCGGAGACCGAATATTGCAGCAATTGCCGGATAAAGGTGGTCACATCCTCCGAGCGGGAGGTCGGCAGCAGGATCGGCCGCAGGTCGCGCGCCAGCAGGCCGCGCGTCAGGTGGTCGATCTGCATGGTGCGAAACGGATTGTCGAGGCCGGCGGCAACCACGCCGACGAGATCGGAGCGCTTGTTGATAAGGCTGCGGGCGAGATAATTGACGCGGTAGCCGAGCTCATTGGCGGCCTTGATGACCTTCTGCCGGGTTTCCTCGGAGACGGAGGCATTGGGCGTGAAGGTGCGCGACACGGCGGCGCGGGAAACGCCGGCGTGCCGGGCGACATCATGGGACGTCACGGCCCGTTTCGGAAATACTGGATCGCTCATGTAATGTTGCTGGATGCCTCGCCGGTCTGCATCATCTCCGGCCGGTTGGTGCAGATGCCCAGAACCGGAAGGTCGATCATGTCTTTCAGGATATCCGCCCGCTCCTCATGCCAGAGAACAATCTGCCGTTGTGAGCGGAAGATAAGGTCGCAAAGTTCGGCTGTCACCTTGTCCTGCGGCCGCGGACCATCCTTTTCCCAGCACAAATGCACGAGATCCGCACCGGCCTCTTCGGCCAGCGCCATCGGGTCCTTGCCCATGCCGACCAGCACGGCCAGCGGAAAGTCGCAGCCGGCCTCGCGCAATTCGCGCACCTGCGCCGTGTCGAAGGAGCCGAGGGCGGCGAAGCGCTGGTCGTGATCCTTGAGCTCCTGCCAGCATTTCAGGCCGGTGCCGGGCGCCTTGAGTTCGACATAGAGGCCGGTGCCAAGTTCGCGCCCGAGAGCGGCCACTTCAGAGAAGGTCGGAACGTCGACGCCCTCGAGGGCGGCCAACTCAGCCGCAGTCATTTCCGAAATCCGGGTATGGACGCCGAAGACCCGCTCAAGATGGTCGTCATGGGAGACCACCACGACGCCGTCGCGGGTGAGCTGCGTGTCCAACTCCCACATATCGGCGCCGAGTTTGGAGGCGACGCGAAAGGCGGCGAGCGTGTTTTCGACGGCATGGTCGCTCGCCCCGCGATGGGCGACGCAGAGCGGGCCGGATATCTCCGGCCAGCCATAGCGCGCTGTAAAGTCGGAAAGTCCGGGCGCGCCGCTCATAGGCGTGTCCCGTCCTGCTGAAACACCAGAAGGTCATCGGGGCGGACGCCCCAGCGCACCTCATCGCCGATCGCGATATCGTGACGCACCGGCTGGATCGACCGGAGAACCGCGCCCGAGGGCAGGGCTACGTCATAGAGGTTTTCGCGGCCCTGGGTTTCCACGAAGCTGACGCGGCCACCGACCGGGCTGCCGTCATTGCTGCCATAAATCTCCGGCCGGATGCCGACGATGATCGGCGCGCCGTCCTCCGCCTTTTTCGCGTTGGCGGGCATCGGCAGGATGACGTCGTCTTCCTCGAGCCGGATGACGCCGGCTTCCGCCCGGCCATTGACGAAGGCGATCGGCGGATTGCCGAGAAAGCCCGCGACGAACTGGGTCTTGGGATTGCGGTACATCTCCGTCGGCGTGTCGATCTGGATGATCTGCCCTTCGTTCATGATCGCGATCCGGTCGCACATCGACATCGCTTCCACCTGGTCATGGGTGACGAGAATGGCGGTGATGCCGGTTTCCATCTGGATGCGGCGGATCTCCGAGCGCATTTCGAGGCGGAGCTTGGCATCGAGATTGGCGAGCGGCTCGTCGAACAGCAGAACGGCAGGCTTGCGCACCAGCGCGCGGGCAAGCGCAACGCGCTGCTGCTGGCCGCCGGAAAGCTGGCCGGGGCGGCGGTCGAGATAGCGGTCGATATGCACGAGTTCGGCGATCTGGCGAACCTCGCGGTCGATCTCCTCGCGGCTTGCATGGCGCACTTCCAGCGGGAAGGCGATGTTCTCGAACGCCGTCATATGCGGGTAGAGCGCATAGTTCTGGAACACCACGCCGACATTTCTCTTCTGGCTCGCCACGTTCGAGACGTCCTTGTCGCCGAACAGGATCCGTCCGCCATTGATGCGGTGGATGCCGGAAATGGCAAGAAGCGTCGTCGACTTTCCGCAGCCGGAAGGGCCGAGCAGGGCCAGCATTTCGCCGTCGTTCACCTCGAGGTTCATCTTGTCGATGACGGTGGTGTGGTCGAAGGTCTTGGTGAAATTTTCGAGCTTGATACGCATCAGCCTTTGGTGCCTCCGCTGAAGATGTTCATCAGCCGGTTCTGGAAGATGATGAAAAGGATAATCACGGGCAGGGTGTAGTAGAGCCCCACCGCCTTGAAGAGATTGAAGTCGTAGGTGATCGAATCCTTCTGCGAGACCCGCTCGAGATAGACCGAGAGCACCCGGTAATCCGCCGTCGGCGCCAGAATGCGCGGCAGCACATATTCGCCCCAGGCATCGAGGAAGGAGAACACGACGAGGGCGACCAGGCCGGGCTTGACCTGCGGCAGGATAAGCCGCCGCCAGACGGTAAAGCGCGAGGCGCCATCCTGAACGCCGGCCATCTCGATCTCCCAGGGCACGGTGTCGTAGAAGCCCTTCATGATCCAGATGCCGAAGGGCAGCATCAGCGATGCCTTGACGAAGACCACGCCGATCAGCGTGTCGTAGAGGCCGATGAACTGCAGCACCAGGAATACGCCGATGATCAGCGTCACCGACGGAAAGGCGTGCATCACCATGATGCCGGCAAGAAAGAACTGTCGGAACGGCATGTTGAGGCGCGAAAGCGCATAGCCGCCCATGGAAGAAAGCGACACCACGATCGCGCCGATCGAGCAGGCGAAGATCAGCGTGTTGAGCGTTGCCGACCAGACATTGCCGGCAATCGACGGATCGATAAGGAACTGCCAGTGCTCGAGCGTAAACTCGTTAGGGATCATCGAGCCCGGCGGCGCGTTGGTGAAGCTGTCGATGAACACGAAGACATACATGATCACCAGCGGCAGACTGAGCAGCCCCAGCACCAGAATGAGCGGCCAGGCGGCGAAATTGCGTGACATGTCCTGACCTCCCTAAAATTCGATCTTCGGCTTTTCCAGCATTTCCCCGAACTTGAAGAGCCGGAGGAAGATGATGGAAAGCGTGAGGCCGACGACGACCAGCACCAGCGCCATGGCAGCGCCGAGGCCATATTCGAGATTGCCGGTGAAGTTCGACAGCGCAATGCGGAAGGCTTCGAGCGCCCACACATTGGTGGTGTTGCCCGGCCCGCCATTGGTCGTCAGCCAGATCTCCTGGTAGGACGACAGAAGCGACAGCGACTGATAGCAGGTTACGAACAGGATCGGCCATTTCAACTGCGGCAGGATGATCTTGCGGACCTGCTGAAAGCGGCTTGCACCATCGACCTCGCTCGCCCAAAGCTGCTGGACGGGAATGGCCCGGAGCGCGCCGCTGAACAGGATCATGCCGAAGGACGCGCCGATGAAGCCGTTGAGGGTGATGATCGTTGCCCAGGCCGTTGGCACGGAGCCTTTCATGTAGTTGAACGAGGGCAGGCCGAATTGGGCGGCAATGGTGGGCAGAAACCCGTCATCCCAGGTGAACCACCGCCACATGACGGCATAAAGCACGACCGGGGTGATGCGCGGCAGAAGCCAGAGCACGCTGAAAACCGAGCCGCTGGCCTTGGGCATGTAGAAGATCGCGATCGCGAGAAACAGGCCGAGCCCGACATTGAAGATCGAAAGCGTCAGGCCGACATAAAGCGCGGTATTGGTCAGAAGCCGACCGGTTGCCGGCGTGGTCGCCAGCCGTTTGAAATTGTCCGTGGTCCAGACCCAGCCGGTATAGGCTTCGCTCAGAACCGCGTCGCGCTGATCTTCGCTAAGGTCCGGTGCAACCGCATCGATGGCCGTCATCGCCTGATCGCGCGTTGCAAAGCGGGTGTTGAGGATCGACTGGCCGAAGGGTTCGGCGGCAAGCTTGAGATCGCGGATGCGGCGCGGACGGTTCGGCAGCGTTTTCAGCTCGCGTTCGAAGCTGCGGGCATCCTCGAAATGCGCGCCCATCAGGCGGTCTTCGATATCTTCGAGGAAATCCGGATCGACGCCGGCCGCAGCGGCGCGGGCAAGACCCGCCTCGTCAACGGTGATCGACGTGCCGCTCAGGCTCTCGGTCACGGCTTTGTCCATGCCCTGCCATTCAAGATTGCGCAGCGCGTTGGGGCTGACCACGTAAGCGCCACCGGTAATGCCGGTCGCGCTGGTCATGTTGGTGAAGGAAAAGACCGCCGTCAGCACCACGGGTGCGAAGAAGAAGGCGAGCAGAAAAAGAAGCGCCGGCGACAGCATCAGGATGCCGAACGGACTGATGCGGGGGCCGCCCTTGCGGGCGGCCTTGCCGGTCTCGGCATCGCCCGGGCGCGTTGCCACGCCCGGGTTGATACCTCTTTCGACGGAGGTGTTCTCGGTCATCTTCGCTCCGTTCAGCGAATGATGATCTGGTCGCCGAGGCCGTTCTCGACCGTCGCCTGAGCCTGGTTCACCGCGTCCTCGACGGAGGTCGTGCCGGCCCATGCCGATTCCAGCCCCTTGAACATCGCTTCCCAGTAGATGCCGAAATCGGCATTGTTCGGGATCGAGTTGGCGTAGGGGAGCAGTTTTTCGGTGGCTTCGCTGGCCCAACGGTCATTGGCGTAGAACGGGATGGTCGTCTCCGCCTCGCCGATGGCCAGATGGCCGGACTGGACCGCGTGCAGCGCGTTGATGCGCGGCTCGGAGGCAACGGCGACAAGCTCGGCGGAGATCGCCGCGTCATCATCGGTGCCCTGGGTCGAGATCAGGTAGACCAGCGGGTGGGTGATGGTGTTGGGCCTGCCGTTTTCATTGCCAGCCGGGATCAGCGAGAACGAGACGGTGTCGAAGAAATCCGGAAGGCCGTACTGGTTCTCCCACTGCAGCTTGTGCCAGGTGCCGCCGTGCCAGGCGCCGTATTTGCCGGTCGCGACATTGGTGTGCCAACTGTCCCACTCGCCGCCGAGATAAGTCTTCGGCGTCACGCCCATCTCCACCGCGTCGGCGAAGAACTGGTACATGTCGGTCATGGCCTGCTTGTCGAACACCAGCTTGCCGGTTTCCGGGTCAACCATTTCGCCGCCGAAGGACTGATAGAACTGCCAGTAATCCGTGCCGTTGTTGACGCGCGGCGCAAAGCCGTAGCCGGGTTCGACCACGCCTTCATCCTGCATTTTCTTGGCATCGTCGAGCATGTCGTAAAGCGTGTATTCGCCGCTCTCGATCTTGCCGGGAAGCGCGTCGATATCGGCATCGCTGTAGCCGATCGCCTTCAGGTCCGGCTTGGACATGAAGAACGGACGGGCTTCGGCATCCTGCGGAATGCCCCAGATCATGCCGTCATAGCTCGATACGTCGATGAGGTTGTCATAGAGCTGGTTGAGCGGCCAGGCGTCGAAATCGACATAGTCCTCGATCGGGCGCAGAATGCCGGCCTGCGACCACGGGCCGATGTCTTCATGGCCGGTGACGATGATGTTGGGGGCGGTGCCGGATTCGGCGGCCAGCGTCACAGCCTGCTTGAAGTCGTCCCAGCTCGACCAGACCTGCTTTTCGACGGTGATGTTGAGATCGTCGCCGCGAATGGCGGCCTGACGCTCGAGATAGTCGGCGGCCATTTCAATTGCGTCGACGCGGTAGAGCGAGTTGTCGTCGGTGCCGCCCGACCAGACGGTGATGGTGTAGTCCTCGGCATGCGCCGCACCTGACGTGGCGGCCGCGATCGCAATGGCCGCCGTGCCGATAAATGCCTTGATATTCATGCGGGTCTCTCCAGGTCCCTGAGCATGAGGCCCCCGAAATTGTCACGGAAGCCCCCGCCCGTGTTGTCATATCGCATCGGCCGTTTCTTGTTTCCGGGCCTGCCGGAACAGCACGATGCCGGTGAAGCGAAAACTACCCGCGCACGTCCTCCAAACCGCGGAATGTAGCCTTCGCCGATCGGACGCACGATATGACCTATGTCCTCCTCATGACGCCCACGTGACATTTTGTACACGTGTACATGACAAATGTACACGTGTACAAAAAAATTACCGGTATGGACCTTTCCGGAACGGAAGCCGCCTCAGTCTGAAAGGGAAGCGGTGTGCCCCGCCGCGCCCCATGCCGCCGCAAGCAGCGGCGCCTCATCGGTGGTTATCTGGTCGGCGCCGAGTTCGAGCAGGCGCCTTACGGTTTCAAGCTCCTCGGCCGTCAGCCCGTCGTCGGGCCGGGCGGGATTGAAGGTCCAGGCGTCGACCAGAAGGCCGGCCTCGTGGCTGGCGGCGATCATGTCGAGACCATGGTCGGCCGCTTTCAGAACCAGCGGATAGTGCAGGTAGATGGTGCCGGCTGCGGTGGGCCCCGCCAGCGCCGCATCGAGCACATCGGAGGCGGCCGAAAGCCCGTCCTTCTCCCAGGCCTCCCAGATATCCTCGGAGGGATCGATGCCGCGCGCGACGTCCGGCATGGTCTCGCGCATCGCCGCGATCAGCGCGAGATCGGTCGCCGAGACGATGATCTTGCCGGCATTGGCGCCGATGATCTGGCGCAGATGGGCAAGCCCGGCATTGCCGATCACGCCGAGATCCGATTTCATGTCGAATTGCACCAGCGCGTCGGGATGGGCGCCTGAGAGCAGCCGCGCGAGGTCTTCGGACAGGATAAGCGGCTCGCCGCCGACGGCGTAGCGCACGTTCTCAAGGTCCTTACGCCGCGACGCGGAGACGAGGCCCCGGCCATCCGTCTCGCTTTCCAGCGTATCGTCGTGCACGACGGCAAAACCGCCATCGGCGCGCACCCGAAGGTCAAGCTCCATCGAGGCCCCGAGCTCGAAACCTTCCGCCATCACCGCAAGGGAAAAGACGGGATCGGCGAGGCGCTTGCGCAACTGGTGCCATTTCAGCCGCGTCTTGCGGCCGTTCAGTTCAAGATGGAGTCCGCTGTTGTGCGACATGGTCTGGCTTCGCTTTCATCTGCTTCGTGGTACTGCCGAAATGGCCCGCCGCCTCTATCCGGCGCTCATGAACAATGTATGAAGCCGCTTCTCCGACGTAAGCGTTGGAGCGCTTCCGGTCGGGCGCGAGCGAACCTCAGATCGGGCACATGTCCTGCAGCAGGGCCTGCGTCGCCTCGATATCCTTGACCATGAGTGCTGCGGCCGCCTCGGCATCGCCGCGCCGGAAGGCCTCGATCATCTCGTAGTGATAGGTCGAATAGGGGTGGATCGTGCCCTCGTTGATCTGATGGATCACGAGATCGGAGAGCATGCGCATATAGGGGCCGAAGCGCAGCCACAATGTCTCGATCATCTGCGGCAGGATTTCCGAGCCGGAAAGCTCATAGATCGCGAAATGGAATTCCTGGTTCTTGCGCAGCATCTCGTGGACATGGCCATCGCGGCCGAGCGCCTCATGTTCGCGCGCCAGTGCGAGGCAATGCTCGATCTCGGCCGTCTTCATGCGCGGCGTCGCAAGCTTGGTCGCAAGCCCCTCCAGCGCGGTGCGCGCGCGGCAGAGATCATCGAGCCGCTGGCGCGAAACTGCGGGAACCCGGGCCGAACCGTTGCGGCTGATCTCGAGCCCCTTCTCGGCGGCAAGCCGGCGCAGCGCCTCGCGCACCGGCATATGGCTGGTGCCGAATTCGGCGGCGAGCGAGGAGATCGTGGTGACCTGTTCGGGTTCGAACTGGCCCCACATCAGGGCCTGGCGCAATTGCTCGTACACCCCGTCCTGGACGGTCATCCGCGATGAAATCCTGGAAAGTCCCGTATTGTTCATTGCGCCTCTCTCCCGGTGGTGGTGCGAGCCTTTCACCGTCTGTCGGGGCAAGAGGCATCAAAGTCAAGCGCGCGGGGGCGCTTAGCGGGTTTTCGCCCGGCGGAACCGCTGTTCCAGAACGGCCACGAGGCGCACCAGCGGCAGCAGGAACACCAGATAGATAATCGCCGCGCCGATCAGCGGCGTCGGATTGGCGTAAAACGCCTGCGCGTCCTGCGCCTCCTTGAGGAGTTCGGGCATCGCAACGGTGGAGGCGAGCGCGGTATCCTTGAACATTGAAACGCAATTGCTGGTGGTCGGCGGGATCACGATCCTTATCGCCTGCGGCAGGATGACCTTCCACAGGGTGACCGGAAAGGACAGGCCAAGGGCCGAGGCTGCCTCGAACTGCCCGTTCGGGACGCTTTCGATGCCGGAGCGGAACACTTCCGCCGAATAGGCGGCCATCACCATCGAAAACGACAGGATCGCGGACGTCCAGGCGGAAAAGCGGATGCCGACAAAGGGCAGGGCGTAATAGACCAGGATCAGCACCACCAGCACCGGCATGGCGCGGAACACGTCGATATAGGCGACCGTCAGAAACCGGATCGGCTTCGGCGCGTAGAGACGCAATACGCAGATCAAAAGTCCGGCGCTGACGCCGATCACGATGGCAAGCACGCCGAGGATCAGCGTGTTCATCAGCCCGCGCAAAAGGAGCGGCATGCTCGCGGCAAGCACTTCGGTGTTGAAGAAGGTTTCGACGAGGGTCATCGGCGGCAACTTTCGGTGAGCGTGACATGCGTCTTGCCGCGTCTGTTGGACGCGACGTCTTCCGGCCATGCCTTGCGGCGGCAAGAAGAGAGGAGGGCGCCGCGACGCCCTCCGTCATGCGCGATCACGGGATGGCGAAGACCGTGACGGTGGAGGAATTGGCCGGCGCCGCCGAGCCGAACCACTTTTCGTGGAACTCGGCCATGGTGCCGTCTTCCTTCATCGTGGTGATCGCCTCGTTGATGGCGTCGAGCTGCGGATGATCCTTGCCCATCATCATGCCATACTGCTCGCCGGTCTTGATCCGCGCGGCGACCTCGAAGCCCTTCATCTTGGTGAACAGGTATTCCATGCCCGGAATGTCGGAGACGACGGCATCGACGCGGCCCGCGCCGAGATCAAGAAACATGTCCTGCTGGGCGTTGTAGCCCTTGACCGACTTGATGCCGAGGCTCTCTTTGTTTTCATCGACCCATTTCGCGCCGGTGGAACCGGAGAGCACGCCGACGGTCTTGTCCTTCAGCTCTTCAGTGCCGGAAAGCGTGATGCCTTCCTTGACGGCGATGCCCATGTCGGAATCGTAATAGGGCTGGGTGAAGGATTGCGATTCCAGGCGTTCCGGGGTGATCGTGATCGAGGAAATCGCGCCATCGATACGGCCCGATGTGGTGGCGGCAAACAGCGCCTGGAAACCGTAATCGGCGATTTCCGGCTCGAGGCCGGCGCGCTTGGCGGCTTCGGTGGCGATATCCACCTCGAAGCCCTCGAAAGCGCCGCTGGCATTCTTGTATTCGAACGGCGGATTGCTGGGATAGGCGCCGATGCGGAAAGGCTCGGCTGCTGCTGCCGAAAGGCTTCCGGCGGCAAGTCCGATTGCCGTTGCAAGCATGATGGCGTGGCGGCGGGTAAGCATCATTTTTTCATTCTCCCTCTGGTGGTGACCGCATGCGGTTTGTGGCGACGCGCTCTCGCGCCGCCGGCATCGTGACGCTTCAGCTTTTGTGCGCGGCGATGATCTCGCCAAGCACTGTGTCAAAGCGTTCGATTTCTTCAAGCTTGTTGTAATGCAGCAGCGAGACGCGCACCGCGCCGCTGTCCATCGCAAGGCCGAGGCGCGCCATCAGGCGCGGCGCGAACATATGCCCGTCGCGAATACCGATGCGTCTTTTGCCCATCTCCTCCGAAAGCGTCTTTGGTGCAAGGCCCGGTATGTTGAAGCAGATTGTCGGCACCCGTTGCCCGAGCCTGTCATTGTCGGAAATGCCGTAGATCACCGCGCCGTGGCGCTTCAACACGGAGAGCATTTCCCTGGCCAGGATCATCTCGTAATCGCGGATCGCCCCCATCGCCGCGCCAATCGCCGCACGGCGGCTGTGTTCGCCGGACGGCAGGAACCGCTCGCCGACGCTTTCGAGATAACGCACGGCGGCATCCATGCCCGCGACATTCTCATAGGGAAAGGTGCCAACCTCGATCTTGTAGGGCGGCACGTCGGGGATGAAGTCTTCCTTGAAGGTGGGAAGCCTGCAGAGCGCGTCATAGCGTCCCCACAGAAAGCCCATATGCGGTGAAAAGTTCTTGTAGCCCGAGCAGACCAGATAGTCGCAATCCCAGGCCTGAACGTCGATCAGCCCGTGTGGGCCGAAATGGACACTGTCGAGGAAGACCTCCGCGCCGGCGGCATGGGCGATGCGGCCGACGGCTGCGACATCGACCACGGTGCCGATCGCGTGCGAGGTTGCCGTGCAGGCGACCAGCCGGGTGCGCGCGTTGACAAGCGGCTTCAGGTCTTCCGGGTTGAGCGTTCCGTCCTCGCGCATCCGCCACCAGACGATCTTCGCCCCGTTTTCCTGGAGCGCCAGCCACGTCGCGATATTGGCGTCGTGGTCCATGTCGGTAACCACGATCTCGTTGCGCTCGTCCAGCATCCTGGCGATGCCGAGGCTGACGAGGCGGATGAACGAGGTGGCGTTGAGGCCGAAGGAAATCTCCTCCGGCCGATAGGCATTGATCAGCACGGCAACGCTTTCGCGCGCGGCCTCCAGCCCGGCGTCGACGCGGGCGCTGTGCTCGTAGCTTGCCATGCGCTGGACGTTGGCATCGATCAGGTGATTGGTGACAGCGTCCACCACGCTTTGCGGCACCTGCGCGCCGCCGGCGTTTTCGAGGAAGACGAAATCGCCGGCCTTGGCGATCGCCGGGAACAGGGACCGGATCTCGTCAACCGGAAAGCTGTTGCTGAGCGGGGCGGATTCGGTCTGCATATTCATCGGCTTATCCTGTGTCGTTCCCGACGGACGGCGATCTGCCGCCCGTCTGCATAATTTTGTTTTGATTATTTGATCACAAGATATTTCAGATTTCAACTATCTCTCTTGTTATTCTTGATGCGCCCCTTTCTTCAGGCCGCCTTGGGCTTGGCGAAAACGTCGAGGCCGCGGCCGGTTTCGAGATAGGATTTCATGCTGGACAGCACGATCGGCCAGCCCTTGGTGACGCCGTTCGCCATACCGCTGCCGACCACTAGGTCATCATGCGTCACGGTAAGCCGCACCATCTCCTCATAGGGTTCGATATCGAAGGTTACCCGGCTGTAGGCTAGCGGGTCCGCGGCCTCCGACTCGTTTGCCCAGCTTACCACCAGGCGTGTGGGCGGCGTGTTTTCGATCACCTCGCCGACGAGATTGACAGTACGCTGCTCGTTGTCGCGGACATGCTGCCAGCGTGAGCCTGGCCGCCAGTCGGACACGTTATCGTGGCCCCAATAGCGGCGCGTCACCTCCGGCTTGATGATGGACTCGAACACTTTCTCAGGCGTCGAGGCGATGTAGGTCACGTAGACGAATGTGGTTGTCTGCCGGGTCGTTTGATCTGTCATTTGCTGTCTCCTTCGAGCTCTGTCTTGAGGTCGTGCAGCAGGTTGAGCCGCTGGTGCTCGAACTTGCGCACCCACCGCTCGTAGACTTCGTAGAGCGGCACAGGATTGATGAAATGCAGCCGCTCCCGCCCGCGCCGGACGCTGGTGACGAGATTGGCCTTTTCCAGAAGGCCGAGATGCTGGGTGGCCGACTGGCGGGTCATGTCGAGGTTTTCGCAGAGCTGGCCGAGGGTCTGCCCGTTCCGCTCGCACAGAAGGTCGAGCAGCTTGCGGCGTGTCGGATCGGCCAGCGCCTTGAAAACGGTATCGGTATCCATGGTCCTCACTTTCAACGCCCGTCATTATGCAGGTATTTACCTGCATGTAAAGCGCAGTTTTTTACCTGCATTTTGGGCGGCAAAAAAGGCGCCGGAAATCCGACGCCCTCAGACTGCCGACAAACCTATCCCTTTATCGGACGTCATCTTCGGGCTTGACCCACTGCTGTCCGGTTTAAATTTGTAGCAAGGCGCAAGGCATTGATTCTACTTGTTTTCAGACGTTTCGTGATATCGGTGGCCAGTGCTGTGCGCGCGGCATCCGGATCGCGCCGTTCAAGCGCGTTCACCATGGCGCGGTGGTCGTAATCCACCTCGGGGCTGACCCGATCGTTGATTGCGCGCGAGAAGGCGTAGGTGGCATGGCGCGTGCAGGGGCCGGATTGCGGCCAAAGGCTCTCGGTCATCAGCAGCACGGAAGACCCGCTGCAGCGGTAGAACGCGAAAGGGAATTTCTGGTTGAGCGTCGCCTCGCGGGCCGGCTCTGGTGCCGCTCTCTCCGCGCTGGTGCCGACCGATCAGCAGGCCCGGGCGGCCTCGCTCCAGATCGTCGCCATCGGCGTCATGCTCTGCGTCATCCTGCTGGTGCGCCCGCAGGGCATTCTCGGAGCGCATATCAGGCGCCGCCGCAAGACGACGGCGCTGTGACCATTGAGCCTCAGATCGCTTCCTTGTTGGTCGCAGCAAAAAGGCGATGCAGACTTAATCTCTCCCTCAAGGGGAGAGATTGTTTGCCGGAAGGTTCGCGGACCGAATGCCGCTCAGTCCTTGGCGCGTTCCACATAGGAGCCGTCCTCGGTGAGGATGACGACGCGGGTGCCGGCGTCGATGTGGGGCGGCACCATGGTGCGCACGCCGTTGGAGAGCATGGCGGGCTTGTAGGAGGACGAGGCGGTCTGGCCCTTGACCACCGGCTCGGTCTCGGTGATTTCCAGCGTCACCTGACGCGGCAGTTCGATCGCGATCGCCACGCCCTCGTGGATCGAAAGGATCACCGTCATGCCTTCGGAGAGATAGGCGGCGGCATCGCCGACATCGTCCGCGCTCATGGTGAGCTGGTCGTAGGTCTCCGGGTTCATGAAGTGATAGCCTTCGCCATCGGCGTAGAGGAAGGTGTGGTCATTGTCCTCGACAAAGGCGCGCTCGACCTGTTCCGTCGTCTTCCAGCGCTCCGAAACCTTGACGCCGTCGGCGATCCGGCGCATGTCCACCTGGGTAACGGGCGTGCCCTTGCCGGGGTGAAAATTCTGGGCGGTGAGCACGACATAGAGCTTGCCGTCGACATCGACGACATTACCCTTGCGCAGCGACGAGGCGATGACCTTGACCATGAAACTTCCTTGCTTTCAAAGCGCGGCCTCTGGCCGCAATCCTTCTTGAATTGTGAGAGCGGGACTAACGCAAATTGCACCTTAATGCCAGTGCCAAACGCCGCAAACCGCCTGTGAGGGCTCGGAAACCCATATGAACAAGCCGACTGACAGAAGAGAAGCGGGCGACGGAGCGTGGTGGCGTCCCGACCGCCATGCGGACCGAAGGCCGGCGCTTCTCGCCCGCAACCGAATGATGGCGGCGATGCGCGCCTGGTTTGCCGCCGAGGATTTCATCGAGGCCGATGTGCCGGCGCTGCAGGTCTCGCCCGGCAACGAAACCCATCTTCACGCCTTTGCCGCCACCATGATCGGCAATGACGGTGCTGGACAGCAGATGTATCTGCACACATCGCCGGAATTCACCGCCAAGAAACTGCTGGCGGCGGGTGAGGAGCGGCTGGTCTGTTTTTCCCGCGTCTATCGCAATCGCGAGCGCGGGCCGCTGCATCATCCCGAATTCACAATGGTGGAATGGTATCGCGCCCACGCGCCCTATGAGCGATTGTTTGCGGATTGCCAGGCGCTGCTGGCGCTGGCGGCAAAGGCGGCGGGGGCGACGCAGTTCTCGTGGCGCGGCAGTGCCTGCGACCCGTTCGCAGCCATCCAGCGGCTAAACGTTGCCGAGGCCTTTGAACGTTTTGCCGGGATCGATCTTCTGGCGACGATCGGATGTGACGGGGAGGGGGACCGTGAGGCCCTTGCCGCCCGCATGGACAAGGCGGGGCTTCGCTATGGCCCGGACGATAGCTGGTCGGATATGTTCTCGCGCGTGCTGGTGGAAAAGGTCGAGCCGGAACTTGGCCATGGCGCGGCCACGGTGCTGGATGCCTATCCCGCCTGCGAGGCGGCCCTTGCGCGCAAGAGCGAGGCCGATCCGCGGGTCAGCGAGCGTTTCGAACTCTATGTCTGCGGCGTTGAGCTTGCCAACGGCTTCGGCGAACTGACCGATGCCGACGAGCAGCGCCGGCGCTTTGTCGCCGACATGGCTGAAAAACAGCGCATCTACGGCGAGACCTATCCGATCGACGAGGATTTCCTCGACGCGCTCAGGATCATGCCGCCGGCAAGCGGCATCGCGCTCGGCTTCGACAGGCTGGCGATTCTCGCCACCGGCGCCCGCCGCATCGAAGACGTGCTTTGGGCGCCCGTGGCCGGAAGCTAGAAGATTTTAGTGGGCGTTGCAGGCGAGCCGCGTGTCCGGTTCGTTCAGGACCGGCTGCAGCGTGGTGAGCTGCGCCTTGCCGCCATTGCGCAGATCCGGCTGGATGATCATCGGCGAATTTTTCGGCCACCATTCGCCGCTTGCCCAATATGCCCAGCCGATCCAGGCCTTGGGATTTTGCTCGATGATGTCGACCATCTGCTTCAGCCCCTTGAGGCAGGAAAGCTGGTCGGAGGTGCCGAATTCGCCGAGGAAGCCCTGGTAATCATTGGCGTTCAGCCAGTTGGTGAAGCTCTGGATGGCGCTCACGGCGCCGTCGATCTTGTTGCAGTTGTCAGCTTTGCCGGAAAAGTCGTCATCGGCATATTGGTGCACCTCGAACGCGAAATTGTCGACGGGGTCCTGCACGCCGGTCATGACGGAGGCGTTGGAGTTGCCGTAGAAACTCTGGCTCCAGCTATGCGCGCCGGACCAGGCGGTGCCGGGCACGAGCACGAGATTGCCGGCGCCGATATCGCGGATCGATTTCAGCGCCGCGTTGGCGGCCGTCAGCCAGTCCGCGGCCTCGATATCGTGCGGCTCGTTCATCAGGCCGAAGATCACGTCCTCGTCATTGGCGAACACGGAGCTGAGGCGCTTCCAGAAATCGGCGAAGGCTTCGACCGGCACATTGGGGCTGCCGATCACCTCGCCGCGATAACGCGCGTAATTATGGGGGTCGAGGATCACCACCATGTTGTTGGCATGTGCGTCATCTACCGTCGCCTGAATGCGCGACAGTTCCGTGTCATCCAGAATGCCGTTCAACTGCGGCTGGAGGCGCTCCCACAGAAAGGGCAGGCGTATGGCGTTGAACTTGTCATTGGCAAGCGAATCGATGGTTTCCTTGGTGGGATAGATATAGCCCTCGCCATAGGGATCGCCCGGCTTGCCGAATTCGGCGCCGGCGACATTGATGCCGCGCAGGCTCATCTCACAAGCCGCGGCCATGCCGGCCTGAACGGATACCGAAAGCGCGGTCAGCGAAACCGCCGCCGTAAAAAACAGCTTCCTGAGGCTGGCAGAGGCGCTGGGGCACGGCAAAAACCCTTTCAGACTTGGCATTCACAAAACTCCGGACATGGCTCCATCAGATGGCGCCTCTATGGTAGCAGCGATGAATTAACAGGAATATAGCGCACACCTTTGTCAATGATACGGCGACATAGCTTATTTGGTTTCCCGGCCGTCGTTTTTCCAGTTATGACCGACCTTAGCCTGCTTGCGTGGCGGCAATCGACCTTTATGCGTCGCCAATGCAAAAGCGCGATCGCCCCGCCCATAGTCTGATGCGCTGGACACGGCAGCGGTTGAAAGCGCTGCCGCAAGCTTTTATGACCGATCGGCCGCCGCGACCGGCTGGCGCTCAAGGAATGGGAGACGGCTATGAATGATTATGTGCTTACGGTGACCTGCCCGTCCACGCGTGGCATCGTTGCCGCGATTTCCGGCTATCTCGCCACCGAGGGCTGCAACATCATCGACAGTTCGCAATATGACGATCTGGACACCGGCCGGTTCTTCATTCGCATCAGCTTCATTTCCGAAACCGGCGCCAGCCTCGACAGTCTGAAAGACGGTTTCGAGGCGATCGCGGCCCCGTTTTCGATGGATTACAAGTTCCATGACGGCTCCTACAGGATGAAGACGCTGATCATGGTCTCGCGCTTCGGCCATTGCCTCAACGACCTGCTCTATCGCTGGCGTATCGGCGCGCTGCCGATCGACATCGTCGGGATCGTTTCCAACCACCTCGATTACCAGAAGCTGGTGGTCAACCACGATATCCCGTTCTTCCATATTCCGGTGAACAAGGAGAACAAGGCGGCGGCAGAGGCGCGGTTGATGGAGCTGATCGACCAGACCGATACCGAACTCGTGGTGCTGGCGCGTTACATGCAGGTGCTTTCCGATGCGCTGTGCCGGAAGATGGAGGGAAGGGTGATCAATATCCATCATTCCTTCCTGCCGTCCTTCAAGGGCGCCAACCCCTACAAACAGGCCTATCAGCGCGGCGTGAAGCTGATCGGCGCCACCGCGCATTACGTAACGCCGGATCTCGATGAGGGGCCGATCATCGAGCAGGAAACGGTGCGCATCACCCATGCCCAAAGCCCGGATGATTATGTGGCGCTGGGGCGCGATGTCGAGGCGCTGGTGCTCGCCCGCGCCATCCACGCGCATATTCATCACCGGGTCTTCATCAACGGCAACCGGACGGTGATATTCGCGCCGTCTGCCGGCTCCTACGCCTCCGAGCGGATGGGCTGAGGCCCCGTCCCGCAACGCGGTCACAATTCAGGCTGCATCCAGGAATTGTATTTGTTGACTGGCGGTCAATTTTATCGGCCGGGCCCTTGTTCGTCGTTTGCCTCGCGCTATCTATGGGAAGGCGGAGGATTACGGACCCATCGGTGCTTTCGCCCGGAAAATAAATTTCAATTTTTCGAGCGTTTGTGTCATGAATTTGAAGAATATCCTCATTATCGGTAAAATATAACTCTGGTATTCGTGGCCGGTTTTGGCTATCACGATAACCGGAATGCGGCCCTGTGCCGCTTCAAGGAGAGGAGGCGTTCGATGCCCGTCGAGATGGATACTTTAGAAATCAATCAACGCCGATATCTCAATTATGTCCTGTTTTGCGTCTGTCCTTCGAAAGGCAGTGCGGCCTGACCCATCAACCGGAGCCCGGCTTTGGCTTTGCCCTGAGAAGCGCCCGGTTTCATATGCGTCAGACTGCACACGCAGGTTGAAAACATACGTCTAAAACATAAGAGGCCGGCCGCTTTTCAAGGGTCGGAGGTGCATTTCATGAAAAAGCAGATGGTTGAATTCGCCGGCCAGCCGGTCGGTATCGTCATCCCCGAAAACGGTCGCTTGAAGTTCGTGGCGGTGAAGTTTCACGTGCATGGTCTCGACGGCCGGTTCTACGAGACGATGGAAGAACTGCGCCTTGCCATCCGCACCCATGTGGAAACCTTTTATCGTGAGGGCCCTGACCAAGCTCTGGCGGGCTGATTTTTCCGTTGCCGGTTGCTTTGATCTGGAACAAGGATCATGCTCGGGCGTTATCGTAAGGAAGTAGCCTAAATTCAGGAGTTCACAATGGTAGCCAATAAATCGACGGAAGCCCAGGCGGGCAAGACGACGGAAGCCGACATTCAGGCGCAGATTGATCAACTGCGCGGCGATATCGCCGAACTGACGAAGATGATCGGCGCGCTTGGCAATCAGAAGGCCAGTGACGCCCGCGTCAAGGCCGAGAAGTTCCGCGACGATGCGATCAAGAGCGGCCAGGACGCCTATGACCGCGCTCGCGACGAGGCGCTTTCATTCGAGGAAGATGTTGAGGATCATATCCGCAGCCGTCCGCTTCAGTCGATCCTGATGGCTGCAGGGTTCGGATTTCTGATGGCGCTCCTGACGCGGCGCTAGATGATGGATCGGCTCATATCACTCGTGGCGGCCGCCATGGCAGTGGATGGCCGCATCATTGCGCGTTCAGCCAAGCGGAACGCGGTTGTCGCCGTTATTCTGTTCTTTCTGTTTCTCGCCGCCTTTGTCAGCGGCGTTGCAGCGCTTGCCATCTATCTTGCGGAAAAATTTGGCCCCCTTGGCGCCACGTTAACGATCGCCATCGCTTCGCTCGCGCTGGCGCTGTTCGTCCTTGCCTATGCGATGATGATGAACCGCATGGAGCGGCGGCGTTTCCGCGCCGCGAAATATGCGACCGAGGAGATGCTTCAAAGCGTGGTCGGCGTCGTGCCAACCATGATCAACCAGAAGCCGATCACGGGCGTTGCCTCCATCGCCGCGCTGGCCTTCGTGCTGATGCGCGCCTACCAGAAAAAGAATTGACGACGACGGCAACGGAAAACAGGCGGCGAGCATGCCGCCTGATTTCCGTTCGCGCGTCGCAGGGAATGATACATGACCATGAAGACCGTCAACGGCATACCGCAGATGGGATTCGGAACCTGGAAGCGGAATGACAGCGAGGCCTATGAGACGGTGATCGCCGCTCTCGAGGCAGGCTACCGCCACATCGACACCGCCCAGGCCTATGATAATGAAACCGAAGTCGGCAATGCGATTTCCGATTCCGGCTTCACGCCCGCGGATATCTTCGTCACCACCAAGGTCTGGATCGACAATTACGGGCACGGCTCCTTCCGCCCGAGCGTGGAGGAGAGTATGGCGCGGCTGCGGCTCGACAAGCTCGATCTGCTTTTGCTGCACTGGCCCGGCCGCCCGGACGGTCCGGCGTTCGAGGACTATATCGGTGAACTCGCCGCGGTCTATGACGATGGCCTGACCAAACGCATCGGCGTTTCCAATTTCAACACGACCCTGCTGGCAGAAGCCGCGCGCCTTCTCGGCGATCGCAAGATTTCCACCAATCAGGTCGAGTGCCACGTGTTCAACCAGAACAGGGTCGTGGCCGATTACTGCCGGGCGCACGATATCGCGCTCACGGCCTACTCGCCGCTTGCCCAGGGCATGGTCGTGGGCAATCCGATCTTGAAGGAAGTGGCGGACGCGCATGAGACCGGCGAAGGCGTCATCGCGCTCGCCTTTCTGATGGCGGAAGGCCATGTGGTGATCCCCACCTCCAGCCGGCCCGAACGGGTGAAGTCCAATCTGGAGGCGGCGTCGATCCGGCTCTCCGGCGAGGAGGTCATGCGCATCCGCGAACTCGATGCGGGCATGCGATTGATCGATCCGGAATGGGCGCCGGAATGGGACTGAGTCTTCCGGATATCTTGGCAGCACTCAGGGCGATGTGCTGCCAAGATATTGAATTTGTTTATTAAAACGAAATTTTCAGATTGAAGCCGCCGGCAAAATACGTCAGCCTCTGATATTGTCAACGATAATGAGGTGGACCATGAAACTTGCATCGGACTTCGAATTGCAGCTCGCCGGCTACGGGCTGACGACCGCGCATATCCTCTACCGCCTGCCGGATTTCGAAAGCCTGCTACAGACCTATGTCTGGCAGGACTACGATCTCGCCCCCGACTTTCCCGAGATGCACAAATTCCTCGACTTCTGGCGGGAAAAGCTCGACGGGCCGCTGCATTCCGTTCGATACGCCCACAGACGGCTGATCGGCCCCAATGAATGGCGACAGGTGTCGGGCGAGTTCACGATCCACTGAGTTGATATCGGCACCAGTCGGAAAGCCGCCGGGCTCACTCCTCGGTATCGATCACGGCCTGCAGCTGCTCCTTGGCCGAGATCGCGATGCCGTCGGGATTGGTGGCAAGGATATCGTCGATACGGGCAACGCCGTCTTCCTCGACGAGGACGAAGCGCGCGGTCGAATAGATCTGGTATTCATCGGCGTCGCCCATGCAGGCGAATGACTGGAACTCCACCGTGACATGGGTTGCCGCACCGTCCCGGGTTGGCGACGAGATCATAACGTTTTCGAGCGGACAACCGTCCTGGGCGTTGGTCACGACGTCGTAGTCGAAGGGTGAGCCGGCTTCCTCGGCATAGGGCGTTTCCATCGCCTCGGCATAAAGCGTCTGGAAATCCGCGCTGAACAGACGGGACAGGCGTTTTTCGGAAAACAGCGGCTCGTAGTCCGAGGCGCCTTCGGCCCAGTTGTTCTCCGTCACGGCCATGACCTCGCGCACCGGCTCTGTCGGGTCGGCGGCAAAGGCCGGGGCGGAGAGAACGAGAATGGCGAGCAGGGTCTTGAAGGTCATCGGTGCGTCCTTCTGCTGATGCATGTGTGACTGAGACTACAGGTCGTCGGCCCGCAGGTCGACCCGGTCGAGGATGAGCGGGCGTTCTGCCGGTGGTTTGTCGGCGATCGTGATGGCCGCGCGCAGGCTGGCGGCGGCCTGTTGCCAATCGTCCTCGCCGGCGGCATGAAGCATGGCGAGCGGTTCGCCGGCCTCGATGCTGGTACCGAGCGGCTTCAGCCCGGAATAGCCGACGCTGTGGTCGATGCGGTCCGTCGGACGCTGCCGCCCGCCGCCGAGCGATACCACGCTCAGACCGATCGCCCTGGCATCGCAAGCGGAAAGATAGCCGGAGGCGGGGGTTTCGACCGGGCGGATGATCGCGGCCTTGGGGAGATAGCTCTGCCACCGCTCGACGAAATCCGCCGGGCCGCCAAGGCCCGTCACCATCCGGCCGAAGCTCTCCAGCGCCCTGCCGCTTTTCAGCGTCACGAGCGCCATTTCGCGCGCGTGGTCATGGTCTTCGGCAAGGCCGGCATTGGCGATCATCTCGGCGGCGAAGGCGAGCACGACGGCTTCAAGCCGCGTTCCGGATTTTTCGCCCCTGAGAAACGCCAGCGCGTTTTCGATCTCCACCGCATTGCCGACGGCATCGGCGAGCGGCTCTTTCATGTCGGTGACCAGCGCGGTGGTGGCGAGCCCCGCGCCGTTGGCGACCCGCACCAGAAGGCGGGCGAGGGCTCTGGCGTCATCGGGATCGGTCATGAATGCGCCATTGCCGAATTTGACGTCCAGCACCAGCGTTTGCAGCCCGGCCGCGAGCTTTTTCGACAGGATCGAGGAGACGATCAGCGGCATGGATTCGACCGTGGCCGTGACGTCGCGGATCGCATAGAGCCGCTTGTCGGCCGGCGCGAGTTCCGCCGTCTGGCCGATGATCGCGCATCCGGTCTCGCTTATGACCCGCCGGAGCGTCGTTTCGTCGGGGCTTATGCTGTAACCGGGTATCGATTCCAGTTTGTCGAGCGTGCCGCCGGAAGGCCCGAGCCCGCGGCCGGAAATCATCGGCACGGCCAGCCCCGCTGCGGCCGCGATCGGCGCGAGCATCAGCGAGACATTGTCGCCGATGCCACCGGTGGAATGCTTGTCGGCGATCGGGCGGTCGATGCCGGGCCAGGACAGCACATGGCCGGAATCGCGCATGGCAAGCGTCAGCGCCACCGTTTCCGCTTCGTCCATGCCGCGAAAGAACACGGCCATGGCGAAGGCGGCGGCCTGCGCCTCCGACAGCGTTTCGTCGCTGAGCGCGCGCACGAAGCTGGCGATCTCCTCGCCCGAGAGCGTCAACCCGTCGCGTTTCCTGCGGATGATCTCCTGGGCGAGCATTGGCTCAGTAGCCGCCAGCCGAAGCGCTCGACTGCTTGCCGTCCAGCACGGCCTGGATGTCGTTCAAAAGGCCGGACGCGCCGAAGCGGAAGGTGGTGGGCATCACCCAGCCTTCGCCCATCACGGTTTCGGAAAGGCTCAGATAGAGCTGGGCGTCGCGCACCGACGAAATGCCGCCGGCGGGCTTGATGCCGACCTTGCGGTCGGTTTGGCGGATAACGCCGAGCATGATGTCGGCGGCTTCCAGTGTGGCATTGATCTTGACTTTGCCGGTGGAGGTCTTGATGAAGTCCGCGCCCTCGGCAATCGCGAGCTCCGCGGCCTTGCGGATCAGGCCGGCATCGGCCAGCTCACCGGTTTCCAGAATGACCTTCAGCAGAACGGGCTCGCGGCAGAGAAAACGCACGGCGCGGATCATCTCGCTGACAGCCCATTCATTGCCGGCCTTCAGCTTGGCATAGGGGATCACCAGGTCGATTTCGTCGGCGCCGTCGCGGATCGCCTGTTCGGTCTCCTCTTCCACGGCCGCGATCGACATGTCGCCTGCAGGGAAGTTCACCACAGTCGCGATCTTGATCAGGTGGTCGGGGCCGAGCATCTGCCGGGCAAGACTGACGAAGCGCGGCCAGATGCAGATCGCCGCCGGCGTGCCGTAGGGCGTATGGGCGCGCTCCAGCAGCGCCTCGATATCCTTGTCGGTGCAGTCGTCGTTCAGATTGGTCAGGTCAAGCAGCGAAAGCGAGACCGACGCGGCCTCCTGAAGCGTGTGGTGTTTCATGGCTTACCCCCTGCCGATCGCGCGCTTGACGATGGCGGCCAGTTTGCGGCCGCCGATCGGCGCCATTTTCTTGGTTTCGTCATGGCCAAGCTCCCCCTGGCTCATACCCGCCCCGAAATTGGTGATGACGGAGGCTGCGGCGACCTTCAGACCCAAAAAGCGCGCCAGAATGACCTCGGGCACCGTCGACATGCCGACCGCGTCGGCGCCGAGCACCCGGGCCATGCGGATCTCCGCCGGCGTTTCGAAGCTCGGTCCTGAAAACCACATATATGTGCCTTCCGCAAGTATTATGTCGAGATCGGCCGCCGCGGTCCGCATGGCGTCGGCGAGTTCGCGGTCATAGGCACGGTTCATTCCGGTGAACCGGCGGTCGGAGGCTTCGCCGATCAGCGGGTTCATGCCGGAGTAATTGATGTGGTCGGTGATCAGCATCACCGAGCCGGGCGGCATGTCCTCATGCAGCGATCCGGCGGCATTGCTGAGGATAAGGTTTTCCACTCCGAGAGCGGCTAGCGTTTCGAGCGGCAAACGCATCGCCGCAGCATCGCCCTGCTCGTAATAGTGCACCCGACCGGAAAGCACGATCACGGGCGTGCCGGCAAGATGGCCGGCAACGAGACTGCCGTGATGGCCGCTGACCCCGCCGACGGGGAAACCGGGCAGTTCCGAAAAGGCAAAGCGCGTCGGGTTTTCGATCTCGTCCGCCAGACCGCCGAGGCCGGAGCCGAGCACGATGGCATGGCGCGGCGAAAGATCGCCAAGCGCCTCCTTCAACAGAAGCGCTGCCTCGGTCATCCGATGTCCTCGGTATCGAAGGCGTGGGGCAGCAGGCCGCCGACGGTCACGGTTTCGCGCACGCCGGCATCGTCGCAGAGATAGACCTCAGCCCCGGCATCGGAAAATTCGGCAAGCTTCTGGCGGCAGCCGCCGCAGGGCGAGCACAGCGCCAGACGCGGCGCATAGACGGCGACGGCCTTGATCTTCGTCGCGCCGCCCATGATCATGTGGCCGATCGCCACGCCCTCGGCGCAGATGCCTTCCGGATAGGCGAGGTTTTCGACATTGGTGCCGGCATAGACCTTGCCGTCCTCGGCGAGGATGGCCGCGCCCACCGGAAACTTGGAATAAGGCGAATAGGATTTGGCGCTCGCCGCGCGCGCGGTCTCGAACAGATCTGCGGGTGTCGCCATTTTACCGCTCCTTGGTATAGGGCACGCCGCCGGCCTTGGGCGGGCGGGCGGTGCCGATGAAGCCCGCAAGCAGGACGCAGGTGAGGATATAGGGCATGGCCTGGAACACCTGCACCGGCACCTCGCCGATCAGCGGCATGGATTTGCCCTGCATGAAATTGGAAAGCGCCTCGAGGAAGCCGAACAGCAGGCAGGCAAACATCACCGGAACCGGCTTCCATTTGGCGAAGATCAGCGCCGCGAGCGCGATATAGCCCTTGCCGGCCGACATGTTGTTGATGAACGACGCGGACTGCGCGATCGCGAGATAGGTGCCGGAAAAACCGCAGAGCAGGCCGGCAAGGATCACCGCCCGGTAGCGAAGCCACGTCACCGAAATGCCCGCCGTATCCACCGCGCCTGGATTTTCGCCAACGGCGCGCAGGCGCAGGCCGAAGCGGGTCTTGTAGACCACCCACCACACGATCGGCACGGTGATGAAGGCGATATAGACGAGGATATTGTTGCCGGAAATGACATCGGAATAGAGCTTGCCGAAAAAGCCCATCTGGCTTGCCGCTTCCGCGCCCGGAAAATCGATGCCGGTGAAACGGGCGCTGTTTTCAAGCTGCGGCGTGCGCCCGCCCTGGCGGAACCACGCGTTGCCGAGCACCACGGTCAGCCCCGCCGCCACGAAGTTGAGCGCGACGCCCGAGACGATCTGGTTGCCGCGCGCGGTGATCGAGGCATAGCCGTGGACAAGGCTGAAGACGATCGAGATCAGAATACCGCCGAGCAGCCCGAGCCAGGGCGAACCGGTGTAATAGGCGACGACGGCGGCCGCAAAGGCCGAGGCCAGCATCTTGCCTTCGAGCCCGATGTCGAAAATGCCGGAACGTTCGGAAAACAGGCCGGCCAGCGCTGTAAAGATCAGCGGAATAGACAGGCGGATGGTCGAGCCCAGCATGCCGATGATGATGTCGATGCTCTGCATGGCTCAGGCCTCCGCCGTCATCTGTCGTCTGGAAAACACCCTGACCAGCGCCGGCCGGTAGAGGAATTCCAGCGCGCCAGCGAACAGGATGACCAGACCCTGGATCATCACGATCATGTCGCGGGTGATCTGCGGCATCATGAAGGAAAGCTGCGCGCCGCCCTGGTAGAGAATGCCGAACAGGATTGCGGCGAGCACGATGCCGAGCGGATGGTTGCGGCCCATCAGCGACACGGCGATGCCGACAAAGCCTGCGCCGCCGACGAACTCCACCTGCAGGCGATCCGCCGAGCCCATCACCACATTGAGCGCCATCATGCCGGCAAGGCCGCCGGACAGCAGCATGGTGACGATCACCGTGCGGGCATAGGGAATGCCGGCATAGGTGGCGGCCGACTTGCTCATGCCGAGCGCGCGCACCGAATAGCCGAACTTGGTGCGCCAGATCAGGAACCAGACGGCGACGCCCATGACCAGCGCGATGATGAAGGAGACGTTGAGCGGCGCGGGACCAAGCCTGGACCCGAACATCGCCATCAGCCAGTCAAGGTTCGGAAGCTGGCCGCCAAGTGCGAAGCCGCGCGTTTCCGGCGACATCGCGCCGGCGGGCTTCAGCACATGCACCAGCAGATAGACCATCAGCGCCGCGCCGATGAAATTGAACATGATCGTGGTGATCACGATATGGCTGCCGCGCTTGGCCTGCAGCCATGCCGGGATGAAGGCCCAGGCCGCGCCGAATATGCCCGCGCCCAGAACGGCGAAAGGCATGGTCACATACCAGGGCACGTAATTGCCCAGCGACAGCGCCACCAGCGCGCAGCCGAGCCCGCCGACATAGGCCTGGCCCTCGGAGCCGATATTGAACAGCCCGGCGTGATAGGCCATCGCCACCGAAAGCCCGGTGAAGATGAAGTTGGTCGCGTAAAACAGCGTGAAGCCAATGCCCATGCCGCTGCCAAGCGCGCCGTTGATGAGAATGCCAAGCGCCTCGAACGGGCTCTGGCCGATCATCCAGATCACAAGGCCGGAAATCACCAGCGCCGTGACGAGGTTGAGCAGCGGCATCAGCAGGAAGGTGACCCAGGAGGGCAGGGGCGTGTTGGCGGCGCTCATGAGGTCCTCAAGATGCTATCCCGGCCATCATCAGGCCGAGTTTCTGTTCGTCTGCCGTCGGCGTGGTTTCGCCGACGACTTCGCCGACGAACATCACCAGGATGCGGTCGGCAAGGGCGCGGATCTCGTCAAGCTCCACGGATACGAGCAGCACCGCCTTGCCGCTGTCGCGCATGTCGATGATGCGGCGGTGGATGAACTCGATCGCGCCGATATCGACGCCGCGGGTCGGCTGGCCGACAAGCAGGATGTCCGGATCGCGCTCGATCTCGCGGGCGACCACGATCTTCTGCTGGTTGCCGCCGGAAAAGTTGGCGGTCTTCAGCATGGGGTTTGGCGGACGGATATCGTATTTCTCGATCTTCTCGCGCGCGTCCTCGAGGATCGCCTGACGGTCGAGAACGCCGGCGCGGCCGTATTTCTCAAGATGATGATAGCCGAGAATATTGTTCTCGCGCTCCTCGAACGGCAGGATCAGCCCCATATGGTGGCGGTCCTCGGGAATATGGGCAACGCCTGCTTGCCGGATCTTCGCCGGATCGGCGTGAACGACCTTCTTGCCATCGATCCAGATTTCGCCGGAATGCGGCTTGCGAATGCCCGACAGCGCCTCCAGCAGCTCCGACTGGCCGTTGCCTGCGACGCCGGCAATGCCAACGATCTCGCCCTTGCGCACATCGAAGGAGACGTTCTTGACCATCGGCACGCCGCGGCTGTCGTGAACGGTGAGGTTGCGCACCGAAAGCGCGACATCGCCCGGCTTGGCCTCGCCCTTTTCCACGCGCAGCAGCACCCGGCGGCCGACCATCAGTTCGGCAAGCTCCTCCACCGTCGTCTCGGCGGTCTCGCGGGTCGCAACCATCTCGCCGCGGCGCATGACGGAGACCTTGTCGGTGATCGCCATGATCTCACGCAGCTTGTGGGTGATGAAAATGATGGTCTTGCCCTGGTCGCGCAGCATGCCGAGGATGCGGAACAGGTGATCGGCTTCCGACGGCGTCAGCACGCCGGTCGGCTCGTCGAGAATCAGGATTTCGGCGCCGCGAAACATCGCCTTCAGGATTTCGACGCGCTGTTGCAGGCCGACCGGCAATTCCTCGATCACGGCGTCGGGGTCGACCTCCAGGCCGTATTCCTCTTCAAGCCGCTTCAGTTCCTTGCGGGCCGCACTTGCGCCCTTGGCAAGCAGCGCGCCGCCCTCAGCGCCGAGCATGATGTTTTCCAGAACGGTGAAATCCTCCACCAGCATGAAGTGCTGATGGACCATGCCGATGCCGGCATCGATCGCGACATCGGTGTCGGCGATCACCAGCTTCTCGCCGTTAACACGAATCTCGCCATTATCGGCCTGGTAGAAGCCGTAGAGAATCGACATCAGCGTGGACTTGCCCGCCCCGTTTTCGCCGATAATGCCGTGGATCGTGCCCTTCTCAACCGTGAGATTGATGTCCTTGTTGGCATGGACCGGGCCAAAGCTTTTGTCGATGCCGATGAGTTCGATCGCGGGGCTCAAATGCTCTTACTCTCCAACAGGTCTTGCCGCAGCCATTGACAGGCGGGCAGGTTGGCGCCGCCCGCTTGACTAAAAAAGTGGCGGGGCGGAAATCAAAAGGCGGGCGTCTGCAACACGCGCAGACGCCCGCCAGGGTTCACATCAATAGGGGCAGGTGTTGTCGACGGCGTAGTCGTGGACTTCGATCTCGCCGGAGATGATGCCTTCCTTCGCCTTTTCGACGGCGGCCATCATATCTTCGGTGATCAGCGCCTTGTTGTTGTCGTCATAGGCCCAGCCCACGCCGTCCTCGGCAACGCCGAGGCTGTTGACACCGGCTTCGAAATTGCCGTCCTGGCTCGCCTTGAAGGCATCGTAGACGGCGTTGTCGACGCGCTTGACCATCGAGGTCAGAACCGAGCCAGGATGAACGTAGTTCTGGTTGGAATCGACGCCGATCGAATATTTCTCGGCGTCAGCCGCGGCCTGCAGCACGCCAAGGCCGGAGGCGCCGGCTGCCGCGTAGATCACGTCCGCGCCCTGGTCCATCTGGTTCTTGGTGAGCTCGCCGGCCTTGACCGGGTCGTTCCAGGCAGCACCCGTGGTGCCGACGAAATTGCGCAGCACCTTGACGTTTTCATTGGCCGCATGGGCGCCCTGGGCATAACCGCAGCCGAATTTGTGGATCAGCGGAATATCCATGCCGCCGACAAAGCCGACCGTGCCGGTTTCCGATTTCATCGCGCCGAGCAGGCCGACCAGATAGGAGCCCTGCTCTTCCTTGAATACGACGGACTGGACGTTCGGCGCGTCGATCACGTCATCGACGATGTAGAACTCGGTATCGGGAAACTGCGGCGCGATCTTTTCGACAGCCGACTTCCAGGCGAACGACAGCGCCACGACCGGGTTGAAGCCCATCGAGGCGAAGTTCAGAATCGCCTGTTCGCCCTGTGCGTCGCCGGTGGGTTCGAAATCGCGGTATTCAACGCCGGTGTCGGCCTTGAACTTTTCGGCGCCGTTATAGGCGGATTCATTGAAGGATTTGTCGAACTTGCCGCCCGTGCCGTAGACCAGCGCCGGTTTGAAATCGGCGGCCAGCGCGGTGGTCGACATGGCGGCTACAGCCATAAGGCTCAAAATGGTCTTCTTCATATCGCAGCTCTGTTCCCTGTGCGTGAAACCCTGAGATCCCGGCCCCTGTCCGGGAAGGTCGCCGGCGCGCAATGGCCGACCCTGCCATCATCGTTGCACGGCTCAGACAAAATTTCATCACAAAATTTGCCCGAAGGGTAAAAAATGGCGGGTGGTTATCAACAGGACAGGATAAGAGAAAAGGGAGCGCGAACGCTCCCTTCGGCAAACTCGGTTGGCGGTGGCCGTTCGTGTCAGCCGATCGGGCAGGAGACGCCGGTGCCCCTGAGCCCGCAATAGCCGGCAGGGTTCTTGGCCAGATATTGCTGGTGATAATCCTCGGCCGGATAGAATGCGCCAGCCTTCGCGATTTCCGTGGTGATCAGGTCGGCCCGACCGCTTTCCTTCAGCGCGGACTGGAAGCGATCGCGCACGCGTTCGGCAAGCTTCAGATCGTCCTCGTCCTCAAGGTAGATCGCGGAGCGATAGGTGGTGCCGATATCATTGCCCTGGCGCATGCCCTGGGTCGGGTCATGGGCCTCGAAGAAGATCGCGAGCAATTGTTCGAGGCTCACCTGCTGCGGATCATAGACCACGCGCACCACCTCGGTGTGGCCGGTCAGCCCCGTGCAGGTTTCCTCATAGGTCGGATTGGGGGTGATTCCGCCGGAATAGCCGGCAACGGTCACATAGACGCCGGGCGTCTGCCACAACAGCCGTTCCGCGCCCCAGAAACACCCCATGCCGAGCATCACTTCCTTCAGGTGATCGGGGTAGGGCGGAGCGAGCGGACGACCATTGACGAAATGCTCGCGCGCCGTGGGAATCGGCTCGGCGCGGCCGGGCAGCGCGGTCTCGGCCGTCGGCAGCGTGGTCTTTTCCTTTTTCAGGGTCGAGAGAAACATCTGATTCTCCTTTGAACGGGTAGGCCGGCTCCGCTTTTCCTGCGCCGCGGAACGACGGCGATAGATGCATATTAGATAAGCATCGAAACGATCGGACACAAGTTCCGGTTCCGCGGCCGGCCGCCAGAGCCGCGCAATTGCCGACCGGCCGCAATCATTTCAGGAAACTGACAAATTCGGGTTGATCATCGCGCCTTCATCGGTATATATCGCGCCGTTCCCGCCGCTCGGCTTCGCCGAAGCAGGCATCGAACGGACAGGTGGCCGAGTGGTCGAAGGCGCACGCCTGGAACGCGTGTATACGGGCAACCGTATCGAGGGTTCGAATCCCTCTCTGTCCGCCATTACCTCGTCGGTCCATTCTCGTCACATGGTTTACATTATCTCCGGGGCGAATGGGTTTTCTGCCGGTTCGACACCGTCCTCATTGTTGTCGAAGAAGCCCAGATCATAGCCGAGAAATGACACGATCCAAATGCCGTCTTCGACTTCGCGCAGTCCGAAGATTTGGCCGGCGAAGACCTGGCTGAGATTGATTTTTCGTTTCCCGATACAGATTCGCCCGCATCGTGTGACGCGCAAGGTGCGATCATGGAGTGGATAGTGGGGTTGCCAATGCCTATCGCGCCGGACTTGCCGCGCGCGGCGGTGCGATCATCAATATCGCCTCGATGTTTTCCTATTACGGCGCGCCGCATATACCGGCCTATGCGGCGGCCAAGGCCGGCGTGGTGTCGCTGACGAAATCGCTGGCGCTTTCGTTTGCCGAGGAAGGCATCCGGGTCAACGCGATTGCGCCCGGCTGGATCCGCACGCCGATGACAGAGCGCGGCCGGGCCGACCCGGAGATCCGCCAGAAAGTCCTGACCCGATTGCCGAAGGGCGGCGACTGGGCCGATCCGGACGAACTCTGCGGTACAGCCGTGTTTCTGGCATCTTCGGCGTCGCGCATGATCACCGGCGTCACGATCCCGGTCGACGGCGGATATACCGCCGCATAGGGAGGATGAAACGAGGGAGGGCAGTTCAATCGCCGGACATATCCGTATTACCGGCGCCGATGGCTGCATCGGTTCCGCCACTGCGCGCGTGACGAACGCACAGCCCGGATCGCTGCACGTCTTTTCTTGCTGATGGCGGATGCCGGCTGCGCTTCCAACTGGTCGATGCAATCCAGTTGATGGAAGACGGGGCTGGCGGTGAAATCGGGGAAGACGAACTGCCGGAGCGCCTTTGGTCGGCGGCTACGCTTCCCGACAACGAGGCAGCAGCTTCCCGTTCGGCGCTTTGCCGAGCATTTCAGAGCCATTTCAATTGGCTTATACAGCGGCAATTTCCCGTCGGATGATGTCCGCGCCGGCGCTCAGCGCTTCAAGCTTGCCGCGGGCGACGCTGCGCGCGAGCGGCGTCATGCCGCAATTGGTGCAGGGGTAAAGCTTGTTGGCATCGACGAATTGAAGCGCCTTGCGGAGAGTAGCGGCGACCTCTTCCGGCGTTTCGATGGCGTCGGTCGCCACGTCGATCGCGCCGACCATCACCTTCTTGCCGCGGATCAGCTCGATCAGTTCCATCGGCACATGCGAGTTGTGGCATTCCAGCGAGACCAGATCGATATTGGAGGCCTGAAGCTTGGGAAAGGTTTCTTCATATTGCCGCCATTCCGAACCCAGCGTCTTCTTCCAGTCGGTATTGGCCTTGATGCCGTAGCCGTAGCAAATGTGAACCGCCGTCTCGCATTTCAGCCCTTCGATCGCTCTTTCCAGCGTGGCGATGCCCCAGTCATTCACGTCGTCGAAGAACACGTTGAAGGCGGGCTCGTCGAACTGGATGATGTCCACGCCGGCGGCTTCAAGTTCGCGGGCTTCCTGATTGAGGATTTTGGCGAACTCCCAGGCAAGCTTCTCGCGGCTCCGGTAATGGGCGTCATAAAGCGTGTCGATCATCGTCATCGGGCCGGGCAGGGCCCATTTGATTGGGCCGTCGGTCAGGCTGCGCAGGAATTTCGCATCCTCGACGAAGACCGGCTTTTCGCGCGAGACGGCGCCGACGACGGTCGGGACGCTGGCGTCATAGCGGTTCCTGATCCTCACGGTTTCGCGTTTTTCGAAATCGACGCCATCGAGATGCTCGATGAAAGTCGTGACGAAGTGCTGGCGGGTCTGTTCGCCATCGCTGACGATGTCGATGCCGGCGCGCTGTTGCTCGGCCAGCGTCAGCCGCAGGGCATCCTGTTTGCCCTCGGCGAGCTCATCGCCCTCGAGCTTCCAGGGGGACCAGAGCTTTTCCGGCTCTGCGATCCAGACGGGCTTGGGCAGGCTGCCGGCGGTCGAGGTGGGGAGGAGTTTGTTCATGATGGCGACCTTGCGGGTTCTTGAATGGGTCAAAGGGCGTGTCGAGCGGACAATCGGCCCAGAAGGGAAGCGTGGGGCTTGATGAAATGCTCCTCCGCGAACCTGCCTTGCTCGATGGCGAGCCGGGTCCGCTCCTCCCGGTCATAGACGATGCGGGTGAGCGAGTGGTCGCTCTGCTTCAGGTTCGGTTTGTAGCATTGGCCCGCAACCGAGTTCGCGTTGTAGATCTCCGGCCGGTAGATCCGCTGGAACGTCTCCATCGTTGCGATGGTGCCGATCAGTTCCAGATTGGTGTAGTCGTTGAGCAGGTCTCCGAAGAAATAGAAGGCCAGGGGTGCTGCGCATTCAGGCGGCATGAAATAGCGCACCTGCAATCCCATCTTGCGGAAGTACTGTTCGGTCAGCGACGGCTCGTTGGCCTCGTATTCAACGCCGAGCACGGGATGCCGGTTCGCGGTGCGGCGATAGACCTTGTTCTCCGAGACACTGAGGCAGATGACCGGCGGCTTGCGGAAATGCGCCTTGTACGCCTTCGAATTCACGAAGCACTGGAAGAGCTTTCCGTGCAACTCGCCGAAATCGTCTGGCACGCTAAAACCCGCTCGGTTCTTATTATGCGCGGGCAGTCGGATGCTGAAATCATAATCGCGCACATAGGAGGAGAAGTTGTTCCCCACGATGCCTTCGATTCGCGCGCCGGTCCTGCGATCGAGGATCGTCGTCTTCAGCACCTCGATGGCCGGGAAAGTCTGGCCATTGCCGCCAATATCCAGTTCGGCGGAAATGATGTCGAGCTCGACCGCGTAGCGGTCGCTCTCCGGATTGTCCCAATGCGCGAGATCGTTGCAACGATTATCGATCATGCGCAACGCGTTTCGCAGGTTCTCCTGCCGGCGCTCACCGCGCGCCAGATTCGCGAAATTGGTGGTCGTCCGCGTGGCATCGGACGGCTTGTAATTTTCGTCGAAACGAATGGTCTTGATCGTGAAGGTGAGGTCATTGGTCATGGTAGTATCCTGGCTTCCGAGAAAGCGCGCGCGGGCATTGTTTGCGTTTTCGAGGCCTTTTTGAGCCTGCCCTGTCGGCAGTCTTCATGAGACGACGGCTCAGGCAATGCATGTTGTATGCCCGAGTTTTTCCATGATAAAAAATGATTATTTTTCAGAAAAACATGACACGTCGTCATGTTGAGGCAATCCGGTTTGGAGCCGCCGTGCAACGATAGCCGCTCGCCGACTGGGCGCGACAAACGACCGGGCGTCGCCGGCCCTCCAGCGAAGGCTCAGATCTGAACGGTCTCGGCCAGTGCCATGAAGCCATCCAGATAGTCGGGGCGCTCGCCCTTGCGGTGGCCGAGATGGATGGATTTGGCGATCCCTTCGCCAATCCGCACGCCCTTCACCCCCTTCGCCCCGCGCAACAGCCAGTCGGGCGTTGCGCTGACGGCGCGGCCGGATGCCACCAGCCGCAGCATAAGATCGGTCGTCTCCACCGTGCGGTGGCGGCGCGGCAGGGCATGGGCGGGCACGAGAAAACGGGTAAAAATATCGAGCCGTTCGCGCGAGACCGGATAGGTGATCAGGGTTTCGCCCGCCAGATCCTCCGGCTCGATCCGTTGTTTTTGCGCAAGGGGATGATTCTCGGCCACCGCCAGAACCAGTTCGTAATCGAAGACGGGCCTGTATTCGAGGCCCGCGCGTTCGATCGGGTCGGGGGTGACGAGAATATCGATCTCGTGGCTCAGAAGGGCTGCGAGACCGCCGAACTGAAAGGCGGTGGTCACATCCAGCTCGACATCCGGCCATTCCGCCAGAAACGGATCCACCACCCGCATCAGCCAGTCCTGGCAGGGGTGGCACTCCATGCCCACCCGGATCGCGCCGCGCCGCCCGCGCGCATAATCCTCGATCACAGAGGCGCCGTGTTCCAGTTGCGGTAGCACCCGCTGCGCAAGGCCCAGAAGATAGTCTCCGGCGAGCGTCAGCCGCAGCTTGTGCCCCTCGCGCTCCCACAGCTTGACGCCGTAGCGGTCCTCGAAACGGCGGATCGCGTGGCTGACGGCCGATTGCGTCAGGTTCAACTGCTCGGCCGCCTGGGTCAGACTGCCTGTCCGGTCTATTTCGCGAAGGATGGCGAGGGGCTGGATGTCGATCATGGAGCATGATCTCCTGTCATGAACATGGGTATTCTATCGAAGTCACGTCATGATAGACAATTGGTTTCATCCGTCCAAGAGCCCATAGCAGCCCTGCTCAGCCGATGCGTTGAAGGAAGATGATATTGTCCTTCACCAGCGCGGTCTGGCCATCCGGCCCATTTGCCACGCGCTCGATCTGGCAGACGCAGTTTCTCTGCCAGTCATGGGCGGCAAGAGCCATCGCGCGAAACGTCTCCTCGGCAGTGGGCGGCAGCGTCTCATTCGATGACCATGACCACGGCGCGTATGAGCCATGTTCGACGATCAGCAGATGCCCGCCCGGCCTGACGACGCTGGCGGCGCGCGCCAGAACCCGGGTGCGCGGCCAATCGTGCGGGGAATGCAAAAAGCTTGCCGTCACCAGATCATAGTCGCCCTCGGGGAAGGAAACGGCGAGATCATGCGCCTCGAAGCGGATGCGCTCGGCGACGCCGGCGCGCCGCGCATTCTCCGCGGCATATTCCAGCGCGACGGAGGATATGTCGACGGCCGTCACCTGAAAGCCCCGCCCGGCGAGCCAGACGGCATCGTCCCCTTTGGCGCAGCCAAGCTCCAGCGCCGCGCCGGGCGACAGCGGACCGGCAAACTGGGCCAGCGCCATTCCCGGCTTTCCGGATGAGGTCGGCGAGGCCCTGGAATAGAGATCGTTCCAGAATTCGTCCTGTGCGGCCAGCGCCATCACGATGCCCTCTTATTGTGCTGTTTCAGATCGGGATCGAAGATCAGCGAGCGATGGGCAGCGCCTCCGGCCATCACGCCCGCCGCGGCTGCCAGCGTCGCGTTCGGCATCGGGCTTGCCAGATCGCCGGCGGCAAAGACGCCGGCAACCGTGGTCGCCTGCGTCTGGTCGACGGCGACATAGGGCCCGGTCGGCCCGTCCCGCATTTCGCAGCCCAGTTGCGCCGCAATGTCGCTGGATGGCGCGGTCTGCGGCGCCAGAAAAAGCCCCGCAAGCGGAACCGTCCGCCCGTCTTCAAGTCGCACCGCTTCAAGCGCCGGACCGGGCCCGATGAGTTCCTTGACCGGCGTCTCCTCGATCTGAACGCCGCAGCTCTTCAGCGATTGCACCTGCTCGTCTGTCGGATGGAAAGCCGTTCCGGTAAACAATGTCGTCTGCCCCCAGTCAGGCAGCAGCATGGCCTGATGGAAGGCCATCTCATCGCGCGCCAGCACGCCGACGGGCTGCCGGTCGAGCTCATAGCCATGGCAATAGGGGCAATGCAGCACGCTTGCGCCCCAGCGTTCGGCAAGGCCGGGGATATCCGGCAGGCTGTCGCGCACGCCATGGGCAAGGACGATCCGCCGCGCGGTGATATCTCCGCCGTCGGCCAGAGACACGCGGAAGCCATTGCCCTCACGCCGGGCTGAAAGTGCCGCCTCGTCGCGAAAGCGCACGGTCGGATAGGCGCTCAGCTCTTCGCGCAAGCGCGCCTTGATCGCGGCCGGGCTTTGCCCGTCCTGTCCCGGAAACCCGTGCGATGCTTCAGCGAAGCGGTTTCTGGGCATGCCGGTATCCAGCACCAGCACCGCCTTTCGCGCCCGCGCCAGCTGCATGGCGGCGGAGACGCCGGCAAAACTGCCGCCGATTATCAGAACATCATGATCCATAGCCTGCTCCTGTGTTCGGCCTTTATGTATTTTTATGAGTTACATGAAAGCCTGGGTCGTGGCAAGACATGAAACTTTCATTGTTGCGTGATGGATGCTAGACAGGGACCAGCGAAAAGCCAGGAGCCCATTTCATGCCGCGCGATCTCCGCCTCTCCCGCATGCTGCACGTGCTGATCCATCTCGACCGGCACGTCGAGCGCGCGACCTCGGATCAGATCGCCGGGATGATTTCGACCAACCCTGTCGTGGTGCGGCGGATGATGGCAGGCCTCAGGGACAAGGAAATTCTGATCTCGGAAAAGGGCCATGGCGGCGGCTGGCGGCTGGCGCGGCCGTTGAGCGCGATATCGCTGCTGGACGTCTACGAGGCGATCGGCAGCCCGCCTTTGTTCAACATCGGCCCCGGCGCCGAACCCGCCGACTGTCTGGTGGAAAAGGCCGTCGACGCCCGGCTTGACCTGGCGATGCAGGAAGCCGAACGCCGGCTGTTACAGCAGTTTTCCGAAATCTCGGTGGAAGACCTGGCGCAGGATTTCGAGCACCGGTTCGCCGCGCTTCAGGCCGATGCGGGCGATCGGGAAGCGGCCTTTTCGCATATCAAGGGCTGACATGTTTGCATCGGGGCGGCCTCCATGAAAGATGACCGAACCCGATTTGCATTCAAGGCACTCCCCCCATAGGTATTCCATATAAAATGATGAGATCTGGAGATGGACTCCATTGAGATTGCGCTCGGTTCTGGCAACCGCTCTGATACTGTCACTCTTTGCGGGCCTTTTGTTCTGGCGTTTGGCCGACCATGACCTCGACCGACGCTTCAGCGAGCGTTTTGACTTCATGTCCTCGGGGAAGTCCGTCTCGGGAACGCTTTGGCTTCCCGACCAGCCACCCCGGGTGGCTGTCGTCTTCGTCCATGGAGATGGGGCGCAGGATCGCACCTCAGAAGGAGGATACGCTCCGCTGATCAACACCATGCTGGACCGGGGTATAGCCGTGGCGTCCTGGGACAAGCCAGGCGTTGGCAATTCCGAGGGAAACTGGCTGCACCAAACCATGGAAGAGCGTGCCGAGGAAACGCGCGCGGCCCTTCAGGCCCTGGCCCGGCGCCTGAAGGGCGTCGCGATCGGGGCAGTGGGGTTTTCGCAGGCCGGATGGGTTCTGCCGGAGCTCTCGCGTGACGATGCGGATTTTCTCGTGCTGGTCGGGGCAGCGGTATCCTGGCATGATCAGGGAGAGTATTTCACGCGCGTCCGGCTCGCTCGTCAGGGTCTTCATCTGCAGGCGATCAATCTGAAGATTGCGGATCAGCATCGTGAAGATGAACGCATATTCGGGCCGGAAGCAAAGGCGACTGATGCACCTGCCGGAATGCCCGTGGATCGCTGGCAGTTCATTCAGGCCAACCGGGATGTCGATGCGCGTCGTGCGCTTTCGCAACTCGATCTGCCCCTGCTTGCAATCTGGGGCTCCGACGACCTGAATGTCGATGCCGAACGCAACGCAGCGATTTATCGCGACCTTTTATCCGGACGGGATGACCGAACCCGGATCGTCATCTGGCCGGAGGCCACGCACGGGCTCCTGAAGTCCTCCGCCTACAACTGGCAATTGACCGAAGAGTGGTCATGGACTGCGGTTGCGCGGTTTCTCGTCGAGGGGCGGTATGCCTATGCACCCGGCGCACTCGATACGTTAACCGGATGGATCCTGGCCAGAGGCGACGTGCGCTGACTGTCAGGAGAAATTCGCGATACGGAGCGCCATATCGCTGGTTGCACGCGCAAGACAGGGATTGTTCCGTTTCAACGCCTTTGAGACAGATCTGGTTTAACGGATAAGGGAAGAACTTGGCCTTGGTCGGCTGAACCTACGTCTCGTCATATCAACCCGCCGCCCCCTTTTAAGGGCCGGGCGCTTTTGAAAGCCTGCGTCGTTGAAAATCCTCGCCGTAGCTATGGCTACCACTGCGGTTTTCGCCTAGCCGGCTTTCAAAATCGCTCCGGTCAGATGGGTCCTAATCATTGACTCTTGGTATTACGTCGCCTGTCGGGCTCTTTCGCGCCATTTCAATTCCCGGCGGCGCGTTAACCTCGGTCAATGCGACGTCGCGGGAAATCAGTCAGGTCCATTTCAAAAGGACCCTTCAGAGCGCAAGCCGGGGGCGATATTTTCAGTCGGAGGACCGCAATGATCGACCAAACCAAGCCGCCGAACGATACGGCGCCAGAGCTTTCATCCAGATTTCCGACGGCCTACACCATTCTTTTTGCTCTGATCATCCTGGTCGCCGCGCTGACCTGGATCATTCCGGCCGGCCAGTATGACCGGGTCATGAATGAGGAGGTCGGGCGCGAAATCGCCGTCGCCGGCACCTTCCATGAGGTCGATCCGAACCCGCAGGGCTTCGTCGACGTGATGCTGGCGCCGATTGCCGGGTTCTACAATCCCGACAGCTATGCGGCCAACGCCATCGACGTGGCGCTTTTCGTCCTGTTTCTCGGCGGCTTCCTCGGCGTGGTGAATGCCACGGGCGCGATAGACAAGGGGATCAAGGCGGCGATGTTCGACATGAAGGGGCACCAGATATGGATCATTCCGATCATGATGGGTCTTTTCGCGCTGGGCGGCACCACCTATGGCATGGCCGAGGAGACGCTGGCCTTTTACGCGATCCTGATCCCGGTCATGATCGCCGCCGGCTACGACGCCGTGACGGGCGTCGCGATCATCCTGATCGGCGCGGGCATCGGCGTGCTCGGATCGACGATCAACCCCTTCGCCACCGTGATTGCCTCCAATGCGGCAAGCATTCCCTTCACCGACGGGCTGATCCTGCGGCTGGTGCTCCTCTTGGGCGGTCTGGTGATCTGCGCGGCCTATGTCATGCGCTATGCCCACCGGGTCAGGACCGATCCGTCACGCTCGGTCGTCGCGAAACAGGCCGAGGCCCATAAAAAGATCTTTCTTCAGGACAAATTCGGGGAAGAGACCGAGGCGAAGCTGAGCGGCACTCAGAAGGTTGTTCTGTTGATTTTTGCCGCCACCTTCGTGGTCATGATCTGGGGTGTTTCCAGCCAGGGCTGGTGGATGGCGCGGATGAGCGCGCTATTCCTTGGTTCGGCCATCGTCATCGGACTGGTCTCGCGCCAGGGCGAAAAGCAGTTGACCGGCAATTTCGTCGACGGCGCGCGCGATCTTCTGGGCGTGGCGCTTGTGGTCGGCCTGGCGCGCGGCATCGTCGTCATCATGGAAAACGGGCTGATCGCCGACACGATCCTGCACGGCGCCGAACAGACGCTCGGTGGGCTCGGCGAGCTGGCCTTCATCAATGTGATGTTCTGGATCGAACTCGGCATGAGCTTCTTCGTTCCCTCGTCATCGGGTCTGGCGGTTCTGTCGATGCCCATCCTGGCACCGCTTTCCGACTTCGCCGGCGTCGGCCGCGATCTTGTGGTCACGGCCTATCAGTCCGCCAACGGGCTGGCGAACCTGATCAATCCGACCTTCGCGGTGGTCATCGGCGGGCTCGCCATCGGGCGGGTGTCCTATGACCGCTGGATCGTCTTCATCTGGCCGCTGATGCTGATCCTGCTGATCTTCATCTCGGTCGTGCTGAGTATCGGCGCATTACTGTGAAAGAGAGGTCCGTTATGACCAACCATGAACTCGGGGTCCATTCCGAAAGCGGCAAGTTGCGGCAGGTCATCATCTGCCGGCCGGGCCTCGCGCACCGGCGGCTCACGCCCGACAATTGCGAGCAACTGCTTTTCGACGACGTGTTCTGGGTCAAGCAGGCGCAGAAGGACCACGACGCCTTTGGCGAGGCGATGCGCAATGAAGGCGTCGAGGTGCTGGAAACCGGCGCGATGCTGGCCGAGGTTCTGGACAATCCCGAGGCCCGCAAATGGGTTCTCGATCACCGTATTTCCGCCCAGCATGTCGGCATCGGCATGCAGAAGGAATTACGGGGCTGGATGGACACGCTGCCTGGTGCCACACTGGCCGAATATCTGATCGGCGGGCTGACGGTCGCCGACCTGCCGTTTGCCGCCGATGGCATGTTCGGCAGCTATCTCGGCTATCACGGCTTCATCCTGCCGCCCCTGCCGAATTTCATGTTCACCCGCGACAATTCGGCCTGGATCTATGGCGGCGTCACGCTGAACCCGATGTACTGGCAGGCCCGCCGTCCGGAAACCCTGCTGACCGCTGCGATTTACCGGTTCCACCCGAAATTCGCCGGCAAGACCGAGGTGATCTGGGGCGATCCGCTGGCCGATCACGGGCTCGCCACGCTTGAAGGCGGCGACCAGATGCCGGTCGGCAACGGCCTTGTTCTGGTCGGCATGGGCGAGCGCACCTCGCCGCAGGCCGTGGGGCTTTTGGCCGAGGCACTGTTCAGCCAGGGCCGCGCCGAGCGGGTGATCGCCTGCCAGATGCCGAAGGAACGCTCCGCGATGCATCTCGACACGGTCTTCACCTTCTGCGGCGGCGATGTCGTGACCAGCTTCAAGGAGGTCGCGGAAGAAATGACCTGCTACGACCTGCATCCCGGCGAGGGTGGCAAGCCGATCGACATGCGTCACGATAAACGCCCGCTGTTCGAGGTCGTGGCCGATGCGATGGGCTTCAAGCAGCTGAAGGTCATTCCCACCGGCGGTAGCGATCCGTTCGAGCAGTCGCGGGAGCAGTGGAACGACGGCAACAACGTGCTGGCGCTGCGTCCCGGCGTGGTCATGGGCTATGACCGCAACGACGACACCAATGCGGCGCTGCGCGCCGAAGGCATCGAGGTGATCGAGCTGCCGGGCGCGGAACTCGGGCGCGGGCGCGGCGGCAGCCGCTGCATGTCCTGCCCGACGATACGCGATCCGGCCTGAGGAGATAATAGTATGGCTTTCAATCTGAAGAACCGGAATTTCCTGACGCTGCGCGATTTCACGCCGCAGGAAATCGCCTTCCTTCTCAAGCTCGCGGTCGACCTGAAGTCGGCCAAATATGCGGGCACCGAGGTGCCGACGCTCAAGGGCAAGGAAATCGCGCTCATCTTCGAGAAGGACAGCACCCGCACCCGCGTCGGCTTCGAGGTGGCGGCCCACGATCAGGGCGCGACCGTCACCTATCTGGGCCCGTCCGGCAACCACATGGGCCACAAGGAAACCGTCAAGGACACCGCAAGGGTGCTCGGCCGGGTCTATGATGCGATCGAGTATCGCGGCTTCGGGCAGGCGGTGGTGCAGACGCTTGCCGAATGGTCTGGCGTGCCGGTCTATAACGGGCTGACGGACGAGTTCCACCCCACCCAGATTCTCGCTGATTTCCTGACCATGCAGGAACACAGCGACAAGCCCCTGCGCGAAATCGCCTACTGCTTCTTGGGCGATGCCGGCAACAATATGGGCGACAGCCTGCTGATTGGCGGGGCAAAGATGGGCATGGACGTGCGGCTTTGCGCGCCGGAAAGCCTGTGGCCGACGGCGGATATCCGCAACGAGGCCGAAGAGATCGCGGCCGAAACCGGCGCGCGGATCATGCTGACGGAGAATGTGGATGAGGCGGTTCGCGGCGCGGATTTCCTTTATACCGATGTCTGGGTGTCCATGGGCGAGGGCAAGGAGAAATGGGCCGAGCGCATCGATCTTCTCAAGCCCTATCAGGTCACGAAAGAGGTCATGGAAAAGACCGGCAATCCGCGCGCGAAATTCATGCATTGCCTGCCGGCCTTCCACAACACCGAGACCAGCGTTGGCAAGGAGATTCTCGAACAGTTCGGCCTCGACGCGATGGAAGTCACGGAAGAGGTGTTCGAAAGCCCCGCCTCGATCGTTTTCGATCAGGCGGAAAACCGGATGCACACCATCAAGGCGGTTCTAGTCGCCACGCTGGGAGGCTGATCATGCTTGTCGTGGCGGCACTGGGCGGCAATGCGCTCCTGAAACGGGGCGAGCCGCTGACTGCGGAAAATCAGCGCGCCAATGTCCGCGATGCCGCGCATGCGCTGGCCGGCATCGTCAAGGCGGGGCACCGGCTCGTCGTCACCCACGGCAACGGCCCGCAGGTGGGGCTTCTGGCGCTGCAGGGCGCGGCCTACAAACCGGACGAGGCCTATCCGCTGGATGTGCTCGGGGCCGAGACCGGCGGCATGATCGGCTACATGATCGAGCAGGAGCTGGAAAACGCGCTCGATCATGCAAAGCCGGTCGCCACGCTTTTGACACAGGTCGTCGTCGACGCACGTGACCCGGCCTTCGGCAAGCCGACCAAATTCATCGGGCCGGTCTATGAGCGCGAAGAGGCCGAGGCGCGCGCCAAGGCCGCCGGCTGGACCATTGCGCAGGATGGCGACAAGTGGCGGCGGGTCGTGCCATCGCCAGCGCCGCAGGAGATCCCGGATATCCGCGTGCTGCGGCTTCTGCTGGATCAGGGCGTGATCGTAATCTGCACCGGCGGCGGCGGCATTCCCGTGCTGCGCCTGCCCGATGGCAGCATGACCGGCATCGAGGCGGTGATCGACAAGGACGCCGCCAGCGCCCTTCTGGCGCAACAACTCGTGGCCGATGCCCTGCTGCTGCTGACGGATGTGGATGCGGTCTATCGCGGCTTCGGCACCCCGGACGAGGCGGCGATTGCCGAACTTGCGCCCGAGGAGGCCCGTGCGCTCGATTTGCCGGCCGGGTCGATGGGGCCGAAGATCAGGGCCGCGGCGGAATTCGCCCGTCATGGCGGACTGGCCGGGATCGGCCGGCTCGACCAGGCCACCGCCATTCTGGAGAAACGCGCCGGCACCCGCATTGTCAGAGATGGAAGATAGGGAAAGGAAAGACCATGCCTCGCTTGAAGGACAAGATCGCGCTCATTACCGGCGGCGCTGCCGGGATCGGGCTTGAGACCGCCCGGCTCTTCCTGAAGGAGGGCGCGCGCGTGGCGCTGGTCGATCTGCGCGAAGAGGATCTGAAGAAGGCGGCCGAAAGTCTCGGCTCGGCCGACGTTCTGACGGTGGCGGCCGATGTGTCCTCGCCGGAGGACACCGCGCGCTACGTTCGCGAAACCGTGGAGCGGTTCGGCCAGATCGACATCTTCTTCAACAATGCCGGGATCGAGGGCAAGGTCGCCCCGCTGACCGAGCAGAAGATCGAGGATTTCGATCGGGTCATCGCCGTCAATGTGCGCGGCCCCTTCCTGGGCCTGCAACATGTTCTGCCGGTGATGATGAAACAGAAATCCGGCAGCATCATCAACATGTCGTCGATTGCCGGGCTGAAGGGCAGCCCCAATGTCGCCCCCTACATCACCTCGAAACACGCCGTGGTCGGCCTGACGCGCGCGGCCGCTGTCGAGGCGGCGGTGGCCAATGTGCGGGTCAATTCCGTCCATCCCTCGCCGGTCAACACGCGCATGATGCGCTCGCTCGAAGACGGGTTCAGCCCCGGCCACGGCGATGAGGTCAAGAATCAGCTTGCCTCCACCATCCCGCTCGGCCGGTATGGCGAAAGCGCGGATATTGCCAATCTCGTGCTGTTCCTCGCATCCGACGAATCCGCCTTCATCACCGGCGCGCAATATCCGGTGGATGGCGGCATGGCCGCCACGTGACAGGAGATGCCGCCCATGCAGGAACCAGCGCCGGACACTGTCGATGAGGGAGTAACCCGCGGGACCGTCGTGGCGATCCGGGGCGGGATCGTCGATGTGGCGTTCGCGGACCGGGTTCCCGCCATCAACAGCCTTTTGATGGCCGGCGATATTCCGATGGAGGTTGCCTCCATGGTCGGCGAGCGCACCGTGCGCTGCATTGCGCTCGGCGTCGTTGGCGGTCTGGCGCTCGGCGCCGAGGTTGCCGACACGGGCGGCGGCATCGCCGTTCCGGTGGGCGAGGCGGTGCTGGGGCGGATGCTCGACATGTTCGGCAGGCCGCTCGACGGGCGGCCCGCGCCGGAGGCCGAGGACCGCCGTTCCATTCACGCCGCGCCGCCGCATCTGGCAGACCGCGTGCTGCGCGCGGAGGTGCTCGAGACCGGCATCAAGGCGATCGACCTGCTTTCCCCCATCGAGCGCGGCGGCAAGACCGGACTGTTCGGCGGTGCGGGGGTCGGCAAGACGGTTCTCCTGAGCGAGCTCATCCACAACACGGTCGAGCATCACCACGGCGTCAGCCTGTTCTGCGGCATCGGCGAACGCTCGCGCGAGGCGGAGGAGCTGTGGCGCGAGATGGGCGAGGCCGGCGTCCGCGACAAGATGGTGATGCTGTTCGGCCAGATGAACGAGGCTCCGGGCGTGCGCTACCTCGTCGGAAAATCGGCGCTGACGATGGCCGAATATTTCCGCGACACGCGCGGTCAGGACGTGCTGGTGCTGATCGACAATATCTTCCGCTTCGTGCAGGCGGGCTCGGAACTTTCCGGGCTTTTGGGCCGGATGCCGAGCCGCGTGGGCTATCAGCCGACGCTGGCGACCGAACTGGCTGAGCTGGAGGAACGCATCTCCTCCACCCGCAAGGGTGCGATCACCTCGATCCAGGCGGTCTATGTCCCGGCCGACGATTTCACCGATCCGGCCGCCGCCCACATCTTCTCGCATCTTTCCGCCTCGGTGGTGCTGTCGCGCAAGCGCGCGAGCGAGGGGCTTTATCCGGCGGTCGATCCGCTGGCCTCGACCTCGGTCATGCTGACGCCGAACGTGGTGGGGCAGCGCCATTACGATGTCGCCCGCGCGGTGCGCCGGACGCTCGCGGAATATGAGGACCTGCGCGACATCATCGCCATGCTCGGCATCGAGGAACTGTCGGCCCATGACCGCGCCGTCGTCGCCCGCGCCCGGCGGCTGGAGCGCTTCCTCACCCAGCCCTTCTTCACCGTCGGCGCTTCGGCCGGCACGACGGGCAGGCTCGTTTCCATCGCCGAGACGCTGGAGGGCTGCGAGGCGATCCTCTCGCAAACTAGTTTCGACCGCCCGGAAAGCGATTATTACATGATCGGCAGCCTGAAAGAGCTCGGGGAGGCGGCGGCATGAGTACGGCTGCGCAAATGCAGGTTCATCTGCGCCTGCCCTCCGCCGTGCTGTTCGAGGGCGCTGCCACGCGCCTCAGGGCGGAGGCGGAGGATGGCGGCTTTGGCATTCTGCCCAACCATGTGGATTTCGTCACGGCCCTGGTGCCATCGGTTCTCCTGCTGAGCGAGCCGGACGGGCGGGAACGGTTCTTCGGCATCGACGAAGGGCTTCTGGTCAAGAAGGGGCATTCCCTCGACGTCGCGGTGCGCCGCGGGATCGAGAGCGACGATCTGGAGAGCCTGCGCGCGCGCGTGGTCCGCAGCTTCGCCGAAATCGAGGACGAGGAGCGCGTGGCGCGCACCGCCCTGTCGCGGCTCGAGGCCGAGATGGTGCGCCGCTTCGCAAGCCTGAGGAAGATGCAGCCATGAACGACGAGGACGACCGCGCTGCCAGCGAGATCGGCCGCCGTGCCGGCCGAATGAAGAACGCGCGCGACAAACCCGGCCCGAGCCCGCTCAGGGGCTTTGGCACCTTCGGCATGATCGGCTGGTCGGTTGCCGTGCCGACGGTGGGCGGCGCGCTGCTGGGCCTCTGGCTGGATCGTGTCGCGCCGCAAGGGTTTTCGTGGACGCTGGCACTGCTGCTCGGCGGTGTTGTCATTGGCGTGTTCATTGCCTGGGGCTGGGTCTTGAAGGAAGGAAATGACGATGATCGCACTTGACTGGACACTGGTTGCGCCGGGCTTTCTGGCCGGCGCCGTGGCGGCAGCCCTGTTTCTCGGCGGCCTTGCGCTCGGCATCCGGTTTGCGTTGCGCCGGCAGAGCCCGGCACTGGTGCTGTTTCTCAGTGCCGCGCTGCGCATGGCGGCACTGCTCGGGCTTGGCTGGTGGGTCGCGGGGCTGGGTCTCCAGGCGATCGCGGCCTTCGCTTTCGGCTTTCTCCTCACGCGGACGATCATCGTGGCCGTCGTGCGATCGGGCCAGGCTCGCGAGGCTCAGAGATGCAACTGACGCCCGATGACACGATCGTCTTCACCATTCTCGGCATTGGCATCAACGCCACGATCGTCAATACGTGGATCATCATGGCGCTGCTTGTCGGGGTGTCGGCCCTGGTCACGCGCCGGCTGCGCCCGGATGTTCCGCCGAGCCGCTGGCGCACCGCGCTCGAAGTCATCGTCAGCTTGATTGTCGGCCAGATCGCCGAGGTGACGCAGCGGCGCGATCCGCGCATCCTCTATTTCGTCGGCACGCTGTTCCTGTTCATCGTGACCGCGAACCTTCTCATGGTCGTGCCCGGCTTCGACACGCCGACCGCATCGCTTTCGACCACGGTGGCGCTGGCGCTCTCCGTGCTGGTGGCAGTGCCGGTCTTCGGTATCGGCAGCCGAGGGTTGGGCGGCTACCTGAAGACCTACGCCGAGCCGTCGATCATCATGCTGCCGTTCAACATCGTCAGCGAGGCATCGCGCGGTGTTTCGCTCGCCATCCGTCTTTACGGCAACATCATGAGCGGCGCCGTCATCGCCGCGATCCTCTTGTCCATCGCGCCGTTCTTCTTTCCGGTGGTCATGGACATACTGGGCCTGCTGACGGGCGTCATCCAGGCCTACATCTTCGCCGTTCTGGCGACCGTCTACATTTCCTCGGCCACCGCCGTTTCCGATGCCGCCGACGACAAAAAGGACAAGCCCCATGACTGACCTTTCCATCATCGCCTTCATCTCGATCCTGACAGCCGGGCTGACGGTATCGTTCGGCGCGCTCGGTCCGGCCCTTGGCGAAGGACGCGCCGCCGCGACCGCGCTCAGCGCCATCGCGCAGCAGCCCGATGCCGCCTCGACCCTGTCGCGCACGCTGTTCGTCAGCCTCGCGATGATCGAATCGACCGCCATCTATTGTTTCGTCGTTGCCATGATCCTGCTGTTCGCCAACCCGTTCTGGAACGCGGCGCTGGAGGCGGCGGCGCAAGGGGCCGGGAGCTGACGCCATGTCGATCGACTGGATCACGGTCGGCGCGCAGATCGGCAATTTTCTGGTTCTCGTCTGGCTGCTGAAGCGGTTCCTGTACCGGCCCATTCTCGATGGCATCGACGCGCGCGAGCGGGAAATCTCCACGCGCATGGGCGAAGCCGCAAGGGTCGAGGCGGCGGCTGAGAAGCAGAAGGCCAAATACGAAGCGCGGATCGACGCGCTTCAGGCCAGTCGCGCCGAAACGCTGGAAGCCGCCCGGCAGGAGGCCGAGAAGGAGCGCCGCGAAATGCTGGCCGAGGCCCGCCGGAAAATCGACCACGAACAGGCGGAACGGGCCGCGCAACGCGCCGAGGATGCGCGCGCCTACCGGGCCGAACTGCAGAAAACCGGCGCCGAGGCGCTGTTGTCGCTGACCCGCAAGGCGCTGACGGACCTGGCCGACGAGACGCTGGAGAGCCGCATCGTGGCCCGCGCGGTTGCGCGGCTGCCCGAGGTGGCCGACAGGCTGCATGGGAAGCCTCAATACGCGGTGGCCGTGACCCGCAATCCCCTGCCCGAGGATGTACGCGCCGGCCTGCGCGATGCGCTGAAGACGCTTGCGCCGGGCGCGCAGCTCAGTTTCGAGACCGATCAGACGCGGTCGCCGGGCCTCAGTCTGAAACTGGGCAGTGCGCAGATTGACTGGACGATCGACCACTATCTCGAAGACCTCGAGGCGATGCTGGATCAGGCCGTGGACGACCTGCCGGCCGGGAGCGCGCGCGATGAGGGATGACGGCGCTGCCGAAACCGGCGCGAGCGCGTTGCTGCGCAAAATCCTCGATGCGCCCGCGCCGCCACCGCGCGTCAGCGAGATGGGGCGTCTGGAGGAAGTCGCCGACGGCGTCGCCATCGTCACCGGTCTTGGCTCGGCGCTGGCCGATGAAGTGCTGGAATTCGCCTCCGGCGTGAAGGGTATCGTGTTTGATCTGGAGCCGGGTCGGCTGGGCGTCGTTCTGCTTGGCCCCACGGAACGGCTGACGCCGGGAGAGACGGCGCGGCGCACCCGCGAGGTGGTAAACGTGCCGGTCGGGACGCCGCTCCTGGGGCGCGTCGTTGACGCGATCGGCCGCCCGCGGGACGGCCAGGGGCCGATCGAGACGAACTACCGCCGCCCCATTGAATGGCCGGCGACAGGGATTCTAGAACGGCGGCCGGTGTCGCGGCCGCTTGCCACCGGGCTGAAGGCGGTGGACGCGGCGGTGCCTGTCGGCATGGGCCAGCGGGAACTGATCATCGGCGACCGGCAGACCGGGAAGACCTCGATCGCGGTGGATGCGATCCTCAATCAGCGCACGACCGGAGTACGCTGCATCTATTGCGCGATCGGCCAGCGCGGTGATGCCGTCGCCAAGGTCATCGGCGCGATCCGCGAGGGCGGCATGATGGAGCGTACCGTCATCATGGCGGCGGGCGACGAGGATGTACCGGGCCTGGTCTATGTCGCGCCCTATGCCGCAATGGCGATGGCCGAAGCGTTTGCGGCCCGTGGGCAGGACGTGCTTCTGGTGCTGGACGACCTGACGCATCACGCCCGGGCTTATCGCGAGCTGTCGCTTCTTCTGCGCCGCCCGCCGGGACGCGAGGCCTTTCCGGGCGATATCTTCTTCATTCACGCCCGGCTTCTGGAGCGCGCCGGCCAGTTCGGCGAGGGTCGCGGGTCGATCACTGCCCTACCAGTGGTCGAGACGCAGGCCGAAAACCTCTCCGCTTATATTCCGACCAACCTGATCTCGATCACTGATGGGCAGATTTATCTTTCGCCGCACCTTGTCCGGCGTAACCAGTTCCCGGCGGTCGATCTCGGCGTGTCGGTCAGTCGCGTCGGCGGCAAGGCGCAGGCCCGGGCGTTTCGCGCGGTCGCGGGCAACCTGCGCGTCACGCTGTCCCAATTCGAGGAGCTTGAGGAGTTCGCCCGCTTCGGCACGCGGCTGGACGAGGATACGCGCGCGCGGCTGGCGCGCGGGGCGGCGGTGCGCGCGGCGCTGCGCCAGCCCGAGCGCGATCCGATGCCGGCGGCTGAGCAGCTTGCCATCCTCATCGCCGCGATGGAGGGCCTTCTCGACGGAATGGATGAGGTGCGGGCCATGCAGGCGATGGCCGCAATCCGCCGCGCCGTGCGCGAGGACGACGCCGGACTTGCGGCAAGCCTCACAGCCGACGAAGCCCTGACGGACGAGATTCGCGCGGGCGTCACGGCCAGGGCGCGCCAAGCCGTCGAAGCGATGGGAAAAGGCGATGACGCAGACGCTTGAGCTACTCACCCGCCGCGCCGAAACCATGGACAGCATTCGCGGCATCGTGCGCACGATGAAGACGATGTCGGCGATCAACGCCGCGCCTTACGAGCAGGCCGCGCATGCCATCGAGGCCTATCGCGCCACGGTTCTGGACGGCCTGCACGCGTTCATCACCGTCGAGGGACCCTTGCCCGAGGTTTCCGGCAACGCCGCGGAGCGGGTCACGATCGCCTTCGGCTCCGACCACGGGCTTTGCGGCAATTACAATGAATTACTGGCCGAAGAGGTTCAGCGCGGGCCGGGCGATGAGGCCCCGACGCGGGTGATCTGTATCGGCGCGCAGTTGGAGGACGCGCTGGCGGGCCAAGGCATCGCCGCCGACACCGCGCTTCTGCCGCCGGCCAATGTCGACGGGCTGGGCCGGCTTGCCGGAAGACTGATCACCCTCATCGACGATATTCAGGGCGCCAGGGGCGGTGCTGGCATGACCGTGTCGCTGGTGTTCATGCAGCGGGCCGAACATGGCCGGCAGGCGCCGGTGACGCGCAGGCTCCTGCCGCTCGACCCGGCCATGACGGCGGAGCTGGCGGCACGCCCCTGGGCATCGCGCAGCCTGCCGACCTTTTCTCTACCGCCCGGACGTCTTCTTGCAGCCCTTGTCCGCAGCTTCCTTTTCACCGAGCTCTTTCTCGCCGCAGCCGAGGCGCTGGTGACCGAGAACGCCGCGCGGCTGGCGCGCATGCAGCAGGCCGAACGCGCGATTGATGACCGCCGCGAGGAACTGGCCGGCGAGATGCGACAGTTGCGGCAGAGTGAGATCACCACCGAACTGCTCGATGTCATCATCGGTTTCGAGGCGTTGAAGACGCATCGAAAGAAACGGCATGACGATAAGGATAATTGATCGGCAAGGGCAGGGCCCTCCAGGCTAAAATCCCGGCCAAAAGATCCGTTTCGGCCGTGGTTGCGTTAACAGTAGGCAAGGCCCGCAATGCAAGGCCGGCAATCAGTGGCGGAGGCGCTTTCGGAGCCTCTTGGTCGAGTGTCCGATGTGGAGATTGGAGATGTTTGTCAAATCCATCATGCGTTGCCCCGTGACCACCGTCGGACCCGCGGCATCTGTCCACGCCGTGGCGGCGTTGATGAAGGAGTGCGATATCGGCGCCGTCGTGGTCTGCGAGGCGGAGCAGGTCGTCGGCATCGTCACCGACCGGGATATCGTGACGCGCTATCTTCCCAACGCCGTGTCCGATGGGCCGATCGCCGCGATCATGACACGCGACGTTGCCACCTGTCGCCCCGAACAGACGGTCCGCGAAGCGGCGCACCGCATGGGCGATCTTCAAATTCGCCGGTTGGTCGTCGTTGACGAGGCGGGCGCCGTCACCGGCATCATGTCGCTTGGCGATATCGCCAATGACGCCGATGAAGAGCTTGCGGGGCAAACGCTCGGCGAGGTGGTCGAGACGCGTTGAACCCCGTTTTGTCGTGTCCGGAAGACCGGCATGCGCCTTTGCTCAGGTTCCCTGTTGCGGGCGGCGCAGCAGGATTTCCTCGCGGAACCGCGCGAGGTCGATCCCCGCAAGTTCGCTCAGCGTTTCCAGATCGTTGAGGACAATCTCATGATCATCCAGATGGGTGATCAGCCCGCTGCGTGCAAACCGCCGCATGGTGCGGCACACATGCACGTTGCTGAGGCCGGCTAACTCTCCAAGCTTGTGCTGGTTCATTGGCAGGTCGAAGCGCCCGTTCCGGGTCAGGCCAATATGCTCCAGCCGGACATAAAGCTCCAGCAGCGTATAGGCGAGGCGGCACGCAGCACTGCTGCGGCCCATGCGCAACAACAGTTCGGACATGCGCGCTTGCGCCGTCACCAGCATCGCCGTGAGGAGCTCGCGCAGTTCGGCGTGTTCCGGCGCCGGGCCGTTGACGTGTTCCAGCGGTATCGTGACGTAGGTGATATCGGTCAGCGCCTCAACGGTGAAGGCGGCGACGGGGGCGACCGCAGCGCCGATCAACGAAAAATCGCCGGGCAGCATCACGTCGATGATCTGCACGCCGCCTTCGGGCAATGTCTTGGAAAGGGCCGCCCAGCCGGTCAGCAGCAACATCGAATGGGCGGCGTAGTCGGATTCCTGCACGACGGTGCGCCCCTTGACCGCCCGCCTTACGGCCTGTTTCGGGCGCAGCGCGGCATAGGCATCGACCGCCGAGCAGGGGGTGGCATGCGACGTCTGCAAGGTTACGCTGATCTGCATGGCGAATTCCCTCCATGGCGGATGCCTGCTTGCGGCTTTTTCCTGCGTGATCCTGACTGTCTTACTTACCCTCGTCCGTGGTCCGGTCGGAGCCGATAAGTGCCTCGACGGTGTAGACGAGGATCGCCATGCCGATGGCGCCGGCCGCGGCCACGCCCAAGAGGACGATGACGTCTATCGGTCCGCCCATGTCGGACAGGCGCGAATGGGTCATGGCCATGAGAAACCAGACCGCGGCGACGGCGCCAACCGGCATGGAAAGCTGCGCCAGCAGGAATTTTTTCCAGCTGACCGAACGATCGCGAACGAGAACGTAGAAATAGGCCAGCGTCACGATCGCCGCAGCGGCAACCATGGCCCAGAACACGCCCCGGCCGAAAATTTCCTCGAGAACGGCGATCAGGGTCGAAAGTGTCATGTCTTTCATGTCCGGTCCTCCTCAGGCCTGGCCGCGCAACATTGCATTGTAAGTCGCCTTCAGCGCAACCTCTTTCATCAGCCAGCTTATCCAGAGTTCCTCCAGCGGGGCGATGATGCCCGGAAAGGAGGGCGTCAGATTGTTGCGATAGTCGAACTCGACCAGCATGGCCCGGCCGATCCGGGTAATCGCGGGCACGAGGTGTAGCCGTTATAGCTCGCGGTGCCCTCGCGGCCATCGATGGCGGCGACGAGGTGATCCTCGACCACCGGGACCTGCCACTTCACGCTCGCCGCGGTCTTGCCCTTGGGCACGCCGGCCACGTCGCCGAGCGCGAAGATTTCCGGGTAGCGCAAATGGCGCAGGGTGTGCATGTCGACCTCGACCCAGCCCTGATCGGTCCATTTGTCGGACCAGGACAGACCCGACTGGCGAATGAAATCCGGCGCGCGCTGCGGCGGGATGACGTGGATATAGTCGTAATCGATCTCCTCCTTGCCGTCGCCGGTGGCGAAGGTGGCGCGCTTCGCGCCGGCATCCAACGCCGTCAGCGTGCGCTGCAAGACCGAGTTGATGCCGCGGTCCTCGAACAGCATCCGCACCTTCTCGGCCACGATCGGCACGCCGAAGAGGGAGGATTGCGGAGCGGTGTAGATCATGTTCATCTTGCCGGTATTGCCCGCCCGGCGGGCGATATCGTCGATCAGAAAGGTGTGCTTGAGCGGCGCGCCGGCGCATTTCATCTCGGTCGCGGGACGGGTGAATATTCCGATGCCGCCGTCCTCGGTGAACTTCTGCGCCGCCTGCCAGGTGCGTGCGGCCTGCTCCGGTCCGCCATAAAGCCCGCCGATGCCGTTCTGGCCGATCATATCCACGGAAAAGCCTTCGATCGCGCCGTAATCCAGAACCAGACCCGGGGCGAGCACCAGCCAGTCATAGTCGATGGTCCGTCCGCTTTCCGTCGAGACCGTCCTGGTTTCGGCGTCCACGGCAGCGACCTTTTCCGTGATCCAGTCTATTCCATCGGGCAGCCAGCGGCTTTCGTCCGATGTGACGTAGGAGGCCGGCTTCAGCCCGGTGGCCACAAGCGAGAGACCGGGCTGGTAGAGATGGGTGGTGCGGGGATCGATGATCGTGATCCGCGCGCCATCGAGCCGTTCGCTCAGCCGGTTGGCGAGCGCCGTCCCGGCGGCTCCGGCCCCGACGATAACGATGCTGGCCGAGGTTGCTACTTGCGCCCGGACTGGCTTTGCGTTGGTCATGGGCAGCGCGGCCGCAGCGCCGCCGAGGGCCGCCAGACCGAGGAATTCTCTGCGTTTCATCGGATATCTCCTCCTCACGAGAAACAAATCGCGGCCGGGAAAGCGATCCCGGACCTTTGCGTGATAATCTGCTTCTGACAGCCCGGCCATGGTGGTCGCATGGCCTCTTCGGAAGTGAAGATGGCTCGCCGGGCCTGCGGCTGTTCGGATGCGTGCCCGGAGCAGATCATCGGTTGCAGTGATTATAGGTTGAAAACAGCGGCTCAAATTGACCGTGATCAAGTCAGCGCGGGACTTAATTTGTTGGAACCGCAGGCAAAGTCCGGGCGTTTTAACCAGCCGGCTTTCAGAAGCGTCACGAAAAGTTTCGTCTTCTCTATCCGGGGCACATGAGGCAAGATGCCACATGTAAAGGACATCGGCCTGTCATCCTCGACAGGACCTGTCCTGTTTTCGGAGACATCCGGAAGCAATGGAGCCGCCTCCGTATCCGGAGCCAAATCCGGACTATTCGCAGGCGGGGAGAGATGACCGGCCCCCGGCCGGCGAAAGGAAATAATCATGCGTGATATGCCAGGACGTCCATCCCGGCGCGGGTTCCTCAAGGGAACGGCTGCCGGGGTGGCGATTGCTTCGCTTGCCGGCTCGGCCAATGCGCAAGCGCCCCAAAAGGAACCCCCGCCGCCGCTCGACCAGTATGAGCGGGTCTATTTCAACGAAGCCGAATGGGCGTTCGTTATGGCCGCCTGCGACCGCCTCATTCCAGCCGGCGGCAACGGCCCGGGGGCGATCGACTGTCGGGTGCCGGTCTTCATCGACCGGCAGCTCGCAGGCAATTTCGGCAAGGCCGCGGACTGGTACATGCAGGGGCCCTTCGATCCCGCCGCCAATCCCACGCTCGGTTTCCAGAGCCCGCTGACGCCGGCGGAAATCTATCGCCAGGCGATTCCCGTCTTTCAGGACTGGTGCAGCCAGACGCATGGCGACCGTTTCGAAAATCTCGAGGCGGCAAAGCAGGATGCCGCGCTGACATCGCTGCAGAAGGGCGAGGTGGGGCTTTCGCCTGAGCTGCGCGATTTCTTCCAGTTTCTGCTCGCCAACACCAAGGAGGGCTATTTCGCCGATCCCGGCTATGGCGGCAATCACGACATGCAGGCCTGGGTCTATATCGGCTTTCCCGGCGCGCGCGGCGCCTTCACCTCCTGGCCGGGCCGCGAGAACGCGCAATATCCGCTCGGCCCCGTGGCAATCAACGGAGACAGGGCGTAGATCATGGCAACGAGAACAGATCCCAAAAAAGACGTCGTCATTATCGGCCTCGGCTGGACCGGGGCGATCATGGGCATGGAGCTTGCCAATGAGGGGCTCGAAATCCTCGCGCTCGAACGCGGCGACGACCGCAGCACGGTGCCGGACTTCCAGTATCCCAACATTTTCGACGAACTGAAATACGCCGTGCGCTACGACCTGATGCAAAAGCCGGTCAACTCCACGCTGACCGTGCGTCACAATACGCAAGAGACTGCGCTTCCCTATCGCCACCTCGGCTCGTTCCTGCCGGGCGATGGCGTCGGTGGCGCGGGCGTTCACTGGAACGGCCAGAACTGGCGCCCGCAGGCGGTCGAATATCGTCTGCGCTCCTATGTCGAGGAGACCTTCGGCGCCGATATTATTCCGGAAGGGATGCAGCTTCAGGACTGGGGCGTGACGGCGGAGGAACTGGAGCCGCACATGACCAAGTTTGAAAGCGTCGCCGGCATTGCCGGCAAGGCGGGCAATATCAATGGCGAGATCCAGGAGGGCGGCAACCCGTTTGAAGCGCCGCGCTCGGCCGAGTATCCGATGCCGCCCTTGAAGAACACCTGGGATTCGGAGCTGTTCGCCGAGGCCGCCCGCAATATGGGCTACCATCCGTTCCCGCGTCCCGCGGCCAATGCCTCGATCCAGTATACCAATGATTACGGCATGCAGCTTGGGCCGTGCAATTACTGCGGCTACTGCGAGCGTTTCGGCTGCAACAATTATTCCAAGTCATCGCCGCAGGTCTGCATTCTCGATGCGCTGAAACGGAAGCCGAATTTCAGCTACAGGACCCGCTCGGAGGTGCTGAAGATCGAAAAGGCCGCCGACGGCAAGACCGCCACGGGCGTTACCTATTTCGACGAGAAGACCGGCGAGGAGGTGTTCCAGCCGGCCGATCTCGTGCTGGTCTGCGCCTATTCGCTGCACAATGTCCACCTTCTGCTGCTTTCCGAGATCGGCGAACCCTACAATCCCGATACCGGCGAGGGCGTCGTCGGACGCAACTACTCCTATCAGATGACCGGCGGCACCAGCCTCTGGTTCAGGGACAAGGTTTTCAATCCGTTTGTGGGCACCGGCGCCGGCGGCATGTCGATCGACGATTTCTCGATGTCGCAGATCGATTTTGGCAAGGAAGGCTTCATCGGCGGCAGCTACATCACCGCCGGCCACACCGGCGGTCGTCCGATCCAGCAGATGGCGCTGCCGCCGGGCACGCCGGCCTGGGGCGCGGGCTGGAAGGAGGCCGTCGGCGAATGGTACGGCCATAGTCTCTCGATCGGGTCGCATGGCTCGAACATGGCCTATCGCGACACCTGTCTCGATCTCGATCCGACCTACAAGGACCGCCACGGCCGTCCTCTGATGCGCATGACCTTCGACTGGAAGGAGAACGACATCAGGATGACCCAGTTCATGAAGGCGAGGATCGAGGAGATCGCCGAGACTTTGAACCCGGATGCCATGGCCTCGGGCTACAAGGGCGATGGCGCGGAGTATGACGTGCGTCCCTATCAGTCGACCCACAATGTCGGCGGCGCGATCATGGGCACCGACCCGAAAACCTCGGCGATCAACCGCTACCTCCAGAGCTGGGACTGTCACAACGTCTGGGTCATGGGCGCTTCCGCCTTCCCGCAGAACATCCAGTATAATCCCACGGGCGCCGTCGGCGGTCTTGCCTACTGGGCGCTGGAGGCGTTGCGCAAGGACTACCTGCCCAACCCCCGGCCATTGATGTGAGGAGCGGATCATGAAAACCTTTCTTCGCATCATTCTCGCGCTCATCGTCATCGGCGTCGTGGCGCTCGCAGCGATCATCTTCGTGCCGCCGTCTCTCACCAAGCCGGATGACAATCTGGCGGCCGACTGGGAGCCGGCGCCCGGCGAGGGCCAGTACGTCACCCAGATGGCCGACTGTCAGGCCTGTCACACGGCAGAGGGCGGTGAACCCTTTGCCGGCGGGCGACCGATCGAAAGCCCGATGGGCACGATCTGGTCGAGCAACATCACCCCCGATGAGGAAACCGGCATCGGCGGCTGGACCTATGATCAGTTCCATGCCGCGCTCGTCGATGGCATCGCCCCCGGCGGCGTGCACCTCTATCCGGCCATGCCCTACGAGAACTATCGGCATATGAAGGAGGAGGATATCCGGGCGATCTGGAGCTACATCCACAACGATGTCGCGGCGGTCGACAACCCGGTGAAAAAGACCGAGCTCGACTTCCCGTTCAACCAGCGCTGGGGCATTCGGCTGTGGAACTGGGCGGCGCTCGGCAAGCCCGGCTTCCGGCCGGATGACGCGGCGAGCGAAAGCGACCAGCTTGAGCGCGGGGCCTATCTGGTGCAGGCGCTCGGCCATTGCGCAGCCTGCCACAGCCCGCGCAACGTGATCATGGCGCAGGATGGCACCAACGCCGACAATCCGGCCTTCCTGACGGGCGGCGAAATCGGCGGCTGGACCGCGCCCGACCTGCGCACGGCGGAATCCGCGCTGCAGACCTGGACTGACGCGGACCTGAAGGATTATCTCACCACCGGCCGCAACGCCCATTCGGCAGTGGTTGGCGAGATGCAGCTCGTGGTCGGCGAATCTCTTCAATACATGAAGGATGAGGATGCCGATGCCATGGTCGGCTATCTCCGGGCGATCTCGGACGTCACGCCCGACCCGCAGCCCGTCCCGGACGAGCGGACGACGGACCGACTCGATGCCGCCGACGATCCGACGACGGCGAAGCTGAAATCGGCTGAAAACCTTTCAGACGGAGAGCTGCTCTATCTCAACAACTGTAATGCCTGCCACATGCCGGACGGCCGCGGCGCGCCCGGCGTGTTCCCGGCGCTGAAGGGCAATTCGCTGGTGACTGCGCCGACGACCAAGGGGCTGACCGAGGTCATCCTCCACGGCGCGACGCTGCCCTCAACGGCCGAGCGGCCGGAACGGCTGGAAATGCCGGCCTTCGGCGACCGGCTGTCGGATGCCGATATCGCGACGCTGGCGACCTTCCTGCGCAGCGCCTGGGGCAACTCCGCCCCGGCCGTGACCGAGGACGACGTCAAGGCCGTGCGCCAGTAAGACCAAGTGCCCGCCGCTTTGATGAGGCGGCGGGCGCCACCGTATTTCGTTTGGGAACCTCCCAAAAAAATTGAAACCTAAAGCGAGTTTGGTTGCGTTTGACTTGATTCGCATCGAGCCGGCCGGCAGCGCAGGGTTGGTTCTGAATATTTCGCCTGCGAAAATAATAAATTTAATATCAAAGACTTGATTAAATTTGAGCAATCGAGAGCCCGTTTCAACAGGGCGTCAATATCCAAATAATGAATCTTCTGCATAGATTTTCTTAGGAATATTAATTTGCTTTATAAAGTAATCTGAGGCTTCCTGTCAGCAGCAATAGACAGGAGCCAATCATGACTGCCGAAAGCCATGCCTTGCGCGCTAGCGATATAGCGACGACCAGTATTGACGGCGCTACACTGACGCAAACCCCCGAATTCAAAGCGCTTCTGGGCGTCCTTGCCGAACGTCAGCGTGAGTTCGAGGAACTGCGCCACATTCCCCGCGATGTCATCGCGCTCATGAAAAAGGCAAGGATATTTCGCTCTGCGACGCCGACCCGGTTCGGCGGCGATGCACTCGCACCGCATCATTTTCTGAAGATGATCGATGCCATCGCCACCTTCGATGGTTCAGCCGCATGGGTTGCGGCCTTCGGCTCCGCCAACACCTACACGGCCGCTCTTTCCGTCGAAGCACAGGAAGTCATGTACAGGGATGGTCCCGATCAGGTTTTCGCCGGCGGATTGCACCCGGTTCAGGAGGCGGTGCGGGTTGAAGGCGGCTGGCGCGTTTCAGGCCAGTGGAAGTTCGCCTCGGGCTGCATGGCGGCCGACTGGATCGGCGTTGGCATTGCCGGCCGCCGCGAGGGCGAAAGCGCCGATGCGCCGCCGGTGGTGATGATGGCGGTGGCGCCGGCGGAGGAGGTCGAGATTATCGAGACCTGGGATGTCTCGGGCATGCAGGGCACTGGCAGTCATGATACCCGCGTGAAGGACAAGTTCTATTCCGACGCCTGGATTTGTGAACGCGGCGCGCCGGGCATTTTTGACGACCTTCTTTATCGCTATCCGGCCATGGCCTATCAGGCCGAGGTTCATGCCGCCTGCAATCTCGGCCTGGCCCGCGCTGCGATCAATCAGGCCATCTCGGTCGCCGGGGCCGCCAAGATCATGGTCGGCCATTCGAGGCTGTGTGACCGCGGATATTTTCTGACCGGGATCGGCGAATGCGAAGCGCAACTGCGCAGCGCAAGGGCATTTTTCTATGAAGCCGCCGAGGCTGCCTGGGATAGCCTGCTGAAAGGCAACCCCGTCTCGGTCGAGGAGAATACGATGCTCCGGCTGAGCGCCAGCAATGCCGCCCGCACCGGCGCCGAAATCGTGCAGCATTGCTACCGGATCGCGGGCATGGGCGTCATCAGCAAGGATAACCCGATGCAGCGCTATCTGCGGGATGCCATGGTGGTCACGCAGCATGCCGCCGTGGCCGATCTGACGTTTGAAAGCGCCGGTCGCGTTCTCGTCGGCCTTGAGGCGCCGCGCGGCTATCCTTGAGGCTTTGCCAGTGTGAAGGATGCATTGCATATGGACGACCGGCGCCTATTGCTGTTCGATCTCAATCTGATCAAGGTCTTCATCGCCGTCTATGAGGCGGAGAATCTGACAGCCGCCGCGCAGCGTCTCGGGCTCACGCAGCCGGCGGTCAGTCATGCCTTGCGGCGGTTGCGTGATACATTCGATGACAGGCTGTTCCTGCGCGCGGGCCATGAAATGCACCCGACGCCGGCAGCGACGGCGCTTTATGCGCCGTTTCAGCAAGCAATGCGCATCCTGCGGGACTCTCTGGATTCAACGCTGACATTCGATCCGGCGACCTCAACACGGCAGTTCCGGCTCGCCATGACGGATACCGGCGAATTCGTTACCTTACCGCGTCTTCTGAACGCATTGCAGGCCGTGGCGCCGGGGGTCAATATTCAGACGGCCCGGGTGCCGACCGATGCGCTGGAAACGGCGTTGCGCGTCGGCAAGGTGGATGCGGCGATCGGTTATTGTCCGCTTTTGGAAGACACGGCCTGCCGCGGAACGTTTCTTTTGAAAGATCAGTTGATCTGTCTTGTGCGAAACGGCCATCCGGTGCTGGAAGAGAACTGGACCAGGGACAGTTTTTCCGAGCTCTCGTTCATCGATGTCAGCCGGGAGGCGACGGGGTATCGCATGGCGCGGACGAGGATCGAGGATTTGGGCATCCAGTATCACATTGCGGCGCGTCTTGAGCATTTCACCATTCTGCCGGAGATCGTCCGACGCACCGATTATGCCGCGATCTTTCCACGATCGGTTTTCTCCCTGATGCACCACCACGATGATTTGAAGCTGCGCGAATTGCCGTTCGACATGCCGGACTATGAAATCAAGTTCTGGACCCACGAGATGTTCAGCGCAGACCCAGGCCTGCAGTGGTTGAAGAGGGTGCTTCAGCACGTGTTCGAACCGCGAAAGGAAGGTTCTGATGCAAACCAGCCCTGAGAATTTTCGTCAGGCCATGCGATGTTTCCAGGCGCTGTGACGGTCCTAACGACAGGCGAGGGCGGTCTGCTTGGTTACGGACGGTCAGCGTCGAAGTCGAGGTTGTTTGCCCCTTCACCCAGAACCCGGAACAAGTCGGCCATGACCGCCAGGGAAAGTCACGATGACAACGCGTGTGAGGCTACAGGATCACGGTCTTGCCGACCCATAGCGCCCCCGCAATCGGTATGATGGCCAGCACCGCGAACAGCCCGTCGCGGCTGAGCATCGAATAGGCGATCAGCGTGACCGCGAGGCCCAGAAAGGCGGAAGCGAAGGGCACCAGTTCCAGAACCGGCATCAGCGCGCCGGCGAGTACGCAGGCAAGCGGCAGAATGCGATCGAGCGGGCTGCGGAACAGGAAGGCGAGCCGCCTGTGCGAATGGCGGTCGATGAAGCGCGTGACGGGCAAGATTTTCTTCATCGCCTTGGTTGCCTTGTCGCGTGCGATCGAGCGATGACGGATGAAACCGGGCAACCAGATGCTGTTCCGCCCGATCAGCCCTTGAACTGCGATCAGGACGATCATGATGCCGAACAACGAGGAAAGCCCCGGCACGCCGCCGAGCGGCGACATTACCAGCAAGGACGGCAGGATCAGCAGCGGTACGAAGGATGCCGACCCGAAGGTCGAAAGCATGTCGTCCACCGAAACCTGCTCGCCCTCGGCGTGGTCCAGCGCTTCCTTAGTGATGCCGCTCAGCGATTTGGGGTCTTGCTCGGTGCTGTCGCTCACGTGTTGCTCCGCCGGTCTGGCTCTTTTCAATTCCTATCGGGTGAACGCCGGTGGCCGGACAACGTTCCGCCCTTCGCGGGACGCGGTTCGCTTGCTCCAAGCTTTTGCCGAATCGGATTTGCCGTTATCATGCGTATCGTGCGCTGCTCGCGCCGCCCCCCTCCATTCGGGAAAGCACCTGACGTGCCGAGCTTCACGATGAAACCGTCTGTCCGGACCATCGCATAAGGAGGGATTGCACCGTCGTCCGGGATGGAAGGTTTGCACCATGAAACTCTCCCGACCCGTTTATCGTCTGAAACACAGCGCCAGGAAACTGGCCCGCGCGGAAGATATTCCGCTCAATCGCGCTTTGGATCGTCTCGCGGTCCAGGAAGGCTTTGAAAGCTGGAGCGCGCTTGCCGCCGCGGTTCCCTCGGCCCGGTCCGCCGGCGGTATCTATGAGAAGCTCGCGCCGGGCGACCTGCTGCTGTCGGCGGCGCGTCCCGGCCAGGGCAAGACGCTGCTTGCGCTCGAACTCGCGCTGAACGCAGCGCGCGCCGGCCATCGCGCCTTTTTCTTCTCGCTGGAGGAGACGGCAGCCGGCATGCAGCGCCACTTCCGCGCCCTGAACCGAGCGCCGGACGATGATCGCTTCGTCTTCGACGATAGCGACAGGATTTCGGCGGATTACGTGATGGAGAGGCTTGCCGGAGCGCCTGCCGGCACGCTTGCAGTCATCGATTACCTGCAATTGCTGGACCAGCGCCGCGAAAACCAGCCGCTTGACGAGCAGGTCCGGCTATTGCGTGCCCATGCCCGTCGCCACGACCATATTTTCGTGTTCGTAGCCCAGGTCGATCGCCGGTTCGAGGCGACGAACCGGGCCTTTCCGACCCTTTCCGACCTGCGCTTGCCGAATGCGCTCGATCTCGGCCTGTTCGACAAGGCCTGTTTTATCAATGCCGGAGCAGTCAGCTACGCCGAGAGTGCCTGACCACAAAAAAGCCGGGCGGATCGCCCCGCCCGGCTCATGATTCTCAACCGTTAAACCAGCAGCCTTACGCCGCCAGGTCGCGCAGCACCGTCTGCAGAATGCCGCCATTGTTGACGTAAGTGAGTTCGTCGAGCGTGTCGATGCGGCAGAGGATCGGGACGTCCTTGACCGTGCCGTCGGCGAAGGTGACCTTGGCGATCTTCTTCTCGCGCGGTTTGATGTCGGCGAGGCCTTCGATCGAGACGGTCTCGTCGCCCTTCAGGCCGAGGTTTTCCCAGGTCGCGCCGTCCTCGAAGGTGAACGGGATGACGCCCATGCCGACGAGGTTGGAGCGGTGGATACGCTCGTAGCTTTCGGCAATCACGGCGCGCACGCCGAGCAGGTTGGTGCCCTTGGCCGCCCAGTCGCGCGAGGAGCCGTTGCCATATTCGCCGCCGGCGAAGATGACGAGCGGAACGCCTTCCTTCTTGTATTCCATCGCCGCGTCGAAGATCGACATCTCTTCCTTCGACGGATAGTGGATGGTGTAACCACCTTCCTTGCCGTTCGGGCCGAGCATATGATTGCGGATGCGGATATTGGCGAAGGTGCCGCGCATCATCACTTCATGATTGCCGCGACGCGTGCCGTACTGGTTGAAGTCTGCAACGCCGACGCCGTGACCGATGAGATATTCACCGGCGGGCGACTGCGCCTTGATCGAACCGGCCGGCGAGATGTGGTCGGTGGTGATCTTGTCGCCGAAGAGGCCGAGAATGCGGGCATTCTCGATATCGGAAACGGCCGTCGGCGTCTTGCCCATGCCGACGAAGTAGGGCGGGTTCTGGACATAGGTCGAGTTGTCGTCCCAGGCATAGGTCTGGCCGTCGGGAATCTTGACCGCCTGCCAGTTCTCGTCGCCCTTGAAGACGTCGGCATATTTGGTCTCGTAGAGTTCGCGGGTGACGTATTTCTCGATCGTCTCCTGAACTTCCTTCGAGGACGGCCAGATGTCTTTGAGGTAGACCGGGTTGCCGTCCTTGTCCTCGCCGAGCGGCTCGGTGGTCAGATCCTTCCTGACCGTGCCGGCCAGCGCATGGGCGACGACCAGCGGCGGGGAGGCCAGGTAGTTGGCCTGAACGTCCGGCGAGATGCGGCCTTCGAAGTTGCGGTTGCCGGAGAGAACGCCGGCAGCAATCAGGCCCTTGTCGTTGATGGTCTTGGAGACCGGGCCCGGCAGCGGACCGGAATTGCCGATGCAGGTGGTGCAGCCGAAACCAACAAGGTTGAAGCCGAGCGCGTCGAGATCCTTCTGCAGGCCGGCCTTTTCCAGATATTCGGCGACAACCTGCGATCCGGGCGCGAGCGAGGTCTTCACCCACGGCTTGGTCTTCAGCCCCTTGGCGACGGCGTTGCGGGCGAGAAGCCCGGCAGCGATCAGCACCGTGGGGTTGGAGGTGTTGGTGCAGGACGTGATCGCGGCAATGGCGACATCGCCGTGGCCGAGATCGTAATCGGCGCCTTCGACGGCATAGCGCTTGTCGATCTCGCCCTTGTCCTTCTTGTACATGTCGACCATGGCTTCGGAAAAGCCGGAGGCGATGTTTTCCAGAGCGATGCGGCCTTCCGGACGCTTCGGGCCGGCCATCGACGGCACGACGTCGCCGAGGTCGAGCTCCAGCGTGTCGGTGAAGACCGGATCCTCGCCGCCCGATTCGCGGTACATGCCCTGCGCCTTGGTATAGGCGTCGACCAGCGCGATGCGCTCCTTGGTGCGGCCCGACATGTCGAGGTAACGCAGGGTTTCGAAGTCGACCGGGAAGAAGCCGCAGGTCGCGCCGTATTCCGGACCCATATTGCCGATGGTGGCGCGGTCGGCGAGCGTCATCGAATCAAGGCCGGCGCCGAAGAACTCAACAAATTTCGAGACAACGCCCTTCTTGCGCAGCATCTGCACGACGGTGAGCACGAGGTCGGTGGCGGTGACGCCTTCCTTGAGCTGGCCGGTGAGCTTGAAGCCGATGACTTCCGGCAGGAGCATGGAGACCGGCTGGCCGAGCATGGCGGCTTCCGCCTCGATGCCGCCGACGCCCCAGCCGAGAACGCCGAGACCGTTGATCATGGTGGTGTGGCTGTCGGTGCCGACGCAGGTGTCGGGATAGGCGACTTCGGAGCCGTCCTCTTCCTTGGTCCAGACGGTCTGGCCGAGATATTCGAGGTTCACCTGGTGACAGATGCCGGTGCCGGGGGGCACGACGCGGAAGTTCTTGAACGCCTGCTGGCCCCATTTCAGGAAGCGGTAGCGTTCGCCGTTGCGCTTGTATTCATATTCGACATTGTGGGCGAAGGCCTGCGGCGTGCCGAATTCGTCGACGATGACCGAGTGGTCGATCACGAGGTCGACGGGCACCAGCGGGTTGATCTTTTCGGGATCACCGCCGAGATTGACGATGCCGTCACGCATGGCGGCGAGGTCGACGACGGCGGGAACGCCGGTGAAGTCCTGCATCAGCACGCGGGCCGGGCGATAGGCGATCTCGGCGCCGGCCGTGCCCTTGTCGTTAAGCCACTTGGCGACAGCGAGGATGTCGTCCTTGGTGACCGAGCGGCCGTCTTCGTTACGCAGAAGGTTTTCAAGAAGCACCTTCATGGAGAAAGGCAGCTTCGAGACGCCTGCAAGCCCGTTCGCTTCAGCCTTCGGCAGGCTGTAATAGACATACTCTTTTCCGTCCACATCGAGTGTGGAACGACATTCAAAACTGTCCAGTGATTTAGCCACGGATAAAACCCCGCTCATTCTGATTGGCCTAGACCAGCCGTGCGAACGCCCATGTACTTACGACATCAGGATGCGGGTACGACCATTTCCGCTGTCCGCACGTGGGACAAATGCCCCAGGTTCGGCGCAAGGATGTGATTCACGCCGGCCGCTGGCGTGGTTGCGCATCTTATAGATAATTTCTAAGAAAGGTGCCAGATCAACTGTGTTGAAATTTGAAATTTTTTTAAATTTGCCGTTCGGGCGGCAGAGACGGCTCCAGGGATAGAGACATCATGACAATTGCCGTCAGGGCCGATGATCTGACCGTGAGCCGGGGCGACATGCTGATCTTCAGCGGGCTTTCGCTGTCGCTTGTCGCCGGCGAGAGCCTTGTGTTTACGGGCCCGAACGGGGCGGGAAAATCCACCGCGTTGAGGGCAATGCTGGGGCTGGTCGGCGGGGCCGAGGGTAAGGCGTCGTTTTTTGCAGGCGACGGCGCGGAACCCCTGCCGCTGGCCTTCGCCGCCCATTATCTCGCCCACCTGAACGCGATGAAGCCGGAAATGACCGCGCGCGAGAACCTCGTCTTCTGGAAGGCGCTGACGGGCGATTTCGGCGACGGTGCGGGCATGACGGTCGATGATGCCGCCGATGCGGTCGGTCTCGCCGATGTGCTCGACCTGCCTTTCGGTTTTCTCTCGGCGGGCCAGAAGCGGCGGATCGCGTTTTCGCGGCTGTTATGCAGCCATCGCCCGGTATGGCTGCTCGACGAGCCGACCGCAGCCCTCGACAGCGCGGCGAAGACGCTGTTTTCCGGCCTCATGAACGCGCATCTTGCCGCAGGCGGGATCGTGATCGCGGCGACCCATGAGCCGCTCGATCTCGTAAATGCGAAGGAAATGCGCTTTGCCGGCCCGGTGCGTCTTGCCGCCGACCCGTTCATGGAAGCGGAGGCTTAAGCGATGTGGGCGCTGTACCGCCGCGATGTGCTTCTGTCTGTCCGCGCCGGCGGCGGCGCGCTGGTGGGGCTGTTGTTCTTCCTTTCGGTGATCGCGGTCGTGCCCTTCGGCGTTGGTCCCGATCTGGCGCTGCTTGCGCGAATCGGCCCGGCCATGGTGTGGATCGCGGTCCTGTTGTCGACGCTGATCGGGCTTGACCGGATGTTCCGCGCCGAGCGCGACGACGGCTCGCTCGACATTCTGAAGATGCGCGACGAGCCGCTGGTGCTGATCGTGCTGGTCAAATGTCTGGCGCACTGGACGGGCTATGTGCTGCCGCTGGTGATCCTGTCCCCGGCCATGGGGCTGTTGATGAATATCGGCCCGGCCGGGCTTGGAGCGGCCTTCGTCACGCTTCTCGTCGGGTCGCCGGCGATCACCTTCATCGGCGCTGCGGGGGCGGCGATCGCGGTCTCGCTGCCGCGCGGTGGGCTGCTGGTGCCAATCCTGATCCTGCCGCTTGCAATCCCGGTGCTGATCTTCGGCGTCGGCGCGAGTTATGCGGTGACCTCCGATATCGACCCCTTCCTGCCGCCTTTCCTGCTGCTTGTCGCGATCACATTGTTTTTTGCGGTGGTCGGCCCGGTTGCCGCGGCTGTGGCCTTGCGTCAGGCGGATGATTGAGCGAAACCATGACCAAGAGGAAGCGGTGACGGCGATGAACCAGGCAACGGCAAAGGGCGGAATGTTTTCGGGGCTTGCGAACCCGACACGGTTTCTGGGTCTTGTCCGGCGCCTGCTGCCGGTCATGATCGCCATCACGGTCGCGCTTTTCGCCGTCGGGCTTTATCTCTCCTTCACCTCCGAGGCCGACTACCAGCAGGGCGATACGGTGCGGATCATGTATATCCACGTGCCCGCCGCCTGGCTTTCGATGATGTGCTATATGGTGATGGCGATTGCCGCGCTCGGCACGCTGGTCTGGCGTCATCCTCTGGCCGATGTCGCCCACAAGGCGGCCGCCCCGATCGGCGCCGCCTTCACCTTTCTGGCGCTCTTGACCGGTTCGCTCTGGGGCAAGCCGATGTGGGGCGCGTGGTGGGTTTGGGATGCGCGGCTCACCTCCGTGTTCATCCTGTTTCTGATGTATCTCGGCATCATCGCGCTGCATCGCGCGGTGGACGAGCCCCAGCGCGCCGCCCGCCTTGCCGCGATCCTGATCCTCATCGGCGTCGTCAATATCCCGATCATCAAGTTCTCGGTCGACTGGTGGAACACGCTGCATCAGCCGGCGAGCGTGATCCGGCTGGACGGGCCGACGATTGATCCGGTGTTTCTCTGGCCGCTTGCCGTGATGGCGCTCGCCTACACTTTCGCCTTTTTCACCATGCATCTTGCCGCCATGCGCAACGAGATCCTGCGCCGCCGCGTTTCCGCCATGCGCCGGGTCGCGGCCAGCCGGGCGGAAGCGCCGAGGATGACCCATTGAGCCACGCCTTCTTCATCTACGCCGCCTATGGCGCGACCGCGCTGGTATTCGCCGCGCTGGTAGCGTGGCTGCTCATCGACGGCCGCGCAAGACGGCGCGAGCTTGAAGCGCTGGAAAAGGCGGGCGCCGCCCGCCGCAGCGTCCGGGGCCGGTCATGAGCGAAAGCGGGAAGGGAAGTGCGCGCCGCTATCTGGTTGCGGCGATACCGCTGATCGTGGTTGCCGGGCTCTTCGGCGTGTTCGGCTGGCAGTTCGTCTCGGGCCACGATCCGTCCGAAATTCCCTCCGTGCTGATCGGCAAGCCGGCGCCTGCGATCAATCTCCCGCCGCTTGAGGGCAGCGATCGCCCGGCGCTCACCGATGCCGAGATCGCAGGCCGGTTCACGCTGGTGAACGTCTTCGCCTCATGGTGCATCCCGTGTCGCGCCGAGCACCCCTATCTCATGGAATTGTCGAAGGACCCGACGATCAACCTCGTCGGCATCAATTACAAGGACAAGCCGGCAAACGCGCTGAAGTTTCTGAACGAGCTCGGCAATCCCTATGCCGCGATCGGCGTCGACGAGAACGGCGCGGAGGCGATCGACTGGGGCGTCTACGGCATTCCCGAGACCTTCGTGGTCGGCGCCGACGGCACCATCATTTTCAAGAAGATCGGTCCCATCGACCAGGCGTCCTTTGATAAGGAAATCCTGCCCGTCATCAATCGCAGCATCGGGCCGGCATCGCGGCTGATGAACTGAGGCTTCAGCTCTCCTCCGCTTCCTCTTCCGCCGGGTTCACCGTATGCCGGTTGATCAGCGGCATCTGGGAAAGCGTGAAGGCGATGGTGATCGGCATCGTGCCCCAGACCTTGAAGTTGACCCAGAAATCAGCGGAGAAATTGCGCCAGACCACCTCGTTGAGCACCGCCAGAAACACGAAGAACAGGCCCCAGCGGAAGGTCAGCTTGCGCCAGCCCTCGTCGTCGAGCCGGAAGGCGGAGTGGAACACGTAGCCGAGCAGCGAGCGGCCGAAGACCAGCCCGCCCAGCAGCACGGCGGCGAACAACCCGTTGACGATGGTCGGCTTCATCTTGATGAAGGTTTCGTCCTGCAGCCAGATCGACAGCGCGCCGAACACCATCACCACCGCGCCGGAAACCAGCGGCATCAGCGGAATATTGCCGAGCACGATGCGCGATCCGATCAGCGATATCAGGGTCGCGATCATGAACAGCGCCGTCGCCACCAGAAGCGGCGTGCCGAACACGGAAAGCGCCGGAAAGGTGTTCATCAGCCATTCGCCGCGGAAATTGGCGAAGAAGAACACCATCAGCGGGCCGAGCTCGAAGGCAAGCTTCAGGAATGGTTCTTCCTTCTGCTCCGTGGTCAGTTTCTTGGTTGTCTCGCTCATGTTCCCGCCGGTTTTTAGGGTGTGATCTGCTAATTGGCCTGTCGGCCGCGCCTCATCAACCCCAAAAGCGGCGAATTTGGGTATGTGAGGCGCAAAAATGGTATTTTGGGCGGGCCTCTCTGGATGCTGCGGGCCTCGCCGTATCGCGACAAACAAACGCCCCCTCAGAGAAGAGATTGTAGGCGGCCAGGTCTTCGGATCAAATCAAAGCCCAGTGGATATGATGGGAAACGGTCGTTCGTCCCCATCAATGATGGTGGTGGTGCACGTCGTGGGGGCGGTTGAAGATCGTGTCGCGCGGTGGGATCGCCTGGCGTTCGATCATCCGCCTCACGCGCGGCATGCCGTCTTCCTGATGCAGTTCGCGCAGCCGGTCGTAATTGTCGGCATCGGCCTGGGTGCGGCGCTGGTTGTGGCGCACGTAATCGACCCAGGTGGGCGCGTGATAGGTCTCGAACCAGACATCGGGCTCCTCGATGTCGCGCATCAGCGCCCATTTTCGCGCGCCGTCGCGCAGCCGGATGCGGCGGCGCTCGACCATAAGTCGCAGGAATTCCTGGGTATCCTCGGCCGCGATCACGAAGCGGGTCTCGACCACGATCGGGCCGGAGCGGGCGACGAGGCCAAGCGCGGGCTCCGGCGTGCGGAACCGGTTGAGCGGATCGAGGTTCAGGCTTTCGAAGGCCGGCATCTTGAACACGAAGCCGACTGCCGCGCCGAAGGCCGCAACGCCCGCCGCGGCCAGGAAGGCGTGGGTGATGGTGAGGTTCTCGGCGACAAAGCCCCACAGCCAGCTTCCGCTCGCCATGCCCCCGAAGGCAGCCGTCTGGTAAAGCGACAGGGCCCGGCCGACCACCCAGCGCGGCGTCGTCAACTGCACCACTGTGTTGAACAGCGAAAGCGCCATGACCCAGCAAGCGCCGGCTACGAAAAGCGCCAGACAGTCGATGATCAGCGAGGTTGAAAGCGCCATGACCACCGCGCTTGCGCCAAACAGCAGGAAGGCGGCGCGGATGATCGCCTCGTTGGACAATGCGGCTCTCAGCCTTGCATTGGCGAAAGCGCCGCCGATCGCGCCGATGCCGAAGGCGCCGAGCATGATGCCGAAGGTTTGCGGCCCGCCGTCGATCACGTCGCGCGCCACCAGCGGCAGCAGTGCCAGGGCGGCAACCGTGGCCAGGCCGAACAGGAAGGCGCGCAGCAACACCTTGAGGATGTTGGGCGACATCAGGACATAGCGTAGTCCGGCGCCGATGGCGGTGGTCATTTTCTCGCGCGGCAGCGCGGTTTCCGGCGGTGTGAACTTCCAGCGGAAGATCACCGTCAGCAGGCCGAGATAGCTCAGCGCGTTGACGATGAATGCCGCTGCTGCCCCGCCGATGGCGACGATGGTGCCGCCGACGGCCGGACCAACGCTGCGGGTGATGTTGAAACCCACGGAATTGAGCGTGACCGCCCCGGGGACGTCGGCACGCGGCACCATATCGCCGACGGCGGCCTGCCAGGACGGATTGTTGAGCGCATTGCCGCTGCCGATGAGAAAGGTGAAGGCGAGCAGCATCCACGGCGTAATCACGCCGGCAATCGCCGCAAGCGCCAGCGCCAGGGAGACGACGAACATGAAGCCCTGTGCGGCGAGTATAACCCGCCGGCGATTGTAACTGTCGGCAACCGCGCCGGCGACGAGCGCGAACAGCATCACCGGCAGCGTGGTGGAGGCCTGAACCAGCGCCACCATGCTTTCGGAATTCGAAATCGAGGTCATCATCCAGGCGGCGCCGACGCTCTGGATATTGGTGCCGAGATTGGAGGCGATCGAGGCAAACCAGATATTGCGGAAGGTGGTATGCGCAAACGGGGCGAAAAGCGAGGGTGTCGCCTTGTTCATTTGGTATCGTTCCTCCGGCATTTTGTTGTTTGCGCAAGGGCAGGGCGGGGCGGATGCGATACGGGGATCGATCCGGCTTCTCCCGAACCACAAGTATAGGACCGAATTCAGGCGGTTGCCTATATCCCCCGCGCTCGGTTCCATGGCCGCAACGCTATTAAACTTGCAATTTTTCCTTCAAGGGATTATCTAGGGCTCAAATTCTTGATCGTCAGATGAAGAGTGGGGCCGCACGGACCCGCTCTTTTTTGTTTGGCGCGGCCGCCAGGCGCCGGGAGCCTGATGGGACAGATTTGAGGAGCATGGCTGACAAGCATGGCTGACAAAGCGAGAGAAGAACGGCTGATCGTTGAAACCGGCGTCGAGAAGCGGATCGCCGACATGCTGGAACCCGTTCTGGAGGATATCGGTTTCAAGCTGGTGCGGGTCAATCTCTCCGGCCAGAACGGACTGACGCTGCAGATCATGGCCGAGCGGTTCGACGGCACGATGACGGTGGAGGACTGCGAGGAAGTGTCCAAGGCTGTGTCGCCGGTGCTCGATGTCGAGGATCCGATCGACCGCGCCTATCATCTCGAGATCTCCTCACCCGGCATCGACAGGCCGATGGTGCGCAAATCCGACTTCTACCGCTGGAAGGGCCACCTGCTGAAATGCGAGACCTCGGTTCTCATCGGCGAGCGCAAGCGGTTTCGCGGCCGCATCGTCGAGGCCGACAATGAAGGCTTCACCCTGCTGCGCGATGGCGTGGCCTATGGCGAGCCGAGTGAGGTGACGATCCCGTTTTCGGCGCTTTCAGATGCCAAGCTGATCCTGACGGACGAGTTGATCCGCGAGGCGCTGAGGGCCGACAAGCTGGCCAAGGAAAAGGCCGCCAACGAAAACGACGAAGACGATGGTGCTCAAGACACCGAAGAGAATTGAACACCGCCCGACCGTCGCCTTGAGCGCGGGGCGTGACGACAATTTCGCGAAGCCTTGAGGCTCGCAGACAAGAATGGAGACAGGAACATGGCAGTAAGTGCGAATCGGCTGGAACTGTTGCAGATCGCCGACGCGGTGGCGCGGGAAAAATCGATCGATCGCGAGATCGTTCTGACCGCCATGGCCGACGCCATTCAGAAGGCGGCCAAGTCGCGTTACGGATCGGAAACCAATATCCGCGCCGACATCAACCCCAAGACCGGCGAAATTCACCTGCAGCGCCTGCTCGAAGTGGTTGAGGAAGCCGAGGATTACAGCACCCAGATCCCGCTGGCGCTGGCGCTGGACCGCAACCCGGAAGCCAAGCTTGGCGATTTCATCGCCGATCCGCTGCCGCCGATGGATTTCGGCCGCATTGCCGCCCAGTCGGCCAAGCAGGTCATCGTCCAGAAGGTGCGCGAGGCCGAGCGCGACCGCCAGTATGACGAATACAAGGATCGCATCGGCGAGATCGTCAACGGCACGGTCAAGCGCGTCGAATACGGCAACGTCATTGTCGATCTCGGCCGCGGCGAAGCGATTATCCGTCGCGACGAGATGATCCCGCGCGAGGTTCCGCGCTATGGCGACCGCATCCGCGCCTATGTCTACGATGTCCGCCGCGAACAGCGCGGTCCGCAGATTTTCCTGTCGCGCACCCATCCGCAGTTTATGGTCAAGCTGTTCGCCATGGAAGTGCCGGAAATCTACGACGGCATCATCACCATCAAGTCGGTCGCCCGCGATCCGGGCTCGCGCGCCAAGATCGCGGTGATTTCGTCCGATTCGTCGATCGATCCGGTCGGCGCCTGCGTCGGCATGCGCGGTAGCCGCGTTCAGGCCGTTGTCGGCGAGCTTCAGGGCGAGAAGATCGACATCATCCCGTGGTCGGAAGACCCGGCCTCCTTCATCGTCAACGCGCTGCAGCCGGCCGAAGTCGCCAAGGTGGTGCTGGACGAGGATGCCGAGCGCATCGACGTCGTGGTGCCGGACGACCAGCTTTCGCTGGCGATCGGCCGTCGCGGCCAGAATGTCCGTCTCGCCTCGCAGCTTACCGGCTGGGACATCGACATCATGACGGAGAACGAGGAATCGGAGCGCCGCCAGAAGGAATTCAACGAGCGTTCGCAGCTGTTCATGGATGCGCTCGATGTCGACGAGATGGTCGGCCAGGTGCTGGCCTCGGAAGGCTTCGCGGCCATCGAGGAGCTCGCCTATGTCGATCTCGACGAAATCTCCTCGATCGAGGGCTTCGACGAGGAAACCGCGCAGGAAATCCAGATGCGCGCCCGTGAGCATCTTGAACGGCTCGAGGCAGAACTCGACGAGAAGCGCCGCGAACTCGGCGTTTCCGACGACCTGCGCCAGATCGACGGTATGACGCTGGCGATGATGGTGGCCCTTGGCGAGGACGACATCAAGACGATGGAAGACTTCGCAGGCTGCGCCGCCGACGACCTGATTGGCTGGACCGAGCGTCAGAACGGCCAGACCAAGCGTTTCGACGGCACGCTGTCGTCCTTTGCGCTGTCGCGCGTCGAGGCGGAAAACATGATCATGCAGGCGCGTCTCGCCGCAGGCTGGATCACCGAGGAAGACCTTGCCGCCGACCTTCCGGAAGAAGAGGAAGTCGAGGGCGAGGGCGCCGATGAGCCGGCGGATGACGATCTGAGCGGCGTATTCTCGAAGTCGTGACCTCGCCCCGCAAAGCGGTCGAGGCTGAGGCGATGAGCGAGCGCACCTGCATCGTGACCCGCAAGGCCGGCGATCCGGATGAGCTCATCCGGTTTGTCGCCGGTCCCGACGGTCAGGTCGTGCCGGACCTGAAGCGCGAGCTTCCCGGCCGCGGCTGCTGGGTAGTCGCGGAACGCTGGGCCGTTGACAAGGCTGTTGCCAAGGGCCTGTTTTCCCGGGCGCTGAAACAGAAGGTTCAGGCCGCCGACGATCTCGGCGCGATGGTTGACATGTTGATGGCGCGCCAGTTGGCGGGTATGATCAACATGGCGATCAAGGCGGGGGAATTCGTGACGGGCTCCGCCAAGGTCGATCTTGCGATCAGAAGCGGTGCGGCGATTGCCGTGTTTCATTCCGCCGATGCCGCCCCCGATGGCGTCCGCAAGCTCGATCAGGCCCGCACGGCCTTCATGCATCTAAGCGAGTCGGATGCGCCGGTACCGGCGCTCAGACCCTTAAATGCGGCGGAAATCGGCCCTCTTTTGCATGAGAATGCGTTTAAACACGCCGCAGTGCTTGCGGGAAAGGCCGGTGAGGGTGTAGTGAAGCGCGCAATGATACTTCAAAGGTACCGCGCAGATGCCGGAACCGAAGGAAAAGCCGCGATGACGAACACATGACGACGTCACGGAAGTTGGCCGGACGCCAGAATATGAATTTTTAGGGCGGGCATACTGTCTCCGATCGGAGGCGGTTCCCGCGCCAAGGAACGGGAACCGAATGACGGACAGTAAAGACGACAAGACACTCGACAATGAAGGCAAGAAGACGCTTAAGCTGAAGCCGTCGGGTGTGAGCCAGGGCACCGTGCGCCAGGATATGGGCCGCGGTCGCAGCAAGGCGGTCGTGGTGGAAACACGCAAACGCCGGATCCACAAGCCCGGCGAAGACACTTCAGCATCAGCCTCGCGCGCGCCGGCTTCTCAGAGCGCCCAGCCGCGCCAGGGCGAGACCCGCCGCAATGATGACCGGCCGACGCACCAGCCCAAGGGCCAGCCCTCGCGGCCGGGCGCGCAGAACCGCCAGCGCGGCGGCCAGCCGGATCGCGGTAATGCCGACCGCGGCGGCCAGAACCGCCAGCGCGGCAATGTGCTGCACGATCTCTCCCAGGGCGAGATGGATGCCCGCCGTCGCGCGCTGGTAATGGCGCAGCAGCGCGAGGCCGAGGACGCCGAACGCCGCAAGCGCGAAGCCGAAGAGGCTCGCATTGCCGAGGAAAAGGCGAAGCGCGAAGCCGAGGAAAAGGCAAAACGCGAGGCGGAAGAGGCCAAGGCCCGCGCTGCGGAGCCCGCGCCCGCCGTCGAAGAGACGCCGGCCGAGGCCGAAGCGCCGGTTGTCCCCGATCTGCCGCCGGGCGAAGACGCCAAGCCGAGCCGGACCGCGCAGCGTCCGCGCCCTGCCGCGCGCACGACCGAAGATGATGATGACGCCGCCCGCGGCCGCAAGCCCCGTCGTGAAGGCGAGAGCGAAGGCGGACCGGCGCGCGGCAAGGCGCTGCGCCCCGATACCGCGCCGAAGCCCGCATCGCGCCCGAAGGGCACCGGCGAGCGCCGTCGCGGCAAGCTGACCGTGACTGCGGTGACCGGCGACGACGAGGGCGGTAGCCAGCGCGGCCGTTCGCTTTCGGCTATGCGCCGCCGCCAGGAAAAGATGCGTCGCGCCCATTCGCAGGAGCCGCGTGAAAAGGTTCTGCGCGAGGTCGTGCTGCCGGAAACCATCACCATTCAGGAACTGTCGCAGCGCATGTCCGAACGCTCGGTCGATGTGATCAAGTACCTGATGAAGGAAGGGCAGATGATGAAGCCCGGCGACGTGATCGATGCCGATCTCGCCGAGCTGATCGCCACCGAATTCGGCCACACCGTCAAGCGCGTTGCCGAATCGGACGTGGAAGAGGGCATTTTCGACGTCAAGGATGACGAGGGCGATCTGGAGCCGCGCGCGCCGGTCGTCACCATCATGGGCCATGTCGACCACGGCAAGACCTCGCTGCTTGATGCCATTCGCCACGCCAATGTGGTCTCCGGCGAGGCCGGCGGCATCACCCAGCATATCGGCGCCTATCAGGTCGAGCAGGACGGTCAGAAGATCACCTTCATCGACACGCCCGGCCACGCCGCCTTTACGGCGATGCGCGCCCGCGGCGCCGAGGTGACCGACATTGCCATTCTGGTGGTGGCGGCGGACGACAGCGTCATGCCGCAGACGATCGAATCGATCAATCATGCCAAGGCCGCCGGCGTGCCGATCATTGTTGCCATCAACAAGATCGACAAGCCCGCCGCCGACGCCCAGAAGGTGCGCACTGAACTGCTTCAGCACGAAGTGTTCGTCGAAACCATGGGCGGTGAAACGCTGGAAGTCGAAGTCTCCGCCAAGACCGGCAAGAACCTCGACAAGCTGCTGGAAGCCATCCTGCTGCAGGCCGAACTTCTCGACCTCAAGGCCAATGCCGATCGCACCGCCGAGGGCGTCGTGATCGAGGCCCAGCTCGACCGTGGCCGTGGTTCGGTCGCGACCGTGCTGGTGCAGAAGGGCACGCTGAAGCCCGGCCAGATCGTGGTTGCCGGCGATCAGTGGGGCCGCGTGCGCGCGCTCGTCAACGATCGCGGCGAACACGTCAAGGAAGCCGGACCGTCGATGCCGGTCGAGATCCTCGGCCTCAGCGGCACGCCCGCCGCCGGCGATCGCTTCGCGGTTGTCGAGAACGAGGGCAAGGCCCGCGAAGTCTCCGAATACCGCCAGCGGCTCGCCCGCGACAAGGCGGCGGCCCGCCAGTCTGGTTCGCGCGGCTCGCTTGAGCAGATGATGAGCCAGTTGCAGGATACCGGCCTCAAGGAGTTCCCGCTCCTGATCAAGGGCGACGTGCAGGGCTCGGTCGAGGCGATTTCGGCAGCACTCGAAAAGCTCGGGACCGACGAAGTGCGCGCCCGGATCGTCCACGCGGCGGTCGGCGGCATCACCGAATCGGATATCTCGCTTGCGGAAGCCTCCAATGCGGCGATCATCGGCTTCAATGTCCGCGCCAATGCCCAGGCCCGCAAGGTGTCCGAGCAGGAAGGCATCGAGATCCGCTACTACAACATCATCTACGATCTGGTGGATGACGTGAAGTCGGCGATGTCGGGTCTTCTGTCGCCGGAACGGCGCGAGACCTTCCTCGGCAATGCGGAGATCCTCGAAGTGTTCAACATTTCGAAGGTCGGCAAGGTCGCGGGTTGCCGCGTCACCGAAGGCCGCATGGAACGCGGCGCCGGCGTACGCCTCGTCCGCGACAATGTGGTTATCCACGAGGGCAAGCTGAAGACGCTGAAGCGGTTCAAGGACGAAGTCTCCGAAGTGCCGGTCGGCCAGGAATGCGGCATGGCCTTCGAGAACTACGAAGACATCCGCGCCGGCGACGTCATCGAAGCCTTCCGCGTCGAGCACGTCACGCGCACGCTCTGATTTTTCGGGGCAGACTGAAAATTGAAAGGGCCGGCAGCGATGCCGGCCTTTTTGTGTTGAGGATGGTCGTTTTGCGGTTGCCGCTTTGAGGGAGTTTGTCGTGCGAAGAGCAGGGCAGCCCACAATCTCTCCCCTTGAGGGAGAGATGCCCCGACAGGGGCAGAGAGGGGTGAACCCTATCCGTGAATTCTGAGTATGTGGCGAGTGCTCTATACCCCTCTCTGTCGCTTTCGCGACATCTCCCCCTCAAGGGGGGAGATTGAGAACGGGGAGGCCTTCAGGGGTGCCACGCCTCATGATTCGGCGTTCACCGGTCAAAGATAATGCGGTTCAACCACACAGCCAGTCAGGCAGAATAGCCACTCCGCAGGCCCCGTCATTCCGCCGGCGGCGTTGCCGTGGCTGCGGCGCCGAGGGGGCGGATGCGGAGTTTGGTGATGCGGTTCTTCTCGCGTTTCATCACGATGAAGCGCTTGCCGTAGAAGGTGAAGGACTGGCGCTCCTCGGGGATGGTCTGGCTTTCGTGGATGACGAGGCCGGCAATCGTGGTCGCCTCCTCATCGGGCAGGTTCCAGTCGAGCGCGCGGTTGAGGTCGCGGATCGGGACCGTGCCGTCGACCACGATCGAACCGTCGGCCTCCTGCTGGACGCCGGAGATTTCCAGATCGTGCTCGTCGGCGATATCGCCCACGATTTCCTCCAGAATATCCTCCAGCGTGACGATGCCCTGCACCTCGCCATATTCGTCGACCACCACCGCGATATGCACCTTGCGGCGCAGAAAGGCGTTGAGCTGATCCTTCAGATTGGTGCTGTCCGGCACGAACCACGGCTTTTGCGAGACCTTGACGATGTCGATCGTGGAGGGCGCGGCATGCGGCTCTGCGAGCGCGCGCGAAAGATCCTTCGAATGGATGACGCCGATGATGTTGTCGATCGAGCCGCGCCATACCGGAAGCCTTGTATAGGGGCTTTCGAGCACGGTCCGGACGGCCTGTTCAGGCGCGTCATCGGCATTGACCGCGCGCATGGCGGTGCGGTGGATCATCACGTCGGAGACTTCGAGTTCGCCGAGATCGAGCACGCCGCCGAGGCGGTCGCGGTCGGCCTTGATCACCGAACCCTCGCGGTGGAGCAGGTCGACAGCGCCGCGCAGCTCCTCATGCGCGGTCAGCATTTCCGTGCCCTTGGTCAGCGTCACGCCGAAGACGCGCAGGATACCGCGCACTACGATGTTGACGAGGCTGGAAAGCGGACCGACCACGAGAACGAACAGCCGCACGAAGGGCGACACCACAAGCGCGAACCGGTCGGTGGCCGAGATCGCCCAGCTTTTCGGCAGCACTTCGGCGAAGATCACCAGAAGCGTCGTCATGATCAGCGTCGCATAGGCAACGCCGCTGTCGCCGAAAATGCTCAAAAACAGCGTGGTCGTCAGCGACGAGGCCAGGATATTGACGAGGTTGTTGCCGATCAGAAGCGCGCCGATCAGTCGGTCGCGCCGCGCGATCATGGCGTTGACGAAGCCGGCGCGGCGGTCGCCCTGCTGCTCGAGCGTGTGCATGCGCGCACGCGAGACGGCGGTCAGCGCCGTTTCCGAGCCCGAGAAGAAGGCCGAAACGACGATCAGGGCCAGAATGACCGCCATGGTCAGCCCGTAATCGGAGAAGAATTGCGAAATATCGCCTGTGGTCATTGCGGATGTTTTTCCGTCAGAAACGCCAGAACCTCGGAGGGCGGCACATCATCTGCGATGAAGGCCTCTCCGATGCCGCGGGTGAGAATGAAGGTCAGCTTGCCGCCCTTCACTTTTTTGTCCTGGCCGATGGCATCCAGCATTATATCAGGCGGCGGCAGGTCTCCGTCAATATCGCCGAGCGATGTCGGCAGGCCAGCTTCCTTCAGATGGGCGGCCACGCGTTTGGCATCGTCGGGGCTTGCGAGGTTCATGCGCGCGGAAAACTCGTGCGCCAGCACCATGCCGATCGCGACTCCTTCGCCATGCACCAGCCGGGCGCTGTCATAGCCGGTCGCCTTTTCCAGCGCATGGCCGAAGGTATGGCCGAGGTTCAGGAGCGCGCGACGGCCGTTCTCGCGCTCGTCGGCGGCAACGACGGCGGCCTTGGCCGCGCAGCTTTGCGCGATCGCCTCGATCCGGGCATCGCCGCCGGTAAACACCGCCTCGCGGTGCTTCTCCAGCCAGTGGAAGAAATCGGGCTGGTCGATCAGCCCGTATTTGACGACTTCGGCATAGCCTGCGGCAAATTCACGCGGGCTCAGCGTATCGAGCGTGGCAGTGTCGGCGAGCACCAGATCGGGCTGATGGAAGGCGCCGATCAGGTTCTTGCCGTGGCGCGAATTGATGCCGGTCTTGCCGCCGACGGAACTGTCGACCTGGGCGAGCAGCGAGGTCGGGACCTGGATGAAGCGCACGCCGCGCCGGGCGATCGCTGCCGCAAAGCCTGTGAGGTCGCCGATCACCCCGCCGCCGAGCGCGATCACCGCGTCGGCGCGTTCGATCCGGGCATCGAGAATGAAATCGACCACGGCGGTGAGATTGTCGAAGCTCTTGGTCTTCTCGCCGGCCGCCAGCGTCAGCGCGAAGGTCTCGATGCCGTCGGTCTGCAGGCTTTCGACGAGCGCATCGAGGTAGAGCGGTGCGACATTGACGTCGGAGACGATCGCGACCTTGCGGCAATCGAGCCGGGCGAGCATCTCGCCGCCGGCGCTTGTCAGAAGGTCCGGGCCGATGAGGATGTCATAGCTGCGGTCGGCGAGGTCGACGCGGACGATCCGCTTGTCGGATACGCTTTCAGTCATGGGAATATTTTCCTTCATCAACGGCGGCGAGCGCCTTCAGCACATCGCGCATAACGGCTTCCTTGCGGACATTGCGGGAGTGGATGGTGACATCGGCTTCTCCATAGACCGGATAGCGCTTGTCCATCAGCTCCTTCAGCGTCTGCTTCGGGTTCTCGGTCTTCAGCAGCGGACGGGTCTGGCGGCGCTTGACCCGGTCCCACAATGTCTCGAGGTCGGCCTTCAGCCACAGCGACAGACCGGAACGGGCGATAAGCTCTCGGTTCACCGGATTGATGAATGCGCCGCCGCCGGTGGACACAATCGCGGGCCCTTCCGCCAGCACGCGCTCGATCACCCGCGTTTCGAGCGCCCGGAATTCCGGCTCGCCGTATGCGGCAAAGATATCGGCGATCGACATCTGGGCGGCGGCTTCTATTTCGTGGTCGGTATCGATATAGGGCAGGCCGAGCTGCGCGGCGACGAGCTTGCCGATCGCGCTCTTGCCGGCGCCCATCAGCCCGACCAGGATCAGATTGCGCCCGGCAAGGCCGGCAATCGCCTTTTGCCGCAGCCCCGCGCCGCCGGTATCTTGTTTTACGTTCATAGCGTGCCCATTCTTGTCCTGCCACGTATCGGCAAATGCCGTGATGGCGTCAAGGCGAGGGGCGTCGAATTCCGGTTTCGGACAACAGGGAGTTAACCGCAGTGGATCTTTCCGGCGCCCATATCGAGGCGTTCATCGAAATGCTGAGCGCGGAGCGGGGGGCAGCCGTCAATACGCTTGCCGCCTATCAGCGCGATCTCGACGACTATCGCGATTTCATGATCGACCGCGGGGTCGCTGTCGATGACGCGGCGTCCGGCGATGTGTCCGCCTATCTCTCGGATCTCGCAAAACGCGGCTTTGCGGCAAGTTCCCAGGCAAGGCGGCTTTCGGCGCTGAAGCAGTTCTATCAGTTCCTCTATGCCGAAGGTCTCAGGGGCGACGATCCGACCGGCGTCATCGATGCGCCGAAAAAGGCGCGGCCGCTGCCGAAGACGCTTTCGGTCGCCGATGTCGATCGGCTGCTGGATCAGGCGGCGGCGGAGGCCAGCGCGCCCGGTCCACAGCATTTTGAGAAGCTGCGCATGAGCGCGCTTCTGGAAACGCTCTATGCCAGCGGCATGCGGGTTTCCGAACTGGTGACGCTGCCGGCGAACGTGATGAAGAAGAGGGAGCGGTTTTTGACGGTGCGCGGCAAGGGCAACAAGGAGCGCGCCGTGCCGCTGTCGCGCCGCGCTCTCGAGGCGCTTGTCGCCTACGATGCCGAGCGGCGGAAGGCAGCGGAAGACGACGAGAACCCCTATCTGTTCGCCTCAAGGGGGGCTGCCGGGCATCTGTCGCGCCAGGTCTTCGCGCGCGATCTGAAAGGCCTTGCCGCGCGGGCGGGGCTGAGGGCGACCGCGATCTCGCCCCATGTGCTGCGCCATGCCTTCGCCAGCCACCTGCTGCAGAACGGCGCGGACCTGCGCGCGGTGCAGGAAATGCTCGGCCATGCCGATATCTCGACCACCCAGATTTACACACATGTTCTGGAAGAAAGGCTCCGGGAACTGGTGGAAATGCATCACCCCCTTGCAAAAGAAGCCAAAAAACGGGATTAAGCGGCACAATATTGTAAATGGAAGTCCGAGAACGCGGTTCCGGGCGCGGCGGAAAACCCAGGGAAATTGCGACAATGTACAGCTATCTCGATTTCGAAAGGCCGATCTCCGACCTGGAGGCCAAGATTATCGAGCTGAAGAAACTGGCCGACGACGGCGAGAGCATCGACACGTCGGAAGAGATCGCGCGCCTGGAAACCCGCGTCAGCGAGGCGATGAGCGATATCTATGGCAAGCTTTCGCCATGGCAGAAGGCGCAAGTTGCCCGCCACCCCCAGCGCCCGCACTTTCTTGATTACGCCAAGCGGCTGTTCACCGAGTTCACCACGATCGCGGGCGACCGCAATTTTGGCGAGGACGCGGCGATCCAGGCTGGCCTTGCCCGGTTCCGCGGACGCCCCGTCGCCGTGATCGGCGAGGAGAAGGGCCATGACACCAAGAGCCGTCTGAAGCACAATTTCGGCATGCCGCGGCCGGAAGGCTATCGCAAGGCGATCCGCCTGATGGAGCTTGCCGACCGCTTCAACCTGCCGGTGATATCGATCGTGGATACCCAGGGCGCTTACCCCGGCGTCGGCGCGGAAGAGCGCGGACAGGCCGAGGCGATCGCGCGCTCGACCCAGATGTGTCTGAGGCTTGGCGTGCCGATGATCACGCTGGTGATCGGCGAGGGCATGTCGGGCGGCGCGATCGCGATTGCGGCAGCCAACCGGGTCTATATGCTCGAACACGCGATCTATTCGGTAATTTCGCCGGAAGGTGCTGCCTCGATCCTGTGGCGCGATTCCGCCCGCGCCAAGGAAGCGGCCACCAACATGAAGATCACCGCCCAGGACCTGAAGGGTTTCGGCATCGTCGAGGAAATTATCCCCGAGCCGGTCGGCGGCGCGCATCGCCACGCCGATACCGTGATCGATGCTTCGGGCGACCAGATCGCCGAGGGGCTCAACGAATTCGAAGGCAAGTCGGCCGAAGAAATCCGCAATATGCGCCGGCAGAAATTCCTCGCCATCGGCCGCAATCTCTGAGGGCCGCGCGCTCTTGCCGGGTTGCCGCTATCGGGGCGGAAAGAAAGACTTAACGCTTTCTTGAAGTTTGACTGTGCATTATGGTGCCGTTGCGCGACGGGCGACCGTTGCGTTTGAAGGCAAAATCCGGCAGGTTCTATCCATGCGCTTGACTGTACTGGCCCCGATAATATTCGCCGCTGTGGCGCTGACGGGCTGCAACAGCTTTTTTGACAGTACCGACTTCTCCTCCGTGCAGGAGAAGATGAACTATTCTTTGCCCTCTTCCATGGTGGCGAAGATGAGCAAGCGCGACATGGCCAAGAACGCGCCGATCACGATCCGGATTTTCAAGGAAGAGGGCGTTCTGGAAATCTGGAAGCAGAAGCGCGACGGCACCTATGGCGAACTCGAGACCTACGAGATCTGTGCCTGGTCCGGCAAGCTCGGCCCGAAGAAGAAGGAAGGCGACCGGCAGGCGCCCGAGGGCTTCTATCCGCTTTCCAAGGGCCTTCTGAACCCCTATTCGCAGTATTTCCTGGCGATCAATACCGGCTATCCGAACCGCTATGACCGCGCCAACCAGTTCACCGGCTCCGATCTGATGATCCATGGCGCCTGCTCCTCGCGCGGCTGCTATTCGATGACCGACGAGCAGATACTGGAAATCTTCGCCTTCGCGCGTGATGCCTTTTCCGGCGGCCAGCAGGCGATCATGCTGCAGGCCTACCCGTTCCGCATGACTGCGGAAAACATGGTGCGCCACCGCTACAACGAGAACTATCCCTTCTGGCAGATGCTGAAGGAAGGCTATGACTATTTCGAGGTGACCCACAAGGTGCCCGATGTCGATGTCTGCGGCGGCGAATATGTGTTCAACAAGGACCCGGTCAATGGCGGCGACGTTGCCTCCGATCGCGCCTGCCCGGTCATGGCGTCCAACATTCCGGCCCAGCACATGATGGCGCTGGCGAAGAACCAGAGCGACTATCAGGAGCAATTCGCCAAGGCGCTTGCCGAGAATGACGACAAGGTCTGGATCGATCCGAGCGAAGCCGAGCGCAAGGCGCTGGTCGCCGATCTGCGCGAGGATCCGACCGATGCGCTTTACCAGCCCACCGGTTCCTCGCTGGAAGCCGGCCGCTTCGTGACCGTCGAACAGTACCGGATTTCAAAATACGGCCCGCTCGAAACGCCGGCCGATATTCCCGGCGAAATCGATACCGTCACCCAGACGGCCGCGATCCCGGATGTTCCGGAGGTGCCGGTTTCCTCTGCGGTGCCGATCCCGGAGCCGAGCCCGATGGCGGCCTATGCCGAGCCGGAGCAGCCCACGAAAGGCGACAGGCCTTTCTGGAAATTCTGGTGAGCGACGGCTTCGTGCCGCAGTCCTTCTATTATGATCTGAAGGGGCTGAAATGCCCGCTGCCGGCGTTGAAGGCCGGCAAGCGTCTGGCCGAGCTTGCGCCCGGAAGCCTGCTGACGGTGGAGACCACAGATCCGCTCGCCGTGATCGATATCCCGCATCTCTGCCAGCAGGACGGACACCGACTGATTGAAAGTGTGGCGACCGAAAGCGGTCATCGTTTCGTGATCGCGCGGGGCTGATTGCTTCGGATGCGCTGAAAGGATCAGCGCCTGAAGCCGAAGGCCGCAAGCGGGTTTTCCTCAAGCGCCGCCCGGTCAGGACGGTCGACAGCCGGCCGGTCAAGGAAGCTTGCGAAGAGATCGCGCACCGCCTTTTCGCTGAGGTCCGCGCCAATCACGACAATCCGCGTTTCCGGCGCGCTGTCCTCCGGCCAGCCGGCGAGATAACGCGAGGGATAGACCGTTGCGCCGACGCCGTGGATCACGAGCGGACGGGGCTCGCCGGCAACCGCCACAATCCCCTTGATCCGCAGGATGCTATCGCCGTGTTCGCGGGCAAGGCGATGCTGGAAGGCATCGATGATCTGTCGGGACGGGAGCGCGTCTGCGAGAAGCGCGAAGGCGCGGATATGCTCGTCATGGCGATTGACGTCGTGATGGTGGTGATCGTGTCCGGTTTCGGCCGCGCGCAACCATTCGCCGACTTGCGGCGATTTGCGCGCCAGGTCGAACAGGCCCGCGACCAGAAGGCCGGGATTGGCGGCCATGGGCGCCGCGCCATCGACGATTTCGGCGGTCGGGTTGATGGCGGCGAGCCGTTCGGCAAAGCTTGCCGCAATTTCGGCGGAGACGAGATCGGTCTTGGTTATGACGAGGCGATCGGCGACGGCGACCTGGCGGGCCGCCTCGTCATGGCGTTCCAGCGTCGCGATCCCGGTCACCGCGTCCACAAGGGTCACAACGCCGTCGACCGCGAAAGCGGCGGCGATCGCCGGATGGGCCATGATCGCCATCAGCACGGGAACCGGATCGGCAAGGCCGGTGGTCTCGATGATCACTCGGTTGACCGGTTTGATCCTGCCGGTCTGCATCCGGTCGAGCAGATCGGCGAGCGTGTCGATCAGTTCGCCGCGCACGGTGCAGCACAGGCATCCATTGGCAAGCTCGATGACCGAATCGCCGGAGCGTTCGACCAGGAGATGGTCGATGCCGACCTCGCCGAACTCGTTGATGATCACGGCGGCATCGGCCAGCGCCGGATCAGCGAGCAGGCGGTTCAGAAGCGTCGATTTGCCCGCGCCGAGAAAGCCGGTGACGATCGAGACGGGGATGGGATGCTGGGGTTGATACATTCTGGCTTCTACTGCGTGGGCCGGGCATAGGGTAGCGGCACATAGGAGAGATTGTCGAGCGCGCTTTCCACGGTTTCGGTGTCGTTGGGCAGGCGGAAGGCGTCCACGGTCGCGTATTCCTTCGGCAGCGGCTTCAGATAGGGCGATTTGAAGATGTAATTGCCATCCTCATCGCGGATATCGCCGCGATCCTGCACGGCCTGCGCGCTGCAGACCTCGCTGGTGATGTCGGCCACCGGGCGGTCCGGGGCGGGCGGCGGCAGATAGGTCGAAAGCTCCGGCCCGGAGCGGTCATTGGACGTCAGCCCGGCCTGCAGCAGTTCCGCGGCCTTGTCGGCGCGCGCCGGCACGCTGTTGGCGCCGAAGGCGACGGCGATCACCTCGCGGCCGCCGCGCTTGGCCGAGGAGACCTGATTATATCCCGAGGCGCAGACGAAGCCGGTCTTCATGCCGGTGGCGCCGTCGAAGTTGCCGACCAGCAGATTGGTGTTGCGGTATTTGCCGCTGTCGGCGGCAATGCCGGGGATGGTGAAGTAGAAGTGATATTCCGGAAAATCACGGTCGATCGCGAGCGCCAGCACCGCCATGTCGCGGGCGGTGGTATACTGCCCGGTCTGCGGGTTGGCCATCGAGGTCATGCCGTTGGCGTTGACGAAATGGGTGTCGACCATGCCGAGTTGCTTGGCCTTTTCATTCATGCGCGCGATAAAGGCGTCGCGGCCGCCGATCGCGGCGTCGGCCACGGCATGGGCGGCATCATTGGCCGAGTGGACCAGCATCATCTTCAGCGCATTGTCGACGGTCACGCGCGTGCCGGGGGCGAAGTACATCTTCGAGGCGGGCTCGTTGGCCGCGGCGGCGGAAAAGGTGATCGCCGCGCGCGGATCGAGCCGTCCCGCTTTCATATCCTCGAACACGAGATAGGCCGTCATCAGCTTGGTGAGAGAGGCCGGATACCATTTCTTGAACGGCTCATTGGCAAACAGCACGCGCCCGGTTTTGGCGTCGACCACGATATAGGGATGAGCGAGCGCCGCCGCGCCAGCGGAGACCAGCGTCGCGAGCATTATTCCGGCGAACAGCGCAGCGGCGGCCATCCTCCGACCGATGTGCCGGGTTGTCGATTTCGTCCTGGCGATTTGAAACACGGTAGCTCTCTCTACTTGCCTGTCGGCTGCTATCGATATACCCCTTGAGGGGCTCGTCTTCTTGATGCGGACACGCTTTGATCCCACTTAATATTAGCGTGTTTTACAACGAATTTTGCAAAAATGCAGGGGTATCATTAATGCCGGTGCTGAACTACGCCGCCGAACTCCAAAGTCAAGCGACCGAATGGCGCCATCACCTTCATCGGCATCCGGAACTTCTCTACGACGTCGAGGCGACGGCGGGCTTCATAGCAGAACAATTGCGGCAGTTCGGTGTCGACGAGGTGGTTGAAGGTATCGGCCGCACCGGGCTTGTCGGCGTCATCCATGGCCGGGCGGGCGAGGGGCGCACGATCGGCCTGCGCGCCGATATGGATGCACTGCCCATCAACGAAAAAACCGGCAAGCCGTGGGCCTCGACGGTTCCCGGCAAGATGCATGCCTGCGGCCATGACGGCCATATGGCGATGCTGCTGGGTGCTGCGAAATATCTCGCCGAGACGCGGAATTTCAGGGGCAGGGTCATCGTGATCTTCCAGCCGGCGGAAGAGGGCGGCGGCGGCGGCAAGGCGATGATCGAGGACGGGCTGATGGAGCGGTTCTCGATTGCCGAGGTCTACGGCATGCATAATTTCCCCGGCCTTCCCGTCGGTGAATTCGCCATTCGTCCGGGCCCGATCATGGCGGCGACGGACGAGTTCCGGATCCTGGTGCGGGGCAGGGGCGGTCACGCCGCCCAGCCGCACACCGCCATCGATCCGGTGGTGATCGGCAGCCAGATCGTCGGCGCGCTGCAGACCATCGTCTCGCGCAGCGCCGATCCGGTCGGCGCGCTGGTGGTCTCGGTGACCGAGTTTCATGCGGGCTTTGCCCACAACGTCATTCCGTCCGAGGCCGAACTCGGCGGCACTGTGCGCTCCTTCACGCCGGAAAACCGCGACATGGCGGAAGAGAAGATCAAGGCCATTGCCGAAGGACTTGCCGCCGCCCAAGGCGGCGAGGCCGTGGTGACATACACCCGCAACTATCCGCCGACGGTCAATCACGAGGAAGAGACGCGCCATGCCGCCGACGCGGCAATCGCGGTTGCCGGAGAGGCGGCGGTCAATACCACGGTTGCGCCCTGGACGGCGGCGGAGGATTTTTCCTACATGCTGGAGGCCCGGCCCGGCGCCTTCATCATGCTCGGCAATGGCGACAGCGCCGGCCTGCACAATCCGGACTATGATTTCAACGACGAGGCCCTCGCCCACGGCATTTCCTACTGGGTCCGTCTGGCGGAAGCCCGCCTCGCCGCCTGAGCCACGGTTGCCGCAAAGCAAAAACAGGGCTTTTCATCGGAGCCCTGCTTTTGTATGGAGAGGCGAGTGGTCCCGTAGCTCAGCAGGATAGAGCATCAGATTCCTAATCTGAGGGTCACGCGTTCGAATCGCGTCGGGATCACCATTATTCAGTTTTAGCGTCTCATCGTCCGTGCGCAACGCGACACTCGACATTCCGCTCTGTTTGGCCTATATGGGCGCCAGCATTGAAACAGATGCGCATGAATGGCCCCTGCTGGACGACATCCCGGCCCGGGCGACTTGAAACACCCTCATTTCTTAAAGAAAGGATGACCGATGTCGATTACTGCTGAACGCAAGGCAGAGCTGATCAAGGAATTCGCAACCAAGGAAGGCGACACCGGTTCGCCGGAAGTTCAGGTTGCCATCCTGACCGAACGGATCACCAACCTGACCGAGCACTTCAAGGACCACAAGAAGGATAACCATTCCCGCCGTGGTCTGCTGACGCTGGTTTCGACCCGCCGTTCGCTGCTTGACTATCTGAAGCGCATCGATGAAAGCCGCTATACGAGCCTTATTGGCCGTCTCGGCATTCGCCGCTAAGCTTTATCCGGCGGGCGTTTGCGCCCGCCGTTTCCATTTGCGCTGACAAGCGCCGGTTTTGCGCCGTGGCGGGCGCTGGATCAGAAGACGCGGCCCCGGAACGTCCGGCGCCGCATGCCGAAACGGACCTGTCATGGGGCAGGATTGCAGGCTGCTTCGCCACCGGAAGCAGCACGTTGTCTTGCCCGTGACGTGTCGAACGAAACGTGACGCCGCGATGTCGCCTTTCCTTCGGGCAAGAGCGGGATCGCAGCATTTGTTAAAGGACAAGACATGTTCAATTCCCACAAAGTGGAAATCGAGTGGGCCGGCCGCACGCTCACGCTGGAGACCGGCAAGATTGCCCGTCAGGCTGACGGCGCGGTTCTGGCCACCTATGGCGAGACCGCCGTTCTTGCCACCGTCGTCTCCGCCAAGGAGCCGAAGCCGGGCCAGGATTTCTTCCCGCTCACCGTCAACTACCAGGAAAAGACCTTTGCAGCCGGACGCATCCCGGGCGGCTATTTCAAGCGCGAAGGCCGTCCGAGCGAAAACGAGACCCTCGTTTCCCGCCTGATCGACCGTCCGATCCGTCCGCTGTTTCCGGAAGGCTACAAGAACGACACCCAGGTGGTGGTCACCGTTCTCCAGCATGACCTCGAAAACAACCCCGACATTCTCGCCATGGTCGCGACCTCGGCCGCGCTGACGCTGTCCGGTGTTCCGTTCATGGGCCCGATCGGCGGCGCGCGCGTCGGCTACATCAACGGCGAATATGTGCTGAACCCGCATATCGACGAAATGCCCGAAACCGCGCTTGACCTCGTCGTCGCCGGCACGGGCGATGCGGTTCTGATGGTGGAATCGGAAGCCAAGGAACTCAACGAAGACATCATGCTCGGCGCCGTCATGTTCGGCCACAAGGGCTTCCAGCCGGTGATCGACGCGATCATCAAGCTCGCCGAAGTCGCCGCCAAGGAGCCGCGCGAATTCGAGCCGGAAGATCATTCCGCGCTCGAAAGCGACATGCTCTCCTTCATCGAGAACGAGCTGCGCGACGCCTACAAGATCACCGAGAAGGCCGCCCGCTACGCCGCCGTCGACGCCTGCAAGGCGAAGGTCAAGGAGCGCTACGCCCCGGCCGAAGGCGAGGAAGCCAAGTACACGGCTGAAGAAATCGGCGCCGTTTTCAAGCACCTCCAGGCCAAGATCGTCCGTTGGAACATTCTTGACACCAAGAGCCGCATCGACGGCCGCGATCTCGAGACCGTCCGTCCGATCGTCTCGGAAGTCGGCATCCTGCCGCGCACCCATGGTTCGGCGCTGTTCACCCGCGGCGAAACCCAGGCGCTGGTCGTTGCCACGCTTGGCACCGGCGAAGACGAGCAGTATGTCGATGCCCTGACCGGCATGTACAAGGAACGCTTCCTGCTGCACTACAACTTCCCGCCCTATTCGGTGGGTGAAACCGGCCGCATGGGCTCCCCGGGCCGCCGCGAGATCGGCCACGGCAAGCTTGCATGGCGCGCGATCCGCCCGATGCTGCCGACCATCGAGCAGTTCCCCTATACGCTGCGCATCGTCTCCGAGATCACCGAATCCAACGGCTCGTCCTCGATGGCGACCGTCTGCGGCACCTCGCTTGCGCTCATGGATGCCGGCGTTCCGCTGGCAAAGCCGGTTGCTGGCATCGCCATGGGCCTGATCCTGGAAGGCGAGCGCTTCGCGGTTCTCTCCGACATTCTCGGCGATGAAGACCACCTCGGCGACATGGACTTCAAGGTTGCGGGTACTGCCGACGGTATCACCTCGCTGCAGATGGACATCAAGATCGCCGGCATTACCGAGGAGATCATGAAGGTCGCGCTCGGCCAGGCCCAGGGCGGCCGCAACCACATCCTCGGCGAAATGTCCAAGGCCATCACCGAAGGCCGCGAGCAGCTCGGCGAATACGCACCGCGCATCGAGATGATGACGATCGCCGTCGACAAGATCCGCGACGTTATCGGTTCGGGCGGCAAGGTCATCCGCGAGATCGTGGAAAAGACCGGCGCCAAGATCAACATCGAGGATGACGGCACGATCAAGATCGCATCGTCTTCCGGCAAGGAGATCGAGGCTGCCAAGAAGTGGATCCACTCGATCGTCGACGAGCCGGAACTGAACGCGATCTACGAAGGCACGGTCGTCAAGACCGCCGACTTCGGCGCTTTCGTCAACTTCTTCGGCCCGCGCGACGGTCTCGTCCACATCTCGCAGCTTGCTTCCGAGCGCGTCGCCAAGACCACCGATGTGGTCAAGGAAGGCGACAAGGTCTGGGTCAAGCTCATCGGCTTCGATGAGCGCGGCAAGGTCAAGCTGTCGATGAAGGTCGTCGACCAGGAAACCGGCAAGGAAATCGAGCGCAAGCCGAAGTCCGACGCCGCCGAGTAAGGCTGGCAAACTGTCAGGTATGAACCTGCGGAGCAGTGATGCTCCCTCCAATCTCCCCCCTTGAGGGGGAGATGTCGCGAAAGCGACAGAGAGGGGTAATGGGCATAAGCCCGTTACTCCGCATTTGCCGATAGGGTTCACCCCTCTCTGCCCCTGTCGGGGCATCTCTCCCTCAAGGGGAGAGATTGTGGGTGGCGAACCGCGAGGCATTCACTTTCGGGCGTGAGCGTTATGGCTCGCGCCTTTTTCACAGGTAGAATCATGGCCCGCGAGACGCTGAAAACCATTTTCCATCCCTTCGAAAGCGGCACCATCGCCATGCCCGAGGGCGGGCGTTGCCTGTTCCTCGGCGCCGAACCCGGCTACCGCGTGCCGGAGGGCTTTGGCGCTGCGATCGAGGCGGTGCAGCCCTATCGCCCGCATTTCATCGGGCTGGAGCGCGCGCATGCCGATGTCGCGCCGGAGGCGGGCGAGGGGCCATACGACCTGATGCTCATCCTGCTCACCAAGCATCGCGGCGAGAACGAGAACCGGATCGCGGAAGCGCTCGCAAAGACCGTGGCCGGCGGCTTCATCGTGATCGCGGGCACCAAGGAAGAGGGCATCCAGTCGCTGCGGAAGCGGCTCGGCCATCTGTTCGCCGATCTCGAATCGATGCCGAAATATCATGGCGTCGCCGTGTGGTTCACCCGCCCGGAGGATCCGTCCGAAGCGCTTGAAAAGCTCACCCACCCGACGGTCGAAATCGATGGTCGTTTCACCACCGTGCCGGGCCTGTTTTCGCATGACAGGATCGACGAGGGTTCGCGTATTCTCGGCGAGCGCCTGCCGGAGGATTTTTCGGGGCTGGCTGCCGATTTCGGCGCCGGCTGGGGCTATCTTGCCGCGATGCTGGCCGAACGCGCGCCGCGCGCGGAGGCCATCGATCTTTACGAGGCGGATTATCGCGCGCTGGAACGCGCCAAGGTCAATCTCGCCGGCGAGCAGGGCGCATTCCGCTATTTCTGGCAGGACCTTGCGGGCGAAAAGGTCAGGACGCGCTACGATCTGATCATCATGAACCCGCCCTTCCATGCCGGAAAGGCTACCGAACCATCGCTCGGCAAGGCGCTGATCAAGGCCGCCTGCGATGCGCTGAAGCCCGGCGGGCGGCTGCTTCTCGTCGCCAATCGCGGCCTGCCCTATGAACCGGTGCTCGCGGAAAACTGCAAGTCAAGCGGCGAGGATTATCGCAACGCCCGCTTCAAGATCCTCTGGGGCCGCAAATGAGGTTCAACGCTCTCATTCCGGAACTCGGCGTGAGGGACCTTTCGAAAAGCCTCGATTTCTATGTCGGTCTTATCGGCTTTTCGGTCGCCTATGACCGCCCGGAGGAGGGCTTTGCTTTTCTTGAGCTTGGGGCGGCGCAGCTCATGCTGGACACGATCGGCATGGGGCGGAATGTGGGGGACGCGCCGCAGAACCTTGGCGGCGGCATCAACTTCCAGCTCGAGGTCGCTGATTTCGACGGTATCGTCGCGCGGCTCGCCGCAGCGAAATGGCTTCTCGTGCTTGGTCCCGAGGAGCGGCGCTATCGCACGCCGAATGGCGAGAGAGGACAGCGCCAGCTCTGGGTGCGAGACCCGGACGGATATCTGCTCAGGCCGTTTCAGCCGATCTGATCCTTCCGCCCGGGATGCGGCTTACTGCTCGCCAAGCTTGATCGACGGGTCGTAATCCTTGCCCTCGACTTCCTTCACCACGGCCTGGCCGCAATAGGTCTTGCCGAGATTGGGGTCGAAGGTCAGCGACGGCGCGCCGTGCAGTTCCCAGCCCTTATTCAGCGCGTCGGTGACGCGGTGGCAGAAGGACGAATCGTCGGGACCTGTGAGGAAGCGGTAGAGTTTCATCGGGTTTCCTTTGTGGATTGAATGGCGTCGACCTTGGCCAGTAGCGACCGGGCCTGCTCCAGATGCAGGCGCTCGACCATGCGGCCGTCGAGATCGATGACGTTTAGCGCTTCCGTGCCCGGCTTTGCAAATGCTTCCACGATCGCGCGCGCTTCGGCCACGGCGTCTTCCGACGGGCTGAAATGGCGGTTGGCGGCCTCGATCTGGTTGGGGTGGATCAGCATCTTGCCGTCAAAGCCCATGGCCGCGCCTTCGGCGCATTCCGCTTCATAGCCAGCCTGATCGGCGAAATCATTATAGACGCCGTCGATGACGCGAATGCCGTAGGCGCGGGCGGCCAGCACGGTCTGCATCAGCCACGGCACCAGATAGGCGCGGCCGGGCGAGGGCGCCACGCCGGTTTCCGCGCGCAGATCATTGACGCCGACGACCAGCGCTTCCAGCCGTCCGCCGGCCCGCACATCGGAAAACGCGCCGGCGATGGCCGCGGCATTGACCACGCCCTCCGGGGTTTCGATCATCGCCCAGATTTTCATGCGCTCCGGCGCGCCGTTTCGTTTCAGGAGCGCGCCCGCCGTGGCCATGCTTGCGACATTGCCGACCTTGGTCAGCAGAACGGCATCAGGCTGGCAGGCCAGCACGGTTTTCATGTCCTCGCTGCCGTCTTCGGTATCGAGCGGGTTCACCCGGATCGCGGTCACGCCTTCGGGCCGGTCCTCGCTATAGAGGCGCTCCAGGTTCTCGCGCGCCTCGGCCTTTTTGCCCGGGGCAACCGCATCTTCCAGATCGTAGATGATCGCGTCGGCCGCAAGCGTCCTCGACTTTTCCAGCGCGCGCCGGTTGATGGCGGGTACGCTCAGCAGAGAACGCCACAGTTTTATGGAAGTCATGGCCATATTCCTGACAATTTCGGGACTCACTAGTTTTAGCAGTGCCTGAAAATGATGCTTCGCAAAGTTTTCGTCCGCATTCAATGAGACAAAATGGTCGCTGCCCCTTGCGCAAAGGCCACCGACGCGCCAGATTAACAGGTGTGAAAGGAAACTGATGATGGAAAACATCCGCTCCGTAGTAATGGCAATCGTCGGGCTGGCTGCCGTGGCCTTCGTGACCGTATTTGCTTTTTCCGTTGGTCTGGCGCTGATGGGCGTTCTTGCCGTGCTGACCGTTGCCCGTATGGTTGCTGGCAAGCTTAATCAGGCACCGGTTCCGGTTCGCACCCGCGACTGCCGCCGCAAGGATGGCATGCGTGTGTGGGATGATGGCAAGGGCAAGATCATCGACCTCTAAGAGGTGCGTTTTCGTGGTTCGATCGCTTTTCGGGCAGCCCTTGCGGCTGCCTTTTGTTTTCGCTCACGCGTACCAAAAGGTACAGTTTTCCGTTGAAAGCGGCGTAAAACCGCTATAGAGCGATGGCAAGCTCAATAAAATCTGCCGAGGATGTCCCATGGAAAAATTTGTCAAGCTGACGGGTGTTGCCGCGCCTCTGCCCGTGGTCAATGTCGATACCGACATGATCATTCCCAAGGATTATCTGAAGACGATCAAGCGCACCGGTCTTGGCGTCGGGCTTTTCGCCGAGGCGCGCTACAATCAGGACGGTTCGGAAAATCCGGATTTCGTGCTGAACAAGCCCGCTTATCGTGACGCCAAGATTCTCGTGGCCGGCGACAATTTCGGCTGCGGCTCCTCGCGCGAGCATGCGCCCTGGGCGCTGGCCGATTTCGGCATCCGCTGCGTGATTTCCACCAGCTTCGCCGACATCTTCTACAACAACTGCTTCAAGAACGGCATTCTGCCGATCATCGTGTCGCCGCAGGAGCTGGAGAAGCTGATGGACGACGCCGAGCGCGGGTCCAACGCGGTTCTGACGGTCGATCTGGAGAACCAGGAAATCACCGGTCCCGATGGCGGTTCGATCAAGTTCGAACTCGACGCCTTCAAGCGCCACTGCCTGCTGAACGGCCTCGACGACATTTCGCTGACGCTCGAAAAGAGCGACAATATCGCGAGCTACGAGAACAAGCTCGCGGCCGAGCGCCCCTGGGCCTGATTTTGCGCCTTTCTCCCGGTCACGGCCGGGAGAAGCTTTTCCATGCGCATGAACAACCCAAAAGCCTTCATTCTCGAAAATACTGAAATCCTGGCCCCGCCGCATGTTCCGGAAATCCGACTGCGGCTGGCGAGCGAGGTGCATGACCTTTGGCAGAAGACCGAGAGCGAGCTTGAGGCAATCGGCCTGCCGCCGCCGTTCTGGGCCTTTGCCTGGGCGGGCGGGCAGGGGCTGGCGCGTTATGTGCTGGATCGTCCTGACTGCGTGGCCGGCAAGCGCGTCGTCGACTTCGCCAGCGGCTCCGGACTGGTGGCGATCGCCGCGGCAAAGGCGGGCGCTGCCTCTGTTCTCGCATCCGATATCGATCCGTTCTCGGGCGTTGCCGTGAAGCTCAATGCCGAACTGAACGATGTCGCGCTCGGCTTTACCAGCCAGAATCTGATGGAGACCACACCGGATTGCGACGTGCTGCTCGCCGGCGATGTGTTCTACGATGCCCAATGGGCGGCGGCGCTGCTGCCCTGGTTCGATCGGCTGACGGCACACGGCATGACCATCCTCGTCGGCGATCCGGGGCGGGCCTATTGCCCGAAGGAGTGTCTGGAGCGGCTCGCCGAATACCAGGTGCCGGTCACGCGCGTGCTGGAGGATAGCGAGGTCAAACGGACCACGGTCTGGCGCTTCATCGGATGCACCTGAGTCGTCAAACATGAGTTGTGCACTCATGTTAACTGCTTGAAATTCCACGACCCGGATGGACTTGATGACAAAAGCATGCGATTTTCCGGGCCCGATAAACGGTCTTTTTCAATCCGCCGACTGTCAAACCGATTAAATCGGGACGGGCGGAGCGAATGGACTTGTCGCGGCCGTTTGCGGTGGCTACACCACCGGTGAACGTCGGTTGCGTCCGGCTCTGGTTGCCGGGCGACGCCGAATGCATAAATGCCGCGTCCTAATGAACGCCTGCGAGGTTTTGATGGCCACTCCGACCAGCAACCGGCCCCTATCGCCGCATCTTCAAGTCTACCGGTTCATACCGACCATGGCGATGTCGATCATCCACCGCATTACCGGCGGCGCGATGTATTTCGGCACGATCCTGCTCGCTGCCTGGCTGGTGTCAGCGGCCATGGGCAAGGAAGCCTTCGATTGCGTGAGCTGGTTCTTCGGCTCCTGGCTCGGGCTTTTGATCCTGTTCGGCTACACCTGGGCGCTGGTGCATCATCTGCTCGGGGGCCTTCGCCATTTCGCCTGGGATCTCGGCCATGGTCTCGGCAAGGAATTCACCACGAAGATGGCGATCTCGCTGCCCTTCGTCTCGGTCGCGGTCACGGTCCTTCTGTGGATCGTCGGGCTTCTGGTCTGGTAAGGAGAGCACCATGGATATGCGTACACCGCTGAAAAAGGTTCGCGGTCTCGGCTCCGCCAAGGAAGGGACCCATCATTTCTGGATGCAGCGGATGACGGCCGTCGCGCTCGTGCCGCTGTTCGTCCTGTTCATCATCTTCATCATCGCCCATATCGGCGCGCCCTATGAAGAGGTGGTGGCGAGCCTCGCCAATCCCTTCATCGCCGTGTTGATGGGGCTGATGATCGTCGCCGGCCTCGTCCACATGCGCATCGGCATGCAGGAAATCATCGATGACTACATCCATGGCGAAGTGCTGAAGCTCCTGGCGGTGATGGCGAACACCTTCTTCACCGTGCTGATCGGCGGGCTCTGTCTGTTCGCCATCCTGAAAATCGCGTTTGTAGGATAATATTCACATGGCTAATCCTTCTTCCCCCGCCGCCAATGGCAAGGCCTATGAATATGTCGACCATGCCTATGACGTGATCGTGGTCGGCGCCGGCGGTTCCGGCCTGCGCGCCACGCTCGGCATGGCCGAGCAGGGCTTCAAAACCGCCTGCATCACCAAGGTGTTCCCGACGCGCTCGCATACCGTGGCCGCCCAGGGCGGCATCGCCGCCTCGCTGCAGAACATGACGCCGGATTGCTGGCAGTGGCACCTCTACGACACCGTCAAGGGCTCCGACTGGCTCGGCGATGTCGACGCCATGCAGTATCTCGCCATGGAAGCGCCGCAGGCGGTCTATGAGCTTGAGCATTACGGCGTGCCGTTCTCGCGTAACGAAGAGGGCAAGATTTATCAGCGCCCCTTTGGCGGCCACATGCAGAATTACGGCGAAGGCCCGCCGGTGCAGCGCACCTGCGCCGCCGCCGACCGCACGGGCCACGCCATCCTGCACACGCTTTACGGCCAGTCGCTGCGCAACAACGCCGAGTTCTTCATCGAATATTTCGCGATCGATCTGATCATGAGCGATGACGGGGTCTGCACCGGCGTCGTCGCCTGGAACCTCGATGACGGCACGATCCACCGCTTCGCCGCCAAGATGGTGGTGCTGGCGACCGGCGGTTACGGCCGCACCTATTTCTCGGCGACCTCCGCGCATACCTGCACCGGCGATGGCGCCGGCATGATCGCGCGCGCCGGCCTGCCGTTGCAGGACATGGAGTTCGTCCAGTTCCACCCGACCGGCATTTATGGCGCGGGCTGCCTGATCACCGAGGGCGCGCGCGGCGAGGGCGGTTATCTTGTCAATTCCGAGGGCGAGCGCTTCATGGAGCGCTATGCGCCGTCGGCGAAGGACCTCGCCTCGCGCGATGTGGTCTCGCGCTGCATGACGATGGAAATCCGTGAGGGCCGCGGCGTCGGCAAGAACAAGGATCACATCTTCCTGCATCTCGACCATCTCGATCCCGCGGTTCTCGCCGAGCGCCTGCCGGGGATTTCCGAGAGCGCGAAGATCTTCGCCGGCGTTGATGTGACCCGCGAGCCGATCCCGGTCCTGCCGACGGTCCACTACAATATGGGCGGCATTCCGACCAATTATTACGGTGAAGTGCTGAACGCCGACGGCGACAATCCCGAGCGTCTCGCGCCCGGCCTGATGGCCGTCGGCGAGGCCGGTTGCGCCTCGGTGCATGGCGCCAACCGTCTCGGCTCCAACTCGCTGATCGACCTCGTGGTCTTCGGCCGCGCCGCCGCGATCCGCGCCGGCCAGGTGATCGACCGCGAGGCGTCGATCCCGGCGCTCAATATCGAAGCCTGCGACAGGATCATGGCGCGCTTCGACAAGACCCGCCATGCGTCCGGCTCGCAGCCGACGGCGGTGCTGCGCGACAAGATGCAGCGCGCCATGCAGGAAGAGGCGGCCGTATTCCGCACCCAGGAAACGCTGGAGGAAGGCTGCCGCCGGATTTCGGAAATCTGGAAGGAACTGCCGGACGTCAAGGTCACCGACCGCTCGATGATCTGGAACTCCGACCTTGTCGAGACGCTGGAACTGCAGAATCTAATGGCCTGCGCGATCACCACCGTCTACGGCGCCGAGGCCCGCAAGGAAAGCCGCGGCGCCCATGCCCGCGAGGACTATGCAGATGGCCCGTTTGCCGGCCGCGACGACGAGAACTGGCGCAAGCATACGCTGGCCTGGGTCAACGAGGCCGGCGACGTCAAGCTCGACTACCGCCCGGTCCACACCGACCTCATCGCCGATGGCATCGACATCAAGAAGATCGCGCCGAAGGCGCGGGTGTACTGATCGAGGATAGATGTGATGGGTGAGATAACGATCAAGGTCGCGGACGAGGCGCTGGTACGGCGGCTGACCGAACTGGCCGACACCCATCAGATCTCGCCGGAAGCCGAAGCGACCGCAATTCTCCGCCGCGCCACCGGCGTTCCGCTCGATCGGGAGAGCAGACTGGCGACGGCGAAGCGTATTGCCGATCTGACGCCGCACCGGCTGCAGACGGACTCGACGGAGTTGCTGCGCGAGGATCGGTCGCGATGACGCTTGTCATCGATTCTTCGGTGATCGTGAAGTGGTTCGTGCGGGAAGAAGGGCACCTGGAGGCGTTGAAACTGTTGGAGATGACGGAGCAACTGAGTTGTCCAGACTTTGCCTTGGCCGAGGCTGCCAATGTTCTTTGGCGGAAGGTGCGCCTTGGTGAAATCGGCTCGGGACAGGCAAGGGAGGCCGTGGGTCAGATGGCAGGCTTTTTCGATTCGATCGTTCCGTCATCCGCCCTGCTGGAGGCAGCTTTCGATCTGGCTGGAACGCTTCAGCACAGCGTTTACGATTGCATGTTTCTCGCTTGCGCACTGAGAAAACAGGGCGACGTTCTGGTGTCGGCTGACGAGAAATTTCTGACGAAGACTTCAGAGAGCGGTTTTGCGGCGTCGGTCCGGCCGCTGTCCGGATTGAATCTCTGAAGCAACACGGTATATTTAGGAACACAGGATAACCGCCATGGTTGAATTCACGCTTCCCAAGAACTCGAAGATCAAGACCGGCAAGACCTGGCCGAAGCCGGAGGGCGCTTCCAATCTGCGCGAGTTCAAGATCTACCGCTGGAACCCGGATACCGGCGAGAACCCCTCGATCGACACCTATTTCATCGATCTCGATGATTGCGGGCCGATGGTTCTCGATGCGCTGCTTTACATCAAGAACAATATCGACCCGACGTTGACGCTGCGCCGTTCCTGTCGCGAGGGCATCTGCGGATCGTGCGCGATGAATATCGATGGCACCAACACGCTCGCCTGCACCAAGGGCATGGACGACATCAAGGGTGCTGTGAAGATCTACCCGCTGCCGCATATGCCGGTGGTGAAGGACCTGGTGCCGGACCTCAACAATTTCTACGCCCAGCACCGTTCCATCGAGCCCTGGCTGAAGACCGTCTCGCCGCCGCCGGCGAAGGAGTGGAAGCAGAGCCATGAGGACCGCGTGAAACTCGACGGGCTTTACGAGTGCATCCTGTGCGCCTGCTGCTCGACCTCCTGTCCGTCCTACTGGTGGAATGGCGATCGCTATCTCGGCCCGGCCGTGCTGCTGCAGGCCTATCGCTGGCTGATCGACTCCAGAGACGAGGCAACCGGCGAGCGGCTCGACAATCTGGAAGATCCCTTCCGGCTCTATCGCTGCCACACGATCATGAACTGCACCCAGGCCTGTCCGAAGGGGCTCAACCCCGCCAAGGCGATTGCCGGCATCAAGAAGATGATGGTCGAGCGTTCTGTCTGATCGTTCGTTCGGGCGTTGCGGTTTCTTACGGCGCTTACGCAATCGTGATGCCGGTTCAGGCCCTGGCGTGGTTGCGCTTTCGGGTGAATGTAGTGTAGCCCTTGCCGGATTGGACTTGCGCACGATATGATTGCCGACAGGTCCGGTCGTCTCCTCGCTTTCTTCGCGTGGCGGGCAGGCAGGCACTTTGAAGCTGTGCAACGGGGCTGCGCCCCATTGCGCCAGAGGAGCAGGAGTTCGGGTTGATGGTTCACAAGGTTTTGGTGGTCGCGGCAGTGACCGGGGTTCTGGCCCTCAGCGCATGTCAGCGGACGACCTATGATTATTCTCCGCCGGCGCCTCCGCCGCCGCAGCCTCTGACCCCGGCGCCCGCCGGTCAGGTGCAGAGCGGCACGCTCCCGCCGCCTGCTGGCGCGACTGCGACCGGCACCTACGGAACCGCCCAGCCGAGCACGACTGATATGACCACCGGGCAGTATCCGGCAGCACCGGGTGCTCCGACCGAAACGGCTGGCGGCATGGGCACGGTTGCCGCCCCCGCAGGCGCGGTTCCGGTGACCAATTCCGCGCTTGTGGGAAGCTGGAAGGTCAGCGAAGGCGGCGTTTCCTGCGACATGTTCCTGACGCTGACCAATCTCGGCGAAGGCCTGCGCGGCGGCACGCGCGGTTGCACCGGCGGGCTTTCGACCATGAAGTCCTGGGGCATCAATGGCGATCAGGTCGTGCTCAACGATGCCAATGGCTATGCCATCGCCAGGCTCTACAAGACCGCCGACAATCGCATCGAAGGCACCAGCAGCTCCGGCCAGCAGGTCGTGCTGAGCCGCTGACGAAAAGGGCCCGGACGGGCCCTTTTTTCTGCCTTCCGGCAGGCCCTTATCGTTGAGCTCGCCAAGAGAATCCCCAAAACCGGAAATATTGATGGCTGCGACCGTGACCGCGCGCCTGCAGGCGCTGACTGACGACAAGACACTGAGCCCGGACGAAGCGCAGCGCGCCGTGGCGGCCGAACTCGACACGGTGCTGGAAGGTCTGCAGGCCGCGCCGTCGCGGCGGAAGGGCAAGCTGCTGTCGCGGCTCTTCAACGGCGGCAAGAGCGGCGGGCCGCTTACGCGCGGGCTCTATATTCACGGCAGCGTCGGGCGCGGCAAGACCATGCTGATGGACATGTTCTTCGAGCTTGCGCCGATCGCGGACAAGCGCCGCGCCCATTTCTTCGCCTTCATGGCCGATGTGCAGGACAGGTTGAACGCCTATCGCCGCAAGCTGAAGGCCGGCGAGGTGAAGGAGGCCGACCCGATCGGCCCGGTGGCCGATGAGATCATCGCCGAAAACCGGCTTCTGTGCTTCGATGAATTCACCGTCACTGATATCGCCGACGCGATGATCCTGTCGCGGCTGTTTTCCGCGCTGTTTGAGCGCGGCTGCGTGCTGGTGGCGACCTCCAATGTGGCGCCTGACGATCTCTACAAGGACGGTCTGAACCGCGGCCTGTTCCTGCCCTTTATCGACGTGCTGAAAGAGAATGTCACGGTAACGACACTCGATTCTGCTACCGACTACCGCATGGAGAAGTTCGAGGGACGGCCGGTCTACCTGACCCCGCTTGACGAGAAGGCGGCGACACGGATGGATGAGAACTGGGACCTTTTGACAGGCGGCAAGGGGGGCGAGCCCGAGGAGATCGAGATGCGCGGCCGCGTGCTGCATGTGCCAAAGGCCTGTGGCGAGGTCGCCCGGTTCACCTTTGATGACCTCTGCAAGAAGCCGCTCGGGGCAACGGACTACATGGCGATTGCGAAGCGCTACCGCACGGTGTTCATCGACGGGGTGCCGGTGCTCGGGAGCGATAGCCGCAATGAAATCAAGCGCTTCATCATGCTGATCGATACGCTTTACGATCAGACGATCCGCACGGTGATTTCGGCGGCGGCGATGCCGGAGGAACTTCTGCCCGAGCGCAAGGGCCGCGAGGGCTTCGAATTCGACCGCACCGCGTCGCGGCTTTTCGAGATGCGCAGCACGGATTACCTTGCAGCGCACAAGAGAAAATGGGCCGCAAATGCGGCGGAATGACGATCACGTCTTTTTGAATTCTTACCTTTACGTCAATTAAAATATATATAACCGATTGAAAATATTAGGGTCGGAAAAACCGGTTGAAAATCGTCCTGAGAGGGGCTATCCCAACTTGCGACATGGGCAGGCTTTGCGGCGTGCTCGGAAATGGATTTTTCAGAGGATATAATTCATGGCGCGCAATAAAATCGCATTGATCGGTTCGGGCATGATCGGGGGCACGCTCGCGCATCTCGCCGGGCTCAAGGAACTGGGCGACGTTGTTCTGTTCGACATCGCCGATGGTCTGCCGCAGGGCAAGGCGCTCGACATCGCCGAATCCTCGCCGGTTGACGGCTTTGACGCCAAGCTTTCCGGCGCATCCGATTATTCCGCCATCGCCGGCGCCGACGTCTGCATCGTCACCGCCGGCGTGCCGCGCAAGCCCGGCATGAGCCGCGACGACCTGCTCGGCATAAACCTGAAGGTCATGGAAGCCGTCGGCGCGGGCATCGCGCAGCACGCGCCGAACGCCTTCGTCATCTGCATCACTAACCCGCTTGATGCGATGGTCTGGGCGCTGCAGAAGTTCTCCGGCCTTCCGGCCAACAAGGTCGTCGGCATGGCCGGCGTGCTCGACTCGGCCCGTTTCCGTTACTTCCTCGCCGAAGAATTCAACGTTTCGGTTGAAGACGTCACCGCCTTCGTTCTCGGCGGCCACGGCGACACCATGGTGCCGGTGGCGCAGTATTCGACCGTTGCCGGCATTCCGCTGCCCGACCTGGTCAAGATGGGCTGGACCACCCAGGAAAAGCTCGACGCGATCATCACCCGCACCCGTGGCGGCGGCGGCGAGATCGTGGCGCTCTTGAAGAACGGCTCGGCCTATTACGCCCCTGCTGCTTCCGCCATCGCCATGGCCGAAAGCTACCTCAAGGACAAGAAGCGCGTCATGCCGGCCGCTGCTCACTTGACCGGCGAATACGGCGTTGACGGCATGTATGTCGGCGTTCCGATCGTGATCGGCGAGGGCGGTGTCGAGCGCATCGTCGAAATTCCGCTGGAAGGCGAGGACAAGGCCGGTTTCGACAAGTCGGTGGACGCCGTGAAGGGCCTTTGCGATGCCTGCAAGGAAATCGCGCCCTCTCTGAAATAAGCCGCTTTCTCTAAAAGGACGGATATCGAATGAATATTCATGAATATCAGGCCAAGGCTCTGCTCAAGAGCTACGGCGCGCCGGTGGCCGATGGCGTCGCCATCCTGACCAAGGATGAAGTCGACGCCGCCGTGGCCAAGCTTCCCGGCCCGCTTTACGTGGTCAAGAGCCAGATCCATGCCGGCGGCCGCGGCAAGGGCAAGTTCAAGGAACTCGGCCCCGATGCCAAGGGCGGCGTTCGTCTGGCGAAATCGGCCGATGAAGTGAAGGCTTTCGTTGACGAAATGCTCGGCAACACGCTGGTGACCAAGCAGACCGGCCCTGCCGGCAAGCAGGTCAACCGCCTCTATATCGAGGACGGCGCCGATATCGACCGCGAACTCTACTGCTCGCTGCTGGTCGATCGTACGGTGGGTCAGGTGGCCTTCGTGGTCTCCACCGAAGGCGGCATGGATATCGAAGCCGTCGCCGAGGAAACCCCGGACAGGATCGTCACCGTGGCGATCGACCCGGAAACTGGCGTCACAGCCTCCAACGTGAAGACGCTGTGCGAAGCGCTGAAGCTCGATGGCGACGCCGCCAAGGATGCCGAGCGCCTGTTCCCGATCCTCTACAAGGCCTTTGTCGAAAAGGACATGAGCCTGCTCGAGATCAACCCGCTGATCGTCATGGAAAACGGCCATCTGCGCGTGCTCGATGCCAAGGTTTCCTTCGACGGCAACGCGCTGTTCCGCCACGACGACGTCAAGGCGCTGCGCGACACCACGGAAGAGGATGCCAAGGAAATCGAGGCCTCCAAGTATGACCTCGCCTATGTCGCCCTCGACGGCAATATCGGTTGCATGGTCAACGGCGCGGGCCTTGCCATGGCGACCATGGACATCATCAAGCTCTACGGCGCCGAGCCCGCGAACTTCCTCGATGTCGGCGGTGGCGCTTCCAAGGAGAAGGTCACGGCGGCGTTCAAGATCATCACCGCCGACCCGGCCGTGAAGGGCATTCTGGTCAACATCTTCGGCGGCATCATGCGCTGCGACGTCATCGCCGAAGGCGTGATCGCGGCCGTCAAGGAAGTCGGCCTCAAGGTGCCGCTGGTCGTCCGCCTCGAAGGCACCAATGTCGAACTCGGCAAGAAGATCATCAACGAGAGTGGCCTCAACGTCATCTCCGCCGACGATCTCGACGACGCGGCCCAGAAGATTGTTGCAGCAGTGAAGGAGGGCTGAAAACTGCTTCCATGATCATCGTCTTCGCCTTTGTGGTCCTGCTCGTTCCTGTGTTTGTGGCCATGATTCTGGCAGCGGTGTTCGGCGTGCTGATGATATTCGGTCGCTGGTGCTACGGTTGGAAAGGTGAAGTGATCGCCGTCGCGATCCTTCTGGCAGGAAGTTTTCTGACGAATTCCTGGATTCAGGCTTGGTTTGACCTGATGTGGGCAGGAGTAGATGCAGGAGCGCCAGGTATGGTGATGTATTTCCTCCAGCAGATGTATTGGGGGACGGTTGCTCTAGCGGCCTTGTTTGTTATCGGCGGACGGGTCAGCGGCTTTAAATGATCATGGTGCGGAATTCGGTCGGCTGAAAATGCTGATGATACGCGTAAGAAATTCGAAGACGAACTGAGACCTAGGAGTCACATGTATGTCAATTCTGGTGAATAAAGACACCAAGGTTCTGGTTCAGGGCCTCACCGGCAAGACCGGCACCTTCCACACCGAGCAGGCGCTTGCCTATTACGGCACCAAGATGGTCGGCGGTATCCATCCGAAGAAGGGTGGTTCCGAGTGGTCGTCCGGCGTTGACGGCACCCATCTGCCGATCTTCGCCTCGGTTGCCGAGGGCAAGGAAAAGACCGGCGCCGATGCGTCCGTGATCTACGTCCCGCCGGCGGGCGCGGGCGCTGCGATCCTGGAAGCGATCGAGGCTGAAATTCCGCTGATCGTCTGCATCACGGAAGGCATTCCGGTGGCCGACATGGTCAAGGTCAAGGCCAAGCTCGACAAGTCGAAGTCGCGCCTGATCGGCCCCAACTGCCCCGGCGTCCTGACGCCGGAAGAATGCAAGATCGGCATCATGCCGGGCTCGATCTTCAAGAAGGGCTCGGTCGGCGTTCTTTCGCGCTCGGGCACGCTCACCTATGAAGCCGTGTTCCAGACCACCAATGAAGGCCTCGGCCAGACCACGGCCGTCGGCATTGGCGGCGACCCGGTCAAGGGCACCGAGTTCATCGACATGCTGGAAATGTTCCTGGCCGACGATGCCACCCAGTCGATCATCATGATCGGCGAAATCGGCGGTTCGGCCGAGGAAGAAGCAGCCCAGTTCCTGAAGGACGAGGCCAAGAAGGGCCGCAAGAAGCCGATGGTCGGCTTCATCGCGGGCCGCACCGCCCCTCCCGGCCGCACCATGGGCCATGCCGGCGCCGTGATTTCCGGCGGCAAGGGCGGCGCTGAAGACAAGATCGAGGCGATGGAATCGGCCGGCATCACCGTGTCGCCGTCTCCGGCGCGTCTCGGCAAGACGCTGGTTGAAGTCCTGAAGGGCTGATCCAGTTGAGAAAGATGTCGTGGCGACCGGCGGGTCGCCACGAAAATACCGTTTTCCTCGTGATGTCACGCGGCTGAACGGAATTTCAGAGGGTGGACCGGCGTGAGGCCGGTTTCACCGTTTCAAGCGGGAGGCGGGCGAATGCGTCCGCGCGTGCACATGTCCAGGCAAGAAGCCAACGAACAATTTCTCCTGACCTCGTTTCTCGATGGGGCGAATGCCACCTATATCGAGCATCTCTACGCGGCCTATGAGGATGATCCGAATTCGGTATCGGAAGAGTGGCGCGATTTCTTCAAGGCGCTCGGCGATGATCCGGACGCGGTGAGGAAGGCGGCTGAAGGCGCGTCCTGGAAAAAGGACAACTGGCCGGTCAAGCCTGCCGACGAACTGACCGCCGCCCTTGACGGCAACTGGGGCGATGTCGAGCGCGTGGTGGAGAAGAAGCTCACCGCCAAGGCCGCCGCCGAAGGCGCCGCCCTTTCCGGCGAGGAAGTGTTGCGCGCCACCCGCGATTCCGTGCGCGCGCTGATGATGATCCGCGCCTTCCGCATGCGCGGCCATCTGCACGCCCATCTCGATCCGCTCGGTCTCGCCGGCATGGCGGATGACGACTACAACGAATTGTCGCCGCAGGCCTACGGCTTCACCGAAGCCGATTACGACCGGCCGATCTTCATCGACAATGTTCTGGGGCTGGAATACGCCACGATCCCGGAAATGGTTGATATCCTGACCCGCACCTACTGTTCGACGCTCGGCGTCGAGTTCATGCACATCTCCAACCCGGAGGAGAAGGCCTGGATTCAGGAGCGGATCGAAGGCCCCGAAAAGAGCATCACCTTCACCGAGAACGGCAAGAAGGCGATCCTGCAGAAGCTGGTAGAGGCCGAGGGCTTCGAGAAGTTTCTGGACGTCAAATACAAGGGCACCAAGCGTTTCGGCCTTGATGGCGGTGAATCGCTGATCCCGGCGATGGAGCAGATCATCAAGCGCGGCGGTTCGCTGGGCCTGAAGGAGATCGTGCTCGGCATGCCGCATCGCGGCCGCCTCAACGTGCTCTCGCAGGTGATGGCCAAGACCCATCGCGCGATCTTCCACGAGTTCAAGGGCGGTTCGTTCAAGCCCGACGATGTCGAGGGTTCGGGCGACGTGAAGTACCATCTCGGCGCTTCCTCCGACCGCGAATTCGACGGCAACAATGTTCACCTGTCGCTGACGGCAAACCCGTCGCATCTAGAAATCGTCGATCCGGTGGTGATGGGCAAGGCCCGCGCCAAGCAGGATATTCTCGCCACCCAGCGCGAGGGCGAGATCGTGCCGCTGTCCGAGCGCGCCAAGGTGATGCCGCTCCTGCTGCACGGCGATGCCGCCTTTGCCGGCCAGGGTGTCGTTGCGGAAGTGCTCGGCCTTTCCGGCCTGCGCGGCCATCGCGTCGCCGGCACTGTGCATTTCATCGTCAACAACCAGATCGGCTTTACCACCAACCCGGCCTTCTCGCGCTCCTCGCCCTATCCGTCGGATGTGGCGAAGATGATCGAGGCGCCGATCTTCCACGTCAATGGCGACGATCCCGAAGCGGTGGTCTACGCCGCCAAGATCGCGACCGAGTTCCGGATGAAGTTCCACAAGCCGGTCGTCATCGACATGTTCTGCTATCGCCGCTTCGGCCATAACGAGGGCGACGAGCCGTCCTTCACCCAGCCGAAGATGTACAAGGCGATCCGCGGCCACCAGACCGTGACCCAGCTTTACGCCGAGCGGCTGATCAAGGAAGGCCTGATCACCAAGGACGAGTTCGAGCAGATGCTTTCCGACTGGAAGGACTTTCTCGAACAGGAATTCGAGGCCGGCTCCTCCTACAAGCCGAACAAGGCCGACTGGCTGGACGGCGAGTGGTCGGGCCTGCGCGCCGCCGACAATGCCGATGAGCTGCGTCGCGGCAAGACCTCGGTTCCGATGAAGACGCTGAAGGAAATCGGCAAGAAACTGACCGAGGTTCCCGAAGGCTTCAACGTGCATCGCACCGTGCAGCGCTTCCTCGACAACCGCGCAAAGATGATCGAGACTGGCGAGGGGATCGACTGGGCCATGGCCGAGGCGCTGGCCTTCGGCGCGCTCTGCCATGAGGGCTTCAAGGTTCGGCTTTCCGGTCAGGACGTCGAGCGCGGCACCTTCTCGCAGCGCCATTCGGTGCTCTACGACCAGGAAACCGAGGAGCGTTATATCCCGCTCCAGCATATCCATCAGGCCCAGGGCCGCTACGAAGTCATCAATTCGATGCTTTCGGAAGAAGCCGTGCTCGGTTTCGAATACGGCTACTCGCTGGCGCGCCCGAACGCGCTGACGCTGTGGGAAGCCCAGTTCGGCGACTTCGCCAACGGCGCGCAGGTGATCTTTGACCAGTTCATCTCGTCGGGCGAGCGCAAATGGCTGCGCATGTCCGGTCTCGTCTGCCTTCTGCCGCATGGCTATGAAGGGCAGGGGCCGGAGCACTCGTCCGCCCGTCTGGAGCGCTGGCTGCAGATGTGCGCCGAGGACAACATGCAGGTTGCCAACTGCACCACGCCGGCGAACTATTTCCACATCCTGCGCCGCCAGCTGAAGCGCGACTTCCGCAAGCCGCTGATCCTGATGACGCCGAAATCGCTGCTGCGCCACAAGCGCGCGACCTCGACGCTGTCGGAAATGGCCGGCGAGACCGCGTTCCATCGCCTGCTGTGGGATGACGCTGTCGAACACGACACGCCGATCAAGCTGGTCAAGGATGCGAAGATCCGCCGCGTGGTTCTGTGCTCGGGCAAGGTCTATTACGACCTGTTCGAGGAGCGCGAGAAGCGCGGCATCAATGACGTCTACCTGCTGCGCGTCGAGCAGCTCTACCCCTTCCCCGCCAAGGCGCTGATCAACATGCTGTCGCGCTTCAAGAATGCGGAGATGGTATGGTGCCAGGAAGAGCCGAAGAACATGGGCGCATGGTCGTTCATCGAGCCCTATCTGGAATGGGTGCTGACCCATATCGACGCCAAGCATACCAGGGTGCGTTATGCCGGCCGTCCGGCAGCCGCTTCCACGGCCACGGGCCTGATGTCGCGCCATCTGGCGCAGCTTGAGGCCTTCCTGGAAGACGCGCTCGGCGAGTGATTGAGCCTTTCCCAGCATGCCGGACGAGGAGCCCGGCATGCGCAAACCGCCTCAAGGCGTTTTGAAACAGACATTATCAAGATCGGGACTTTTGAAATGGCCACTGAAATCCGCGTTCCCACTTTGGGCGAATCCGTTACCGAGGCGACCGTCGGCACCTGGTACAAGAAGGTCGGCGACGCGGTTGCCGCCGATGAGCCGATTGTCGAGCTTGAAACCGACAAGGTGACCATCGAGGTTCCCGCACCCGCCGCCGGCGTGCTGTCGGAAATCGTCGCCGCCGAAGGCGAGACGGTTGAGCTGAATGCCCTGCTCGGCCAGATCGGCGAGGGCGACGGCGCTGCCGCCAGCGAGAAGAAGGAAGAAAAGCCCAAGGAAGAAGCTCCCAAGGCCGAAGCGCCGAAGGAAGAAGCCAAGTCCGAAGAAAAGGCCGAGGGCAAATACGGCGACATGCCGGCCGCGCCCGCCGCCGCCAAGATGATGGCCGAGAAGAACATCTCGGAAGATCAGGTCGAAGGCTCCGGCAAGCGCGGCCAGATCCTGAAGGGCGACGTGATTGCTGCCGCCGCCAAGGGCACATCGGCTCCGGCCCCGTCGGAAGCAAAAGCGCCGGCCCGCGCTCCCTCCAAGGTCGAGGACGCCGACCGCGAAGAGCGCGTCAAGATGACCCGCCTGCGCCAGACCATTGCCAAGCGCCTCAAGGATGCGCAGAACACGGCCGCGATGCTGACCACCTATAACGAGGTGGACATGACGGCCGTGATGGAGATGCGCTCCAAGTACAAGGACCTGTTCCTGAAGAAGCATGACGTGAAGCTCGGCTTCATGGGATTCTTCACTAAGGCCGTCTGCCACGCGCTGAAGGAAATCCCGGCGGTCAATGCCGAGATCGACGGCACGGACATCATCTACAAGAACTTCTGCCACATCGGCATGGCCGTCGGTACCGACAAGGGCCTCGTGGTTCCGGTCGTGCGCGATGCCGACCAGATGTCGATTGCCGAAATCGAGGCCGAGATCGCCCGTCTCGCCAAGGCGGCCCGCGGCGGTCAGCTTTCGATGGCCGACATGCAGGGCGGCACCTTCACGATCACCAATGGCGGCGTCTACGGTTCGCTGATGTCCTCGCCGATCCTGAACGCGCCGCAGTCCGGCATTCTCGGCATGCACAAGATCCAGGAGCGGCCGATGGCGATCGGCGGTCAGGTCGTCATCCGTCCGATGATGTATCTGGCGCTGTCCTACGACCACCGCATGGTCGACGGGCAGGAAGCGGTGACCTTCCTGGTGCGCGTCAAGGAAACGCTGGAAGATCCCGAACGCCTCGTTCTCGATCTCTGATCAACAAAACCGGGGAGCCGGAAAGCATGAGCATCGAATTTCTGATTACGGCGCTGATTGTGGTTCTGGCTCCCGGCACGGGCGTGGTCTACACGCTCGCGACCGGTCTGGCGCAGGGCAGGATGGCAAGCGTTGCCGCCGCCTTCGGCTGCACGCTCGGCATCATTCCGGCAATCCTCGCCTCCGTCTTCGGCCTCGCCGCGCTGTTTCACACCAGCGCGCTTCTGTTCCAGACGGTGAAGTTTGCCGGCGTTGCCTATCTCCTCTATCTCGCCTGGCAGACGCTGAGGGATCGCGGCACGCTCAGGGTTTCCGGAGAGGGGACGCCGCGGCGAGGCCTGGTTGCGATCGCGCGCAACGGCTTCCTGATCAACATCCTGAACCCAAAACTCTCCGTTTTCTTCCTCGCCTTCCTGCCGCAATTCGTCTCGCCCGCTGCCGCGGCACCCGTTCTCGAAATGCTGATGCTGTCCGCCGTGTTCATGGCGATGACCTTTGCCGTCTTCGTGCTCTACGGCCAGTTTTCCGGGCTGATGCGCGACCGCGTGCTTTCCAGCGAACGGGCGATGGCGTGGATGCGGCGGAGCGTGGCGCTGGCCTTTGCCGGTTTCGGCGTTAAACTCGCGCTCAGCAGGCAATAAACCGGGACGCCCTTCATGCAGCATCAATATCTGATTGAGCTCGCGTCGCTGATGGCAATCTTTTCCTTCGCCATCGTCGCTCCCGGCGCGGATACCGCGATGATCATCCGGCAGGCGCTGGTGCATGGCAGGCGCTCGGCAGTGCTCAGCAGCTTCGGCGTCGGCACCTCGCTGATGTTCCATGTGAGCTACACGATCATGGGACTGGGGCTGATCATCTCGCAGTCGATCATGGTCTTCAACGTGATCAAATGGGCGGGCGCGGCCTATCTTATCTATCTCGGCATCCAGTCGCTGCGTTCCGGCAAGGTCGATGTTTCGCCCGTAGCGCAAGCCGGCGCAACGGCAAGGCAGGGAGCGGGAAAGGCCCTCTCGCTCGGCTTTCTCGCCAACGCGCTCAATCCGAAGCCGGTCTTGTTCTTCCTGTCGATCTTTTCGACCGTGGTCAGCCATGAGACGCCCGCGGCGGTGAAATTCGGCTATGGCCTCGTCATGGCGACGTGCCTGATCGCGTGGTTCGTCGGGGTATCTCTGTTCCTGACCACGCCGCGCATGCGCTCGGCTTTTGAAAAGGCGAGCGTCTGGATCAACCGCGCGAGCGGTGCGGTCTTCATCGCCTTCGGCCTGAAGCTGGCAACGGAAAAGGCGGGCTGAGCCGACGACTAGAAATACGGCCATTGGCCGCCAGGAAATACGGTCATGCAGCGCCCATCCTTCGCATCGGCGATGACCTCAATAAAGAGAAGGAAATCAGATGTCCTATGATCTCATCGTAATCGGCTCCGGCCCCGGCGGCTATGTCTGCGCGGTCAAGGCGTCGCAGCTCGGCATGAAGGTCGCTGTCGTCGAGAAGCGCGCCACCTATGGCGGCACCTGCCTCAATATCGGCTGCATACCGTCCAAGGCGCTGCTGCATGCTTCCGAGCAGTACGCCCATGCCGCCCACGGCATGGAGAGCCTCGGGGTGAAGCTTTCGGGCGTCGAACTCGACCACGAAAAGCTGATGGGCCACAAGGACGCGGTTGTGAAGTCGAATGTCGAGGGCGTCGCCTTCCTGTTCAAGAAGAACAAGATTGACGGCATTCAGGGCACCGGCAAGATCCTCGCACCCGGCAAGGTCCAGGTGACCAAGGAAGACGGCTCGACCGAGGAGCTCGAGGCGAAGAACATCGTGATCGCCACCGGCTCCGATGTCGCCGGCATTCCGGGCGTCGATGTCGAGATCGACGAGGAGACGATCGTCTCCTCCACCGGCGGCATCGCGCTGAAGAAGGTGCCGGAAAAGATGATCGTGGTCGGCGGCGGCGTCATCGGGCTCGAGCTTGGTTCGGTCTGGTCGCGCCTTGGCGCCAAGGTCACCGTGGTCGAATTCCTCGACAAGATCCTCGGGCCGATGGATGGCGAGGTCTCAAAGCAGTTCCAGAAGATGCTGGCGAAGCAGGGTCTCGACTTCAAGCTGTCCGCCAAGGTGACGGCGGTCGAGAAGTCCGACAACGGCGCGAAGGTGACCTTCGAGCCGGTCAAGGGCGGCGATGCCGAAACCATCGAGGCCGACATCGTGCTGATCTCGACGGGCCGCAAGCCCTATACCGAGGGTCTCGGCCTGGAAGAGGCCGGCGTGAAGCTGGACGATCGCGGCCGCGTGGAAATCGACAGCCACTTCAAGACCAATGTCGACGGCATCTATGCGATCGGCGATGTGGTCAAGGGGCTGATGCTCGCCCACAAGGCCGAGGACGAGGGCGTGGCGCTCGCCGAAATCCTCGCCGGTCAGGCCGGCCATGTCAATTACGACGTGATCCCGAGCGTGGTCTACACCCAGCCGGAAGTCGCCTCCGTCGGCAAGACCGAGGAAGAGCTGAAGAAGGACGGCGTCGCCTATACCATCGGAAAATTCCCGTTCATGGCCAATGGCCGCGCGCGCGCCATGGAAACCACAGATGGCTTCGTCAAGGTGCTCGCCGACAAGGAGACCGACCGCGTGCTCGGCGTCCACATCGTCGGCTTCGGCGCCGGCGAGATGATCCACGAGGCGGCGGTGCTGATGGAATTCGGCGGTTCTGCCGAAGATCTCGGCCGCACCTGCCATGCGCACCCGACCATGTCGGAAGCGGTGAAGGAGGCGGCACTTGGCGCGTTCTTCAAGCCGATCCACATGTGAGGCGCTTCCCCGCCCGCTTCATGAAAAAGATGTCACCTTCGAAAGTGCGGCTTGCTTTGCAGGCCGCATTTTCGTTTGATGGTTTATCCGAACAAGCTCTTGATAAGAGGGATAAATCCTGTGCGTCCGACTCCGGTTTCCTTTTCGCGCTCGCAGCGCGCCCTGCACTGGATCATGGCGTTGCTGATCCTGTTCAACCTGCTCTTCTCCGATGATCTGGTCCGCTGGGGCGTTCTGTATTACGGCAACAAGCCCATTCCGGACGATGTTCAGCTCTCGGCCGACATCCACGCCTATGTCGGGATCACGGTACTCGTTCTCGCATTGATCCGGCTGGCGCTGCGCTTCATTCAGGGCGTGCCGCCGGAGCCCGCGGGCGAGCCGGCGATCTTTCGCCTGCTGTCGAAGGTGGCGCACTGGACGTTTTATCTGATGTTCATCGTGATGCCGCTTGCAGGCATCGCCGGCTATTATTTCGGAAGCGGCGCGGCCGCGCTGGCGCATGCCAATCAGATGAAGCTCGTGATGTGGTTTCTGATCATAACCCATATCGCCGCCGTCGCGGTCCACCAGTTCTATTGGCGGACCGGGATATTGAAGCGGATGACAACCGGCTGACGGCTTAACGCGCGGTCGCGAGGCGGTTGCCGGCCTCGTTGAATGCGTGGCAATGCGCAGGGGCGGCGGCGAGATGGATCGTGGCGCCGGCGGTAAGCTCCCGGCCTGCCGGCTGTTCCAGGATGATCGGACCGTGGCCTTCGACATCGGCATGGACCAGCCGCGCATTGCCGAGATATTCCGTCAGCCTGACCTTGGCGGCGATGGCCCCCTGATCCTCCGACGTGATCTCGAAACTGTCCGGCCGGATGCCGCAATAGCGGGTCTCGGGCGGAAGCCCGCTCGTGGCGCGAAGGGTTTCGAATGCGGGCGTCAGCTCGAAGATGTTCATCTTCGGCGCGCCGATGAACTGGGCGGCGAACAGGTTCGCCGGACGCTCATAAAGGTCCTCGGGGCTGCCGACCTGCTCGATCCGCCCGTCGCGCAGAAGCACGATCTTGTCGGCAAGGGTCATCGCCTCGACCTGGTCGTGGGTCACATAGATCATCGTCCGCTTCAGCCGCGCGTGCAGCTCCGAGATCTGGGTGCGCATATGCACCCGGAGCTCCGCATCGAGGTTGGAAAGCGGCTCGTCGAACAGAAAGGTTTCCGGCTGGCCGACGATCGCGCGGCCGATCGCCACGCGCTGGCGCTGGCCGCCGGACAGCTCCCGCGGATAGCGCTCGGTGAGCTTGTCGAGCTGCAAGGTGGCGACGGCCTCTTCCACCAGCCTGTCGATCTCGGCGGCCGGCGTTTTGCGCACCTTCAGCCCGAAGGCGATGTTTTCGCGCACGGTCAGATGCGGGTAGAGCGCGTAAGACTGAAACACCATCGCCACGCCGCGCTTGGCGGGCGCGATATCGTTCATGCGTTTCCCGCCGATCTCAAGCGTACCGCCGGTGATATCCTCAAGGCCGGCGATCATTCTGAGCAGCGTGGACTTGCCGCAGCCGGACGGGCCGACGAACACGCAGAATTCGCCGTCCTCAACCGTAAGATCGATGCCCTTGATGATTTCCGCCGCGCCATAGGACTTTCTGACGCCCTTCAGTTCAAGCTTGGCCATGTCTTCACTCCACGCGTCCGAACAGTTCGAGCCGCGGCGTTTCGCGGATATGCTGCGGCCATGCGAGCGGCACCTCGAATCGGCTTTTAAGCAGGCTCTGGAAATCCGCCAGCCGCTCCGGCGTCTCGCGCACGCCGCGCGGCGAGATGTCGTTGTCGAGGCAGTAGGCGGCAAGCGCGCCGACGCTCTCGCCGATATTCCACTCCACCGGATGAAGCCGGTAGCAGCCATTCGTCAGATGGGTGGTGCCGATATTCTTGCAGGCCGGCAGCATGTTCGTCACCCGCTCCGGGATCAGGCTGCCCAGCGGAATCTGGAAAGGCCAGTTGGCGATGTCGACATAGTTGCGCGGCGCGGTGGAGGGGTGAAGATCGATCCGGTAGGAGCCGACGCCGACGCTGTCGGAAAACTGCTCGGCGCCCTTCAGCCCTTCGCGGGCATCGATGCCGACATGGTTTTCGGTGACTGTGAAAAGCGCCTTGATGCGGCGGCTCTCGCGGATATAGGGGGCGATCGTCAGACCGTCGAGCGTGCCCATCACGCTTCCCGCCGGCTTCAGCCCGCGATAGCCGTAGCCGCCGTCATGGCGCGGCGCTTCGGTCTGCATCCAGTAGAGCATGGAGAGCGAGAGCTGGCGCGCGCCTTCCAGATGCTTCTCCGCCTCCTCGGGCGAAACGCCGACGATCGGTCCGCCGCAATAGTCGATCTGCGGCCAGTTCACGAGGCAGATATCGGAGGGGTAGCGGTTGCCGACATGGTTCTTGCGATAGAATATCCGCCGGTAATGCCAGTTGTCCGGCGCGAACTTGGCGTCGCTGTCGCCGACGAACAGCGGGCGGTTGTCGGGCTCCAGCGTCACCGGATTGGGGCCGATGAAGGAAAGCTGGCGATCGGGCCAGAAATCGAGCTTGAAATCGCGCCAGATATCGTAGTCGCGCGGGCGCTCGATGGTGTGGTCCTCGTCCGGGTGATAGCTCATGGCGAAGCACCAGCTCACCGCCTGCTGGTCATTGGGGTCCGCCTCGCCGGCGAGCGCCGTCGGCTCGCCGGTTTTCGCCTGGCTTTCCGCACCGATGACGTGCTCGACATTGCCGAGCTCCAGAAGATCGCCAAGTTCGGTGGCGTCGATGAAATAGCGGCCGGTTAGCACCATCTCGCCATGTTCGACGGAGCGCACGGTGACGGCGGTGAAGCGGTCGCCCTCGGTCTCGGCGGCAACCGGTTTGGCGTTCATGAGAACCGTCAGCCGTCCGGTCGCGTACCACGGCGCAAGCAGGGCCTCGATCGCCGCCACGCCGGCGCGCGGTTCCGCGCAGATCGGCGAGACGTTACCGCTTCCGGGGTTGAGGTTTTCGTCGTTGCGGGCCTCATCGGTCAGCGGGTAGTGGTCGCGGTAGTAATCGCGAATGTTCTGGCGAAGCGCACGGTAGCTCGCCGTCGAGCCGTCCTTCTCGATCCACGGGTTTTCATCCGGCGGCACGGCCTGCGTCGTCAACTGGCCACCGAGCCATTTGAACTCCTCGGTCAGGACGACGCTGCGGCCGAGCTTCAGCGCCGAAAGCGCTGCCGCGACCCCGCCCAGACCGCCGCCGATGATGACGATGTCGCTGGTGAGTTCCTTCATTTTGTTATCCTTTCACGCCAGACAAGGCGAAACTTTCAACGATCTGGCGCTGGGCCAGAATGTAGACGATGAGCATGGGAATGACGGCCAGCGCTGTCGCTGCAAGCTGCAGGTGCCAGAGCGGCAGGCCGTAGGTGTCGGTGAAATTGGCAAGCGCCAGCGGCAGGGTGAACAGCTTGATGTCGTTGACGAACACCAGCGGCTCCAGAAACAGGTTCCACGAAAACAGGAAGGTGATGATGCCGACGGCCGCAAGCGCCGGCTTCGACAGCGGCAGCGCCACCTTGAAATAGACGCCGAAGCGCGTCAGCCCGTCCATGCGGCCGGCTTCCTCCAGTTCCTTCGGCAGGGCCAGGAAAAACTGGCGCATCAGGAAGGTCGCCATCACGCCCTGCGAGCCGAACAGCGGCAGCAGGATCAGCGGCATATGGGTGTTCATCAGGCCGAGATTCTTCATCAGGAAGAAGTTCGGAACGATGGTGACCTCCTCCGGCATCATCAGCGCCGAGATCAACAGCAGCAGAACCAGCGCGCTCCCGGCAAAGCGCAGCCGCGCCAGCGCATAGCCGGCCATCGAGGACAGGAACAGCGTCAGCCCGGTGACGATGACGGCGATATAGAGCGAGTTGAAATATTGCCGGGCGAAGGGCTGGTAGGCGAAGACTTCGGAAAAGTTCGACCAGTGCATGGTAGCCGGGATCAGCGCGGCCGAGGAGAACACGTCCGCCTGACCCTTGAGCGCGCCCGACAGCATCCAGATGAACGGGAACACGAAGGGGATGGCGAGCGCTGAAAGCCCGACGACCCAGCAGATGCGGGTAATCTTCTGTTGCAGGCGATAGTTCATTTGCGCACCGTTTTCAAAAGCATCTGCAGGATGGTAAGCGCCAGGATCAGCACGAACAGCACCACGGCAAGCGCCGAGGCATAGCCGGTGTTGAAGAACTTGAAGCCCTGCTCATAGATGTAGAAGGCGAGCACGAGGGTGGCGTTCTGCGGCCCGCCGCCGGTCATGAGATAGATATGGTCGAACACCTTCAGCGAGCCGACCACCGTGATCACCATAATCACCAGCGTCGTTGGCGCCAGAAGCGGCCATGTGATGCGGCGGAAGATGTCCCAGCCATTGGCGCCCTCCAGCCGGGCTGCCTCCTCATAATCGCGCGGGATCGCCTGCAGTGCGGCGATATAGAGGATCATGTTGAGGCCGACGGTTTTCAGCACGCGGGTGACGATCACCGAGGCCATGGCCCAGCGCGGCTCGTGCAGCCAGTTCGGCCCGTCAATGCCGACGACAGACAGCGCCTGGTTGACCGCGCCGCTTTCATGCTGGAGCAGGAAGGTCCAGATGATCGCCCATGCCACGGCCGATGTAATGACGGGCGCAAAGAACAGCGTCCGGAAGACGACAACGCCCCGGAAGGGTCGCGACAGCGCGATCGCAAGTCCGAGCGCCAGCGCCATGTTGAGCGGCACGAGACCCGCCGCAAACACAAGCGAATTGCCGAGCACATGCCAGAACGTGTCGTTTCGGGTCAGCGCGTCGACGTAATTTTCCACGCCGACGAAGCTGGATTGCTGCGACAACAGGTTCCACTCCGTGGTGGAATAATAGAACACGGCGATCAGCGGGCCGACGAAGAAGATGGCGAACCCGGTCAGGACCGGGCTGACGAACAGCCAGCCGGCGATCGCCTCACGCGTCTTCAGTGTCAGTCCGGAACGGAGAGCGGACATCATCGCTTCCTTTATGCGGGCGAATTTCGAGTGGGGTGGTTTCCGGCGGCCGTAGGGAAGGCCGCCGGAAAACCTCTCTTACTTCAGCAGCGGGTCGATATCGTCGCAGAGCCTGGCAAGCACGGCGGGCACATCGGCGTCGGCTGCCCACAGCGCATCGAAGTCGGGCCGCGATGCTGCCTCGATCTGCGGGTAGCGCTCATGGCTTGGCAGCACCGAACCGCCCTCGATCCCGGCGGCCACGATTTCCATCTGCTCTGGCGTCACGGCGGGGTTGCTGGAGAGGAACGCGTCGCTTTCCAGAACGCTGATACGCGCCGGCGGGAAGAACTCGGCCATCTTCGCGACGTTTTCCGCAGAGGTCATATGCGCCAGGAATTCGGCCGCGACCTCCTTGTTCTTGCCCTGCGCGAAGGCGACGACGGCGGCCTGGCCGACGGTCGAGGCCTCACCTGCCGGACCGGAGGGCAGGGGGGCGATCCCCCAGTCGAAACCGACATCCGCCAGTTTGGTGACGCGCGAAATTTGCGTCATCGTCAGGCCCGCATTGCCGGAGAAGAAGTCGCCCTGTTCGCCGGGCGGCACGGTCGACTGATCGGCATAGACCATGTCGTGGAAGAGCTGCACGGCTTCGGAGGCTTCCGGGCTGTCGAGGGTGCAGGCGCCGTCGCTCCAGGCCTCGCCGCCATAGGCGCGCACGATCGGCATGAGATTGTGCATCACGCGGGCGCCATAGCCCTGGCCGTCGACGGTCTCATAGCCCCAGACGCCGGCATCGGCGTTGCGCAGGGCGGCGGCATCGGATTTGAGCTGTTCCCAGGTCCAGGTGCCGTCCGCCGCGCGCTCGGCGGGCGTTTCCAGGCCGGCCTCGTCATAAAGCGTCTTGTTGAAGTAGATCAGGAAGGGCGAGGTGGAGAAGGGGATGCCGTAAACCGCATCGTCCTTGGTCCACAGGCCCATCGCCGGCTCGGAGAAATCGGCGTAATTGTAATCATCGGCCGCCGTCAGCGTATCGGAAACATCTTCGAGCACGCCGGCATTGACGAAGGCGGGCGCCGAGCTTTCCAGCAGCCAGCCGAGATCGGGCGGATTGCCGCCGGCAAGCTGGAGCGTCAGCTTCTGTACATAATCGCCGAACGGAATGGTGTCGAACTGCACCATGACGTCCGGATGGGTTTCGGTGAAGCTCTCGGCAATGCCGTTCAGCATGGCGAGATGCGCCTCGCTGCCGGTCCACACGGTGAACCGAAGCTCCTCGGCCGCCGCCGCCGAAGCGAGCGTGCCGGTAAGGGCTGTTGCGATGATTAAACGCTTAATCATTTGGGTCGACATGATCTCTTAAACCTCCCGTTTCAGATCAGATTCAGATTGCCTGCAATGTTTCCCCCGGCACGTAGCCACAGGGCAGTGTGGTGCGCATGATGTCGTGCTCGGGATCGCCGATCCTGGCGATCAGGTTGCGCACCGCGCGTTCCCCCATCTCTTCGCGGGGAATGGATATCCGGGTCCAGCGTTCGACGCCGGCCGGCTCAAGCATCGGCGCGGCGAGCGCGACGATGGAAGCGGTGCCGGGCACGCTGCCGCCGGTCGCCGCGATCTGCCGTTCGAGCGCGACGGCATGGCTGAAGGTCTCGGTCAGGAATACCGTGACGCCCGCGCCAAGCCAGGCGGAAACCTTCTCGGTGTCGATCGCCGCGGGCTCAAGCCGTTCGACCGCAAGGGTCAGCCCCTCGGCGGCGCTCTTGCGGAAGCCCGCCTCGCGGTCGGCATGCTGTTCGCGCACCTCGGTGCCGCCCAGAAACAGCATCGTCTTGTGGCCGAGTGCGGCGCAACGTCCGACGACATCGCCGACTGCGGAAGCATAATCGGCGGCGACCCAGTCGAGTGCGGCGCCGGCCGCCTCGCGGCGGCCGATCGTCACGAAGGGAAAGCCCGTGTCATGAAGCCGCTTCAACTCACTCTTGTCCGGCTCCTCGCCCAGCAGCACCGCGCCGTCAGCCACGCCCATGCGGTTGGTGCCGGAAGGAAAGATGCTGCGCGGGCCGGTGTCGAGCGAGGACGAGGTGAACAGCAGCAGGTCCTGCCCGAGCTTCATCGCGCCGCGTTCGATGCCCAGCAGAAACGGATAGAAGAAGTTTTCCCGGTCGGAGGGAAACATCGCCTCATAGGTGAATACGCCGATGATATTGCGCCGTCCGCGCGCCAGTGATTGCGCCACGATATTCGGCGCATAGCCAAGCGCTTCCATGGCCGCGCGAACGCGCTTTTCGGCCTCTTCGCCAACACGGATGGTCTTGCCGGGCTTCGGCGAAATCACGGCGGATACGACGGCGGTGGAAACCCCCGCCATCGCTGCAACATCGCTCTGGGTCACGCGCCGCGCGCGTTTCGCCCCGGTCAAAGTCAAGACTATCCTCCCGAATGCGTTTGATTAAGCGTATAATCAAAGCGAAACGTGGTCAATAGGATTCATGCGGAATTGTTGTTAGGGCAGATGGAGCAGAACGGCCGTTATGAATTTAGCCATCCAGATGTCTGCTGCCATCTTGCCATCAGTTTTGCTGCCTACTACATTCGAACATGTCGCATTTGGCGACCATGCAAAAGGAGGCAACGATGGCAGAGCCGCAACTATCGGTACGTAGCGCCCGAGCGCGCGACCTGGCGCATCGTCTGGCCCAGCGCGAAAAGCGCTCCATTGCCGATATCGTTGAGCGCGCGCTTGAGATTTATGCCGAGCGGGAAGCGGGTCGGGAGCCGGCGCGACAATTCTATGCCCGCCTTGCCAGCAACGAAGGCGAAGATGTCGATCTTGACGCGATTATTTCCGCCCACCGCAAACCCCATGGCGGGCCGGATCTGTGATCTTTGTCGACACCAATGTGATCTCGGAAACGCTGCGCCATGCGCCTGATCGCCATGTGCTCGACTGGCTCATCCGCCATGATGGAGAGCTCGCCCTGTCGACCGTGGTCATTGCGGAGATTGCGTTCGGGATCGCCAAAATCCGCCCCGACCAGCGCTCGAGCCGGCTGGAGGACGGGCTTTCGGCATGGCGCAGGCGCTTTGCCGACCGGATATTCGGATTTACTGAGGCCGCGGCGCTTGCCTATGGCGAGATCATGGGCACGGCGGTGCGTCAGGGGCGGCCAATGTCTGCACCGGACGGGATGATCGCGGCGATCGTAAGGGTCCATGGCGGTATGCTTGCAACGCGCAACATCAAGGACTTCCGCGATACCGGGATTGAACTCGTCTCCCCGTGGGAGCAATAGGCTCGTCCCGCTGCAAAAGCGTCCTACCGCCGCGACAGCGCCACCGAAGAACAGGGCGCATCCAGCAGGTCGGCGAGTTCGTCGTCGAGATGCATCAGCGAGATCGAGACGCCGGCCATGTCGAGCGAGGTGTAGTAGCGCCCGACCAGCGATCGCGTGACCTGCAACCCGTGGGCCGAGAGGCGCTTCCGGATGCGGCCGTTCAGGATGTAGAGTTCCATGTCGGGCGTCGCGCCGAGCGAATTGACCAGAAGGGCGACGCGATCGCCTTCCTTGGGCATCATTTCATCGAGCAGGCGGTCGATCACGAGATCGGCGGCCTGATCGGCCGTGCCGATGGCGGCGCGGGCGATGCCGGGCTCGCCATGAACGCCGACGCCAATCTCCATCTCGTCGGGGCCGAGCTGGAAGGTCGGGCGGCGGGTTTCGATCGAGGCGCCGGGTTCCAGCGCCAGCCCCATTGTGAAGGTGCGCTCATTGGCCCGCCGCGCCACCGCCACGCAGGCGTCAAGCGGCATCATCCGCTCGCAGGCCGCACCCGCGACCTTGAAGATGAACACATTGCCGGCGACCCCGCGCCGCGTGGCCCGCATCTCCTTTGGCGAGGAGGCGATGTCGTCGGTGGTGACGACAGCCTGCACCGCGATGCCCTCGGCCGCGGCCATTTCGGCGGCGATCTCGAAATTCATCACGTCGCCGGAGAAATTGCCGAAGATGTGCAGCACGCCGGCCCCGCCATCGACCGCGCGGGTGGAGGCGAGGATCGGATCGGGTGGGGGGGCGGCAAACACATTGCCGACGACAACAGCATCCGCAAGTCCCTGGCCGACATAACCGAAAAAGCCCGGCTCATGCCCCGCGCCGCCGCCGATCACAAGGCCGACCTTGCCGGGGCGGGGAGCGTGAACCGAACGCAGGGCGCGGGGCGCGCCCGGAACCGGGGCCAGGATTTCCGGATGGGCCAGAAGCGCGCTCGCCAGCGTCTCGTCGACAGCGTCCTGCGGCCGGTTGATGAATTTCTTGGTGTGGACCCGTTCGGGCAGTTGCGGTGCTCTCGCAGTTTCCATCCGCTGCGGGCGGATGTCGACATTCTCGGAGCGCAATATGCCCCAGGCCGTGTCCACATCGGTGACCAGCACGCTGACATAGCCGCCGCGCAGCGCCGCGAGGATCGCCTGCACCTTGTCGATCCCGCCGGCGACCGCGATCCGCTCAGGGATGGCGCGCAGCGCTGCAAGCTCGATGCCGACGGTGCGCCCGTCGAGCGGTCCCGCCACTGGCTCGCCGCGCGCGTTGATAAGCCGCCCGGCAATGCTGCCGACGGCGGCGTGATAGTGCTCGTTGACGTCGACCTTGTCGAAGAAGCCGCTGGTGTGGATCGTGCTTTCAGCGCGCAGCGACGAGATGCCGAGCAGGATGCGGTTTGCCGCCGCCAGCACGCCGAGCTGTTCGGCGATGACCGGCTCCTCGAACAGCACGTCGCGGACGGAAGCGGACGACAGGATGGCGGGCGAGGACAGCGGAATGCAGCGGGCGTCCAGCGCCTCGGCCAGCCGTGTCGCGCAGGCCTCGGGCGTCCACGGGATCTTGGCGGTGGTGCCGCCGGTCGCCTGAACCACGCGCATGTCGCGCAGATTGACGCGCTCGACGGCATTGGCGATCGCCAGCATCGTCCGGCCCCAGGTCACGGCAATGGTATCGCCGGATTGCGCATGCAGCGCGAGCACTTGCGCGCCCGCCGCGCCAAGCCGTTCGGTCAATGTCCGCTCGCCGCCAGTCGAGGGGATCACCAGGCAATCGGCCAAGCCGAAATGTTCCTTGAGGCTCTGGGCGAGCGACAATTGCCGGAATTTCTCCGGCGCGATCTCGATCGAGACGATGCCGCGCGTGCGGGCATCGGCGAGATAAGCGTTCACGGTCGGGCGGGAAATGCCCATGGCAACGGCAATGTCACCCTGGGTCATGCCCTCTTCGTAATAAAGCCATGCCGCCCATAGCAATGGGTCTCCGCCGAAACGCAGGGGCAGTGGGGAGCCGGATTGCCTCTCGGAGGCGGACAGGGCGCGCGGACCGCTCTTTCGTGCCATCAAAGGGTCTCTCGCTCGGCTGCCGCTGATACCCAATCGCGTGCGGTGTCAATCAGCGCGGCGGCGGAAACGGCTCCGGGATCCAGATGGCCGATGGTGCGCGCGCCAAGGCGGGCGGCACGGCCCTTGGCCGCCACCATGCCGCGCGTCGCCTCGGCCCCTTCGGCGGCGGCGGCAGCGGCGCGGCTCATAACTTCGGCGAACGCTGCGCCCTCGGCTCTCGCATCGCGGATCGCATGGGTGGCGGGCAGCCAGGCATCCAGCATGGTCTTGTCGCCGGGCGAGGCCTTGCCGCGTTCCTCGATCCCTTCCGAGATCGAGATCAGGATGTCGGCGAGACGCTCGATCGGCACCTGTTTGTCTTCCGGCATGGCAAGGCCGGCGCGGGTCAGCCCGCTGGCATAAAGCGGGCCGGTGGTGGCGCCGACGGCGTTGAGAAAGGAGCGACCGGCCTGCGTCAGCGCAACCCTGAGCGAGGGATAATCGGAAGCGTTGTGGGTCAGCGCCACGGCGGCGGCGGAAAAGCCTTCGGCCATGGCCGTGCCATGATCGGCATCGCCGATCGCGCCATCCAGCTCGGCCAGATAGTCGCGTTCATCGTTCATCCGGCGCGCGAAGGCGCGAAACAGATCGGCGAGGGCATGGCAATCGAGATACATCATGGCCGCATTATGCTGCGAGGAGGCGGGCGAGCACAAGCGATTCCGTGCCCGCCCGCGCCGTCTTCATCAATCCTGAAGGCGGCGGGAGAAACCGTTTCCAAGTTCGGTCAGGATCATGCAGCAGGATGTGGCACCTGCATCCAGCACGCCGCGCGAGCGCTCGCCGAGCCGGCTGGCACGCCCGATGCGGGCCACAAGATCGACGGTGGAATCGCGGCCCTTTTCCGCGGCTTTCGCCATCGCCTGAAGGGCAGGGGCGAAGCCGTCCGCCTTCGTTGCGTCGAAAGCCTCGACAGCGGGGACGAAGGTGTCGATCAGCGTCTTGTCGCCAACCTTGGCCGAACCGGTGGAGCGGACGCCTTCGAGACCTGCGTTCAGCATCTGCGAAAACGCATCGACGTCGATGGCGGTGCGCCCCTTGATGGACGAGGCCATTTCCTGGAACATCAGGCCGTAGAGGGGGCCCATGGAACCGCCGATCTCCGACATCAGAATATCGGACAGGACGGTCATCGCCTCGTCGAGCGACATGGTCGAACCGGCGACCCGTTCGGCGGCGCGGCCGAAGCCCTTGGCCATGTTGATGCCGTGGTCGCCGTCGCCGATCTTGCCGTCGATTTCCGAAAGCCAGGCCTTGTTCTCGACGATCACCGCCGCGATTTCCTCGACGATCGCCGCACTGCCGGCATTCTTCACCGAAGGGCCGTTGATGGTCTCGGGCGCGCGCGGGGCGTCGTCCTCGGCCGTGGTCACCTGTGACTGAGCAGTGGTCGCAGCCTTCGCGGCGGCTGGCTGGATGTCCGGCGCGGCGTTGCCGGTCTGGCTGAAGCCGGGCGCGGTGGCTTCCATATCCAGCAGCGCCTTCATCTCGTCGTCCAGAACCATGACCGAGAGCGTCGCGCCGATCATTTCCAGTGACGTGAAATAATTGCCGACATAGGCGCGGTAGACGCTCGCGCCTCGGGCCTCGATTTCCTGCTCCATGCGGTCGTAAAGCACGTAAAGCTCGTTGACCGGGGTCGCGCCCAGGCCGGAGACCAGCACGGCCACTTCGCTGCCCTCAGGTAGGTCGTGATCGTCCATGACGATCTTGACCATATCGGCGGCGACTTCATTGGCGCTCTTCAGCGGCTCCACGCGGGTGCCCGGCTCGCCGTGGTGGCCGATGCCGACCTCCATCGTGCCCGCCTCGATCTGGAAATTCGGATGGCCAACGGCCGGCAGGGTGCAGGGGCCAAGCCCGACGCCGACGGAGCGCACGCTGTCGATCGCCTTTTGCGCGGCGGCCTGCACTTCGGCAAGCGACCCGCCTTTGGCGGCAACGGCGCTGCCGATCTTCCACATGAAGATTTCGCCCGCGACGCCGCGGCGCTTCTCGCGCTCGGAAAGTGGGGCGGAGCAGACATCGTCATTGGCGACCACGGTCGCCACCTCGACGCCCTCTTTCTCGAGCATGCCGGCGGCCATTTTGACGTTCATGTTGTCGCCGGCGTAATTGCCGTAAAGCACCGCGACGCCCGCGCCGCCATCGGCTGCGCGCATCGCATCGGCAAAACTCTTGGCCGTCGGCGAGGAGAACAGTTCGCCGACCGCGACCGCGTCGACCATGTTGCGGCCGGTGTAGCCGATGAAGGCCGGCTCGTGGCCGGAGCCGCCGCCGGTGACGATGCCGACCTTGCCGGAAACCGGCGCTGCCTGCGATACGATCACGCGCGGATTGGCCGGGTCGAGCCGCACCAGATCGCGGTGGGCCCGGACGAAACCGGCCACGGTCTCGTCGACAAGATCGTCGGGGTTGTTGATAAATCTCTGCATTGAAGCGACCTTATCGTTCATCATTTACCGGACGGTGTAGCCGCCATCGACAAGAAGATCGGCGCCATTGATCATCGCTGCCTCGTCGGAGGCGAGGAATACGGCGGCGGCGGCGATTTCCTCCGGCTCGGCAAAGCGGCCGCTCGGGATCTGGGCCTTCATGGCCTCGCCCTTTTCGCCTTCCCAGGCTTTGCGGCCGAGATCGGTCATCACCACGGTGGGCGAGATCGAATTGGCGGTGATGCCGTGCTTGCCCCATTCCAGCGCCAGCGTCTTGGTAACGCCGATAACGGCGAATTTGGTGGCGCAATAGGCGACGTGGCCTTCGATGGCGACCGAGCCGGCCTGGCTTGCAAGGTTGACGATCCGCCCGCCCTTGCCGGCGGAAATCATCGCGCAACCGACCGCCTGGCACATCAGATAGGTGCCGGTGAGGTTGACGGCGATGGTGCGATCCCAGGCGGCTTTCGAGAGCTCTTCCGCAGGGGCAAGGTCGACGATGCCGGCGGAATTGACGAGAATGTCGATCTCGCCGAGCGCCGCTTTGACGTCGGCAACCGCGGCTTCAACGCTTTCGCTGTCGGTGACGTTGCATGCAAAGGCTTTGGCGCCGTCAAGCGCGGCGGCCATGGCATCACCCGCATCGCGGTTCATGTCGAGAATGGCGACGCGTGCGCCCTTGGCAGCAAACGCCCGGGCAATCGCCGCGCCGATGCCGGATGCGGCGCCGGTAACGACCGCGACCTTGCCGGCAAGTGAAAATTCAGGGGAAGACGCCATCGAAACGCCCTTTCTTCTGGCTGCTTTTACGGCCGTGCCGCGACGGTGACGCCTGCGGCCGGCAAAGGCCGCAGGCGGTATTCGGTTTTACTGACGCTGCTGCAGAAGCTCGTCTACATTGTCGGCGGTTACCGGCGTCCACGGCACATTGTACTGCTTGGATTCGCCGTTGTTCCACTGCATTTCAGGGTATTTTTCCCAAATGCCGGAGGTCGGCTCATAGTCCGGGTTGACGGCCTTGATCGCAACGTCGATCGCGCCCAGCGCCTGGGCCTGGCCATCCTGCAGGATCGAGTGCATGTCGCCGCGCTTGACGGCTTCCAGCGCATCGGTCACGCCATCGACGCCGGCAATCGAGAAGTCGCTGACATTCATGCCGGCGGCCTTGATCGCCTCGATCGCGCCAAGCGCCATTTCGTCATTCTGTGCGATCACGCCCTTGATGTCGTCGCCATGGGCGGTCAGCCAGTTTTCCATCAGCGACTGGGCTTCCGCGCGGCTCCAGTTGGCGGTCTGCTGCTCGACAACGCTGACGCCGTCGCCGCATTCGGCGATTGCCTTCTCATTGCCTTCGCCGCGCTGGATCTGCGCCGACTGGCCGATCGGGCCTTCGATGATGACGACATCGCCGGTGCAGCTGATGTCATCGAGCACGGCCTTGGCTTCGAGATAGCCGGCCTCGACGTCGTCCGAGCCGACATAGGAGGTCAGGAGATCGGAGTTGACCTGGGTGTTGGAGCCGACCACCGGAATGCCGGCATCGGAGGCGGATTCAACGGCCGTGGCACCGGCTTCGATGTCGATCGGGACGAAGACGATGGCGTCGTAACCCTGGGTGATCATGGTTTCGAACTGTTCCTGCTGGACCAGCGCGTCGTAGCGGCCGTCGAAGATGGTCAGATCGACGGAACCGTCCTTCACCGAGGGATGGTTTTCGGCGGCATTGGCCCAGAGCTGCATGAACTCGGCGTTGAGGCCGTAAACGGCGGCGCCGATCTTCAGCGGGTCCTGCGCGCTGGCGGTGGTGGCGGCGAACGCGGCGCCGACCAGGGCTGTGGTTGCCAGGATATTACGAAGTTTCATGTCGGGTTTCCTCCCTTTGGTGACATGGTGGGTGCCGCGCAGTTTCTGAAAACGGACTGCGAATTTGCGGCGTGGAACAACCGGCGGGGCCGGATCAGGTTTCGCTCTTGCGCGAGCGGTCGAGCATGACGGCGGCGACGATCAGCGCGCCCTTGATGACCTGCTGGTAGTAGGATTCGACGCCCAGCAGATCGAGGCCGTTGTTCATCACGCCGATCAGCAGCGCGCCGATGACGGTGCCGCTGACCCGGCCGATGCCGCCGGACAGGCTGGTGCCGCCGATCACCACCGCAGCGATTGCGTCGAGCTCATAGGCGACGCCGGCCTGCGGCAGCGCGGAACCCGTGCGGGCGGCAAGCACCATGCCGGCGAGCCCGGCCAGCGCGCCGGAGATGACATAGACCATGAAGCGGATGCGGTTGACGCTGAGGCCGGAGACCTTGGCGGCATGCGGATTGCCGCCGACAGCATAGATATGTCGGCCGAAACGGGTGTTGGTCAGCACGAAATGGGCGACGAGGAAGACCAGCGCGAACAGGATGATCGGGATCGGAAGGCCGAAGATATCGCCCGTGCCGATCCAGCGATAGCCGTCGGTCAGCGCCGGGATCGGGCGACCGCCGGAATAGATCAGGGTGAGGCCGCGCGCCGCCGACAGCATGCCGAGCGTGGCGACGAAGGCGGGCACGGAAAACCGTGCCACCGCCGTGCCGGAAATCGCGCCCATGGCGATGCCGGCGGCAAGGCCGATGACGATCGCGATCGGGGCGATATAGGGCGTGCCGGGAATAAACGCGCTGGACGAGGTCGTGGCGAAGGAGGCCGAGACGACGCCGGCAAGGGCGACCACGGAGCCGACCGAAAGGTCAATGCCGCGGGTCAGGATCACGAAGGTCATGCCGATGGCGAGAATGCCGTTGATCGAGGTCTGGCGCAGCACGTTGACGATGTTGCGCGGGCTGAGAAAATTCTCGCTGACGATCGAGAGCACGATGCAGACAAGGATCAGCGCGATCAATATGCCGTAGCGCTGGGCGATCGGCCCCAGCCGCTCGGTCATCGGCCGCTTCTGCTCGGTTCCGGCGCCGGCCGGGGTTTTGGCATTCTCAGTGTCAGTCAACGTATGGTCCTCCCCGATTGACGGGTTATCGGCAGGTGAAAGACGCGCGTTCGTGCCGTCGCCCCGTCCTGCGTCACGTTTTTACGCCGCGAGATGCAGCAGTTTTTCGGCGGACATTTCCGCCCGATCCAGGGTTCCGGCGACGCGGCCATCGCGCATCACAATGGCGCGGTCGGCCATGCCGAGCACTTCGTCGGTTTCGGAAGAGATCATGATCACGGTCCCGCCGCCCTTGGCGAAATCGGACATGACGCGATAGATTTCCCGCTTGGCGCCGACATCGACGCCGCGGGTCGGCTCATCCAGGAGCAGCACGTTCGGCTCGGTCAGGAACCATTTGCCGAGAACGACCTTCTGCTGGTTGCCGCCGGAAAGATTGGAAACGCCGAGCTTCAGCGATGCGGTCTTGATATTGAGCGTCTCGACCATGCGTCCGGCGGCCTCCGTCTCGGCCTTGCCGTTCATCATCAGTGGGGTCGACATGCGGTCGAGGGTCGCAAGGCAAAGGTTTTCCCGAACATCGCCGGTGAGGACGAGGCCCGAGACCTTGCGGTCCTCGGTCACATAGGCGAGGCCCGCCGCGATCGCTTCAGAAGGGCGGGTGATCTGCTGGCGCCTTCCGTTGATCTCGATCGTGCCGTCGGTTTCCTCGGAGAGGCCGAACAGCCTGTCGAAAATCTCGCTGCGGCCGGAGCCCATCAGCCCGTAAAGCGCCAGGATTTCCCCGCGATGGGCCTCGAAGGACACGTCGCGCACGCCATGGGCCGCGGCAAGCCCCTCGACGCGCAGGGTCGGTTCGGTGCTCGCGGTATTGTCCTTGACGAATTCCTCGGTCAGCGGACGCCCGACGATCAGGCTGATGAGGCGATCCTTGTCGATATCGGCAAGCGCGCCTTCCTCGACGAAGCGGCCATCGCGAAAAACAGTATAGCTGTCGCAGATCGTGAAGATTTCGGAGAGGCGGTGGCTGACATAGATCACGCCCTTGCCGCGCGCCTTCAACGTCTTCACCGCCTCGAAAAGCTGGTCAGCCTCGGCCTCGCCAAGCGCGGAGGTAGGCTCGTCCATGATGATGACTTCGGCATCATAGGAGAGCGCCTTGGCGATCTCGACGAGCTGGGTCTGGGCGACCGTCAGGTCCATCATCATGTCGGTCGCGCGGATGGTGAATTTCAGCCCGTCCAGCAGGTCCTGCGCTTTCGCGTTCATGGATTTGAAATCGATGCGGCCGAAGGCGCCGCTCGGCTCGCGCCCGAGAAAGATGTTCTCGGCCACGGTCATCGCCGGGACAGGGCTCAGTTCCTGTTCAATGATGGAAATACCGTTGGCAAGCGCCTCGCCGGGGGAGGAGAACTGCACGGTCTCGCCGTTGCGCTTAATTGTGCCGCGGTCGCGTGGCTGGATGCCCATGACGATCTTGAGGAAAGTCGACTTGCCCGCGCCATTGCCGCCGCAAAGCGCGTGGACCGATCCCGGCATCAGCCGGAATGCGCCGTCGATCAGCGCGGGAACCCCGGAAAACGACTTTCCGAGCCCATGCACCTCAAGCAAAGCCTGCACGACAATTCCTCCCATTCTCAGTCCATCGAACTAATGTAAAATTATGCTCGACAATTGTCTTTTAACGGCATTGCTTTGCGTATGTCAAACGCGTCCTGACATTTTTAAAGCTGGGATGTGGACAAGCGGGGTCCAGCGGTTCGGTGGGGACGGCCTACGCGCTTGTTTCGTCGCGCTTTCTGAGAGAAAGTCGGTTCCACTATCGCCGGCAGCGCTTCAAGAAGAGGGCCTGGCAAAACTGCGCCGGGGGAGGGCCATGCCGAAATCAATAACCAGGGTCGAAGACCTGCTTGATGTGCTTTCAGCCTTGCCCGCCGGCCGCCGGCTTGTGGCGATCGCCGGGGCGCCCGGCAGCGGCAAGTCCACGCTTGCCGACGAAGTAGTCGATCGGCTCAACCGGCTGAAACCGGGATCGGCTGCCGTCATTCCGATGGACGGCTTTCATCTCGATGACGGGTTGCTGGAGGCGCGCGGGGCGCTGTCGCGCAAGGGCGCGCCCCATACGTTCGATGTCGGTGGGCTCGCGGCGATGCTGCGGCGCCTCAGCGAAAATGCGGAAGACGAAGTCATCGTTCCGTTGTTCGACAGGAAGCTGGAAATCTCGCGGGCCGGCGCGCGCGCGGTTCCCGCTTCGATACCGCTATTGGTGGTCGAGGGCAATTATCTGTTGCTGAATGAGCCCGGCTGGCGCGATCTTCGCGCCATTTTTGACCTGACCATCAGCGTCGATGTGCCGTTCGACGTTCTGGAGCGCCGGTTGCTGCAGCGCTGGAAGGATATGGGTTTTGCGCCGGAAGCGGCCCATGCCAAGGCTTATGAAAACGACCTCCCCAATGCGAAGACCGTCATTGACCGCAGCCGCCCGGCGGATATCGTCTTCCGGCCGGTTGGCTGACAGTCTTTTTGGCTCAGCTCACGCCGCCAAGCAGCTTGGCGTTGCCGCCGGCCGCGGTGGTGTCGACGCAGACATGGCGCTCCTTGAGCGCGTGGCCGGCATCGGGCGCGCCGGTCACCAGCGGCAGGATCGGGCCCTTGCGGCTGGCGAGCGCCTTGCGCAGCGCCCGCGCGGTCTCCTCGTCGCCCCACCACAGAACGGCTGAAATGCCATCCAGATCGGCAAGGCTTTCCGGCGCGATCGAACCGGTTGCGACGGCGGGGCGACCGCCCTGCGCGCCGACCATGATCGCCTGTTTTCTGGCGGCCTCCTTGCCCGGGCCGAGGCAGAGCAGGGGCGCGCGGGGCAGCGCGGTAAGCACGTTCGACTCGCCCGTCGGCCCCGGCAGCGTGTCCCGGAACACCCGACCCGACTCGATGGCCGCACGCGCAATTTCGTCCCTGAGCGCTGCCGGCGACATTTCCGTATCCCAGGCTTCGCCGGCGCTCTCGGCGTCGTGCCTGCGGAAACGGTCGAGATAGCGCGGGCCGCCCGCCTTCGGGCCGGTGCCGGACAGGCCTTCGCCGCCGAAGGGCTGGCTGCCGACGATCGCACCGATCTGGTTGCGGTTGATGTAGATATTGCCGGCCTGGATGCGGTCGGAGACATGCTGCACGCGGTCGTCGATCCGGGTCTGGAGGCCGAAGGTCAGGCCATAGCCGGAGCCGTTGATCGCATCGATCACCGCATCGATTTCGTCCGCCTCGAAGGTCGCGACATGCAGGACCGGGCCGAAGATTTCGCGCTCCATATCCCCAATGCCGCCGATCCTGATCAGGGTCGGGGCGATGAAATGGCCGGTATCCGGCGTCGTGGTCGTCTTGAGGATGCGTCCCTCGTCCTCGGCGACGGCGAGATATTCGGCAATGCCCGCCTTGGCCTCGGCATCGATCACCGGACCGACATCGGTCGAGATGTGCCACGGCCTGCCGATCCTCAGCACGTCCATTGCCCCGGTCAGCATGCGCAGGAAGTGTTCGGCAATGTCCTTCTGGACATAAAGGCAGCGCAGCGCCGAGCAGCGCTGGCCGGCGGACTGGAAGGCCGACTGGACGATGGCCGCGACCGCCTGTTCCGGCAGCGCGGTGCTGTCGACGATCATCGCGTTGAGGCCGCCGGTCTCCGCGATGAACGGCGCGCCGGGCGCGAGGTTCTCGGCCATCGCACGGTGGATAATCTGTGCGGTTTCCGTCGATCCGGTGAAGGCGACGCCGCCGACGGCCGGGTTGGAGGTCAGCGCCTTGCCGACATCGCCGGCGCCGGGCAGGAGCTGCAGCGCGGTTTCGGGCACGCCCGCCTCATGGAGAAGCTGGCAGGCGCGCCACGCGATCAGCGGCGTCTGCTCGGCGGGCTTGGCGAGCACGGCGTTGCCGGCGGCAAGTGCTGCCGCGATCTGGCCGGTGAAGATCGCCAGCGGAAAGTTCCACGGGCTGATGCAGGCAAACACGCCAATCGGCGGCGCGCCCTCCGCCTGTCCGGCGTAGTAGCGCAAGAAATCCACCGCCTCGCGCAGTTCGGCAACCGCGTCCGGCAGCGTCTTGCCGGCCTCGCGGGCAACGAGCGCGAAAATCTCGCCGAAATTCTGTTCGTAGAGATCGGCGGCCTTCTCCAGCACCGCGCGGCGGGTTGCGGCATCGGCATCCCAGGGCCGTGCGGCAGCGCAGGCGGCGGTGACGGTCTCAGCCGAAGCCCAGGTCACCGTTCCGACGACGTCGTGCTGGCGGGCCGGATTGGTTATCTCCGTCGTCTCGCCGGAAGGCGCTTCGCCGGCAATAATCGGTCCGGCCTGCCAGCGATGGCTTTCGAACCGGCCGCGGGCCTCATCGATCATCGCCAGCGTCGGGCGGTGGGCGAGGTCGAAGCCGGTGGAGTTCTGGCGTTCCGGCGCAAACAGGGTCGTGCCGGTGCGAAGCTTCGTCGGCTTCACCTTGTCGAACGGATCGGCGGCGACCGTTTCCGGCGGCACGTCCTCATCCACGATCTGATTGACGAACGAGGAGTTGGCGCCGTTTTCCAGCAGGCGGCGCACGAGATAGGCAAGCAGATCGCGATGCGCGCCAACGGGCGCGTAGATCCGGCAATGGGTGTTGTGGCGCTCCTTCAGGATCGAATGCAGCGCCTCGCCCATGCCGTGAAGGCGCTGGAATTCCCAAGCCTGGTTGTCGCCGGCCATATCCAGGATCGCGGCGCAGCTATGGGCGTTGTGGGTGGCGAATTGCGGGTAGATCCGGTCGGTCATGCCGAGCAGCTTGCGGGCATTGGCGATATAGGAAATGTCGGTGGCGGGCTTGGCGGTGAACACCGGGAAGCTGTCGATGCCCTCGACCTGGGCGAGCTTGATCTCGGTGTCCCAATAGGCGCCCTTGACGAGCCGCACCATGATCTTTCGGTCAAGCCGCGTGGCGAGATCATAAAGCCAGTCGATGGTCGGTCCGGCGCGCTTGCCATAGGCCTGCACCACCACGCCGAACCCGTCCCAGCCCGCGAGCGATGGCTCGGACAGCACGGCCTCGATCACGTCCAGCGACAGGCTGAGCCGGTTGGCTTCCTCGGCGTCGATATTGAGCCCGATGCCGGCGGAGCGGGCGAGCTGGGCAAGCGTGCGCAGGCGCGGCACGACATGGTCCATCACCGTGTCGTGCTGGGCTTCTTCGTAGCGCGGATGGAGTGCTGAAAGCTTGACCGATATGCCGGGATTGTTGCGGATATCGTCGGCGGTCGCGGCCTCGGAGATCGCGCCGATCGCCCGGGAATAGGCGAGGTGATAGCGCTTCGCGTCGCCTTCGGTGCGGGCGGCTTCCCCCAGCATGTCGTAGCTGTAGGTGTAGCCCTTCTCTTCCATGTTCGAGGCGCGCTTGAGGGCGGATGCGATCGTCTCGCCGAGCACGAATTGCGAGCCCATCTCCTTCATCGCGCGGCCGACGGCGGTGCGGATCACCGGTTCGCCGAGGCGCTTGACCGCGCCGCGCAGCGTGCTCACCACGCCCTTGTTGTCTTCCTTGAGAACCCGGCCGGTCAGCATCAGCGCCCAGGTCGAGGCATTGACCAGCGGCGAGGTGGAATGGCCCATATGCCGGCCCCAGTCCGACGGCGCGATCTTGTCTTCGATCAGCGCGTCGATGGTCTCGGCATCCGGCACCCTCAAGAGCGCCTCGGCGAGACACATCAGCGCGATGCCCTCATCGGTGGAGAGGCCGTATTCGGCGAGGAAGACCTCCATCATGCCGGGCTTGGCGTGATTGCGGATGGCGCGCACCAGATCGGCCGCGTTTTCCGAAATGCGGGCGCGATCCTCGGCGCTCAGCTGCGCTTGCTCGCGGAGCCGCTCGATCAATTGCGATTCGTCGGCATAGGTGCCCGCGTCGATTGCGTTTCGCAGGTCTGCCTCAGTGTTTTCTGTCATGACAATTCCCTCTGGATTACCCTATTATAATCGGTAGACGGCAGGCGTTTTGCCTGATTGATATGAAAGATATTGCCGTTTTGACTGAATTTGAGGAGTTTTTCAGTGAATGAGAGCAGCGCCGATCTCGATCGATTCGACCGCGCCATAATGAGCACGCTGGCCGAGAACGGCCGCATCTCGATCACCGATCTCGCCAAACGCATCGGCCTGTCGAAATCGCCGACCCAGGCGCGGGTGCGCCATCTGGAGGAGGCGGGCATCATCAGGGGCTATCGTGCCATCCTCGATCCCATTCAACTGGGTCTCGACTATGTCGCCTTCGTCGAGGTGAAGCTGTCGGATACGCGCGAAAAGGCGCTGTCGGAATTCAACAAGGCGGTGGTCGGGCTCATGGAGGTCGAGCAGGTGCACATGATCGCGGGCCGCTTCGATTACCTGCTGAAAATCCGCACCGCTTCGATGCGCTCCTATCGCCGGGTGCTGGCCGAGCGGATTTCGACGCTGCCGCATGTGGCCTCGACCTCGACCTATATGGCGATGCAGTCGATCAAGGAAAACGGCATCGCGGAGGCGGTTTGACCGCTCTATCCGCCGCGGATCGACGAGCGCCACACGAGTTCGGCATGCAGCGTCACGGTCGGTTTGGCAGGGGGCACGGAAAGCGGGGCGGAGAGCCAGTCGACCGCCTGTTGGGCGATCTGGTCCACCGGCTGGTCGAAGGTGGTGAGATCATAGGATTCCCAGCCGGCCTGTTCGATGTTGTCGAAGCCCGCGACGCAAAGCTGATCGGGGATCGACAGCGAAAACTGGTTGCGCGCGGCATCCATGAAGCCGCAGGCGAGCAGGTCGGTGGCGCAGAACACCCCGTCCGGCCGGTCCTTGCGGGTCAGCAGGCGCTGGGCGAGTGTGCGGCCTGACGCATAGGCCGTCTGGCCGTAGCGCTCGACGATCACCTCGATGCCCTCGGCCTGCCCCGCGGCGAGGAAACCGCGCTCGCGCGCCAACAGGCTCGGCGTCATCGAGGCCGAATTGGCGAAGGCGAGGCGGCGGCAGCCGGCGCGCAGGAAGGCGGTCAGGATTCGCCGCGCCGCCTCGTCATTGTCGAAATTGATCCTGAGAGGCCCTTCCTGATCGTCATCGCGGTTGATCAGCACCAGACGCTGGCCGTTGCGCAGACAGAGCTGGACGATCGACTTGTCCGGCAGGCCCGAGAGAATGATGGAGGCATCCGCCCGGTAGCTGATCGCCTGGCGCAATGCCTTGTCGGCGCTGCCGTCGGAACGGTCGGTGTTGACCAGCATGGCGATCTTGCCGCGATCCTGAAGCTTCTGGGTAATGGCGCTGACGAGGGCCGAGCGGTAGGGGGTCGCGACCTCGGAGGCGATCAGGCAGACGATGCCGCTTTCATTGCGCATCAGCCCGCGCGCCAGATGGTTGACGTGGTAGCCAAGCTCCTCGGCCGCCGCCATCACCTTGCGGCGCGTTTCCGCCGAAACGCTGGCGCCCGGCGTGAAGGTGCGCGAGACGGCGGAGCGGGAAACACCGGCGCGACGAGCGACTTCCTGCGCGCTGACAAATTCTTTCTCGGCCATCATTCCCCCTCGACAACCTCATTTTGCTTTGGAATGCACTGTTGTGCAACAAAGCCTTTATGAAGTTTTTGCGACAGAGCGTTGACTTTCGAGAGCGGACAAAACGCATGTGCACGCCTTTGCAGCGACGTGTGCGGTGTTCCCTGTTCGATGGCGGCAGCGCGGAGCGTCCGGCATTCAGCCGACCGCGATCGTCTTCTTCTCCTTCACCGCCCGCACGGCCGCATCCGCCAGCGCCAGCGCCATCAGGCCATCCTCGATCGAGGGGGAGGGCGCGGTGCCGTTTTCGATGCTGTCGATGAAGGCGGAGATTTCGGCGGCATAGGCTGCGGTGTAGCGGGTCATGAAGAAATCGTGCAGCGGCGGACGGGTATAGCCATCCTTGTTGGCGATCTCGATCGAGACCGGGCGCTGGTTTTCGGCCGTGACCGAGCCGAGCGAGCCCAGCACCTCGATGCGCTGGTCATAGCCATAGGCCGCTCGTCGCGAATTCGAGATCACGCACTGGCGGCCGCTTTCGGTGGCGAGCACCAGGCTCGCGCTGTCGTAATCGCCGAGCGCGCCGATTTCCGGGTTCACCAGCACGGACGCCGTGCCGGAAACGGTCGCGATCTCCTCGCCGAGCAGGAAGCGCGCCATGTCAAAATCATGGATGGTCATGTCGCGGAACATGCCGCCGGAGACCTTGATATATTCCGCCGGCGGCGGGCCGGGGTCGCGGCTCACGATCGTCACCATCTCGACATCGCCGATCCGGCCATCGTCGATCGCCTTGCGCACCGCCAGGAAGTGCGGATCGAAGCGGCGGTTGAAGCCGAGCATCACGCGCCCGCCGACCTCTCTCACCACTTCGGCACAGGCGCGGGCGCGGGCGACATCGAGATCCACCGGCTTTTCGCAGAAGACCGCCTTGCCGGCGCGGGCGAAGCGCTCGATCAGGTCGGCATGGGTGTTGGTGGGGGTGCAGATGATCACCGCGTCGATGCTGCCATCGGCCTCGATTTCATCGATGGTCATCACCTTGGCGCCGGTCGCTTCCGCAATCGCGGCGGCGGCCGGCGCCATGGCGTCGGCGACCGCATCCAGCCGGGCGCGCTTGTCCTCGGCGATCGCCTTTGCGTGTACCTTGCCGATGCGGCCTGCGCCCAGAAGCGCTATCGTCGTGACCATGTTATCCTCCCGGTGAGCGTCGCCGGGGCGGCGACAATCTTGTTGGAATATATATTCCATTTTGCTAGTTTGTAGCATGGTTCATGTCAATATCATTTAGAGGGGAACGCATGACGGCGCCGGCCACGATCAGGGAATTCGAGGAACGGCTGGCGGAACTCGCCGGCACAATGCCCAAGAGGCTGCGCCAATGCGCGGATTTCGTGGCCGCCAATCAGGACAGGATCGCGGTGTCGACCGTGGCGGAAATGGCTGAAGGGGCCGGAGTGCAGCCCTCGGCCTTCATGCGGTTCTGCCAGATCATCGGCTTTTCCGGCTTTTCGGAGATGCAGAAACTGTTTCGCGATTCCTATGTCGGCGGCTGGCCGGATTATCGCACCCGGCTCAAGCATCTGCGCGAGACGGCGGCGGGTAGCCCGGTGGCGTTGCTTGCCGAATTCACCGATGCGGGGCGAACTTCGCTTGAGGGTCTGCTAAAGACGGTGGAACCGGCTGAACTGGAGAAATCCGTAGCGCTGCTTTCCGAAGCGAAAATGATCCACATTATCGGCCTCAGGCGGGCGTTTTCGGTGGCGACCTATATCGCCTATGCCTTCGAGCGGATGAATGTGCCGGCCATGCTGCACGGCGCGGTTGGCGGACTGGCCAATTATCAGGCCGTGCGGCCGGGCGATGTGGTGATCGCCATCAGTTTCGCGCCCTATACCGCCGAGACGGTGGCGTTTGCCGAACAGGCGGCGGAAAACGACATTCCGGTGGTCGGCATCACCGATACGGTCGTCAGCCCCCTGCGGCCGTTTTCCGCTGCCACGCTTTCGGTGACCGAGGTCGATTTCGGGGCCTTCCGTTCGCTGTCCGCCACACTCGGTCTGGCCATCGCCTTGACGGTCGCCGTCGGCGCGGCGCGCAACGGTTCGTGAGCCTTGAAATCCGAATAATTTTATTGAAACGAAGAAAAATAGAATTTATAATCCAAAATTGAAATCGACAGACGCCGCGAATCCGCGCGGCGCATAGGCCGGCGAACGCGACCGGCAGGGAGGCATCATTGTCGTCACTTGACCTGATCACCATCGGCCGGTCGTCGGTCGATCTTTATGGCGCGCAGGTTGGCGGGCGACTGGAGGATATGGCCTCCTTCAACAAATATATCGGCGGCTCGCCCACGAACATCGCGGCCGGCACGGCGCGTCTCGGCCTCAAAGCCGGTCTGCTGACCCGCGTCGGCGACGAGCATATGGGCCGCTTCATCCGCGAGCAGCTTGTGCGCGAGGGCGTCGATGTGCGCGGTGTGAAGACCGATCCGGAGCGGCTGACGGCGCTGGTGCTGCTCGGCATCCGCGACCAGGAACAGTTTCCGCTGATCTTCTACCGCGAAAACTGCGCCGACATGGCGCTGTCGGAAGACGATATCGATCCGGCCTATATTGCCGAGGCGCGCTGCGTCTGCGCCACCGGCACACATCTTTCCCACCCCCGCACCGAGGCCGCCGTGCTGAAGGCGCTCAGGCTGGCGCGCGAAAACGGCGCGCGGACCGCGCTCGACATCGATTACCGCCCCAACCTCTGGGGCCTCGCCGGTCATGGCGCGGGCGAAAGCCGCTATATTGAATCCGAGGCCGTCACCGCCAAGCTGCAATCCACGCTCGGCCTGTTCGATCTGATTGTCGGCACGGAAGAGGAATTCCACATCGCCGGCGGCAGCACCGACACGCTTGCGGCGCTGAAGGCCGTGCGGAAGGTTTCGAAGGCGACGCTGGTCTGCAAACGCGGGCCGATGGGCGCGGTGGTATTCGAAGGCGAAATCCCTGCAAGCCTCGATGACGGCCAGACCGGCGAGGGCTTTCCGATCGAGGTGTTCAATGTGCTCGGCGCCGGCGACGGTTTCATGTCCGGCCTGCTGAAGGGCTGGTTGACCGGCGAGGACTGGCCGACCAGCCTGAAATACGCCAATGCCTGCGGGGCCTTCGCCGTCTCGCGCCACGGCTGCACGCCGGCTTACCCGAGCTGGGAGGAGCTGCAGTATTTCTTTCGCACCGGCATTCGCGACAAGGCGTTGCGCAAGGACAAGGCGCTGGAGCAGGTGCACTGGTCGACAAACCGCACCGGCGAGTGGCCGGAAATGCGCGTCTTCGCCTTCGACCACCGCATCCAGCTTGAGGAAATGGCGGACGAGGCGGGCGTTGCGCATGACAGGCTCGGCCCGTTCAAGGAACTCTGCCTGAAGGCCGCGCTTCGGGTCGCCGATGGCCGGCCGGGTTACGGCATTCTCTGCGATGGCCGGCTGGGGCGTGATGCGCTCTATGCCGCCACCGGCACGGGGCTCTGGATCGGCCGTCCGGTGGAACTGCCCGGTTCGCGCCCGCTTGAGACCGAGGCCGAGATCGGTCCGGATTTCGGCGGGCTCGGCGAGTGGCCAGTCGACAATGTGGTCAAGGTGCTCTGCTTCTATCACCCGGATGATGACGCCGCCATGCGGGCCGACCAGGAGGCGACCGTTTCGCGCCTGTTTTCCGCCGCGCGCCGCAACGGGCTGGAATTCCTGCTGGAGGTGATCCCGTCCAAGGTCGCCCCAATCGATGACGACACGACGGCCGCCATCATCAACCGCTTCTATGAGATCGGCGTCTATCCCGACTGGTGGAAGCTGGAGCCGATGAAATCGGCAGAGGCCTGGGAAAAGGCCTGTTCCGCAATCACCGGCCATGACCCCTATGTGCGCGGCATTGTCGTGCTGGGGCTCGATGCGCCGGCTGCCGAACTGGAGGAAAGCTTCGCCACGGCGGCAAAATTCGACCTGGTCAAGGGCTTTGCCGTCGGCCGCACGATATTCGGAGAAACCGCGCGCAAGTGGCTTGCGGGCCGCATTGACGATGAGACGGCGATTGCCGAAATGACCGAGAAATACCGCAGTCTCGCCGCAGTCTGGGACCGCGCGCGCAAGGAGAATGCAGCATGAAAACCATCCGGCTTACAGCGGCGCAGGCAACGGTGCGCTATCTCGCAAACCAGTATAACGAGGATGGCGAACCCTTTATCGCCGGCGTCTGGGCGATCTTCGGCCACGGCAATGTCGCAGGGCTCGGCGAGGCGCTTTACGGCCTGCGCGACACGCTGCCGACCTATCGCGGCCAGAACGAGCAGACCATGGCCCATGCCGCGATCGCCTATGCCAAGCAGCTGCGCCGCCGGCGCGCGATGGCGGTCACCTCCTCCATCGGTCCGGGCGCGCTCAACATGGTCACGGCCGCAGCCCTTGCCCATGTCAACCGCCTGCCGGTGCTGTTGCTGCCGAGCGATGTGTTCGCCAATCGCGGCCCCGACCCGGTGCTCCAGCAGCTTGAGGACTTCGGCGACGGCACCATGACCGTCAATGACTGCTTCCGTCCGGTGAGCCGCTATTTCGACCGCATCATGCGGCCCGAACAGCTGATCACGGCCTTGCCGCGCGCCATGCGGGTGCTGACCGATCCGGCCGAATGCGGCCCGGTGACGCTGTCGATCTGCCAGGACGTGCAGGCCGAAGCCTATGATTTCCCCGAAAAGCTGTTCGAGAAGAAGGTCTGGCGCCAGCGCCGGCCAGAGCCGGACGCGGCCGAGTTCGAAGCCGCCGTCGCGGCCATTCAGGCGGCCAGCAATCCGGTGATCGTTGCCGGCGGCGGGGTGCATTTTTCCGGCGCGACCGAGACGCTCACGGCATTCGCCGAGCGGCATTGCATTCCCGTGGTCGAGACGCAGGCCGGCAAATCCGCGCTTGCCTGGGATCATGACCTGAATTTCGGCGCGGTCGGCGTCACCGGGACGGCAAGCGCCAATGCTGTTGCCGAAAAGGCCGATCTGGTGATCGGCGTCGGCACGCGGTTCCAGGATTTCACCACCGGCTCGTGGTCGCTGTTCAGCAATCCCGAACGCCGGATCCTGGCGCTTAACGTGCAGCCCTTCGACAGCGCCAAGCACGATGCCATCCCGCTGGTGGCCGATGCCCGCGTAGGGCTCGAAAAGCTGAGCGCGGCGCTGGGCGAAAAACGCTTCGCCGAGCCCGATGCCACGTTGAAGGCCGAATGGTTTGCGAAGGCCGACGCCTATACGGCGAAGCCCGAGGACACCAATGCTCTGCCGACCGACATGCAGGTGATCGGCTCCGTCCAGCGCGCCGCGCGCGACAATACGGTGGTGATGTGCGCCGCCGGCACCATGCCGGGCGAGCTGCATCAGCTGTGGAAGGCGAAATTGCCGCTCTCCTACCACATGGAATACGGCTTCTCGACCATGGGTTACGAGATCGCCGGCGGGCTTGGCATCAAGATGGCGGAGCCGGAGCGCGACGTGGTCGTCATGGTCGGCGACGGCTCCTACATGATGGCGAATTCCGAACTCGCAAGCGCCGTCGCCATGGGCGTCAAGATCACCGTCGTGATCACGGACAATCGCGGCTATGGCTGCATCAACAGGCTGCAGATGGCGACCGGCGGGGCCGAGTTCAACAATCTCTATGCCCATGCCAACCACGAAAACCCGATCGCCATCGATTTCGCCGCCCATGCCGCGGCGATGGGCGCGAACGCCACCAAGGTCGCCTCGATCGCCGAGCTTGACGAGGCGCTGGCAGCGGCGCGCGAAGCGAGCGCGGTGAACGTGATCGTCATTGACACCGATCCCTATCCGACGCCGGATGAAGGCGGCCACTGGTGGGATGTGGCGGTGCCGGAAGTCTCCGAACGGAGCGAAGTCAACGAAGCGCGCGCCGGCTATGAAGCCGCGCTCAAGAAGAGAAGCTGAGCATGATCCTTTATGGCACAAATCCGATTGCCTGGACCAATGACGACGACCGCAGTCTCGGCGCCCATATCAGCCTTGAGCAATGCCTGGACGAGACCGCCAAGATCGGCTTCGACGGCATCGAGAAGGGCCACAAGTTTCCGCAGGACCCCGAGGGCCTGAAGGCGGTGCTGGAGCCGCGCGGCCTGAGATACGTCTCCGGCTGGCATTCGCTCAACCTGCTCACGCATTCGGTCGAAGACGAGAAGAAGGCAATGCAGCCGGCGCTCGACCTCCTGAAGGCGATGGGCGCGAAGGTCATCATCGTCTGCGAGACCTCGAACGCGATCCACGGCGATGACGGCAAACCCGTCAACGACCGGCCGAAGCTTGCCGACGGCGAGTGGGCCGCGTTCTGCGCGGGCGTCGAGGCGCTGGCGCAATATGCCGCCGATCAGGGCATCGCGCTGGTCTACCATCATCATATGGGCACGATCGTCGAGACCGAGGACGAGATCGACCTTCTGATGGAAAACACCGGGCCGGCGACGAAGCTTCTGCTCGATACCGGCCATTGCCTGTTCGGCGGCGGCGATCCGGAACGGCTTGCCGCAAAACATATGGCCCGCGTTGGCCATATCCACGCTAAGAATGTGCGGCCCGCGATTGCCGAGCAGGTGCGCGGCGAAAATCTCTCCTTCCTTGAAGGCGTGCGACGCGGCGTGTTTACCGTGCCGGGTGATGCCGAGGGCGGTGTCGATTTCGAACCCGTGCTGAAGATCGCGGCCAAGGCCGGCTATCAGGGCTGGCTGGTGATCGAGGCGGAGCAGGATCCGGATGTGCGCAATCCGTTCGAATATCAGTCGCTCGGCCTGAAAAGCCTGAAGGCGATGGCGAAGGCCGCGGGTCTCGACACTGCGGGCTGATGCAGGCGAAAGACGAAAGGGAAAGCACGCGATGAGCAATCTTCTCAGAAAACCGACCGCCGCCACCGGCAAGGTGCATGATATCACGCCGGAAACCGCGAACTGGGGCTATGTCGGCTTCGGGCTTTACCGCCTGAAGCCCGGCGAGAGCGCAAGCGAGCATACCGGTGATACCGAGGTGATCCTGGTGCTTGTCGAGGGCAAGGCCGAAATTGGCTCTGGCGAGGTCTCGTTCGGCGAGCTCGGCGAGCGGATGAGCGTGTTCGAGCGCCTGCCGCCGCATTGCGTCTACATTCCCGCAGGCGCCGAATGGTCGGCCACCGCCACCACCGATTGCACGCTTGCCGTTTGCACCGCCCCGGCAAAACCCGGCCGTGAAGCGCAGGTGATCGGCCCGGAAGGCATTGCGCTGACCGAACGCGGCAAGGGCGCCAACACCCGTTACATCTATCCGATCGCGATGGAAGAGCGCGATGTCGCCGACAGCCTGCTGGTGACGGAGGTGTTCACGCCCTCCGGCAACTGGTCATCCTATCCGCCGCATCGCCACGACGAGGATCGCTTTCCCGACATGACCTATCTGGAGGAAAGCTATTACCACCGGCTGAACCCCGCCCAAGGCTTTGCCTTCCAGCGGGTGTTCACCGAGGATGGTTCGCTGGACGAGACCATGGCGGTATCGGATGGCGACGTGGTGCTGGTGCCGAAGGGCCACCACCCTTGCGGCGCGCCCTATGGCTATGAGCTCTACTATCTCAACGTCATGGCCGGGCCGCTGCGCAAGTGGCGATTCGAAAACCATCCGGATCACGACTGGATCTATCAGCGCGACGCCAAGTCCGGCTGAATTTGGCCCCCTTCTGGAAGGCGATCGGCGACGTTTTTAGGGTGGATTTTGCCGAACCGCGCCGCCGTTTTCAGGGCTGAAGTTCCCCGGTGGTTCATTACCTTACGCCTCGCGTCAAAAAAATGTCGCGGGGCGCTTGCCGAAGCAGGCAGGCTGTTTTATAGAGCAGCCGCTGGTCACGGAGTGTAGCGCAGCCTGGTAGCGCACCTCGTTCGGGACGAGGGGGTCGCAAGTTCGAATCTTGCCACTCCGACCATCGCAATTTCCCGAAAAAAATCCTGAAAGTTTAGGCCTTGAGGCCGCTATTCGACTTGGCGCAGAGGGCGGAAGCTCATGCGGTGAAGCGGGCAGGGGCCGGTGTCGATGATTGCCGCGCGATGGACCGCTGTGCCATAGCCGACATGGCCGTCGAACCCGTAGGCGGGATAGATGGTCGCGGCCTGCGCCATCATCCGGTCGCGGGTGACCTTGGCGATGATCGAGGCGGCGGCGATCGACAGCGAGCGGGCATCGCCCTTGATCACGGCCTGCGAGCGGCACGGGATTCCGGGCGGTTGATCGCGGCCATCGGCAAGCACCATGGCCGGCGGCAGCGCCAGGCCCAGCACCGCGCGGCGCATCGCATCGAGCGAGGCCCGCAATATATTGACCCGGTCGATCCGGCCGGGACTGCTGGAGGCGACCGATACCAGCGCCGAATCGAAGATCGCCTCGAACAGCGCCTCGCGGGCCTTTGCCGTGAGCTTCTTCGAATCGTTGAGGCCTGCGGGAATATTCTCCGGATCGAGGATCACGGCGGCCGCCACCACCGGGCCGGCAAGCGGGCCACGGCCCGCCTCGTCGCAACCGGCGACGGGCCAGAGCCCGCGCAAACGCGCCGCGCTTTCCAGAGAAAAATCGGGCACCGCCGGCGGCAAATCGAAAAGGGCAGGAGAATCGGAAGGAAGCGCGGATGACATGGTGTCATTTCACACCGCCTTCCGATCTCCCGCAAGTCCCCTTCGGAGCAATTCTGAAAACTGCTCATGTGCGGCAGTGAAGGGGACCTCTTCGGCCGGGTCCAAGGGCTTTCCCGGCCGGAAAGGGATCAGAACAGGTTGAGCTGCGCCCCGCCGCCATCGGGCGGGGTGAACAGGTCTTCCCTCAGCGCCATGCTGCGGCGGGTGAGCTTCAGCCGTTTGACGGCCATTTCGAATCGGCGGGCAATCTGCCAGGCATAGGGCCCGCTGCCTTTCATCCGCTTGCCGAATTCGGCGTCATAATCCTTACCGCCGCGCATCGAGCGGATCAGGCTCATCACATGGCGATAGCGGTCGGGGTGATGCTCCAGCAGCCAGTCCTTGAACAGCGGCGCGACCTCAAGCGGCAGGCGCAGCAGAATATAGCTCGCCTCGCTCGCCCCGGCGGCAGCACCGCTGTCGAGAATGCGCTCCAGTTCGTGATCCGTCAGCACCGGTATGATCGGCGCCACGGAGATGCCGACGGGAATGCCGGCGCCGGCAAGCGCGCGGATCGTCTCCAGCCGGCGCGGGGGCGTGGCGGCGCGCGGCTCCATGCTGCGGGCAAGCTTGCGGTCGAGCGTGGTCACCGACATCGAAACCTTGACCAGATGCTTTTCCGCCATTTGCGACAGGATATCGATATCGCGCAGGATCAGCGCGGATTTGGTGGTGATCGAAACCGGATGATTGGCATCGGCAAGCACCTCCAGCACCTGGCGCATGATCCGCCATTCCTTTTCCACCGGCTGATAGGGATCGGTATTGGTGCCGATCGCGATGGTCTTGGCATGGTAGCCCGGCTTGGAGAGCTCGCGGGCAAGCTGGCGGGGCGCATCGGGCTTGGCGAACAGCCGGGTCTCGAAATCAAGCCCGGCGGACAGTCCCATGAAGCCGTGAGTCGGCCGCGCGAAGCAGTAGATGCAGCCATGCTCGCAGCCGCGATAGGGGTTGATCGAGCGTTCGAACGGCACGTCCGGCGAGGTGTTGCGGGTGATGATCGACTTCACCTTTTCGACCTGCACCTCGGTGGAAAAGGCCGGCAGGTCCTCCTCCAGATGCCAGCCGTCGTCGAAGCGCTCCCGGCTCACCGGTTCGAACCGGCCGGCAGGGTTGGCGGTCGCGGCGCGGCCGCGCCTGCGACCGGTCTCGACCGGCTCGAAATGTCGGGCCGGAGGCGGCGTGAAGCCGGCGATGTCCATATCGAAAGCGTCTTCCATGATCATCTCCCGTCTGTTGCGCCGGCGGATCTTCGTGCCCGTTCGCAACACTGAGGGAAAATATAGGTTAACTTTGAGAACAAAGCAAGAACATATGGCGCGCCTTCCGTTCACATGGGCCTTGGCCCTTGGCAAGAGCCCTGCAAATTGCCTAAATAGCGGCATGTTAAGCGTTCTGATCGAAAGCAGAAATCAGGAAGCCGAGCTTGCGCACACGCTCTCGGCTCTGGTGGCAGGCGCCGTCGAGGGGCTTGTCAGCGATGTCATCGTTCTCGAGCACGGCGCCGGCGAGGGCGTCGAACGCGTGGCTGATGCCGCCGGCTGCCGGTTCATGCGGAGCTGGGATCTGACTGAGGTCATCCGCCAGTCGCGCGGCGACTGGGTGCTCGTGCTGGAGCCGGGCGCGCGGCCGCTTTCCGGCTGGGTCGAATCGGTATCGGAGCATATCGCTCTGGAAACCAGGCCCGCTCGGTTCTCGCGGTCAAAGCGGCATCGCCGTTCGCTCTGGCAAAGGCTTTTCGCGAAACGTTGCCCGTTGGAAGTGGGCGTGCTTCTGCCAAAGCCAATGGCGCTCGAAAAGGCCAGCGCAGGCGGTGATTCGCCCTTCATGCTCGCCCGCCGGCAGATGACGCGGCGGCTTTCCTGCGAGATCATTCCGGCCTGGGCGATGATCCGCACATGAACCGAATCAGGCGCAATGCCGGCACTTACGCGTTCCGCTTCAGGTGCTCATCCAGCCGGGGCATGATTTCCACGAAATTGCAGGGCATGTGGCGGTAGTCGAACTGCTGGGCGATGATCCCGTCCCAGCCATCCTTGCAGGCGCCGGGCGAACCCGGCAGCACGAACACGAAGGTCTTTCCGACAAGCCCGGCGGTTGCGCGCGACTGAACCGTCGAGGTGCCGATCTTCTCGAACGAAATGCGGTGGAAGATCGCGGAAAAGCCGTCCATGCGCTTGTCGAACAGCGGCTCGATCGCCTCCGGCGTCACATCGCGGCCGGTAAAGCCGGTTCCGCCGGTGGTCACCACCACATCGATCCCGTCATCGTCGCACCAGGCTTTTACCGTCTCGGCGATCGCCGCCCGGTCGTCGCCGACGATGCGACGATCGGCCAGAATATGGCCCGCGGTCTCGATCCGCGCGGCCAGCGTGTCCCCCGATCGGTCGTCGGTCAGCGTCCTGCTGTCGGATACGGTGAGCACGGCAAAGCGCACGGGAATGAAGGGGCGGTCGCTCATGCGGCATCTCCTGAGGAAATTGTGGGCGTGGCAATGACAAACCAGTCGGGATAGGCCGCCGCAAGGCGCGTCGCCGCTTTCTCCGCGGTCGCAAGATCGGGGTAAAGGCCGAAACAGGTCGCGCCCGATCCAGACATGCGCACGAGTTCGGCGTCGGTCGCCGAAAGCGCATCGATAACGGCATGGATCACCGGCGCGATCCGGCTTGCGGGAAGCTGGAGATCGTTGCGGGCGCGCTTGATGAGGCCGAGCCAGTCCTCTGCCCGTCGCGGCATGGCGGCGTCGGAGAGGACCGGCGGATTGTCGCGCTGTTCGAGCGCCGCGAAAACGGCTGGCGTCGCCACTTCCTGCAACGGGTTCACGAGCACGAGGAAGAGCGTGGGTAAATCCCTCGCAGGCGTTAACGCCTCGCCGATCCCGCGGGCAAATAGCGGCTTTCCGGCAAGACACATCGGCACGTCGGCGCCGAGCGAAAGCGCGAGCGATGCGGGTATTTCGCCGGGCAGCCGCCAGAACCGCGCAAGGCCCCGCAAGGTTGCGGCGGCATCTGCCGAGCCGCCGCCGATGCCGGAGGCGGGCGGCAAGCGCTTTTCCAGATGGATATGCACAGGCGTCGCCGAAAGCCCTTCTGCCTCGGCATGTTCCCGCAGCAGGTTGCGGGCCTTCAGCACCAGATTGCCGCGATCCGGATCATCACCGCGCGGCACGGCCTCGGCAAACCGGCCGGAAAGCGTGAACCGGTCGGCGTCTGCCGCGGTAAAGGTCAGCCGGTCGCCGAAGGCTGCAAAGGTTACCAGCGTGTCGAGCAGGTGGTAGCCATCGCCGCGCCTGCCGGTGACATGAAGCGCAAGGTTGATCTTGGCGCGGGCCTCGGCCTGCAAGGCCGCGCCGTCGGCCGTGGTCACGGCGTCTTGACGGCGTCTCCGTCTCCCTCTGCCGCCCTGGCGAGAGGCGTCTCGTCATCCTCGATCGTCAGGCCATTGGCGATCTTGTCCTCGATCACCGGCACCTGATCCTCTTCGGGCTCATCGGTAAGCGCTTTTTTCCACTGGTAGATCGCCTCGAGCTTGCGCCCCACCTGCCAGTAGGCGTCGCCGAGATGGTCGTTGATCGTCGGATCGCCGGTATCGAGCACCACCGCGCGCTCAAGCTCACGCACCGCGTCGTCATAGCGTCCGAGCCGGAAATAGGCCCAGCCGAGCGAATCGACGATATAGCCGTCATCGGGGCGCTGATCGACGGCCTGCTGGATCAGGTCGAGCCCCTCCTCCAGATTGATGCCCTGGTCGATCCAGGAGTAGCCGAGATAGTTCAGCACCTGCGGCTGGTTGGGGTAGAGCTCCAGCGCCCGTTTGAAATCGGGCTCGGCTTTGTCCCACTCCTTCAGCCGCTCATAGGCGATGCCCCGGCGGTAGAAAATGCCCCAGTCCTCCGCCGACGCGACCGGACCGATGCGCGCCACCGCCTGGTCCAGCAGATCGGCCATCGCCTGGAAATCCTTTTGCTCCGAATAGACGCCCGACAGCGCCAGATAGGCGCGGCGGTCATCCGGCGCTTCTTCGATCAGCGCGGTCAGGTGGTCGCGCGCCTCGTCAAAGCGATCGAGGCCGGCAAGCGCAAGGCCCTGCTGTAGTTCGGCGAGACGATATTGCGGGGCATCCTCGGGAATGCGCGAGAAATAGCCAAGCGCGCGTTCCGGCTCGTCATTGGCGGCGGCAACCACGCCGCGCAGGTAAAGCACGTCGGAATCATCCGGCGTCAGCGCCTCGGCGAGTGCCAGATAGAGCGTAACAATGTCATCGCTGCCGCCCTGGTTAAGCGCCGCCGCGACTTCGAACAGGGCGCCGCTGGCGCCTTCGGCAGCGGTTTCCGGCAGCGACTGTATGGGCTCGCCGGCCTCGATGCGTTCCCGCACCGGGTTGAGCACAGCCGGGTTGAGGCCGTAAGTCTCCGCCGTCGAGACCGTATCGAGCGCCTTGCGGGTATTGCCGGCTTCGGCCTCGATCGCCGAAAGCGCGATGACGGTCTTCAGCATCGTGTCGGGCGAGGTTGCCGAGCCCTGGCGGTCGAGCAGCGCATCGTTGAAATAGCTGCGCGCCTTGGCGGTGTCGCCGGAAGCGGCAGCGATCGCGCCGGCATTGTAATTGGTGAAGAGATCGTACCAGGGCGGACCGGAAAGCGCGTCGACCGTCTTCAGCGCTTCATCGGGCTTGCCCTCGCCATAAAGCGCCCAGGCTTGAAGCAGGCCGGCAACCAGGTCGTTGAGCGGCGCGCCGCCATAGGCTTCGAAACGGGGAATCGCTTCCGCGAAGCGTCCGTCCTGCAGGGCCGCGAGCCCCAGCGCCAGCTCGCGCACCGGAATAAGTTGCGGTTCGTCGGATGTCTTGTCCGCCTGCGCTTCGGCCGCCTTCAGATCGCCGTTGAAGATCAGGGTGACGAACAGCTGATTGTTGGTGCCGCTGTCATAAGGTTCGTGCTGCAACGCCCGGCGGAAATAGGCGATCGCCCGTTCCAGGTCGTTGTCCACGGCAGCGGTCTGGCCGGCCAGCAACGCCCCGGCAAAACTCAACGCGCCCTGGGCATCATAGGCCGGGTCGTTCACCGTCGCGTCCTTGGCGCCCGCCGTCATCGGCAAGGCGAGCGCTGCGGCAAAAAGCATGGTTTTCAGGCGACGTTTGTTCAGGCTGGTCATCCGCTCCCTTTCATTGACGGTCGGCAGTCCGGGCGGCGCCGGTCGGTCAGTTGATCCGCGCGATGCAGAAGTCGATAACTTCCTCAAGCGCGTGACGGCCTTCGGAATGCGGCAGACCGGACAGTGCCGCTCGCGCCGCCTCACCATAAGATAGGGCACGATCAACGGAATCGGCGAGCGCGCCGTGTTTTTCAAGGAGGAATCGGGCTTTTTCGAGGGCGGCATCGTCGTTCTCGCCACCTTCGATGGCATTGCGCCAGAACGCTTTTTCGTCGTCATTGCCACGCTGATAGGCGAGGATGATCGGCAGCGTCACCTTGCCCTCGCGGAAATCGTCGCCGACATTCTTGCCGAGATCGGCGCTGTCGCCGCCATAATCGAGCACATCGTCAACAAGCTGGAAGGCGATGCCGAGCGCCATGCCGTAGTCCCGCAAGGCCTTGCGGTCGGCATCTGACGCGCCGGCGATGATCGGGCCGACTTCGGCGGCGGCGGCGAACAGTTCCGCCGTCTTGCCGCGGATGACGGCGATATAATCGTCCTCGGTGGTTTCCATCTTCTTGGAAACGGCAAGCTGCAGCACTTCGCCCTCGGCGATCACGGCGGCGGCATCGGAGAGCACAGCGAGCGCGTCCATGGAGCCGGTTTCCACCATCATCCGGAAGGCCTGGCCGAGAAGGAAATCGCCGACCAGAACGCTTGCCTGGTTGCCCCAGATCATCCGGGCGCTGGACTTGCCACGTCTCAGATCGCTTTCGTCCACAACGTCGTCGTGCAGCAGCGTGGCAGTGTGCATGAATTCGACGCTGGTTGCCAGCCGGATATGGTGCTCGCCGCGATAGCCGAACAGGGCGGCGGTCGCGAGCGTCAGCATCGGCCGCAGCCGTTTGCCGCCGGAGGAAATCAGGTGATTGGCGACTTCCGGAATCATTTCGACATCGGAGCCCGCCTTCGACAGGATCAGCGCGTTGACGCGCTCCATGTCGGAACGGGTCAGGTCCACGATGGGCTTGACCGAGCCGGATGTTTTGTTCTCTTTAACCAGTGGTGCGACGGAACCCAAGTGAGCTCGCTCCTTTTCATGCATTCATGCCGACAATAGGGAGCGGCATAAGCAGCGACAAGGGGCAATGTGCTCCTTTCACGCGAATTTCAGGAGTGATGAATGGCCCTTGTCAATCTGTTGCGGACCAATGACGCCGTGGTGCTGGGCCTAGCCGAAAGCCTCCTGAAGGAAGCCGGAATCCACCATTTCGTGGCGGATCGCTCGATGAGCGTGATGGAGGGTTCGCTCGGTCTTCTGCCGCGCCGGCTGATGGTCGAGGAAAGTGCTAAGGCGGAAGCCCGTGCTCTGCTGGTCGATGCCGGGCTCGGCAGGGAACTGGAGCCGGAATGACGGCCGAGGTTTTCACCGTCGATGCGTTTCATCGCGGTCGGTTCCATCTCGTGCAACCAAAGGGAAGGGGACACCGCGCCGGGATGGACGCGATGCTGCTCGCCGCGATGGTCGAACCGAAGGCCGCAAGGGGCGGGCAGGGGCTCCGAGTGGCCGATCTCGGCGCCGGGGCCGGGGCTGCCGGATTTGCCGTTGCAGCCCGCATTCCCGAGGCCGAGGTCTCGCTGTTCGAGCTTTCGCCGGAGATGGCGGAATTTGCCCGCCGCTCGCTGGCGCTTGCGGAAAACGCTGCGTTCCATGGTCGTATCGAAGTCTTCGAGGCCGATGTTACGTTGACCGGCGCGCGCCGAAATGCCGCAGGCCTTGCGGACGACGCCTTCGACCACGTCATCATGAACCCGCCCTTCAACGCGGCCGGTGACCGCAAGACGCCGGACCAGCTGAAGCAGGTCGCCCATGCGATGGAGGAGGGGCTGTTTGAGTCGTGGATCCGCACCGCCGGCGCGATCTTGAAACCTAGTGGCCAGCTTTCGCTGATCGCACGACCGCAATCGCTCGCCGAAATCATCGCCGCCTGCGGCAGGCGCTTTGGCGGGATCGAGATTACCCCGGTGCATGCCCGCGCCGGCGAGGACGCTTTCCGTATCCTGGCAAGCGCCATCAAGGGCTCGCGCGCGCGCCTGGCGCTCCGTCCGCCAATCATCATGCATGGCGACGACGGCCACGCCTTCCTGCCCGCGGTCGATGATCTCAACAATGGCCGGGCATGCTACGCGCGGCGCAAGGCGGGCAAAACCGCCTGATTTTCGGGCTTATTCTTCTCATGGGACCTTGTCTTCGGCGGGATTGCGCATACATGCGGTCAATCGAATTGAAACGCAGAGGACGCCATGAAAAACCTGGTCGCCGGGCTTGTTCCCAAGAGGTTCCGCAAGGACAAGACGATCATCCCCGTCGTCCGGCTCGCCGGCACGATCATGGCCAGCGGTTCGCCCGGGCGGCGCAACCTGAACCTCGCCTCGGCGGCGCCTGCGCTTGAAAAGGCGTTTTCGATGAAGCAGGCGCCCTGCGTCGCGATCTCGCTCAATTCGCCCGGCGGTTCTCCCGTTCAGTCGCGCCTGATCTATCAGCGTATCCGCGCGCTTGCCGAGGAAAAGCAGAAGAAGGTGCTGATCTTCGTGGAGGATGTCGCGGCCTCCGGCGGCTACATGATCGCGCTGGCGGGCGACGAGATTTTCGTCGACCCGACCTCGATCGTCGGATCGATCGGCGTTGTCTCCGGCGGCTTCGGCTTTACCGAAATGATCGGCAAGATCGGCGTCGAGCGCCGGGTCTACACCTCGGGCGAGAACAAGGTGATGCTCGACCCCTTCCAGCCCGAAAAGGAAAAGGACGTCGAGTTCCTGAAGGGCTTGCAGAACGAAATCCATCAGGTCTTCATCCAGATGGTGAAGGACAGGCGCGGGGCAAAGCTTGCCGATGATCCGGAGCTGTTTTCCGGCCTGTTCTGGAGCGGCAATGGCGGCGTCGAGCGCGGTCTCGTCGATGGTATCGGCGATATGCGCGCCACGCTCAAAAGCCGCTATGGCGACAAGGTGGAACTGAAACTCGTGACCGGCCCGACCAATTTCCTCGGACGCAAGCTGCCTGGAGTCGTTGCCGGCGAGCTCAACGGTGCGGAAATTGCCGCAGGCTTTGCGTCAGGGCTTGCCGAAACCGCCGAAGAGCGGGCATTATGGGGTCGTTACGGTCTATAGACGACGGAGGAGCATGAAATGGGACGATTGATGTTTCTGGCAGCCATTGCCGGCGGCGGCTACATGCTCTACCGCAAGTTCGTCAACGACGCCGAGGCGCTTTCCGCGCGCGGCGAGCAGAAACGCGCCGAACAGAAAAGCGGCGCCACCGGCACGCTGGTGCAGGACCCGGTGACTGGCGAATATCGGGTGAAGAGCGCGGATTAGCTTGCCGCCAGCCGACATCAAAAGGGACTTGATTTTTTGCGTTTCCGAGCGTCCAATTGCGATTGGAACGAGCTCCTTTGTGACGTCCTCGGATGATCACGTGCCCGCACTTCATGTGCTAGGGAGCCGTTCCACCCTCGCGCTTCTCCCCTCCGCTTAATCCGTTCAAAAGTTGACGTTTTGCAATCCGCTTGCTCCGGCTTTCTTCCCGGTGCTACAGTTTCTCCCTGAGCGGTAACCGGGGATTCGCGCTGAAGACGCGACGCCGTTCAGCCGGAGTAGGGCTGTGCGCCGTTTCAAGGCCTGCTCCTCGCCACAGGGAAGACGCGGCGGCCATCGGCTTTCGCGATTTCCTTTAGGGGAAACCAAGCGAAGGAGAGGGCCATGAGTCTTGGTATCACGATCAGCCTGACGGCGTATTTTCTGCTGATGATCGGCATCGGCATTTACGCCTGGCGCAAATCCACATCGAATTCCGAAGAATATTTGCTCGGCGGTCGACAGCTCTCGCCGGGCGTTGCGGCCCTTTCCGCGGGCGCCTCCGACATGAGCGGATGGCTGCTGATGGGGCTTCCGGGCGCTCTGTTCGTCTCGGGTTTGACCCAGAGCTGGATCGGCATCGGCCTCGTCGTCGGCGCGTTCTTCAACTGGATCATCGTCGCGCCGCGGCTGCGCGAACAGACCGAGCGCTATGACAACAGCCTCACCATCCCCGAATTCCTGTCCAAGCGCTTTCCAAGCAAGGCGCTGTCGCTGAGAAGCGTTTCGGCGATCGTGATCGTGATCTTCTTCTCGGTCTACACCGCATCCGGACTGGTGGCGGGCGGCAAGCTGTTCGATACGGCCTTTCCCGACCTGATTCATATCGGCGGCATGAGCGCCTATCAGACCGGAATTTACCTCACCCTCGGCATCGTGCTGATCTACACCATGGTCGGCGGCTTTCTTGCGGTCAGCCTCACCGACTTCATCCAGGGCTGCATCATGATGCTGGCGCTGGTGATCATGCCGATCGTTGTCCTCATCAAGGCCGGCGGTTTCGGCGTCTCCGAGGCGCGGATGATGAGCGTCGATCCGAACTTCCTGTCGATGTTCCACGGCCTGACCGTGATCGGCTTCCTGTCGGCTGTTGCCTGGGGGCTCGGCTATTTCGGCCAACCGCACATCATCGTGCGCTTCATGGCCGTGCGTTCGGTCAAGGATGTTCCGGCCGCGCGCAATATCGGCATGGCGTGGATGATCATCTCGCTTGGGGGCGCGGTCGGCGTCGGCATTTTCGGGCGTTCCTACACCGTCGGCAACGATATCAACGTTCCCGATCCGGAGACGATCTTCATCATTCTCGCCAATCAGCTCTTCATTCCGCTGATCACCGGCTTCCTGCTGGCCGCGCTGCTGGCGGCGGTGATGAGCACGATCTCTAGCCAGCTTCTGGTGGCGTCGTCCTCGCTCACGGAGGATTTCTATCGGCTGTTCCTGCGTCGCCATGCCAGCGAACGGGAAATCGTCAATATCGGCAGGTTGTTCGTGTTGGCGGTGGCGATCGTCGCTGCTCTCATCGCCCACAATCCCGATTCTGAAGTGCTTGGTCTCGTCTCCCACGCCTGGGCGGGCTTCGGCGCCGCCTTTGGCCCGCTGATCATCCTGTCGCTGACATGGCGCGGCATGTCGGGCGCGGGCGCGGTAGCGGGCCTCGTGGCGGGTGCAGCGACCGTCATCGTCTGGATTTCTCTTGGTCTCGACCAGAGTTTCATGGGCGGCCCAGGCATCTATGAAATCATCCCGGGCTTCATCGTCGCCTGGCTCGCAATCTGGCTGGTCAGCCTGGCAACGCCGACGAAGGATGAGTTCCGCCCGCTTGCGGCGGAATAGGCATCAATCGGGTGGCCGGGCTTAAGCGCGGCCACCCGACCCTTGACCCTTCTCTGCTTTAGTGGCACTCACCGCTCATTCAAGAATGACGGAAACCTTCTGCCATGTCCGAAGCGACGATACCGCCCCATATGCACCCGACCCGCTCCTTTCAGGGGCTGATCCTGACATTGCAGGCCTATTGGGCCGACAAGGGTTGCGCCATCCTGCAGCCCTACGACATGGAAGTCGGCGCCGGTACGCTGCATCCTTCGACCACGCTTCGCGCGCTCGGGCCGAAGCGCTGGAACGTCGCCTATGTCCAGCCCTCGCGCCGCCCGGCCGATGGCCGCTATGGCGAAAACCCGAACCGGCTGCAGCACTATTACCAGTACCAGGTGCTGCTGAAGCCGTCGCCGCCGGACCTGCAGGAACTCTATCTCGGCTCGCTGAAGGCGATCGGGCTCGATCCGTTGCTGCATGACGTTCGCTTTGTGGAGGACGACTGGGAAAACCCGACGACGGGTTCCTGGGGGCTCGGCTGGGAGTGCTGGTGCGACGGCATGGAAGTCTCGCAGTTCACCTATTTTCAGCAGGTCTGCGGCATCGAATGCGCGCCAGTCGCCGGTGAACTGACCTACGGGCTCGAGCGCATCGCCATGTATGTGCAGGGCGTCGACAGCGTCTACGACCTCAATTTCAACGGCCGCGAGGGCGACGAGAAGGTCACCTATGGCGACGTCTTCCTGCAGACCGAGCAGGAATATTCGCGCCACAATTTCGAATACGCCAATACCGAGATGCTGCACCGGCATTTCCTCGATGCCGAAGCCGAATGCAAGGCGCTGCTGGCGGCCGGATCGCCGGGCGAACCGGGCATGCTGCACAAGTGCGTGTTCCCGGCCTATGACCAGTGCATCAAGGCCTCGCACATCTTCAACCTGCTCGATGCCCGCGGCGTGATTTCCGTGACCGAGCGGCAGAGCTATATCCTGCGGGTGCGGACACTGGCCAAAGCCTGCGGCGAGGCCTATCTTCTGACCGATGCCGGGGGCTTTGAAGCCAGGGCGGCCTGAAGGAGGCCATTCGACCGGCGATTGAGCGACCAGAGCGGGAAGGAATACGCATGATCACCCTGATCGTTGTCATCGTCATCATCGGAGCCCTGATCGGCTTCGTCATCTCGCTTTATAACGCCCTGGTGCGCGCTCGCCAGACGGCGGAGGAAGCCTGGTCCGGCATCGACGTGCAGTTGAAGCGCCGCGCCGACCTGATCCCCAATCTGGTGGAAACCGTGAAGGGCTATGCGAGCCACGAACGCGGCACGCTGGAAGAGGTTGTCGAAAAGCGCAACAAGGCCCAGAGCGTCGCAGCCAACGACGTGGCCGGCCGCGCCCAGGCCGAAGGCGAACTCAGCCAGGCGCTCGGCCGGCTGTTCGCGCTTTCGGAAGCCTATCCGGATCTGAAAGCCAACCAAAATTTCGCTGATCTTCAGGCTTCGCTGGAAAAGACCGAAAGCGAAATCCAGATGGCAAGGCGCTATTACAACGGCGCTGCCCGCGACCTGAACATCAAGGTTGAAAGCTTCCCGAGCAACATCATCGCCGGCCAGTTCGGATTCCAGAAGCGCGACTATTTCGAGATCGAGGAACCCGGCGACCGCGCCGTGCCCAACGTCTCGTTCTGACCGTTCGCCGCCGCAACAGGCGGCCTGATGAAAGTGCCTTCGCATGGACAAGCTCACCATCATTCCGCCCGATCGCGCGCTTTCGGGCCATGTCAGCCCGCCCGGATCGAAATCGATCACCAACCGGGCGCTGCTGCTCGCCGGCCTCGCCAAGGGCAAGAGCCGGCTCACCGGCGCGCTGAAAAGCGCCGATACCAAGCACATGGCGAATGCGCTCCGGGCGATGGGCGTTTCCGTGGACGAGCCGGATGAAACCAGCTTTGTGGTCACCGGGTCCGGCCGGCTCGAAGCCCCCTCCGGTCCGCTGTTTCTCGGCAATGCGGGCACGGCGACCCGGTTCCTGACGGCCGCTGCGGCAAGCGTTGATGGCACCGTGATCGTCGATGGCGACGAGCATATGCGCAAGCGCCCGATCGGGCCGCTGGTCGAAGCCTTGCAAAGGCTCGGCATCAAGGCCGAGGCCCCGACCGGCTGCCCGCCGGTGACGATTACCGGCAATGGTCGCTTCGGCTCCGGCCGCATCGAGATCGATGCCGGGCTTTCCAGCCAGTATGTCTCCGCCCTGCTGATGGCAGCACCCCTTGCCCCCGCGCCGGTCACCATTGCGCTGACCGGCACGGAAATCGGCGCGCGCGGCTATATCCGGCTGACGCTCGACGCCATGGCCGCCTTTGGCGCGACCGCCGAACAGGTGGATGAGGCCACCTGGGAAGTGCAGCCCGGCCATTATCAGGCGACCGATTTCCACATCGAGCCGGATGCCTCGGCCGCCACCTATCTGTGGGCCGCCGAGCTTCTGACCGGCGGGAAGATCGATATCGGCACGCGCGCGGAAAGCTTCACCCAGCCGGATGCGAAGTCTTACGCGGTGATGGCCGCCTTCCCGCATATGCCGACTGAAATCGACGGCAGCCAGATGCAGGACGCCGTGCCGACGCTCGCCGTGCTCGCCGCCTTCAACGAGACGCCGGTGCGCTTCACCGGCATCGAGAACCTGCGCGTCAAGGAATGCGATCGCACCCGCGCGCTTTCGCTCGGCCTCAACGCGATCCGCCAAGGCCTTGCCGAGGAGGACGGCGACGACCTGATCGTCCATTCCGATCCGGCCCTTGCCGGCCAGCACCTGCCCGCCGAGATCGACACCTTCGCCGATCATCGCATCGCCATGAGCTTTGCGCTCGCCGGCCTGAAGATCTCCGGCATCACCATTCTGGACCCGCTCTGCGTCGGCAAGACCTATCCCGGTTATTGGGATGCGCTGGCCTCGCTGGGCGTCAAATACGAAACTTGAGGAGAAGCACCATGGCGAACCGGACACTGTCAGTCTCGCGCGAGGTAGCCATGCATTGGGTTTCGAGGATACGGACTGCCTTTGCGGCGGTACTCCCATCAATCTCCCCCCTTGAGGGGGAGATGCCCCGACAGGGGCAGAGAGGGGTGCAGCGAAAGCCGCAAATTCTGAGTCTCGGCGAGAGGGTTTACCCCTCTTTGTCGCGTTCGCGACATCTCCCCCTGAAGGGAGGAGATCGGTGCGCGCGCGGCATCGCCGTGCTTCTCGCCACGCTCCTCCTTGCCGCCGTTCCGGTCCACGCGGCCGAGGTCATCAACAGCTTCACCTCGGACGTCACCGTCGAGAAATCCGGGGTCTACGACGTCACCGAAACCATCGCCGTCCATGCCGAGGGCGACCAGATCAGGCGCGGCATTTTCCGCGATTTTCCGCTGCGCTTTGAAACCGACAGCGGCCGCACCGGCGACGTGACCTTCGACCTCAAATCCGTGACGCTTGACGGTCAGCCGGTGGACCACCACACCGAAAGCATCACCAATGGCATCCGCATCTATATCGGCTCCGCCGACACGGTGCTGCCGCCCGGCAACCACACCTATCAGCTCACCTACGAAACCGATCGGCAGGTGCGCTATTTCGACGACCATGACGAAATTTACTGGAACGCCACCGGCAATTTCTGGGCTTTCCCGATCGAGCAGGCGACCGCGACGATCACGCTGCCGGAGGGCGTGACGCCGACGCGGACCACCTTCTACACCGGCGCCTACGGCTCACGCGAACAGAATGCCCGCGAGACGACCAACGGCAATGTCGTGACCTTCGAGACCACGGCCCCGCTCGGCCCCAAGGAAGGGCTCTCGGTCGTCGTCGCCGTGCCGAAGGGCGCGATCGACGCGCCGACGACGTCGGAAAGCGCGTCGTGGTTTTTGAGCGACTACCGCAATTACTTCATCGGTTTCGGCGGCCTGCTGCTGGTCTTCCTCTATTACCTCCTGTCGTGGCGCAAGGTCGGGCGCGATCCACCGGCCGGCGTCGTGGTGCCGCGCTGGGAACCGCCGGAGGGTCTTTCGCCGGCGCTTGTCGCCTATGTCGAGAACCAGGGCTTCGGCGCGAGCCGTTTCGATGCGATCGCGGCGACCGCGATCGACCTTGCCGTCAAGGGCTTCCTGATCATCGACGAGCCGAAGAAGGGCATGACGCTGAAGCGCACGTCGAAGCCCTACGATCCGGCTTTGCCGGCGGGGCAGAAGGCCTTGCTGAAATCGGTCGATGATGCCGGCGGCGTCTTCATTGTGGACAAGGCGCATGGCTCGAAAGTGTCGTCCATGGCCAGCGCCTTCACCTCGGCGATCACCAGCGAGCATCGCGGCGAGTTCTTTGTCCGCAATATCGGGTATCTCGTGGGCGGCATCGCGCTTTCCGCGCTTGCGGGCCTGTTGCTGCTGGTGTTCGGCACGATATCGAACGCCGTCATTCCGGTGCTGTTCTTCTCGGTGTTCATTTCCGTGTTCATCGGCCTGTTTTCGTCGATGATCGCCAAGTCGTTCCGGCGGCGGGGCCGGTCGATGTCCTCGGCGATCGGCACTCTGGTCGCCGCCGGATTTGTCGGGTTCTTCCTGCTGCAGGCCATCGGCGGCATGGCGGTCACGCTTCTCAGCGACAGTATCGATGCCGCGGATTGGGCAGTGATCGTTGCCTGTGGCGGGCTCGTGCTCACCAACCTGATCTTTGCCTTCATCATGGGCGCGCCGACGACGGCGGGCCGCAAGAAGATGGACGAGATCGCCGGGCTGAAGCAGTATCTGACGCTCGCCGAAGCCAATCGCATGAACATGGCCGGCGCGCCGGAGATGTCGCCGCAGCATTTCGAGACGCTGCTGCCCTATGCGGTGGCGCTCGGCGTCGAAAAGCCGTGGTCGCGCGCCTTCGACAAATGGCTTGTGGCGGCTATCGCGGCTGGCACGGCCAGCTATTATTCACCCTACTGGTATGCCGGCGATTTCCGCCACCAGAACCTCTCCGACCAGATCGGCAGCTTCTCCTCCTCGATGGCGTCCACCATGTCGTCGTCGATGCCGACGCAGAACACCTCGTCCTCCGGCTTTTCGGGCGGCGGCGGGTTTTCCGGCGGCGGCGGCGGTGGTGGCGGCGGTGGCGGCTGGTAGGCCGCTCAGTCGGCCACGCGGGTGAAGAGGATGCCGGACGGCTGTTCGGGGTAGCCGGCTTCCGGCGCGCTGTCCCATATAAGCGGCAGGCGTGCGAACTCGATGCCGTTCCGGTTCTCCCAGACGCTGTCCTTCAGTTCCGTGCCGATTTCGGGAAAGGTGTAGGGCGCGCAGGTTTTGCCCGCCGCATCGCGCGGCACGCCGGTCTGCCAGCCTGTGAGCCCACAGCCGGCGGACTCGGCATTGGCGTTGTAATAGGTCGTGACGTCATCGGAGAGCAGGGTGTAGAGAAACGGGCCCGTTTCCTGCGTAAAGTCGATGCGATCGCCATTTGTCCGGACATCGGTAATGATGCCGCGATAGTCCGCGCGCACCGTCGGGACATCGCAATCATTATGCGCATAGGTCTGCGCGCTGGCCGAAATCACGTTGCCCTCGATTGATACTTCCGCGATCAGCCCGTGGCGGCCGTCTTTGCCGATCTCGAGGCATTCGGTGCGAAAATTACCCTGGGGTAGTAACGGCTCGGCGTAAGCGGCATTGCTTGCCAGAACGACAAGCGGCAAAAGCGACAAGGTGTGCACGTTGGGTTCTCCTGTGTGTCGGCGCAGAATAACGCGCAATTCGGCCCAAAGCGGGCGCAAAAACGGTTCTTTTCCGGCCGCGCTTCGAAAAACCGTATTGCCGGATGACTTTTTTCACGGAGCTTGCTAACACCGCCACACCCAAGTTCCTGACAATGATAGAAGCCCTTTCCGATGCCAGACCTTTTGCTTGAACTTCGCTCAGAGGAAATCCCTGCCAGCATGCAGCGCCGGGCGGCGGGCGAGCTGAAAAAGCGCGTCACCGATGCGCTGGTGGATGCGGGTCTGACCTATGAGGGCGCGCGCGAGTATTTCACGCCGCGCCGGCTGACGCTGGATATTCACGGGCTGACCGCGCGCTCCGCCGATGTGCGCGAGGAGCGCAAGGGCCCGCGCGTCGGCGCGCCGGAGAAGGCGCTCGAAGGGTTTCTGCGCGGCGCGGGGCTTTCCGATATTTCCGAGGCGAAGGTTCAGTCGGACCCGAAGAAGGGCGATTTCTACGTCGCCGTCATCGAAAAGCCTGGCCGTGACGCCGAAGAGATCATCCGCGACGTGATGCCCGGCATCATCCGCAACTTCCCGTGGCCGAAATCGATGCGCTGGGGCGCGGCATCTGCCGAGCCCGGAAGCCTGCGCTGGGTGCGGCCGCTGCAGTCGATCGTGTGCACCTTCGGCACGGAAATCGAGGAGACGAAGGTGATCGATTTCGAGATCGATGGCATCGTCGCCTCCGATGTCACCTATGGCCATCGCTTTCACGCGCCGGAACCCTTCACGGTCAAGCGCTTCTGCGATTACGCCGCCGGGCTGGAGAAGGCCTGCGTGGTGCTCGATGCCGAGCGCCGCAAGGACATCATCCGCGATGACGCCGCCAATCTCGCCTTCGCCAACGGGCTCGACGTGGTCGAGGACGAGGGCCTGCTGGACGAGGTCGCGGGGCTGGTCGAATATCCGCAGGTGCTGCTCGGCGAATTCGAGGAGGCGTTTCTCGAAATTCCCGACGAGATCATTCGGCTGACGATCAAGACCAACCAGAAATGCTTCGTGGTTCGGAAGCATGGCGAGGACAGCCTCACCAACAAATTCATCCTGGTCGCCAATATCGCCGCCACCGACGGCGGCAAGGAAATCCGTTACGGCAATGGCAAGGTCGTGCGCGCGCGTCTCTCCGATGCGCTGCATTTCTGGCATATCGACCAGCGCGACCTGCCGGACCTTGGAACGCTCAAGGCATCAGCCGAGAAATTCGACCTCGACCTGAACAAGCCGCTCGACCAGCGCATGGCCAAGCTCGACGCGCTCAACGTCACCTTCCATGCCAAGCTCGGCAGCCAGGGCGACCGCGTTGCCCGCATCCGGGCGCTGGCCGCCAAACTCGCGCCGATCGTCGGCGCCGATTCGGCAAAAGTCGACCGCGCGGTGGTGCTGGCGAAAGCCGATCTCAGGACCGAGGCCGTCGGTGAATTCCCCGAGCTTCAGGGCGCGATGGGCCGCAAATATGCGATCCTGCAGGGCGAGAGCGAGGATGTCGCGGCAGCCATCGAGGAACACTACAAGCCCCTCGGCCCCTCCGACGTCGTGCCGCGCAACAAGGTCTCGCTGACGGTGGCGCTCGCCGACAAGCTCGACACGCTGACCGGCTTCTGGTCGATCGACGAAAAGCCCACCGGCTCCGGCGACCCCTATGCGCTCCGCCGCGCAGCACTTGGCGTGATCCGCATCATTCTGGAGCGGGGCGTGCGCCTGCCGCTGCTGTCGGTTTTCGATGACCGCGACCTCCTCTCCTTCTTCCACGACCGCTTCAAGGTCTACCTGCGCGACATGGGCGCGCGGCATGACCTGATCGATGCGGTGCTTTCTGCCGATGCCGACGATCTCGAAGTCGTCGCCCGCCGGGTCGAGGCACTGACGAAATTCCTCGATTCCGAGGATGGCCAGAACCTGCTGGCCGGCGAAAAACGCGCGAGCCAGTTGCTGGCGGCGGAAGAAAAGAAGAAGACGCGGGTTGCCGACAAGGTCGATCCGGCGCTGTTCGAGCTGGATGCCGAGAAGGCGCTTCATGCGGCCATCCTCAAGGCCCAGGAACAGGCAAAGGCCGCGTCCGCCAAGGAAGACTATTTCGCCGCCATGGAGGCGCTGTCCGCCCTTCGCGCGCCGGTCGACAGCTTCTTCGAGGATGTGCTGGTCAACGCCGAGGACGAGGCCGTCCGCGCCAACCGCCTGGCGCTGCTCGCCATGATCCGGGAGGCCACCGGCACGGTTGCGGATTTCTCGAAGATTTCGGGGTGAGGTTGTCGGGGCGCTGTGCTTCAGCGCTCTGCCTCGCCTCTCGGCCAAACGCCGGTTGTCCTGATTGCGTTTGCGGCCATCAATCTCCCCCCTTGAGGGGAAGATGTCGCGAAAGCGACAGAGAGGGGTAGTGGGCATAAGCCGCAAGCTCCGAATTTGAGGATAGGGTTCACCCCTCTCTGCCCC
>NZ_JBAKFP010000007.1:241921-283812 GCF_053484265.1 Martelella sp. FOR1707 | reverse complement strand
TTCAAATTACCGAAAGACAACTTCCGTTGCCTCAGTAAGAATCGACGGAAACCTTTATGTTCAAACACCTAAGTGTCATACACACCTTAGACCGCGCATCACTGCGCCATGTCCAAGCAGTTTCCTTAAAACGTGACCGCTTCTAAGTCTCTTCTCAAGCCACCCGAAGGTGACCCGAAACAAAGCCGCTCGCCACGTTTCTCTTTCTTCACATATTCAATTGTCCAAATAACCGACGGAAATTTTCCGTCACAAATCCACTCTCGGCCAATCTGTTAAGCTCAGCCTGACGAAGCATTTAAGCCTGTCGGAAGATTTTGTTTCGAACCGTAGGCCCCGCTTCAGCGCCGCCCCGTCGTTCGGTGAGGCGGCTTATAGACCCACCTCTTCCCGATCGTCAACAACGCAATTCGAAAAAAAATGACATTTTTGTTATAGCACTGATTTATAACAATAATTTAGTTCACCTCGCGCTCTTCCCCGAAAATCGGGTGCCGTGAGGGCAAAACAACCAGGCTGTCGGCAGCCGGATATGACAGCGCCTTCAATATGCCATCTTCGGGCGAGACATTTGCGCCGCTGTACGGATCACCGACAGCGGGACGGGGTCAACCATATAGGCGCGGGTTTGCGGACGGCTCTCGAAGCGCGTCCCGTTTTTTGCCGAATGGATGCGGGCCTCGCCTCTTTGATGTGAAGCTCTTCCATATGGTGGCGCTTCTCCCCTGCGGACCTGCTCCACCCTGCCCCGGCGCGCCCGCGGCGGTTTGACTAATCGGCCGAATTTCGGCACATGGAAACGGGCGGATACGCAAATTACGATGCGAGACGACAGGCCTATGAAAGTGAAAGACAATCCGGCGCGTTCCTTCGGCCGGCGAAATCCGATCGTCGTCGACGGCCGCACGCCGCCGGCGCGACGCGACGTTTCGCTGCGCTGGCTCGCCGGCGTCTGCCTGACGGGCCTGACCAGCACCGCGCTGATGGCGGTCGCGCTTTCCGTGGCCGTTGACGGCCGCGAACGGCTTGCAATCCCCGCCTCCGCCTTTGCCAAGACCGCGTTGCCCGGTCCGGATGACAATGAAAGTGCGGCCCGCGGGGCGCGTCTGGTGCAGACCGCCGTCATCGCCAAGCCCTCCAACCGCCGCATCCTGCAGGTGCCGACCGCGGTGCGCCAGGGCGACAGCGATGTGGTGCACTACGAGCCGTTTTCCGAGGTCAAGATGGCGCTCGCCGCCAATTACGGCGAAACCCCTTCCTATCCGGCCTTCGATCCCTTCGCCGTGTTTTCCTCGAACGATACGCCGAGCGATGTTCAGCACGGCGCCGACGTGATCTATGACACGGATGTCCAGGGCGAGGTCGAGATCCGCTCGATCGCCTTCCCGATGACGCGGCCGGATGCGCCCTTCGCCGCCGACCTCAGCACCGAGGAAATCGAGGCGACCATTCTCGCCAACGAGGCATCGCTACAGGACAGCGTCAGCGAAATTTCGATGCTGAGCTATGTCGACCCCGACCGGTTCGAGCCGGAACCGAGCCTGTTACCGCTCAAGCCCGCGCTCAGCGCCCAGATTATTGACGAGAATGTTTCGGTGAGCGCGCTGCAATCCGTGTTCACCCGTGATTTCAGCGACGACATTCTGCCGGTGCGCCAGGCGGTGGAGACGTCCGCGCTTCTGACGGCGGCAGGCTATCCGCCGCCGCAGGCCAACGAACTTGGCCGGCTGATCCAGGAGGGCACGGGATCGGCCATGCTGAGGGCCGGCGACACGCTGCGCATCGGGCTTTTGCGCATGGGCCGCAACATGCGCGTCGTGCGCCTCAGCCTCTACCGCAACGGCGAGCATCGCATGACGATGGCGCTCAACGACGAGGGCCGCTTCATCAAGGGCACGCCTCCGGCCATGAGCGATGCGGTCGCCAATGCCGCCGCGGACGAGACCGACCTGCTGCTCGGCACGGCGCAGAAGCCGGTTCGCATTTATGACGGCATCTACAGGGCAATGCTGAGCTACGATCTGAACGAGCAGATGTCGGCGCAACTGATCAATCTTCTGGCGAGCAAGGTCGATCTGCAATCGCAGGCCTCGCCCGAAGACACGCTTGAGCTGTTCTTCTCGGACGCCGATCCCAAGGGCGGGGCGACGGAAGGGTCCGAATTGTTCTACATCGACGCGGAGATCGGCGGCCAAGAGATCGCGCTCTACCGTTTCCGCGATCCGGAAACCGGCGCCGTGGATTTCTACGACAAGGATGGCCGCAGCATCCGGCGCTTCCTGTTGCGTAATCCGGTGCCAAACGGTCGGTTCACGTCCGGTTACGGCATGCGCCGCCACCCGGTGCTGAAATACGCCCGCATGCATCCGGGTGTCGACTGGGCGGCGCCGACAGGCACCCCGATCATCGCCGCCGGCGACGGCATCGTGGAAAAGGCCGGCTGGGCCAGCGGATACGGCAACCAGACCATCATCCGCCACGCCAACGGCTACGAGACCTCCTACAACCACCAGAGCAAGATCGCCGGCGGCGTCAAACCCGGCGCACGCGTCAAGCAGGGCCAGATCATCGGCTATGTCGGGGCGACCGGTCTGGTGACCGGCGCGCATCTGCATTACGAGGTGATCGTCAACGGCAGCAAGGTGGACCCGATGAAGATCCGCTTCCCGAATTCCGACGCGCTGACCGGCGAAAACCTCGCCCGCTTCCAATCGGAGCGCGCCCGCATCGACGCCCTGCTCGGCAACGACAATGCCGGCGGCCAGGTCGCCTCGAACGCCAACTGATCGGCAAATATCCGCGCAACAAAAAAGGGCCCGCCGGATGGCGGGCCCTTCGTTTCACGTCGTCCAATTACGCCGCGTCTTCGAGCTTGCGGCCGGTGGTGAACACCAGCCGGTCGGAGCCGGCGTCGACGCGCACATGGGTGCCGTCAGAGAGTTCGCCGCCCAAGAGCTTCTCGGCCAGCGGGTCCTGCACCGCCGTCTGGATCACCCGCTTCAGCGGGCGGGCGCCATAGGCCGGATCGTAACCCTTGTCGGCAAGCCAGTTGCGCGCTTCCGGCGTGAGATCGAGCACGATCTTGCGGTCCGACAGCAGCTTTTCCAGACGCCCGAGCTGGATATCGACGATCTGGCCCATATCGTCACGGCGCAGCCGGTGGAACAGGATGATATCGTCGACCCGGTTCAGGAATTCCGGCCGGAACGACGCCCGGACCACCGCCATCACCTGCTCGCGCGCGGCCTCGCTGTCCTCATTGTCGCCAAGCTGCGTCAGGAACTCGGCCCCGAGGTTCGAGGTCATGATGATGATCGTGTTGCGGAAGTCGACCGTGCGGCCCTGGCCGTCGGTCAGCCGCCCGTCATCGAGCACCTGCAGCAGAACGTTGAAGACGTCCGGATGGGCCTTTTCGATCTCGTCGAACAGGACCACCTGATACGGCCGGCGCCGCACGGCTTCGGTCAGGGCACCGCCCTCATCATAGCCGACATAGCCGGGAGGCGCGCCGATCAGCCGGGCCACGGAGTGCTTCTCCATGTATTCCGACATATCCATGCGCACCATCGCCGTCTCGTCGTCGAACAGGAACCGGGCGAGCGACTTGGTCAGCTCGGTCTTGCCGACGCCGGTGGGGCCGAGGAAGATGAACGAGCCGATCGGCCGGTTCGGATCCTGCAGCCCGGCGCGGGCGCGGCGGACCGAGCGCGATACGGCCTGCACCGCCTCGCCCTGGCCAACGACCCATTTCGCCAGCTCGTCTTCCATCCTGAGCAGCTTGTCGCGTTCGCCTTCCAGCATCTTGTCAACCGGAATACCGGTCCAGCGGGAGACCACCTGGGCGATATTGTCCGGGGTCACGACCTCCTGCAGGATCGAATCCGTGACGGTATTGTCTTCCGACTCCGCCTCGGCAAGTTCCTTTTCCAGCTTCGGGATCGTGCCATAGGCAAGCTCGCCCGCCTTCTGGTACTCGCCGCCGCGCTGGGCAATCGCAAGCTCGTTGCGCGCCGTCTCGAGCTGTTTCTTGAGATCGGCGGCGCGGTTGAGCTTGTTCTTTTCCGACTGCCAGCGCGCCGTCAGCGCATCGGCTTCTTCCTCGAGCGATGCCAGTTCGGATTCAAGCCGCGCCAGCCGGTCTTTGGAGGCCGTGTCGGTTTCCTTCTTCAGCGCTTCGCGCTCGATCTTGAGCTGCATGATGCGGCGATCGAGTTCGTCGAGCTCCTCGGGCTTGGAATCCACCTGCATGCGCACGCGGCTTGCCGCCTCGTCCATCAGGTCGATCGCCTTGTCCGGCAGGAACCGGTCGGTGATGTAGCGGTTGGAGAGCGTGGCGGCGGCCACCAGCGCGCTGTCGGCGATGCGCACCTGGTGGTGCTGCTCGTATTTTTCCTTCAGCCCGCGCAGGATCGACACCGTGTCCTCGACCGTCGGCTCGGCAACCATCACCGGCTGGAACCGTCGGGCAAGCGCCGCGTCCTTTTCGACATGCTTGCGGTATTCATCAAGCGTGGTCGCGCCGACGCAGTGCAGCTCGCCGCGCGCAAGCGCCGGCTTCAGAAGGTTCGACGCATCCATCGCGCCATCGGCCTTGCCGGCACCGACCAGCGTGTGCATCTCGTCGATGAACAGGATGATCTGGCCGGCTTCCGCCTGCACCTCGTTCAGCACGGCCTTCAGCCGCTCCTCGAATTCGCCGCGATATTTGGCACCGGCAATCAGCGCGCCCATGTCGAGCGCCATCAGCTTCTTGTCCTTGAGGCTTTCCGGCACGTCGCCATTGACGATCCTCAGCGCAAGGCCCTCGGTGATCGCGGTCTTGCCAACGCCCGGCTCGCCGATCAGCACAGGATTGTTCTTGGTGCGGCGCGACAGGACCTGGATCGTGCGGCGGATTTCATCGTCGCGGCCGATCACCGGATCGAGCTTGCCGTCGCGGGCGTCCGCCGTCAGGTCGCGCGCATATTTCTTCAGCGCGTCATAGGCCTGTTCGGCGCTGGCGCTATCGGCGGTGCGGCCCTTGCGGATTTCGTTGATGGCCTCGTTAAGGCCGTTCGGCGTCACGCCGGCATCGGCCAGCGTCTTCGCCGTCGAAGCGCTCTTTTCGATCGCAAGCGCCAACAGAAGACGCTCAACGGTGACGAAACTGTCACCCGCCTTCTTGGCGGCCTCTTCGGCGGTGGTGAATACCTTGGCGAGCGGCTGGGCCAGATAAATCTGCCCGTTGCCGCCGGAAACCTTCGGGATTTTCGCAAGCGCTGCATCATTGGCAAGCCGCGCCTTGGCGGCGTCGCCGCCGGCGCGCGCAATCAATGAGGCGGCCATGCCTTCCTCATCGTCGAGCAACACCTTGAGGATGTGCGCGGCGTCGAACTGCTGATGGCCCTCGCCCAGCGCATAAGTCTGCGCGGACTGCAGAAAGCCGCGGACCCGTTCGGAATATTTTTCGAGATTCATGTTTCGTGCCTCCATTCCTCACCCTGCCCTTTGTGAAGCGACAGAGCGATGATTCAGGTCAACCCCCTCTTCTGAGGCGAGCCGATGACAGCGGCATTCGCTGCCGCCTGAGGCAGATATGGGAGCGGATTTCGGCGGTTTAAAGAGGCCGCGAAACAAATTCGTTGCAGATATGCAACAGAGCTGAAAGCGCTCAGCTATGGGCGAAAATGTCGGTTTCTTCCCAGCCCAGAAGATCAAGTTTCGCCCGTGTGGGCAAGAATTCGAAACAGGCGCTGGCAAGTTCCATGCGGCCGTCGCGGATCAGCCGTTCCATCAGCTTGTCGCGCAGGCGATGCAGGTAAAGAACGTCGGAGGCGGCGTATTGCAGTTGCGCCTCGGTCAGTTCCTCCGCCGCCCAGTCGGAGGATTGCTGCGCCTTGGAAACGTCGACGTCGAGCATTTCCTTGAGATTGTCCTTGAGCCCGTGCCGGTCGGTATAGGTCCGGGTCAGGCGCGAGGCGATCTTGGTGCAGAACACATTGGCGGTGGTCACGCCGAAGGTGTGATAGAGCACGGCGATATCGAACCGGCCGAAATGGAAGATCTTCTGGCGCTCGGGATCGGCGAGCATGGCGACAAGGTTCGGCGCCTCCGTCTGCCCCGGCGCGATCTGGATAAGGTCGGCGCTGCCGTCGCCCGGCGATATCTGCACCACGCACAGCCGGTCGCGACGCGGAATAAGCCCCAACGTCTCGCTGTCGATCGCGATTGCGCCGGTGTAACGCGCCGCCTGTTCTGCCGGAATATCCTGTTTGTGCACGCGGATCATGTCGCGCATCTCCATCGCCTGTCTTGTCGTCATGAACCGGGTTCATAGCGGATTGGTCCGCGCGACGATACCCAAAAACGCGGCGGCCGCCGAGAACCTCGCCATGCCGCTGACCATGCAGGGGTGTTGTGCAATCGCAGCCGAGGGGCTATCGCATGAGGCAAGTATGACCAAGGCGGAGACACTCCGCTTCCTTCAGCGTAACCGGAAAGGACGGCCATGAGTCTGCTAAATCCCGTCCGCGCATTGTGGCAGCGCCACCGCGCGCTTTCCATCGCCTTTATCGGGGCCCTGCTTCTGACGCTGGCCCTCGCGCTCAAGACCGTGCTGGCGGTCTATTACTGGCACAGCCCCCGCGAACTGGAGCTGAAGAGCTGGATGACGCTCGGCCATGTGGCGATGGTCAACGATATCCCCGTGCACGACCTCGCCGAGGCGCTCGGCCTCGATCCGGAACATAGCCGCCGCCTGCCGCTCTGGCGGATCACGCGGGAGCGCGGCGAGACGCTGGAGGAACTGGAAGACCAGATCGCCGAAGCGCTCGACGAGCACGAACAGGCCGGCGACGATGAATGAACAGTTTCTGGCGCTGGTTCCGGTCTACGGCATTCCGGTCATGGCGCTCATCGTGTTTCTGGCCTGTCTCGGCATACCGATGCCCGCCGCCGTGATCATGCTGTTTGGCGGATCGCTGGCCGCCTCCGGCGATCTGCCGATGCTGCCGGCGATCGCCGCCTGCCTCGCGGCCGCATCGACCTCCGACCAGATCGGCTACTGGGTCGGACGCAAGGGCGGCGCGAAATATCTGGCGCGGTTCGCCGCGCGCGGCCCCAAGCGCCAGCGTCTGGTGGACCGCGCCCAGGACTATCTTGAGCGGCGCGGCGTTTTCGCCATCTTCTTCACCCGCTGGCTGCTGGCCCAGATCAGCCCCTATATCAACCCTGTCGCAGGCGCTGCCGGCATGCGCTGGCGCGCCTTCACGGTCGCGGCCATCTGCGGTCAGACCGTCTGGGTGTCGACCTATAACATTCTCGGCTTCATATTCTCCCGCAACATCATCGCCGTCGCCCATGTCATGGGCAATGCCACCGGCTTTCTCGCAGCCGGCGTGATTTCGCTTGCGCTGTTCTGGTACATCACCCGCGTCCTGCACTTCTCGCTCAAGAAGCGCCGGCGCAAGCGCTACCTGAAGCCGCGCGGACGGCGCTACCGTTCCTGAGGTTCATCAAACCGCAGCAAAAACGTCATCGGATTGTTATCCGGCGGGACTATCGCGGAAGCGCACTAACCCTTCCCGACGCTCTTTCAAAGAGGTTCCCATGCGCGCCCGTCTCGCACTTCTCGCCGCCGCTACCTGCCTTGCAGGTGCTGCCAATGCCGCAACCATCTATCCGCTCGATCGCGCCACCGTGCTGTCGTCCTCGCCCTTCGACTTCAAGGTCGAGCTGGATGCGGTCTATGACGCCGGCGATATCGACGTCACCGTCAACGGCAAGCCCTATGCCGAGGTCTTCGGCCAGGAAGCCGAATTCGTCGCCGACGAGAAGGGCAAGGATGACGAGAGCCTCGGCTCCGCCCTGATCCTGCGCGATCTCGCCATTGCAGATGCCGGCGACTACACCGTTGCCGTCAAGGCCGGCGACGAGGAAAAGGAAGTCACCTGGACCGTCTACGCCACGCCGGAAACGCCCAAGGCCAAGAACATCATCTTCTTCGTCGCCGACGGCCTTTCCATGGGTCACCGCACGGCTGCCCGCATCATGTCCAAGGGCATGACCGAGGGCAAGGCCGACGGTCGCCTGAACATGGATGACCTCGACAACATGGCCACGATCGGCACCTCCTCGACCCATTCGATCGCGACCGATTCGGCCAACACCATGTCGGCCTACATGACCGGCCACAAGACCCGCGTGAACGCGCTCGGAGTCTATGCCGACCGCACGCCGGACAGCCTGGACGACCCCAAGGTCGAGACCATTGCCGAGGCGCTGCGCCGCCAGACCGGCAAGTCGATCGGCGTCGTTTCCACCGCCGAGATCGAGGACGCCACGCCGGCCGCCGTCGTCGCCCATACGCGCCTTCGCGGCGACAAGGCCGAGATCGTCGGCATGTTCTACGACGTCAAGCCGGAAGTCATCCTCGGCGGCGGCTCCGCCTACTTCCTGAAGTCCGATGTCGCCGGCTCCAAGCGCAAGGACGACAACGACTATATCGCCATGTTCGAAGAGGCCGGCTACACCGTCGTCACCTCCGCCGACGAACTGGCGTCTGCCGAAAAGCCGGAAGACGGCAAGCTGCTCGGCCTGTTCCACACCGGCAACATGGATTCCACGCTTGACCGCGATTCCCTGAAGAAGGGCAGCGTCGACAAGTTCCCGAACCAGCCGGGCCTCGTGGACATGACGACGGCGGCGCTCGAGCAGCTTTCGAAGAATCCTGAAGGCTTCTTCCTGACGGTCGAGGCCGCCAATGTCGACAAGATGTCGCATCCGCTCGACTGGGACCGCGCCGTCATGGACATGATCGAATTCGACCAGGCCATCGGCGCTGCCATGGAATGGATGAATTCCAACCCGGACACGCTGATCGTCGTTACCGGCGACCACACCCACGGCTTCTCGGTCATCGGCACGATCGACGACGAGATCGAAGCCGACGAGATGCGCAACAAGGTCATGACCTATGACGACGCTGGCTTCCCGAACTATACGGATGAAAACGGCGACGGCTATCCGGACCAGATCGACGTTTCGCGTCGCCTCGCCATGTTCGCCAACAACTTCCCCGACTATTACGAGACCTTCCGCCCGAAGATGGACGGTCCGTTCGAGCCGGCTGTGAAGGACGAGAACGGCCGCTACGTCGCCAACGAAGCCTACAAGGATGTTCCCGGCGCGGTTCTGCGCACCGGCAACCTGCCCTATGACGCCTCGACCGGCGTTCACGCCGTCGATGACGTTGTCCTGCAGGCCACCGGCCCCGGCGCCGACGGCTTCAAGGGCTATATGGAACAGTCCGACGTCTACGGCGTACTGGCCGACGCCTTCGCGCTCGGCACCAGCCAGAAGCAGTAAGCTTCACCTTCAAGACGGGACCGGGCGGGCGTCGCCCGGTCCTCTCCTGCCAGGAGAACTGATCTGATGACCGCGATGTCCCTTTCCCGCCGCAGCCTGCTAGCCGCCTTCGGCACGCTCAGCCTCGGCCTTGCCGTCCGCCCCGCCTTCGCTGCCGATGAACTGTCCTTTGACGAGCTCTACGGCTCCTTCAGCCCGCTCGGCCTGAAGTTTTCCGACAAGGTGAAGGCCCTGACCGGAGAGAAGGTCTCGATCCGCGGCTTCATGGCCCCGCCGCTGAAGGCGGAAGCGAAATTCTTCGTGCTCTCGGAAATCCCGATGGCGCTCTGCCCGTTCTGCTCCTCGGATGCCGATTGGCCGGACAATATCATGGTCGTCTATCTCGACCGCAAGCAGACATTCACCCAACCGAACCAGATGATCGAGGTGACAGGCACGCTCGAGACCGGCTCCTGGGTGGACCCCGAGACCGGCTTCGTCAGCCAGCTGCGCCTGCGCGGCGCGCGCTACAGCAAGGTCTGAAACGACATACCCGAAAGGTCAGTCCCGATGCTGCCTCTCTCGCTCAACGATATCGCCGTCACCTTTCCGGGCCTCGACAGTCCTGTACTGACGATACCGAAGCTTGAGATCGCGGCCGGCGAACGGGTCGCGATCACCGGCCCTTCGGGTTCCGGCAAGAGCACGCTCGTCAACATCATCACCGGCTTGGAGCGCCTCGCCCATGGCAGCGCGCGCTGGGGCGAGACCGAGCTTTCGGTGCTGTCGGAAAGCCGGCGGGACCGGTTTCGCGGCGAGAATATCGGCCTGATCATGCAGGACTTCCATTTGTTTCCAGCACTTTCCGCGCTCGACAACGTGCTGCTGCCGGCCCGGCTTGCGCGCGCTGCGGGGACGGAGCGCATCAAACGCGCGCACGACCTGCTCGAGCGCGTCGGCCTTTCCCGTCACGACCAGAAGACCGGCACGATGTCGCGCGGCGAAATGCAGCGCGTGGCCGTTGCCCGCGCGCTGTTGCGCGAGCCCGGCATCATCGTCGCCGACGAACCGACGGCAAGCCTTGACGCCGCATCGGGCGAAACCGTCGGCCGGCTGCTGCTGGAGCTTGCCGAGGGCGCCACGCTGATCGTGGTTTCTCATGACCGGCGGCTGATCGCCCCGCTGACGCGCGAAATAGCGCTTCTTGCCGGCACAATCGCCAGCGACGAGAAGAGAGGCTGACCCATGCTCCGTTTCATTCTCGCAGACCTGAAGCGCCTCTGGGCCGGCTCCATCGTCATCGTCATCCTGATCATGCTGGCAACCGCGCTCGGCGTCGCCGTCACGCTGGAGGAACGGGCGCTGAGGCTCGGCAGCGCGCGGGCTTCCGAAAAGTTCGATCTGGTGATCGGCGCACCGGGAAGCGAAACCCAGCTCGTGCTCTCCTCCGTCTTCCTGCAGGCCGCCGACCTGCCGCTGATGGATGGCGATATCCTGCCCGACCTTCAGGCGGACCCACGCGTGGCCTGGGCTGCGCCGATCGGCTTCGGCGACAGCTATGCCGGCTACCCGATCGTCGGCACCACCGCAGAGCTGATCGAAAACACAACGCCCGGCTTTTCCGAGGGCGGCAATTTCGATCATCTGGGCGAGGCGGTGATCGGTTCGGCGGTCGACCTTGCGATCGGCGACACGATCAAGCCGCTGCACGGCACGGTCGAGACCGGCGGCCATACCCATGACGAACTCGCCTATACCGTTACCGGCAGGGCGGAGCCAACCGGCACGCCCTGGGACCGCGCCATCTTCGTGCCGATCGAGGCGGTCTGGAAGATCCACGGCATGGAAGCGCATGAGGCCGAGGAACACGACCACGAGCATGAAGCGGACGATCACGAGCATGATCATGAAGCCGAACATGCGGATGCGGATCATGACGAACACGCTGCCCACGATGATCACGACGAAGCCGGGCACGACGAGGACCATCATCATATCGATCCCGCCGCACCGGTCGACGAGCACTGGCATGCAGGCGAAACGCCCGGCCTGCCGGCGATCCTGGTGAAGCCGGAATCGATCGCCGACGCCTATCGGCTGCGCCAGGATTACCGCGGCGACAACACGCTCGCCGTCTTTCCGGCCGAGGTGCTGACGAAGCTCTACGCCACGCTCGGCGACGCCAAACAGGTGCTGACCGCGATCGCCGCGGGCGCGCAGGTGCTGGTGGCCGCGGCGCTCATGCTGGTCACCGTCATCCATGTGTCCCAGCGCCGGCGCGAGATCGGGGCGCTGCGCGCTTTCGGCGCGCCGCGCGGTGCGGTGTTCACGATCGTCTGGGGCGAGTTGTTCCTGCTGGTGGCGCTCGGCATCGCGCTCGGCTATGCGGCGGGCCTTGCGGCGGCGCTTGCGATCGCGCGGTCGATCACGGCCGAGCGCGGCGTGTCGCTTCCGGTCGAATTCACGCGTGCCGATCTGGGTTCAGCCGCCGTGCTGGTGGCGGTCGCGGCCGTGCTTTCCGCCCTGCCCGCGCTGATTGCCTATCGCCAGTCGCCGGCGGCCGCCCTGAAAAGCTGAGACGGCGGGTGCGGCTGGAGACTGTCCGGCAGGCTGGCGACCTTGACAGTGGTCGCCACTGGGAACAGTTTCGGGAACACGCGGCACGAGCCGCGCCGCCCGCCTGAAAGCCCGCCATGCAAGAAATATTCAACAGCGTCATCCCGATCTTCGCCCTCATCCTGATCGGGTGGGTCGCCGTCAAGGTCCGCTACCTGCCTGCGACAAGCGCCGGCGTGCTTTCGGGCTTCGTCTATAGGATCGGCCTTCCGGTGCTGTTGATGCGCACGATTGCCAACGCCGATTTCACCGGCGCCGATCCCTTGCGCATATGGGGCGTCTATTTCGCGAGCGTGGCGATCGCCTGGATCGCGGCCGCCATGGTCTCCCGTTTCGTCTTCGACCGGGATCGCGTTTCCGCGGTGATCATCGGGCTTTCCGGCACGTTTTCCAATCTGGCGCTGCTCGGCATTCCGCTTGTCAGCCATGTGGCGGGCGAAACCGCGCTGGTGGCGCTTTCAATCGTGCTCGCGATCCACATGCCGGTGCTGATGGTGACCGCCACGGTGCTGGCCGAGCGCGCAAAGGCGCAGGAGGGCGGGGCCACCAGCGACCCGGCGCGCCTTGCCGCCACGGTCGGCTACAACCTCGCCACCAATCCCCTCGTCATCGGGCTCATCATCGGCGCGGTGATGAATCTCAGCGGTCTGCAACCGGCGGGACCGCTTGCCACCGTCATCTCGATGCTGGCGGGCATCGCTGCGCCCGTGGCCCTGGTCTCGATCGGCATGACGCTGGCGCAATACAAGGTCGCCGGCAATGCCGGGCTGTTTTCAGCGATCACCGTCATCAAGCTCGCCCTGCTTCCGGCTCTGGTCTTCGCCCTGTCGCATGCCTTCGGCCTGCCGCAGCCGATCATGGCCGGGCTGGTGCTCGGCGCATCCTGCCCGGCGGGCGTCAACGCCTTCCTGCTTGCCGACCAGTTCGGCACAGGCCGCAACATCGCAGCCTCCACGATAACGCTGACCACGCTCCTCGGCGTGGTGACCGTCAGCCTCTGGGTGCTGCTGCTGGGGTATTGATTTGCCTTGATGAAAGGCGGCGCTGAAGCCCCGACAGGCTGATGACAAAGCGCCCCACTCTCCTCCGTCATGCTCGGGCCTGTCCCGAGCATCTAAGCACGCATCAACTCGATCAGCGTATCGGGGAGAAATTCATTGAAACAAAACCCTTCGGGGAATGCCAGCTCCGCTCGTGCGGAACCGCGATTAGATCCTCGTGCCAAGCACGAGGATGACGGAGAACGTGGGAGAGGGTTGTCCCCAAACTGAAAACGGGGCCCAAGGCCCCGTTTCGTTTATTCTCTACTGAGACTGCTCGACATCGGCGGCGCCGGGCGGCGTGGCCTCGGGGGTGTCGGTCGGCTCGGCCGTCTCGGTCTGCGGATTGGCAGGGCCTGCATCGGCATCACCGGCCGCCTCGTCCGTTGCTGCCGGAGCCGGTTCGTGACCCTGTGACGGCGGCGCTTCGTTGCCTTCGGTCGCCTCGGCTGACCCGTCGCCGGTTGCGGCACCGTCATCGGTCGCAGCGCCATCTTCGGCCGCAGCGGCATCGTCTTCGGCCGGCGGCTCGGGGAACGGCACCGGATCGTTCGACATCGTGCTGAGATAGGCGATCAGGTCCGCGCGGTCCTTGTCGGAGGAAAGGCCGGCAAAGCCCATGGCCGTGCCCGGGATATCCTTCTTCGGGGCCTTGATGAATTCGTTCAGGTTCTCATAGGTCCAGAGCTTGCTGCCGCCCTCGGAAAAGTCCTGCATGGCGGCGGAATATGAAAAACCCTCATGGCTGGCGATCGGGCGATCGACGACGTCCCAAAGGTTCGGGCCAACCTTGTTGGGCCCGCCTTCGGTGTCGGTGTGACAGGCCTGACAGCGCTTGAAAACGCGCTCGCCGGCTTCGGCATTGGCATCGGCGAGCAGAACGGCGATCGGCGTTTCTTCCTCGACGGCCGGGGCGCCGCCGCCCGGGGTCTCGGCAACCTCGATGACGAAACCTTCCTTTTCGGGATGGTGCGGGTCGAAGATCGCTTCTGAGATGAAAGATACCGTCATCAGGACGAAGACCGTCCCCAACAGGGCCGCAAGGACCATATTGAGATTGAATTTCATTGCGTTGCCGCTCCCCTTCCGTCCAGCCTCTCTACCGGACACCTTGCATTCTTGCAGAACCTATGTCTTTTGATGCCGCGATGCAACGCCGCATCGGCATGCACACCGGCCCGTCAGACTGTCAGTGGCAAATTAACGGAGAGCTTGCAAGTGGCGATCGACAAATCCGATGAAACGATCATTCTTATTCCCGCCCGGATGGCCTCCACCCGCCTTCCCGGCAAGCCGCTGGCCGAGATCGCCGGCCGGCCGATGATCGTCCATGTCGCCGAACGCGCACGCGAATCAGGCATGGGCCGCGTCGTCGTGGCCGTCGATGACGAGGCCGTGTTCAAGGCGGTCGAGGCGACCGGCTTCGAGGCGGTGATGACGGGCATGGCGCACCAGTCCGGCTCCGACCGCATTCACGAGGCACTCGGCAAGGTCGATCCCGACGGCCGCGCGCAACTGGTCGTCAATGTCCAGGGCGACCTGCCGACGCTTGACCCGGCGCTGATCCAGGCTTCGCTTGCCCCGCTTTCCGACCCCGCTGTCGATATCGCGACGCTGACGGTCGAGATCACCGATGAGGCGGAAAAGACCGCATCGCAGGTGGTCAAGCTCGTCGGCTCGCCGGTCGGGCCCACGAGGCTGCGCGCGCTTTACTTTACCCGCGCGACCGCCCCCTGGGGCGAAGGACCTCTCTACCACCACATAGGACTTTATACCTATCGGCGCGCCGCTCTCGAGCGCTTCGTCTCGCTGCCCGTCTCCCCGCTGGAAGGACGCGAGAAGCTGGAGCAGTTGCGCGCGCTGGAGGCCGGCATGCGCATCGATGCCGAGATCGTCAAGACCGTGCCGCTCGGCGTCGATACCGCCGAGGACCTCGCAAAGGCGCGCCGCATACTGGAAGGTGTCACCTCATGATCATGAAAACCAACCGCATCTCGTTCCAGGGCGAATACGGCGCCAATTCCGATATGGCTTGCCGCGACATGTATCCCGACATGGAGCCCCTGCCCTGCAAGACCTTCGAGGATGCCTTCCTGGCGGTGGAAAACGGCGATGCCGATCTGGCGATGATCCCGATCGAGAACACGCTGGCTGGCCGCGTCGCCGATATCCATTACCAGCTTCCCGATTCGCACCTCTCGATCATCGGCGAATATTTCATGCCGATCCGCTTCCAGTTGATGGCGCTGCCGGGGGTGAAGCTTGACGACATCAAGACCGTGCACAGCCACATCCACGCCCTTGGCCAGTGCCGCAAGATCATCCGCCGCAACAAGTGGAACGCGGTGATCGCCGGCGATACCGCCGGCGCGGCCATGCTGGTGCAGGAAAAGGGCGACCGCACAATGGCGGCCCTCGCCCCCCGCCTCGCCGCCTCGCTCTACGGTCTCGATATCCTTGCCGAGAATGTCGAGGACAGCGAAAGCAACATCACCCGTTTCGTCATTCTGTCGGACAAGGCGAAGCGGGCGGAGCGCAATGGCGAAGACCGCACGATCGTGACCACCTTCATCTTCAATGTCCGCAATATTCCAGCCGCGCTCTACAAGGCGCTTGGCGGTTTCGCCACCAACGGCATCAACATGACCAAGCTGGAAAGCTACCAGATCGGCGGCAAGTTCATCGCCACCCAGTTCTATGCCGATATCGAGGGACATCCCGACGATCCGGCGGTGGCACGGGCGCTGGAGGAACTCGAATTCTTCACCGAGAAGGTGCGCATTCTCGGCGTCTATGAAGGCCACCCGATGCGCCGTCACCTGCAGTCGCTGGACGACATGGCGTAATTGCACAACCCCGGGCGGTTCGCCGCCCGGGGTCTCGGCCTCAATCGTCCGGCTGGCACACGCGGATGCGGTGGCCGTCTGGATCGGCGATCACGAAGGTCGGGCCGAAAGCAGCCGTTACCAACGGCTGGAGGATCGTCATGCCATCCTGCTTGACGCGGTGATAGAGTGCTTCGACGCCGCCCTCGCCGGCCGCCATGATGCCGATTTCGGCCGAGCCGGGCCCGCCTTCCGCCGGCGGATGCGCCGTCGCCTTGCGCCACAGGCCAAGCGTCAGCCCGGTATCGGTGGTCAGCGATGAAAAGCCGTCGGAAAGCGCCATCGGCGTCAATCCGAGAAAATCGGCGTAGAACTGAGCGCTCGCCTTCGGGTCTTCGACATAGAGAACGACAAGGTTGAGAGGCAGTGCGGTCATTGGGTTTCTCCTTCGTTTGCAAAACCGAGGAGAGCTTTAAGGCGTGCCGGTGACAGCTTCCGTCAGCAGTCGTCAGACATAGTTCATCTGCCGCCGCCAGTCGGCAAGCAGCACTGCGCGACGCTTCGGATAGCGTTCTCCGGTCTCCGTGAGACTGGCGATTCTGTCGGTGCGGAAATGGCGGAAATCCTGTCTCAGCTCGCACCAGCCGACGACGACGCGCACCCGCTCGAAATAGGCAAGGCCGAACGGCCAGATGATCCTGCGCGTGATCGCGCCGGCCTCATCACCATAACCGATGTCGAGCTTGCGCTCGCGGCGAATCGCGCTGCGAAGCGCTGGAATATCCGCCTTTTCCGCAGCAAGCGCGCGCGGACCGATGATCAGCGCCGTCTCGTCCACCGCATCTGAAAGCTCGGGCGGAAGCACGGCCGCGATCTTGGAAAGCGCTGCGTCGGCTGCGGCCGATAGCGCGGCATCGGTCGACTTGGCGACCCAGCGGCTGCCGAGCACCAGCGCCTCGATCTCCTCCTGCGAAAACATCATCGGCGGCAGCAGGAAACCAGGGCGCAGCACATAGCCGAGCCCCGCCTCGCCCTCGATCGCCGCGCCCTGGGCCCGAAGGCTTGCGATATCGCGATAGAGCGTTCGAAGGCTGATGCCGAGTTCATCGGCAAGATGCGCGCCCGTTACCGGATAGTGATGACCGCGCAGGACCTGCAGCAGCGCCAGCAACCGTTCCGAGCGCGAACCGGCCACCGTTATTTCCAGTCGAGGAAATCGCGCGCCAGGCGGTAGGCGATCGCGCCCTCCGGCGGGGCGTTGATGCCGCCCTGATGGCTGCCGTCGAGGATTGCGGCAAGCTCGTCGCGCGAAAACCAGCGACAGTCCTCAAGCTCGGCATCATCAGGTTTGATGTCGAAGCTCTCGGCCTTGCCATAGCAGCCGAGCATCAGCGAGTGCGGCATCGGCCAGGGCTGGGAGGCGTGGTAGCGCAGCGCGCCGACGCGGATGCCGGATTCCTCCAGCGTCTCGCGCCGCACCGCATCCTCGATGGTTTCGCCGGGCTCCAGAAAGCCGGCGAGGCAGGAATAGCGGCCGGCGGGAAAATGCGGGCTGCGGCCGAGCAGAACCCGATCGCCCGCCTCATCCACGATCAGCATGATCACCACCGGATCGGTGCGCGGGAACATCATGTTGCCGCAGGCCGTGCATTCGCGGCGGAAGCCACCGGCGGCCGATTTCGACGGCGACCCGCAGCGGCCGCAAAATGCATGATTGTCGGTCCAGGCGTTGAGGCTGACCGCCAACGCAAACGCGCCGAGCGTGGCGCGATCGAGCAGGCTTTCGCTATAGGCGGCGCGGGTGGTCAACACCTTCAGGTGCCCCGGCAGGGCTTCGGGATCGAGGCCGAGCTTGATCGAGATCAGCGGCGCGCCCGAGGGCTCGCGCCCAAGCAGGATCGCGCTTTCGGGATCAGGAGAATACTGCGCCAGTTCGTAGCGGGCGAAATAGGGATCGAGCACCTGACGCTCGTGCTTGACGATCCCCTTTCCGCCGGCAAAGCCGAGGAAGCGGGCATTGGGTTCGGCGGCGGCCTTTTCCAGCGTTTCCTCGTCGCGGTGTTCGCTGTCGCGGATGATCTTGCAGCCGGCAAAGGCGGTCAGCGCGCTCGGATCCTCATGCGGGCCGGCCTTGAAGAACAGTGATGTCATGCCATTGCCTCTGCAATCTTACGCGCCAGGTCTGCGCAGTCGTCATCGGAGCGCTGTTCCGGCGTGCCGTAGCCCCAGATCGGACCCGGCCAGTTGGCATCGCCCTCGAACCGGGCAACGACATGGACATGGAGCTGGCGCACCATGTTGCCGATTGCCGCGACATTGATCTTGGTTGCCCCGGTGACGGTTTTCAGGGCCTTCGCCGCCTCATTGACCTCGAAGGTCAGCATGGTCTGGTCGAGCGGCGCCAGATCGAACATTTCCTCGACCCCGGCGCGCTGCGGCACCGCCAGCAGCCAGGGCCAGCGCGCGTCGCGCATCAGCCGCAACTGGCAAAGCCCCAGATCGGCGATCGCCATGCTGTCGCGCTCAAGACGCGGATCGATCTGAAATTCCTGCATGTCATTCCTTCGCAATTACTCGTCTTATTTCTATCAAATGGTAAGGCGACGGCAAACGCTAATCCGCTGCGCCGTGATATCCGGCATCTGCCCGGCCAGATTTTTTCGCCGCCAAGCTTGCATTCATCGGCTGAATTGACGATATGTCCGGGCGGGAGGCTGGTGGTGGACGTGCCACTCGCCAACCGGGTCAGGTCCGGAAGGAAGCAGCCCCAACGAGTTGTGTACGGGTCATCGTGCCGGCCTCCCACCCTATCGACGGATCGTTCCGGAGACGCCATGAGCCTCGAAAGCGTGCGCGCCCATCTCGACACGGCAGCCCCCGACATCGACATCATCGAGACCAAAGCCTCAAGCGCCACGGTGGAAGAAGCCGCAAGCGCCCATAACGTCGCCCCCGCCCAGATTGCCAAGACGCTGTCCTTCAGCGTGAAGGATGACGTGTTTCTGCTGGTCGCGCGCGGCGATGCGCGGATCGACAACAAGAAGGCCAAGGCGGCCTTTGGCGGCAAGGTGAAGATGCTGCCGCTCGAAGACGTCGAGACGATCACCGGCCACCCGGTTGGCGGCGTCTGCCCCTTTGGCCTGGCAAACCCGATCAGGGTATACTGCGACGAGAGCCTGAAGGCTTTCACCGAGGTGGTGCCGGCCGCAGGCTCCCGCAACGCGGCGATCCGGATTGCGCCCGACAGGCTTGCCGAGATCACCGGCGCCGACTGGGTCGATGTCTGCGCCGAACCCGCGGCCTGAGGGCGGCTTCAGAAATTCTGTGCATTTCGCCGAAAGCTCTGCCAGACTGAGCCGCACTCTGTGACAGCGCCGCACGGCTTGGGCTATTGTTGAAAACCCGGTCGCAAACCGGACAGGAAAGGTGGCAATGGCCGAGAACGAACAGCAGCGCGAAAAAGACGCCGGATACCGCGTGCTGGCGCGCAAGTACCGTCCCAAGGACTTCTCCGACCTGATGGTCGGCCAGGAGGCGATGGTACGCACGCTGACCAACGCCTTCGAGACCGGCCGGATTGCGCAGGCCTATATGCTGACCGGGGTGCGCGGTGTGGGCAAAACCACCACCGCCCGAATTCTCGCTCGCGGCCTCAACTACAAGACCGACACCGTCGACAAGCCGACCATCGAGCTGAAGGAGATCGGCGAGCACTGCCAGGCGATCATGGAAGGCCGCCATGTCGACGTGATCGAGATGGACGCCGCCTCCCATACCGGCATCGACGATATCCGCGAGATCATCGATCAGGTGCGCTACCGGCCTTCGACCGCGCGCTACAAGGTCTATATCATCGACGAGGTGCACATGCTCTCCAACCAGGCCTTCAACGGCCTGCTGAAGACGCTGGAAGAACCGCCCGAGCATGTGAAGTTCATATTCGCCACCACCGAAATCCGCAAGGTTCCGATCACGGTGCTGTCGCGCTGCCAGCGCTTCGACCTGCGCCGGATTCCGGCCGCCGATCTGGTGCGGCTGTTTTCCACCATCGCCGCCAAGGAAGAAGTCGAGATCGAGGACGAGGCGGTGCAGATGATCGCCCGCGCCGCCGAGGGTTCTGCCCGCGACGGCCTGTCGCTGCTCGATCAGGCGATTTCGCATGGCAGCGGCCATGTGGAAGCGTCCGCCGTGCGCGCCATGCTGGGCCTTGCCGACCGCGCCCGGATCGTCGATCTGTTCGGCCATATCGTGACCGGCGATGTCGCCGCAGCCCTGGCCGAATTCCAATCGCAGTATGAGGCCGGGGCCAATCCCGTGGTCGTGCTCAATGATCTTGCCGATTTCACCCACCTGGTGACGCGGTTGAAATATGTGCCGGAGGGCGCGGAAGACGTTTCGCTGAGCGAGATCGAACGCACCGCGGGCACCGGCTTTGCCGAAAAGGTAGCGGTTTCCGCGCTGTCGCGCATCTGGCAGATGCTCTTGAAGGGCATCCCGGAAACCGAAAACGCCGCCCGCCCGCTGGGCGCTGCCGAAATGGTGCTGATCCGGCTTGCCCACGCCGCAAGCCTGCCCTCGCCGGAAGATGCCGCGCGCAGGCTGCTGGCGCTGGAGGAAGGCGGCGCTGCCGCAGGCCCTACCCCCTCCGCACCGCCGGCCGGTCGCCCGCAGGCCGGCGGCTCCGGCGGCACGAACGCTGTTTCGGCCCGCCAGACCGGCGAAGCGCCCCGGCAATCCGCCACCGTCACCATGCTGCACCCGCAAAGCGCGGAAGCGCGCCAACCGGAGATCGCGCCGCAGCCGGAAACCGTGGAGCCCGAACCGGAGCCAGCGCCGGAACCTCAGAAGACCTCGGCGATCAAATCGCTGCAGGACATTACCGACCTCTGCTCGAAGAACCGCGCGATCAAGATGCGCTCGGAAATCCGCAATTTCGTGCGGCTGGTGCGGCTTGAGCCCGGCCGGTTGGAGGTGAACCTCCTGCCCGGCACATCCGCGACCTTTCTCAACGATCTCGGCGCGAAGCTTCGCGAATGGACCGGCGAGAGCTGGTTCGTCAGTCTCAGCAAGGAAAACGGCGCGCCGACGCTTCTCGAAGCCGAGGAGGCCGAGCGCGAGCAGCGCTTCCGCGATGCCCGCGAGGATCCGGATATTGCTGCCATCCTGAAATTCTTCCCCGGCGCGGAAATCCGCGATGTGCGGGTGCGCGCTGAGAGCGAAACGGCGGACACCGCCGATGGCGATGCGCCGGACGCCGCCATGAACGAAGACGGCGACGTGCTGCCGGAAGACGATATCGACGAATAGAAACAACACTCTAAGGAGACGACATGCGCGATCTGATGGGCATGATGGGCAAGGTCAAGGAAATGCAGGCCAAGATGGAGCAGCTGCAGGAAGAGATTGCGGCCGCCCGCGTGGAAGGCGTGTCCGGCGGCGGCATGGTGACAATCGAGATGACCGGCAAGGGCGACATGCTATCGATCAAGATCGATCCGAGCCTGCTTGCCGGCGACGAGGCCGAGATGCTGGAAGACCTGATCGTCGCCGCCCACCGCGACGCCAAGGACCGCGCCAGCGAAAAGGCGGAGGAAATGACCAAGGAACTGACCGCCGGCCTGCCGATCCCGCCCGGCATGAAGCTGCCGTTCTGAGGACCGGCCTATGACGCTCGGCGCGCTCGCCCTGTTCGCCATCACGCTGTTCGTCGCCGCCGGCTCTCCGGGGCCGAGCGTGGCAGCGCTCGTCGCCCGCGTCTTGTCGCGCGGGCATCGCGATGTGCTGCCGTTTCTGGCGGCGATGTGGTTGGGCGAGGCGCTGTGGCTGACGCTAGCGGTGTTCGGTCTGACGGCCGTCGCCACCAGCTTTCACGACGTGTTCGTGGCGATCAAATGGGCGGGCGTGGCCTATCTTCTCTGGCTCGCCTGGAAGATGTGGTTCGCAAGGACGGAAACCGCCGGCGCGGAACTGCCGCAGGCAAGCTCCGGCTGGAAGATGTTCCTCACCGGGTTGAGCGTCACCATCGGCAATCCGAAGATCATGATGTTCTATGTGGCGCTGCTGCCGACGATCCTCGATCTTGCAAGCGTCACCCTCGTCGGCTGGCTGGAACTCACCGTCACCCTGCTGATGGTGCTCGCCGTCGTCGATCTCTCGTGGGTATTCCTGGCCGCCAGAGCCCGCCGGCTTCTGAAAAGCCCCCGCGCCATGAAGATCGCCAACCGCCTCAGCGCCGGCATGATCGGCGGCGCGGCCGTGGCGATCGTGACGCGGTGACGGAGTATCAATCGGCCTGCTCCTCCAGCGCCCTGCGCAGCTTCCAGTGAACCGGCGCGGCAAGATAGCGCGTCCTGTCCTCTGGTGAGAGCTTCCGACCGTACTTCTCCATCATTTCCGGAAGCGGAACACGCGCTCCTTCAAATCTGCGATAGTCCACCGTCTCCCCGGCGGCGATTGTGCCCGGCGCGATCACCCGGCAATAGACGCCCGGACGCGCGGCCTTCCGGTAGCGTCTGACGAATTTCGGGTCCTGCATGCGACGCGCGAATGTGTTGCAGGGAATGCGGCATGAGGTCGCCTCCAGCACCACATCACCGATGACAAAACGATCGCCCGCCAGAACCAGGCGATTATCAAGTCCCTCGATCACGAGGTTTTCCCCGAGCATTCCCGCACGGTAAGGGACGCCCAGTTCCGCCTCCCACCAATCGAGCGAGATCGAGCCTTCGAGATAGACCGCCTGATCGACCCCACCGTGATTGGCGTGGTCGCCGATATGATCGCCTTCAAACCCCTCGGGTCCGACCGGCACCGGCCCGGCAACCGGGCGCTTGAAAATGCCGGTGCGATGCCGCACGCCGTCAAGAGCTTCCGGTTCACCGATGCAAACGGCTTTTATTTTCATCACATCTCACCTCTCATATCGTTCTCGCTTCGAAAGTCTTCGCTGTCAAAGCCGGCAACCGCAAAAACGATTCCGTTTTCCCTGCCGATGCGTTAGGGAGAGCCATGGCAAAACGAGTCACCGGTCCCGAAATCGAAAAACTGATCCAGCTTCTGGCGAAGGTGCCGGGGCTGGGGCCGCGTTCGGCGCGGCGGGCGGCGCTGCATCTAATCAAGAAGCGCGACCAATTGATGGGCCCGCTTTCCGGCGCGATGCAGGATGCCTATGACAAGGTGAAGATCTGCTCCACCTGCGGCAATGTCGACACCGCCGATCCCTGCACGATCTGCACCGATCCGACCCGCGATCAGGGCCTCGTCATCGTCGTGGAGGATGTCGGCGATCTGTGGGCGCTGGAGCGGGCGGCGGCACTGAATGCCGCCTATCACGTGCTCGGCGGCACGCTGTCGCCGCTCGATGGCATCGGGCCGGACGATCTCACCATCGCCGCCCTCATCGACCGGGTGAAGGCCGGCGAGGTGCGCGAACTGATCATCGCCGTCAACGCCACCGTCGAAGGTCAGGCGACCGCCCACTACATCACCGATCAGCTTGACGGTCTCGACATCAAAGTGACCCGGCTTGCCCACGGCGTGCCGGTCGGCGGCGAACTCGACTATCTCGACGAGGGCACGCTGGTGGCGGCGCTCCGGGCCCGCACGAGCCTGTAGCTTACGCGGCTCCGTCCAGCCGGAAGCCTATCCCGGCTTTAACGCATCGCTGACGAATTCGCCAAGTTGCTCCGCCAACTGCCGGGCCACATTGCCCTGATCCGTCCAGTCGTCGGCGACCTCGCCGAGATAGGCCCGGCGCGCATGGTCCAGCATCATGGCATCGGGGTCCGGGATGCGCGGGATCGCCCAACTGGCGGCGGCGTCCTTCGTGACGAATTTCCCGGTGCTGGCCGTGTGCCACATCCGCGCCAGCGTCAGCAGGACATTCCGCTCGTCCCCGCGCAACCCATCCAGCAGGCCGGGCAGGACATCGCGCATCGCCTGCCGAACATGCTCCGCCGGGACATCCGGCAGCAGTTCCTCGACAGGTGGCCCGAGCAGGGGAATGGCCTCCTGGCGGGCCTGCGCGAGAATCAGCGAATATTCGGGATAACGTTCGGGTATCGGCTGTTCACCGGCCTCGAAGGCGCCCCGCAACCATTCTCCATAGACGAACTCAGCCCGCGCCGGGTAGGCACCGCGCGCAAGGTCAGCCCGGCAAAATACCATGACCTCAAGGCAACGGGGCGCGCCGGCTGCGGCAGGGTGGCGACCGGAGAGGCGCAGCAGGTCCATCAGCAGAGCTTTGCGTTGGCTCGCGGTCAGCGCGGCGTCGACAACCGCCAGCAGATCGATATCGCTCTGCGGCCGGAGCCCGCCCGTCACCGCAGACCCATGCAGATACGCACCGAGCAGCCCATCGCCCAGAATGCGCTGCAGGAGCGCCAAGGTCGACCGTATCTGCTCATCTTGATGAGGCGCCGTCTGCATGCCGTAGTTCTAGCCAACATTGCGCATCGTCGGAAGTGACATCAGCGATCACGCGCAACGTCTTGTCCTTGGCGTCTATTCCTCGCGTGGCGGCCGCGTCTCCTTACCCGCCGTGCTGGCCGACAGCGTCCAGCAGCGCCTCAAGGTCTTCGCCGCCGGTCCAGTGCACCGCGCGCCAGCCGAAGGCCCGGGCTGCCTCGATATTCTTGCGCTGATCATCCACCAGAACATGGTCCGCCCCGGCAAAGCCGCTCTTTGCCTCGGCCGCCTCGAAGAAGGCCGGGTCCGGCTTCTTCGCCCCAATCGCCGCCGAATAGACGATCCCGTCGACGCGATCGGAAAGCTTGAGCTGTGCCATCAGATATTCAGCACGCAGGTGTTCCTGGTTGGTGGCGAGAAAGATGCGCGTTCCCCGTGCGCGCAGCCGGTCGCAGGCCGCAAGCACATCATGGTCGATCGCCGAATCGCGCTCGAACCAGTAGGCCATGAAATCATCCGGCGAGACCGGCGATGCCAGCACCGGCAGGCATCCCTCCAGCACATCCCGCAGCGCCTTCCTGCCGGCAACGATTTCCGGCCAGTGCGGAATGAAGAAATGCTCTTCAAGCATGTCCGGGTCGATGCCCAGATCGCGCTTGATATCGCGGGCCCAGGACTGGCCGTCCGGACCGCTGATGACGACGCCGTCGACATCCAGCATCAGGCATTTGGTCATGTCGCTCACTCCGCAATTTTCCGCCCCGTCTTACCCTGCCTGGCCATGCGGGCCAAGGCTGACGCTTGACAAAGATAATATATCCATTATTCTGGATATATGGATGAGAATCAGACAATCGCGGCGCTGGCCGCACTGGCGCAGCCGACACGGCTTCAGACCTTTCGGCTGCTTGTGGAAAGCGAGCCGGAGGGCATTGCCGCGGGCGAACTCGCCCGCAGGCTCGACGTTCCGCAGAATACCATGTCGGCGCATCTTTCGACGCTTGTCCGCGCGGGCATCGTCGTCAACGAGCGGCAGGGGCGCTCGATCATCTACCGGGCCGATCTGGAAGGCTTCCGCGCCGTCATGCTCTATCTCCTGCAGGATTGCTGCGGCGGCAATGCGGATCTCTGCGCGCCGCTGATCGAAGGGCTCCAGCCATGTTGCGCCGCTGCCGGAAACACCCACGAGGACACCCGCAATGACCGACCGAACCATTAATATTCTGTTTCTCTGCACCGGAAATTCTGCCCGTTCCATCATGGCGGAGGCGATCCTGAACAAGGAAGGCAAAGGTCGCTTCCATGCCTTTTCCGCCGGCAGCAGGCCAAAGGGCGAGGTTCACCCGCTCGCCCTGAAGACGCTTGAGACCATGGGTTACCCAACGGAAGGCTTCCGCTCCAAAAGCTGGGACGAATTCTCCGGCCCCGATGCCCCCGAGATCGACTTCATCATCACCGTCTGCGACAACGCCGCCGGCGAGAGCTGCCCGATCATGCGTGGCAGCGGCAGGCGCGCCCACTGGGGCGTCGAAGACCCGGCTGGCGTTTCCGGCACGGAAGAACAGAAGCTGCGCGCCTTCGCCCAGACCGCGACATTCCTGAAAAGCCGGATCATGGCCTTCCTCGACCTCGCCCGGGAAACCATCGATTCCCCCGGGATCGACACGCATATGAAGCAGATCGGCGCCATGGACGGCGCAACCGAGAAAAGCACGAAAGCCATCTGACATGTCCACCTTTGAACGCTACCTGACCGTCTGGGTGGCTCTGTGCATCGTCGCGGGCGTTGCGCTTGGCCATTTCTTCCCCGCGGCCTTCCACGCGGTTGCCGCCATCGAGATCGCGCGGGTCAACCTTCCGGTCGCCGTGCTGATCTGGCTGATGATCATACCGATGCTGCTGCGCATCGACTTCGCCGCGCTGGCGCAAGTCGGACGCCACTGGCGCGGCATCTCCGTCACGCTGTTCGTCAACTGGGCGGTGAAGCCTTTCTCCATGGCACTGCTCGGCTGGCTGTTCATCGGCTGGCTGTTCCGGCCCTATCTGCCCGCCGACCAGATCGATTCCTATATTGCCGGGCTGATCATTCTCGCGGCCGCGCCCTGCACCGCCATGGTGTTCGTCTGGTCGAACCTGACGAAGGGCGAGCCGCATTTCACGCTTTCGCAGGTCGCCCTCAACGACGCGATCATGATCGTTGCCTTCGCGCCGATCGTGGCGCTGCTTCTCGGCCTCTCCGCCATTACCGTGCCGTGGGACACGCTGGTGCTGTCGGTCGCGCTCTACATCGTGATACCGGTGATCATTTCCCAGCTAATCCGCCGCTCGCTATTGGCGGGCGGTTCAACGGCGCGGCTGGATTCTCTTCTTGCGCGCCTGCAGCCGGCCTCGCTGGTCGCGCTGCTGGCCACGCTGGTGCTGCTGTTCGGCTTTCAGGGCGAACAGATTATTGCACAGCCGATGATCATCGCGCTACTGGCCGTGCCGATCCTGATCCAGGTCTATTTCAACTCCGGCCTTGCCTATCTGCTCAACCGGGCGGCGGGCGAGCAGCATTGCGTTGCCGGCCCCTCGGCCCTGATCGGCGCGTCGAACTTCTTCGAGCTGGCCGTCGCCGCCGCCATCAGCCTGTTCGGGTTTCAGTCCGGGGCGGCGCTCGCCACCGTTGTCGGCGTGCTGATTGAGGTGCCGGTGATGCTGTCGGTGGTCTACATCGTCAACCGCAGCAAGGGCTGGTACGAAAGCGGCGCCGCGGTTGCCCGCAACGCCGTACACGACCAGTCTCACCGCCCAAGCAGCGAATCCAGCGCCTCGTAGCTTACCGGATTGTCCGGGCAGAGCCCGAGCCCGCATTCGGCGAGCGTGGAAACGCCGTTGCCAAGCGTCATCGCGGCGAAGAACACCACTGCCGCGAGGCCAAGCCCGGAAAGCTTGCGCCGCGGCTCAGTCGCGAACCCGCCGAGAAGCAGCATCACGCCCGAGCCGAGCACGACCACAGAAAACAGCACGAACGCCCAGGTGTAGAAATGCATGCCGAGGAAGGGATCGCCGTAAGCGCCGGTGCCCGGCACCACATGCAGCGCCACCTGCCTGAGCGCCGCCACAGCGCCCGCGACTGCGCCGAGGATCATCAGCCCGTAGTGGCGCGGCTTGACGCCGAGGATCACGTTCAGCGCCAGGCCGACACCGACCAGCACGAAGCCGGCCCGCTGCAGCAGGCATAGCGGGCAGGGAAGCTCCCCTTCAGCGAACTGGGCGTAGAAGGCAAACAGTAACACGACCGAGATCGCAAAAAGCGCGAGCGTATTCAGAAAATGGACAAATCGTTCGCTCATGTCGCCCTCACAGTTGGATATCGAGGATATCGGTGGCATGGAACCGGTACAGCACGAGCACCGCGACCACGCCCAAAATGGTCACGGCGATGGCCGCGCCCTGCCTGTCGCGGGCCGCGAGGTAAAGCGCCGCAGCGCCGATGAAAAACGGTAAAGCCATCATCCTGATTATCCCCCTGTTGGATGCTCAAGCCACCCATGGCAGGCTTTGGCGCTTCGGGCAAGCAACCGATGGGACCAATTCCGGTATCAAACGACAGCAAGGGTTTCACCTTTGCCGCCAATTGCTTTACCCATACGCCAGCGAAAACTGCATTAAGAGCTCACCATGCGCAAAGCCCATGAACTGCCCTACCGGCCGAATGTCGGCGTGATGATCCTGAACCCTGAAGGCAAGATCTGGCTGGGGCGCCGACTTTCTGAAAACAATTCGGAATCCGACGGCACGCCGCAGCTCTGGCAGATGCCGCAGGGCGGCATCGATCCGGGCGAGACGCCGCTTGAGGCCGCAACCCGCGAGCTTTACGAGGAAACCGGGATAAGATCGGTGGAGCTTATCGGCGAATCGGCAGGGTGGATCAATTACGACCTGCCCGATCACCTGATCGGCATCGGCCTGCGCGGCAAGTTTCGCGGCCAGACGCAGAAATGGTTCGCCTTCCGCTTTCTCGGCGACGACAGCGAAATCGCGATCGATCCGCCGCCGGACGGCCACGAGCGCGAATTCGACGCCTGGCAATGGGCCGATATCGAAACCCTTCCCGGGCTGATCGTCACCTTCAAGCGCGCGGTGTATGAAAGGGTCGTGGACGAGTTCGGGCATCTGACCCGACAGGCACACGACGCTCCGTCCGGCAGAGGCGCGCTCTGGAGCGTCTGAACAATCAAAAAAAGGCCCGGAAAAATCCGGGCCTTCGAAAACCAACGAAAATGCCAGGGAGCGGTTATTCGGCACTCTCGCTCGATGCGGCGTTGAGCTGGGCATATTTCTGCTCGCCGATCGAATCCAGCAGTTCGAGCTGGGTTTCGAGAAAGTCGATATGGCCTTCCTCGTCGATCATCAGCTCTTCGAAGAGCTTCATGCTGACGTAATCGCCAGCCTCGTGACAGATGTCACGGGATTCCTTATAGGAATTGCGCGCTTCGTATTCGCCGGCCAGATCGGATTCAAGCACTTCTTTGACGGTCTGGCCGATGCGCAGCGGAGCCACGGTCTGAAGGTTGGGATGGCCTTCGAGGAAAATGATGCGGTCGATCAGCTTGTCGGCGTGGTGCATTTCCTCGATCGATTCGGCCCGCTCTTTCTCGGCGAGCTTCGTCAGACCCCAGTCTTTCGTGAGACGGTAATGCAGCCAGTACTGATTGACGGCGCCGAGCTCAAGAAACAGAGCTTCGTTCAGCCGTTCGATAACTTTTTTGTCGCCTTTCAATGTCCGCTCTCCTGTTCTTTTGGTGGAACTCTTTGAGGCGGCTCAAAAAATCACATATCTCAGCTTCGGTCGAGTCACTATTTTTATGATAGGCCTCGGTCGTGCGGACAATGATATCGGCGACATTCGGGAAGCAACCACAGCAGCGGCCGCGCTTGGCCATGCGGTGATAAACCTTGGCGGGAACAATAAGCTGCCAACAGTCCTCGTCGAGCAGCTCGACGATGGTCTGTTCAATTTCCTTTTCGGTAATGAAATTGCAACTGCAAACCAGCATGCTTCCACCATTGACATAAGTCTCTGATGAGAGCTGTTTTGCAAAAGGCGAGGCTGATTGTCAAGATTAAATTAGCGTCAGCCCGTCACGAAGGTTTGAGCGGGCTCACACCAAAATTGCTCAACGAATGGAATCAGTTGACGGCGGCGAGCGCGCAGGGGTCGACCCCATAAGCGGGCGCGCAGCCGGGCTTGCCCGCGGCAATGCTGCCGGGAGCGGCGAGAGAAGCCGCCATGATCATCAATGCTGCGCCTGCGAACAAAACAGCGATAGACTTACCCATCGTTCCAGAAACCTTTTTGATACGAACCCGCTTGATCATCTTAGCGATGACTTTCCAATAAACAGTAAAGGCGCAACTACTGTGACAGGTTCCAGAATGTGGCAAAATTTTTGCGAAATTGTGGGCAGGATATGCACCCGCCCCCTTATTCCGTCAAGCGGTTTTTCCGAACTGGCCGTGCTGACGGTACTGAACGAGGTAAGTGCGCAACACTACCTCAAGCTGTGCCGGGCGGATGCCGAGGCCGTCGAGGGTGCGCCCCTCTGCCTGCGCTTCTTCGGAAACGATATTGTCCGCTTTCAGAAGCTTGACCTGGTCGGACGTCAACGGCGGCGCGATGAACGGTATCAGGCTGGCAATGCTGCCGAACAGTGACGCGAGGCCGAACGGCATGGAGACGAGCGCGCGCTTGCGTCCGGTCACCGAGAGCAGCAATTCCAGGCACTCGCGGAAGGTCAGCACGTCGCGCCCGCCGAGTTCGTAGACCGTTCCGGTCTGAAGCTTGCCTTCGACGGAACGCGCGATCACCTCGGCGACATCGCCGACATAGACCGGCTGGAACTTCGTCTCTCCGCCGCCGATCAGCGGCAGGAACGGTGAGATCAGCGACATCTTGCCGAACTTGTTGAAGAAATCGTCTTCCGGTCCGAAGATGATCGAGGGCCGCACGACCACCGCGTCGGGACAGATTTCGCGGATCGAGGCTTCGGCCACGCCCTTGGAGCGGGCGTAGTGCGACGGGCTGTCGGCATCGGCGCCAATCGCGGAGACATGCGTAAGCTTGGCACCTTCGGACCGGGCAACTTCGGCCACCAGCCGCGCGCCTTCGGTCTGCACCGCATCGAAGCCGTTCTTGCCGCTCTCGAACAGGATGCCGACGCAATTGACGACATGGTCCGCGCCGTGGATGGCGCGACGCACCGAATCTTCGTAGCGCAGGTTGGCCTGCATGAAGGTGATCTGGCCGACATTGCCGAGCGGCTGCAGGAACAGGGCGAGATCCGGACGGCGAACGGCAACGCGGATGCGATATCCCCGTTTGGCCAGCGCCCGGACGACATAGCGACCGACAAAACCGGAACCGCCGAAGACCGTAACCAGCGGGGGAATGTTCGATAGCGTCATGACAAGCCTCTCGTTTGGATGATAGCTCCCCCTTAGCCCAATCCATCGCGAAGGTGAAGGGACAAGAGGTCGCGGCGGTTAATATCGCACAGCCTCGGCGGACCGGCGTGGCACCTGCGACACAGGCCGGAGCGCGCGGGGCGACTCAGCCGTTCACGGCCCCAAGCATCTCCGCCTCGATGTCATCGACAATCCGCCGGGCAGCGGCTTTCGGGTCGTCGGCCTTGACGATCGGACGACCGACCACGAGGTGGCTGGCGCCGGCGGCAATGGCGTCGCGCGGGGTCATCACCCGCTTCTGGTCGTCGGCAACGGAGCCCGCCGGCCGGATGCCCGGCGTCACCACCGCCATGTCAGCGCCAATCAAGCCGCGCACCGTTCGAGCCTCGGCCGCCGAACAGACAACCCCGCCCATGCCGGCCTCGGCCGCCTGGCTGGCGCGCTTCTTAACGAGTTCAGCGGCGGTTGCGTCGTAGCCGGCTTCGATCAGGTCGGCATCATCCATCGAGGTCAGCACGCTGACGCCGAGCAGGCAGAGCGGCGACCCGGCCGCCGCCGCGACCGCCGCGCGCATCGCCTTCGGATAGGCATGCAGCGTCAGCATTGTCACGCCCATCTTCGCGATGTTCTCGACGCCCTTGGCGACCGTGTTGTCGATATCGAGCAGCTTCATGTCGAGGAAGACCTGCTTGCCGTCTTCCGCCAGTTCGCGGGCAAGGGAAAGCCCGCCGGCGAAGACGAGCTGATAGCCAATCTTGTAGAAGGAAACCGTATCGCCGAGGGTCTCGACCATCGCCTCCGCTTCGGCCACGGTCGGAACGTCCAGACCCACAATCAGGCGGTCGCGTGCAGACATGTCATCGGCTCCTTCATCTCTTTTCACCGCGATGCAGTTCGCATAAAAACGCCCGCGCGGAAAGCGAAAAGGGCCAGAGCTCAACTCGGTACGAAATACGCTGGCGCTGCCTTCTAGACGCGCATCGGCATCAGCACGTATAGCGCGTTTTCGCTGTCGGTGTCACGCACCAGCGTCGGCGAGCCGGCATCGGCGAACAGGAAGATCGCCTCGTCACCGGTCAACTGGCCGGTGATGTCGAGCAGGTACTTGGCGTTGAAGCCGATATCCATCGGCTCGCTGTCATAGCCGACGGCCAGTTCATCCGTGGCGCTGCCCGAATCGGGATTGTTGACGGTGAGCGTGAGCTGGCCCTCTGCCAGCGACAGCTTTACCGCGCGCCCGCGTTCCGACGAGACGGTGGAGACGCGATCGACGGCCTTGGTGAAATCGGCGCAGTCGATCCGCATCTCGCGGTCGTTATTGGCTGGGATCACACGCTGGTAATCCGGGAAGGTGCCGTCGATAAGCTTGGAGGTGATCACCACCGAACCGATGGTGAAGCGGATCTTGGCATCCGAGACCTCGACGGCGACAACGATCTCCGGATCATCGAGCAGCTTCTGCAGCTCGCCGACCGTCTTGCGCGGTATGATGACGCCGGGCATGTTCTCGCAGCCGGCCGGCGCGTCGATTTCGGCACGCGCCAGACGGTGGCCGTCGGTGGCAACCGCCCGCAGCTTCAGCGCCTTGCCCTCGGCCATGGCGTGGAAATAGATGCCGTTCAGGTAATAACGGGTTTCCTCGGTGGAAATCGCGAACTGGGTGCGGTCGATCAGCATCTTCAGATCGCTCGCCTTCAGCTTGAAGGCGTGGCTGAACGAGCCGGCCGTCAGATCGGGAAAATCTTCCTGCGGCAGGCATTGCAGCGAGAATTTCGACTTGCCGGAAGCGACCGAGATGGTCTGGCCGTCAGTCGCTGTCGCAAGCGACACTTCCGCGCCATCGGCGAGCTTGCGCACGATTTCGTAAAGCAGATGCGCCGGCACGGTGGTCGCGCCCGCTTGTTCGACCATCGATGCCGTCTTTTCGGTGATTTCGAGATCGAGGTCGGTCGCCTTCATCTCGAGATCGTTCCCTTCGGCCTTCAACAGCACATTGGAGAGAATCGGAATGGTGTTGCGCCGCTCGACCACGCGATGGACGTGGTTCAGGGACTTCAGCAGGTTTGATCTCTCAAGCGTGATACGCATGACTTTCGCTTTCACTCTTACATTGCGCGGACGGCGACGGCATGCGCCGCAGGCGGGGTGACAAAATGACAGCAAATCCGGCCCGATTGCAAGGGCCCTCACTCCTTCCTTCCCCAATGATCACAGGCTGAGGTCCGGCGCCCCTTGCGAGCGCTCCCACGCCGTGGTCAAACGGACAATGAAAATGCCGGGACAATGGTGATGGAAGACAACAGCAATCGGTTCGAAATCGTAGGCCATCCGATCGAGGCGCGGCCGCTTTCGCCGGGCCTTTATCTGGTGGCGACGCCGATTGGCAATCTCGGCGACATCACCATCCGCGCGCTCGAAACGATTGCCGGAGCCGATATTCTCGCCTGCGAGGATACCCGCGTCACCCGCAAATTGCTCGACCGCTTCGCGATCCGCAAACGCCCCTATGCCTATCACGAGCACAATGCCGAAAAGGCGGGTGAGAAGCTCATGGAGGCGCTCGGCGCGGGCAAGACGGTGGCGCTGGTTTCCGACGCCGGCACGCCTTTGGTCTCCGATCCCGGTTACCGGCTGGCGCAGCAGGCGATTGCAGCCGACATCAAGGTGGTGCCGATCCCCGGCGCGTCCGCGCCGCTTGCAGCGCTTGTGGGCGCGGGCCTGCCGAGCGATGCCTTTCTGTTCGCGGGTTTCCTGCCGGCCAAGGACAAGGCGCGGCGCGACCGGCTGGCGGAGCTTGCCGACGTGCCGGCAACGCTCGCCTTCTTCGAATCCCCGCACCGCATCGCCGCCACGCTGGAAGCTGCCGCCGACGTGCTGGGCGGCGAGCGGCCGGCCGCCGTCTGCCGCGAACTGACCAAGACCCACGAGACCTTCCGCCGCGGCACGCTTTCCGAACTGGCGGCGCTCTATCGCGACGAAACAGTGAAGGGCGAGATCGTGCTGCTGATCGGCCCGCCGGCCGAGGACCCGGCGCCCGAACCCGCCGATGTGACCGCGCTTCTGAAGCGGCTCGCGAGCGAAATGCCGGCGGCGAAGGCTGCGGCCCAGGCGGCGAAGGAGACCGGCCTGCCCCGCAAGGAGCTCTACCAGCAGCTTCTGGCGCTAAAGGATGGCTGACGCGCCGAAGGCCCGCCGAAAGGCCGAGCGGCGCGGGCATCGCGCCGAGTGGCTGGCCGTGCTCTTTCTGCGTCTCAAGGGCTATCGCGTCGTCGCCACCCGCTACAAGACCCATGCCGGCGAAATCGATATCATCGCCCGCAAGGGCGATCTTGCCGTGTTCGTCGAGGTCAAGGCGCGCCGGGAAACGCAGGTGGCGATCGATGCCGTGACGCCGTCGGCCATGCGCCGCATCCGCGCGGCCTCCGATATATGGCTGGCGCGCCAGCCCGATTTTCACCGCCTCTCCCAGCGCTACGACATCGTCGCCTGCCTGCCGGGCCGCCTCCCGCGCCATTTTCCCGACGCGTTCTGACGTCCGGGCCTGCGCTTTTACAATTCTGCAACAAAACCGTCGTCTGCCCGTCATGCAGCAAGGCTACCTCCCCGGTAATCATCGCAGTCGATGATTTTCAGAACCGGGGACTTTGACCATGAAGAAATTCGTTCTGGCCGCGCTCGCCGCCGGCCTTTCTACGTCGACCGCTTTCGCCGCCACCGACATCACCTGGTGGCACGGCATGGGCGGCAAGAACCAGGAAGTCATCAACCAGATCGCCGAAAAGTTCAACGCCTCGCAGGATGCCTGCACGCTGACGCCGGTTTCCAAGGGCACTTATGAAGAAGCGCTCGCCGCCGGCATCGCCGCCTTCCGTTCGGGCGAGCAGCCGAACATTCTCCAGGTGTTCGATGCGGGTGCCGCCACCATCATCAACGCCGAGGGCGCTGCCGTTCCGGCCGAAGACCTGATCAACGACGCCGGCTACGAATTCAACCGCGAAGACTTCATCGAAGGCGTGCGCTACTTCTACGCCGACAGCGAAGGCAAGTTCGTCGGCATGCCGTTCAACTCGTCGGCGCCGATCATGTACATCAACACCGAAGCCTTCGAAAAGGCCGGCGTCGAGCCGCCGAAGACCTGGGAAGAGTTCGAGGAAATCGCGCCTGCCCTGAAGGACGCCGGTTACGTTCCGCTCGTCCAGTCGCAGCTGACCTGGGAAATGACCGAGAACTTCTTTTCGCGCAACAATCTGCAGTTCGCGACCAACAACAACGGCTATGACAGCGTCGAGGGCACCGAGATTCTCGTCAACACGCCCGAGCACATCATGATGTATGAGAAGCTCAAGGATTGGTACGACAACGGCTACTTCGGCTATTACGGCGCCGGCTGGTCCGATAACCAGAAGCCGTTCGAGGAAAACAAGGTCGCACTGTGGATCGGTTCGTCCGGTTCGTTCGGTGGCCTGCAGAGCACGGCCCAGATGCCTTTCTCGGCGACCTTCCTGCCCTATTGGGGCTCGATCGACGGCGCCGGCACCAACTCCTTCATCGGCGGCGCGGCGCTCTTTGCGCTTTCCGGCAAATCCGACGACGAGAACAAGTGCACGGCCGACTTCTTCCAGTTCCTGACCTCGCCGGAAATCCAGTACTTCTATCACAAGTCCACCGGGTACGTGCCGGTCACCACCGCGGCCTATGAACTGGCCAAGGAAGACGGCTGGTATGAAGAGCAGCCGGTTGCCGAAGTCGGCATCCAGCAGCTTTCGCTGCCGGGCGGCGAATGGTCCAAGGGCTACCGCATGGGCTTCTACCCGCAGATCCGCGAAGTGATGGAACGCGAATACAACAAGATCTTCGCGGGCGAGACCTCGGTTCAGGACGCGATGGCCACGATCGAGCAGGAAGGCAACGCCCTCCTCGCCCGCTTCGCCAAGACCGCCGGCAACTAAGGCATCGCACACGAAAGTTGCCGATCCGGGGGCCAACGCCCCCGGATTTTGGCGTGTTTGCCAAATGCAATCCCCGTCGCAAACGACGGTCGCGTTTTACCCGAGTGATGGAACTTGCTTCCGATACTCTCTCCCGCTTGCGGGAGAGATGCCCCGAAAGGGGCAGTGAGGGTGATGCAGCCTTTCCAGTCATGAGGGCGTTCGCGGGGTGGGTCTCCCCCTCACTGTCGCTGTCGCGACATCTTTCCCCTCCGGGGCGAGAAGACTTGGGGTCTATGTGGCATGGGCGGGTTGGTCGCCCCGACCGCAACAGGAAACAGAAAATGAAGCGCGTCCAGTTCAATTCGGCCCTGCTGCCCTATCTTTTCGTGCTGCCGCAGATGGCGATCATCGTGATCTTCTTCTACTGGCCGTCAGCACAGGCGATCCGCTCGTCCTTCTTTCTGGAGGACCCGTTCGGGTTCGGCGAGACCTTCGTCGGCTTCGACAATTACGCCGATGCGCTGACCTCCTCCTACTATCTTCAGGTCGCGCGGTTCACGGTGATCTTCACCATCATCGTCACCTTCCTGTCGCTCACCCTCGGACTGCTGCTCGCCTCCAAGGCCGATGACGTGATCCGCGGGTCGAGCAGCTACAAGACGCTGCTGATCTCCGTCTATGCGATCGCACCGCCGGTCGCGGGCCTGCTCGGCATGATGTTCTTCGACCAGCATATCGGCCCGTTCGTCAAAATGGCGTCCTGGCTTGGCTGGGACATGAAGGTCGGGATCAATTATTTCGACACCGCCTTTGCGATGATCACCGTCGCGGTGTGGAAGCAGATCCCCTACAATTTCATCTTCTTCCTGTCCGGGCTGCAATCGATCCCGGTCTCCGTGCGCGAGGCAGCCGCCATCGACAATCGCTCGCGCATCGGCCGGTTCTGGACCGTGACGCTGCCGCTTCTGGCGCCGACGGCCTTCTTCCTGCTGATCATCAACATGACCTATTCGCTGTTCGACACGTTCGGCATCATCGACGTGATCGTGAAGGACAAGGCCGCCAACAACCCGATCACGCTGGTCTACAAGGTCTATATGGACGGCTTCCGCGGCAATGACATCGGCGGCTCGGCGGCGCAATCGGTGATCCTGATGATCATCGTGCTCGCGCTCACCTTCTTCCAGTTCCGCTTCATCGAGCGGCGCGTCCACTACAATTGAGGCCGGCGCCATGCACAGAACAAAACTGATCGATCACATCATCCTGCTGTTCGGCGTATTCTTCATGATCGGCCCGGTGTTCGTGGCCTTCATGACTTCCACCCACACGGCGGTCGATGTCCATATCAACGGCCTGCAGGTGAGCTGGGGCGGCGATTTCGTCGAGACCTACAAGGAGTTGCTGACCCGCAAGGGCGGCTTCACCGGCGAGGTGACCGGGGCGCGCATGGTGATGAATTCCTTCATTCTCGGCGTCGGCTTCGCGGTCGGCAAGATCGTGCTGTCGATGCTGGCCGCCTATGGACTGGTCTATTTCCGCTCGCGGTTTTCGACACTGTTTTTCTGGATGATCTTCACCACGCTGCTTCTGCCGCTGGAAGTGCGCATCCTGCCCTCCTACGACGTGATGACCAAGCTCGGGCTGATCAACACCTATACCGGGCTGATCGTGCCGCTTCTGGCATCGGCCACCGGCACCTTCTTCTTCCGCCAGTTTTTCAAGTCGGTGCCCGACGAGCTTCTGGAGGCCGCCCGCATCGACGGCGCAGGCCCTTTCAAGTTCTTCATCGATATTCTGGTGCCGCTGTCGAAGACGATGATCGCCGCGATCTTCATCATCATGTTCGTCTATGGCTGGAACCAGTATCTGTGGCCGATGATCATGACCAATGACGAGAGCTTCTACACGCTGGTGCGCGGCATCAAGCAGATCCTGCTCGTCTGGGTCGGCTCCCAGATCCCCGAATACAATCAGGCCTTCGCCCTTGCCGTGCTCGCCATGCTGCCGCCAGTCCTGATGGTGGTGATCTTCCAGAGCTGGTTCATCAAGGGCCTGACCGAAAGCGACAAATAGGAACAGCAATAATGTCCGCAATCGAAATCTCGAAGGTTTCCAAGATCTATTCCGGCGATCAGCGCGCGGTCGACAGCGTCGACATCGCGATCGCCGATGGCGAGTTCATCGTGCTGGTCGGCCCGTCGGGCTGCGGCAAGTCCACGCTTTTGCGCATGGTGGCGGGTCTCGAGACCATTACCGATGGCGAGGTGAAGATCGCCGGCAAGGTGGTCAACAAGATGGACCCGGCCGAGCGCGATATTGCCATGGTGTTCCAGAACTACGCGCTCTACCCGCATATGACGGTCTACAACAACCTCGCCTATGGCCTGAAGAACCGCGGCACGCCTAAGGCCGAGATCGCCGAACGGGTTGCCGAGGCCGCCCGCATGCTGGAGCTCGAGCCTTATCTGGAGCGCAAGCCGCGCGCGCTTTCCGGCGGCCAGCGCCAGCGCGTGGCGATGGGCCGGGCGATCGTGCGCAAGCCCGCTGCCTTCCTGTTCGACGAGCCGCTCTCCAACCTCGACGCCAAGCTGCGCGTCTCGATGCGCGGCGAAATCAAGCATCTGCAGAAGCGGCTCGGCACCACTTCGATCTACGTGACCCACGACCAGCTTGAGGCGATGACGCTAGCCGACCGGCTGGTGGTGCTGAACGGCGGCAGGATCGAGCAGATCGGCACGCCGCTCGACGTCTACCACAAGCCGGCCTCCACCTTCGTCGCCAATTTCATCGGCTCGCCGGCGATGAACCTAGTCGAGGGCAAGCTGACCGGCGGAAAGCTCACGATCGGCGACAACAGCATGCAATTTGCAAGCGCGCCGCCCAAAGACGGTCCGGTTACCGTCGGCATCCGCCCGGAGGACCTGCAGCCGACGACCGGCGAAGGGCTGAAGGCGCGGCTTGACTATGTCGAGGAACTCGGCGCCACGCGGCTTGCCCATTGCCTGACCGGCGGCGAGCGGCTGACGGCGGCGCTCTCCCCCGAGATACCGCTTGCCGACGAACTCACCTTCGCGGTGCTGCCGGAAAAGCTGCATTTCTACGACCACGCCACCGGGAAGCGGCTTTCGAACGCCTGAGAAAAGCCCGCGATTGCCAAGGGGCGGCGCGATGACTAAATATCGTGTCGCCTCAAACCAACCGGGATCCGCTTTCATGGCCGCAATCAAGAACGTCGCCGTCCAGATGGACCATATCTCCACCGTCAAGATCGGCGGCGATTCGACCTTTGCCATGAGTCTCGAGGCTCAGAACCGGGGCTATAATCTGTTTCACTACACACCCGATCGCCTTAGCCTGCGTGACGGCAAGGTGTTTGCCGCCGTCGAGCCGATGACGCTGCGCGACAAGGAAGGCGACCACTACACGCTGGGTGAAACGGAGCGGGTCGACCTTTCGACCATGGATGTGGTGCTGCTCAGGCAGGACCCGCCCTTCGACATGGCCTATATCACCTCCACCCATCTGCTGGAGCGCATTCATCCGAAGACGCTGGTGGTCAATGATCCGGCCTGGGTGCGCAATTCGCCGGAGAAAATCTTCGTCACCGAATTCGCCGACCTGATGCCGCCGACGCTGATCACCAAGGACGAAAACGAAATCAAGCGCTTCCGCGAGGAAATGGGCGATATCATCCTGAAGCCGCTTTACGGCAATGGCGGCGCGGGCGTGTTCCATTCCACCCGCGACGATCGCAATTTCACCTCGCTGCTGGAAATGTTCGCGCAGATGTTCCGCGAACCCTATATCGCCCAGGCCTATCTGCCCGCCGTGCGCAAGGGCGACAAGCGCATCATTCTCGTCGATGGCGAATTCGCCGGGGCGATCAACCGCGTGCCGGCCGAGACCGACAGCCGCTCCAACATGCATGTCGGCGGCCGCGCGGAAGCCGCCGGCCTGACCGAGCGCGAGAAGGAAATCTGCGCCCGCATCGGCCCCGCGCTGAAAGAGCGCGGCTTCATCCTCGTCGGTATCGACGTGATCGGCGACTACATGACGGAAATCAACGTCACCTCGCCCACCGGCATCCGCGAGGTCAAGAAATTCGGCGGCGCGGATATCGCCAGCCTGATGTGGGATGCGATCGAGAAAAAGCGCCTATGAGCGCTGCGCGACCAGCGCTTCCTGCGTGAGGCGGGCGCGGATCTCGTTCTTCTGGGCGTCAATCATGCCCGAGATCAGGAACAGATCGACGATCCACCATAGCGCCCAGATGCCAAGCAGGAAAAAGCCGACGATGAAGACGACGGTCAGACCGCCGATGACGTTGAGCAGAAGCATGGCAAGGCCCGACCCCATGCGGCCGAGATAAAACCGGTGAATGCCGGCCCAGCCCAGGAAAAACCAGAGCAGATAGGCAGCCGCCGGCGATTTGGCGCTGTTGGTCACGTGCTGCTCGATCAGTATCCGCTCTTCGGTCGTCAGTCCCATGGCACCCTCTTTGCTTTCGACCCGAGGTTTACTGCGGTGCTGGCGATCTGTCTATCCCGTTGAACACGAGGGAGAAATAAAAGTTCTCTTTTTGTTCTTGCATGTAAGGGCGAGTTATGGAATCCTTACAACCTGAAGACACAGGCAAGCGGGCGGGATGGTCATGGTTTCACGCGTTCATACGGTTGCATTTCAGGGGATCGAAGGCGTTCCGGTCGACGTGCAGGTCATGGTCGCGCCCGGCAAGATCGGCATGCAGATCGTTGGCCTGCCGGACAAGGCGGTGGCCGAAAGCCGGGAACGGGTGCAGGCCGCGCTGCATGCCACGGGCTTGGCACTTCCGCCAAAGCGGGTCACCGTGAATCTCGCGCCGGCCGACCTGCCAAAAGAGGGCTCGCATTTCGACCTTGCGATCGCGCTCGGGCTGATGGCCGCGCTTGGCGCCGTGCCAGCCGATGCGCTCTCCGGCTACATGGTGATCGGCGAACTGAACCTCGACGGCACGATCGCCTCCGTGGCCGGTGCGCTGCCGGCGGCAATCGCCGCCAACGCGCTGGACAAGGGCCTGATCTGCCCGGCAGATTGCGGGCCGGAGGCGGCCTGGGCAAGCGCGGACATCGATATTCTCGCCCCCAAGAGCCTGATCGGCATCGCCAATCACTTCAAGGGCACGCAGGTGCTCTCCCGCCCGCATCCGGCGGTGCGCGCGGCACCGCACGACCTTCCGGACCTTGCCGATATCAAGGGACAGGAAAGCGCCAAGCGCGCGCTCGAAGTGGCGGCCGCCGGCGGCCACAACCTGCTGATGGTCGGCCCTCCGGGGGCGGGGAAATCCATGCTCGCCGCGCTCCTGCCCTCCATCCTGCCGCCGCTTCTGCCGCAGGAACTGCTCGACATGTCGATGGTGCACTCGATCGCGGGCAAGCTTGCCGGCGGCCGATTGTCGGACCGCCGCCCCTTCCGCGCGCCGCATCACTCGGCCAGCATGGCCTCGCTGGTGGGCGGCGGCATCAAGGCGCGGCCGGGCGAAGCCTCGCTTGCCCATCACGGCGTGCTGTTTCTCGACGAATTTCCGGAATTCTCGCCGCAGGTGCTCGATGCCTTACGCCAGCCGCTCGAGACCGGCGAATGCGTGATCGCCCGCGCCAACCACCGCGTCTCCTATCCCGCCGCTTTCCAGCTTGTCGCGGCGATGAACCCGTGCCGCTGTGGCATGGCGGGCGAGCCCGGCCACTCCTGCGCGCGCGGCCCGCGCTGCGCCGCCGATTACCAGGCCCGCATTTCCGGCCCGCTGATGGACCGGATCGATATCCGCATCGATGTACCCGCCGTCAGCGCCATCGACCTGATCGGCGCGAAATCGACGGGCGAAGCGAGCAGCGCGGTGGCGCGAAGGGTGGAACGCGCCCGCAACGCCCAGCGCGAACGCTTTGCCGGGCTCGATGAGAAGGCGGTCACGGTCAACGCCCGCTGTGCGGCAAACCTGATCGAGAAACTCGCGGAACCCGATGCCGCGGGGCTTGCGCTGCTGCGCGAGGCGGCGGAGAAGATGCGGTTTTCCGCCCGCGGCTATCATCGCGTCCTCAAGGTCGCCCGCACCATCGCTGATCTCGACGGCAAGGCCCAGGTTGGGCGCATGCATATCGGCGAGGCCATCGCCTATCGCGTCGCAACGCCCGAGCGCACCGGCGCCATCGCCTGATGCGTCCCCGCCTGGTTGCGGCCGTGCCAGCATCGCATGCTGCTTAATAGCGAAATACCGTCTTTCCGGTTCGGGGTGCTCAGGGCTCAGGGCTCAGGGCTCAGGG
>NZ_JBAKFP010000007.1:0-241823 GCF_053484265.1 Martelella sp. FOR1707 | reverse complement strand
GGCTCGGGGCTCGGGGCTCGGGGCTCGGGGCTCGGGGCTCGGGGCTCGGGGCTCGGGGCTCGGGAAGACTTCTCTCTATTCGCCCCTGCGCCAACCATTTTCCCCGGCCTCCTGCGCGGCACTACGCTTGTGGCAACGCAGCCCGCGAAGGAGATTTTCATGTCGGATGCAACATCGAAGCTGGGCCTTCCCTTTATCCTGCCCGCCCAGGCGCAAAAACACGTTACCCATAACGAGGCGCTGCAGCGTCTCGACGCAGTCGTTCATCTCGCGCTGGCGAGCGAAGACGACGCGCCGCCGGAAACGCCCGAGCACGGCGTCTGCCATCTGGTCGGCGAAAGCCCGACCGGCCTCTTCTCCGGCCATGCCGGGGAGATCGCGATCTATCAGGATGGTCTCTGGCAGTTCGTCGCACCCGCCGCCGGCTGGACCGCCTGGTTCGGCAGCGATGCGACATGGCGCATCTTCGACGGCGCGGCTTGGGTTACGCCGCCGGTTCCCGATGAGGCATCTTTCGCGACCGTGGGCATCAACGCCACAGCGGATGCCACCAACCGTCTTTCAGTGTCCTCTCCTGCAACGCTGCTCAACAATGCCGGGGCGGGTCACCAGCTCAAGATCAACAAGGCGACCCCCGGCGACACCGCCTCGCTCTTGTTCCAGACCGGCTGGTCCGGCCGCGCCGAAATGGGTCTTGCCGGCACCGACGGCTTTGCCATCAAGGTCAGCCCGGACGGCGCAAGCTGGTTCGAGGCCCTGCGCGTTTCCCCCTCCGGCGCCGTCGTCACGCCGGAACGCCCGCTCGCGCGCGCCGCGCTTGCCTCCGGCGCCACGCTGATCGACACGCCGACCGCGCTCGGCTTCGATACGCTTTACACTGGCGAGGGCGGGTTCTCTTTCGGCGCGGCGGTTGCCGGCGGCGGCGAAAAGCTGTCCTTTCCGGTCAGCGGCTTTTACGCGGTTACCCTCAATATCTCGGCAACCGCGAGCGGCCCCTTCACCGTCACTCTGCAAAAGAACGGCTCGGAAAACGTGGTGATCGTGCGCGGCGGTGCGACTGGGGGCGGCGAGGTCACGCTCTCATCCACCGCCATTGCCTATTACGCGGCCGGCGACGATGCGCAACTTTCTTTCACCGGTGCAGCGACCTACAATCTGGGATATGGCGCCACCGAGGTGATCGCGGTTCTGACCTGATTTCGGTGAACGGCTTGAATGCGTGCCGCGATCAAGGCTATCCATTGTGGACTGGCATGTCGCGGGATGAAAACGCCGCGACATGCGCGAGACAGATACAAAGAGCGGAGCCCCTTCTGCGGGGAAGGCGTCCGCAGGAGAAAGGGCGATCATGGCGGGTATGGACTGGCGCAAGAGTTTCGATCTCAAACACCCTTCGCTGAAACCGCTCTGGGTGCGGATCCTGGCCGTGGCGCTCTCCGCCGGCTGGGCTGTGGCCGAGCTGTTCATCGGCTCGCCCTTCTGGGCGATCCCGTTCGGCGCGGCCGCCACCTACATGGCCTATGTCTTCTTCTTCTCGCCCGATCGGCACTATTTCAGCGGCAAGGACGACGCGTGAGGCGCCTCATTCGCCGCAGCTCAGCGTGTGGAAATGGTCGCCCCAGGCGGAAATCTCCACCTTGAAATACCCCTCTCCTTCGAAGCGATGGTCGCCGCCCCAGGCCAGCCTGCCGCCATCGGCCATTCCGCGCAGATAGATCACGCCGTTTTCGGTCTTGAGCGGCAGGATCGCGCTTCGCCCTCCGTCGATCTCTCCGGAAACCGTGGAGAACGGTTGATCCTTGGCTGCGGCGATCGGCCGATAGCGGGCGACGTAGCTGACCGGCTGATCGCAGCCATTATTCAACACGAACGAAATGAACGGCGCGTAGCCGGCCTCCGCCGCGCGGAAATAGCCGGGTTGAAGCGCGGTTGTGATGCGGTCTATCGCTTCCTGCTCTGCCTTGCCGATATAGCGGCCGCGCCCGGGGCCGAGATAGATCCCGACAATGCCCGAGGCCGAACGGATGGCCGCGCCTTGAGCCCCCTCCGGCAAGGCGCAGGAGAGCGGCATGAGGTCGCCGGCCCTGATGGCAAGCGCCGCGCAGCCGGCGCTCGTCATCTGTCCGCCGGTCGCGGCGTCATAGAACTGCACGCCCAGCCCCTCATCATTGCCGGCATGGCCATAGTGAAAGCCAGCCTCCGCGGTGACCTCGGAAAGGGCCGGCTGCCCGTCCGCCTCCCTCACTTCGACGATGGCAAGCTGGTCGTTCAGTGAAGCGCCCGGACCGAAGGGCGCATCGGCGGCGGGCAGATAGACGCGCTGAACGAAGCGCCGCCCGGCGGGAATATAGCCGTCATCGAGATCGATGCGGGGCATGACCTGGCGGTCATCGAACGGCGCGCCGGTTTCAGGATCGATCACACAGGCCGCCGCCGTCAGGACATGGCGGGGACCAATGACCGTGCCCGAGCAGACCACCTGATCAACGCCGCTGACGATCGCGGCGAGGCTGCGGTCCCGTCCCTCGCTGCCATCCACCGCTTCGACATGGGTGGCGGCGGCTGCAGCAGACGAAAGGAGACAGGCTGCCAGAAGCGCGTTCAGGAACAGAAATCCGCGTTGCCGCAATGTCCGCCTACTCATCAGCGCCCTCCCCGGCCGGCTGTCCGTTTCCGCCCGGCTCTGCACCCCGCCTATCTCCCGCATCGGTTGCCCTTTCCATGGCGGCCATGATCGCACCGGCCTCCCGGCGGGCCTGATCATAGGCGGCGGCATCGCCCTGCTTCAGTCCGTTCGGCAGGTTTTGCAGCCGCTCGAGCTTGCGCAGAAGCGCGATCGGCACGCCGCGACGAAAGGCCGGTTCCAGATAGCGTCGCGGGTCCTCGCGCATTGCCGCCACCTCATAGCCGAAACTACGCTTGACCCCGTCAAGCAGCCGGTTGACGGCTTCTGCGGCGGCCACGGCGCGGTTGCGCATGTTGTTTTCCGCAAGAAACGCCGTCAGCTCGTCCGCCGCCCATGCCGCTTGCACGATCTCCACCCCTTCGGGGCGAAGCTCGCCTTCCCAGACAGAACGCGCCGTTTCCGGCGACAGCCACGCATCCTTGTTGATGCCGCTCAGCCAGATGAAAGTCCGGCCCCAGCCGGGCCGCGACGGCGCGCTCTCGACCCATTCGCCGGGCACGCCGGGGCTCGCGATCTTCTGCGATAGGCCGACATAGGAGTTCTGCGCGGGCGCATAAAACCGGAACATCATCTCGACATCCGAAGGCCGGATGCGCGGCGCCTCCTCGGGCAATCGCGCCCCGGCCTCACCTGATGGCGACCAGACCTGCACATCACCCGGCCCGAATGTCGGCAGCAGATAGCGCCAGTCTTCAATTTCATAGCGAAAGCGCGCGGTCAGCACCGGCGCGCCATCCTCCAGCGCCATCTGCAGGTCCGCGTCCCACAGAAGCGCGCTTGATGAGGCCACGTCCGCCGGCAAACCGGGCGGGGTGAAGCTGGCGCTATAGGCCTGCCCCCGCGCCTCTACCAGCCTGTTGCCGTCAGCGCCCACAGCGGCCGACAGAGACAGCGCGAGCCATCCCAGGAGAAGCGACGTCAAGAACCGAGCCATAGCTCGAACCTTTCCTGCTGTTCATCGGATACGAAAAGCCGGCGCTTGCCCCCGAGCGGCTGGAGCCCGGCGCGCGCGCCGTAATAGCCGCCGGTCTCCGCGCTGTCTGTCGCAAGAGGCATATAGGACAGCGCGAACCAACCCGTCACGCAGACAAGCAGAGTGGCGATGACACTCCCGCCGAGCCATAGCAGAACCTTGCGCGGGTCCCGCTTCGGCCTTTGAGGCGCTGCCGAGGCATCCCAGACCTCGTCGTCAACATCGTCATCCCACGCAGGAACTGCGGGCGCCTTGACCGGCTGCGGCTCGGGCCGCGCGCGCTGGTGCAGGCCGGTTTCGATCTCGAGAAGGCTTTCGGGCGCGTTCAGGAAATCGCCGGCCTCGAAGGGCGGCGAAACCGCGCGGCCGCCATGGGTTGCGCGGATCCGCAACTGCCGCCCATTGGCGGTCGCCAGATCGTAGAGCGGATCGCCCTCGACGATGGCATCGCCGCGCTTGAAATAGGCTCGCTCCACCCGGACCGGATAAAATTCGTCTCCGGCAGGCGATTGCATGATGACACGCGACATCCGTTCTCCGTCCTGAACCGCCCGCCCGGCCGCGCCACGGGGGCAACCCGATGCTTCCGAAGCATCGTCCGGGACCCCGGCCATGCTTCTTGTCTGTTCCCGCGCAAGGCCTGCGCCGGCCCGCGTCTTTGATGCACGTTAATCCGCAAACCTTTACGGAATGAAACCATTTCCGGTTTGCCGTGCAAATTCAGCTAATAAAGCGGAGACTAGAACAGTGATTTGCCGCCAGCAAGTGCGGACAAAAAGCCGGCGTCAGTCCTCAAGCGGACGGGCCTCCGAGGCCAGCATGATCGGCACCCCATCGCGGATGGGATAGGCGAGCTTCGCCTTCTCCGAAACGAGCTCCTGGCGCTCGTCATCATAGGAAAGCCGTCCCTTGGTCAGCGGACAAACCAGAAGTTCGAGCATTTTGGGATCGATCCCGGCTTCCCTGGCAATCATCGCCCGTCCCTATTGCAGCCGGTCGCCGGGATCCCCGGCAAGCGCGAATTCGATAATCGCAATGAACAGCGCCGCCCGCGCCCTGAGATCGGGCGCCTCCAGCAAGGCCTGTTTTTCCGCCGGGCCAAAGGGCGCCATCATCGACAGCGAATTGACGAGGGTGAGATTGCTCGCCTGTTCGATATGGTCCCACTCGGTATCAAGCCCTTCGGAATCGAGATAGGCACGAAACGCCCGGATAAGACCTGCCCGGTCCACGCCTTCATCCTGACCCTCGGTCTTGAGATCGCCGAGGAAAGGCGCAATGGTGAAGCTGCGGAACGGGTGCGTCGTCTTCACCTCATCGATCAGCCGCACCCGGCAAATGCCGGCAAGCGCCACCAGGTAGCGCCCGTCGCCAGTCTCGGCAAACGAGGTGATCCGGCCGAGACATCCGATGTTGGAAACCGGCGTATCGTCGGTAACCGAAAGCGTCTCGTCGTGGCGGGCGGGCTGGGCCATCACGATGAGCCTATTGCCCGCGATCGCATGATCGACCATGGCGAGATAGCGCGGCTCAAAAATATTGAGCGGCAATTGCCCGTGCGGCAGCAAAAGCCCACCCGTCAGCGGAAACACCGGAGCGCTTTCCGGCAGATCCTTCGCGGTTAGATAACGGGCATTGCCAACCTGCATGGCGATCTTCCCTTAAGAGAAAAGAATGGTCGAAAGCCTGCGGCGCGCGGCGATCGTCGCCGGATCCTTCGGCCCCCAGGCCTCGAAAAACGAAATCAGCTGGCGGCGCGCGCCGTCATCGTCAAATTCGCGATCGCGGCGCATGATGATCAGAAGCTGTTCGGCAGCCTCCTCGCGCTTGCCCTCGGCATTCAGCACCTTGGCGAGCTTCATGCGCGCTTCATGATCGTCCGGGTTCTGCGCCAAGGCATGTTCAAGGGCTGCCGGATCGCCGAATTTGCGCGCCTCCTCGATCTGCTCGATCTTGGTGACGAGCGCCTTGATTGCGTCATCTTCGCGCAACTCCTCCGGCACCTGCTCCAGCACCTGGCGGGCGCGGTCGAGCTGGCCGGCGGCCACCATGCAGCGCCCGATGCCGGCAAGCGCCTTGGGGTTTTCCGGATCGGCCTGCATCACGGCGGCGAAAAGCTGGCCGGCCTCCTGCAGCTTGCCTTCCGCTAGCATCTGCTCGGCCTGGTCCAGCGCCTCTGCGATCTCGGCCTTGCGGTCCTTTTCCGACGGGCTGTTCTGGGCAAGCTTGGCGATGAACTCGTTGACCTGGCTTTCCGGCACCGCGCCCATGAAGCCATCCACCGGCTGGCCGGCGGAAAAGGCGATGACGGCGGGGATCGACTGGATGCCGAGCTGGCCGGCGATCGACGGATGCTCGTCGATATTCATCTTCACCAGCTTGACCTTGCCGCCGGCGGCATTCACCGCCTTTTCCAGCACGGGTCCAAGCTGCTTGCACGGGCCGCACCAGGGCGCCCAGAAATCCACCAGCACCGGCTGGGCTTTCGATTCCTCGATCACGTCCTTGCCGAATTCGGCTGTGGTCGTATCCTTGATCAGCCCGCCGGGCGGCGTGGCGCCATTGACGGCGCCATCGGCCGAAACATTCATCTGGCCGCCGAAGGAACCGCCATAGGGGTTGTCAAATCCGCTCATCACTCTCTCCGTATGGCCTGTAGGCCCCGTCTCTGTTGGATTTAAGATCGTGTGTCACGCCGTCACTTTCAAGACAACCGGCTCATGCCCGGTGGCCCTGATGAAGCTTAACAGATCATCGCGCCCGATCGAGGTCGTGGCGGTGTTGCGCAAGGGGTGGCAATTGATGATCTCGTTCTCCATAAGGCTTTCATCGAGAATGAAAGTGACCTGCCGCTCATCGTCATTGATGGCGCCCAGCGCCGTCACCGAGCCGGGCTCGACCCCGAGATAATCCATCAAGGCCTCCGGCTTGCCGAAAGAGACCCGCCCCGATGCCCCGATCAGCGTGTGCACCGTCTTCAGGTCGACGGTGGCATATTCCTCCACCGTCAGCAGGAAATAGCGGCTCTTCTTATCCTTCACGAACAGGTTCTTGGTGTGCCCGCCGGGAATCTTTTCGCGCAAATCATCACCTTCGGCGACGGTGAACACCGGCCGATGCTCGTGATTCTGATACGAGATGCCGAGTTCGTCGAGAAAGGCGAACACGTCGTCGGAAGTCTTGGTCATCAGGGCCGTTCCGGTTTCGAATTGACGCCTGTTTCAACACCAATCGTCGGTCAATGCAACTCTGTCGCGCCGGTTGACTCGGCAATGGCTGCGGGTCAGGCAATCCGGCATGCCCACCCGCTTCGCTGCCACGGCCGGGCGCAATTCGGGTCACCACCCGCCGCCAACGACGGCAGGCACGCAGCAATTCACCTAAAACACTGAAAAACAGAACCTTTCCGCTTCATCCAAAAAAATGCGCCATTCCCGTAATTTCTCTGTTGCATTTGAAATCCGCTTGGGCCATATACGCCTTCGTCGTCGCCGAGACGACATATCCGGCCTCAGACCTACCCCCGGCCGGGTTTTATGAGCGGGTGTAGCTCAGGGGTAGAGCACAACCTTGCCAAGGTTGGGGTCGAGGGTTCGAATCCCTTCGCCCGCTCCAGTTTTCCTAAGGAAATCAATATTTTAAGAAATCCGGCGCGGTTCTTTGCGGCTGTTGAAAAGCCGCTTTGGCGCGCCGTCTTCGGTATGAGCGCACTGGTTTGAGGCTGGTCTGGCCCGTCGACCGTTATCGGTCCTGGCTCCGTCCGGATATCGTCACCGCCTCTCGCGATAGGTGCATCCGCGCACCCTCGTCCTTACAAATTCTCCTTTCCAACATCGCCCGCATGGAAGCCTGAAAAGCTGGTTACCAGAGCGTTACACTTGCCTTAGGCAAATTTTAAAAGTGTGGCGCTAGGTTGTGAGCGTAGGTTGTGAGTTTTGTAGAGAGTACGATGACCGAGCTAGCCCGCGTTCGCGCAAAATATGTCATAGGTCCCGACGGCAGTCCGCTGACCGTTGCCGACCTGCCTCCTTCCAATACGCGGCGCTGGGTGATCCGGCGCAAGGCGGAAGTCGTGGCGGCCGTGCGCGGCGGCCTGCTGAGCCTGGAAGAGGCGTGCGAGCGATACTGCCTGACGGTGGAGGAATTCCTCTCCTGGCAGGCCTCGATCGACGATCACGGCCTTGCGGGCCTGCGCACCACGCGGATCCAGCAATACCGTAACTGAGATCTTATCCTCCCGCGCGGCACCACGCCGCGCTGCGGGCATGCCCCCCTTGAGTCTGCCTTTCTTCAATTTGTCTTTGGCCAAAACGCCAAGCAGAAGTATCGTTTATTCCTTTCGCCAAGCCGAAGGCGATGCGGCGCGAGCACCCCACGATACAGGCAATCGCCCGCGTCGCGATGTGACAACGTAACGGGTTAGCCCACATCAGATCACGCCTGCCAGACGCAAAAACCAAAGGCCGCACCGTCACGGTGTGGCCTATGCTCAGACTGCTGACAAACCCTTGCGCTCTGATCCCAAATGCATACGAGTTTAGCAACTTCTAATGATAGCCGGCGTGTCGTTCCATGATGCGCCGCTTTATTTTGGAAACCATTTTCAAAACAAATGGCTGGCTGGTCAGATAGCAAGCTTGCGGCGGCAGCGTTTCCTGTGTAGGACTATTAGAAAAGGCTGAAATAGCAGCTAAAATGCGCCTTTTCCTCAGAGTTGCGCGACGCTCCCCCGGGGGAAAGCATACCGGTCGATGCGCTGTCAGCTTCGCCTATTGTTGCCGGGAGCGGCCCGTTTCGCCGGCTTCCCAATCCTGTCTTCGGTACCGTCGTTTGGAATTCATTCAAAAGGTTTCAGGAAATACGTTATGATCGAAGCTAAGACGCTCTGGTTTGCTGTTGCGGCAACCGCTCTTGTTTCTTCCGGTTCGCTGGCACAGGAGCTTCCTGAATCCCTGCAGCCTCTCGGCGATCTCAAGGGACCGCTTAATCTGGTCATTCCCAACTATTCCAAGGATCCGTCCGCTTCGTCATGGAACGGTTTCTATCTGAAGCCGAATATCGGTTACGAGACCATGTCGTTCGACAATCCCTTCCTGAAGGATTCGGGCGGCATCACGATCGGTGTGTCGGGCGGCTATGACTTCACCTTTGATCATTTCCTGATCGGGCCGTCAGGCGAATTCAACTACAACTTCACCGATGGCAATCAGTCGAGCGTAAATGGCGGCAACAACTATAAGGCCTTTGCCGATTTTGACGGCTATGTCGGCGGCCGCACCGGCTTCATCTGGGACCGGACCCTGATCTACGCGATCGGCGGCTATGCCTTTACCAATACCCATGTGAAGAATTCCACACTTGGCATTTCGCAGACCGACTACATGTCGGGCTGGACCGGCGGCGCAGGCCTCGAATATCTCTGGAGCAACACCAACGGCCTTCGTCTAGAATATCGCCGCGTTCAGTACGATTCCAGTAATTTCAGCATTCTTCCTGCCAGCGACCAAAAGGTCAGCCCCAACATGGACAAGCTGACCATCGGCTTCGTGCGTCGCTTCTAGAGCAGTTCATATCATCCGCACGATGCTCTGATCGCGGATTTCATTCTTGCAAAAGTGTCCGGGCTGTCCAAAAAGCCACGACCACTGAAAAAGGCCGCATCATCGCGATGCGGCCTTTGGTTTTAGCACTACCCTCGGTGCAGCCGTCAGGCGCGCTTGCGGCCGGCTGCGTCGCGCTCCTCGAGGGCTGCGGCGCGTTCATAGTCCAGTTCCATCTCCGCAAGCTCGGCTTCGGCCTTGTCGCGCTGCTCGCGCAGGTCAGCCACGGAGACCGCCAGATTGTCCGCCCGCTGGCGCGCCGATTTGGCGAATGTCGAATATGCAAAATGGCCGGGGTCGGTGATCCCGGATTTCTTTTCCTCGGCGGCGATCTGCTGCATCAGTTCGCCGGACATGCGGGCGAACTCATCCATCATGAGTTGCAACTGCTGCAACTGCCGCTTCTTTTCCTTCACCTGAAACGCCTTCAGACGCAACAGACTGTTTCGTGCCTTCATACGCAAAACTCCCCGGCTGACGAACGCATAGCGGATCGGTCCCCCCTCGGTTTCTGATTCGCGCCAAAAATGATTAACGAAATCGAAATCGCGGTAACCTTTCGTTTACAGTCATGTCCGATCATAGCCGGCAGGGCTTAAGGGTCGGTAAACCGCGTCAGCGGATTCAAACAAAAACTAGCGAGTCAGATGAGTCACTTAGCGGTTTTGGTTAATCTTTTTTATCGGCTTTTGAGATGAAAAAAATTCAATGAAATCAATGTCATTCTAATGTTCATTAATATCTTCTGGCCGTCTTGCCAAAAAGAATCAGAATTTGTTAACCATTAGATGGCAGCTTCCAAATCAGGTCATCACTGAGTCCGTATCGCGTCGGGGGCGACAACAGACCTTTCACAGCGGCGGTTCAAGGGGAAAGACATGCGGGTTCTTTTAATCGAAGACGACGGCGCCACAGCACAAAGCATCGAGCTGATGCTGAAGAGCGAAAACTTCAACGTGTACACCACGGATCTGGGCGAGGAAGGCGTCGACCTCGGCAAGATCTATGACTACGACATCATCCTTCTCGATCTCAACCTGCCGGATATGTCCGGCTATGAAGTGCTCAAGGCGCTTCGGGTTTCGAAAATCGCAACGCCAATCCTCATTCTCTCGGGCATGTCCGGCACGGACGACAAGGTGCGCGGCTTCGGCTCCGGCGCCGACGACTACCTGACGAAGCCTTTCCACAAGGAAGAGCTGGTCGCCCGCATCCACGCCATCGTGCGCCGCTCCAAGGGCCACGCGCAGTCGATCATCTCCACCGGCGATCTCGCCGTCAATGTCGATGCCAAGACCGTGGAAGTCGGCGGCCAGCGGGTTCACCTGACCGGCAAGGAATACCAGATGCTGGAGCTGCTCTCGCTGCGCAAGGGCACGACGCTTACCAAGGAAATGTTCCTCAACCATCTCTATGGCGGCATGGACGAGCCGGAACTGAAGATCATCGACGTCTTCATCTGCAAGCTCCGCAAGAAGCTCGCCAACGCCGCCGGCGGCACCAATTTCATCGAAACCGTCTGGGGTCGCGGCTATGTTCTGCGCGAACAGGACCAGCAGGAAATGAAACGCGCCTGACGCGGTTCACAAGGCTGAAGAAAGCGCGGCGCCACGGCGCCGCTTTTTCGTTGAAGTCGCTTTTCCTTTGCCGTTGCCCTCAAAGGACTTCGCAAACAGAAACGAGGACGACAAAAAGCCGCGGCGGTTTCCCGTCGCGGCTTCCTCATTCTCATCCCGTCAAAGCCGGCTGATCAGTCGTCTGCGCCTTCGCGCACGGCGCGGACCGCCTTGGCGTTGGCGGTTACCTGTTTCTGCACGGCGTTCTGCACCTTTTCAAAGGCGCGGACCTCGATCTGGCGCACGCGTTCGCGCGAGATGTTGAATTCTCCGGACAGCGATTCCAGCGTTTCCGGGTCTTCGGACAGACGGCGGGCCACGAAGATGCGTTTTTCGCGGTCGTTCAGCACGTCCATCGCGGAAGACAGCATATCGCGACGGTTTTCGAGCTCGTCCTGATTGACGAGCATTTCCTCCTGGCTGTCATGCTCGTCGACGAGCCAGTCCTGCCACTGCCCGGATTCACCCTCCGTTGCGCGGATCGGAGCGTTCAGAGAGGCATCGCCGGAAAGCCTCCGGTTCATCGAAATCACTTCTTCCTCGCTGACATTCAGCTTGGTCGCGATTTCGGAGACCTGTTCGGGCTTGAGGTCGCCATCCTCGATCGCCTGGATCTTGCCCTTGAGGCGGCGCAGATTGAAGAACAGCCGCTTCTGGTTGGCGGTGGTGCCCATTTTGACGAGCGACCACGAGCGCAGGATATATTCCTGGATCGAGGCCTTGATCCACCACATCGCATAGGTCGCCAGACGGAAACCGCGCTCGGGATCGAATTTCTTGACGGCCTGCATCAGGCCGACATTGCCTTCGGACACGACTTCGCCGATCGGAAGCCCATACCCGCGATAGCCCATCGCGATCTTGGCGACGAGACGCAGATGGCTGGTGACGAGCTGATGTGCCGCGCCACGGTCGTCATGCTCCTGATACCGCTTGGCGAGCATGTATTCCTGCTGCGGCTCGAGCATGGGGAACTTGCGGATTTCTTCGAGATAACGGTTGAGACCGTTTTCTCCGGCACGGATGCTGGGAAGCGTATTGGCCATGCTTTCACCCCCTTGGTGTTGCAATCCTCTTCAAATCAGCGGCGACAGGCGGGACGAAACCCGCAATCCGACCATCGATTTTCTGGAGGGAAAACCCGATTTAAGTATGGCAGGCAGGGCTTTCAAGGGAATGAGGCCAAAAACTTTCCATTGACTGGAATGTTCTTGAGCGTGACCGAGCTCAGTCCTCGAAGGCTGCGCAAAGTGCTGCCATATCAGCGGGCAGGGGCGCTTCGAAACGCATCTCTTCGCCGGTCGTCGGGTGCTCAATTGCAAGCAGGGCGGCATGGAGCGCCTGACGGGGGAAACCACGCACCAGCGAGGCGGCGGGTTCCTCCAGCAAATTGACCTTGGTCTTGAAGCCCCCGCCATACATGTTGTCGCCGATCAGGGGGTGGCCGATATGGGCCATGTGGACGCGGATCTGGTGGGTGCGGCCCGTCTCGAGCCGGCACTCGACGAGGCTTGCCAGCGCGCTGCCATCGGGCTTTTCGCCGAAACGGCGTTCGACCGTGTAATGGGTGATGGCGAAATCGGCATCGGCGCTGTCGGCCCGTTTAACGGCGCGGCGGATGCGGTCGGGCGCGCGCCCGAGCGGTGCATCGATTGTGCCCTGCAGCGTTTTCGGCCGGCCCCAGATCAGCGCCTTGTAGGCGCGCTGCAGCGGTCCGGTGCGGCCGTGATCGGCGAACTGGGCGGCGAGCGATTGATGGGCGGCGTCGTTCTTGGCCACCACCATCACGCCGGTGGTATCCTTGTCGAGGCGGTGGACGATGCCGGGGCGCTTTACCCCGCCAATGCCCGAAAGCGTGTCGCCACAATGGAAGATCAACGCGTTGACCAGCGTCCCGGTCCAGTTGCCTGCGCCCGGATGCACCACGAGGCCCGCCTGCTTGTTGATGACGATGATGTCGCCGTCCTCGTGCAGGATGTCGAGCGGGATATCCTCGCCTTCGGGTTCGGCGTCCTCCGCCTCGGGCATGATCAGGGTAATGGCCTCGCCCGGCTTCACCTTGCGGCTCGGCTCGGTCACCGGCTTCCCGTCAATCGATACCGCGCCGGTATTGATCAGCGCCTTGACGCGGGTGCGCGAAACGCCGTCGCCCATCTCGCGCGCGATGAAAGCGTCCAGACGCTCTTTCGTGCCCTCGGGGACGAGAAAGTCTTTTCTATCGGCCTGGGTTTGTTTAAACGGGTCGTCTGTCATCTGAACTTTGCAAGTGCGGTTCGCGCTTGTTAAGCGAAACCGGCCCCCGGAGCAATGGACAATGTCGCAACACCGCATTGAAGACGAAGAAGAGGAAAAGCCGCTCGACCCGGCAGTCGAGCTGGTTCGGCGACGGATGCTGCGCCTGCAGGTCGTTTCCGCGCTGATCATGATCGTCTCGCTGATGGCGGTGTTCGGCGCGATCCTCTACAAGGTGATGAGCAGATCGGATGAAGCGCCGGTGGCCGAACGCGGCGGCGCGATCGTGCCCGCCGATGCGCCGCGGGCGTTGACGGCCAACCTGCCGCGCGGGTTCCAGATCGCCGATATCAGTTATGGCGACGGCCAGGCGCTGATCTACGGCACCAAGGAAAACGGCGAGCAGACGCTCTATCTATTTGATATCAATACCGGCCGCATGGCCGCCGATGTCGAAATTCGCTTCGACTGAGATGGCCGCTCCGGCAATTGTGATTACCGATCCAGACGATGAGCGGGTCGCGCCGTTCCGCGCGATCCGGGAGAAGGATCTTGTCGGGCGGCAGGGCCTGTTCATTGCCGAGGGCACGGTGGTGCTCCGGGTGCTGGCCGAGGCGGATGCCGCACGGTTCGAAGCCGATCGTATTCTTGTGCTGGAAAACCGGCTGGCGGGCATCGCTGGCGTGCTGGAGGCCTATCCGGCCAGCGTGCCGGTCTTCACCTGCAACGCTGCGGTGATGAACGCAATTGCCGGATTCGACATGCATCGCGGGGTTCTGGCGCTGGGCCGCATTGCCGGCCGGCCAACGACGGAGGAACTGATCGCGACGCTGCCTGATGATGCGCTGGTGGTCGTCTGCATCGGTCTTTCCAACCACGACAATGCCGGCGCGATCTTCCGCAATGCGACGGCGCTCGGCGCCGATGCGGTGTTTCTCGACGAGACCAGTTGCGATCCGCTTTATCGCAAGGCGCTGCGCGTTTCGGTTGGTTCAGTGCTAAAAATGCCGTGGGCCCGACATGGTAACGGGCCGGAGGTTCTTGCCGCGCTTGCGCGGGCGGGCTTCGATGTCATTGCCCTGTCTCCCTCCGGCGGTGAGGCTCTGCATCGCATTTCGCCGGGACGGCGGGTGGCGCTCGTGTTGGGAACGGAGGGCGAGGGGCTGCCGGGCGAGATCATGGAGGCATTCCGCACCGTGCGTATCCCGCAGGCCCCCGGGCTCGACAGCCTCAATGTCGGCAATGCGGCGGCGATCGCGCTCTATCAGCTTGCGCTTGCCAAGGGGCGGATCGGATAAATGCGCCCTTTTACTTGTTGTCGGCAAGCAGGGCGCGGGCGCGCTCGGCAAGGCTGATCCGGCGGGCGCTGCGGGCCTGGTCGCGCGAAAGCGCGGCTTCCAGCGCATCGCGCGCGCCCTCATTGCCCTCATGATAGCGGTAGGCGATCATCATCGCGGCAAGCTCGGCAAGAGCCGCGCGCAGGGCCTCGTCCTCGCGATCCGAGCCGGCGGCTTTATCCACCTGGCTGCAGATCGCGGCATAGCGCGCTTCGATGTCGGCTTTCAGGTCGCCCAATCCCGCGCTCCGCTCAGAAGGGGTTCCAGGTCGGCCGCTCGGTCAGCTTCAGATAGCCGACATTGACGCCGAGACGGGCGCCAATGCCCGAACGCACCGGAACCAGGATGACATCGCGGTATTTGTAGACCTGCATCGAAAAGCCGGCGACGATATAGGCAGAGCCGGAGACGCCGCCATAGCGGTGGTAGAGCTCGGGCACCGACGGCAGGTTATAGACCAGCATCATCACCCGGGAGCCGTCGCCGCCGTAATCGATGCCGAGCGACGGGCCCTGCCAGAACACCTTGTGGGAGCCGACATTCTTGGTGTTGAGCGTGCCTTCACCATAGGTCAGGCCGGCGATGAAGGCGCCGGAGCCTTCCGCGCCGAGAATATAGCCGTTGGGCAGTCCGTATTTCGAAAAGGCATTCTGAAGCGTCTGGGCGAGGCCCGAGCTGGCTTCGCCGAAAAAAGTGTTGCCGGCGGCGACCACCTCGTCCGGCGAGAATGTGTCGGTTTGCTGGGCCTGCTGTTGCGCTCCGGCCGGAATGGCCGCGAAGACCATCATCAAGAAAGCGAAGACAAGTGCTTTTATGGACCTTACGGCGTTTGTGGCAAACATGGCGGTTCCATTCCTGTTGCTTTTTGGTCTGGTCCGTGGACGCCGCGACTTCTCATGGCGGCAATCCGGCGGACGGCGGACTTTTGCCGGACATTGTGGGCCATACCCCTTAACAATGGATTTACCAAATGGGAGGATTTTGCCGGAAGCTGATTATCGCTTGCCATGACGCGGCGATACCAGCAAAAGACAGGGGCGGCCGCTGGCCGCCTGATCCGAAGGATGGTGGACGCGATGAAGAACCCGAACCTGACCCTGAGCGGCGCAGATCTTGCGGCCCTGCTTGCAAGCCGCATCTGCCACGATGTCGTCAATCCGATCGGGGCTGCCGGAAACGGGCTGGAGCTGCTGGACGAGGGCGGCATGGACGAGGACGCGCTGCAGCTCATCCGCCAGAGCACGCTTTCGGCCACCATCCATCTGAAATTCGCCCGCATCGCCTTCGGCGCCTCCGGCACGCTGGATACGCCGCTTGATACCGGCGAGGCGGAGACGGCGGCGCGCGACCTGATCGGGCTTGGCAAACGGGTGACGCTCAACTGGAACGGCCCGCGCATCAACGCGCCGAAGAACCGGGTCAAGCTGCTTTTGAACCTGTTCCTGGTTGCCCTCTCCACCATCCCGCGCGGCGGCACCATCGATGTCGGTCTCGATGCCGCGGGCGATATTTTCGCCTTCATCATCCGCACCCGCGGCAATTATGTGCAGATGCCGGCCGATTTCGCCCGCATCTATGGCGGGGTCATGGACGACCCGATCACCTCGCACAACGTACAGCCCTATTACACCGCGCTGCTGGCGGAGGAGTCCGGCATGGCCATCGAATTCGTGGTCAATGAGGGCGAGGTCGTGTTCGAGGCCAAGCCCGCGGCCTGATCGCAGAAACCCGCTTTCTTTTGCGGTGCAGCAGACCCTATCCCATTTTTGCCAAGCTTTGCGGCTAACATTGCGGCATTGAATCGCTTGCAGGTCGGCTCCCGGGAAACAATTTCCCGCCCGGGCCGTTTCTGTGAAGCCTGAAATGCAATTTCCCGTCAGTTTCTGAGGGAGAGCCCAGCCGTGAGATATCCGCAATTTCCCCCGGCCTCGCCGGCGGTCTTGAACGTATTTGCGCGCAAGCCCGGCCGATCGCCGGTCGTCATCCCGTCGTTGAATGAACCGGTTGTTCGCAGCCGCACAAGGCATAAAACCCGCGCCGGAGGCATGCCCTCCGCTCTCCAGACGAGTGTTGCCGACCGTGTCTGATCGAAACGTGCGAAACAGGAACGCCGCCAAGCTGGGCATGGGCACGCTTGCGGGCGTCGGGCTGGCGCTTGCCGGGTGCGCCTCCCAGCAATTGCAGCAGACCGCCCAGCAGATCGACCTGATGGAGCAGGAGCTCAGCGCGCAACCGCCCGAACCGCCCGCCGATGGCGCCGTGCTGGGACCTTCTGAACTTCTGGCGAGCGCGGAAGGCGGCGGCAAGGATTTCATGCGCGCCCGCATCAGCCGCGCGCGGGCCATGCTCGAGCTCGACAAGGTCAAATCCGCGCGCCTGCCGCGCATCAGCGCCGAAGCGCGCCAGATCGCAACCTATACCGGCGATGATCTTGGCGATGTCACGGGTACCTCGAATATCGTGCTCGGCGTGAACTGGGATATTTCAAAGGCCTTGCTCCGCCTCGACCAGCCATCGGTCGAGGTCGCAGGCCGGCTGATCCCGGTGCAATACCAGATCGCCCAGCGCACCGCGACGTCCAACCTTCTCAACACCTACAACGAATATACGACCCTCGATTTCAGGCATAAAAACGCCGTGCTGAAGGAAAAGGGGCTTGCCTGCCGGGCCGTCGATGTCGAGGCGGAGGTCGCGGACGAAGAGGCCACGCAACGAGAGTTGAAGGCGCTCAAGGCGCAGGTCGCCGCCGCCCGCCACGAAGCCGACGCCGTGTCGCGCCTGCTTAACTCGAAACGGGACGAATTGCTGGGTCTTGCGGGCCTTGCCGAGGGCGGCTATCGCGTGGCTCCGGAGCGTTCCGTACTGTCTCCGCTTTCCGGCTTCGAGGCCGTGAAGAGCGACGATGCGGAGGCCTGTTTCGCAAGTTCCGGCAAGAAGCGCCTGGAGGATCTGCTCGTTGAAGCCTCGGCCGCGCAGCTCGACCTTGCCCGGCAATCGCGTTTCACCAAGCTGAAAACCTCGATCCCCAGTTTCATGACCCAGACCGGCGGCCTGAACCTCCAGTTTCTGGTCTCCTATGTCCTGCCGCTGATCGATGAAGGCGATGCGTTGCGCATGACGCAGAACGCCCGGCTGACGCTCATGGAGACGATCCTGACCGCGCGCGACAACCGCCGCGACTTCATGAACGACTTCAACGCCCTGAAACTTGGCATCGCCGCCGCCGAAAGCGATCTCGCCGCAGCAAACGCTTCGCTGGTGCGGGCGGAAAACCAGTTGCAGAATGCCGATGAAGCGGCGCGGTGCGGAGAAACTGTCGATGTCGAGAAGGCGAAAACCGCCGTCGCGGCCGCAAAATTCAAGATCGACATGCTCAAGAGCCGCCTATTGCTGCTCTGCGCCCCGCTGAGCGAGAAGACCAGCGATGATACGGGCACGGCGCCGCGTTCCTAAATGCCCAATCCAGTCGAGAACAAGCCATATGCAAATGAGAACGCCCTCATGCATCATCGCGTGAGGGCGTTACGTGACGGCGATGTCGACGCGCTTCCTCAGCGCTCCGGGACCGGAGCGCCGAGGCACATCAGCGCGAGAGGCGCGAGGGGTGGCGCCAGCGCGAGAACACTGGCCGTGGCTTCATCATTGAAACCACCAACCAGAACGCTTCCGAGCCCCTCCGCCACCGCCATGAGCTGGATATTTTGCGCCGCCGCGCCCGCCTCCAGAAAGATGTAGCGCTCGCCGCGCGCGCCATAGGGGTGCTGTTCAACGAATGCCCGCACCGGCGTCAGCATGTCAGCGCATATGGCAATAATGCACGCCGCATTCGCAATCCATTCCGGATGACCAATCGCCGCCTCGCACAGAGCCGGCCGCAAATCGGCATGATTGATGTTCCTCAGGTCCAGCCCGCCCGGCTCAGCGGCATACAATCCGCTCTCAAGGCCGTCGACCCTGCTTGCCATGACAAACAGGCGGAGTGGGTAGAGCGCGTGGGCTGAAGGAACGGTCTTTCCGTCATCCTCTCCCGACTTGCCCTGGCCCGCCCACAGGATTTTTTCCAGCGAGCTAAGCGGTATCGCATGCTTTGCGAACGCGCGGACAGAGCGACGCCGGGTGAGCGCGTGAGCAAGCGTTATATCCATCTGTCCAGCCCTCGCTTCACCTCGGCAGGCGTGCAGGCATTATCGCAAAGCCTTCAATTGTCGCCGATATCGCCCAGCGCCTGCCATTCCTGGACGGCGCGGTCGAAGATCGCCATGCCGGTCGTGCCCTTCTCCAGCGTCAGCAGCGCGCGGCGGCCGTTGCGGTAGGTGATCGGGATGTCGATCCAGTTGCGCTCGGCGAGCAGCGCCAGGTTCTGGCCGCGCGCCTGATCGAAATCATTGAGCGCAAGCATATAGAGATCGTCGGTGATCTTGGCCGAGACCGCGATCAGCGGATCGCCGCGGGCGGCTTCGGTGTTCTTCAGCGATATCCGCTGGACATTGTCGACCGCACCGCCCTGGAAATTATCGCCAAGCGTGAACGCAATATCGATGAGATGGCTTGCCGGCAGCGAGGAATCGTCGTTGCGGCGGAAGGTGATCACACCGGAAAGCCCGGCATCGGGCACGTTCATCACGCCCTCGATCACCGGTTCGGACACCGCCGTGCCGGTGTTCTCCTGCTTCAGCTCCCAGGTCACCGTGCCCTGATAGGCCGACGGGACCGACTGGCCAAGCTGCTCCTCGTAAAGGAACATCTTCTGCGCGGAGCCGACCGGCGGCGCGGGCGCGGCCGCTTCCTGCGTGGAACCGGAAGTCGCCGGCGCGCCCGATGTCTGGTTGGCGACGGTGCGGGCCGGTCCGGCGGTAGCTCCGGCGGCGGGAAGGCCCTCCTCGACTTCGGTACCGTCCGGCAGCAGCCGCTGGGTGAACTGCTTTTCGCCTGCCGCCTCGCCCTCGTCCGCAGCGTCATCGGCCGGCGCCTGGGCGGTTTCAGCCTCCGGTTCTGTCGCCGGCGGCGTCTCGGGCTCTGCCGGCGTTTCGGCAGCCTGCTCCTGTCCCGGGTCGACCAGCGCCGTCACCGCGTCGCGGCTCTGCCAGGCGAAATAGCCGCCGACAGCGACCGCCGCCAGAATGACGACGGCGGCAACCGCAATCACAATACGTTTCGCCCCGCCGCGTCCTCCACGCTCGGTGTCATCGCCATCGCGACCGTAACCGGAAGACCGCTCGTCATCGTCGTAACCCGGCTCTTCCGGCTCAAGCCCCAGAAGACTGTCCACATGGGCCCAGTCCTTCTCGGAAACAGGTCGTCCGCCCGCAGGCGCGGCCGGTTCGGTTGGCACGGCGGCGGGCGCCGCCTCGTAGCGCCAATCGTCAGCGGCGCGGTGTTCGTCCTCATCCGGCTCGACCACCACCGATCCGGCATCGCTTTCCTCTTCTTCCTCCGGTGTGTCGAAGGAATAGGACTCCTCGGGATCGGGCGCGCGCTCGTAGACGACCCTGTCGGGCCGGTTGACCGCCTCGAAGGTGGCGCCTTGCAGGAAGCCTGTGGCTTGGCGCGGCTGCGCAGGTTCTGGTTCCAGCTCCGGCTCCGGCTCGGGCTCGGGCTCGAAATGATGCTCCGGTTCCGGCGCAACCTCGTCTACCGGCGGCTCTTCATACGGCTCTTCGTCGCGATAAGGCTCTTCCACCGGCGGTTCCGGCGCGACATCGTCCTCGACCGGGGCTTCTTCGGTAAACCCGTCCTCGACAATCTCTTCATCGGGCGGCAGGGCCACGGCGAAATCGCTCTCGACTTCGGCGATCGCGGCATCGATCTTGTCGATCTGCCGCTTGATCATCGCTTCCGGCGGCGGGGGGTTCATGTTTTCCATCTGCCGGATGACAGCAGAGCGCGCCTTTTCATAGACGCGGGCGCGCAATTCCGGAGATTGCTCCGGAAGGCCTTCGACCGCGCGCCGAATGACTGCTGTGAAATCCGCCATGAATCACCCCTATTGTGCGGGACAGTGCCGCGACAATACTACGATTTTTTCTTAATCTTCAAATGGATCGGTCACGAGAATGGTATCATCGCGCTCAGGACTTGTGGATAGAAGCGCAACGGGAGCCCCGATCAGCTCCTCAACCTGGCGTACATACTTGATCGCCTGGGCCGGCAGGTCCGCCCATTTGCGCGCGCCGACGGTCGATTCCTTCCAGCCTTCCAGCGTGACATAGACCGGCTTGACGCGCGCCTGCGCGCCCTGGCTTGCCGGCAACGCCTCGATCCGCTCGCCATCCAGCTCATAGGCAACGCAGATCTTCAGCTCGTCCAGCCCGTCCAGCACATCGAGCTTGGTCAGTGCAATGCCGGTGATGCCGTTGGTGGCGACGGCCTGGCGCACCAGCACGGCATCGAACCAGCCGCAGCGGCGCTTGCGCCCGGTGACCGTGCCGAATTCATGGCCGCGCTCGCCGAGGAAATTGCCGACCTCGTCATTAAGTTCCGTCGGGAACGGCCCCTCGCCGACGCGGGTGGTATAGGCCTTGGTAATGCCGAGAATATAGCCGAGCGAGCCCGGCCCCATGCCGGAACCGGCCGCCGCCTGCCCCGCCACCGTGTTCGACGAGGTGACGAAGGGATAGGTGCCGTGGTCGATATCAAGCAGCGTGCCCTGCGCGCCCTCGAACAGGATGCGCTGGCCGGCGCGGCGCTTCTTGTCGAGCAGCAGCCACACGGTTTCGCGGTAAGGCAGAATCTGATCGGCGACCGAGGTCAACTCCTCCATGATCGTCTCGTGAGCGATCTCCGGCGCGCCAAAGCCGCGGCGCAGCGCGTTGTGATGCGTCAGGAGGCGATCGACCTTGGCCGGCAGGCTCTCCAGATTGGCAAGGTCCATCAGCCGGATCGCGCGGCGGCCGACCTTGTCCTCATAGGCCGGACCGATGCCGCGCCTTGTGGTGCCGATCTTGGTGCCGGAATTGGAGGCGGCGTCCTCGCGCATGCCGTCAAGCTCGCGGTGGAGCGAGAGGATCAGCGTCGCGTTATCGGCGATCCGGAGATTTTCAGGCGTGATCTTCACCCCTTGCGCTTCCAGACGGTCGATCTCGGCGATCAGCGCATGCGGGTCGACGACGACGCCGTTGCCGATGACGGCAAGCTTGCCTTCGCGTACGACGCCGGAGGGCAGCAGCGACAGTTTGTAGCTCACGCCGTCGATTACCAGCGTGTGGCCGGCATTGTGACCGCCCTGATAGCGCACCACGATATCGGCGCGCTCGGAAAGCCAGTCAACGATCTTGCCCTTGCCCTCGTCGCCCCATTGCGAGCCGACCACTACAACATTTGTCATATCACCTACCTGGAAGTCCTAAGTCACGGTTAAGCCGCAGCATCTATAACCATCTCGCTGTCATATTGCGATCCCCCACGCCCGCAAGCGCAAAATTTTCTCGTGACAGCCCCATGGCAGACGGACTATTGCGTCCTTACCCTCGAATGGATTGGCGAATGACATGAAATCAGGCGCAAACGCCAGCGAATGGCAGGCCTATCTGCTTCTCACCATCACGGCATTTCTTTGGGGCGGAAACATGACCGCGGGCAAGCTGGCCGTGGGGCACGTTTCCCCCATGGTTCTCAATTCCCTGCGCTGGACCCTGGCCGCCATCGTTCTCGGGCTGTTTTCGCTGCCGCAGTTGCGCAGGGAGTGGCCGGTGGTCAGGCGCAACTGGCCGGCGGTCCTCGCCTTCGGCGCGGTCGGCTACACCGCCTACAACGCCTTTCTCTATTCCGGGCTCCAGCTCACCTCGGCGATCAACGTGTCGATGATCCAGGCAAGCCTGCCCTTTTGCATCCTCGCCATCAATTTCGCGCTGTTTCGCACCCGCTCGACCGTGCTGCAGATGACCGGCTTCATGCTGACGCTGGCGGGCGTTGCGACCGTTGTCTCCCAGGGTGAGATGCGCAAGCTGCTGCATCTCGACCTCAATCTCGGCGATCTGCTGGCGCTTGCCGCAGCGCTCAGCTATTCCGGCTACACCGTTGCGCTGCGCTGGAAGCCGCCGCTCGACTGGCGGGTGATGGTGGTATCGTTCTGCTGCGGCGCGGTGATCGCCTCAATACCGCTGGTGGCGGCCGAAATCGCCGTAGGTTCCGCGATCTTCCCGCATGACGCCATCGGTTTCGGCGTGGTGCTCTATGCCGGGCTATTTCCATCGCTCATTTCCCAGGTCTTCTTTATCCGCGGCGTCGATGTGATCGGCCCCAACCGCGCCGGCATCTTCATCAACCTGATCCCGGTGTTCGGCACGATCATCGCCGTGCTGGTGCTGAACGAGCAGCTTGCGGGATTCCACGCGATCGCCCTTGTGCTCGTGGTCGGCGGGATTGCGCTTGCCCAGTGGGGCAAACCGAAGCCGGCCTGAGACCGCGCGCAAAAAGAGAGCGGACGGGACGCAAAACGATGCTTTTGCCGATCACGCCCTTTGCCTAAACCTGTCTGAGACGCCGCTGCGAAAAGCGGCGGGGAACATCAGACAGGTGAGACATGGCCAAGCGCTTTTACTGGAATGAACTGACGAGCCCGGATTTTGCCGCGCTTGATGCCGAAAAGACGATCGCGATCCTGCCGATCGCCTCCACCGAGCAGCACGGCCCCCACCTGCCGGTCGCGACCGATGTCGCGATCGCACGCGGCATGCTGGACACGCTTCAGGACATGATCCCCGACGATCTCGACGTTCTGGTGCTGCCGGTTCAGGAAATCGGCAAGGCCAACGAACATGTCTACGGCCCCGGCACGCTATCCTTCGGCGCCGATATCCTGATCCCCGCCTGGACCGCGATCGGCGAGAAGGTGGCCGAGGCCGGCCTCAGAAAGATGATCATCGTCAACAGTCATGGCGGCAATCTCGACATCATGCACATCGTCGCGCGCGAAATGCGGGTGCGTTTCAATATGGCGGTGGTTTCCACCCAATGGGGCCGCTTCGGCCACCCCGAGGGCATGATCAGCGACGAGGAGCGCACCTACGGAATCCATGCCGGCGAGGTCGAAACTTCGCTGATGCTGCATTTCCGGCCCGAGCTGGTGAAGATGGAGCATGCGGAAAACTTCGCCTCGCTCGCCAAATGGCAGAAGGAAAACACCCGCCACCTGCAACCGATCCCGCCCAATTCGCTCGCCTGGATCGCCCACGACCTCAACCCCAAGGGCGCCGTCGGCAACGCCGCCGCTGGCACCGCCGAAAAGGGCGAGGCGATCGCCCGGCATCAGGCGGCGGGTTTCATCGAGCTGATCGAGGATTTGCGGGATTATCCGCTGGAGAAGCTTTATACCCCGGGGTGAGAAGAATGCGCCGATGCTTTGAGATTCAGAATGGTGATGTCGAAGCTGTCGCCACAAGTTCTGCTTTCCGTCGACAAAAGACCTCTCAACCACAATCTCCCCCCTTGAGGGGGAGATGTCGCGAAAGCGACAGAGAGGGGTAAAGGGCGCAAGCCCTAAAGGCCGCAGACTCCGTGCTCTCGGATAGGGTTCACCCCTCTCTGCCCCTGTCGGGGCATCTGCCCCTCAAGGGGGGAGATTAGTGGCTGCAACGCCTCGATCCCACACTACTACTCAGCTGACACTGGCCCGCAGCCAGAAAACTACACCGTCTCCGGCAAATGCCGGCGCTCCTGCAGTGTTGCGATCATCGCGGCCAGTTCGCTGAGTAGGTAATCCACAAACAGGCTGGTGGCGGCGTCGAGGGGCGTGCGGGCGCGGGCGAAGAGCTTCATCGGCTGGTGGCGCACATGCGGGTCGGCGACCGGGCGGAAGACCAGTTCGCCCTTGGCGCAATCGTCATAGACATCGAGCGGATTGAGGAAGGTCAGGCCGGTGCCGCGCTTGACCAGTTGCTTCAGCATTTCCGACGCGTTGGTCTCGACCACCGGTTCGACCGGCAGCGGCAGCGGTGACAGCATGAGATTGATGACATTGCGCAGGCTGGTGCCGCTTTGCGCCAGCACCAGCGGCTCCTGCACCACATCGGAGACGTTGACGCGCTCCTGCTCTGTAAGCGGATGCCCCGGCGGCAGCACCGCACCGATCGGCACATCGAAGGTGGCGACGGTGCGGATGCCCGGTGTGGGCGGAATGTTGAAGCCGAGGCCGAGATCGACATCGCCGGTGACTACCGAAGCAATGGTGGTATCGCCGATATCGGAACGCAGATGAATGCGGATGCGCGGATTCTTCTCCACGAAACGGGCGATGATCTCCGGCAGCGGCCCGGCCGCAAGCCCGACGGTGGTGACCAACGTGACCTTGCCGGCCTGCGGCATCTTCAGCGCCCGGATGCGCGCCTCCAGCCGGTCATAGCTTTTCAGCACCTCGCGAACATGCTCGACGCACATCTCGCCGGCCGCCGTCAACCGCAATCCACGCGGCAACCGCTCGAACAGCGGCGCGCCCAGCTCCTCCTCCAGCGCCAGGATCTGCCGGTTGACCGCCGACGATGCGACATTCAACCTCTGGGCGGCCTTCCGGATCGATCCGCAACGCGCGATTTCATCGATATATTGCAGTTTGCGGGAGTGCAGCATCGGGGTAAACTCGGCTCAGGTGACCATTTTTTACGCAGTGCGACTACAATTATATCATTCCCGAGCCTTGTGCAAAAAAGGCATCGATGCGCACGAAAATTGATACTTCTCAAACAGCGGTTAAGCCGCTCAAATACCAATCATAAGCTTCAGCAAAACGCGAAGGGGAACGAGAAATGTCACTTCAATCCAGCATGACCGGGCTTGCGGCCTTTGCCGGCCTGACGCTTGCCGCGACAGCGCCCGCGCTGGCGCTCGACGAGGTCTCCTACGGCACCAACTGGCTGGCCCAGGCCGAGCATGGCGGCTTCTACCAGGCCGTTGCCGACGGCACCTACGAGAAATACGGGCTCGACGTCACCATCGTGCAGGGCGGACCGCAGGCGGCCAACCGCGCGCTGCTGATCGCCGGCAAGGTCGATTTTTACATGGGCTCGCCGCAGGGCGAATTCGACGCCGTGGTCGAGAATATTCCGCTGATCGACGTCGCCGCGATCTTCCAGAAGGACCCGCAGATCCTGATGGCGCATCCCGATCAGGGCATCGAGGAATTCGGCGATCTCGCCAAACTGCCGACGATCTTCATGGGCAAGGATGGGTTCCTGTCCTATTTCCAGTGGATGAAGGCTAATTTCGACGGCTTCGACGATGCTCAGTACAAGCCCTACACCTTCAACCCGGCCCCGTTCATCGCCGATCCGCAATCCGCCCAGCAGGGCTATCTGACGTCGGAACCCTATTCGGTGGAAAAGGAAGCCGGCTGGACGCCGAAGGTGTTCCTGCTCGCCGACAGCGGCTACTCGCCCTATTCGACGATGATCACCGCCCAGCAGAAGATGGTCGATGAGAACCCCGACCTCGTGCAGCGCTTCGTCGATGCCTCGATCGAGGGCTGGTACAATTATCTCTACGGCGACAACACGGCCGCCAACGAGCTGATCAAGACAGACAATCCGGAAATGACGGATGAGCAGATCGCCTATTCGATCGAGAAGATGAAGGAATACGGCATCGTCGTCTCCGGCGAGGCCGAGGAAGGCGGCATCGGCTGCATGACCGACGAACACTTCAAGACCTTCTTCGACGACATGGTCGATATCGGCCTTTATGAGTCCGACCTCGACTATACCAAGGCCTATACGACGCAGTTCGTCTGCAAGGGCGTCGGCAAGGACCTGATGAAGTAATCCCTTCGCATTCTTCGCCCCGCGTCCGCGCGGGGCGACCCGTTTACGCATACAGGATAACCGCATGGCGCCCGCCGAGGCATTGCTGCAAAAGCCGCTAGTGAAGCTTGAGCATGTCACCAAGATCTTCTCCAACGGCACGATCGCGCTCAAGGATATGAGCCTCACCGTCTGTCAGGGCCAGTTCGTGAGCCTGCTCGGGCCATCCGGCTGCGGCAAATCGACGGCCTTGCGCATCATGGCCTCGCTCGGCGATGTCACGCAGGGCGCGATCGACTGGCCGACCTCGCGCATCTCCGCCAGGGGCAAGCCGGAAGGCGATATCAGCTTCGTGTTTCAGGAACCGACGCTGATGCCCTGGGCGACCGTGTTCGACAATGTCTTCCTGCCGCTGAAGCTGCGCGGCAAATCCAAGGCCGGCGTGCGCGAAGAGATCATGGCCGCGCTTGCGACCGTCGGTCTTCAGGATTTTCCCAATGCCTATCCGCGCGAACTCTCCGGCGGCATGAAGATGCGGGTCTCGATCGCCCGCGCGCTGGTGACCAAGCCGAAATTGCTCCTGATGGACGAGCCGTTTGCCGCACTGGACGAAATCACCCGGCAGAAGCTCAATGACGATGTGCTCAGGCTCTGGCACGAAACCGGCATCACCGTGATCTTCGTGACCCATTCCGTTTTCGAATCCGCCTATCTCTCCAACCGCATCGTGGTCATGCGCGCGCGGCCCGGTCAGGTGTTCGACGATTTCCCGCTCGACACCAGCCAGGAGCGCGATGAGAGCTACCGCACCTCGGAAGAATACCGGCTGGCCTGCGAGAAGGTCTCGCGCTCGCTTCAGGGCGCCATCCAGGCGGCGGGAGGCGAGCACTGATGAGCAACGAAACCACAGGCGAAACCTATGCCCGCCCCGGCTTCTTCGCCCGCAATGGCGAGACCATTCTGAAGATTGCGATCCCGATCGCGGTGCTGGCGCTGCTGGTGGCGATCTGGCAGGCGATCGTGGTGATCTACCAGACCCCGCATTACATCCTGCCCGGTCCGGCGCTCGTTGCAGAAGCCTTTTTCGAAGACTGGGGCACGCTTGCCCCCGCGCTCTGGGTCACCACCAAGATCACCTTCATCTCACTCGGTCTTGCCCTTGTCGGCGGCGTCGGGCTTGCGGTGATCATGGTGCAGTCGCGCTGGATCGAGACCGCGCTCTATCCCATCACCGTGATCCTGCAGGTGACGCCGATCGTCGCGATCGCGCCGCTGATCCTGATCTATACGCCGACAACGCAGGTGGCGTTGCTGATCTGCGCCTTTCTTGTGGCGTTCTTCCCGATCCTGTCCAACATGGCGCAGGGGCTGAAGAGCGTTGACCACAATCTGCTCAACCTGTTCGAGCTTTACGGCGCCTCGCGCTGGCAGACGCTGATCCACCTGAAACTGCCGGCCTCGCTGCCCTATTTCATGACGGGCCTTCGGATTGGCGGCGGGCTGGCGCTGATTGCCGCTGTGGTCGCGGAATTCGCGGCGGGCTCGGCGGGCGCCGGTTCGGGCCTTGCCTTCCGTCTGCTGGAATCGCAGTACCGTCTCAACATTCCGAGGCTGTTCGCGGCGCTGTTCATGCTCGCCTGCCTCGGCGTCGCGATCTTCGCGCTCACCTCCTTCATCGCCTGGCTGTTCCTGCATCGCTGGCATGAAAGCAGCCTGAAGAGGGAAAACTGATGACCGGTTTTGTCACGCTTCCCAAGGCCCCCGCCTTCGTTCTCCAGAACGCGACCGTGCCGGCGATCTGTCTGAAGGATGCCGCGCCCTTTTCCGCGCGAGAAGGGCTGGTCGCCGCCGATATCACAATTGAGAACGGCAGGATCGCTGCCATCTCGTTGCCGGGAACAGCGCCTGCCGCCCTGCCCGCCACCGACCTTCGCGGCGGCATGGTCTGGCCGACCTTCACCGACATGCACACCCATATCGACAAGGGCCATATCTGGGAGCGCCGCCGCAATCCAGACGGCACCTTCATGGGCGCGCTCGAAAACGTGCGCGCCGACCGGGAGGCCAACTGGTCGGCCGATGACGTCTCCGCGCGCATGGAGTTCTCGCTGAAATGCGCCTACGCCCACGGCACGGGCCTGCTGCGCACCCATCTCGACAGCCTGCCGCCGCAGCATGAAATCTCCTTCGAGGTGTTCTCCGACATCCGCGAGAAATGGGCGGACCGGATCGAGCTTCAGGCCGTTGCGCTGTTTGCGATCGACATGATCTTCGAGCCGTTCTTTGATGATCTGATCGCGCTGCTGAAGCGCCGGGGCGGCCTGATCGGCGGCGTCACCCAGATGCTCCCCGATCTCGATGCCCGCCTCGACCGGATGTTTCAGGCCGCGGGCGATGCCGGACTCGATATCGATCTCCATGTCGACGAGACCGAGGACCGCGAGGTGCTGACCCTTGGCCGCATCGCTGACGCCAAGATCCGTAACGGTTTCGAGGGCGCGGTCACCGTCGGCCATTGCTGTTCGCTGGCGCGGCAGGACGCGGAGACCGCGAAACGCACCATCGACCGCGTCGCCGAGGCCGAGATCGCGGTCGTCTCGCTGCCGATGTGCAACATGTATCTCCAAGACCGCCACGAAGGCGTCACCCCGCGCTGGCGGGGCGTGACGCTGTTCAAGGAACTGGCGGCCGCCGGCGTGAAGACCGCCGTCGCCTCCGACAATACCCGCGACCCGTTCTACGCCTATGGCGATCTCGACCCCGTGGAAGTGATCCGCGAGGCGGTGCGCATTCTCCAGCTCGACCATCCGCTGGACGATACGCCGCGCATCATCACCCGCACCCCCGCCGAAATCCTCGGCAGACCGGAACGCGGGCTGATCGCCGAGGGTGGTCCCGCCGATCTCGTGCTTTTCAGCGCCCGGCGCTGGAGCGAGTTTCTTTCCCGTCCGCAGGCTGACCGCATCGTGATGCGGAATGGCATGGGCATCGACCGCAGCCTGCCGGATTATCGCGAACTTGACCCGCTGATGGATAAGTGAACATGGCTGACTATCAACAGATCAAGACCGAACTCGAAGGCATCGCCATCGAGGACAACCCGAACCTCGTCTCCCGGAAGAGTCGGGATTTCTACTGGTACTCGCCGATCCTCAAGGCCCAGCTCGAAAACGTGACCGGCGACCTGATCGTCTCGCCCGCAAGCGAGGAAGAGGTGATCAAGGTGCTGAAGGTCGCCTTCCGCCATGATGTGCCGGTCACCGCGCGCGGCGGCGGCACCGGCAATTACGGCCAGTGCATGCCTTTGTCCGGCGGCATCGTGCTCGACATGACGAAGATGAACCGGATCAAGGAGATCCACCCCGGCCGCGTGATCACCGAGCCCGGCATCATCTGCGCCCAGCTCGACAAGGAACTGAAGGAGAAGTCCGGCCAGGAGCTGCGCTTCCACCCCTCCACCACCGGCCAGGCGACCCTTGGCGGCTTCATCGCCGGCGGTTCCGGCGGTGTCGGCTCGGTCCACTGGGGGGGCTTGCGTGATCTCGGCAATGTGCTGCGGCTGCGGATCGTGACGCTCGAGGAAGAGCCCCGCGTGATGGAACTGACGGCGCGCGATCTCCTGAAGGTCTCCCACGCATACGGCACCAACGGCATCATCACCGAGGTCGAGATGCCGCTTGCCCCCGCCTATGACTGGGTCGACGTGATCGTCGGCCATGAGACCTTCATGGACGCCGTGCGGTTTTCCGACCGGCTGGCGAAATCCTCCGGCATTCTGGTCAAGGAAATCGCACCGATCGCCGCCCCCGTGCCTTATGAATATTTCACCCGCCACAAGCCGTGGCTGAAGGAGGGCGAGGCGGTCACCGTGGTCATGGTCGCGCCCCATGCGCTCGCCCCTTTCGAGGCGCTGGTGAAGCTGATGAAGGGCGAAATCCGCTTCCGCTCCGATGAGGTGGAGAGCCTGCGCGGGATTCCGCGCGCCTATGAGCTTGGCTGGAACCACACCACGCTGCGCGCGCTGAAGATGGAGCCCGACAGCTTTACCTATCTTCAGGTGCAGTATCCCGGCCCCGACCATGTCGAGAAGGTGCGCGAGATGACCGAGCTTTTCGGTGACGAGGTGATCGGCCATCTGGAATTCCTGCGCTTCGACGGCGCGGTCCAGTGTTCCGGCCTGCCGCTGGTGCGCTACACCACGCCGGAGCGGCTGGAGGAAATCATCCGTATTCACGAAGAACACGGCTGCCCGATCTTCAACCCGCACCGCTATACGCTGGAAGAAGGCGGCATGAAGCAGACCGACGAGTTGCAGCTTGCCTTCAAGAAGGAAACCGACCCCAAGGGCCTGATGAACCCCGGCAAGATGATCGCCTGGGAAAATCCGGATTTCGACTTCAAGGCCGGCAAGAACTTCCTGTTCAAGGGGCTGGCAGAGACGGGAGCGGAGTGAGATGCGGGTTCTCGTGCTCTTTTCCCACCCGGTGGAAACCAGCTATGGCGCGGCCCTGCACAGGCAGGTTGTCGAAAGCCTCACCAAGGCCGGCCACGATGTCGATGACTGCGATCTCTACGCCGAAAACTTCCAGCCGGTGCTGACCCGCGTGGAGCGGATCGGCTATCACGACTATCCGGAAAATACCGCACCGGTGGCCTCCTATGTCGAGCGCCTGCAAAAGGCGGAAGCCCTGGTGATCGTCACGCCGATCTGGAATTTCGGCTATCCGGCCATGCTCAAGGGCTATTTCGACCGCGTCTGGCTGCCGGGCGTTTCCTTCGCGCTGGAGGACGGCAAGCTGAAGCCGACGCTGCGCCACATCCAGAAGGCCGCCGCCGTCTTCACCTATGGTGCGACGCCGATGCGGGCCTTTCTGGCCGGCAATCCGCCGAAGAAGATGATCAAGCGCGTGCTCCGCGCCCAGATCAAGCTCGGCGCCCCGGTGCGCTTCATGGCCCATTACGACATGAACAACTGCACCGAGGAAACCCGCGCCCGGTTTCTCGATAAGGTGAAAAGCGAGATGGAGGCTTTCTAGCCTTCACGCTCTTTACATCCCGTCTCAGTGCATTAGGTCTAAAGCTATTCCGCAGCGCTTCGGCCCTGCGGGATAGCGCATGCGTGCAGCCGGTATTCGTCACGATGCGCATATCTGTAATTCCGGGCTGTTCCGCGCGGCAAGGCGCTGGGGGAATCCGGTAGCGCTGAACGGAGCCGAACGAGCATGCATGAATTGACCACCGCCGATGAGACCCGCCTTCGCAAGCTGCGCGGCAATGTTCCGGTCAATGCCGTGCTGCATGTCTGGCTCAAGGCGGTTCATCCGCACGCGCCTGCCGAACTCAGGCTTTCGCTGAACGATCGGGTTTTCGGCGATGTCTATGTCCAGAATTCCGAGGAATACGAATTCCGGATGTTCTTCATGCCGCATGGCGGGGAACTGGAATGCGCCTATGATCCCGAAACGACCACGATTTCGGTCGCTTACTGGTTCACCGATGCCAAGGCGCTGGAAGAAGGCATCACCGTCTTGCGCACCCATGCCGCCAATGCGCCGGCGCCGGCGCCCGGCTCCTATCATTTCCGCCCGCCCTTCGGCTGGATGAACGATCCGAACGGTTTCGGCCGGTTCAACGGCTCGGCGCATCTGTTCTACCAGCATTATTCGCACGGGCTGAAATGGAACACGATGCATTGGGGCCATGCGGTCTCGGAGGATTTCCTGCACTGGCGGCATCTGCCGATCTTCCTGTTTCCTTCGGAGGATCTGACCGCCAAGCCGGACAAGCGCGGCGGCGCGTTTTCGGGCTCGGCGATCCCGCTGGAAAATTCCGCCGGAGTCCGTGTGTTCTTCACCGAACACATGATCGACCGCGCGCCGGAGCGCGAAATCCAGATGATGGCGACCTCGCAATCGCTGATCTTCGCCGGCGCGGCCAAGCCGCTGATCGACACCCGCCCCGAACTTGAGGGCCTGACACTCGATTTCCGCGACCCTTATGTCTTCCGCGGGCCCGACGGCTATTGGAAAATGCTGCTCGGCAGCCGCATGGGCGAGGACGGCGTCGTGCTGCTCTACCAGACCGCGGATGTGACGGCGGCGAGCGGCTGGGAATTCGTCTCGGTGCTGCATTCGGAAGGCCGGTTCAACACGCAGGTGATCGAGTGTCCCTGCCTGCTGCCGCTCGATGGGCCGGCGGGCGACCCCTCCACGCACTGGGCGCTGATCTGCGGCCTGATGCACAGCCATCACGAGGAAACCGGGCGGAAGAACCTGACCACGGCGACCGTCGGCAAGTTCGACGGCACGACATTCACGCCGCATTTCGAGCAGGAGCTCGACTTCGTCACCGACAATTACGCCTTTCAGGCGTTCCTCGACCAGGGCACGCCGGTCGGCATCGGCTGGCTCGCCAACTGGGCGGATGCCGCCCCCGAAATCGATTTCCCGACGGCGATGACACTGCCGCGCAACCTCGTCTACGACGCCGCCGACGACACGTTGCTGACCCCGCCGATCGAGGGCGTGGAAAGCCTGCGCGACCATCTGATAGACGACACGGCGCTCGCGGCCGGAGAACTGGTGAGCCTTGAAAGCGGCCAGGCCGAGATCGTGATCGAACTGGACGGCCCGACGTTCGAGCTCGACCTCTATCACAACAATATCGAGATCGTGATCACGCTGGACGAAGAGGGCCTGAGCCTGGTCTATCGCGATGACGCCGAAAAGCCGACGCCGCGCTATATCGCGCCCGGCGCAAAGCCGAGTCATATCCGGGTGTTCCTCGATATCGGTTCTGTCGAGGTCTTCGCCGACAATGGCCGCTGGACCGGCACCAAGCGCATCGCCGGCTTCGATCCGATCCATTCGATGCGGCTGCGCCACGGCGACATTCGCTCGGCGAAGGTCTGGGCTCTGGCGCTCTGATCAATAGGCGTTTGTTACGCCAGCATCAGCTGGTCGTCATCGATCTCGGTACCCGCCGCGCGGCCGAAGCGTTCGAGAAGGTCGGCGACCTTCAGTTTCGAGCGTTCCTCGCCGGCGATATCGAGCACGACCTGGCCGGCATTCATCATCAGGGTGCGGGAGCCATAGGCCAGCGCGTCCTTCATCGAATGGGTCACCATCAGCGTCGTCAGACGGCTCTCGCCGGCAATCTCGGCCGAAAGCGTGAGCACCTTGTGGGCGGCTGAAGGGTCGAGGGCGGCGGTGTGCTCGTCGAGAACGAGGATCTTCATCGGCAGCAGCGTTGCCATCAGCAGGCTGACGGCCTGGCGCTGGCCGCCCGACAGCGCGCCGATCGGCGTTGCCATGCGGTGTTCGAGGCCGAGGCCGAGCTTTTCGAGATGCTCGGCGAACATCTGCTTCTGGCCGCGCTTGCCAAGTGCGAGGGCGAGACCGCGCTTCTTGCCGCGGGCGGCGGCGAGCGCCAGGTTTTCCTCGATCGACAACGATGAGCAGGTGCCGAGCCGGGGCTCCTGAAACACCCGGCCGACAAGGCGGGCGCGCTTGGCGGCGGGCCAGTTGGTGACGTCGTTGCCGGCGAGATGGATCGTGCCGGTATCGGGCTTTGCCGTACCGACCACGGTTGAAAGCAGCGTCGACTTGCCCGCCCCGTTGGAGCCGATCACGGTGACGAACTCGCCCTCCGCGATATCGAGCGAGATGCCGCGCAGCGCCCGGACCTCGGTCGCGGTGCCGGCATTGAAGGTGATGTGGATATCGGAGAGTTTCAGCATCAGTCCTGCCCTTCATCCGCTTGCTGCGCGCCGCGCACGAGGCGGAAATTGAACATCGACTTTCGCCCCTTCTTGCCGCGGCTCTGGGAGAGCACAACGGCGACGGCGACGACGATCGCGGTGATCAGGTTCAGATCCTGCGGGCGAATCCCTATGAAGCCGGCCGACAGCGCAAACGCGATGAACAGGCGATAGACGACCGCGCCGATGACGCAGCCAAGCGTGGCGAGAAACACGGTGCGCCGGCCGAGAATGGCCTCGCCGATGATCAGCGCCGCAAGCCCGGTGACGATGGTGCCGACGCCCATGGTGACATCCGCCACGCCCTGCATCTGCGCAAACAGCGAGCCGGCAAGCGCGCAGAGCGCATTGGCGATCGACATGCCGAGCAGCGTCATCGCGCCGTTGCGGATGCCCTGGGCTTCCGCCATGGCCGGGTTTTCGCCGGAGGCGCGCAGGCCGAGGCCGATTTCGGTCTTCAGAAACCAGTCGATAATGAATTTTGCGCCGATCGCGATGATCAAAAGCAGGATGGTGTTGCTCCACAGCCCCGCGCCCACAAGGTCTTCAAAGCGGGAAAACACCGTGTCCTGGCCGTAGACCGGCAGGTTCGGCCGACCCATGATCCTGAGATTGATCGAAAACAGCGCGACCATCGACAGGATGCCGGCAAGCAGGTTCATGATGCCGAAGCGGACATTCAGCAGGCCGGTGACGAAACCCGCGGCCGCGCCCGCCATCAGGCCGAAAAACGTCGCGATGAAGGGATCAATCCCGTGGATGATGGCGGCGGCGGAAACCGCCGCGCCAAGCGGGAAGCTTCCGTCCACCGTCAGATCCGGAAAGTCCAGAACCCGGAACGACATGAAGATGCTCAACGCCACGAGGGCGAAGAGCAGGCCGGTCTCGAACGCACCGGCAAGTGCGAAAAGCGTCATGTTTACTCGATGACCTTCTTGGCGCTGTCAACGACGTCGGCCGGCACTTCGATGCCCATGGCCTTGGCCGCCTTGAGGTTCAGGAACAGGTCCTGATTGCCGGGAACGACGACCGGAATATCGGCAACCGCTGTGCCGTCGAGGATCTGGGCGATCATATCGCCGGTGACCTTGCCCATTTCGGCATAGTTGAAGCCAAGGGCCGCGACCGCGCCGCGCTCGACGGAATCGGTGTCGGTCGTGAAGACGGGCAGTTTGGCGCGCTCGCCGACGGTCACGATGGCTTCCAGAACCGAGATCACGGAGTTGTCGGTCGGCAGCAGGATCGCGTCGGCCTTGCCGACGAGGTTGCGGGCCGCATCCGGCACCATGGTCGACTGGGCGGCGGGGCTTTCAACGACGGTGAGGCCGAGCTCTTCGGCGCCGGCCTTGATGTCATCGACCTGCACGACCGAATTGGCTTCGCCCGGATTATAGATCACGCCGATGGTCTTGACGTCCGGAACCAGCTTCTGGATCAGCTCCAGCGCCGGCTTCGGCGGCTGCTTGTCGGAGGTGCCGGTGATGTTGGCCTCCGGCTTTTCCGGGTTCTCGATCAGGCCGGCGGCCACCGGGTCGGTGACGGCGGCGAACACGACGGGGGTGTCGCCCATGGAATTCTTCAGCGCCTGGGCCGACGGCGTTGAAATGCCAACGGCGACATCCGGATCGATGCCGGCGAATTCATCGGCGATCTGGCTCTGCGTGGTCATGTTGCCCTGGGCGGAGCGGGCGACGACCTTCAGGTTCTCGCCTTCCTTGTAGCCCTTTTCGGCGAGGCTCTCGACAATGCCTTCGCGCACGGCGTCAAGGGCGGGGTGTTCGACGATATAGGTGATGGCGACGGTCTTGGTGTCCTGCGCGACGACCGGCGCGGCAAAGCCGGCAAAAGCGGCGATCGCCGCGGTGGCGAACACCGTTTTCTTGAAGTTGAGCATTTCGAAACCCCCTGTCAGGATTGTTCTTAGCGCGATGTGATCACGCGGCAGTTTGGCCTGTGCCAAAGCGCCGGTCAACGCCGGAACGTCGCCGCCCGCGACTTTATTTGCCGGCGCTGGCGGCGCGTCCCCTGCCGCGCCGGCTCGCATTTGCGGATGCGGTGGCCCGTCAGGTGATCTGCAGCGAACCCTCGGCGTTCATCAGAAGATCGATCACATCGGGCGCGGTGATGATCTCGTAGGCGGGATCCATGTCTTCCGCGCTCATGCCGTTATGCTTCATGCAGGCGCCGCAGATCGCGATCTTTCCGCCGGCCGCGCGGAATTTTTCGAGCAGGTCGGAAACCGGCTCGAACGGCGCGCCGATATCGATGCCGTCGGTCGCGCCCGGCTTGCCGAGTTCCACGGCCTCGACCATCAGGATGATCGTGGCGCTATGCCCCTTCTTCAGCGCGTTGAGCGCCATGGTGAAGGCGACGGTCACCTTGTTCGGGTTGGACTTGCCATCGAAAATCGTTGCAACAAAAGCTGTGGTTTGCATGTTTGAGGCCTCCTTCTGCCTGTTCTGGAATTGGGGAGACGTCGTTGCTATACAAGTGCGACAATTGTCGCAGGCAGGACATGAACGGGAGTTAGCAGAGCATGGGCGAAATCAGACTCGAGCCGGGCTGGAAGGAGAAGCTTCAACCGGAATTCGAAAGCGCCTACATGGCCGGCCTCAGATCCTTTCTTGTGGACGAGAAGAAGAACGGGCAGGTCGTCTTTCCCAAAGGCGAGGAATATTTCCGCGCGCTCGACCTGACGCCGCTCGACCGGGTGAAGGTCGTGATCCTCGGGCAGGATCCCTATCACGGGCCGGGGCAGGCGCACGGGCTCTGCTTTTCGGTGCGTCCGGGCGTGCGCACCCCGCCCTCGCTGGTCAATATCTACAAGGAGCTTGCCGCCGATGTCGGCTTTCAGAAGGTCGATCACGGTTTTCTGGAACACTGGGCGAAGCAGGGCGTGTTGCTCTTGAACTCGGTGCTGACCGTGCGCCAGGCCGCCGCCGCCTCCCATCGCGGCAAGGGCTGGGAAGAGTTCACCGACGCCGTGATCCGCGTCGTCAACGACGAGTGCCCGCATGTCGTGTTCATCCTCTGGGGCGCCTATGCCCAGAAGAAGGCGAGCTTTGTCGACAGAAGCCGGCATCTGGTGCTGAAATCGCCGCATCCCTCGCCGCTTTCGGCCCATAACGGCTTTTTCGGCAGTCGCCCGTTTTCCAAGGCCAATCAGTTCCTGCTCGAACAGGGCATCGAGCCGATCGACTGGCAATTGCCGAAAGACCCCGGAGAAAGTTGAAGAGGCGGCGCTTGCCGAGCCGTGACCTTCACCACATCTATGCGCTATAGACGGCGCGATGGCGTAGCATGCAATTTACGGAGATACCGATGTCCCACCACAGAAAATTCTTCATCGACGGCGCCTGGGTCGAACCGGACGGGCGGGAGACGCTCGACGTCATCAATCCGGCGACCGAGGAGGTCGTTACCGCGATCGCGCTCGGCCAGGCATCGGATGTCGACAAGGCGGTGGCTGCCGCGCGGCGCGCCTTCGAAAGTTTCTCGCTCACCACGCGCGAGGAGCGGCTTGCGCTTCTGGAGCGGGTGCTGGAATGCTACCGGGCGCGCGCCGACGATCTGGTCGAGGCGGTGATGAGCGAAATGGGCGCGCCGCTGAAGCTTGCGCGCAGCGCCCAGGTGCCTGTCGGCGCTTCCCATATCAGCAATACCCGCAAGGCGCTGGAGAATTTCGAATTCTCCGAGGAGCGCAACAAGGGGCTGATCGTGCGCGAGCCGATCGGCGTCTGCGCCCTGATCACGCCGTGGAACTGGCCGCTGAACCAGATCGCGGCCAAGGTGGCGCCGGCGCTAGCCACCGGCTGCACCGTGGTGCTGAAGCCGTCGGAAATCGCGCCGCTCTCGGCCATCATCTTTGCCGAGATCATGGAGGAGGCCGGCGTTCCGCCCGGCGTCTTCAACCTCGTCAACGGCACCGGCCCGGATGTCGGTCAGGTCATGGCCGGCCACGAGGACGTCGACATGGTCTCCTTCACCGGCTCCACCCGTGCCGGCATCATCGTTGCCAAGACTGCCGCCGATACGGTCAAGCGCGTCTGCCAGGAGCTTGGCGGCAAGTCGCCGAACATCGTGCTGGAGGACGCCGATTTCGAAAAGGCGGTGGCCGGCGGCGTGCGCTCCTGCTTCCAGAATTCCGGCCAGTCCTGCGACGCGCCGACGCGCATGCTGGTGCCCGCCGCAAGGCATGACGAGGCGCTGGAGATTGCCAGAAAGGCGGCGCTCACGCTCAAGGTCGGCGATCCGCGCGCGGAAGACACGGATCTCGGCCCGGTCGTCAGCCGCCAGCAATATGACAAGATCCAGGGGCTTATCGAAACGGCGATATCCGAGGGTGCCACCGTTGCCGTGGGTGGCCCCGGTCGTCCGGACGGCATCAATCACGGCTACTACGTCAAGCCCACCGTTTTCGGCCATGTCGACAACGCCATGACGATCGCCCGCGAGGAGGTCTTCGGTCCGGTGCTGTCGGTGCTGTCCTATCAGAGCGAGGAAGAGGCGATCGCGATTGCCAACGACACGCCCTACGGCCTCGCCGCCTATGTGCAATCGGGCGATCTCGACCATGCCCGCAAAGTCGCGGCGCGGCTTCGGGCCGGCAATGTCACCATCAATGATCCGGACTGGGACACCGCCATTCCCTTCGGCGGCTACAAGCAATCCGGCAATGGCCGCGAGTTTGCCGACTGGGGCATGGAAGATTTTCTGGAAATCAAGGGGATACGCGGCTACACGGCTTAAAATTCCCTGCGAAACCGCTACATTAGAGCGTGTTGCGCATCGCCGTCCGCCAGTTCGGATGCGCGAGAACACAAAATATCGCATGCCCGGCGAAAGCGCCGGGCATCGTTGCAATCACGGGTCACGGCAGTATTCGGAGGCGGTTTCATGAAAAAGAGCATCAACCCAGACGGCGTGCGCAAACCCTTCGGAAACTACAGCCACGGGCTTTATGTGCCGCCCGGCGCGGGGCTGCTGGTCACCTCCGGCCAGCTCGGCATCGGCGCGGACGAGGTCATCCCGCGTTCGGTCAAGGGCCAGGCCGAACTCTGTTTCGAAGCGATCGGCAAGATCCTCGCGGAAGCCGATATGAGCTTCGAGGACGTGATCCGCATCAACGGCTATGTGACGATGCGCGAGGATTTCCCGGCCTATATGGAAGTGCGCGACAAGTACATTTCCGATCCCCTGCCCGTTTCCACGCTGCTGATCGTCTCCGGCTTCACCCGCGCCGAGTTTCTGGTCGAGGTCGAGGTGACCGCAGCCAAGCTCCCGTGACCACGGCTACCTGAACGCCAATCTGCCCTCACGCAACCGCGTCAGCCACCAGCGCGCCACGCGCTGCAATTACGCGGGAAGAAAGAGCCGCGGCCCGGGCGATGGCATCGCCAAGGCTTTCGCCCCGCGCCAGCGCCGCGATCAAACCGGCATTGAAGCTGTCGCCCGCCGCCGTGGTATCGACCACGTTTTCGGCCGGCGTCGGTTGGAAGGTGATCGCGCCCTCCGTTCCGGACCGGGCATGGATCGTATCGACGCCGTTCTTGACGATCACCGTCTCCGCGCCGCACGCGCGATAACGCGCGATCGTCGCCTCGGGGCTGTCGTCGCTGAATACCGCGCCGTCCTCGTCAAACGAGGGCAGCACCATGTCGCTGACCGCTGCGGCCTGCATGATGGTCTCCGCCATCGCCACGCGCGAGGGCCAGAGACGGAGGCGCATATTGGGATCGAAGGCGATCACCGCGCCCGCCTTGCGCGCCTTTTCCAGCACGTCCAGCAGCGTGCCGCGATCGGCCTCGTCGACAATCGCCATGGTGATGCCGGAAAACAGGATAAGGTCTCTCTCCCGCACGGCCGTCTCAAGCGCAGCGCGATCGGCGGCAAGCCGTTTGGCGGCGGACTGGCCGCGCCAGTAGGAAAACGAGCGTTCGCCATCCTTCAGCGCGATCATGTAGAGGCCGACCGTGCGGTCCTCGATCCGGCGGATACTGCCGGTCCCGACGCCCGACCGCTGCATGAAATCGATCATCTCTGCGGAGACGGCATCCGTGCCGACGGTGGTGAAATAATCAACCATGGCATCTTCGGGCAAAAGCTTCGCCAGATACCAGGCGGCGTTGAAGGTGTCGCCGGCAAATCCGCGCGTATAGGCGCCATCGGCGCGCGGGGCCATCTCGACCATGCATTCGCCGATGCTGAGAATGTTTTTCATATCTGTTCCTGATCGAAGAAACCGGGATTGGTCTGGTGGATGCGCTCGATGCTGCCGGCGATCCGGGAAAGGTGATGGCGCATGGCGGAAACGGCGGCATCGGCATCCCGCGCCTCGATCGCGTCGACGATGGCGCGGTGCTCGGCCAGCGCGTCATGGGCGGTGAAGGACAGCGAGAGCAGCCGGATGCGATCCATATGGGCCTTGTGCTCGCGGATCAGCGTCCAGGCATATTCATGGCCCGCCAGCGCGCAGATCTGGCGATGAAGCTCGTCATCGAGACGATGGAAGCCTATCCGGTCGTCGGCCTGCACCGCCCTCGCCTGTTCCTCGAGCAATGCGTCGAGCCTGTCGAAATCGGCAGCCGTTCCCTGCTCCGCGGCGGCCGTAACGGTCGCCACCTCCAGCGCCGTGCGAATGAACAGCGCCTGCATCACCGCCTCAACGGAAATAGGCGCGACAAGCGTGGCGCGCTGCGGCCTGACCAGCAGAAAGCCCTGCTGCGACAGCCGGTAAAAGGCGTCGCGCACCGGCTGGCGCGACACGCCGAGCGTGCGCGCGACCTCGGCTTCCGAAAGCTTGGTGCCGGGCGGCAAGTCATTCTCGATGACCTGACGGTAGAGCCTGTCATAGATCAGGTCGGTCACCGTCTGCCGGGGCTGGTCGATACTGGCCACCATGCGGCCTCCGTTGACACATCTCGCATACTAACATATTAGTTTTGGCACGAATTGCAATGCGCCAGGGAGCCGCAAATGCTCGACAATGACCGTCTTTTTCCGCTTGAACCGAAGGCGCGGGATCTGGCGCGCGCGCTTTATCGCGAAGTGAGCAGGCTGCCGATCATCAGCCCGCACGGCCATACCGATCCGCGCTGGTATGCCGAAAACGAGCCCTTTCCGGATCCCGCGCAACTGTTCGTGGTGCCGGATCACTACGTTTTCCGCATGCTGTGCTCGCAGGGCATTCCGCCGGAAAAGCTCGGCGTCGCCCGCATTGATGGCGGCGCGAGCGAGACCGACAGCCGGGCGATCTGGCGGCTGTTCGCCGAAAATTTCTACCTGTTCCGGGGCACGCCCAGCCGGGGCTGGCTGGAACACGCCTTCGAGCATGTATTCGGCCTGACCAAGAGGCTGGGACCTGATACCGCGGATGAATTCTACGATCACATCGACGACTGCCTGAAGCGGCCGGAGCATCGCCCGCGCGCCCTGTTCGAGCGGTTCAACATCGAGGTGATCGCGACCACCGAAGACCCGCTCGACGACCTGAAATGGCACCGGAAGATCCGCGAAAGCGGCTGGACCGGCGGCCGCGTGATCACCGCCTATCGACCCGATCCGGTGGTTGATCCCGATTTCGAGGGCTTTGCCGAAAATGTGGAAAAACTCGGCGCGATCACCGGCCTCGATACCACCAGATACGACCAGTATCTCGACGCCCATCGCATGCGGCGGGCCTATTTCAAGGAATTCGGCGCGACCAGCACCGATCACGGCCACGCCACCGCCCGCACGGAGGATCTGCCGAGGGCGGAAGCCGCCGCGCTGTTTGAAAAGGCGCTGAAGGGCGCGTGCAGCGCGGATGAGGCGGATGCCTTCCGCGGCCATATGCTGACCGAGATGGCCCGCATGAGCATCGAGGATGGACTGGTGCTACAGATCCATCCGGGTTCGTTCCGCAATCATTCCAGCGCGATGATGGCCCGCCACGGCCGCAATGTCGGTTTCGATATTCCGGTCCAGACCAGCTATGTCGAGGCGCTGCGCCCGCTGCTGAACGCCGTCGGCATGGAGCCCTCGCTCAGCATCATCCTGTTCACGCTTGACGAGACCGCCTATACCCGCGAGCTCGCGCCGCTTGCCGGCGCCTATCCCTCGCTGAAGCTTGGCCCGGCTTGGTGGTTCCATGACAGCCCCGAGGGCATGCGCCGCTACCGCGAGATGACGACCGAGACGGCTGGCTTCTACAACACGGTCGGCTTCAACGACGACACCCGCGCCTTCTGCTCGATCCCCGCCCGCCACGATGTCGCCCGCCGCGTCGACTGCGCCTATCTGGCGACGCTGGTGACCACCGGCCGGCTGGACGAGGACGAAGCGCCGGAAGTCGCCCGCGACCTCACCTACAATCTGGTCAAACGCGCCTATAAGCTGTGATCATGCGGCAAACCGCATATATTTCAGAAATTTAATTATACCTTCCCGCGATACTCACCTATTGCCGCCATAAAGCTGCCGTGTCATAGAAGCGTGTCAACGTCAGGGAAGCGAACCATGCAAGACCCGATCATGATGTCGGCCGAAGAGGGCCGGATCGTATCGCTGGAAAGCCTTGCGCCCGGCGAAAGCGGGACTGTCGAAATCATCGACGCCGGCGGTCACGAAAACGGGCTGGCGGTGCGACTGAGGGCGATGGGCCTTTCAAGCCCGCATCAGGTGATGATGGTCCGGCGCGGCTGGTTCGGCGGACCTCTCGTGGTGCGCGCCGGCAAGGCGACCGAGATCGCCATCCGCCGTTCGGAGGCGGCGCTGGTCAAGGTTCGAAAGCTTTAAACGATGATGCCGAAACGGCACGCCGGGTCAAATTGCCGGACGATCTCGCCCGGTCCTGCACTTTGAAGACCCGGAATGCACGATGACCCATTGCTCCCCGGCTGAAGCCGATCTTTCGCGAAACGATATCCCGCGCATAGCGGTCATTGGCCAGCCCAATACCGGCAAGTCGATGCTCTACAACCGGATCACCGGCGCGAGCGCCCATGTCGGCAACTGGCCGGGCATCACCGTGTCGCTATCAAATGCGCGGGTGAAGATCGGCGGGCGGATGGTCGAGGTGGTGGACCTGCCCGGCATATACGACCTTGAGGGCTTTTCCGAGGACGAGACCGTCGTTGCCGATTTTCTGCAGAATTATCCCGTCGACCTCGTCATCATCGTCGTCAATGCCAGCCAGATCGACCGCCAGATCCTGATGCCGCTGCAGGTCAAGCTGCTCGGCCTGCCCGCCATTGTCATGCTCAACATGGCCGACGAGGCCCGCCGCAACGGGATCGCGATCGATACGCAGGCACTGTCGGCGCGGCTCGGCCTGCCGGTGCACTTGATCAGCGCCAAATATGGCGAGGGCTATCCGGAGGCGCTGACCTCGGTCGCAGCCACGCTTGCGGACCATGAGGGCATGCCGGCAAGGCTTGCCGGTTACGATACGCTGCGCGCCACGCTGATGACGCCCGAAACGCTGGCCAAGACCATCGATGGCGCTGTCCATTACCCGGACACGCCGCCGAAGACGATGACGGAGCGCCTCGACCGGGTGCTGCTCCATCCGCTTTTCGGCCTGCCGCTGTTCTTCGCGGTGATGCTGGTCGTGTTCTACATCGTCTGGGCGCTCGGCCTGCCCTCGCAGGACGCGGCCGGCGTCGTCACCGACTGGGTCCAGGCGCATGTCCTCGCCCCGGCGCTCGATCTCGGACCGGCATGGCTGAAGAACTTCGTCATCAACGGCATCTGGCTCGGCGTCGCCACCGTTGCCTCGTTCATCCCGCTGATCATGCTGTTCTTCTTCCTGATGGCGGCGGTGGAGGACTCGGGCTATCTCTCGCGCGCGGCCTATCTGATGGACACCTGGATGCGCCGCGTCGGCCTCGACGGCCGCTCTTTCGTGATGCAGATGATGGGTTTCGGCTGCAACGTGCCGGCGCTGATGGGCACGCGCGTGATGCGCTCGCAGCCGCTCCGGCTGCTCACCATGCTGATCATCCCCTTCTCGCTCTGCTCGGCGCGGCTGGCGGTGTTCGTATTCATCATCGCCGCCGTGTTTCCGCCGGCGCAGGGGCCACTGGTGCTGTTTTCATTCTATATCATCAGCTTCGTCGCGGCCTTCCTCGCCGCTGCGATCTTCTCGCGCTCGAAACAGTTCAAGAATACCGAGCCCTTCGTGCTGGAGCTCCCGCCATATCGGGTGCCGACGCTCAGGCAGGTTTGGCTTCGGGGCTATGGCGAACTCCGCATCTTCCTGCACCGCGCCACGAACTTCATCATCGTCGGCACGATTGCGGTCTGGTTCCTGACCAATTTCCCGACGGATGCCACCGGCCTCGACACCTGGGGCGGTCAGCTCGGCGAATTCCTCCAGCCGGTGATGGCGCCCATAGGAATAAATCCCTACCTGACGCTGGCGCTGATCTTCGGCTTTATCGCCAAGGAAGTGGTGATCGGGTCGCTGTCGACCATCTACGCCATGTCCGCGGGCCTGGTCGCCCACCAGATCGGCCTCACCGTCTCGCCGGTGGCCGCCTATTCCTTCTGCCTGTTCTGCCTGCTCTACACGCCCTGCCTAACCACGGTCGCGACCGTGCGCGCGGAAAGCCGCTCGACAATGTTCATGGTGTTTTCGCTGGTCGTGTCGCTGGTTTACGCGTGGCTGGTCGCGTTCGTATTCTACCAGGGGGCAATCCTGCTCGGCTTCGGTTGAGGCTCTTGCGATCTTCGCTCACCTTACCCCAACCTCGGGTCACCCTCGGGCTTGACCCGAGGGTCCAGGCAGCGTTTTCCGTGTCGCCTGGATGCTCGGGTCGAGCCCGAGCATGACCGATGAGAAAATGGCGGTATAATACGCATCCTACCCATAAGCGAATGACCCGACGCCTCGCTTTACAACGACCGCAAAACCCCTGCCACAAAACATTCTCTTTCGTTTTCGCCAAAATATGTGTAAGAGCGCCCCCAAGAGTACCGGGCGCTCCTCCCCAGAACATTGACTGCGCCCCAGCCCCAGAGATCTAAAAATATGGCACTTCGCAACATCGCGATCATCGCGCACGTTGACCATGGCAAGACGACCCTTGTCGACGAGCTTCTGAAACAGTCCGGCGCATTCCGCGAAAACCAGCGCGTTGACGAGCGCGTGATGGACTCGAACGACCTCGAAAAAGAGCGCGGCATCACCATCCTCGCCAAGGCGACCTCGGTTGTCTGGAAGGATACCCGCATCAACATCGTCGACACCCCCGGCCACGCCGACTTCGGCGGTGAGGTCGAGCGCATCCTTTCGATGGTGGATGGCGCGATTGTTCTCGTCGACGCCGCCGAAGGCCCGATGCCGCAGACCAAGTTCGTGGTCGGCAAGGCGCTGAAGGTCGGTCTCCGCCCGATCGTCGCGATCAACAAGATTGACCGTCCGGATGCCCGCGCCGATGAAGTCGTCAACGAGGTCTTCGACCTGTTCGCCGCCCTCGACGCCACCGACGAGCAGCTCGACTTCCACATTCTCTACGGCTCCGGCCGCGCCGGCTGGATGAACACCTCGCCGGAAGGTCCGAAGGACCAGGGCCTCGGCCCGCTTCTCGACCTCGTTGTCGACCATGTTCCGGCGCCGAAGGTTGCCGAAGGCGCGTTCTCGATGATCGGCACGCTTCTGGAAGCCAACCCCTATCTCGGCCGCATCATCACCGGCCGCATCAATTCCGGCACGATCAAGCCGAACCAGGCGGTCAAGGTGCTGGGTCAGGACGGCAAGACCGTCGAGACCGGCCGTGTCTCGAAGATCCTCGCCTTCCGCGGCATCGAGCGCCAGCCGATCGAGGAAGCCCAGGCGGGCGACATCGTCGCGATCGCCGGCCTTTCCAAGGGCACGGTTGCCGACACGTTCTGCGATCCGTCGGTCACCACGCCGCTGACTGCACAGCCGATCGACCCGCCGACGGTGACGATGTCCTTCATCGTCAACGACAGCCCGCTTGCAGGCACCGAGGGTGACAAGGTGACGAGCCGCGTCATCCGCGACCGCCTGTTCAAGGAAGCCGAAGGCAATGTCGCGCTGAAGATCGAAGAAGCCGAGGGGAAGGATTCGTTCTACGTTTCCGGTCGCGGCGAACTCCAGCTCGCCGTGCTGATCGAAACCATGCGCCGCGAAGGCTTCGAGATCGCCGTTTCGCGTCCGCGCGTCGTCATGCACAATGACGCGGAAACCGGCCAGTTGATGGAGCCGATCGAGGAAGTCGTTATCGACGTCGATGAGGAACATTCCGGCGTCGTCGTACAGAAGATGGCCGAGCGCAAGGGCGAGATGGTCGAACTGCGCCCGTCGGGCGGCGACCGCGTGCGCCTGCGGTTCTTCGCGCCCACCCGTGGCCTGATCGGCTATCAGTCGGAGCTTCTGACCGACACCCGCGGCACCGCGATCATGAACCGCCTTTTCCACGACTACCAGCCCTACAAGGGCGAGATCGGCGGCCGCAGCCAAGGCGTTCTGCTTTCCAACCAGGCAGGCGAAGCCGTGGCCTATGCGATGTTCAACCTGGAAGATCGCGGCCCGATGATCATCGAGCCGGGCGACAAGGTCTATGCCGGCATGATCGTCGGCATTCACACGCGCGACAACGACCTTGAGGTCAACGTGCTGAAGGGCAAGCAGCTCACCAACATCCGCTCCGCCGGCAAGGACGAAGCCGTGAAGCTGACGCCCCCGATCCGCATGACGCTCGACCGGGCGCTCTCCTGGATCCAGGACGACGAGTTGATGGAAGTCACCCCGAAATCGATCCGCCTGCGCAAGATGTATCTCGATTCCAACGAGCGCAAACGTTTCGAAAAGGCCCGCGCTGCGGGCTGAGCGACTGCAGAACCGAATGAACGAACCCGGCCCCAGCGGCCGGGTTTTTTGTGACACCTCGCCGCATAGCCCCCAACCAATCTCCCCCCTTGAGGGGGAGATGTCGCGAAAACGACAGAGAGGGGTATGGGCGGAAGCCGCATACTCCGAATTCTCAGATACGTTTCACCCCTCTCTGCCCCTGTCGGGGCATCTCCCCCTCAAGGGGGGAGATTGTGGCTGCAAGGCCAGCGGAAAGCCGATGGACTGGTGCTGCGCAATGAGTTCGGCGAAAGCAGGCCCGACCAAGCGCAAAAACTCCGCTGATCAGAAATCAGCGGAGCTTTTTTGCGGTGAAGGAACCTTAGGCCGCGCGGCGGAAGGGTTTGACCCGAGCAGACGGGAGTTTCCGGCCCGAGGCCACGAGAACGCCGGCGGCGCAGTCAAGATGGCCGTCCTTCAGCTCGAGGCCGAGGAAACGGCGGCGTTCGAACGGGCCGGGCATGACCAGAAGCTCGGCCTTGTCGGCGCAAAAGCCGAAGCGTGCATAATATTCCGGATCGCCGACCAGTAGGATCGCGCCGTGGCCGCGGGCCGAGGCCTCAGCGATCGCGGCGCGCATCAGCGCACCGCCGACGCCCTTGCCGGAAAGGCCGGGCTCGACGGCGAGCGGGCCGAGGAGAAGTGCTGGCACGCCGCGCCCATCGGCGGCAATGCCGGCATCCACGTGCCACAGGCGCACCGTGCCGATCAGCGTGCCGGCGTCATCGCGGGCAACGAGAGCCAGGCCATCGGCCGGCAGGCGATTGCGGCGGATTTTTTCCGACGATTTCTTCTTGCGCATGGGGCCCATGGCGCGATCGAGCAGCGCCTCGCGGGCGGGCACATCGAAAGAGGCCTCTTCGGCGATAACGAAGGACTGGACAGCGATTTCAGCGAGAACCGGGGCCATCGGACTATCCCCCAAAATTACAGTGCAACAGGATGGCCGGGGCTTGGCCCCGGTCGGCTATCCCGGTGCGGCTCTCCTCAAGCCGCACCGATGTGCAAGGGAAACCCTCAGATGACGTAGGATTTCAGCGGCTCGAAGCCGTTGAACGCCACCGACGCATAGGTCGTGGTGTAGGCGCCGGTGCCTTCGATCAGAACCTCGTCGCCGATCGTCAGCGAGATCGGCAGCGGGTACATGTTCTTCTCGTACATCACATCGGCGCTGTCGCAGGTCGGGCCGGCGAGAACGCAGGGCTCCATTTCGTCGCCATCACGCTCGGTGCGGATCGGATAACGGATCGCCTCGTCCATGGTTTCGGCGAGACCGCCGAACTTGCCGATGTCGAGGAACACCCAGCGATGCTTGTCATCGTCGGACTTCTTCGAGATCAGAACCACTTCCGACTTGATCACGCCGGCATTGCCGACCATGCCGCGGCCGGGCTCTATGATCGTGCGCGGGAGCTGGTTGCCGAAGTGGCGGGACAGCGCCGCGAAGATCGCCTGGCCATAGGCTTCCGCCGTCGGGACGTCGCGCAGATACTTGGTCGGGAAACCGCCGCCCATGTTGACCATCTGCAGGTAGATGCCCTGCTTGGCAAGCTGAGCAAACACACGCTTGGCATCGGAAAGCGCTGCGTCCCAGGCTTCGACCTTGGTCATCTGCGAACCGACATGAAAGGACACGCCGTAGCTTGCGAGACCCAGCTGATGGGCATAGACCAGCACGTCGACGGCCATGGCCGGAACGCAGCCGAACTTGCGCGACAGCGGCCATTCGGCGCCTTCGCCATCGGTCAGAACGCGGCAGAACACGCGCGCGCCGGGGGCTGCACGGGAAATCTTCTCGACTTCCTCATGGCAATCGACGGCGAACAGGTTGACGCCGAGCGCATGGGCGCGGGCGATGTCGCGTTCCTTCTTGATGGTGTTGCCGAAGGAGATGCGGTCGGCGGTCGCGCCGGCTTCCAGCGCCATTTCGATTTCGGCGACGGACGCGCAATCGAAGTTGGAGCCGAGGCCTGCGAGCAGCTCGAGGATCTGCGGAGCCGGGTTGGCCTTGACCGCGTAGAAGATGTCGCTGTTGGGCAGCGCGCGGCGGAAGGCGGTGTAGTTGTCGCGCACGACTTCGCGGTCCACAACGAGGCAGGGGCCATCGGGACGGCGGGTGCGGAAGAATTCGGCGATACGCTCGGTGGTCATTGTTCTAACCCCTTCTGAAGCATTCTGATCCGGTATTCTCCGGATGACAAAGGGCGCATCGATCCGCGCACGAACCCGGCCGGTGGAGACCCCGGGGAACGGTTGCGGCGAACGCTCAAGTTTGAATCAGCCTTGCAAGCAAGGATGATCCGGCTTTGTCTGCCTTGGATTGGGGGATTGACCCGCCGCACTTCCGGCAATGAAGGTATGTGCCTCTTTAGTACCCCGGGGATGGAAATCCGGGAGACACCAGAAAGGCCCGCACCGTCGTTGCTTCAAGATGTCCTCGCTTGACCGGTTGGCCGGGAAGCGACTGGAGGGGTTAGTTCCAGGTACCTTACCGTGACCCTCACCATTCGAGAGTTCGGCGGACACCCACAGGCACGCGCGACTTTGGGCAAGCGGAGAGATATTAAAACCGGACTTGAAAATCAAGTGGGGGCACCCCAAAATCTTCCCCTGTATCCCGTTGAAGATGCTATCTGATTGACAAAACTTCAGTAATTTTTTCGTAAGCCCTTTCAAGGAGCGGCAATGGACACTTTGACGAGAATGCGGGCCTTTATCGACGTGGTCGAGGCCGAAGGCTTTTCCGCCGCCGCCCGCAAGACCGGCCGTTCCAAGGCGCTGCTTTCGAAATATGTGCGTGAGCTGGAGGACGATCTCGGCGTGCTGCTGTTGAACCGCACGACGCGGCAGTTCTCGCTGACGGAGGCCGGTCAGCTTTATCATCGCCGCGTGATCGACATCGTCCAGGACGTCGACAACCTCTCCGATACGGTGCGCGCCAACAATTCCGACCTGCGCGGCAAGCTCAAGGTGTCGGTGCCCCGCACCTTCATCGACGCGCCGGTTGGCCGGTCGCTGCTTGATTTCACCGCTGCCCATCCGGATCTATCGCTGGAAATCGTGGCCGAGGACCGGTTCGTGGATCTGGTCGAGGAAGGCTATGATGTCGCGATCCGGATCACCAGCCTCGAGGATTCCGCGCTGATCGCCCGCAAGCTTGCCGATTTCCGCTCGCTCGTCTGTGTGTCGCCGACATGGCTGGCGGCGCTCGACCGCCCGCTGGAAAAGCCCGCCGATCTCGCCCATGTGCCGTTCCTGGTCGATACCAACCCGAAATCCCACGGCTCGCTCAGGTTCCGCAATCCCGAGGATGGCACCGTCTACACCGTGCCGATCCACGGGCCGGTTTCCGTGAATTCGCCGATCGCGACCATGCGCGGTGCGATTGCCGGGTTGGGGGTGGCGCTGGTGCCGGATTTCATTGCGCGTGAAGCGGTCGCGTCCGGAGAACTTGTCACCCTCTTCGACGATCAACTGCCGACCAGCGCGGCGATCTACGCGATCTACCCCCATCGCCGCTATCTGCCGCAGAAAGTGCGCACCTTCGTCGATTTCCTGACCCGATGGTTCCCCAACAACTGCACCGAGGCCGGGCCGAAGGTCCAATAGCGGCGCGGCCTCACATCAGTTCATAGGGTAGGAAATGCCGCTGGTTCTGGTCGACCGCGATCTTGCGTTTCAGAGGCGGCACGGCGCGGCTCGGGCATTTTGTGCGCTCGCAGATCCGGCAGGAAATGCCGATCGGGCTGAAGGCGGCGCGATTGTCGGCGTCGAGATCATCGGCATAGACGAAGGCGCCCGCATAGGAGACCTCGCAGCCGAGCGCGATCGCATAGGTGGGCTTGGGCGCAAAGAACCCGCCACCGCCCTTGGTGATCTGCGTCGCCAGACAGAGATAGCGCGCGCCGTCCGGCGTTTCGGCAAGCTGGCGGATGATCCGGTCGGGCTGCTCGAAGGCCTGGTGCACGTTCCAGAGCGGACAGGCCGCGCCGAAGCGGGCGAATTGCAGCTTTGCAGCGCTGTGGCGCTTGGTGATATTGCCGGCCCGGTCAACGCGGGCAAAGAAGATCGGCACACCCTTCTGGCCCGGACGCTGCAGCGTCGAAAGCCGGTGACAGACCTGTTCCAGCGAGGAGCCGAAGCGGGCCGACAGCAGCTCGATATCGTGGCGCAGCTCATGGGCGGCGGTCAGGAACTTGCGATAGGGCATGATCAGCGCGCCGGCGAAATAATTCTGTAGCCCCGCCCGGCAGATATCGACCGCCTCGGGCGAACGGAATCCCGCCTCGGCCGCGATCCTGTCGATCAGATCGGCGGCATGCAGCTGCCCGATCTGCAGCGCCATCTGGAAATTGCGGGTCGATTGCGGCACCGAGGCGTTGATCGCCAGCGTGCGCTGCTTGGGATCATATTGCCGGATCAGAGCGCTTTCCGGTCCGATCCGAAGCACCCGGACGCCATGCGCCTTTTCCAGATGGGCGGCGAGAAGCGCTGCGTCATCCGCCTCGCCGATACCGATCTCCGCTGCCAGCTTTTCGGCGGCGATGTCGAGATCGTGCAGGTAGTTGTCGACGAAGTGGAAGAAGTCGCGCACCTCCTCGTAAGGCGTCGCCTCCAGCGGGCTTGCGCGCGAAATCGTATCGTCGAAACCCGCAAGCTGCTCGTTCATCCGCCGATAGGCCTGATGGGCGGCGACCAGCGCGTGGGCGAAGCCGGGCGCGTTCTGGACCACAAGCTTCAGTTCCTGCAGGCCGGGCGTGTAATTCTCGAACACCGGATCCGTCAGCGCCTCGGTGAGCGCCGAAAGCAGCCGATCGCCCTCCCCCGACGAAAGGTCGCTGAGATCGAGCTGGAATTTTTCGGCGAGCGCCAGCAGCACGGCGGCGGACACCGGTCGCTGATTGTTCTCGATCTGGTTGAGATAGCTGGTCGAAATGCCGAGCCGTTCGGCGCACTGGCTCTGGGTCATGTTGCCCTGAAGCCTGAGTTCACGCACCTTGCGTCCGATGAAGAGTTTTCCGGTGGCCATGTTCGCAATTTCGCAATTTCAGTTTTGCCATTTTATAATTTAACAAACTCACGCGTTCAAACATATTCTGCGGTTCGGCTTTGCGTTATGGCCACGGTTCGTCTGGAAATAGGGAAGAGGCATGCGAACAGTTCTGGAACAATTGGAAAGCCGCCGCGCGGACGCCCGCCTCGGCGGCGGTCAGCGCCGCATCGACGCCCAGCATGCCAAGGGCAAGCTCACGGCGCGCGAGCGCATCGACGTGCTGTTCGACGAAGGCTCGTTCGAAGAATACGACATGTATGTCACCCATCGCTGCGTCGATTTCGGCATGGCCGGGCAAAAGGTGCCGGGCGATGGCGTGGTCACCGGCTGGGGTACGATAAACGGCCGGCAGGTCTATGTATTCTCGCAGGATTTCACCGTGCTAGGCGGCTCGCTGTCTGAAACCCACGCCCAGAAGATCTGCAAGATCATGGATATGGCGGTGAAGAACGGAGCGCCCGTGATCGGCCTCAACGATTCGGGCGGCGCGCGCATTCAGGAGGGCGTCGCCTCGCTTGCCGGCTATGCCGAAGTGTTCCGCCGCAATGTGGAGGCCTCCGGCGTGATCCCGCAGATTTCGGTGATCATGGGCCCCTGCGCGGGCGGCGCGGTCTACTCCCCGGCCATGACCGATTTCATCTTCATGGTGCGCGACAGCTCGTTCATGTTCGTCACCGGCCCAGATGTGGTCAAGACCGTCACCAATGAGGTGATCACGGCGGAGGAACTCGGCGGGGCGGACACCCATACGAAAAAATCCTCTGTCGCCGACGGGGCCTATGAGAACGATATCGAAACGCTGGAACAGGTCCGGCTGCTGTTCGATTTCCTGCCGCTCAACAACCGCGAAAAGCCGCCGGTGCGCCCGTTCCATGACGATCCGGGCCGGATCGAGCAGCGCCTCGACACGCTGATCCCCGACAGTTCCAACAAGCCCTACGACATGAAGGAACTGATCCTCGCGCTTGCCGACGAGGGCGATTTCTTCGAACTTCAGGAGGCGTTCGCCAGAAACATCATCACCGGCTTCATGCGGATCGAGGGCCAGACCGTCGGCGTCGTCGCCAACCAGCCGATGGTGCTGGCCGGCTGTCTTGATATCGACAGTTCGCGCAAGGCCGCCCGTTTCGTGCGCTTCTGCGATGCCTTCAACATTCCGCTTCTGACGCTGGTGGACGTGCCGGGTTTCCTGCCGGGCACCGGCCAGGAATATGGCGGCGTCATCAAGCACGGCGCGAAACTGCTGTTTGCCTATGCCCAGGCGACCGTGCCGATGGTGACGCTGATCACCCGCAAGGCCTATGGCGGCGCCTATGACGTGATGGCCTCCAAACATATCGGCGCCGACATCAACTATGCCTGGCCGACGGCGGAAATCGCGGTGATGGGCGCCAAGGGCGCAACCGAAATCCTCCACCGCGCCGATCTCGGCGATGCCGAAAAGATCGCCGCCAAGGTGGCCGAATACGAGGAGCGCTTCGCCAACCCCTTCGTCGCCGCCGAACGCGGCTTCATCGACGAGGTGATCATGCCGCATTCCTCTCGCCGCCGCATCGCCCGCGCCTTTGCCTCGCTCCGCAACAAGCGGGCGGACACGCACTGGAAGAAGCACGATACGATGCCTTTATAGGGATAGACCAACGCATGCCGGCCCGTTACCGCTGCGTTTCGTGCAATCCCCAGCGTGAGGATAGAGTTTCATGACCGAGAACAAGTTTCCGCCCGAAAACAATCTCCCCGCCGGCTACGTCCCGCCCAAGGTCTGGAAATGGGAGCCGGGCAATGGCGGGGCCTTCGCCAACATCAACCGGCCGATTTCCGGCCCCACCCATGACAAGGAACTGCCGGTCGGCAAGCATCCGCTTCAGCTCTATTCGCTCGGCACGCCGAATGGCCAGAAGGTGACGATCCTGCTGGAGGAACTGCTGGAAGCAGGCCATGGCGGCGCTGAATACGATGCCTGGATGATCAAGATCGGCGAGGGCGACCAGTTCGGCTCCGGCTTCGTCGGCGTCAACCCGAACTCCAAGATCCCGGCGATGATGGACCACGCGCCGAAGGACGGCGGCGATCCCATACGCCTCTTCGAGAGCGGCTCGATCATGACCTATCTCGCGGAAAAATTCGGCGCTTTCCTGCCGAAGGAGCCGCGCGCGAGGGCGGAAACCTTCAACTGGCTGTTCTGGCAGATGGGCTCGGCGCCCTTTCTCGGCGGCGGGTTCGGGCATTTCTACGCCTATGCGCCGATCAAGATCCAGTATGCCATCGATCGGTTCGCGATGGAGGTGAAGCGCCAGTTGGATGTGCTGAACCGCCAGCTTGCCAAGAACGAGTTCATCGCGGGCGGCGAATATTCCATCGCCGACATGGCGATCTGGCCGTGGTACGGGCGTCTCGCGCAGCATGGCGCTTACGATGACGCCGGCACGTTCCTGTCGGTCGATGAATATGAGCATGTCCAGCGCTGGGCCAAGCAATTGGCGGAGCGTCCCGGCATCAAGCGCGGTTCGATCGTCAACAAGCCGTCGGGCGAGCCGGCGCTCAGGGAACGTCACGCCGCCTCGGATTTCGACGGCATACTGTAAAGCGCGAGAGCGCGGTTGAAGGAGACTGAAATGGCCAAACTGCCTGACATGACAAAGCATCGCGGATTTCCCTCCGGCATGCCCGGCACCGGCATCCAGTTCGTCATCCGCCGCGCCAATCCCAAACGCGTGACGCCCATCAAGGCCCTGCCGCGCAAGGCCCGGGCCGGCTCGAAGGAACATCTGGTCGATGCGGCCTTTCTGCACGCGCTCTGGCACCATTTCGGCGATCAGCCGTTCGAGCGCGGCAATCTCGACGCGGCGCGCCTGTCGCTGCTGTTCGGTCGCGAGGTCGTCGCGGTCGAACAGGATTTCGATCCGCAGTCCTACGAAGCCATGCTGGTGATCAACGAGCCGGTGGCGCGGGCCAGTTTCCCGGAATCGTTCGAAGATCATCTGGAGGTTTGACGGTGTCGCTCAAGAAAATCCTTATCGCCAATCGCGGCGAAATCGCCTGCCGGGTCATCAAGACGGCAAAGACCATGGGCATTCAAACGGTCGCGGTCTATTCCGATGCCGATCGTGACGCGCTGCATGTGAAGATGGCCGACGAGGCCGTCCACATCGGCCCCGCGCCGTCCGCGCAGTCCTATATCGTGATCGACAAGATCCTCGATGCAATCCGGCAGACCGGGGCGGATGCTGTGCATCCCGGCTATGGCTTTCTCTCCGAAAACCCGGTCTTCGCCGCAGCGCTCGAGAAGGAGGGCATTGCCTTCATCGGTCCGCCGGTCGGCGCGATCGAGGCGATGGGCGACAAGATCACCTCGAAGAAGCTTGCGGCCGAGGCCGGCGTTTCCACCGTGCCCGGCCATATGGGTCTGATCGCCGATGCCGACGAGGCGGTGAAGATTTCCGACGAGATCGGCTATCCGGTGATGATCAAGGCATCCGCCGGCGGCGGGGGCAAGGGCATGCGCATTGCCTGGAACGCCGAGGAGGCGCGCGAAGGCTTCCAGTCCTCGAAGAACGAGGCCAAGAATGCCTTTGGCGACGACCGCATTTTCATCGAGAAATTCGTCACCGAGCCGCGCCATATCGAAATCCAGGTGCTGGGCGACAAGCATGGCAACTGTCTCTATCTCGGCGAGCGCGAATGCTCGATCCAGCGACGGAACCAGAAGGTTATCGAGGAGGCGCCCTCGCCGTTTCTCGATGAAGCGACCCGCAAGGCGATGGGCGAGCAGGCCGTGGCGCTGGCAAAGGCCGTCGGCTATCACTCCGCCGGCACAGTGGAATTCATCGTCGATGGCAAGGAAAACAAGTTCTACTTCCTGGAGATGAACACCCGCCTGCAGGTGGAGCATCCGGTGACCGAGCTTGTCACCGGCCTCGATCTGGTCGAGCAGATGATCCGGGTGGCATCCGGCGAGGCGCTGTCCTTCGGTCAGGACGATGTCGAACTCAAGGGCTGGGCGATCGAAAGCCGGCTTTACGCCGAAGACCCCTATCGCAACTTCCTGCCCTCGATCGGCAGGCTGACGCGCTACCGGCCGCCGGAGGAAGGCGCCTATCCCGATGGCTCGGTGGTGCGCAATGATACCGGCGTCACCGAGGGCGGCGAGATTTCGATGTATTACGATCCGATGATCGCCAAGCTCTGCACCCACGCCCCCGACCGCGCCAGCGCGATCGACGCGATGAGCGACGCGCTCGACAATTTCGAGGTCGAGGGCATCGGCCACAACCTGCCCTTCCTTTCGGCCGTCATGCGTCAGGAGCGGTTCCGCGCCGGCCGGCTGACGACCGCCTATATTGCCGAGGAATTTCCCGACGGCTTTGCCGGCGTCGAACCCGATGATCATGCCGCCCGCAAGCTGGCGGCGATCGCGGCGCTGATCAATTACCGGGTGCAGGACCGGGCAGCGCATATTTCCGGCACGATTGACAATCACCGCCGCGCGGTAGGCGCCGACTGGGTGGTGACGCTTGCCGGCCATGTCTTCACGCTGACGATCGCGGCCGGTGAAAAGGCGACAATCACTTTCGCCGATGGCAAGACCTCAAGCGTTGCCAGCGACTGGAAGCCGGGCATGAGCCACGCAGCCTTCGAGGTCGATGGCCGCCCCGCCGGCATCAAGGTGGATATCAAGGGGCCGGCGATCCGGCTGCGCTGGCGCGGCATGGATGTCACGGCAAGGGTCCGCTCGCCGCATGTGGCCGCCCTTGCCAAACTGATGCCGCACAAACTGCCGCCGGACACCTCCAAAATGCTGCTTTGCCCGATGCCGGGCGTGATTACCGCGCTGTCGGTTGCCGCCGGCGATACTGTGGAGGCCGGTCAGGCGCTTGCCACGGTCGAGGCGATGAAGATGGAAAACATCCTGCGCGCCGAAAAGCGCGGCGTGGTGAAGACGGTCGCCGTCGAAACCGGCGCAAGCCTTGCCGTCGATGAAATGATCATGGAATTCGAGTGATGACCGGCGGGAGGAGATGACCATGGCGAACGACAAGACCATCGCAGACTGGAAGACGCTCGCCGAAAAGGAGGCGAAGAAGCCGGTCGAGGACCTGACCTGGAACACGCCGGAGGGGATCGCGGTCAAGCCGCTCTACACGGCGGAAGACCTGGAGGGCGTTGACCATATCGGCAGCCTGCCGGGCTTTGCCCCGTTCGTGCGCGGCCCGCGCGCGACCATGTATGCGGGACGGCCCTGGACCATCCGCCAGTATGCTGGGTTTTCGACGGCGGAAGAGAGCAACGCCTTCTATCGCCGAAACCTCGCCGCCGGCCAGCAGGGCGTTTCCGTCGCCTTCGATCTCGCCACCCATCGCGGCTACGACAGCGACCATCCGCGCGTGGAAGGCGATGTCGGCAAGGCGGGGGTGGCAATCGACTCGGTCGAGGACATGAAGATCCTGTTCGACGGCATCCCGCTGGAGACGATCTCGGTGTCGATGACCATGAACGGCGCGGTGATCCCGATCCTTGCAAGCTTCATCGTCGCCGGCGAGGAACAGGGCGTTCCGCGCGAAAAGCTCAGCGGCACCATCCAGAACGACATCCTGAAGGAGTTCATGGTCCGCAACACCTATATCTATCCGCCCGAACCATCGATGCGGATCATCGCCGACATCATCGAATATACCGCGCAGGAAATGCCGAAGTTCAACTCGATCTCGATTTCCGGCTACCACATCCAGGAGGCGGGCGCGACGCTGGTGCAGGAACTGGCCTTCACGCTGGCCGACGGGCGCGAATATGTCCGCGCAGCGATTGCCAAGGGCCTCGATGTCGATGCCTTCGCGGGTCGGCTGTCCTTCTTCTTCGCGATCGGCATGAACTTCTTCATGGAGGCCGCCAAGCTGCGCGCCGCGCGGCTGTTGTGGACGCGGATCATGGAGGAGTTCGCGCCGAAGAAGGCCTCCTCGCTGATGCTCAGGACCCACTGCCAGACCTCCGGCGTCTCGCTGCAGGAGCAGGATCCCTATAACAACGTCATCCGTACCGCCTACGAGGCGATGTCGGCGGCGCTTGGCGGTACCCAGTCGCTGCACACCAATGCGCTTGACGAGGCGATGGCGCTGCCGACCGAGTTTTCCGCCCGCATCGCCCGCAATACCCAGCTCATTCTCCAGCACGAGACCGGCGTGACCAAGGTGGTCGATCCGCTGGCCGGGTCCTATTATGTCGAGAACCTGACCAAGGAACTCGCCGACAAGGCCTGGGCGCTGATGGAGCAGATCGAGGCCGAGGGCGGCATGACCGCCGCCGTCGATGCCGGCCTGCCGAAGAAGATGATCGAGGAGGCCGCCACCCGCCGCCAGGCCGCGGTCGACCGGGGCGAGGAGGTGATCGTCGGCGTCAACAAGTTCCGGCTCGAAAACGAGGAGCCGATCGAAACGCTCGATATCGACAATTCGGCCGTCAAGGCATCCCAGATCCGCCGGATCGAGCAGACCCGCCGCCAACGTGACCCGAAGGCCTGCGACCGGGCGCTGGCCCGGCTTGCCGAGGTGGCGAAGACAGGCGAAGGCAATCTGTTGGAGGCGGCCGTCGAGGCGGCCCGCGCCCGCGCCACCGTCGGCGAGATTTCCGATGCGATGCGCGAGGCCTTCGGCAGCTACGCCGCCACCCCCAAGGTTGTGCGCAACATTTATGGCGCGGCCTACAAGGACGATCCGGAATATGCCGTGATCACCGACCGGCTGAAGGCCTATGCCGAAACAAAGGGCCGCGCGCCGCGCGTGCTGATCGCCAAGCTCGGCCAGGACGGCCACGACCGTGGCGCCAAAGTGATCGCCTCCGGCTATGGCGATATCGGCTTCGACGTCGTCGCCGGCCCGCTGTTCCAGACGCCGGAGGAAGCCGCCGATCTCGCACTGAGCGAGAAGGTCGATATCGTCGGCATGTCGTCGCTCGCCGCCGGCCACAGGACGCTCGCCCCGCAGCTCGTCAACGCGCTGAAGAAGCGCGGCGCGGACGAGGTGATTGTCGTCGTCGGCGGGGTCATTCCGCGCAAGGATTATGATTTCCTGCTCGAAAACGGCGTCGCCGCCGTCTACGGCCCCGGCACCAATGTGCTCGATTCCGCCAATTCGCTGCTCGACCTGCTCGAAGGCAAGAGGCGCAACCGATGATCACCCGCCTCAATCACGTCGCCATCGCCGTGCCCGACCTCGCCGAGGCCGCCGCAAGCTACGAAGCCCTTGGCGCAAAGGTTTCCGACCCGCAGGACCTGCCGGAGCATGGCGTCACCGTGGTGTTCATCACCCTCGACAACACCAAGATCGAACTGCTGCATCCCCTTGGCGACGGCTCGCCGATCGCGGGCTTTCTCGACAAGAACCCGAGCGGCGGCATCCATCATCTCTGTTTCGAGGTGGAGGACATCGCGGAAGCCTCGGCGAAGCTTGACGAACGCGGCATCCGCGTGCTCGGCGACGGTAAGCCGAAGACCGGCGCGCACGGCAAACCGGTCCTCTTCGCGCACCCAAAGGATTTCCAGGGCGCGCTGATCGAATTCGAACAGGAATAAATTCCTCGGCTACCGGATCACCACGCAGGCCTCGCCGCAAAGCCCCCAAGTCTTCTCGCCCCGGAGGGGAGAGATGTCGCGAAAGCGACAGTGAGGGGGGAGTCTATCCCCGCGAACGCCCTCACACATCAAAACGCTGCACCACCCTCACTCCCCCTTTCGGGGGTATCTCTCCCGCAAGCGGGAGAGAATAGTTGGAGCAAGCGTCAAGACCTGAACTCTACAAAGCGTCTTCGCTCGGCAGCAACACATTAAGAGTCTTCAACCCCCGCCATCGCCTCCAGCGTGCGGATCAACGCGGAATTGTCGAGTTCGCCGTCGCCGCGGGCGATTGCGGCGTTCATCAACTGCTCGGTGGAGGCGGCGTTGGGCAGCGCAAGGCCGATCTCCCGGGCGGCGTTGACGACGAGCGACATGTCCTTCCTCTGCAGCCGCATGCTGAAACCGGGATCGAAGGTGCGGTTGAGCATCCGCTCGCCGTGGATCTTCAGAATCGGCGAGCCGGCGAAACCGCCCATCAGCGCCTCGCGCACCTTGGCGGGGTCCGCGCCGGCCTTTTTCGCAAACAGCAGCGCCTCCGACACGGCCTCCACCGTCAGGCCGACCACGATCTGGTTGGCAAGCTTGGCGGTTTGGCCATCGCGACCGGGCCGATATGGGTGATGGTCTTGCCCATCGCCTCGAACAGCGGCTTGCCGCGGGCGAAATCCTTGTCCGAGCCGCCGACCATGATCGTCAGCGTGGCGTTCTTCGCGCCGATATCGCCGCCGGAGACCGGCGCATCGAGATAGGCACAGCCGATCGCGGCCAGTTTCTCGGCAAAGTCCCGCGTCGCCACCGGCGAGATCGTGCTCATGTCGATCACCATCTTGCCCTTGGACAGGCCGTGGACCGCGCCGTTCTCGCCGAACAGCACCTCTTCCACATCCGGCGTATCGGAAACGATGGTGATGACGATCTCGGCGGCCTCGGCCACCGCCTTCGGCGTATCGCAGGCGGTCGCGCCTTTTTCGACGAGGAATTGCGAGACCGGCTTTACCCGGTTGATGAAGAGTTCGTGGCCGGCTTCGATCAGGTTGGCCGCCATCGGGCGTCCCATCAGGCCGAGGCCGATAAATCCGATTTTCATGAAACTGTTCCTTCGCGATAGTAGAAGACCTTGTCACGGGTTCCGCGAACCTATAGCACGCGTTCGCATCTCCGCACGGGATGGGGACCAAATTTTCAGGCGATGGCCGCCGGGCCGATCCGCGCGCCGCGAAAACAAAAGCCGTTTCAGGGACGAAACGCGACCATAATTTTCCAAAGAAGCAGCCTTCGGGCGAAGGGTTTTCTTGGCGCAAATCCGCCACTTTTCATAATCTCCGCCTCACGATCCTTCCATTCAGCAGATTGGTTTATCTCATGAAGAAGACACTTTTCGCCGCTCTCGGCGCCGCCCTGCTCTTCACCACGCCGGCCAAGGCCGACCAGGTGGAAATCCTCAACGTCTCCTATGACATCGCGCGCGAACTCTACGCCACGATCAACCCGGCCTTCGCCGAATACTGGAAAGCCGAGACTGGCGACGATGTTGAGATCAAGCAGTCGCATGCCGGCTCCTCCAAGCAGGCCCGCGCCATCCTGCAGGGCCTGAAGGCCGACCTCGTCACCTTCAACCAGGTGCTCGACGTGCAGATCCTCGCCGATAACGGCTTCGTCGCGGCCGACTGGCAGCAGGCGTTGCCGAACAACGCCTCGCCCTATTACTCGCTGCCGGCCTTCCTGGTCCGCAAGGGAAATCCGAAGGGCATCGAGGATTGGGACGATCTCGCCGCTGAAGGCGTGGAGCTGGTATTCCCGAACCCGAAGACCTCCGGCAATGGCCGCTACACCTATCTCGCAGCCTATGGCTATGCCCTCGACCAGTTCGGCGGCGATGACGAGAAGGCGCGCGAATTCGTTGGCGATTTCCTCGGCAATGTCGCCGTGTTCGACACCGGCGGCCGCGGCGCCACCACCACCTTCATCGAACGCGGCATCGGCGATGTGCTGATCACCTTCGAGGCGGAAGTGGAAAACATCCGCGCCCAGTACGGCGAAGACGAATATGAGCGCGTCGTACCCTCCATGTCGCTGCTTGCCGAATTCCCGGTCGCCGTCGTCGACAAGGTGGCGCAGGAGCGCGGTACGGAAGAGGTTTCCAAGGCCTATCTCGAATTCCTCTACACCAAGCAGGGCCAGGAAATCGTCGCCTCCTTCAACAACCGCGTCCACAACGAGGAAGTGAAGGCCGAATATGCCGACAAGTTCCCCGAGGTGAAGCTGATCACCGTGGAAGACGTGTTCGACGGCTGGGAAGCGGCCAACGAGACCCACTTCGCCGATGGCGGCGTGCTGGACCAGATCCAGTCGGCTCGGTAACCGCAGCCTGCCAAGAAGTGCCGCATTTGCCTGATCGAAAGGCGGTGCGGCTTTCCTGTTCGCGCCGTGCTCTCCACGTTCTCCGCGTCACCCTCGGGCTTGACCCGAGGGTCCAGGCGACGTTCTCCGTGTGGCCTGGATGCTCGGGTCAAGCCCGAGCATGACACGTCGAGGGGTGAGGCTCGAGAACACCGGAGCCGTCCGTGGTGCACCTCTCTTCGACAGAACACTCTTCGAGACGCACCTATCGCCTGCACCAAACAAAACCCGTGCCCCATGCGGCAGGACTTGCTATAGCCTCCGGCATCACCGCGAAAAGGCCATCATGACGTTCATCATGCCGACAGCGACGAGACGCGCGAACCGCAGCGTCATGCCGGGTTTCGGGCTGACGCTCGGGACCACGCTGCTTTTTGTCGCCCTGATCATCCTGCTGCCGCTGTCGGCGCTGTTCTGGCAGCTTGGCCAGCTCGGCTTTGCCGATTACTGGCGCATCATCACCAATCCGCGCACGCTTGCAGCCTTCCGGGTCACGATTTCGGCGGCAGCACTCGCCACCGTGTTCAACGCGTTTTTCGGCCTGCTTCTCGCCTGGGTGATCGTGCGCTACACATTTCCCGGCAAGCGCCTGCTCGATGCGCTGATCGACCTGCCCTTCGCGCTGCCGACCGCCGTTGCCGGCATCGCGCTGGTGGCGCTTTACGACCGCAATGGCTGGATGGGCATGCTCCTGTCGGAGTTCAACATCAAGGTCGCCTATACCTGGTGGGGCATCGCGCTCGCCATGACGTTTACCTCCGTCCCCTTCGGCGTGCGCACGGTTCAGCCGGTGATGGAAAGCCTGAGCCATGATCTGGAAGAGGCGGCGCAGACGCTTGGCGCCACCGATTTCCAGGTGTTCCGCCATATCGTGTTTCCGCAGCTTTTCCCGAGCTTCATCATGGGCGCGTCGCTGGCCTTTGCCCGTTCGCTCGGCGAGTTCGGCGCGGTAATCTTCATCGCCGGCAACATGCCGTTCAAGACCGAGATCGCCTCATTGCTGATCATGATCCGGCTCGATGAATATGATTTCCCCGCCGCAGCCGCGATTGCCGGCACGGTGCTGGCGCTGGCGCTCCTCGTGCTGATCCTCGCCAACATCGCCCAGAACCGCGCCGCGCGGCATATGACGAGGGGTGCGTAAAATGGCCCATTCGCAAGTTGCAGCCCTGATGCGCAAACGCCGGATGAAGCGAACGGCGTTGGTCCTCGTTGCCGTGCTCTTCGCAGCCCTCGTCATGGGCCTGCCGAGCGTGGCGATCTTTGCCCGCGCCTTTGCCGAGGGTATCGGCGTTTACGCCTCAGGCCTCCTCGAGCCGGAAACGCTGCATGCGATCAAGCTCACCGTGATCACGGCGCTGATCGCGCTGCCGGTCAATATCGCCTTCGGCATATGCGCGGCCTGGGCCGTCACCCGGTTCCGGTTTCCCGGACGCCGCGTGCTGATCACGATCATCGAGCTGCCGTTCTCGATCTCGCCGATCGTCGCGGGCCTTTGCTATCTGCTGGTCTACGGCTCCACCGGGCTTGTCGGCAGCTATGCCGATCAATACGGCATCCAACTGATGTTCAACCTCACCGGCATCGTGCTGGTGTCGCTGTTCGTCACCTGCCCCTTCGTCGCCCGCGAGGTGATCCCGTTGATGGAGGTCGCCGGACGCGATCAGGAGGAAGCGGCGCTGACGCTCGGTGCCAACGGCTGGCAGACCTTCTTCCATGTCACCCTGCCCAATATCCGCTGGGCGCTGCTTTACGGCGCGATCCTGGCAAACGCCCGCGTCATCGGCGAGTTCGGCGCCGTCAGCGTCGTCTCCGGCAATATCCGCGGCGAGACCATGACGCTGCCGCTGCAGGTGCAGTTGCTTTATGACGATTACAACGTGACCGGCGCCTTTGCCGCCGCCACCATTTTGACGGTGATCGCGGTGATCACGCTGATCCTTCGATCGGTGATCGAATCCCGCCACCCGCAAGCGCACTGAGAAAGACCGACAATGGCCCTCACAGTCGAAAACATTTCCAAGTCCTACGGCAGCAACAAGGTGCTGGACCGCGTCGACCTCGATATTCGCCCCGGCGAGTTCGTGGCGCTGCTCGGACCGTCCGGCTCCGGCAAGACCACGCTGCTGCGCATCATTGCCGGTCTGCAATTCGCCGATGAGGGCCGGCTCCTGATGGAGGGTGAGGACATTACCGGGCTGGAGGCGCGGCTGCGCCGTTTCGGCATGGTGTTCCAGAGCTATGCGCTGTTCGAGCACAAGACCGTTGCCGAAAACGCCGCCTTCGGGCTGAAGATGCGCCCGCGCGCCAAACGCCCCTCACGCGAGGAGATCGCCAAGCGGGTGCGCGACCTGCTGGACATGGCCGAGATCGGGCATCTTGCCGACCGCTATCCCTCGCAGCTTTCCGGCGGACAGCGGCAACGCGTGGCGCTGGCGCGGGCGCTTGCGATCGAGCCGCGCCTGCTGCTGCTTGACGAGCCGTTCAGCGCGCTCGACACCAAGATCCGCAAGGGCTTGCGCGGCGCGCTCCGCGACCTTCAACGAAAGGTCGGAATTTCCGCCATTCTGGTGACCCATGACCAGGAAGAGGCGTTCGAGATCGCCGATAGGATCGCTGTCATGTCGGACGGCCATATCGAGCAGTTCGGCACGGCGGAGGAATTGCTGCGCCGGCCCGCGACGCCGTTCGTCGCGGAATTCCTTGAAGGCATGAGCAATTACCAGAACCAGGGCGCCGGCATCTGATCAGCCTGTCATGGAGGCGGCAAACAGCGTCAGGCCCAGAAGCGTGACGAGAAGCGCGCCGCCGATCTCGATGCCGTAGCCGATCCGGGTCGCGCGCTTCGAGCCGCGACCGGCGAGCCGCACGGCGAGCCCCTTGGCCGAAACCGCGATAATCGCCAGCACCGAGACCGTGATCGCGGTACCGATCGCCATGGCGAAGACCGAGGCGATGCCGCCGAGGATCAGCCCGTTCAGCAGCGCGAAGGTCAGCACGATCAGGGCACCCGAGCAGGGCCGCATGCCGATCGCAAGAACGGCGGAACCCGCGCCCTTCCAGTCGAAATCCTTGCCGCCGAGATCCTTCGGCTCCGGCATGTGCACATGGCCGCAGCCGCAATCGGGGCCATGAACATGGTGATCGTGGTCATGATGATGGCCGTGGTTGTGGGCTGCGTGGTGCGCATCGTGCTCATGGCCATGCGCGTGATCGTGTCCATGGTCATGATCATGAGCCCCATGGCCTGTGCCTGCGAAGATCGCACGGGTCTTGGTATAAAGCAGCCACAGCCCGAAACCGGCGATCAGCAGAAAGCTTGCGCGCTCCATGAACAGCGTGGCGTCCCGCATCGAAACCGCCGTGCCGCGCAGAAACAGATAGGCCGCGCCCACCAGCAGGATCGCCGTCACGCCCTGCGCCAGCGAAGCGACGAGCGAGATCGCAATCCCGCGCTTCAGTTCGGTTTCGTTGGCAATCATGTAGGACGAGATCACCGCCTTGCCGTGGCCGGGGCCTGCGGCATGGAACACGCCATAGGCGAAGGAAAGGCCGACGAGGCCCAGCACCTTCACCGGATCATCCTTCATCGCCTTCAGCGCCGCCGTCAGCGCCCGGTAGAACTGCTGCTGATACTGGTTGATGGTCATCAGCACCGATTGCAGCGGGCCGAAGGATGAGGAGAATGACGGCTCGGACGAGCCGATGCCGAGCGGCGAGGCCGAGAACGATTTCTGGTTCAGGCCGAATATCAGAAAAGCCAGAAGCGCCAGAAGCAGGACAAGCGCGATCGGGCGGATCATTCGGTGCATGTGAGGTCCAGGCGGGTTGCGAAAAGCTTGCTCATGTCGGTCGGATCGTTAAAGAACGCCGCCGTCAGCGCATCGCTGTTTTCGGAGATGATTTCATCGGGGTCGGGTCGCACGACCGCGGCCTTGCAGCGCTCAAAGGCATCGCCGATCGTCACCAGGTCCTCGTCGCGCTGGAAGTCGATCGCGGTGTACATGCTGGCATCATAAATGCCGAAGGTGAGATGGCCGTCAAGCCTGACCGGCCTCGACGGCTTTGCCGAGAAGATCAGCAGCAATTGCCCGTCCATCATGTCGGCATGGATGACGTCGGGCTCTGCCAGCGGCACGTCTTCGCCATTGTCGTTGATCTGGGTGTAGTAGCCATATTCGGCAAGCGACTGCCGCACGGTATCGCCGATTTCCGTCAGCTCATCGCCGGTGAGCTGATTGTCCATGTTGGCGTCGTAATCGAGAATGACCGAGGACGAGAAGAACTCGTCGAAGCGCCAGACATTCTGCAGCGCGGTGACATTGCCGTCGCCATCGGCCACCACTTCCAGCCGCGCATCGACAAAGACATGCGGATGGGCGCTCGCCTGCGAGGCGGCGGCGAGGCAGAAAAGGGCGGCGATGCTCAGGCTGCGGTGAAATTTCATGCTGCTTCATTGGCGCAAAACTGAGTCAGAAAAAAGCCCGTTTTCGCAGATTTTGGCGCGGGCGCGACTTGCGTGATCGAAAGGGCGTTCAAAAAGGCCAGAGCGCGCCCCTCGGCTCATGGACGCACCACGGTTTAACAGCGAACGCCTCCCACATTCCGGGTCATCCTCGGGCTTCACCCAAGAAGGAAGGGCCGATAACCCAAGATGGTCAAAGCTTGATGCTTGTTCAGCGGTCCAAAGCGCGCCCCTCGTCAAAAGGACGCGCCTTGTCGCGATGCGCTTGCTCAATGGGCGCTGAGGCCCTCTTCCGGCGCCGGTGCGGCCGCGGCGCCGGCGATGATGATCGGCGTCAGCAGGTCGCCCCACTTGCCGCCGCCGTGATGGCGGGCCGAGCGGATGATCTCGACCGAGACGCCGGCATCGACAGCCCGCATCACCGCCTGGTTCAGCCGGTGGAGATCATTGGCGACCATGCGGATGGCGGCCTGCTGCTCGGCGGACATTTCGCCCGATTGCGCCTCGGCGCGTTCCTTGACGTTGAGTTTCGGTGTCATTACGCATTCCTCCCTTGCCTATTCTGCTGCCTCGAACTGGGCGGTTTCGGTTGATTCTCCCATCGCGGTTGTCGAGCCGGTGCCGCCGGTGATCGCCATCGACACGGCGTCGAAATAGCCGGTGCCGACCTCGCGCTGGTGACGGGTGGCGGTGTAGCCGTTGCGCTCTGCCGCAAACTCCGCCTGCTGAAGCTCGCTATAGGCCGCCATCTGGCGCTCCTTGTAGCCGCGGGCAAGCTCGAACATGCCGTAGTTGAGCTGGTGGAAGCCCGCCAGCGTGATGAACTGGAACTTGTAGCCCATCGCGCCGAGCTCGCGCTGGAACCGGGCGATATCGGCCTCGTCCAGGTTCTTCTTCCAGTTGAACGACGGCGAGCAGTTATAGGCCAGAAGCTTGCCGGGATGTTCCTTGTGAACACCCTCGGCAAAACGCTTCGCCTGTTCCAGATCAGGCTTCGAGGTCTCGCACCAGATCAGGTCACAATGGGGCGCATAGGCGACCGCGCGGGCGATGCCTGACTCCAGCCCGTTTCTGATCTGATAGAAGCCTTCCGTCGTGCGCCCGGCATCGTAATCGACGAAGGGCCGGTCGCGCTCGTCGATGTCCGAGGTCAGAAGCTTAGCCGCTTCCGCATCGGTGCGGGCGATCACCAGCGTCGGCACGCCCATGACGTCGGCGGCGAGCCGGGCTGCCGTCAGGTTGCGGATATGCGCCGCCGTCGGGATCAGCACCTTGCCGCCGAGATGGCCGCACTTCTTTTCCGAGGCAAGCTGGTCCTCGAAATGGACGCCCGCGGCGCCCGCCTCGATATAGGCTTTCATGATCTCGAAGGCGTTGAGCGGGCCGCCGAAACCAGCCTCAGCATCGGCAACGATCGGCGCGAACCAGGTGTCGACCGAAAGCCCCTGGCCTTCCGAAACCTCGATCTGGTCGGCGCGCTGCAGCGTCTTGTTGATGCGCCTGACCAGTTCCGGCCCGGCATTGGCCGGATAAAGCGACTGGTCGGGATACATCGCGGACGCGGTGTTGGCGTCGGCCGCGACCTGCCAGCCGGAGAGATAGATCGCCTTCAGCCCGGCGCGGACCATCTGCATGGCCTGATTGCCCGAGAGCGCGCCGAGCGCGTTGACGAAATCCTCGTCATGGATCAGCGTCCACAGACGCTTGGCGCCTTCTTCCGCCAGGGTGGCGCGGATCGGCATGGAGCCGCGCAGGCGCTTCACGTCCTCGACGCTATAGGGACGCTCGACCCCGTCAAACCGGCCTTCGACCGCGCCTTCGACAAGTTTGTAAAATTCCGACATTTCTTTCTCCTCACTTCAGTATTCGCGTCCGTCTCGATCCAAGACATCTGCTTTCGATGTGACAGGATTAACGGGAAACAGGCGTCCAATCCAATAAAATGAGCTGTACTCGGCGTGAAATCGGGTTATACTGTCGCTTGTTTTACAGATCGCCTTTGTAAATCTGTAAATCTTGTAAAAGGATTTTGGGTGATGGAAAGCAAGATATTCGCCGGGCCGCGCCTGCGCCGGTTGCGCAAGCAGATGGCGCTGACGCAGACGGCGATGGCCGAGGCGCTGTCGATCTCGCCGTCCTATCTCAACCTGATCGAGCGCAACCAGCGGCCGCTGACGGTGCAATTGCTGCTGAAGCTCGCCGCCGTCTACGATGTCGATATCGCCTCGTTGCAGGGCGAGAGCGGCGGTACGATCGGCCAGCTCAAGGCGGTGTTCGCCGATCCGCTGCTCTCCGGCGAACTTCCCGGCGATCAGGAGCTGATCGAGGTGGCCGAGGCCGCGCCCAATGCGGCGATCGGCATGATGAAGCTCTACCGCGCCTATCAGGAACAGGCCGCCCGCCTTTCCGACCTGACGGCGCTCTTGGCCGAGGAAGGTCGCCAGACCCACCTTGCCGGAAGGCGGCTGCCGCATGACGAGGTCCGCGAGGCGCTGTCGCGACGTCCCTGGTACTTCGACGCGCTCGACCGCGCCGCCGAGGCGCTTCACGCCGAACTTGCCCCCGGCGACGAGATGTCAGCCGCGCTCAAGGATTGGCTGCGCGAGCGCCACGGCATCGCCGTCCGGGTGCTGCCGCCGCATGCCCTGGTCAATCTCGGCCGCCGCTTTGATCGCCATACAATGCGGCTGTTCATTTCCGCCCGGTTTTCGCCCCATGACCGTCAGCGCGAGATCGCGATCGAGGCGGCGCTGCTGGCCTTCCGGGACGAGATTGCCGAAGCGATCGAGACGCTGGCGCTCACGGGCGACGAGGCGCGGCGGATCGCGCGGTTCGAGCTTGCCCGCTACGCCGCCCATGCGCTGCTGATGCCCTACGGCCCGTTCGTGGAGGCCGCCCGCCGGGACCGGTTCGATATCTCGCTTCTGGCCGGGCGCTTCGGCGTGTCGTTCGCCCAGGCGGCGACAAGGCTGGTCAGCCTGCAACGGCCGGACAATGCCGGACTGCCGTTCTTCGCTATGGAAGTGGATGTCGCCGGCAATATTCTGCGGCGGATCGGCGAGGGCGGCTTGCGCGGTGAATGTCCAAGGCTCGACGTCTACGACGCCTTCGCGCGGGCCGGTCGGCTGATCGTCCAGCGCGCCGCAATGCCGGATGGCGCGGAGTTCCTGACGCTGTCGCGCACGGTGGAGGGGCCGGAGCCGGCATCCGGCGAACGGCCGCATCTGACCGCGCTGCTTGTCGGCCTGCCCTACGCGCATGCCGCCGCGACGGCCTATGCGACGCCGGAACAGCCGGCAACGCCCATCGGCCCGGTCTGCCGGCTTTGCGAGCGGATCGGCTGCCTGTCGCGCGCCGAACCGCCTGTGACGCGACCACTCGGTCTCGACGAAATGGTCGCGGGGCTCTCGGCCTTTGATTTCCGCTGAGGCAGCCGGCGCCTATAGGCCAGCGCGCCCTCTCTGCTTCAGGGCGGAGAGCGCCGCTCGTCGTGGTCAGCCGGCAAGTGACCAATGCAGCGAGATGGCGCTGAATTTAGTGTACCGTTATTCGTTACACTAAATTCGAAATTGCGCTGAAATATTTACACACCTCCCGCGCGCCCGCTATAGACGCTCCCACCTGACACCGCTTGGAGGAGCGCATGACCCGCACATTTACCATCCTTGCCGCAGCCGCGCTTGTCGCCGGGCTCACTGCCGCGCCGGCGCTTGCGGAACCCCGTAGCGACATCATCGTCGGCATGGCGATCGAGCCGACCGGGCTCGACCCGACGGCCGCCGCCCCGGTCGCGATCGGCCAGGTGGTCTGGAAGAACCTGTTCGAGGGGCTGACAACGGTGGACGAGAACGGCGACATCGCCCCGCAACTTGCCGAGGAATGGGCGGTTTCCGAGGACGGGCTGACCTATACGTTCAAACTGCGCGAGGGCGTGACCTTCCACAACGGCAAGAAGTTCACCGCGGAAACGGCAAAATATTCGATCGACCGCATCATCGCGGATGACAGCGTCAATCCGCAGAAGGCGCTTTACAGCGCGATCGAGACCGTCGAGGCGACCGACGCGCACACGCTGACCCTCACCCTTTCCCGCCCCGCCTATGACCTGCTCTACTGGCTCGGATTCCCGGCCGCCGTGATGGTGGAGCCGGAAAGCGCGGCGACCAACGCCACCGTTCCGGTCGGCACCGGCCCGTTCGAATTCGGCGAATGGAAGAAGGGCAACCAGGTCACGCTCGCCCGCAACCCGAATTACTGGGGCGAGAAGCCCGCGCTTGAAACCGTGACCTTCCGCTTCATTGCCGATGCGCAGGCGCAGGCCGCCGCGCTGACCTCCGGCGGGGTCGACGCCATACCGGAATTCGCGGCCCCCGAACTTGTCGGCACGTTCGAAACCAATGACGCCTTTGACGTCGTGCCCGGCACCACCGGCATGGAAGTCGTCGCCGGCATGAACAATACCAAACCGCCCTTCGATGACGCCCGCGTGCGCCAAGCGCTGATGATGGCGATCGACCGGCAGGCGATCATCGACGCCACCAATTCCGGCTACGGCACCCCGATCGGCAGCCATTTCTCGCCGTCCGATGCCGGCTATGAGGACCTCACCGGCGTGCTGCCCTACGACCCGGAACAGGCGAAAGCGCTCTTGGCCGAGGCCGGCTACGGCGATGGCCTGTCATTCACCATCAAGGCGCCGAACCGCGGCTATGCCGAAAGGGCGGCGGAAATCATGCAGGCCTATTTCGCCCAGATCGGCGTGACCGCCACGATCGAATCCTCCGAATTTCCGGCAAAATGGCTGCAGGATGTGTTCAAGGACACCAATTACGACATGACAATCATCGGCCATGCCGAGCCGCTTGATATCGGCATCTATGCCCGTGACCCCTACTACTTCAATTACGACAACCCCGAATTCGACGCGACGATGACGGCGATCGCCGATGCGACCAGCGAAGAGGAGCGGCTTGCGGGTTACAAAAAGGCGCAGGAAATCCTTGCCGAGGACGTGCCGGCGCTGTTTCTCTATGCTTGGCCCAAAATCGGCGTCTGGAACGCGGATCTGGAAGGGCTGTGGACCAACGAGCCGGTGCCTTCCAACGACATGACCGGCGTGCACTGGAGCAAGTAGACCGTGTTGCAAACCCGGCCGGCGGTGCGGCGCATCGCCGGCAATCTTGCCTTTCTCGCCGCAAGCCTGCTGGCGGTCTCCTTCATCATCTTCGCGGTGATGGCCGCGGTTCCGGGCGATCCGGCGGAGATCATGCTCGGCACCTCGGCGGCCCCGGATACGCTCGCGGCGCTCAGAAGCCAGCTTGGCCTCGACCAACCCTTCCTCCTGCGCTACGGCGACTGGCTGGCGGGGCTGCTCACCGGCGATCTTGGCCTGTCCTACACCTATTCGACGCCCGTTGCCGAGCTGATCGGCGAGCGCCTCGCCGTCACCCTGCCGCTTGCAGGCTACGCCGTGGCGCTGTCGCTGCTGATATCCCTGCCGCTCGGCGTGCTCGCCGGTCAGAAGCCGGGCGGGCCGGCGGATATCGTCGCGACCTTCTTTTCCCAGATCGGCATTGCCGTGCCCGGCTTCTGGATCGGTCTGCTGCTGATCCTCGGCGTGGCGCTCACGCTCGGATGGTTTCCGACCGGCGGCTTTCCGGGCTGGCTGGCAGGCTTTCTGCCCGCAATGAATGCGCTGACGCTGCCGGCGATCGCGCTTGCCATTCCGCAGGCCGCCGTGCTGACGCGGGTGACGCGCACGTCCGTCATCGAGATCGCACGCGAGGATTTCGTGCGCACGGCGCGGGCCAAGGGCGCAAGCCGCGCCCGAGCGCTGTGGCGTCACGTCGTGCCCAACGCGCTGATCCCGGTGGTCACCATGCTCGGCATGCAGGTCTCGGTGCTGATCGCCGGCACCGTGCTGGTGGAAAACGTCTTCACCCTGCCGGGCCTTGGCACGCTTGCCTATCAGGCGCTCGCCCAGCGCGACCTGATCGTGATCCAGAATGTCGCGCTGCTGTTCGCCGTCATCGTCATGGGCCTCAATTTCGCGGTCGACACGCTTTACGCGGTGATCGATCCGCGCCTGAAAGCCGCGCGATGAAACACCTGCCCATCATCATCGGCGGCCTCATCACCGCCGTGCTGGTTGCTGCGGCGATCCTCAGCCGGTTCTGGACGCCGATGGACCCTGCCGCGATCAACATTCCGCTCCGCCTCAAGCCCCCCGGCCCCGGCGGGCTGTTCGGCGCCGACCAGTTCGGCCGCGACGAATTGTCGATGATCATGGCCGGCGCATGGACCTCGTTGTCGATCGCCTTTTCCGCGGTTGCGATCGGCGGAACGCTGGGTACGGCGCTCGGCGCGATGGCGGCCGCAAGGCGGGGCGTCACGGAGGCCGCGATCATGCGCGTCAACGATATCGTCTTCGCCTTTCCGCCGGTGCTGTCAGCATTGCTGCTGGCCGCGGTGCTGGGCGGCGGGCCGGCGACCACCATCACCGCGATCGCGCTGTTCATGGTGCCGGTCTTTGCCCGCGTCAGCCGGGGCGCGGCGCTGCAGATCTGGGCGCGCGACTATATCCTCGCCGCCCGCATGGCCGGCAAGACCGGAACGCGGATCACGCTCGAACATGTGCTCCCCAATATCGCGACGCAGATCATCGTCCAGGTCGCGATCCAGACCGGGCTCGCGATCCTCACCGAGGCCGGTCTTTCCTTCCTCGGCCTCGGCGTGGCGCCGCCGACGCCGAGCTGGGGACGGATGCTGGCCGACGCCCAGACCTATCTCGCAAGCGCGCCGCATCTGGTGCTGGCCCCCGGCCTTGCCATCGCCTTCTCCGTTCTCGGCCTCAACCTTCTGGGCGACGGCCTCGGCCGGCTGACCGACCCGCGCGAGGCGTCATGATGCTCGATATCCGCAATCTCAGGGTCAGTTTCCCCGACCGGCGCGGCGGGCGGCGAGAGGTGCTGCACGGCATCGACCTGTCGCTGGCAAAGGGCGAGACGCTCGGCATTGTCGGCGAAAGCGGGTCGGGCAAATCGGTGCTGGCGCTGGCGGTGATCGGCCTGTTGCCGAGGGCGGCGCGGGCGGAGGGTGAAATCCTGCTCGACGGCGAAAACCTGCTGGCGCTGCCGGAACGCAGGCTCACCCGACTGCGCGGGGCAAAGATCGGGATGATCTTTCAGGAACCGATGACCGCGCTGAACCCGGCCATGACCGCCGGCGGCCAGATCGCCGAGGCGCTGCGCCTGCATCGCCCGCTCTCGCGGGCCGACGCCAAGGCAGAAGCGCTGCGTCTGATGGACATGGTCCGTATCCGCAACGCGAAAACAAGAATAAATTCCTATCCGCACGAGCTTTCCGGCGGCGAGCGCCAGCGGGTCGGCATCACGATCGCACTGGCGCTCAAGCCCGGGCTGCTGATCGCCGATGAACCGACCACCGCGCTCGACGTCACCGTGCAGGCGGAAATCCTCGACATTCTCGACGATCTCGTCACGGAGCTCGGCATCGGCCTGATTCTGATATCGCACGACATCGGCGTCATCGCCCGCATGGCCGACCGCGTTCTGGTGATGCATGACGGGCGGACGATGGAGGAAGGCCGAACCGAAGACGTGCTGCGCCACCCCACCCATGACTATACCAGGACGCTGCTGGCATCGCTGCCCAGACGGGTGCGCGCCGGGCTGGAGGGCGGATCATGACCCCGCTGCTGCAGACCGAGGGGTTGTCCCGGCATTATGGCGGACACACCGCGCTGGACGATGTCTCGATTGCGCTCGAGCCCGGTGAAATCCTCGGCGTTGTCGGCGAGAGCGGGTCCGGAAAATCGACGCTTGCCCGGCTGGTCATGGCGCTCGACCGCCCGAGCGCCGGTCGGGTGCTGTTTGCGGGCGCCGACCTGTTTTCACAGCGGCCGCGCGACCTGCGCCGGATGCGGCGTCATTTCCAGATGGTGTTTCAGGACCCCTATGGCGCGCTCGATCCGCGCCAGACGATCGGCCGCATCATCGCCGAACCGCTGGCGCTCGATCCGGAAGCGCCCACCGGCAAGGCAAGGCGGATGCGGGTGGCAGCCCTTCTGGAAGAGGTCGGGCTTCAGGGACGGGACATCGACCTTTACCCGCACGAATTTTCCGGCGGCCAGCGCCAGCGGATCGCGATCGCCCGTGCGCTGATCACCCGTCCGAAACTGCTGGTCGCCGACGAGCCGACCTCGGCGCTGGACGTGACGGTGCAGGCGCAGATCCTGAAGCTCATTCTCGCGATGCGCGCCGATCACGGCCTCTCGGTGCTGCTGATCACCCACAATATCGCTGTGGTCGATGAGATCTGCGACCGCGCTGTGGTGATGCAGGCCGGCCGCGTGGTCGAGGAAGGGCCAGTCCCGCAACTGCTCGACGCCCCGCGCGAAGCCTATACAAAACGCCTGCTGGCCGCCGAACCGACACTGGCCCGGATCGGTCGCAAAAGACGCGGATAAAAAAAGCCCGGCCAGGCTTGCCGCCGACCGGGCCATGCGGCTTTCACCGCGGGAGAGACTGCTAAACTGGTGCGCCGCATAAGGCGGTTCAAGAAAATAACGAATTTGTCATGATTGGCCCCTCCAGCGCTTATGCGGTGGGCATGCTGCCTAGTAAAAGGGCACCCGTTTCGAGCCCTGCGTTTTTTGCATAGGGGCATTGCTGTTAACCCCCTGCCTCATGCTTCGCGGGCTCTGTATATATCCAATCAACAACAGCGCACCGAACACACGAAAGGAGCCGCAACATGAACATTCAACGCTCGTTCAACAACTGGCTCAAGTATCGCGAAACCGTCGCCGAGCTTGGCCGCATGAGCAATCGCGAACTTTCCGACCTCGGTATCAGCCGCTCTGATATCCGTCGCGTCGCCCGCAAGGACGCGATCTGACAAGTTTTCGAAGGGTGCTATCCTCCTCCCGGCCCCCTTCGATCAGGATCGGCGATCCTCCTCCTCCTCCTAAATCGCCGATCACCACGATGACGCCCGCCGGATCCTCCTCCCCCGGTGGGCGTTTTCATGTGCGCAATTGAGGGTCGTTCAGGCTGACCGGACCTACGGATAAAGGTAAAGCCTTTCCCAGGCGCTGCGCGGGATTTCTTGCCCAAGTTTGAAACTGAATGATTCGATCGCAAGCTCGTCGCTCGCCGTCACGCAGCGATAGGAGAGCTTGTACCAGTGACCGCGGGAGCGCACGGCCGCGCCCGGAGCGCTGAGGCTTGTGCCCTCCAACTCCGTCGGCGCGAAGGTATAGGCGATCACCTTGTCGGGGGTCATGTCCTTGCGCGCCGCGTCAATCCTTGCCAGAGCCTCGATATCGCAACGCTGTTCCAGTTTCTCCTCGGGATCGAGCCGGTCGAGTTCGTTTTCGATCCGCTGGCTGATGGCGAGAGCCGGGGTGGCAGCAAATGTGAGCGTCAGCAGCGCAAGGAGGGCCTTGTTCAAGTCTCTGTCTCCGATCGTGGGGATTTGTCTTTCGCGTTTCCGGCCGGAATCGGCGTCTTCAAACGCATAGCGTACTGTAAGCACAGAGCAGTCGAATACGGCAAGTCTGAGACCGCGCTTGATGTCGCCCGGGCGCGCCCCTATCTTGCACCGACATGAATGACCCGAAAGGCCTGTCCGTGACCCCCTTCAAGACGCTGCCCGATGCTCCCAAGGCAAACAAGAAGCCTCTCAGCGACACCCGCCACGGCAAGACCCGGACGGATGATTACGCCTGGCTGCGGGCCGCCAACTGGCAGGCGATGTTCAAGGACCCGACGATCCTGGAAGCCGACATTCGCGCGCATCTGGAGGCCGAGAACGCCTATATGAAGGCCGCGATGGCCGACACCGAGGCGTTGCAGAAAAAGCTGGTTGCCGAAATGCGCGGCCGCATCAAGGAGGATGACAGCTCCGTGCCGATGAAGGAAGGGCCCTATGCCTACGGCACGGCGTTTCGCACCGGGGCCGAACAGCCCTATTTCTTCCGCATCCCGCGCGATGGCGATGTCAATGACGAGAGCATCCGCGAGATCCTGCTCGATGGCGATCTGGAGGCCAAGGACAAGGCCTATTTCGATCTCGGCGGCTTCGACCAGACCACGGATCACAGCCGCGCGATCTGGAGCTATGACGACAAGGGATCGGAATTCTACACGCTGACGGTCCGCGACCTTGCAAGCGGCAAGGATATGGATGATCGCATCGAAAATACCGGCGGCAGCGGCGTCTGGGCGCCCGACGGAAAGAGCTTCTTCTATACCGAAGTCGATGAAAACCACCGCCCCTCGAAGGTCTTCCATCACGTGATCGGCACGAAACAGGCCGACGACCGACTGGTCTACGAGGAAAGCGATCCCGGTTTCTTCGTCGGCATCGCCGGCTCGCTGCTGGATGATTTCATCTACATCGACATCCACGATCACCAGACCTCCGAAGTCCGAATCATCCCGACCACAAATCTTAACGCCGCGCCGGCCCTGGTGGCGGCGCGCGAGACCATGGTGGAATACGACGTCACCGAGGGCGGCGACGTCTTTTATATTCTGACCAATGACGGCGGGGCCAAGGATTTCAAGATCATGGAAGCGCCGGTCGCCGCGCCCGGCAAGGAAAACTGGAAGGAGGTCGTGCCGCATCAGGAGGGCCGGCTGATCCTCGCGCATACCGCCTTCGCCCGCCATCTCGTCTGGCTGGAGCGCTTTGCGGGTCTGCCCCGCATCGTGATCCGCGACCGGGCGACCGGGGAGGAACACGCCATCGCCTTCGATGAGGAGGCCTATTCCCTCGGCCTGCAGGGCGCTGCCGAATACGACACGGACACGATCCGCTTCTCCTATTCCTCGATGACGACGCCGAGCCAGCTCTATGATTACAACATGGCGACGCGCGAACGCACGCTTTTGAAGACCCAGGAAGTCCCCTCCGGCCATAACCCGGATGACTATGTCACCCGCCGTATCCAGGCGAAGGCCGCCGATGGCGAGCTGGTTCCCGTCAGCATCGTCTATCGCAAGGATACCCCGCTCGATGGCAGCGCGCCCTGCCTGCTCTATGGCTATGGCGCTTATGGCATATCCATCCCTGCCTCGTTTTCCACCAATTGCCTGTCGCTGGTCGATCGCGGTTTCGTCTATGCCATCGCCCATATTCGCGGCGGCAAGGACAAGGGTTTTGCCTGGTATGAAAACGGCAAGATGGGCAACAAGAAGAACACCTTCTCCGATTTCATAGCGGCCGCCGACGCGCTTGTGGCCGAGGGTTTCACAAGTCACGGCAATATCGTTGCCGAGGGCGGGTCGGCCGGCGGCATGCTGATGGGCGCCGTCGCCAACATGGCGCCGGAGAAATTCGCCGGCATCATCGCCGCCGTCCCGTTCGTCGATGTGCTGACCACGATGCTGGACGACACCCTGCCGCTGACCCCGCCGGAATGGAACGAATGGGGCAACCCGATCGCTTCCGAGGAGGCCTATGACTATATCGCCAGCTACAGCCCCTACGACAATGTGGCGGCGAAGCCCTACCCCGCCATTCTGGCGCTCGCAGGGCTCACCGACCCGCGCGTGACCTACTGGGAGCCGGCGAAATGGGTGGCGAAGCTGCGTGAAGCAACCACCGGCACGGCGCCGATCCTGCTCAGAACCAATATGGACGCAGGCCATGCCGGCGCATCCGGCCGGTTCCAGCGGCTGGAGGAAAAGGCGCTGGAATATGCCTTCGCGCTGAAGGTTGCGGGCAAGGCGGAGCGCTGAGGGCCGGCAGGCTCCGGCATCTGCCCCCGGCGGAACCGACAGGCTCTGCCGCACGTTTCATGTCATGGCTGGAAGGGGCAGGGCTGAATGAAATTCGAGATGTCAAAGACCTGGTGGATGGTGCTCCAGGCGATGCGCCAGGTGTGGTTCGTCGCATCGCTCTATTGCGTCGCCGCCATCATGACAGCCCTGCTCGGCATCATGGCCGATCCCCTCATCCCCGATGACCTTCAGGACATTATCGGAAGCAGCGCGGTCAACAGCCTGCTGACCATCATCGCTACGAGCATGCTTTCCGTGCTGGTGTTCTCGCTGAACACGCTGGTGCAGGCCTCGACGGCGGCTGCCAGCAATGCCACGCCGCGCGCCGTCGGTACGCTGTTGCAGGACCGCATCGCCCAGTGGGCGCTTTCGACCTTCCTCGGCGCCTTCATTTTCAGCCTTGTCGGCCTGATCGCGCTTAACACCTCGCTCTATGGCGGCGGCGGCCGGCTGATCCTGTTCCTCGTCACCATCGCGGTCATCGTGCTGATCGTGGTAACGATGCTGCGCTGGATCAACTATCTCGGCCATCTCGGTCAGGTCACGAAAACGATCTCGCAGGTGGAATCCGCCTCCTGCCCTTCCATGGAGCACTATCGCCGCGCGCCCTATCTGCATGCCCGTCCGCAGGAAGGCCCCGTTCCCCACGGGCTTTCGATGATCGAACATGACCAGATCGGCTATCTGCGGTTTATCGACGTTCCCGCGCTCGACGATATCGCGGATCGGCTCGAGGCGAATATCCACGTATTCGAGCGCCCCGGCGCCTTCGTGACGCCCGGCCGCCATATCGCCGGGATCGCGCTTCCAGACGGCAGCGCGATCGACGACGAAACCCGTGAGGCCCTGCGCGGCGCCTTTACTATTGGCAATGCCCGCAGCTACGACCAGGACCCGCTTTACGGTCTTACCGTGCTCTCCCAGATCGCCATGCGTGCGCTCTCACCGGGCATCAACGACCCGGGCACGGCGATCGACGTGATCGGCAATATCGTGCGCATCATGGCCTCGGGCAAAAAGGCCGAAGCGGAGGTGCGTCACAGCCGCGTCTTCATCCCCGCCATCGAAACCGACGATTTCTTCGACGCGGCCTTTACCGGCATTTCCCGGGACGGGGCGGACAAGGTTGAGGTGGGAATGCGGCTGCAGCACGCATTCGAATCCCTGTCGCTGCTTCCGTTTGTCGGTTACGGCGAATGCGCGCGGGACTATTCGGCCCAGGCGCTGGAACGCGCACGAAAGATGCTCGATTTCGACAACGATATCAAACGCCTGGAAGCCTCCGCCAAAAAGGGCCGCCTGTCGCCCTGATCCCTGGCAATATCCCGTCAGGAACATTCCGCCGTACGCGTCGTTATGTTTAAGTCCGCCCCGACTGCGGGGCCGGCTTTCCATGTCCGCGGATGACGCCGGCGTCATCTGCTTGAGACACGCGAATATGGGGACATTTTCAATGATTATTTTCACGACATTCATCTTTGCCGTGATTGGCCTGTTTCTGGGCGGCGGCGGCATCTGGCTGATCACGCTCGGCGGCAGCTGGTTTTATCTCATTGCGGGCGCCGCGTTTCTGGCGACGGCCTTTTTTGTATTCACCCGCTCCGCGCTTGCTTACTGGATCTATGCCGCAACCATATTGGTGACGCTGATCTGGGCGCTGCTGGAGGTCGGCTTCGACTGGTGGCAGCTTGGCGCGCGCGGCGGCCTCGTCGTGCTGCTCGGCCTTTGGCTGCTTCTGCCCTGGGTGCGCCGGCCGATCCTGCGCGATGAATACGGCTTTCCGGAAAAAGACAAGCCCGCCCGTGCCGGCCCGTGGCCGCTGGTGGCAGCCGTTCTGGTATCGGTTGTGGTCGCGGTCATCTCGCTGTTCACCGACCCGCATGCGATCGAGGGGGCTCTGCCCGGCGCCCGCAGCGCCAGCGCCGAAACGGCCGATGCCGTTCCCAGCGGCGAATGGCGTGGCTATGGCCGCACCGAAAGGGGGCAGCGCTGGTCGCCGCTCGACCAGATCACCCCGGAAAATGTCGGCGACCTGGAGCTTGCCTGGCAGATCCAGACCGGCGACATGAAGGGGCCGAACGACGTTGTCGAGACCACCTATGAGAACACCCCGCTGATGGTCGACGACACGCTCTATGTCTGCACCCCGCATAGCTGGGCGATGGCATTCGATGCCAAGACCGGCGAGGAGAAATGGAAGTTTGACCCGAAGGTTCCGGTTGACGGCAACCGTCAGCACCAGACCTGCCGCGGCGTGACCTATTACGACGACCCCGACATTGCCGAAGGCGAACGCTGCAAGACCCGCGTCTACCTGCCGACATCGGACGCCCGCCTGATTGCGCTCAATGCCGAAGACGGCACGATCTGCGAGGATTTTGCCGACAACGGCACGCTGCAGCTTCAGAGAAACATGCCTTACAAGACACAGGGCTACTATTACTCGACATCGCCGCCGCTGGCGATAAACGGCAAGATCGTGGTCGGCGGCTCGGTCAACGACAATTACTCGACCGACAGCCCGTCCGGCGTGATCCGCGCCTATGACATCGACACCGGCGAACTGATCTGGAACTTCGATACCGGCAATCCGGATCAGACCGAACCGCTCGGGCCGGACGAAACCTATACCAAGAACTCGCCGAACAGCTGGTCGGTGATGTCCGGCGACAGCGAACTTGGCCTGATCTACGCCCCGATCGGCAACCGCACGCCGGACCAGATCGGCCTCAACCGCTCGCCCGCAGTCGAGAAATATTCGTCCTCCGTTGTGGCTCTCGATGCCGAGACCGGCGAGCCTGTCTGGAATTTCCAGGGCGTTCACCATGACCTCTGGGACATGGATGTGCCGGCCCAGCCCGCCCTTCTGGACCTGACGATCGACGGCGAAACCGTGCCGGCGCTGGTGCAGGCGACCAAGCAGGGCGAAGTCTTCGTGCTGAACCGTGAAACGGGCGAGCCGATCCTTCCCGTGAAGGAGGTCCCAGCACCCCAGGAGGGCGGACTTGAGGGCGAGAACCTGTCGCTGACCCAGCCCGTCTCGGCGCTTTCCTTCAACCCGCCGAAGCTTGAGGGCAAGGACATGTGGGGGGCAAGCCTGCTAGACCAGCTCGTCTGCCGCATCAAGCTGAAGCAGTATAATTACGAGGGCCGCTACACGCCGCCATCCGTTGACGGCACAATCGTCTATCCCGGCAATTTCGGCACGCTCAACTGGGGTTCGGTCGCCGTCGATCCGGAGCGGCAGGTGATGTTCGCCATGCCGGTCTACATGGCCTACACCTCGACGCTGGTGCCGAAATCAAAGCCCGGCGTGCCGACCCAGGGCATCAACTCCAATAACGGCGCCGACTATGCCGTTGCCTTCTCCACCCTGCTCGGCCCGCTCGGCGTGCCCTGCCAGGCGCCGCCATGGGGCTATGTCGCGGGCGCGGATCTCACCACCGGCGAGATCGTGTGGAAGCACAAGAACGGCACGATCCAGGACATGACGCCGCTGCCGCTCAAGATCAAAATGGGCGTTCCCGGCATTGGCGGCCCGATCATGACCAAGGGCGGCGTCGCCTTTCTCGGCGCGACCATGGACAATTATATCCGCGGCTATGACGTGACCACCGGCGAACAGCTCTGGGAGGCTCGGCTGCCGGCCGGCGGCCAGGCGACGCCGATGACATACGAAACCGCGGACGGCACTCAATACGTGCTGATCGTCGCCGGCGGCCATGGTTCGGTCGGCACCGAGACGGGCGATTATATCCTCGCCTACAAGCTGCCGGAGGGCTAGGATAGTCCGGCCGGCGGACCTTCCGCCGAGGCAAGGGCGTACCGGAATGCCGCCGAACGCCCTTTCCTTCCGGCAATTTGCCCGGATATTTCCGGGCCTGACGGTTGCCCTTCCCGGAAGGGCTTCCTATGTAACCCGCAAGCGTCAATTTATTAACTGAGGAGTATTGAACATGGCTTTTGAACTGCCCGATCTGCCTTACGCCTATGACGCGCTCGCCCCCTACATGTCGGCCGAGACGCTCGAATACCACCACGACAAGCACCACAACACCTATGTGACCACCGGCAACAAGCTGGCGGAAGAAGCGGGTCTCGGTGGTCTTTCCGTCGAAGATGTCATGGTCAAGGCCTATGGCTCCAACCAGCCGCTCTTCAACAATGCCGCCCAGCACTTCAACCACATGCATTTCTGGAATTGGATGAAGAAGGATGGCGGCGGCACCAAGCTGCCGGGGGCGCTTGAAAGCGCGATTTCCTCCGATCTCGGCGGCTTCGACAAGTTCAAGGCCGATTTCATTGCAGCCGGCGTTGGCCAGTTCGGCTCCGGCTGGGCATGGCTCGCCGTCAAGGATGGCAAGCTTGAAATCATGAAGACGCCGAACGGAGAAAACCCGGTGGTTCACGGCGCCAAGCCGATCCTCGGCGTTGACGTGTGGGAGCACTCCTACTACATCGACTACCGCAACGCCCGCCCGAAATACCTGGAAGCCTTCGTCGACAATCTCATCAACTGGGACTATGTCGCCGAACTCTACGAAGGCGCCACCAAGTAAGGCCGAGGCCTTCGCGTTAATAGAAAAAGCTCCGGCCCTTTCTGGATTTCGTCAGTAATCCGAGCCCGCCGGTTTCGACCGGCGGGCTTTTCTATGCGGGCGAATAAAGCTGGGCGCTTGATAACAAGATGGTTCAGCTTGCCTGATGTCGGTCACTCCCACATGTTGCAGCCTCACATATAACCATCCCCCTGGCGCTAAAGGCGTTCGCGATCTGCATAACCATGTATTTACGCTTCGCCGCTAAGCTGCTTGCGTTCACGCGGCAAGGATAGTCGGGCGCAGCCGGAAAATGGCGCGGTCCGGGTCGCCGCGGCTGCCGCCATTACGGAGCGGAGGCCATGAACAGGTCGCGGTCCGGTCGGAGATGATACATGTCGCGCTCCCTGCTTGCCTCGGCCTTGAGCCTGAATGGCGGCTATGTTGACACTATGGGCTTTGTCGCCCTGCACGGGCTTTTCACCGCTCACGTCACCGGCAACTTCGTGACGCTGGGCGCTGCAATCGCGACCGGCACCGGCGGTTTGCTGGCAAAGGCGCTGGCGCTGCCTGTCTTCTGCGCTTCCGTCATGGCGGCGCGCTATTTCGCGCGCTGGCTTGGGCGGCATGAGCGCGCGGTGGTTCCCGTGCTCCTGAAATTGCAGTTCGCGCTGTTTGCGGCGGCCGCCGCGCTGGTATTCCTGCTGCCGACAGCTGCAAACAGTGCCGGTGAAATCATCACCGGCATGACCCTTGTCGTCGCCATGGCGATACAGAACGCCGTCCACCGGGTTCACCTGCCCGATCTTCCGCCTACCACGCTGATGACCGGCACGACGACGCAGATCATGCTCGACGTGACCGACCTCGTCTTCGGCGGCGCGATCGACAAGGCGCCGTTGAAACGCCGGCTGAAGCGGCTGATACCGGCTCTATTCCTTTTCGCGTTGGGCTGCGCGCTCGCTGCCCTTGCCTATCGTATGATCGGCCGATTCTGCTTCCTGGCCCCGCCGATCATCATCATGCTGGCCTTCCGCGCATTTCAACTGGAGGACAAGGCCGAGAAATCGGTGCCTTGAGGCAGGCCGGACGCTCCGGTCGGATTATCCGCGACCTAACAGGCATGCTGCACACCCCCGGCCGATCGAGGATTTGACCCTCTGTCGTCGCCCGAGCGGCCGAATAGTCAGCGCTGGATGCCCAGCGTCTCGACATCGATATCCAACGGTCCCGCAAGGTCGTCGATCGAATCGTAAAGCAGTTCCAGGGCGTAATGCGGGTTGTGGACGAAGGCCCCGGCATCCGCGTTCACGAACTTCCAGTTATAGGCCGCCTTCAGCATGCGCGGCGTCCAGGCATTGTATTTCTGCGGCCTACCGTCGACCGTGTCGCCACGTCCGTCCTGATCGGCATCGAGGAAGAAATAGGGATAGGAGTGCTCGAACACGATCGGCGCGCCGGCCACCGTGACGCTGTAATCCTGAATGGTCTTGAGCAGCAGCGCCGAGTTGGCTTCGATATCGGAGCGGATGCCCTTGGAGATATTGCCGCTGCCGTCATAGCTGATCCGCGAAATGCGGATCGCATCGGGCGCGCCGCTTTCGTGACAGCTGAGACAGGTTTCCTCGGCCACAGTCAGGGTATGCGGATCGTGACAGGACGCGCAATCATTGATCGGGCGAGCATGGAAAAACCTTCCGCTATAGGACTTGCCGGGATATTCGAAGCCGCCCGCCCCGATGCTGCCGAGCCGCATCGCGCCGGCGAGCGCATAATGCGGGTTGACGAAATTGATGGTCGGGTCGGGCGTATCCTCGTCCTTTTCGCCGACGGTTTTCGTCACGCTGACGCCGGCCTCGCGGCCGATGTGACAGGTCATGCAGGCGGCCTGGGCGCCCGGCGCCACCGGATGCTCGATGCCGCTCGGCAGGGTGATCGCGGCAATTTCCCCGAGGCCGGGGCTGTGACAGGTGTCGCAATCGACCACGCCGCCAACCGGGGTCGGCCCCTCAATGCCCGGCGCGCTGCCATCCAGACCGTGGAAATCCCGGAAGCCGGCGCCGGAGTGACAGGCGGCACAATTCGCGGGAATCTCGCCCTCGCCGTCCCAGTGGGTAAACGCCTCAGCGGAGGCATCGGCATGGGCGGACCGCGCCCAGGCGGAGATCAGCTCCTGCTGGGGAACCGGTATCTGATCGGGGCGGAACGGGCCGGACTGCGGCATCACGTAAAGCTCAAGCGCCTCCACCGCGTCGGAAGAATTCTCCTGTGCGTTGGCAGTACAAAAATTGACAATTGTCAATATCGCAGCAATCATGAACAGGGTTCTTGAGTTAACGCGACCAACTACCGATGACATATCTTTCCACCCCCGCTGAAAAACTTCAGTTTGAACGTGTGGGAATGCTAAACAATCTGTTCCATCCCGGCAAATCAAATGTCATGATGTTTGCGTTGTATTTGCATTCAAGTTCTTGAGGAGCGACGCGTTGGTCGGCCTTTTCGGCACCGGTCTGTCTTTGACCACCGGCTCGATATCACCGGATTATAACCAGATTACAACGGCGCTGACCGTCGAGGCCGCATTGACGCCGGCCCGGGGCGAGGAGCTGCGCGTTACCCCGCTCGTCGGCGTCGACGACATTGTGTCGCAGGGCCAGCCGGTGCTCGGCCTGCGCAACGCGCCGGACATTCAGATGGTTGCCCCGATGGCCGCCCGCATTGCCGCAATCGACCTGGAACCGGGCCGGCGGCTGACCCGGCTTTTGCTGTTCAGAGAGGAAACCGGCGCGCGCTTTACCCATGACGTTGGAGACGCCCAAAAGGATGCCGCCAGCCTGCGGTCACTGCTCAAGGCATCCGGGCTCTGGCGCCGCATCCTGAGCCGCCCCTTCGGCCGCATGCCGGGGGCGGACGAGATGCCGTCGGCGATCATCGTCATGGCGACCGACAGCAGACCCGGCGCGCCCTCACCCGTCCACGCCTTGAAGGGCCGGGAGGAAGCGCTTGCCCGCGGGCTTTCGGCGCTCCGGCTTCTAGTTGGCGAGCGGCTGTTCTTCTGCGAGGCGGCGCGGATCGAGCTCGATCTGCCGCAAGCCGTGCGGCGCGTCAGGGTCGGCACGCTGCACCCGCTCGGCCTTCCCGGATTGCAGGTACACCGGCTTGCGCCCGCTTCGCTGGACCAAAAAGTGTGGGATATCCATGCCGAGGATGTCGCCGATATCGGCGAGTTGATCGAGACCGGCATGGTGCCGGAAACGCGGCTGGTGTCCGTCACCGGCCCCGCGCTCACCGAGCAGCGTCTGGTGCGCTGTCAGCCGGGCGCGGATATGCGCGGTCTCTGTCTCGGCTTCGTGCGGCCGGGACCGCATCGCATCATGGCGGGCTCGCATATCGACGGCCACCCGGGCCACTGGCTCGGCCCCCGCGACCGACAGGTGACCGTGCTCGGCGATGACGCCGGACATCGCCGGAACCACTGGTTCTCGGCGGCGCTGACCAGGGCCGCCCGACCGCTGCCGATCATTCCGACGGCGGCGCTCGAACAGGCGCTCGGCGGCGATATTCCGGCCGTGGCGCTGATCCGCGCGCTTTCCGCCGGCGATCAGGAGACCGCCACCCGCCTCGGCGCTCTTTCGCTGGTGGAGGAGGATCTGGCGCTCGCCGATTACGTGACGGCGGCCGAGCCAAGCCTTGCCGCCCAGCTTCGCGTGCTACTGGACCGGATCGAGCAGGAGGAGGTCGCAACATGATTCGTGGTTCGACCCACGGTCCGACACGGGGAATGTGGGACCGCGAGATGGTGGCGCTTCTGCTGCTGGCGGCAGCGATGCCGATTGCCCTTGCCTGGCTCTGGTATGGCGGCATGGATGCAGCGCTGCGGCTGGCTCTGGCGCTCGTCATCTCGGGGCTGTGGCATCTCATCTTCATGCTGGCGCGCGCCCAGCCGCCATCCTTTGCCGGCGCGCTGACGGCGCTGGCCATCGCCATTCTGGCGCCAGATGAGCTCGGCTTTCTGCCGTTCCTGCTCGGCATCAGCTTCGGTTCGGTTATGGCGGAACTGGTGTTCGGCGGCTGGGGCCGCAATATCCTGAACCCGGCCACCGTGACGCTCGCCTTTCTCGGCTTCGGCTTCGTCACCGCTCCCTGGCCTGATATCGACCTGCCCGTCGCCTGGGCGGCGATCCCGGCGGCCGTCATCGGCATGTTCGTCGGGGTGATGCCCTCCCGCGTCATTCTTGGCGCGGCGGCGGTGATTGCCGCCGGCTTCCTCGCCGGCATGCCGCTGCAGCCGGTGCTGCCCGCCTTCGCGCTGGCGCTGGTGCTGCTGGTGGCCGATCCGGTCGCAAGCGCCTCGACGCGGCTCGGCGGCTGGCTGAACGGCGGTATCTACGCCGCCCTCGTCATCATGTTCACGCTTAACTGGGAGGGCGCGCCGCCGGTGCGCGTGGCGGTTTCGGCAGCACTTCTCGCCTCGCTCGTCGCCCCGCTTCTGGATGAGGCGGCGATCGCCCTCTGGCATGCCCGCAGGAGAAAACGTCATGGCTGACCTGAACCCGATTTCGGCATGGCGCCGTTTTCTGGCCCTGCCCAATGAGAACCGCTTCAAGACGGTGGCGATCGCCTTCATCGTCTCGGCCGTCTGCGCGCTTTTGGTGAGCGGCGCAACAGTGGTTCTGCGGCCGATCCAGGCGGCAAACCGCGCCGCCGAGCAGCAGGCGCGGCTGGAGGCGCTGGTGGCGGGCATTCCCGGCATGACGCAGCTTCTGGAGCAATCCGGCGGCGCGCTTTCCACCGTCGTCATCAACCTGCCCAAGGGTCGGGCCGCAGACGACGTGACGCCCGCAACCCTTCTCGCCGCACTCGACAACGCCGCCAACTGGAAGACGCTCACACCGGGCGAGGATACCGCCGGCATCGGCCGCCGCCCGGATTTCGTGCAGATCTACCTGCTGCGCAACGATGCCGGCGATATCGAACTCGCGCTCCTGCCGATCAGCGGCGCGGGCTATATCGGCCCGATCAATGGCATTCTTGCGCTGAACGGCGACATGAACACGATTGCCGGCCTCGCGATCACCGATCAGGTCGAAACCCCCGGGCTGGGCGGGCGGATCGAGGAACCAGCCTTCCTCGCCCAGTTCGCCGGCACCGAGATTGCCGACCCCTCCGGCAATATCCGCTTCGCCGTCGCCCACGGCAAGGCGGGCAACGCCTACGAGGTCGACGGCATTACCGGCGCCACAAGGACCTCGAACGCGCTGACCAGAACGATCCGCTTCTGGCTCGGTCCGGATGGCTACGGCCCGCTGGTCGCGGCGATCAAGCGCGGGGAGTTCTGATATGGCCAAGCCCATCAGCCTGTGGACGACGCTGACGGAGCCGCTGATCCGGCAAAACCCGGTGACGCTGCAGATTCTCGGCATCTGCTCGGCGCTGGCGGTGACCACATCGGTCGCCACCGCCGTCACCATGTCGGCATCGCTGACGGTCGTGATCGTGTTGTCGGCCCTGCTGGTGAGCCTGATCCGCCGCCACATTCCCGATTCGATCCGGCTGATCGTGCAGATCGTCATCGTCGCCTCGCTGGTAATCGTCATCGACCAGTTCCTGCAGGCCTATTTCTTCGACATCAGCAAGCGGCTTTCGGTGTTCGTCAGCCTGATCACCACTAATTGCCTGGTGCTGGGGCGCACCGAATCCTTTTCGCGCAACAACCCGCCGCTGCCGTCAATGATCGACGCGCTCGGCAATGGTCTCGGCTATTCGCTGGTGCTGATCGTCATCGGATCGCTGCGCGAACTGTTCGGCACCGGCAAGCTGCTGGGCTACCAACTCTTCGCCACGACCGATCAGGGCGGCTGGTTCGAGCCGCTGAACCTGATGCTGCTCGCCCCCAGCGCCTTCTTCCTGATCGGCGGGCTTGTCTGGGCGATCCGCTCCATGTTGCCCGAACAGGCGGAAGCCGCCGAATTCACGCCGCCGGACACAGAGGAGGCAGGCTGATGAGCGAGCTTGCAGGCCTCTTCTTGAGCGCGGCCTTCGTCGAGAATATGGCGCTGACGCTGTTTCTCGGGCTCTGCACCTTTCTGGCGCTGTCGCGCCGCACGGGTTCGGCGCTTGGCCTCGGCATTGCGGTGATGGCGGTGATGGGCGTGACCATGCCGCTCAACAACCTGATCTACAACGCGCTGCTGAAACCGGGCGCATGGGCCTGGGCCGGCATGCCGGATACCGATCTTTCCTATCTGAAGCTGATCGCTTTCATCGGCGTGATCGCGGCTACGGTCCAGCTCGTCGAAATGGTGCTCGACCGGTTCTTTCCGGCGATCCATGCCTCGTTCGGCGTGTTCCTGCCGCTTCTGACGGTGAATTGCGCGATCCTCGCCGGCAGCCTGTTCATGGTCGAGCGCGACTACAATCTGGCGGAATCGACCGTGTTCGGGCTTGGCGCGGGCTTCGGCTTCGGGGTTGCCGTGGTCATGCTCGCCGCGATCCGCACCCGGCTTGCCTATGCCGACCTTCCGAACGGCCTGCGCGGCCTCGGAATCGCCTTTACCATTGCCGGCATGATGTCGCTCGGCTTTTCGGCCTTTGCGCAGATGGTGTCGCCATGAACGAGATCGTCCTTGCCGCCGTCATCGTCATTGCGCTTGTGGTCATTCTGACGCTGGCGCTGCTGGTGACCCGCACGCGCCTGATACCGGCGGAAAAGATCGTGATCAGCGTGAACGGCGCGATGTCGCTTGAGGCCCAACGTGGCGAACGGCTGCTTGGCGTGCTGCACCGTTCGGGCATCGGCATTCCCGCCGCCTGCGGCGGTTCCGGCACGTGCGGGCTCTGCCGCGTCCATGTGGAGGGCGAAGGCGCGGGCGAACCGCAGGCGACAGAGCGCGGCGTGCTGTCGGCCGCCGAGCGCCGCTCCCACATCCGTCTTGCCTGCCAGACCGCGCTGCGCGGACCCTGCGCCGTCACCGTGCCGCAGGATTTCGTCGGAGCGACCGGTTTCACCTGCACCGTGGTGTCCAACACGATGAAGGCCCCGCTGATCCGCGAACTCGTGCTCAAGCTTCCCGAGGGCCAGCCCTTCGATTATCGCGCCGGCGGCTTCATGCAGCTCACCGCGCCGCCCTACCGGCTTGATTTCCACGATATCGCGATCGACGAGGCCTTTACCGATTCCTGGCGCATTGCCGGCTGGCCGGAGATGAAGGGAGCCTCCGACAGCCCGGTCACCCGCGCCTATTCGATCGCCAACCGCCCGCGGGACGCAGCCGAAGGCCGTGCCGTTTTCAACATCCGCCTCGCCGCCCCGCCGCCGGGCCGCGAGCAGGAGATCCCGCCGGGCATCGTCTCCTCCTATCTGTTCGCGCTGAAGCCGGGCGACGAGGTTCAGGCCTCCGGCCCGTTCGGCGAGTTCCACGTGCAGCCGACCGACCGCGAAATGGTGTTCATCGGCGGCGGCGTGGGGATGGCGCCGTTGCGCGCGATGATCCACGAGCAGATCGGCAAGGGCACCAAGCGGAAGATGCGCTATTTCTACGGCGCCCGCTCGCTCGCCGACCTGTTCTATGTCGAGGAGTTCGACGCGATCGCCGCCGAACATCCGAATTTCTCGTGGACGCCGGCGCTGTCGGACCCCGCCCCCGGCGACCGCTGGACGGGTGCGACCGGCTTCATCCACGACAATGTCCGCGCCGCGATGCAAAACCACCCCGCGCCGGAGGACTGCGAATATTATCTCTGCGGCCCGCCGGTGATGATTTCGGCGGTGCTGGCGACGCTGGCGCGCCTCGGCGTCGAGCCGCATTCCATCTTCAACGACGATTTCGGAGTCTGAGCCATGACTGCATATCTGACCCGCCGTCAACTTCTCGCCGCCGCCGGCGCTGCCGGTTGCGCCCTCGCCGCCCCCGGTCTGCTACGCGCAGCCCCCGCGACACGGCAGGTGACCGGCACGGCCTTCGCCTCCGACTGGAGCGTGACGCTTACCGATACCGCCGACGCGAGCCGCCTCAAACCGCGCTTCGATCGGCTGCTTTCCGGCATCGACAGGATGATGTCGCCCTGGCGCGCCGACAGCGAGATAACCGGCTTCAACGCGACGACGGGCGAGACCGCGCGGATTTCGGCCGAAACCGCGTTCACGGCAGAGGCCGCGCTTGCCGTGGCCGCAGCGAGCGATGGCTGGTTCGATCCGACCATCGGCCCGCTCGTCGCCCGCTATGGCTTCGGCCCGATCGAAGGCACCGCCGGCCCGGAGGATGAGGCCGCGCCGCGCTGGCGCGCGCTCGCCGTCGAGGGCGACCGGCTGATCAAGCGAGATCCAAACCTCACCATGGACCTCTGCGGCATCGCCAAGGGCCGGGCGCTGGATCTGATGGCGCTGGAACTGCGCGAAGCCGGCCATGAGGATTTCCTGATCGCCATCAGCGGCGAACTCCTGTCCAGCGGCCGCCACCCCGAGGGCCGGCCATGGCAGGTGGCGGTGGAAGACCCGCGCCTTGAAGCCGATGAGGCTTTCGCCGTGCTGGGCCTCGACAATGCGGCGATCGCGACCTCGGGCCTCAGGGCACAGAGCTACGATCTCGGCGACACGCGATACAGCCATATAATAGACCCCTACCGCGCCCGCCCGGTCGAAGGCGCAATCGCCTCCGTCTCGGTAATCGCCCCGGATGCGATGACCGCCGATGGCTGGGCGACGGCGCTGACGGCGGCGGGCGCTGAAGGCCCGGCGCTGGCGAGACGCCGTGACATCGCCGCATTGTTCCTGTTCCATGACGGCGCCGGTCTCAGAAACGAAAGCGTGAACGGTTTCGACCGTTTTCTGCTATAATGGCGGCAAGGAGGCGGTCATGGAAATCGTACTGGCAATCGGTATTTTCGCGCTGGTGGCGGCCGGTCTCGGCCTCGGCCTGATGCTCGGTCGCGGCCCGCTGAAGGGGTCCTGCGGCGGCATGGCCTGCCTCAAGGACGTCGCCTGCGAGGGCTGCCCGCACCGGGCGGAGAAGGAGGCGCGATGACCGACACCATTGAAGAGATCACCCGCGCCGACGCGCTGACCGTGACGCCGGACATGGCGATCCGCCGCGCGGTTGCGCTGCTGGTGGAAAACAGGGCCGCCGGCGCGCCCGTGGTCGATGACACCGGCACGCTTTGCGGCCTCCTGACCCAGAAGGACTGTTTCCGCCCGACGCTGCAGGCAAGCTATTATCAGGAATGGAAGGGCACCGTCGGCGACTACATGACAACCACGCTGGTGACCCTGCCGGCCAGCGCCGACCTGATGACGGCCGCCGAAGCCTTCCTTGAACACCCGCACCGCATCTTCCCCGTCGTCGACGGCGACCGTCTCGTCGGCCTGATCCGCCGCTCGGACGTGCTGGCGGCGCTGGTGCGGCTGAGCAACTGAGGCGTTTGGCTGCCGCGCCAGATTTCGCAGTCAGGGCAATGCGTCGACAAGCCGAACCCTCAGCCGCTCCGCGCCATCAGCGCCGTCATCGCCTTGCGGAAGCGGGTTTCGATTTCCGTACGCTTCACGTGGCGACCGGCTTCGACCTGTTTGACGCCGTTGGCCCAGACGCAGTCGGATTTCACCTGGCTGGCGAAGATGAAGCCGTCGAGAGACTGATCCCGGATCAGCCAGGGGGCGGCGCTGTTGTCGAGCGAGAAGAAGCTGGCGGGCCTACCCTCGGCGATGCCCGCTTCGATGCCCATGGCCTGAGCCCCGCCGGCAAGCGCGCCGTCGAACAGGCGGCGGCCGGTGGTGCCGCCGGGTTCGGCGATGACGTTGCGGGCCCGTTCACCAAGGCGTTGGGCATATTCGAGCTGGCGCAGCTCGTCGGCAAGGCCGATCAGTACGTTGGAATCCGAGCCGACGCCGAATGCGCCGCCTGAGGCCAGAAACCGGCTTGCCGGGAAGATACCGTCGCCGAGATTGGCTTCCGTGACCGGGCAGAGGCCGGCAACCGCGCCGGACCTTGCCAGGCCATCGGTCTCGGCATCGGTCATGTGTGTCGCGTGAATGAGGCACCAGCGCCCATCGACGCCGGTGTTTTCCAGCAGCCATTCGACAGGGCGCTTGCCGCTCCAGGCAAGGCAGTCATCGACTTCCTTCGTCTGCTCGGAGACATGCATGTGCACCGGGCCGTCGGTCAGGCTGGCGGCAAATTCGAGCTCTTGCGGGGTGACGGCGCGCAGCGAATGCGGGGCGACGCCGAGGACGGCGTGATCGAGGCCGTAGACGATCTTTGAAGACGCCTCCATCAGGCGGGCAAAACTGTCGCGATCGTGGATGAAGCGGCGCTGGCCATTGTTCGGCGCCGCCCCGCCGAAATCGGAATGGGCATAGAAAACCGGCAACAGCGTCAGGCCGATGCCCGTTTCGCCGGCGGCCGCCGCGATGCGCTCCGCCATCTCGCCGATATTGCCGTAGAGGCTGCCGTCCTTGTCGTTGTGGAGGTAGTGGAACTCGCCGACGCGGGCAAACCCGGCCTCCAGCATTTCCATATAGAGTTGGGCTGCGATCGCCTCCGCCTCGTCCGGTTCGATGGCGAAGGTGAAGCGGTACATCACCTCGCGCCAGCTCCAGAAATTGTCGCTGGCAGGGCCTCGACGCTCGGCAAGGCCGGCCATGGCGCGCTGGAAGGCGTGGGAGTGAACATTGGCGATGGCGGGGACGATGATGCCGTGGCGCTCGTCGCCCGGCTGGGGCGTCTGATCGAAGGCGAGATCGGCAATGCGGCCGCCTTTGATGGCAAACCGCGCATCGGCGCGCCAGCCCTTTGGCGTCAGGATGTTTTCGGCGAAAAGGTGTGATGCCATGCTGTCAGCCCCATTTTATTCTTGCCCGTTCTTGTGTTATGTATATACATAATAATCAATCAAACACAACAAGGGGAAAGGGATGGCTTCCGCCACGCCGAAACTTTTTATCAACGCCCGTATCGCCACCATGGTCGGCAGCGCTGATGCCGCTGATGGCGTACTCGCCGTCGAGGGCGGTCGCATCGCTTACGCAGGATCCGAGGCGGGCCTGCCGGGACGCTGCGCCAGCTTCGAAAAGGTCGATTGCGGCGGGCGGCTCGTCACCCCGGCGCTGATCGATTGCCACACGCACCTTGTTTATGGCGGCAGCCGCGCGAAGGAATTCGAGATGCGGCTTGAAGGCGCGTCCTATGAGGAGATCGCTCGCGCCGGCGGCGGAATTGTCTCGACCGTGAGTGCGACCAACGCGCTTTCCGAAGATGCGCTGGTCGAAGCCGCCCTGCCACGTCTCGACGCCCTGCTTGCCGAAGGCGTCGCCACCATCGAGATCAAGTCCGGCTATGGCCTCAATATCGAGACCGAGCTGAAGATGCTGCGGGCAGCGCGACGCCTCGCCACGCTTCGTCCCGTCCGGATCAAGACCACCTGGCTTGCCGCCCACGCCACGCCGCCGGAATACAAGGGCCGTAACGCCGCCTATATCGAGGAGGTGGCGGTTGCCGGCCTAGAGATCGCCCATGATGAAGGTCTGGTCGATGCTGTCGATGCCTTCTGCGAGGGCATCGCCTTTTCGCCGGACGAGCTTCGACCGCTTTTCGAAAAGGCAAGAGCGCTTGGCCTGCCGGTAAAACTCCATGCCGAACAGCTTTCCAATCTCGGTGGTGCGGCGATGGCGGCATCCTATGGGGCGCTGTCATCCGACCACCTTGAATATCTCGATGAGGCCGGCGTGAAGGCCATGGCCGCCGCTGGCTCCGTCGCGGTTCTGCTGCCCGGCGCCTTCTACACGCTGAAGGAAAAGCAGCATCCGCCAATGGCGGCGCTGCGCGCGGCCGGTGTTCCGCTGGCGCTAGCGACCGACTGCAATCCCGGCACCTCGCCGCTGACCTCGCTGCTGTTGACCATGAATATGGGCGCGACGCTGTTCGGCATGACGGTTGCCGAATGCCTTACCGGCGTGACGGCGAACGCGGCCCGCGCGCTTGGCCTTGCTCAGGAAACTGGCACGCTGGAAGCCGGCAAGGCAGCCGATATCGCGATCTGGGACGTCGCTGCGCCTGCGGAGCTTGTCTACCGCATCGGTTTCAATCCCCTTTCCCGGCTTTATGTCGGCGGCCACGAGGTTGCGCGATGACGCTTGTTCTCACCCCCGGCACCGTGAGGCTGGCCACGCTGGAAAAAATCTATCGCGGCGATGATACGGTGCGGCTCGATCCCGGCTGCGATGTCGCCATCGAAAAGGCCGCCGCCCGGATCGCTGCGATCGCGGCCGGCAACGCCCCGGTCTACGGCATCAATACCGGCTTCGGCAAACTCGCCTCGATTAAAATCGACGCCGCCGATACCGCCACCCTGCAGCGCAACCTCATCCTGTCGCATTGCTGCGGCGTCGGCGCGCCGCTTGATGCCAAGGTCGTACGGCTGATCATGGCGCTGAAGCTGATCTCGCTCGGCCGCGGCGCTTCCGGCGTGCGGCTGGAACTGGTGCGGCTGATCGAGGGCATGCTGGCAAAGGGCGTCATTCCCGTCATTCCCGAAAAGGGCTCGGTGGGTGCTTCCGGCGATCTCGCGCCGCTCGCCCATATGGCCGCCGTGACGATGGGAGAGGGCGAAGCCTTTTACGCCGGTGAGCGGCTTCCCGGCCGGGAAGCGCTGGAAAGAGCCGGCCTGACGCCCGTTCAGCTCGCCGCCAAGGAAGGGCTTGCGCTGATCAACGGCACACAGGTATCAACCGCCCTGGCGCTTGCCGGCCTGTTTCGCGCCTTCCGCTGTGCCGCCACCGCGCTCATTACCGGGGCGCTCTCCACCGATGCGGCGATGGGTTCGCCGGCGCCATTCCATCCGGACATTCATACGCTCCGTGGCCATCAGGGCCAGATCGATGCGGCGGCAAGCTTGCGGGCGCTGCTCGAAGGCTCCGAAATCCGCGTTTCGCATATCGAAGGCGACGAGCGGGTGCAGGACCCTTATTGCATTCGCTGCCAGCCGCAGGTTGATGGCGCCTGCCTCGACCTTCTGCGCCAGGCCGGACGCACGCTCGAAATCGAGGCCAATGCCGCAACCGACAATCCGCTGGTGCTTTTCGACGACAGCGTCGTTTCCGGCGGCAATTTCCATGCCGAGCCGGTCGCCTTCGCGGCAGACCAGATTGCCATTGCGGTCTGCGAGATCGGGGCGATTGCCCAGCGGCGGATCGCGCTTCTGGTGGACCCCGCGCTTTCCTTCGGGCTTCCCGCCTTTCTGTCGAAAAAGCCGGGGCTCAATTCCGGGCTGATGATCGCGGAGGTGACCTCTGCTGCGCTGATGAGCGAGAACAAGCAGATGGCGCATCCGGCCTCGGTCGATTCCACGCCGACCTCTGCCAATCAGGAAGACCATGTGTCGATGGCCTGCCACGGCGCGCGGCGGCTTTTAGCGATGACCGACAATCTTGCCAACATCATTGGCATCGAGGCGCTCTGCGGTGCGCAGGGCGTGGAGCTGCGTGCGCCGCTTGTCACGAGCCCGGCGTTGCAAGGGGTGATTGCCGCATTCCGAGGACTGGTGCCGACGCTCGAAGACGACCGCTACATGGCCGGTGACCTTGAGACGGTGGCGGCGGCGGTGCGCGATGGCGTGCTGATCGATGCTGTCGGGGCAGGGGTGTTGCCGGAGATTGGGCGTTGAAGTCATTCTGCATGTCATCTTTGACACCGGGGTTCCGCCCCTCACCCGGCGCATCCGCGCCACCCTCTCCCCTGCGGGGCGAGGGGGAGCGAAGCAGCCATCGCCTGACCGAGCGGAAAGGTAGTGCCTCGCCGGCGTCCCCTTCTCCCCTTGGGGAGAAGGTGGCCGAAGGCCGGATGAGGGCAGGGGGCGCAAGCAGTAACACTAGACGTAGGAATATTGTCCCATGACCGATCCCGTTATCGTCAAACAGGGCGCGTCACCCATCATTCTCGGCTTCCCGCACACCGGCACCCATGTCCCGCCGGAGATCGAGACGCGGCTCAATGAAAACGGCCATCTGCTCGCCGATACCGACTGGCATGTCGACCGGCTTTATGACGGTCTTCTGGCCGATGCGACGACAGTGAAGGCGACATTCCATCGCTATGTCATTGACGCCAACCGCGATCCCTCGGGGGCAAGCCTCTATCCCGGACAGAACACGACCGGCCTTGTGCCGGAGACGGATTTCGACGGCAAGCCGATCTGGAGGCAAGGTGAAGAACCGACAGAGGCCGATATCGCGGCGCGGACCAAGGCTTTCCATGCCCCTTATCACGCGGCGCTGGCGGCAGAGATCGAACGGGTGCGGCGGGAACACGGTATCGCCATTCTCTATGACTGCCATTCGATCCGCTCGCACATTCCCTTCCTGTTCGAAGGCAAGCTGCCGGACTTCAATATCGGCACCAATCTCGGCGTCACCTGCGCGCCCGAATTCGAGGCGGCGGCGCAAAGCGTGGTCGCTCATGCGCCTGGTTACGACCATGCTGTCAATGGCCGCTTCAAGGGCGGCTGGACGACGCGGCATTACGGCAAGCCAGCGACAGGCGTTCACGCCATCCAGATGGAACTGGCGCAATCGACCCATCTGACAACCGAAGCGCCGCCCTTTGCCTATGACGAGGCGAAGGCGGAAAAGCTGCGCCGCCATCTACAGGACATTCTGGAGCGGATCGAACGCCTGTCGTTCTCCGCACGCATGTAAAAGAGGGAACAGCCATGACCGACAATCCGCGACACAATGCCCGCGAAATCCACGCCCCGACCGGCACGGAACTCAATGCCAAGAGCTGGCTCACCGAAGCGCCGCTCCGCATGCTGATGAACAATCTCGATCCGGACGTTGCCGAAAAACCGCATGAGCTTGTCGTCTATGGTGGCATCGGCCGCGCGGCCCGCACCTGGGGCGATTTCGACAAGATCGTCGAGACGCTGAAGACGCTGGAAGATGACGAGACGCTGCTGGTGCAGTCCGGCAAGCCTGTCGGCGTGTTTCGCACCCATACGCAAGCGCCGCGCGTGCTGATCGCCAATTCCAACCTCGTGCCGCACTGGGCCAACTGGGACCATTTCCATGAGCTCGATCGGAAGGGCCTGATGATGTACGGCCAGATGACGGCCGGTTCGTGGATCTATATCGGCGCGCAGGGCATCGTGCAGGGCACCTACGAGACCTTCGTGGAGGCTGGCCGCCAGCACTATAACGGCGACCTGAAGGGCAAATGGATATTGACCGGTGGTCTTGGCGGCATGGGTGGCGCACAGCCGCTCGCCGCCGTGATGGCCGGCGCCTCCTGCCTCGCCGTCGAATGCGATCCGACACGCATCGATTTCCGCATCCGCACCGGCTATGTCGATGAAAAGGCCGAGACGCTGGACGAAGCGCTTGCCATGATTGACGCCTGGACGAAGGCGGGCGAGGCGAAATCCGTCGGCCTGCTCGGCAACACGGCGGAAATCCTGCCTGAACTCGTCAAACGCGGCGTCCGTCCCGACATCGTTACCGACCAGACCTCGGCGCACGATCCGGTCAATGGCTATCTGCCGGCCGGCTGGAGCCTCGGCGAATGGCGCGAGAAGGCGGAGCGTGATCCCAAGGCCGTGGAAAAGGCTGCTCGCGCATCGATGCGCACCCATGTGGAAGCCATGCTCGCCTTCTGGGACTTAGGCATTCCGACCGTCGATTACGGAAACAATATCCGCCAGATGGCCAAGGAAGAGGGCTGCGAACGCGCCTTTGATTTCCCCGGCTTCGTGCCGGCCTATATCCGTCCGCTGTTCTGCAAGGGCATCGGCCCGTTCCGCTGGGCGGCTCTTTCCGGTGATCCGGAGGACATCTACAAGACCGACCAGAAGGTCAAGGAGCTGCTGCCGGACAACACCCACCTGCACAACTGGCTGGACATGGCGCGTGAGCGCATTCATTTCCAGGGCCTGCCGGCGCGCATCTGCTGGGTTGGCCTCGGCGATCGCCACCGGCTTGGTCTTGCCTTCAATGAGATGGTGAAGAACGGCGAGCTGAAAGCGCCGATCGTGATCGGCCGCGACCATCTCGACAGCGGTTCCGTCGCCTCGCCGAACCGCGAAACCGAGGCGATGCAGGATGGCTCGGATGCCGTTTCCGACTGGCCGTTGCTGAACGCGCTGCTCAACACCGCGTCCGGCGCCACCTGGGTATCGCTGCATCACGGCGGCGGCGTCGGCATGGGCTTCTCCCAGCACTCGGGCATGGTGATCTGCTGCGACGGTTCCGATGACGCCGCCCGCCGCATCGGCCGCGTGCTCTGGAACGACCCGGCCACCGGCGTCATGCGCCATGCCGATGCCGGCTATGACATTGCGATTGAATGCGCGAAGGAAAACGGTCTGCGTCTACCGGGTATTCTCGGGAACTGATTGGTATTGGTCCGGGGGACCGAATGGCGCAGGGGTTCCGCCCCTCACCCGGCGCATACGCGCCACCCTCTCCCCTGCGGGGCGAGGGGTAGAGGGCGTAAGCCCTAAAAGCCGCAGTCTCTGTGCTCTCGGAGAGGGTTCACCCCCCTTTGCCCCTCAAGGGGGGAGGTTAAGATTGCGAGGCGCGGGAACCAACGGCGTTCGCCGAAACAGAAAAGACCGCGGTCCCCGGTCCTCACATCACTTCGCGTCGGGCCAGGCCGTCGGGTCGGTGTCAAGATCCGGGAACTGCTTCGGGTCGAACACCGGCCGTTTGACGCCTGCGGCGAGCTGGTCACGGAAATCGTTGATCAGCCGGAGCGCGATCGGGAACAGCATCATCAGCGCCAGAAGGTTGACGACGGCAAGGATGCCCATCATCGGATCGGAGAAGTTGAACACCGCCGTGGCGCCGGGGGCAACCGCGCCGATGAACACGATGGCGATGATGACCACCCTGAGGATCTGCAGCGCGCTGGCCTTGTCGGTCATGAAATCGAGCGCGTTCTCGCCGAGATAGTAGTTGTAGATGATCGACGAGAACGAGAACAGGAAGATCGCCGCCGTCAGGTAATACTGCGCCCAGGCCCCGAGATGGTCGACAATGCTCTGCTGGGTCAGGATCACGCCGTCGACCCCTTCCTGGCCCGGCTGGTAGACATCGCCGAGCAGGATCACGAAGGCGGTGCAGGAGCAGATGATCATCGTGTCGATGAACACCGAAAAGCTCTGGGTGATGCCCTGGCTCACCGGGTGGCGGACATAGGCGGTGGCGGCCACATTGGGCGCCGAGCCCAGCCCCGCCTCATTGGAAAACAGCCCGCGCCTGAGCCCGTTGGCAACCGCAGCGCCGATGCCGCCGGCCACCGCCTCGCGCAAGCCGAGCGCATTGGCGACGATATCCCACAACACCGCCGGAACAGCGGTGATATTGAGGAGGATGATCACCAGCGCCATGCCAATATAGCCGAAGGCCATGATCGGGATGATGACATCGGAAACCTTGGCGATGCGATGAATGCCGCCGAAAACGATGAAGCCCGTGGCAGCCGCCAGCACGATGCCCGTGACATAGCGCGGAATGCCGAGGCTGTCGGCAGCCGCGCCGGCAACCGTGTTGCCCTGAAACGCATTGAAGCCGATCGCGAAGGCCGCGATCAGGCAGACCGCGTAGATCAGCGCCAGCCAGCGATAGTTTTCGCCAAGACCGTGGATAATGGCCTGCGCCGGCCCGCCGCGATAATCGCCGTTCGGTTCGGTGCGCTTGTAGGCCTGGGCAAGCGTCGCTTCGACCAGGCCCGAGCACATGCCGACAAGGGCGATCGCCCACATCCAGAACACCGCGCCCGGCCCGCCGGCCGTGATAGCAACCGCCACGCCGGCAATATTGCCGCCGCCGACGCGCCCGCCGACCGAAACGAACAGCGCCTCGCGGGCGCTGATCTTGGAGGGATCGCCATCCTCATCGCCCCACAATACGCCGAACATGCGCTTGAAGAACCGGAACTGGACAAAGCCGCTCGCCGCCGTGAAGAACACGCCGAGCACGACCAGGAACGGCACCAGCGCCCAGCCCCAGGTCAGATCATTGATGTAGGTGAAAATCGTATCGAAAAACTGCACTGCCAGTCCCCTTTTGTCGCAAATGCATGCCGCGCCTACGCGCATCGATGCTCAGGGTCCCCACCCGAACGGACCGGCGCGGTCCATCGTTTTTGATTTGCTTGGAGGAAAGCGTATGCGCGAACGCGCCACGGGGCAAGCAGGTTCTCAATTGTCATCTGTCAATTTTGAGGCGGCGGGACGAAACGTCCGCCGCCTCGGAAAAGGCGTCAGCGCCAGCCGAGGCCCGGCGCGACATGTTTCAGGATCGCCTCGATGACATGGGCGTTATAGGCAACGCCAAGCTGGTTCGGCACGGTGAGCAGCAGGGTATCGGCCTCGGCAATCGCCTCGTCGCCCTTCAGCTGTTCGATCAGCCGGTCCGGCTCGGCGGCATAGGAGCGGCCGAAGACCGCGCGGGTCTTTTCATCGATATAGCCAATCGAATCCTGCTCGTTGCCGCCACGGCCGAAATAGGCCCGGTCCATGTCGGTGGTGAGCGCAAAGATCGAACGGCTGACCGAAACCCGCGGCGTCCAGTCGTGGCCGGCCTCTTTCCACGCGGCGCGGTAGGCGCGGATCTGATCGGCCTGCTGCCGGTGCAGCGGCTCGCCGGTCTCATCGAATTTCAGCGTCGAGCTCTGCAGGTTCATGCCAAGCTTCGCCGCCCATTCCGCCGTCGCATTGGTCGCCGAGCCCCACCAGATGCGCTTTCTCAGCCCCTCGGAATGCGGCTCCAGCCGCAGCAGGCCGGGCGGGTTGGGAAACATCGGCCGCGGATTGGGCTCGGCAAAGCCCTTGCCCTCAAGCTGGTCGAGGAACACTTCGGTGTGACGGCGCGCCATCGCGGCATCATCCTCGCCCTCGCCGGGCTGATAGCCGAAATAGCGCCAGCCCTCGATCACTTGCTCGGGCGAGCCTCGCGAAATGCCAAGCTGCAGCCTTCCGCCGGAAATCAAGTCTGCGGAACCGGCATCTTCGACCATGTAGAGCGGGTTTTCGTAGCGCATGTCGATCACGCCGGTGCCGATCTCGATCCGGCTGGTCCTTGCGCCGATCGCCGCCAGCAGCGGAAACGGCGAGGACAGTTGCCGGGCGAAATGATGCACCCGGAAATAGGCACCGTCTGCGCCCAGTTCCTCTGCGGCGACCGCAAGGTCGATCGATTGCGACAGCACATCGGCGGCCGAGCGGGTCGCCGATTGCTGCGACGGCGTCCAGTGCCCGAAGGACAAAAATCCTATTTTCTTCATAACCTGCATACCTCCGGCATGTTCATGCCTCTGTTTTGGGGCTTGGCCCTTTTGTTCCGATAGATGCCGTTCACGCAGGCCAAGAGCAATGCGGCATTCGATGAACACTGCGTTTCCCGGTCAACGCGCGCCCAAACGCAAAACGACCCGCCATTGGGCGGGTCGTCTCAATGTCGGTATATCGGTGCGGCTGAACCGAACAATGACGGCGCAGGGGGAAAATCAGCCGGTCAAGCCAAAACCCGAATAGGGCCTATTTGGCCGCCTTGCGGACCCGGTCTTTCCTGGGCTTTTCCGCCGGAGCAGTCGCATCCCGCTCCATTCTCAGCCGGCGCAAACGCGCCGTCTTGGTATCCAGAAGCCTGGCCTCCTCGGCAATGATCTCGCGCGCCGCCCTGTCTGTGGTCGCGAGCTTGTCCGTCGCCGAAACCCGGCCGGGTTTGGAAAGCTGATCTTTTATCTCAGTCATGGCTGTCTCCCTTACCGGAAGCCGCACCGGCTTCCTGGGCATTCTGCGACCAGACGCGATCGCCTGATCCCTGCGAGAATGCATCAAAACAAACGGAGAGAGACGTTGCTCTTGTCCGCCAAGGGCCGGCTTGGCCTAGCCCTTCTTGCGCGAGGGAAGGAGACCTTCGCGCTGCATCTGCTTTCTTTTCAGCTTGCGCAGACGGCGAACCGCCTCGCCCGCTTCGCGATTGCGTTTTTCCGAAGGCTTCTCGTAAGACCGCCGCGCCCGCATCTCGCGAAAGATGCCTTCACGCTGCATTTTCTTCTTCAGGACGCGGAGCGCCTGATCGACATTGTTATCTCTTACCAGTACCTGCAAGAAAACCTCCTTGATTGGTTTATGTTTCTTCCACATTCCCGCCCTTGCAGCGCTTGAGCGCGCAGGGCGGCAACATGAAAACAAAAAGGCCGGGATTAACCCGACCTCTTCCCAGTCACTGCCAGTACATCCGTGGTCAGCGACAGCGAATGACAATGATCTGCTGCTTGAAATAGGGCGATATCCGCCAATGCCGGAAGCGGTTGCCAGTACATCCGTGGTCAACCAGGGGCAATAAGATCAAGCAGCCTGAAGATTGTCGGCCGCGCTCTTTCCAGAGCGGTTGTCGCGAACGACTTCGTAGTTCAATTTCTGCCCGTCATTGAGCGATTGCAAACCTGCACGCTCAACGGCAGAGATATGAACGAAAACGTCCGTGCTGCCATCATCGGGCGCGATAAAGCCGTACCCCTTGGCAGCATTGAACCATTTGACTGTTCCGGTCGTCATGAGGATTTCCCTTCATTTGCGTTTCCTTCGCGGGAATTCGCGAAAGAGATCGATTTTGAGAGGAAATCGGTAGGGCAAATCGCCCCGGACAACGTCACAAGCAATGGTCGATGATCACCATATAGGCTCCTGCACCGCCGATTGCAACGGTCGGCGACAAATTAAACCAGCCGACGCGGCCGGAACGGGACCCTGACGCCACGAGAGGCGGCAGAAAGGGCGGCTCTGAGTCTGCCCCCGCGGGCGTTCCACCCCTTTGTGGGGAAGGAAGCCAGCGATGCGGGGCCGCTAGGCGATCCTTGAAAAGCGGGGAGCACGGTCATTCTTGCCGGCCTTTGCCGGGGAGGTAAACAACAACCCATTATTGTGCCATTAGCAATTTTCGGTTATCGCCGGGACGGGAGTGTGCAGATACAGGCCTTATCTCATGAGAATTCCATCGCCAACCGCGCTTTTTTCGGAACGGCCCCGCCGACTGGTCCGCCGCCGGTGGGTGCGCTACGGGCTTGCGGGCGGAATTCTTCTGGCTGTGGCTGCCTATCACCTCGTGCCCACCATCGTCTCGCCCGCTTCCATGAGCGATGCGCTGGAGGAAGAGCTTTCGGACTGGCTCGGCGCACGCGCGACGGTTGCGGGAACGCCGGAAATCTCCTACTGGCCCCGTCCCAGGATCACCGCGCATGGCGCCGCGATCCCCCGGCCGAGCGGCGGCGGGCTTCTGGTCTATGGCAACGCGGCGGAGTTGACGGCCGATTTCGGCATTTTCGGCGCGCTTTCGGGCAATCCCGCATTCTCCGACCTGACCTTCGAAAAGGCCGTCATCGTGCTGGAGGATGGCGGCGATCCGGGCGCCCTGCCGGCGAACAGGCTGGCGATGGCGGTCGCGGCCATTCAAGATGGCGAAGGCGGCATTGACGGCAAGGGGCCAGGAGAATTGCGGCTGATCGACAGCACAATCGCCATTGCCGGCAAGGGCGACGGCGATGGCGATCCGCGGATCGTGAAAGCCGTCACCGGAGAGCTGGACTGGGAAGAACTGAATGGTGCCGCCCGGTTTACGGGGTCCGCTGAAGTCGGCGGCGAGCCGACTGAAATTTCGCTCAGGACAGCCAAACCGGTCGCGATGTTTGCCGGCGGCTCCTCCACGGTCGATCTCATGCTTTCCAACGCGCTCGCCTCGGTGAGCTATCAGGGCACCGCATCGGGCAGACGGCCCTATTTCCTCAACGGCAGCTTCTCTCTTTCGACTGCCGACCTGCAGAATTTGATGACCCGGCTCGGCGTCGAGACACAGCTTCTCAGCACCGTGGGACAGGCATCACTGAAAGGCCAGGTCGCGCGCAGCGGACCATCCTTGCGCTTCTCACCCGTGGAACTGACAATCGGGGATTCCAGGGCAAGCGGCGCTCTCGATATCGTCATGCAGACGCCCGATGAGCCCGCCCGGATTTCCGCCACCATGGCGTTCACCGATATCGCGCTGTTCGATGCCCAGTCCTCTCTGCCATCCTGGATCGATACGATGGCGGAAGGTGCCGACGACGGAACCGGCGAGCCGCTATCCGATCTCGATCTGCGGGTCTCGGCCGGCACCGTTCGGCTTTCCGACATCACCCTTTCCGATGTCGCCGCCAGCATCATCCGCACCAGCGAGCAGACCAGTTTCGATATCGCCGACAGCAGGCTCGACAATGGCTCATTGTTCGCCCATGTCGCGGTGCAGAACGCCGGCACCGCCAAGGTCCGGCTGAACGCCGAAAATGTCAGATCGGGCCCGCTTTTCCGCCAACTCGGGATCAGCGTTCCGCTGGAAAGCGACGCGCTCACCCTCGAACTGGTCTACCAGGCGAATTTGCCGCTGGAGCGGAACGCCAAGGACGGCCTGTCGGGCAATTTCCGTTTTTCGGCCGGTCCCGGTCAACTGACCTGGCTTGACCTCAACGCGATCCTGGCAACGGCCGAAAACAGCAATGCCTTTGCTTTTTCCCCGCTGAAACAGGCGCCCTATGCCTTCCAGTCGATCAAGGGCCGCGGCAGTCTCGATGGCACCATCCTGACGCTCGACGGCGTCACTATCGAAGGCGAGAACCGGCAGATCACGATCGAGGGGCGGGTCGATACTGCCACCGGCCAGCTTGAGGCAAAGCTGACGGCGACGCCGAAAACCGGCGATACTCCCGGGATCGCACTCGATATCAGCGGCAACGCGCTTGCCGCCTTCGCGCGCGTTACCGAAATCCCCGCCGGAACTGCGTCCGACTAGCTCCTTCAGGCGTCCGCGCCGGAGCGTCTGCCGGCATAGAGCTCCGCCCGCGCCTTCATAAACCCGAACAGCCGGTCGGCGACCCGGCGGATATCGCGCTGGCGGCGATCGTCGTCGTGAAGCACCAGCCACTGGTCGTGGGTGAGTTCATCGATCACCGGACCCGCGCGCACAAGCCGCTGGTTGGCGTCGCCGATGAAACACGGCAGGACGGCAATCCCGGCGCCGGCCTCGACCAGATCGAGCATGGAGCGCGGCCGGCTTGCCGTCATGATGATGGCGTTGGCGTGGTGCGTGTGGGGCCAGGTGAGGTAACGCGAAATCGCGGCTTCCCTTGTGACCGCGATCCATTGCTCCGCGACTGCCGCGTTCCGTGCCCTGAACGGGGCATAGGCGGCGGGACATAGGCGACGGGCGGCAAGATTGGCCTCCTCCGGCCGGAAGGCGCGGATGCCGATATGGTTTTCGCGGTGGGCAAGGCTCGCGCGCTGTTCGCCGACGAGGAACTCAAGGCGGACGGGATCGCCCGGCGCGCGGATTTCGCTGATATGCTGACTGACGAGAAAGGCGTTCCATGTGCCGATGCCAAGACGCACCAGCGTCGGGGCCGCCGTCTCGCCGCCCCAGTCCTCGACCCGGCGTAGCCTGCCTTCCGCATCCTTCAGCATCGCGTGCAGCGTTTCGCCGTCCGGCGTCAGGCTGTAGCCGCGCGGGCTGCGGGTAAAAAGCACCCTGCCGAGCCGTTGCTCGAGGTCGAGCATGTGGCGGCCGACGGTCGCCGGGCTCAGCGCGCTTTCCTGGGAAGCGCCGGTGAGCCCGCCATGGCGGACAACCAGCAGGAACAGTTGATAATGAGACCATGGCGCATTTTTCATGAATGAAAAATAGGGCGCATTTCAGCCGGTATCAAACGATAATTTTTGCGCTTAATAGAGGCGATGGCTCACGACAAAGGAGACATCGCAATGCACCAGGCAAAACGCCCCCCGAAACTCACAGACAACGTCAACTGGCGCGATGTGCCGGAAGACGATTATTACCGCGCCTTCGCCAATCCACTGCCGAAATCATGGTATTTTCTGGCTTCGCTGGCGAAGCGTGTTGGAGAGGGCCTTCGCGTCACACAACGTCGCCGGCGGCAACGCCCGAGGCCCATGCCCACTGGAAATTGTAACCGCCAAGCCAGCCGGTAACGTCGACGCATTCGCCGATGAAATAGAGCCCCGGTACGGCCCGCGCCTCCATCGTGACGGATGACAGCGCCCTGGTGTCGATCCCGCCCAGCGTCACCTCCGCGGTGCGATAACCTTCCGTGCCCGCGGGCTTCACCCGCCAGTCCTGAACGGCTCGGGCCAGCGCCGCGAGCGCCTTGTCCGGCGTGTCGGCGAGCGGCCCGCCGGGGCCGCTCTTCTCGGCGAAATACTGCGCCAGCCGCTTCGGCACATGATTGGAAAGCGCGGTGACGGCGCTCTGCCTGCCATTCTCGCGCTTGGCCTTCACGAGTTCTGCCGCAAGATCGATGTCGGGCAGCATACGCACCGCGATCTCCTGCCCGGGCGTCCAGTAGGACGAAATCTGCAGGATGGCCGGGCCGGAAAGCCCGCGATGGGTGATCAGCATCGCCTCGCGAAAGGCGGTCCTGCCGCAGCCGATCTCGCTGTCGACGCCGATGCCCGAGAGCGGCTGCAACTCCGCCTGCAAAAGCGGATAGAGCGTGAACGGCACAAGGCCCGGCCGTGGCTCCAGCACCGATATCCCGAATGAGGCCGCAACGTCGTAGGCAAAACCAGTGGCCCCCATTTTCGGGATCGACTTGCCGCCCGAGGCGATAACCAGGGCGGCGCAGGAGGCTTTCTCACCGTTCAGCCGCATAGTGAAGCACTCGCCGATTCGGGCGATATCAGTGACCGACGTTTCCAGCGCGACCGTGACGCCGCCTTTGGCGCATTCGTCCATCAGCATGGCGATAATCTCGCGCGCCGAACCGTCACAGAACAACTGGCCCAGCGTCTTCTCGTGCCAGGCGATGCCGTGGCTCTCGACCAGATCGAGAAAATCGCGCGGGGTGTAGCGCGCCAGCGCGGATTTGGCGAAATGCGGGTTTTCGGAGATGTAATTGCGCGGACCGGCATGAATATTGGTGAAGTTGCAGCGCCCGCCGCCGGAAATGCGGATCTTCTCACCGGGCTTTTTCGCATGGTCGATCAGCAGCACGCGGCGGCCCCGCTTGCCGGCGCGCGCCGCGCACATTAGCCCGGCGGCCCCGCCCCCCACGATAATGACATCATAGTCTTTCATGCGCGTATTATCCCCAACGCGGCATCGGGCTTTGAGGCAGAAACTCAACTTGCCCCCTCGCCAACGCGTCACGGGTGTTTATGATACAGAAAACCGCAATGACAACCGGCGAGAAAAATGCCAGCCAAAAAAATATCCATGAAGACCGCAAGCAAAACCCAAAGCAGCAGAACCAAGCGGGCGAAGAAGCCGACCGTGCTTTCCTCCCCGGCCTCCGCGCGCGGTGTCGCGGACTGGAAGGATGCGGCGCGATGGCTGAAGGCACGCGGCATCGAGGATATCGAATGCATCACCCCGGACCTTGCAGGCGTACCGCGCGGCAAGATGATGCCGACCTCGAAGTTTACCTCCAACACTTCGCTCGCGCTTCCCTCCGCGCTCTACCGCCACACGATCTCGGGCGACTATCCGGATGAAAGCGGCAGCTTCCGCTATGAGCCGCGCGATAGCGACCTCAAGCTCGTGCCGGACCTTTCTACGCTGACAACGGTGCCCTGGGAGAGCGACCCGACCGCGCAGGTGATCTGCGACGTCGTCGGCTCCGATGGCGAGGAAGTTCCCTACACCCCGCGCAATGTCCTGAAGCGCGTGGTCGAGCTTTACGAGAAAAAGGGCTGGCGACCGGTGGTCGCGCCCGAGATCGAATTCTATCTCGTCGCCAAGAATGACGATCCCGACCTGCCGCTGGTGCCGCCGGTCGGCCGCTCCGGACGCCCGATCGTCGCCGGCCAGGCCTATTCGATCGCCGGCATCAACGAATTCGACGAGCTGATCGACGACATCTACCACTTCTGCGAGGCGCAGGGGCTGGAGATCGACACACTGATCCACGAGGAGGGCCCGGCCCAGCTCGAGATCAATCTGCGCCATGGCGATCCGCTGGAACTTGCCGACCAGGTGTTCTATTTCAAGCGCACCATCCGGGAAGCAGCCACCAAGCACGGCACCTTCGCCACCTTCATGGCCAAGCCGATGCAGGGCCAGCCGGGCTCGGCCATGCATATCCATCAGTCGCTGATCGATATCGAGACCGGCCGCAACGTGTTCTCGCTGGAAAATGGCGAGCCCTCGCCCGAATTCTTCCACTTCATCGGCGGCATGCAGAAATACGTGCCTTCGACGCTGGTGATGATGGCGCCCTATGTGAATTCCTATCGGCGCTTGACGCCGGACATGGCCTGCCCGGTCAACACCGCCTGGGGTTATGACAACCGTACCACGGCGTTCCGCATCCCGGTTTCCGATCCGGATTCCCGGCGCGTGGAAAACCGGCTGCCGAGCTCCGACGCCAACCCCTATCTGGCGCTCGCGGCATCGCTCGCCTGCGGCTATCTCGGCATCGAGAACCTCACTGACCCTTCCGCGCCGACCGCCGACACCGCCAATGAGGGCATTGTCGATCTGCCGCGTGGGCTCTTGGAAGCGCTGGCGCTGATGGAGGCCGAAACGGCGCTCGTCCCGGTGCTCAACCACGAATTCATCGACCTTTACGCCGGCATCAAGCGCGGCGAGTTTGAGACCTTCATGGAGGTGATCAGCCCGTGGGAACGGGAATTTTTGCTTTTGCATGTATAGTAGTGATTGTTTTGATGACGGAGACCTTCGCGAATGAAATGGCAAAGCCCGATTGCGCCGGGCCTTTCCTGGTATCAGGCAACGCTTGCCGAGCGGCCGACCTATCCGCAGCTTGACGGCTCGACCAGCGCGGACGTCATTATCGTCGGCGGCGGCTTCACCGGCCTTCAGGCGGCCTATCAACTGGCGGCCGACGGCGTTGACGTGGTGCTGCTCGACGCCGCCCGCTTCGGCGATGGCGCATCGGGGCGGAATGGTGGCCAGCTCGGCACCGGCCAGCACTGGTGGCCGGAAGAAATGGAGCACAAGCTCGGCAAGGCGCGCTCGCTCGCCTTTTTCCGCATGGCCGAGGATGCCAAGTCCCATCTTCTGGATTTTGCCCGCGCCCAGAAAATCGATATCGATTTCACGCCCGGCCAGCTTTCCGTCGCCCACAAGCGCAACATGGAATATACCTACCGCCATCACGCCGAGGCGCTGGCGGAGCGCTATGACTACCCGCATCTGTCGTTCATGAGCAGACAGGAGACGGCCGAGCGGCTCGGCTCCAACCACTATTACTGCGGCCTGCGCGATATCGGCACCGGCCATATCCATCCGCTGAAACTGCTGGTGGGCACCGCGAAGGCGGCGGCGGCGGCCGGCGCGCGCCTGTTCGAAATGACCAAGGCGCTCAATATCGACCGCGCCGATGGCAGGATCGCGGTCGAGACCGAGCGCGGCACGGTTACCGCCGACCGGGCGCTGATCGCCTGCAACGGTTATATCCAGGAGCATCTGGAGCCGAAGACGGCGGCGAAGATCATGCCGATCCGCTCCTTCATTGCCGCGACGACCCGCCTACCAAAGGCGCTGAAGATCCTGCCCGGCGGCGAATCGGTCGATGACAGCCGGTTCGTGGTGCGCTATTTTCGCAAGGCACCGACCGGAGAATTGCTGTTCGGCGGGCGCGAGGTCTATTCCGCCGATGACCCCAAAAACGTCTCCAAGCATCTCCACCGCCAGATCGTGCAGGTCTATCCGCAACTGGAAGATGTCGACATTACCCATGCCTGGGGCGGATCGGTGGGCATCACGCTGCCGCGCCGGCCGCTGGTGCACGACATCATGCCGGGCGTCACCTCGATCGGCGGTTTTTCCGGCCATGGCGTCATGCTGTCGAATTACTGCGGCAAGCTCTATGCCGATGAGATCGCCGGACGCTCGCAGGATCTCGGGCTTTACCGCGACCTCGAAATCCCCGCCTTCCCCGGCGGCGAGCGGCTGCGCAAGCCCTTGCTGTTCCTGGCCCTCACATGGTTCGCGCTTCGCGACCTGATCTAGTTGATTTCCTTTCGCCTGCGGATCGCCCCCGGCCCGCAAGCGCTTCACGACCGAGACCGACCGATGAAAGACCGATTGCATTTTCTCGCCCCAGTCCGATTTTTTTGAAATCGGACTGGCATTTTTAAATCGATTTGATAAAACACCGCCAACCAGCTGACGATTGAGAGGACTGACCATGAGCAGTCAAATGATCCCCGTCGACCCCTTCGACTATGTTGTCTTCGGCGCAACCGGAGACCTGACCGAGCGCAAGCTTCTTCCCGCGCTCTACCACCGCCAGATCGCGGGACAGTTCACCGACCCGACCCGCATCATCGGCGCCTCGCGTTCCGAACTCACCTCCGAGCAGTTCCGCGAACATGCCGACAAGGCGCTGAAGGAGCACCTGAAGGACGGCGAGTACGACAAGGCCGAGGTCGCGAAGTTCCTCGCCCGGATCGAATATGTGCCGGTTGACGCGACCACCAATAAGGGCTGGGATGCGCTGAAGAAGATGCTGGAGCCCGGCAAGGACCGGGTGCGCGCCTTCTACATGGCCGTCGCCCCCTCGATCTTCGGCCCGATCTGCGACGGCATTCGCGACCACAAGCTGATCACCAAGCAGACCCGGATCGTGGTTGAGAAGCCGCTCGGCCGCGACCTCGCCTCCGCGCTGGAACTCAACAACATGATCGCCAAGACCTTCCACGAGGAACAGGTCTTCCGCATCGACCACTATCTCGGCAAGGAGACGGTGCAGAACCTGATGGCGCTGCGTTTCGCCAACATGCTCTACGCGCCGCTGTGGAACGCCAACCATATCGATCACATCCAGATCACGGTCGGCGAGGAAGTCGGGCTTGAGGGCCGCGCCGGCTATTACGACAAGTCGGGCGCGCTGCGCGACATGGTGCAGAACCACATTCTCAATGTGCTCTGCATGGTGGCGATGGAAACGCCTTCTTCGATGGAGGCCGAGGCCGTCCGCGACGAGAAGCTCAAGGTGCTGCGCTCGCTGAAGCCGATCACCGAGGACAACGCCAGCGCAATGACCGTTCGCGGCCAATACCGCGCCGGCGCCTCCAAGGGCGGCGCGGTCAAGGGCTATCTCGAGGAACTCGGCGGCGAATCCGACACCGAGACCTTCGTGGCGATCAAGGCCGAGATCGAAAACTGGCGCTGGGCGGGCGTGCCCTTCTACATCCGCACCGGCAAGCGGCTCGCCAGCCGGCTTTCGGAAGTCGTGATCACCTTCAAGGAAATTCCCCACTCGATCTTCGGCCCGGGCGCCGGACGGATCGCGGCCAACCAGCTCGTGCTGCGCCTGCAGCCGGACGAGGGCGTGAAGCAGTGGCTGATGATCAAGGACCCCGGTCCCGGCGGCATGCGCCTGCGCCAGGTGGCGCTCGACATGAGCTTCGCCCAGGCCTTCGACGTGCGCAACCCGGATGCCTATGAGCGCCTGCTGCTCGACGTGGTGCGCGCCAACCAGACGCTGTTCATGCGCCGCGACGAGGTCGAGGAGGCATGGCGCTGGTGCGATCCGATCCTCAAGGCCTGGGAGGAGACCAATCAGCCGGTTCACGGCTACACCGCCGGCACCTGGGGCCCATCCAAGGCGATCGCGCTGATCGAGCGCGACGGCCGCACCTGGCACGAGCCGCTGTGAGGGGCCGCGACATGACAGAGACGATGCACACATTCGAAAACGGCGTTGATCTGGCCGCGGCCCTTTCCGCGGCCGTCGCCAGCAAACTTGCCGCCGCGATCGCCGACAAGGGCATGGCCTCGCTCGCCGTTTCCGGCGGGTCGACGCCGAAGGCGTTCTTTCGCGCGCTGTCGGCAGCGCCGATCGACTGGGAAAAAGTGACCATCACCCTCGTCGACGAGCGGTTCGTACCGGAGGACAATCCGCGTTCGAACCATCTGCTGGTGAAGGAAAACCTGCTGAAGGGACCGGCCGCCAGTGCCCGCTTCATTCCGCTCTACCAGAAGGTCGAGACCGCCGAGGAAGCGGCCGATATCGTGACCAACAAGGTGTCGGCGGCGAGCCTGCCCTTCGACGTCGTGGTGCTGGGAATGGGAACCGATGGCCATACGGCCTCGTTCTTCCCGGGAGGCGACACGCTTGAAAAGGCGCTCGACAAGACCACGCCCACCGGCGTGATGGCCATTCATGCAGAAGGCGCGGGCGAAGCCCGGCTGACCTTCACCTTCTCCAGCCTCGAAAATGCGGGCCTTCTGGTGCTGCATATCGAAGGCGAGGGCAAGAAGGATGTTCTGAACAAGGCGCTGGCCGGCGATGACGAGGCGGAAATGCCCATCCGCGCCGTTCTCACCCGCGCCTCCTCACCCGTGGAAATATACTGGGCGCCCTGACACCTCCTGCCGGGCGCCTTCCGCAAAGCACAGGAAAAGCCCATGACCGCCGATCCCCGTATTGCAGACATAACCGCTCGCATTATCGAGCGGTCCAAACCGACCCGCGAAGCCTATCTCGATCGCGTCTCCCAGGCGATCACGAAGGGCGTCCATCGTTCCGTTCTGTCCTGCGGCAATCTTGCCCACGGCTTTGCGGTCTGTTCCCCCGCCGAGAAGGACGCGCTTTCGGGCGACACCGTCCCCAATCTCGGCATCATCACCTCCTATAACGACATGCTCTCGGCGCATCAGCCGTTCGAGACCTTCCCGGCGCTGATCCGGGAAGCGGCCCGCGAGGCCGGCGGCGTGGCGCAGGTGGCGGGCGGCGTGCCGGCGATGTGCGACGGCGTCACCCAGGGCCAGCCCGGCATGGAACTGTCGCTGTTTTCGCGCGACCTGATCGCGATGGCCGCCGCCGTCGGCCTGTCGCACAACATGTTCGACGCCGCCGTCTATCTTGGCGTCTGCGACAAGATCGTGCCCGGTCTCACGATTGCCGCCTTCACCTTCGGCCACCTGCCGACGATCTTCATTCCCGCAGGTCCCATGACCACCGGCCAGGGCAATGACGAGAAATCGCATATCCGCCAGCTCTATGCGGAGGGCAAGGTCGGGCGCAAGGAACTGCTGGAATCGGAATCGAAATCCTATCACGGCCCCGGCACCTGCACCTTCTACGGCACCGCCAATTCCAACCAGATGCTGATGGAGATGATGGGCCTGCATATGCCCGGCGCCTCGTTCATCAACCCCAATACCCCGCTGCGCGATGCGCTGACCAGGGAGGCGGTGAAGCGCGCCTTCGCGATCACCGCCGATGGCAACGAGTTCACGCCCGTCGGCCAGATGATCGACGAGCGCTCGATCGTCAACGGCGTGGTCGGACTGCACGCTACCGGCGGGTCCACCAACCACACCATGCATCTCGTCGCGATGGCGCGGGCCGCCGGTATCCAGCTCACCTGGCAGGATATTTCCGAGCTCTCCGATATCGTGCCGCTGCTGGCCCGCGTCTATCCGAACGGGCTTGCCGATGTGAACCACTTCCACGCCGCAGGCGGCATGGGCTATCTGATCCGCCAGCTCTTGAACGCCGGCTTCCTGCATGACGATGTCCGCACCGTGTTCGGCGAGGGCATGGAAGCCTATGCGATCGACATCAAGCTCAACGAAGACGGCACGGTGCGCCGCGAACCGATCGGCGACGGCCCGAGCGCCGATCCGAAGGTGCTGACCACCCATGACAAGCCGTTCCAGCCCAATGGCGGGCTGAAGATGCTTGCCGGCAATGTCGGCAAGGCGGTGATCAAGATTTCCGCCGTCAAGCCGGAACGCCGCGTAATCGAGGCACCGGCGATCGTGTTCCACGATCAGCAGGAACTGCAGACGGCCTTCAAGGCCGGCGAACTCAACCGCGACTTCATCGCCGTGGTCCGTTTCCAGGGCCCGAAATCGAATGGCATGCCGGAACTCCATCGCCTGACGCCGCCGCTCGGTGTGCTCCAGGACCGCGGCTACAAGGTGGCGCTCGTTACCGACGGGCGCATGTCCGGCGCGTCGGGCAAGGTGCCGGCCGCGATCCACGTGACGCCGGAAGCAAAGGATGGCGGCCCGATCGCCAGGATCCGCACCGGCGACCGGATGCGGCTCGATGCCGAGGCCGGTACGCTGGAAGTTCTGGTGCCGGCGGAGGAGTTCAACGCGCGGCCGCTCGCCGAGGCTGATCTCACCGGCAATGATTTCGGCATGGGGCGTGAGCTGTTCGCCCCCTTCCGCCACCATGTCGGCACCGCCGATCACGGCGCCAGCGTGTTTTTCGAGTGATCGTTACGCCCGTTCTCATTACGTGATCGCCTGCCCCAATTCGTGCGCCTTGCTGCCACGAAATAAACATACGCCACCAATAATCGTCGGCCCGGGAAACAAATCCCGGGCCTATTTCGTTTCCGAGGCAAGGGTCAATCGAGCAGGGGACACTGTCACATTCCAGCAACAGCTCCCAATGAAGTGCGCGGGATGTGCAAAGTTAATTTGATCGATTGATTAAATCACCTATCTAGACGCTAGGTGAAACACATCGAAGGAGTACAAGTAATGAAAAAGATTCTTCTCGCTTCCGCCGCTCTGGTCGCCATGAGCGCCGCCGCCGAAGCCGCTGACGTGGTCATGACGCCTGCAGCCGAACCCTATGTCGCTCCGCAGGTCATCCCGCAGAGCTTCAGCTGGACCGGCTTCTACCTCGGTGGCACCGGCGGCTACGACTGGGCGACCGCAAACCTGCACTACAACGGTGCACAGATCGGCAGCGACGATTTCGACGGCGGCAAGCTCGGCGGTTTCGCCGGTTACAACTACCAGTTCGACAACAATGTTGTCGTCGGTGTTGAAGGCGAACTCGACTATAACTGGAACGAGCAGGACTATAATGTCGGCGCGCCCTTCTCCGTGAAGGCCGGTTCCGACTGGGAAGGCTCGGTTCGCGCCCGTCTCGGTTACGCGTTCGACAAGGCCCTGATCTACGCAACGGGTGGTTGGGCGATTGCCAATGGCTACATCGACGGCAACGGTCTCGATCAGGACCAGGCCTTCAACGGCTGGACTGTCGGCGCCGGTCTTGACTACGCGCTCAGCAACAACGTCTTTGCCGGTCTGGAATACCGCTACACCGACTTCGGCAAGAAGGACTTCGACGGCGCTCTGACCGGCTTCGAAGCCAAGGACTACACGTCCAACCGGGTTATGGCCCGCGTCGGTTACAAGTTCTGATCTTTCTCCCGAATGGCGGACGTCCTCCTGTCCGCCATTCATTCTTCGCTGTGTCCCCCTCCCGCAGCGAAGAATATAGAAAAGCCCGCCGGCACACATGCCTGGCGGGCTTTTTTTTATATCGGCGCAGCGAATGCGTTCAGCGGTAAAGGTAACTGTGACCGCTTTCGTCGAAGAGATGCAGCCTTTCCGGATCGGCGACGAAGCGCATCACATCGCCGGGCTTGCCCTTGTGGATGCCGGGAAGCTTGACGATGATCGGATCCTCGTCGATGAGATCGCCTTCGATATAGATCAGCGTCACCTCGCCCAGCGCCTCGATGATCGAGAGCTTGCCTTCGAACAGGAAGTCCTCGCCCTCGGCCGCCTCGCGTACATCCTCGGGCCGCACGCCGAAGCTTGCCTTCTTGCCGCGCTCGCTCTCCTCCGTCTTGATCGGCACGTCGAAGCGCTTGCCGTCCTTGAGCTCGACTTCGGTGGTCTCGCCCGTCCGGGCGATCTTCACCGGCATGATGTTCATGGCGGGCGAGCCGATGAACTGGGCCACGAACAGGTTCGAGGGCCGCTCGTAAAGCTCCAGAGGCGCGCCAACCTGTTCGATATAGCCGCCCGAGAGCACCACGATCCGGTCGGCGAGCGTCATCGCCTCGACCTGGTCGTGGGTCACGTAGATCATCGTTGTGTCGGGCATCTTCTCGTTGAGCTTGGCGATCTCGATGCGGGTCGCGACGCGCAGCGCGGCATCGAGATTCGAAAGCGGCTCGTCGAACAGGAAGACCTTCGGATCGCGGCAGATGGCGCGGCCGATCGCCACGCGCTGACGCTGGCCACCCGAAAGCGCCTTCGGCAGGCGGTCGAGATAGGGCGTGATCTGCAGCATGTCGGCGGCAGCCCGCACGCGCCGGTCGATCTCTTCCTTGCTCTCCTTGGCAATCCGCATGCCGAAGGCCATATTGTCGTAGACCGACATGTGCGGATAGAGCGCATAGGTCTGGAACACCATAGCGATGCCGCGCTTGGAGGGCGGAATGTCGTTGACCACCTGGTCTTCGATCGCGATCGTGCCGCCGGAGATTTCCTCCAGCCCGGCGATCATCCGGAGCAGGGTTGACTTGCCGCAGCCGGACGGACCGACAAAGACCACGAACTCACCCGGCTGGATGTCCAGGTCGATCTTGTGAAGAACCTCGACATTGCCGTAGGACTTCTTCACATCCTTGAGTGTTACACCAGTCATTACCGCCCCTTTCCCTATGCGCCCTTACGGGCGAAATATGCGCCCCAGGCAGGAAGTTTTATAGTATCGCCCTCGGCCTCGCACGAGAAGCCCGTTGCTTCAAGCGCACTCCATGCGCCATCCGGCAGGCGCACCGTCACGGGTGCAGCCGAGATGTTGAACGCGCAAAGAAGGCTTTCGCCGTCCAGATCGCGCGTGAAGATCAGCACTGCTTCGTCATCGGCCTCGTGAAACGCGATCCCGCCTCTGGCAAGCGCCGGCTGGCTTTTGCGCAGCGCGAGGAAGCGGCGATAGTGCTCAAGCACCGACCCGTCCTCGCCCTGCTGAACGTCGACCGCCTTCATCACATGATCGGGCGAGACCGGCAGCCAGGTTTTCTCCGCCGTGGAGAAGCCGGCATTGACGGCGCCCGCCTGCCAGACCATCGGCGTGCGGCAACCGTCACGGCCCTTGAATTCCGGCCAGAACTCGATGCCGTAGGGGTCCTGCAGATCCTCGAAGGCGATATCGGCCTCTGTCAGGGCCAGTTCCTCGCCCTCGTAAAGGCAGATCGAGCCCTTCAGCGTCATCAGCAGCGAGGCCAGCATTTTGGCATAGGCCTGTTTGTCCTCGATGCCCGCGCCCCAGCGGCTGACATGGCGGACCACGTCGTGATTGGAAAACGCCCAGCAGGCCCAGCCCTCGGGCGCCGCGGCATCGAAGGCATTGATCGAGTTGACAACATGCTTCGGCGTCACCGGCTGCGGGGCCAGGAACTCGAAGGCGTAGCACATCTGCATCTTGTCGCCGCCGGAGGTGTATTCGCCGACGATCGCGAGACCGCGCTGGCTGTCGCCGACCTCGCCAACGGCGGCAACGGCCGGATACTCCTCCATCACCGCGCGCAACCGCTTCAGGAATTCCAGATTCTCCGGACGGCTCTTGTCGTAGAGATGTTCCTGATAATTGTAGGGATTGACCGCCGGCGCCGTCTGGTCGTTACGAAGCTCGGGCGCAAGTGCCGGATTGTCGCGCAGCTGCTGGTCATGGAAGTAGAAGTTGATCGTGTCGAGGCGGAAGCCGTCAACGCCGCGATCAAGCCAGAACCGGGCGACATCGAGCAGCGCGTCCTGAACCTCCATATGGTGGAAGTTCAGGTCCGGCTGCGAGACCAGGAAATTGTGCATGTAATATTGCAGGCGGCGTGAATCCCACTGCCATGCCGAGCCGCCGAAGATCGACAGCCAGTTATTGGGCGGCGAGCCGTCCGGCTTGGCATCCGCCCAGACATACCAGTCCGCCCGAGGATTATCGCGGCTCGCGCGACTTTCCATGAACCAGGGATGCTGGTCGGAGGTGTGCGACAGCACCAGGTCGATCATGATCTTGAGGCCCAGTTCATGGGCCTTTTCGATCATCGCGTCGAAATCGGCGAGCGTGCCGAACATCGGATCGATGTCCTTGTAGTTCGACACGTCGTAGCCGAAATCCTTCATCGGCGAGGTGAAGAACGGCGAGATCCAGACCGCGTCGGCGCCGAGGCCTGCGATATAATCCAGCCGCTCGGCAATGCCGCGGATATCGCCGACGCCATCGCCGTTGCTGTCCTGAAACGAGCGGGGATAGACCTGGTAGATAACGGCGCCGCGCCACCAGTTCTTGTCGATGGCCTTGTTGTTGGTATCGTTCATTTTCTTGTCTTTTCTTGTCAGTGTCGCAGGCAGGGCTCGAGGCGGCGTCAGCCGCCCTTGACCGAGCCCGCCAGCAGGCCGCGCACCAGATAACGCTGCAGCGCGAAGAACACGATCAGCGGCACGATGATGGAGATGAAGGCGGAGGCCGTCAGGATTTCCCAGTTGCCGCCGCGCGAGCCGAGCAGTTCGCGCAGTCTTGCCGTCAGCACGATGGTCTGCTCGCTATTGCCGAGGAACACGGTCGCCACCAGCAGGTCATTCCAGGTCCACAGGAACTGGAAGATCGCGAAGGAGGCCAGCGCCGGGTAGGACAGCGGCAGGATGATCTTGCGGAAGATCATGAAGTCGTTGGCACCATCGACGCGGGCGGATTCCATGATTTCACGCGGCAGGCCGGCGATATAATTGCGCAACAGATAGATCGCGAGCGGCAGGCCGAAGCCCATATGCGCCAGCCATATCCCGACATAGGTCTTGGATGGCACGCCGAATATGTCACCGATCCAGTTATACATCTTCAGAAGCGGGATCAGCGACATCTGCAGCGGCACCACCAGCAGGCCGACGATGACGGCGAGCAGCAGGTTGCGGAACGGGAATTTCATCCACGACAGCGCATAGGCCGCATAGGCCGCCACCAGCACCGGAATGATGGTCGACGGGATCGCGACCGTCAGCGAGTTGAGGAAGGATTGACCAATGCCTTCCGAGGTCAGCACGTTGCGATAGTTCTCAAGCGTGAAGCGCGGCGGAATTTTGGCGGTGACGAAGATGCGATCGCCGCGCCGTCCGAACGGCTCTTGCGAGGTCATGCGGTATTCACCGTCGGCCTCCACCGTGAGCTCCTGGCCATCGCCCATCTCGACGGTCTGGCCGACCTCGAACTCCTGCGGCCGGAGCGAGGATGTACCGAAGCGGGAGACCTTGCCGCCCGCGCCGTCCAGCGCATTGCCGGTGATCACATAAAGGCCGTCCTCTTCGGTCTGCCCCTCCGCGCCCGGCGCGCGGTAGATCAGGTTCTGGGTGGAGGTCGACAGCGACGTCCACCAGCCGGAGGCCACGATCTGGTCCTTGTCGCGCAGCGACGTCACCAGCAGGCCGAAGGTCGGAATGGTCCACAGGACCACCAGCAGCAGCACGGTGATGTGGGAGAACCAGACTAGCGGCGATTTCTTGTGCGAGTGCATTTACCGGCCCTCCATCTCTTTGCGCGAATTGCGGATATTCCAGACCATGATCGGGATAACCAGAACCATGATGACGATGGCGATCGTGGCCCCGCGGCCGAAATCGCCCCCGCCTCTGAACATCCAGTCGAACATGAGATTGGCGAGCACCTGGGTATTCCACTGCCCGTTGGTCATCGCGAGAACGATGTCGAAGATTTTCAATACGATGATCGTGATCGTGGTCCACACCACGGCAATGGTGCTGTAGATCTGCGGCACCATGATCTTGAAGAAAATCTGCAACCCGTTGGCGCCGTCGATCACCGCCGCCTCGATGGTTTCCTCCGGAATGCCGCGCAGCGCTGCGGACAAGAGCACCATGGCGAAACCCGTCTGGATCCAGAGCAGGATGACCATCAGGAAGAAATTGTTCCAGAACGGCATCGCGATCCACACATGCGGCTCGCCGCCCATGGCCACGATGATCGCGTTCAGGATGCCAATCTGGTCCGCCCCGTCGCCGCGATAGTCATAGACGAATTTCCAGATGACCGAGGCGCCGACGAACGAGATCGCCATCGGCATGAAGATCATCATCTTGGCGAAGGAACCCCACCAGATCCGATCGGTCAGCCAGGCGATGATGAGCCCGAAAAAAGTCGAAAGCGCCGGCACGAAGATCAGCCAGAGCATGTTGTTGAACATCGATTCGCGGAATTCGGAATCGTTGAACATCCAGACATAATTCGCCGCCCCGACATAGGTGTTGCCCGAAGGGCCGTGCAGCGAGTACCAGACCGAGGCCACCACCGGATAGACCAGGTAAACCCCGAGCGACAGCAGCGCCGGCAGCAGGAACAGCCAGGGCCGGATCATGCCGGAGATGCGCAGATTGCGCACGCCCTTTGCCGGATCCTTCGTCTGGGAAGGAAAGATGAGGTCGAGCAGCTTGTTGGTGCCGTAGAAATAGATCACGGCGGCGGCCACGCCTATGACGACGGCCAGCAAGGCTTTGATGATTTGTTCCACGCCTTTCACTCCCCGTAACGGCGCCAGTCGGCAGGTCGCCGCGCCGTTCAGCTTATTTCGGGCCGCCGCGGCTCATGGCCGGGCCCCTTTGTTTTGCCGCGCATTCCGAACCAGAGACCAAAACCCCCTCTGCGGAGCGCGCGTTTGGAAGTCTGCCGCACCGGCCGCGATCTGGCAACCAGGCATGCCTCAGACAGGGCGACCGGGCCGCGAGCGGCCCGGTCAATCATTGCAGATCCTTATGGATTTCGATCGTTACTTGATCGATTCCCAGGTGTTCTGGATGTTGGTTGCCGCTTCTTCGGCAGACTGGCCGCCGACGAAATCAACCATGCCGGTCCAGAACGCGCCCGCGCCGATCTTGCCCGGCATCAGGTCGGAACCGTCGAAGCGGAAGGTCGTGGCGTTGGTCAGGATCTCGCCCTGGCCGCGCAGCGCGTCATTGGCATAGGCTTCCGGGTTGACGCCGGTGAACGGGGTCAGGAAGCCGGACTGGGCCATCCACACTTCATGCGCGATCGGGGTTTCCAGGAATTCGATGAAGGCCTGGGCGGCGGGGCTGTCCTTGGTGATGCCGAACAGCGTGCCGGCGCCGAGAACCGGCTTGCCGAGATCTTCGCCTTCATAGGCCGGGAAGTAGAAGAAGTCGGCATCAAGGCCGAGCTCGGTGCCTTCCGGGAAGAAGGACGGAATGAACGACGCCATCTTGTGCATGTAGCACTTCGGCGGCGACGAGAAGAGGCCCTTGGGGCTGTCGCGGAAGTCGGTGGACGCCACGGCGGCAGCGCCGCCATCGACGAACTTGTCGTTCTTGGCGAACCAGCCGAACTCTTCGATCGCGTTGACGATGCGCGGATCATTGAACGGAATTTCGTTGGTGACCCACTGGTCGTAGACTTCCGGCGGCTGCGTGCGCAGAACCATGTCCTCGACCCAGTCGGTTGCCGGCCAGCCGGTTGCGCCGCCCGAACCGAGACCGATGCACCAGGGCGTGCCGCCATCGGCGACGATCTGTTCGGTCAGCGCCTTCAGCTCTTCCATGGTTTCCGGCACTTCATAGCCGGCATCGTCGAAATTGTCCGGCACGTACCAGACCAGCGACTTCACGTCGGCCTTGTAGGGAAACGCATAAAGCGCCTTCTCGCCATCCTTGCCCGCATAGCTGGACAGGTCGACCCAGGAGTCGCCGGCGGCGTAGTTTTCGGAGAGGAATTCGCCGACTTCGGCCGGAAGCTTGGTCAGCAGGCCCTTGGCGGCCAGATCGGCGGCGAGGCCCGGCTGCGGGAACACCGCGATATTCGGCGGGCTGCCGGCCTGGGTGTCGATCACGATCTGCTGCTCGAAGGAGTCGGAGCCGGAATATTCGACATTGGCGCCGGTCGCCTCTTCGAAATAGGCGATCACGCTTTCGACGAGATCCTTGTCCGGGCCGAGCCAGGGACCGAAGACGGTCAGCGTCTGGCCCGAAATGTCGCCATGGGCTTCGGCGAACTGGTTGTAGCTGTCCCAGTTGAAGCGGGAATCCTCGCCCACCGGGAATTTAAGATCGGCGGCGCTGGCCGCGCCGGCGAAAAGCGCCAGCGTGGCAACGCCGGTCAGAAGAGCTCTGTTCATGTGATTTACCTCCCATCACATAGGGCCCTGTCGCGGGCCTTGGTTGTCATTCGGCACTTTATTCAAAGCGCTTTGACATCTTTAAACATTTCTCGCGCAAGGGTCAGGAGTCAACCCCCCGCGTCAAAAACAGGCCAAAATTTGGACGATTTGTCACAATTTGAATAATTTTCTTGACGATGGCTTGAAAACAATCCCATCAATCGCTTTGATAAATTTCAAGTTTACCCAAAACGCTTTGAGGAGAGCGAAGGGGAAACACGAAGCCGGAAGTTGCAACCGCATCAAGCATTTGCAATGAAGCCCGGCACGTCGGCCCAGCCCGCCGCGAAGACAGGATTTAAAAGTCCTCAAACCCTGCGCCCGTCTGCGTGAACGCAAAGTCGGCAGGGCGGATGGCGAAAGGGCTCCGGGCACGAGGGAGGATGGATGTGAACCTGAAGCAATTATCGGCCCGGCTCGGCCTTTCCCCGACCACGGTCAGCCGCGCCCTGAACGGCTATCCGGAGGTCAACGCCGTGACGCGCGAGCGCGTGCTCAAGGCCGCGCGCGAAACCGGCTACCGCCCGAACCGGACCGCCCAGCGGCTGGCGACCGGCAAGGCCGGCTCGATCGGCCTGCTGATGCCGATCGGCGACCAGGTGATTTCCGACCTGCATTTCGGCGAATTCCTGAACGGGTTGGGCGAGCAGGCGCAGAGGGAAGACTTTCACCTCGTCGTCATGCCCTCCGACCCGGCCGATGAGGTCACCGCGCTTCGAAGCCTTGCCACCAGCGGCTATGTCGACGGGCTATGCCTCGCCTATATTCGCGAGAACGATCAGCGCATCGACCTGATGGAATCCTTCGGCCTGCCGTTCATCGTCCATGGCCGGTTTTTCGACGCGCCGCATGCCTATCCCTCGCTCGATGTCGACAACGAGGCTGCGTTTTACGATGCCACCCGGCTGCTGCTGCAGCTTGGCCACCGCCGCATCGCGCTGATCAATGGCGACGAGAATTTCGGCTTTGCCATAAGGCGACGGGACGGCGTCGCGAAGGCCTGCCGCGAGGCCGGGCTTGCGCTGGAACCCCGCTTTCATGTTTCGACGCAGATGACGGAGGCCGACGGGCAGCGGGCGGCCGAACAGTTTCTGGCGCTTGCAGAGACGCCGAGCGCCATCGTCTGCTCCAGCATGATCCAGGCGCTCGGCATCGTACGCGCGATCGAGGCGGCCGGCATGACGCTCGGCGAAGACATCTCGCTGATATCCTATGACGACGTCCTGCCGCTTTTGCGTCCCGAACTCTTCAGCGTGCCGCTTACGACCACGCGCTCATCGCTGCGCACCGCCGGAAAGCGGGTCGCCGAGCGGCTGATCAACCGGATCAACGGCACGGAGACGGATGATTTCGGCGAATTGTGGCGGCCGGAGCTGGTGGTGCGGTCCTCGACCGGACGGGCGCCCGACTGATTTCCGCGGCACGAATCGTTCAGAACTGACGTATCCAGGCGTTGAGGCTGGCGAACCCTTCGGGGTTGATGGCATAGAACCGCTTCGTGCCCACGGGCGTGACCCGCACCAGATCACTGTCGAGCAGCGCCTTCAGATGCTGCGAAACCGCGGGCCTGCTGATGGGAAGCCCCTCCGACAGCTCGGTCACTGTCTTGGGTTCACGACGAAGCGCCATCAAGAGATGGCGCCGGTTGGGGTCCGCAATTGCGACGAATGGATCGAATCTGCTCATCGCGGCACATTACGTCAAAGTCAGTAGGCCGGCAAGTAGTCCATTTCTTGAAACAATGGAATCAGAACCTTGCGGAGTCAAAATACTGAACGACGGTCTGGCTATCTTGCGCCTTATTTTTAGAGCCAACTAAAACTTGGGTCGGCTCAGTCGAAACCTGATTATTATTACCAAGTTTCGGCGTTATATTATCATTCGATGATGCCAGCGGCACAGCATCGCCCGGACGCCCGCCCTTTTGCGGGGCAGCGGGAGCGGCCGCATTGATGCGCGCGGCCGTCGGCTTGAACAGCGTGCGGAAATCGGCATCTTCATTATAGGCGAGTTCGGTCGTCTCGCCCATCGCTGCAAGCTTGCGGGCGAGCTCGGTCCGGGCATCGTCGATCGGAGCTTCGGTTGCCGGCGCGGCCGAGGCGAGCGTGGGCCGAGGCGTTGGAGCCGCGTTGACGCCCATCGCCGCGCCGCCGGTTTCGGCATAGGCGAGACGGGGGCTGGGCACCGGCACCTCGCCATCGAACAGGCCGAAGCGATCGCCGTCGAAACCGGCATCATCCGACTGCAGAGCGGCAACCTCCGTTGCGGGCGCGGCCGTGACCGGATCGGCGGCCTCCGACACAAGAATATCGGCAACGGACACGCCCTCTTCCGGCCCGAGCGTGGACGGACGCGTCTGCGGCAACGGCACATTGGCAGCAGCCAGAGCCAGAGCCGGATCGGTGGCCATTTCGGTTGCTGTCGGCGTCGGGTCGACCAGCGCGGTGGCGAGCGGCGTTCCAAGACCGGCCTCGCCGGCGCTCGGCCTGCTGAGCGGCAGTGGAATATCGAGATTGTCGAATGTGACAGCCGCCGTCAGGATATCGACGGGACGCTGGGCGGGTTCGGCCTGACGCTGCGGCTGGGCCTGCTGGCGCGAGGGCCTGCTCGGCGTCGGCGGTTCGGCATCGCCCTTGTCCCGCTTGCCGAACAGCATGGAGAGCAGGTTCGGACGTTCATCCTCGTCGCCATCATCCGCGCTTGCGACCTGGACGGGTTGCGACGATCCGACCGCGCCCTTGGCCTTATACTCTGCCAGCGCCTCATTATAGCCCGGCAACGGCTTGCCGTCTGCGGGCAGATGCAGGGTGTGACCTTCCGGGAACAGCGATACGAGCTGGCTGCGGCTCATGCGCGGCCAGGCGCGCACGCTCGCCACATCAAGATGCACGAAGGGCGAGCCGGATTTCGGATAGTAGCCAACCCCGCCGCGCTGCATCTTCATCGCGGTTGCGCGCAGCTTGGCGAGCGGCACGCCCGGAATGAAGAAGTCCATCGCGTTGCCAAGCATGTGCTGCGATTTCTTGGCGACGCCGGAGGAGGTCTTGCGAAGCATGGCGTTGGTCTCGGGCGAGCGATAGGCCGAAACGACATTGATATAGTCGGTCGCGCCAACCTGCTGATAGACCTCCCAGACCAGATCGAACAGCTTCGGGTTCATCGTGGTCGGCTCCTTGCGACGCCAGTCGCGCAGGAACCAGTTGAGCTGTTCGAGCCCTTTCTTGTCGTAGCGGCCATTGCGCTTGAAGGTGATCTCGGCCTTCTCGCCGGTATGGATGTAATAGATCTTGAGTGTCCGGGTTTCCGCACGCGCCTCGACGCCGCCGAAAAAGCACAGCGTCGCCGCCAGTACGGCCAGTACAGCAAATGTCCGACGCAAGAACGCGCGATATGGACGGATAGTCAAACCGGACTCTCCCTGGATTCTCTGAACGTCCCGAAGGCTCCCCCGAGCGCAAGGCATATGCCGACACAAGAGATTAGAACCTCTTTTCTGAAGGCGCAATGCGGCGCAAACGAGGCGATTTTCCGACACAATTTCAGGTCGCCTTTTATAGGCAACATTCCGTTAATTTCCAACCATCGTGGTATCAGATTAAGCTTACATAAGGGTTAACCCATTGTTGCAGATCAAATTGTTTGGCGCCTGAGGCGGCTTTCGGCCACCTCATTTGACCCATTGCGGACTGCGGCGGCAGAGTGGGAAATTCCGCCGTTGCGGGCGGCGGGCGCGAACCATATGTTGAGGCGGCACACAGATCACGAAAGGCAGCCCCATGTTCAATCCCCGTTTCCCCTCCCTTCCCGCCGATGCCGCCGCCGGCAGGGCGGAAAGCCCGGAACTCGGCGTCCTGCCGGAATGGGATCTGTCCCATCTCTATCCCGGCGCGACCTCGCCCGAATTCACCGGCGATTTCGATGACGCCGCCAGAAAGGCGCGCGCTTTCTCCGAACGCTGGAAGGGCCATCTGGCCGAAGCCGCCGAAAAATCCGGCGATGACGGGCTGGGGGCAGCAACCGAAACCTATGAGGCGATCGGCGACACGCTCGGCCGGCTTGGCTCGTTCGCCGGCCTTTCCTACTATGCCAATGCCGCCGATCCTGCGCTGCGCAAGCTTTACGGCGACACCTCCACCCGGATTACCGAAATCTACGCCGACCTCCTGTTCTTTGAGCTGGAACTGAACCGGCTTTCCGAGGAGGCGATCGAAAAGGCGCTTGCAAACGATCCGAGTTTTGCCCGCTACCGGCCCTGGGTGCTGGACCTCAGAAAGGAAAAGCCGCACCAGCTTGATGACCGGCTGGAACAGCTCTTCATGGAAAAGTCGACCACCGGCAGCCAGGCCTTCAACCGCCTGTTCGACCAGACCATGGACCGGATGCGCTTTACCGTCGATGGCGAGGAGATGCCGATCGAAAAGGCGCTCAACCTGCTTTCCGACAACAAGGAACCGGTGCGCCGCAAGGCGGCCGAGGCGCTTGCCGCCACCTTCAAGGACAATCTGCCGACCTTCTCGCTGATCATGAACACGGTCGCCAAGGATACCGAGATCAACAGCCGCTGGCACGCCTTCGAGGATATCGCCGACAGTCGCCACCTTTCCAACCGCGTCGAGCGCGAGGTGGTGGATGCACTGACCGAAGCCGTGCGCGACGCTTATCCGCGCCTGTCCCACCGCTATTACGCGATGAAGGCGAAATGGCTAGGCATGGACCAGATGAACTACTGGGACCGCAACGCGCCGCTGCCCGATACCGCCGAACGGGTGATCCCGTGGGAGGAGGCGCGCGAGACCGTGCTTTCCGCCTATGGCGCGTTCTCGCCGGAAATGGGCGGCATCGCACAACGCTTCTTCGACGAGCGCTGGATCGACGCCCCGATCCGCCCCGGCAAGCGCACCGGCGCTTTCGCCCATCCGACCGTGCCCTCGGCCCACCCCTATGTGCTGGTCAACTATCTCGGCAAGCCGCGCGACGTCATGACGCTTGCCCATGAGCTGGGCCATGGCGTCCACCAGGTGCTCGCCGCCAAACAGGGCGCGCTGATGTGCTCGACGCCGCTGACGCTCGCCGAAACCGCCTCCGTCTTCGGCGAAATGCTGACCTTCCGCGCGCTGCTGGCAAAGACCGAAGACAAGGCGACCCGCAAGGCCATGCTGGCGCAGAAGGTGGAGGACATGATCAACACGGTCGTGCGCCAGATCGCCTTCTACCAGTTCGAGCGCAAGGTCCACACCGCGCGCCGCGAGGGCGAACTGACGGAGGACCAGATTTCCGAAATGTGGATGTCGGTACAGGGCGAGAGCCTGGGCCCTGCGATCAAGCTTGCCGATGGTTACGAAACCTATTGGAGCTATGTGCCCCACTTCATCCATTCGCCGTTCTACGTCTATGCCTATGCCTTCGGCGATTGCCTGGTGAACTCGCTCTACGCAGTCTACCAGAACGCCGAAAGCGGTTTCCAGGACAAGTATTTCGACATGCTGACCGCCGGCGGCACCAAGCATCATTCCGAGCTGCTCAAACCGTTCGGGCTTGACGCCTCCGACCCCGCCTTCTGGGGCAAGGGGCTTTCGATGATCGAAGGGCTTATCGACGAACTCGAAGCGCTGGAATGAGATGACGCGCGGCAAGCAGGTCGTTTTTACCGACGATCTTTCGGGCCGGATGCTCAGCTTTCGCGCACCCGAAGATATCATCGTCGCCGAAACCGCCGAGGAATTTATTCCTGCGCTGGAGCGGATGGAGACCGTCAGGGCCTCCGGCCGGTTTCTCGCGGGCTATATGTCCTACGAAGCAGGTTTTCTGCTCGACCCCGCGCTTGCGGGCCTCGCGCCCCAAAAGCCGGACCTGCCGTATCTCTGCTTCGGCGTCTTCGACACGCCGGAGCAGGCAGCGCCGCCAGCACTGCAGCCCGAAACCGGTTTTCTCAGTGACATCCGCCCCGCCTGGGATTTTGACGATTATCGCCCCCGTTTCGACCGTCTGCATGCGCATCTGATGGCCGGCGATTGCTATCAGGGTAATCTGACCTTTCCGGTTCATGCGCGCTGGAGCGGCGATCCGCTGACGGCCTTTCACGGCCTCGCCCGGCAGCAGCCGGTGCGCTATGCAGCCTTCGTCGATCTCACCGGCCCGCGCATCCTGTCGCGCTCGCCGGAACTGTTCTTCCGCACCGACGCCGGCGGCATGATCGAGACCCATCCGATGAAGGGCACGGCCCCGCGCGGCCAAACCGTTGCGGAAGATGCGGCGATCATCGCGGCGATGGGCGAGGACGACAAGATGCTCGCCGAAAACTGCATGATCGTCGACCTGCTCAGAAACGACATCTCGCGGATCGCCGAGCCGGGTTCCGTCCACGTGCCGGAACTCTTCGCGATCGAAACCTATTCGACGCTGCACCAGATGGTGAGCAAGGTGCGCGCAAGACTTAGCCCGCAAGCCACGATCGAGGACATCTTCCGCGCGCTGTTTCCCTGCGGCTCGATCACCGGCGCGCCGAAGATCTCCGCCATGAAGATCCTGCACCGACTGGAAGCCGCCCAGCGCGGCGCCTATTGCGGGGCGATCGGCCATATTTCACCGGACGGGGCGATGCAGTTCAATGTGGCAATCCGCACCGTGAGCCTCTACGATGACGGCCGGGCGACCTTCAATGTCGGCGGCGGCGTGGTGCTCGATTCAACGGCGGCCGGCGAATACGAGGAAGCTCTTCTGAAAGCCCGTTTCGCCGCCCCCGCGCCCTTTTGCGCTGCCGCCGAGTGAGTTTGCCATGATCCTGATTTCCCTCACCTATATCCAGCCGCTCGAAGAGGTGGAAAAGCACTTCGAAGGCCATATCGCCTGGCTGAACAGCTATTATGAATCCGGCGACTTCGTTGCATCCGGCCGCAAGGTGCCGCGCACCGGCGGCGTGATCATGGCGCGCGGCACGATGGCCGCGGTCGAGGAAATCTGCCGGCAGGACCCGTTCGTCGCCGAAGGCGTCGCCAGTTTCGAACTCACCGAGGTCAATTTCACACGCACCCTTCCCTCCCTTGAAGGCCTGAAGGATGGCGACTGAGCACCTGAGGCTGATGCCCTATGGCCGCGACTACAAGCCGTTCTCGATCGGTCTCTCCGCGCTCGATCCCGACAAATGGCTGGAGCCCGGCGCCGATCTCGCGCGCTATCTCGCCGAAAAGGATCGCCTGCTGGCGACCCGTCGCGAGGAAATCTTCCGCGCCGAGGATGACAGCCTTGCGGCCGGGCGCGAGGCGCTGGCGCTGATCGCCGGCCACCTTGAGACGCGCCACGACGGCCTCTACCGGCGAGACGGCGGCAAGCTGCACTTTCTGGACCGCGCCGTTGCCCTCGACGATCCCGCCACTCCGCCGCTTTTGACGGCCGGCATGCTGATCGAGGATGATCTCGCGATCCTGATCAAGCGCGAGGATCGCTGGCATCTTGCGGCGGGCTTCATCGCCTTTCCCTCCTCCTGGTCGCTGACCGAGAAGGCCGGCCGGCCGATGGAGGAGGTCCATGCCGATGTGCCTGGTTTCTCGGCGGGCACCCGCAACGCCGCGCTGGTTGCCCGCATCTTCGACAATCTCAAGCCCGGCCTGCCCGCCGAACGATTCAACTGGTCGTTCAAGGGCGCCGATGCGCTGGCCATGCCGGTTTCAAAACATTTGCCCGAAGACCCGTTCCGCCCTGTGCGCCCGATCGCCGCCAATTTCATGCGGGTCGAGCGCCAGACGCTGACGCGTCTGCCGGAAACGGGCGCCATCCTGTTCACCATCCGCATCTACATGGATCCGGCAGAAGCGATCATCCGCCACCCGGAACGCAAGGCGATAGCAACCGCCATGATCGGCCAGCTTCAGGGGCTGAGCGCCGAAGAGCGCGGCTACAAGGGCATGATGGATGCCGACATAGATGCGCTGATCGCCTGGCTCGAAGCCCTTTTGCGCTGACGAACGGCATTGACGGCTGGCACTGTGGCCATAAATCCGCTTTACTTGAGCGCGTTGGTATGATCTCGCTTTGCGCGAGGGAACATTAACGCCGCGTCACAATTCCACTTTATAGCGCGTCCGGAAAGCCGGCCTGCGCGAAGTCGAGAAATGACCGCCGGTCACCCGCCAGGCAAACAAGAAGGACATGGAAATGCAGCAGGAATTCCCGATCCACGCCGAAATTACCGGCCCCATCGTCATGATCGGCTTCGGGTCCATCGGCCGCGGCGCATTGCCGCTGATCGAAAGGCATTTCCGTTTCGACAAGTCGCGCATGGTCATCATCGATCCGAATGACGGCCACGCAAACCTCGCCGCCAATCACGGCGTCCGCTTCATCCACGCGGCGGTAACCAAGGACAATTACGAGGAACTGCTGGAACCGCTCCTGACCGAGGGCGAAGGCCAGGGCTTCTGCGTCAACCTGTCGGTCGACACCTCCTCGCTCGACCTGATGAAGCTCTGCCGCTCGCTGGGCGTGCTCTATATCGACACCGTGATCGAGCCCTGGCTTGGCTTCTATTTCGACGAAAGCCAGGGCAATGCCGAACGCACCAACTACGCGCTGCGCGAGACCGTGCGCAAGGAGAAGCGCAAGAACCCCGGCGGCACCACCGCCGTTTCCTGCTGCGGCGCCAATCCGGGCATGGTGTCCTGGTTCGTCAAGCAGGCGCTTGTCGATGTTGCCCGCGAAACCGGCGTGAGCTTCGCCGAACCCGCCGCCGACGACCGCGAGGGCTGGGCGGCGCTGATGAAGGAGACCGGCGTCAAGGGCATCCACATTGCCGAACGCGATACCCAGCGTTCGAAATTCCTGCGCCCGCAGAATGCGTTCTGGAACACCTGGTCGGTGGAAGGCTTCGTGGCCGAGGGCATGCAGCCGGCAGAACTCGGCTGGGGCACCCATGAGAAATGGATGCCGAAAAACGCCAAGAAGCACAGGAAGGGCTGCAAGGCCGCGATCTATCTCGAACAGCCCGGCGCCAATACCAGGGTCAGAAGCTGGTGCCCGACGCCCGGCCCGCAATACGGCTTCCTCGTCACCCATAACGAGTCGATCTCGATCGCCGACTTCTTTACCGTCCGCAACGATCGCGACAAGGTCACCTATCGTCCGACCTGCCACTACGCCTACCATCCGGCCGATGTCGCCGTGCTTTCCCTCGACGAAATGTTCGGCAATGGCGGCACGCCGCAGAAGGACATGCTCGTGCTCGAGGAAGCCGATATCCTGACCGGGATCGACGAACTCGGCGTCCTGCTCTACGGTCACGACAAGAATGCCTACTGGTACGGCTCCAGGCTTTCGATGGAGGAGACCCGCAATCTGGTGCCCTACCAGAATGCGACAGCGTTGCAGGTAACCTCCGCGGTGCTCGCAGGCATGGTCTGGGCGCTGGAAAACCCGGAGGCCGGCATCGTCGAGGCCGACGAGATGGACTACCGCCGCTGCCTCGAGATCCAGATGCCCTATCTCGGCCCGGTCGAAGGCCATTACACCGACTGGACCCCTCTCACCGCCCGCCAGACCTTCTTCCCGGAAAAGAAGGACGAGAAGGACCCGTGGCAGTTCAAGAATATTCTGGTTCAGTTCTGAGGAAAGGCCGGCGAAAGCACCGCAACTCACAATCTCCCCCCTTGAGGGGGAGATGCCCCGACAGGGGCAGAGAGGGGTGAACCCTCTCCTCAAACTCGGAGTATGCGGCTTATGCCCTATACCCCTCTCTGTCGCTTTCGCGACATCCCCCTCAAGGGGGGAGATTGGAGGCTACCGGCTCAGCAGGAGCCGGCAGCATACCAAGACTATACCTCAGTCCTTCTTGGACTTCGCGCGCTCGATCGCCTCGACGATCAGCTTCTTGGCCTCGGCGGCGTCGTGCCAGCCGAAAATCTTGACCCATTTGCCGGGCTCCAGATCCTTGTAGTGCTCGAAGAAGTGCTCGATCTGCTTGAGCTGGATTTCCGGAATATCGGTGAAGTTCTCAACCTTGTCGAACCGGGCGCTGAGCTCGCGCGAGGGAACGGCGATGATCTTCTCGTCCTTGCCGGAATTGTCTTCCATCATCATCACGCCGATCGGGCGGACATTGATGACGCAGCCCGGCATCAGCGGACGGTGATTGCAGATCAGCACGTCGATCGGATCGCCGTCGTCAGAGAGCGTGTGCGGCACAAAGCCGTAATTGCCGGGATACATCATCGGCGTATAAAGAAAGCGGTCAACGACGAGAACGCCGGCGTCCTTGTCCATCTCGTACTTGATCGGCTGGCCGCCGAGCGGGACTTCGACAATAACATTGATATCATCGGGCGGGTTCTTGCCGATCGCAATCGCTTCAATACGCATCTAGGTCTCCAGAAAAGGGGAAGAATTCGCCGCCTTGGATAGCCAAAATGCCCCGACAAAGCAACCGCGTGAAAAGAGTTGCAGCAATCGGGGTAAACGCGCAAAAAGCCACTCAGTCCCAGATATAGGAAACCTTGCCGAGCACCTTGCCGCCATGCTCCTCCTCCGCAAAGGCGAAGGGCTTGCCGCCGAGCGCGGTGAAGAAGATGCCGGCGTGATCGAGCGCATCGAAACACCAGCAGATCGTGCCCTTGCAGCCGAGCGAGGCGAGCAGCCGGCGCGCCTCGGCGAAAAGCGTCCGGCCGAAGCCGAGGCCCTGATACTCCGGCAGAAGATAGATCTCGTAGATTTCGCCTTCCTGCGGCAGCGCCTTGACGCGATTGAGGCCGACGCTGGCATAGCCGACGGGCTGGCCCTGGACCTCCAGCACCAGCAGCGTCTCCTCGCTGGCGATCGCGTTCTTCCACCAGGCGATATTGCGGCTTGCGATCATGTCCTGAAGCGCGTGGTGAGGAAGGATGCCGGCATAGACCTGCTGCCATGCCAGCCAGTGAACCCTTGCGATTTTCTCGGCGTCGGCCGCCTCTGCTGGCCGCACGTCGCTGGATAGTATCCTCATCGTCTCCAACCGGCATGTCATTGCGGTTAAGACCCAAGGATATGACAAACTGAGCCAATTGCCCATCAAAAATAATTTACCGGTTGCCGACAGAGCGGCTCACCGCTTTTGTCGCTCCGCTTCAACGCGGCGGCGGAAGGCATCGAGCGTGGCGACGACCATGCCGGCAGGCATGGCCTTGTTTTCGAAAACGGCGGTGATCTCCACCACGCGGCTCTTCTCGCGCAACGCCGATATCGCCGGCCCGCCGCCGCCCTGAAGCCGGGCCATGTCCTTTGCAGTCGTGACCGGCAGCAGGGCCCCGGCATCGGCGAGCAACGAACGCGCCAGCGCCTCGGAGATCGGCTGGTGATCGGCAAGGGCGACGGCCCGGCGCACCCGCGCGCCAAGCGCTTCCAGCGTTGCGAAGAACTTCTCCGGATCGCCAATACCGGCATAGGCGAGCACTTCCTCGCCGGCAAATTCTCCGCTGTCCGACGTCGGCTGCTGATGCAGAACCTCGACCGGGCGACGGGCGCTGCGGGCAAACTGGCGCACCTCTTCCTCCGCGCCGCCGGCGCCATTCAGCAGCACGGCATCCACCTTCGGAAACTGCGCCGCAAGCGGCGCGCGCAGCGGGCCGGCGGGCAGGCAGCGCCCATTGCCGAAGCCGCGCTTGGCATCGACCACGGCCACGGCGAAATCCGGCTTCAGCCGCCCGCTCTGCAGCCCGTCATCCATGATGATGAAATCGACGCCCGCCTGTTCCAGAAGCGCTGCAGCATCCACCCGCGCGGGCGAGACTGCCACCGGCGCCAGCCGCGACAGCATCAGCGCCTCGTCGCCGACATCGCGAAAGCTGTGGCGCTCCGGATCGACCAGAACCGCACCTTCAACCTTGCCGCCATAGCCGCGCAGCAGAAAGCCGGGCCGTTTGCCAGCTTCGCGCGCCGCGCGCGCCAGAGCCTCGGCCACCGGGGTCTTGCCGGTTCCGCCGACAGTGAAATTGCCGACGCACAGAACCGGCACGCCCGCGCGAGCGCCTGCCGCCTGCCTCATCCGGCGGCCGGCGACAGCGGCGTAAATCCAGGAGACGGGAAGAAGAAGCAGGCTCAAAGGATGGCCGCGCTTCCACCAGAAGGCCCGTGTCGTTTTCTTCATATCGGGCACAACTCTCTGTCAGACCCCGGAGCAATGCGCTCTGTCAAGCAATCGCATTACGGTTCAACCAACAGATAGACCAGACAGACACGCCCGTGAAGTGCCGCTCCGCTTCACGAAGAGCGAGCCGCACGCCGCAAGGCCGCGTCCGCGCCGGTGCGGCCACGAAAAACCGTTACTGCAGCGCCTTGCGCAAATTCTGCTCAGGCAATTGCTCCGGAACGATCGGCAGGCGTTTCTTCTCGGGCACGGCCTTGGGACGCGCGGAAAAACGGGCCTCGAGAATGAGCGGCGCAAGATAGCGTTCCAGCCCCTTCATGGTGCGGATCAGCGCGCCGCGCATGTCGCGCACCCCGGCATAACCGGCGGCGATCATATGCTCGCGCGCGGCCTCGTCCCGCAAGAGAAGGTCGACGGACTGCAGCAGCGCTTCTGTACTGTCGACGGTGCGCACCGCGCCACGCTGGCGCAACTGACGATAGGTGTCGCGGAAATTGTCGACATGCTGGCCCGTCAGGATCGCGGTTCCCAGCATGGCGGGCTCCAGCGGGTTCTGCCCGCCGCGCGCCGTCATCGAGCGGCCGACGAAGGCGATATCCGTGAGGCGGAGATAAAGCCCCATATCCCCGATCGTGTCGCCGAGATAGATATCGGTCTCCGCGTCGGGGCTTTCGCCGAGCGAGCGACGCTTGACCGAAAGTCCGTCGGCCGAAAACTGGGCGGCAAGCGCATCGCCGCGATCGGGATGGCGGGGAACGATGACGGTCAGAAGACCGGGATGGGTTTCCTTCAGCGCGACATGCACGTCGGCGGCATTCTTTTCCTCGCCATCGAAGGTCGAGATCGCCGCCCACACTGGGCGCGCGCCGATTGCGCTCTTCAGCGCCTGCAGGGCCTCATCATCAGCGGGCGGCGCGCTGCGGTCTACCTTGAGATTGCCGGTGACCGAGACATGCAGCGCCCCGAGATCGGCGAAGCGTTCGGCATCAAGATCGGTCTGCGCCATGACCAGCGAAAACCGCGAGAACATGGTGCGGGCAAGTTCACGGCGCTGCATCCAGCGCTCGAACGAACGATCCGAAATCCGGCCATTGACCACAACCTGCGCGATCTTGCGCTTGGCGAGTTCCGCGATCGTGACCGGCCAGACTTCGGTTTCAACATTGATGGCGAGGTCCGGACGCCAGTGATCGAGAAAGCGTGTTACCGCTGGCAGGGCATCCAGCGGCACATATTGATGAATGACCGTGTCCCCGAAACGCTCCGCCGCCAGGCGCGCGGATGTCACCGTGCCGGTTGTCAGCAGAACCGAGATGCCGAATTCATGGATATTCTGGACGACCGAGGTGACGGCGAGCGTTTCGCCCACGCTTGCTGCGTGTATCCAGACGAGCGGGCCTTCCGGTCTCTGCCGGTCGGAGCGGCCAAGGCGCTCCCCCAGACGCGCCTTGTCCTCCTTGCCGCGGCGGACGCGATGATAGAGGATCGGCCGTAACAGCGGATAGCCGAGAATCCCGCCAAGTCGGTACGTGTTGCGGGCCAACCAAATAGAAATGCCTGATACCATTCCCTTGTCCGTTTACCCCGTTCTCGTGCATCGGATCAGCGGCCGCACCCACCACCATTGCGCGAATCATCCTACTTCAGAAAATAACATTTAGGAACAGGAAGAACCACATCCTAAATATTCTATCAAACGTCTTCAGGCTGACCCGGAACGAAGTTCTTTTTTTCTTCTTATAAAGACTTCATCTGCATTATTTTAAAGCAATTGCTTATTTTCAAGCCACAGAGCATTGCAGGAGCGCCGTCTGGCGAAAACGCTTCGGAGGCTAAAGCAGTCGCCTATACTGCGTCCGGAGCCATGAAAACACAATACTCACGATTCCGGGTCGAGAAGCCGGTGGAGATGGACGATGAAGTAGCGCATATGGGCGTTGTCGACGGTCTGCTGCGCCTTGGACTTCCAGGCTGCATGGGCGCTGGCGTAATTGGGGTAGATACCGACGATATCGAGCGCGTCCAGATCGGTGAACTTGACGCCCTTCAGGCTTTCGAGCTCGCCGCCGAAGACCAGATGCAGGAGTTGCTTGTTTTCAACCGTATCAGCCATTTCATATCTCTCTTTGCTCATAGCCTCCCGCCATAGCGTGTCTCGGGTTTGGCCGTTTTTGTCAAGTGACGGGTCACATGACGGGCGGCGGCGCGAATTCGCGCATCAGCGTGCCGACCAGTGCCGGATTGCCCGCAAACAGCGTCCCGTGGCGCAGCGTGCGGCGATTATAGGTCAACGGCCGCCCCGCGTCATCCACCAGCGACGCGCCGGCTGCGGTAAGGATGATATCGGCGGCGGCCAGGTCCCAGTCATGGGAGTTAGGCCTTACAAGTGTGGCATCAAGACGGCCATCGGCAACCAATGCCAGCCTGTAGGCGAGCGAAGGAATATGCGCGGCCTTGTTGACCCGCGCGCGAAAGGGCGGGCTGAAGCCGTCGAGCATCATTGCCGGCAGGCAAAGCTCCAGATTTCCGCTCTCGCCCTGCTGCGTTGAGGCCGCAATCGGCAGGCCGTTTTTCAGCGCCGGACCGCCGAGGGCGGCGGTAAACACCTCGTCAAGCGCCGGCGCGACGAGAACGCCGACCACCGGGCGCCCACCCCGGACCACCGCCACGCTGACCATCCAGTTCTTCTTGCCCTTGAGAAAACCGCGCGTGCCATCGATCGGGTCGACCACGAAGGTGGCATCGGCTTCCAGCCGGGCGAAATCATCGCCGCTTTCCTCCGAAAGCCAGCCGTAATCCGGCCGCGCCCTCAGCAGCAGGTCCTCCAGGCACTCATTGGCGGCGAAATCCGCGGCGCTGACCGGCGACTGGCCTGAGTTCTTCCACCAGACTTCCGGGTTCTGGCCGAAATGGGAAAGCGCGACCGCACCCGCCTCGCGCGCCGCATCGGTGATCAGCGCAAGATCGGCCTGGATATCGGCATCCGACAGTTCGGCCACGGCGGACCTCACGATCCCGCGAGGGTGACGCCCTCGACAAGAATGCTGGGGGTGGCGATCGAGAACCGGCGGTCGATGTCGCTTGCCGGCGTCATCGCCATGAACATGTCCTTCAGATTGCCGGCAATGGTCATCTGCGACACGGGATAGGCGATCTCGCCATTCTCGATCCAGAAACCGCTTGCTCCGCGCGAATATTCGCCGGTGACCATGTTGACGCCGTGGCCGATGAGTTCCGTGACATAAAGCCCGGTTCCGATCTCGGCCATCAGCTCCGCAGGCGTCTTCGGGCCGGTCTCGAGCACCAGGTTGGTCGGCGCGGCGGACAGCGAATTGCCGGAGCGGGTGCCGCGGCCATTGGTCTCGAAACCAAGTTCCCGGCCGAGCGCCGTCGACAGGAACCATTGCTGCAACACGCCATCCTCGACCATGACGAGCCGTTCGCTCAAAACGCCTTCGCCATCGAAGGGTTGCGAGCCCGCGCCTCGACGGATCGACGGATCGTCAACCAGATTGAGACCGGCCTTCAAAACCTGCTTGCCGAGCCTGTCTCTCAGAAAACTGGTCTTGCGCGCGACCGAAGATCCCGAAATCGCGCCGGCGAGACTGCCAATCAAGCTTGCGGCAAGGCGCGGTTCGAAGATCACGGCGGCGTTGCGCTGCGTCGGCACCTGGCGCGGTGAGAGCCGGGCTGCGGCCCGCTCGCCGGCCTTGCGGCCGATCTCTGCCGGCGGATCGAGATCGCCGTCATGGGAACGCGCGTCATAATCGTGATCGCGCTGCATGCCGGCGCCCTCGCCCGCCACGACAGAGACCGACACGGAGGAATAGGAGCGGCGGTAGCCGCCGGAAAAACCGTCGGAGGTTACCAGCACGAAGCCGACCTCACCACGTGACGCGCCTGCGCCGGAGCTTCTGGTGACGCCCTCGACCTCAAGCGCTGCCGCCTCGGCCTCAAGCGCGCGCTCGGCCAGCGCCTCGGGCGAGACATCGGTCTCGTCGTAAAGATCGAGGTCCGGTGCTTCGCGGGCAAGCCGGTCGCTGTCGGCAAGGCTGGCATAGGGATCTTCGGGCGAGACGGTGGCCATGGCGAGCGCGCGTTCGACGAGGGTATCGATATCGCTGTCGTCATTGGTGGAAACGCTTGCGACCTTCGCCCCGCGGAACACGCGCAGCGAAAAGCCCCGGTTCTCGGACGCCTTGGCGTTTTCGCGCTTCGCCTCGCGCACCGAGATGCCGTGCGAGGCGCCCTGCGAGACGACCACATCGGCCGCATCCGCGCCCTTCTTCTTCGCGACGTCGAGAATCTGCGACGCGGTGTCGATCAATTGATCGGGAACCCTTGATGATGACATGGCATTTGGCCTTTCCTTGCGCCCTCATTTATTGTTCACTTCATTGCGCATCAAGTGCCGTTCCTCCGGCGCTTCCGTTTTCTTGCAGCCCAGGACCCTTTTTATGGCAGCCACCCAGAGCCTCTTTACCGAAACCGTCTGGATGCTGGGAGCGGCAACCATTGCGGCCCCGCTTTTCAAGCGGCTCGGGTTGGGCACGGTTCTCGGCTATCTGGCGGGCGGGATCGTGATCGGTCCGGTGCTGCAGCGAATCAGCAATGGCGAGGAGGTGCTGCACGTCGCCGAGCTCGGGATCGTGTTCCTGTTGTTCATGATCGGGCTGGAGCTGAAGCCGGCCCGGCTCTGGACAATGCGCAAGGACATTTTCGGCCTTGGCCTTGCGCAGGTGCTGATCACCGGCGCGGTGCTGGTGCCGCTCGCCAAGTTCGGCGGGCTCGGAAACTGGCAAGCGGCGGTGATCGCCGGTTTCGGCCTGGCACTGTCATCGACCGCCTTCGCCATGCAGATCCTTGATGACAATGGCGACGTCAACACCCGCTATGGCCAGCGCTCGTTCTCGATGCTGCTGTTTCAGGATATCGCGATCGTGCCGCTTCTCGCGCTCGCCAGCATTCTGGGCGGCGGCGTGGAGGAGGCGAGCACTTCGGACATGCTGACGAATGCCGGGCTCGCCGCCCTTGTCGTGGTGCTGATGATCGCCGCCGGGCGCTATGTGCTGACGCCGGTGTTTCAGATCATCGCCGCCACCGGCGCGCGCGAGGTGATGATCGTGGCTGCGCTGTTCGTCGTCATCGGCGCGGCGATGATGATGCAGATCGTCGGGCTGTCGATGGCCATGGGCGCGTTCCTCGCCGGCGTGATGCTCGCCGAATCCTCCTACCGTCATGAGCTCGAGGCCGATATCGAGCCGTTTCGCGGCGTGTTTCTCGCGATCTTCTTCATCGCCGTCGGCCTGTCGCTCGAATTGTCCGTGGTCTACGAGAATATCCTTCTGATCCTCATCGCCGTTCCGGTGCTGCTCGTCGTCAAGGCCGCCGTCATCTACGGTCTGTGTCGCCTGACCGGCTCGCCCCACGAGGACGCGATCCGGATCGCGGCGCTTCTGCCGCAGGGCGGCGAGTTCGGCTTCGTGATGTTTTCGACGGCGGCTGCCGCCGGCATCTTCTCCAACGCCACGGCCTCGCTGCTGATCGCGATCGTGACGGTCTCGATGGTGGCGACGCCGCTGACCGTCCGTCTCGCCGAGCGGCTCTATGCCCGCCACGAGGCTCATGAGGAGATGGAGGAGGATTTCGACGGCGCGGGCGCCGACGTGCTGATGATCGGTTTCTCGCGCTTCGGCCAGATTGCCGCGCAGATCCTGCTCGCCAGCGGCCGCGACGTGACGATCATCGATTTCTCCGCCGATCGCATCCGCCAGGCCTCGGCCTTCGGCTTCCACATCTATTTCGGCGACGGCACCCGCAAGGACGTGCTGATCGCAGCGGGCATCGAAAAGGCCAAGATCGTCGCGGTTTGCACCCAGAAGCGCGAGATCACCGACCGGGTGATCGACGTGGTGCAGGAGAATTTCCCGCGCGCCCACATCTATGCCCGCTCCTATGATCGCAGCCACACGCTGGCGCTCAGGCAGCGGGGCGTCGAATACGAATTGCGCGAGACGCTGGAATCCGGGCTCGTCTTCGGCCGCGAGACGCTGGTGGCACTTGGCACCAGCGAGGAGGAAGCGATGGCGATCACCGACGATATCCGCAAGCGCGATGCCAAGCGGCTGGAGATCCAGGCGGTCGAGGGCATCATGGCTGGCGCGGATATGCTCCACACCCATCCGGTGAGCCCCGAACCGCTGATGCGCCCCAAGCGCCGACAGATCGACCCCACGGTGAAGGTGACCGGCAAGGACATGGCGTAGGTCCCGGACTTTAGTCGGCGCTGTACACGCGCTCGCCGGCTATATAGCTGGCGGAAAGCGCGAGATCTTCGGAAAGCAGCACGAAGTCGGCGTCCGCGCCCGGTTTCAGCCGCCCCTTGGACCGCGCGCCCACGGCCTCGGCCGGATAGAGCGAGGCCATTCTGAGCGCCTCTTCCAGTGGCAGGTCCAGCATATCGCGGACATTCTTCACGCAGGACAGCAGATCGGTATCGGCCCCGGCGAGCGTGCCATCGGCAAGCGTCAGGCGGCCATCCCTGCGATAGATCGTGCGACCGTTGAGCTCGAAACTCTGAAGATCCGTGCCGGTGACCGACATCGCGTCCGAGACCAGGAATATTTTCCCAGGCCCGGCCTTTGCCCTCAGCGCGATCCCCATCGCCACCGGGTCGACATGGTATCCGTCGGCGATCAGCCCGCAGGAAAAACCGCCATCGCCGAGCACCGCGCCGACCATGCCCGGTTCGCGATGGCCGAGCGGGCTCATGGCGTTGAAGAGATGCGTCGCCATCGTGGCACCGGCAAACCGGTATTCCCGCGCCACCGCGCAGGCGGCATCGGTGTGGCCGAGGCTGACGATATAGCCGGCCTTGCTGAGACGGGCGACCTGCTGACGGGTGACGTTTTCGGGCGCGACGGTCAGCAGCCCGACGCCGAAACTGCCGGCATTTTCCACCAGATAGTCACAATCGTCCGTCTCCATCGGCCGGATCAGCGCCGGATCATGCGTGCCCTTTCTGGCCAGCGAAAGATGCGGGCCTTCAAGATGCAGGCCGAGATAGCCCGGAATACCCGCCTCCCATGCGGCCTTGCCGGCTTCGACCGCTGCGCGCACCACATCGGGCCGGTCGGTGATCAGCGTCGGCAGCAGCGCGGTGACGCCGGAGCGGATCTGGGCGGCGCAGATGGTGCGCAGCCCATCAAGATCCGGCGCATTGTTGAACAGCAGCCCGCCGCCGCCATTAACCTGGAGATCGATGAGGCCCGGCGCCAGGAGCTGCCCGTCCGCCGGGATGATCTCGCATTCGTTCGGAATATTCCGCGCCGAGACGATCGCCTCGATGCCGGCTGAGGAAAACACCAGCGCCCGGCCTTCCAGAAAGCTCTCGCCGTCGAATATCCGCGCGCCGCTTATCGCCTTCTTCATGATTATTCGGTCTCCGTCACCTTGTTGAGCGCCACCGGCGCATCCGGGTTGAAGCCGCGGGCGCGCGACAGTTTCTCGATGACGCTGTAATAGGGCACGATCAACGCCAGCGCATCGGTCAGCGGATGGCCGGTCGCGACATGCGGCAGCAACGCCGTGCCCTCGCCGCGTTCCGACGACAGAAACACAGACGCGCCCTTTTTGGCCAGGCCGGACGCGATCTTGACGACGCTGTCCTCGGCCTTGTCGCGAGCGGCGAACGCGATCACCGGAAAGCGCGGCTCGACCAGCGAGACCGGGCCATGCATCACCTCCGCCGAGGAATAGGCCTCGGCATGCAGTTCCGAGGTCTCCTTGCATTTCAGCGAGGCTTCGCTCGCAATCGCAAAGCTCGGGCCACGACCGAGCACATAGAGCGACTGGGCGTCCTTCAGCGGTTCGATCAGCGCCGACCAGTCGCAGGCAAGCGCCTTTGCGAGATCGTCGGGCAGTTTGGCGAGCGCCGCCTTGAGTGCGGCGTCATCGGCCCATTCGGCAAGCAAGGCGAGGCCGGCGACTATGGAATTGACGTAGGATTTGGTCGCCGCCACCGCCTTTTCCGGCCCGGCCGCGATATCGATCGGCTGATCCGCCATTTCCGCCAGCGGTGAGGCAATGGTGTTAACGAGCGCAAGCGACAGCGCGCCGCCATCGCGCGCGGCCCTTGCGAGCGCCACGATATCCGGGCTCTTGCCGGACTGCGAAACCGCGATCGCGGCAGCGTTGTTCATTTTGAGCTTCGCGCCATAGATCGAGGCGAGCGAGGGGCCGAGGGAGGCGACCGGAATGCCGACGGCCAGCTCGATCGCGTATTTCAAAAAAAGCGCCGCGTGATCGGACGAGCCGCGGGCGATGGTGACCACCACCGCGGGGTCCTTTTCGGCGAGCGCCCTGCCGGCCGCCGCAAGCGCAGCGCTCTGGCCATCGAGCAGCCGGGCGGCGGCTTCGGGAATTTCGTCGATTTCGCGGCGCATATTGGTGATGTCGGTCATAGTGTCATCTTCCGTTTCATGGGTCGCCGGCATAGGTGAGCTCGGCGACTAGGTCATAAATATCGCTTCGATAATAGGTTCTGGTCAGTTCCACCGGCCGGCCGCCGGCATCGTAGACAGTGCGGCGGATCGCAAGCGCCGGGGCGCCGGGGGTTACCGTCAGAAGTGCGGCCTGTTCGGCGGTCAGGTTGCAGGCGGTGATCCGTTCGGTGGCTTTCGCCATGGTGACGCCGCGTTCGGCAAGCGCGGCATAGAGCGAGGTCTCCACGAGGTCGGGCCGTTCGAGAATATCGGCGGGCAGCGTCGAATGCTCGATCGCCATCGGCAAGTCATCGCCATAGCGGATGCGGCTGAGGCGGGCGACGGCGGCGTTTCGGGGAAGCTTCAGCGCCTCCGTCTCCTCCGCGCTGGCCGCATGAAGGCCGCGCTCCAGCCAGTGCGAGCGCGGCGTGAGGCCGCGCGCCTGCATATCCTCGGTAAACGAGGTCAGCCGCTGCAGCGGCTGCTCGATCCGTGTCGGCGGGCGCAGCACGAAAGTGCCGGCCCCGTGGCGGCGCTGCAGAAACCCCTCGCTGGTGAGTTCCGCGATCGCGCGCCGCACGGTGACTCGGCTGACGCCGACGAGCCGGGCGAGGTCGCGCTCGGGCGGCAGCGCCTCGCCATGGGCAAGCTTGCCGCTGTCGATAGCCCTGGCCAGTTCGGCTTTCAGCCGCCGGTAGATCGGCCCGTCACCCGAAATGTCGAAATTCTGGAAAACCCGCACGACCAACTCCTGCTACCAGAAAGATACCAATTTAATACCAAATAACAAGACCGTCGCAAAAATTCATGAATGGATCGTGCACGACCGGCCTTGCGTTGCAGCCCGCCGGATGGCTCAAATGTCTCTTCGGCAAATGCGAGACCGTCATGCAGATCGAGGCTCTTATCTATTTCAACGAACTGACGCGTTCGCGCTCGATCCGGCAGGCGGCCGAAACGCTGGGCGTGTCGCCGATGGCGGTCAGCCGCCAGCTTGAAAATCTCGAGGCCTATTTCAATGCCGTGCTGATCGAACGCGGCGCGCGCGGCATTGCGCTCACCCCCGCCGGTGCGCTGCTGGCCGAACGCGTCGATGCCATGATCCGCGATCTGGAAGGCGCACGGCAGGTGATCGACGATCTCAGGGGGCTGAATGCCGGCCATGTCTCGCTCCACGTCAACGGCGCGGTGATCAATGCGATCCTGGCCCCGGCGCTCGCCGAATTCTACGCGCTCTATCCGAAAATCTCGATTGCGGTGACGGTCACGTCCGCCGAAATCGCGCTCAACGCTGTGACAACCGGCGAGACCGATATCGCGGTGACGATGTTCTCCCCCTCGGATGCGCGGATCGAGACGCTGTTTTCGCTGTCGGTCCGGCATGATCCGGTTATGGCTCCGGACCACCCGCTTGCCGGCGAGCGCGAAATCACACTTGAAGCGATCCGCCGCCACGCGATCGCCATGCCCGACCGGGCCTTCAGCATCCGCCGCGATTTCGACGATCGCCAGCGCGCGGCCGGATTTGCGCCGGTGGAGGTTGCCTTTACCACCTCCTCGCTGGAGCTTCAAAAGGAGCTTGCCCGGCGCGGCACCGCGGTGCTGATCCTGCCGGCGATGACGGTTGCCCGCGAGCTTCGCGACGGCCAGCTTGTGCTGCGTCCCTTTGCAAAGGGCGCGGAAATCGCTAGCGACATGCGGCTTGTGCGCGCCGAGGGCCCGACGCCGACCTTTGCCGCGCTGAAGCTCGCGGAATTCCTCGAAGCCTACCTGCGCGAGCACGGGTAGTGCCGGTCAGACCTCTCCGCCCGCGAAGATCGTCTGCACCCATTCGAGAAACACCCGCAATCGCGGCGCGGTGTGGCGGTTCTGGGGATAGAGCGCGGTGAGCGGGGTCGGCGGCGGCGGGAAATCCGGCAGCACCTCGACCATCTCGCCTTCCGCCAGCGCCTCGGCAAAATGATAGCGCGGGGCCTGCACCAGCCCGAACCCAGCCCGCGCCAGCGCATTGGCCGTGCCGGAATCATTGGCGGTCACCCGTGTCTTCAGCGTCACGTAACGGGTGCGACCGTTCTCGATCAGTTCGAGCGGCATCACCTCTCCGGTGCGCGACGAGATGAAGCCGACGGCGATATGACCGGCAAGATCATCCGGCGTTTGCGGCACGCCATGCCGCGCAAGATAGTCGGGGCTCGCCGCCGTGACCTCGCGGAGCGCGCCGAGGCGGCGGGCGATCAGGCCGCTATCCTCCAGTTCCCCCGCCCGGATCACGCAATCATAGCCCTCGCGCACCAGATCGACATAGCGATCGCCCTGCCCGAAATGAATTCTGAGATCGGGATAGCGCGCCAGAAAGGCGGGCAGGCCCGGCAGCAGGAAATTGCGGGTAAGATGCGGGTGTGCATCGATGCGCAACAGCCCGTCCGGATTGCCGGCCCTGAAGGCAGCGTCGGCTTCCTCGACCTCGGCGAGGATGGCAACGCAGCGCCGGTAATAATCCTCGCCATCAAGGGTCGCCGCGACATGGCGGGTGGTGCGGTCGAGAAGCCGGACGCCGAGATCGGCCTCCAGCCCCTTGATCGCCTCCGTTGCGGTCGAGCGCGCAAGGCCGAGATCGAGGGCGGCGGCGGAGAAGCTGCCGCGCTCGACGACGCGGGTGAACAAGCGCATGCGATCAAATCTGTCCATTCACATTGTTCACCACAGGCGAATTATGTTGTCAATTTCCCGGTGATTGTTTCGCACATGCCAGAGCATATCTTTGGCGCGGTTCAACGAACATGGAGTGCATCATGACCAGAACAGCCATCATCACCGGCGCCTCGCGCGGCATCGGCGCGGAAATCGCCAGGCGGCTCGCCACCGACGGCATCGACGTCGTCGTCAACTACGCGTCGAACGCTGCCGCCGCAGGAGAGGTGGTTGCGTCGATCAGGGAAAAAGGCGCTAAGGCGATCGCGGTCAAGGCCGATATCGGCAGCGACGACGGCATGGCGGTGCTGTTCGATGCCGCCGAAGCCGAGTTCGGCAAGGCCGACATTCTCGTCAACAATGGCGGCATGCTTTCGCTCGCGTCTCTCGCGACGGTCACCGACAAGGATTTTGACCGCCAAGTCACCGTCAATTTCGGCGGCACGTTCCGCGGCCTGCGCGAAGCGGCGAACCGGCTTGCCGATGGCGGGCGGATCGTCAACTTCTCGACCAGCGTCGTCGGCACCAAACTCCCCGCCTATGGCGTCTATGCGGCAACCAAGGCCGCCGTCGAGACCCTGACCCATATCGCCGCCAAGGAACTGGCCGCGCGCGGCATCACCGTCAATGCGATCGCGCCGGGCCCGGTGGCGACCGAGCTGTTTCTCGACGGCAAGAGCGAGGAACTGGTCGCCAACATCACCCGCACGATTCCCGCCGGACGCCTGGGCGAACCGGACGATATCGCCGGCGTGGTCGCCTTTCTCGTCGGCGATGAGGCCCGCTTCATCAACGGTCAGGTGCTGCGCGTCAATGGCGGCATGACCTGACAAGGAGAACCGAGATGCCATTCGTCAACATCAAGACCCCCGAGGCGGCGCTGACCCGCGCGCAGAAGGAAGACATCATCCACCGCGTCACCGATATGCTGGCCGAGTATTTCACCGAGGCCGCGCGGCCCCACACCATGGTGCTGATCGAGGAGGTCCGCGACGGCGGCTACGGCCGCGCCGATGAGGTTTATGTCACACCCGAGGCCTGGCGCGCGGCCGGCTGAACACCTTACGCGTGCCGGCGCGTTGGCGGCCGCCGCCCGGCGGATGCCAGCGCGCGGAAAACGCCATAACCTCAATGCTCACCGCAGCCGCTGTCTCCCCTCACCCGGCGCATCCGCGCCACCCTCTCCCCTCCGGGGCGAGGGGAACCAAGCCGCCGCCACAAGCGTACGCGGCACGGCAGAGCCTCACAGGCGTCCCCTTCTCCCCGTGGAGAGAAGGTGGCCGAAGGCCGGATGAGGGTCGGCCGAAGGCCATCGGCACTGAGGCGATGTGAAGCCCAGCGAGCGCACGCGCGGCATTTACCAGGCTCGCGCGCAGAGCAAAGCCGCCACCTCAAGGCACGCGGCAGGCGCTGTCGCCCCTCACCCGGCGCATCCGCGCCACCCTCTCCCCTCCGGGGCGAGGGGGAACCAGGCCGCCGCCGCAGGCCATACACGGCACGGCAGAGCCTCGCCGGTGTCCCCTTCTCCCCGTGGGGAGAAGGTGGCCGAAGGCCGGATGAGGGTATAGGGCGCCGCACCACGCCCGGCCTTTCGGCTGATACACCCGCTTCACCCACATGACATAAATCAATTTCAGACCGCGCCCGTTCGGCTACACCGGAGGCAACAGATCGGCGGCTTGCTTTCCGTCAAGTATCGGTATACATAATTTTCAGAAATTTCTGAAAATTCAGATAGAGCAGGAATATCGATGCCATTGTCGCCGATCGTGCAGGATTTCGTGGCCCATTTCGGAGAAATGGGCAGCCGCTGGGGCATCAACCGCTCGGTCGGGCAGATTTACGCCCTGCTTTACGCCACGCGCGAGCCGCTCTGCGCCGACGACATGGTGGAAGCGCTGAAGATGTCGCGCTCGAACGTGGCCATGGGGCTGAAGGAATTGCAGGGCTGGGGCCTGGTCCTGCTGCGCCACAAACCCGGCGACCGACGGGATTATTTCACCACGCCGGAGGATGTCTGGGCGATTCTGAGGACGCTCGCCGAAGAGCGCAAGAAGCGCGAGATCGACCCGACGCTGACCATGCTGCGTGAAGTGCTGATGCGCGAGCCGGAGAACGAGGAGGAGCGCTATGCGCAGGAAAGACTCGGCGAAATGCACGCATTGATTGAAAAGCTTTCCGACTGGTACGATGATGTGAAGGTGATGGAGACCGACCGGCTTCTAATGTTGCTCAGCATGGGCTCGGCGGTGACGAAGCTGCTGGAAACGGCGGACAGGCTCCCCGGCTTCGGCCGGAAGGGCGCAAAAGACAGCAAGGTTTCATGATGGACGCGCTTGTCGAAAAATCCAGGGCAGAAGACGCCGCTCCCGCGCGGAGCGCCGCTCAGAGCGATGGCCGGGCCGCGTCACCGAAAGGCGCGGCACCGGGGCCCGCCCGTCAGAAATCCCGCGCGCCGAAAACCCGGGCGCTGAAGCTTGCCGCCTGGCTTTCCACCCTTGCCGAGCTGATGTGGCTGCCGCAAGCGGCCTGTCTTGCCTATGGCATCGGGCAGGTGGCGGCGGGCAATGGCGTCGCCGCGATCTGGCAGCTGGCCGCCGCCGTGCTGGCGCTCGGCCTTGCCAAGGCTGTGCTGGAGCGGGCGGGCAACCGCATGGCCTATCGTGGGGCCCGCAAGATCCTCTCGCAAAAGCGCGCCGCCGCGGTTTCCGCGCTTGCGCGCCGGTCGCCGCTCGATACCAGTAGGGCCGCCTCGGGCGAGGCCGCCAGCATTCTCGCCGAGCAAGCCGAACATATCGTGCCCTATCTCGCCCGCTTCCAGACCGCCCGCTTCAAGGCGAGCGTGGTGCCGCTCGCCATTCTGGCGGTGGTGCTACCCTATTCCTGGATCGCGGCGCTGGTGCTTTTGATCACCGCCCCGCTGATCCCGATCTTCATGGCGCTGATCGGCTGGAGCGCGCAATCGGCAAGCGAAAAGCACCTCGTCGATATGGGCACGCTCAACGCCTTCCTGCTCGACCGGTTGCGCGGTCTGCAGACCATCCGCTCCTTCGATGCCGTCGAGCAGGTCTCGCGCCGCCTCAGGCTGCGGGCCGAAAACCTGCGCCGGCGCACCATGGCGGTGCTGAAGATCGCGTTCTTGACATCCGCCGTGCTGGAGCTGTTTTCCGCCCTCGGCGTTGCGATGGCTGCGGCCTATATCGGCTTTCATTTGCTCGGCCAGATCGGCTTCGGTGCCTGGGGCGGCAAGCTGACGCTGTCGGAAGGCCTGTTCATATTGCTGCTGGCGCCGGCCTTCTTCGATCCGCTGCGCATGCTGTCGTCGGTCTGGCACGACCGCGCCGCCGGCGAGGCCGCGCTTTCCGCGCTCGACAGCCTTGCCGAGGACGGGCTTTCCATGGTCGGCGGCGCGACAGCCGATGCCGCACCGGCCACGGCCCGCCCGGCAAGCGTGGAGCTGCGCGATCTCGGCTTCGTCCATCACGGCTCGAAAGACCCAGTCTTCGATGGCTTCGACCTGACCGTCAAACCGGGAGAACATGTCGCCCTGCTCGGCCCGTCGGGCAGCGGCAAGTCTACGCTGCTCGCCCTCATCGCCGGCCTCGCCGAGGTCCGCCACGGTCGCATCGTCATCGACGACGTGACGCTTGGCGACGATACCGCCGACAGGCTGCGCCGGAAGATCGCCTGGATCGGCCAGAACCCGCATCTCTTTGCCGGTTCGATCGCCTCCAACGTCCGCCTTACCCGCGACAACATCAGCCGTGACGATATAGCGGGCGCGCTGAAGCTTTCCGCGCTCGACACCGTCGCCGAGGCCCATGGCAACGCGATGATCGGCGAAAACGGCGCGGGTCTTTCCGGCGGCGAGGGTCTGCGGCTGACGCTGGCGCGCGCCGCCGCCAGCAGGGGCGCTGGCCTTATCCTCGCCGACGAGCCGACCGCCCATCTCGACCACCAGACCGCCGCCGAAATCACCGAGGCGCTGCTGACGCTCGCCGCAGGCAAGACCCTTGTCGTTGCGACCCACGACCCGGTGCTGGCGGCAAGAATGGATCGCGTCGTCCATCTCGCCGAGGATTTCAGGGAGAACCGGTCATGAAACGGACCGCGAGAAGAACGGGCTTTGCAGCCCTTGGCCCGATCATCCGCCTGTTCTGGCGCGAGCGGCGCGGCGGGCTTGTGGCGGGTGCTGCCCTTTCCGCCTTCACCGTGCTCGCCGGCATCGCGCTGCTGGGCGTCTCCGGCTGGTTCGTAACCGCCACCGCGATTGCGGGGCTGAGCATGGCGACGGCGCTTGCATTCGACGTCTTCGCCCCCTCCGCCGCGATCCGCTTCCTGGCGCTGTCGCGCACCGCCGGGCGCTATTTCGAGCGGCTGCAGACCCATGATGCGACGCTGCGGGTGCTGGCGGGTCTGCGCGTCAACCTGTTCCGCGGCTTTGCGGCACCGGGTGCCGCCCGCGCGCTGGCGCTCCGCCCGGCGCGCCTGCTGTTCCGCCTGACCGCCGATGTCGACGCGCTCGATTCGCTTTATCTGCGGGTGCTGGTGCCAGGCGCTGTTGCCGTCATCGCCGGGCTTGCCGCAATCATCGCGCTCGGCATTCTGTCATGGCCGCTGGCGCTTGCCGTCGGCGCGGCGATCGTGCTGCCGGGGCTCGCCCTTCCCGCCCTTGCCGCGCGCGCGGCCGAAAAGCCCGCCCGCCGCCGGGCGCATGCGCAGGAGGCGCTGCGCGCCCGCGCCGTGGACATGGTTGCCGGCCAGAGCGAACTAGCCTTGGCCGGCCGGCTCGATGCCCAGCGTGCTCGGGTGGAGGATGCCGACAGCAGAGAATATGCCGCCGATCTGGCGCTCAACCGGATCGACAGCAATACCGGCTTCGGTTTCGACATGGTGACGGCGCTGATTCTCGCCGGCGTGCTGCTTGCAGGCGCCGCCCTTGCCGAGGCGGGGCAGATCACAGCCCCGCTTGCAGCGCTCGCGCTCCTCATCGCCTTTGCAGCACTTGAACCGTTTGCGGCGCTGCGGCGCGGCGCGATGGAGCTTGGCCGCACGCTGCTTGCCGCGCGCAGGCTGTCGCCCCGGCTGGAAGCGGAACCCGCCGCCAGCGCCGTTCACGCCGCGCCGGACGCCGGCATCGCGGTAGCGCTCGAAAATGTCGCTCTGCGCTATTCTGGACGCGGCAGCGCGGCCCTTTCCGGCCTGACATTGACGATCGCCGAGGGCGAGAGGGTAGCGCTGATTGGCGCGAGCGGAGCCGGAAAATCCTCGATCATGGCGCTGATTGCCGGCGAGGTCGCGCCGGACGCCGGCACCGTCGTCGCCCTGCCGGCCACGCTGTTGACCCAGCGCACCGAGCTGTTCCAGGATACGCTACGCGCCAATCTGAAGCTCGCCTTCCCCGCCGCCGGTGACGAACGGCTGATGGAGGCGCTCGACGCCGCCGGCCTCGGCGACACCGTGCGCGCTCTGCCCCACGGTCTCGATACCGAGCTTGGCGAACAGGGTCTCGGCCTTTCGGGCGGCCAGGCCCGGCGGCTGGCGCTCGCCCGGCTGGTGCTGCGCGACACGCCGGTATGGCTGCTCGACGAGCCGAGCGAGGGTCTCGATGGCAAGACAGCACGCGACGTCATGACAAAGATCAAAGCGCGCGCGGGAAAACACCGTAGTTTGCTGATCGCGACCCATATCCGCCGGGAGGCAGAAATTGCCGACCGACTGATCATGATCAATTCGGGGCGGATCATTTCCGCCTACAGAAGAGGCGAGCCCGGCTTTGCCGGAGCGCTTGCCGCACTGAGGCCGGACTGAAACCCGGCCTCCAACAATAATGCGGCTGCCGGTCAAACGGCGGTCGATGAACTGAGACCCGGTTTGAACGCGGGAGAGACGCAATGGAACTGGACATCGTGGCGCTATCGCGCCTGCAATTCGCTATGACGGCGCTATATCACTTTCTGTTTGTGCCGTTGACGCTGGGCCTTTCCATGATCGTTGCGATCATGGAAACGACCTACGTCATGACTGGCCGCAAGATATGGCGGCAAATGACAAAATTCTGGGGCGTGCTGTTCGGCATCAACTTTGCCATCGGCGTTTCCACCGGCATCGTGATGGAATTCCAGTTCGGCATGAACTGGAGCTATTACAGCCATTATGTCGGCGACATCTTCGGCGCGCCGCTGGCGATCGAAGGGCTGATGGCCTTCTTCCTGGAAGCCACCTTCGTCGGCCTGTTCTTCTTCGGCTGGGATCGCATGTCGCGGGTCGCCCACCTGATCATCACCTGGTGCGTCGCCATCGGCTCGAACCTTTCGGCGCTGTGGATCCTGATCGCCAATGGCTGGATGCAGAACCCCGTCGGTTCGGCCCTCAACCCGGCAACGATGCGCATGGAGGTCACCAACTTCTTCGAGGTGCTGACCAACCCGGTCGCGCAGGCGAAGTTCGTGCATACGGTTTCTGCCGGTTATGTCACGGCCTCGGTCTTCGTGCTCGGCGTCGGCGCATGGTATGTGCTGAAGGGCCGCCACGTTGAGCTTGCCAAGCGTTCGATGACGGTTGCCTGTTCCTTCGGTCTTGCCGCTGCCCTCTCGGTGGTCGTGCTGGGTGATGAAAGCGGGTATCTGACGACCGAACACCAGAAGATGAAGCTCGCCGCGATCGAATCCATGTGGGAAACGGAACCGGCGCCTGCCTCGTTCACGCTGTTCGGCATTCCCGATACGGAAAATCGCGAGACCCATTACGCGGTGAAGATCCCGTGGGTCATGGGCCTTATCGGCACCCGCTCGCTCGATACCCCGATCGAGGGCATCAACGAGCTGGTCGAAAACGGCAAGACCAAGATCGAAAACGGTATCCAGGCCTATGGCGCGTTGCAGAACATGCGCGCGAATATGGGCACCGGCACGCCGGACCCGGCCGACCAGGCGATCATGGAGGAATACGGCAACGACCTCGGTTACGCCTATCTCCTGAAGCCGTTCGTGGATAATCCGGCAGACGCAACGCCCGCCCAGATCGAACAGGCCGCAAACAGCCTCGTTCCCCCGGTCGGTCCGCTGTTCTGGTCGTTCCGCATCATGGTCGGCGCCGGCTTCCTGTTCATCGCCGTCATGGCTACGTTCTTCTACCTGTCGACCCGTCGCCGGCTGGACAGCCATCGCTGGCTGCTGCACCTCGCGGTCTGGATCATTCCGCTGCCGTGGATTGCCGCCGAATGCGGCTGGATCGTCGCGGAACTCGGCCGTCAGCCTTGGATCATCGAGGGCATATTGCCAACGGCGCTGGCCGTCTCGAGCCTCGGTGCCAGCACTGTGCTGCTCACCATCATCGGCTTTGTCGGAATCTACACGGTGCTGTTCATCGTCGAAATGGGCCTGATGCTCGCCGCGATCCGCAAGGGACCGCAGCCGGACAACGGACCCGACATGCCGGTTCTCGGCGCCCGCCGGGTTCAGGGCACCATGGCACCTGCGGAGTAAAACATCATGGTACTGCACGATCTTATCTCATACGAAGTCCTCCGCGTGATCTGGTGGTTGCTGCTCGGCGTTCTGCTGATCGGCTTCGCCATCATGGACGGCTTCGATCTCGGAACCGCCACCCTGCTTCCCTTCATCGCCAAGAACGACAACGAGCGCCGCGTCGTGATCAACACGGTCGGCCCGGTCTGGGAAGGCAATCAGGTCTGGCTCATTCTCGGCGGCGGCGCGATCTTTGCGGCGTGGCCGGCCATCTACGCCGTATCGTTCTCGGGCTTCTATCTGGCGATGTTCGCGATCCTGTTCGCGCTCATCCTGCGCCCGGTCGGCTTCAAGTATCGCTCCAAGCGCGAAAGCGCCACCTGGCGCAATACCTGGGACTGGCTGCTGTTCATCGGCGGCTTCGTGCCGACGCTGATCTTCGGTGTAGCGCTCGGCAACGTTTTGCAGGGCGTTCCCTTCCGGCTCGATGACGACCTTCGCATCTTCTACGACGGTTCGTTCTTCGGCCTTCTGAACCCCTTCGCGCTGGTTGCGGGTCTGGTCTGCGTTGCCATGCTGGTCATGCACGGCGCGGCCTATCTTTCGACCAAGACCGAAGGTCCGGTCAACGACCGCGCCCGCGGCTTCGGTTCGATCGCGGCCGTTGCCCTGATCGTGCTGTTCGCGCTGGCTGGCGTCTGGCTCTATTACGGCATTGACGGCTACGCCTTTACCGGCGCTGTCGATGCGGCCGGTCCGTCGAACCCGCTGATGAACGATGTTGCCCGCGAGCAGGGCGCATGGTTCGCCAATTACGGCCGTTATCCGTGGATGATGCTGGCGCCCGCGCTCGGCTTCCTCGGCGCGATCGGCGCGTTCATCGGGCTGAAGGGCAACCGCCCGGCGCTTGCCATGCTGTCGTCGTCGGCTTCGGTCTTCGGCGTGGTGGCAACGCCCGGCGTTGCGATGTTCCCGTTCATCCTGCCGTCGTCGGAACAGCCCGGCGCCAGCCTGACGGCCTGGGACTCGTCATCGAGCCACCTGACGCTGTTCATCATGCTGGTCTGCGCGCTGATCTTCGTGCCGATCATCCTCGCCTACACCTCGTGGGTCTACCACATCATGTGGGGCAAGGTGACCAATGCGGACGTGACCAATAAGGACAAGCACGCCTACTGAACAAGCCGGCGGGCTGGAAGGCCCGCCCCCTTTCACGAAAGGAGAATTCTATGTGGTATTTCGCCTGGATCCTCGGTCTGCCGCTCGCAGCGCTCTTCGCGGTGCTGAACGCCATGTGGTACGAACTGATGGACGACCGCGCCCGCGAGCGCGAAAACAAGGGCAGCGGCATCTGAACCGCTTCGCCTCAAGGTTACAAACGGCTCGCAGAGATGCGGGCCGTTTTTTGTTTATGGTGGGAATATCGTTGAGCGCTGGAGAACTGCAGAAGGGAATCGGCGTCACCGCAAAGCCCCCAATCTTCTCGCCCCGGCGGGGAGAGATGTCGCGAAAGCGACAGTGAGGGGGGAGTCTATCACCGCGAGCGCCTTCACGAGACGAGAAGCCGCGCCACCCTCACTGCCCCTGTCGGGGCATCTCTCCCGCCAGCGGGAGAGAGTATTGGGAGCAAGCGGTACGATCCGATGCCACTCATCTGCCCCGGCTGCTGGCTGCATCGCCCCGGGAAAACTACGCCTCGTGAAAGGCAGAACTCGGCTTACGTGCCACGCTGCAGATCCTCCGCCTGCGCGGCCAGCATCGCACGGACCTCTTCCACCAGCGCGTCTTCCGGCACGGTCTTCTGCGCCACGCGGGCCTCGCGCCATTCGGCGTTGTCCTCGATCTCGCCGGATAGCCGCTTGCCCTCGATCAGGTCCTTGATCTGGACCACGCCTTCCGCGCGCTCGTCGCCGCCCTGGATGATCGCGATCGGGCAGCCGCGACGGTCGGCATATTTGAGCTGGTTGCCGAATTTCTTCCAGTTGCCCTGATACATCTCGGCGCGGATGCCGGCCTTGCGCAGTTCCTGCGTCATCTTCTGATAGCGCCCCATCGCCTCGGCATCGCCATCCATAACGGTGACCAGAACCGGCTCGATGATCTCGGACGCGCCGAGCTTGCCGAGATTCTTCAGCGCCGTCATCAGCCGCGAAACGCCGATGGAAAAGCCGGTCGCCGGCACCGGCTGGCCCATGAACCGCGACACCAGCCCATCATACCGCCCGCCGCCGCCGACCGAGCCGAACACGACCTTTTCACCTTTTTCGTTGGTGACGTCGAAGGTGAGTTCGGCTTCGTAAACGGGGCCGGTGTAGTATTCGAGGCCACGGACGACGGAGGGGTCGATTTTGATGCGGTCGGGACCGTACCCTGCCGCCGAAAACATAGCAGCAAGCGACGTCAGACTCTCCCCTGCATTGATCAAGATTTCTGACTTAGAGCGCTCGCCATAACGAAGTACGCGGAGGGCATAGTCCATATTGGGGTTGTCAGATAGAGGAGTAGCGTCACCGGATATCGTTTGATTGATTTCGTGATCGGTCAATGTCTGAACGGGAATGTCGTCCACGAAATCCATTACTCGGTCTATTTGTTCTTCGTTCAGCCCCGCACCCTTGGTGAAATCGCCACTTTCATCCTTCCGGCCCTCACCCAACAGCAGCTTCACGCCCTCGACGCCAAACTTGTCCAACTTGTCGATCGCCCGCAGCACCGTCAGCCGCTGCGCCGCGTTCTCCTCGCCGCCAAGTCCGATCGCCTCCAGCACCCCATCCAACACCTTCCGGTTATTCACCCGGATCACATAATCCCCGCGCGCGATCCCGAGCGCCTCCATCGTGTCGGCCATCATCATGCACATTTCGGCATCGGTCTGGACGCCGGGGGCGCCGACGACGTCGGCGTCGAACTGCATGAACTGGCGGAAGCGGCCGGGGCCGGGCTTTTCGTTGCGGAACACGTAGCCGGCGCGATAGGTGCGGTAGGGAAGCTGGATTTCGTTGAAGTTTTCGGCGACATGGCGGGCGAGCGGCGCAGTCAGGTCGTAGCGCAGGCTCATCCACTGGTCGTCATCATCCTGCAGCGAGAACACGCCCTCGTTCGGGCGATCGCTGTCCGGCAGGAATTTGCCCAGCGCATCGGTATATTCGAACATCGGCGTTTCCACCGGATCGAAGCCGTAATTCTCGTAGACCGCCTTGATCTTCGCCACCATTTCCTCGGTCGCGCGGATATCGGCGGCGGAGCGGTCGCCAAAGCCGCGCGGCAGGCGGGCCTTCAGCTTCTGCGGTTTCTTCTTCTTGTCGCTCATGGTTGACCTATCCGGAACACAGCTTCATTTTCCGGGCCCTGATTAACGGATCGCCGGAAATCCGGCAAGCGCCAAGGCCGCAACCGGCGCGGCGCGGCGGAACGCGGCGGCGAAAAGGAGGACCGATCGTGATCGCAACCACATCCCTGCCCGAACTCGTCTGCATCGGTCTGATGGTGCGTGGCGCGTGGCACGACCTGCCGAGAGCGGTTCCCGCCGGCTGGGAGCGGCTGTTCGCCGCCGCCCCGGAGGCCGAGAACTTTCTGGAGGTCTCCCGCAGGCAGGAAGATGGCACCTATGCCGAGTTTCTCGGCTTTCTGGTCGCCGGCAAGACCGAGATACCGGACGGCCTGGAACGCCATGTGGTTGCGCCCGGGCGCTATCTTCGCCTTCGCCATGACGGGCCGCTTGCGGATATCGCCGGAGGCTTCACACGCCTGCACGCCCATGCCGAAGCGGCGGGCATGACGGCCGGCGCCCTGAAACTCGATTTCGGCTACCGGCGCGGCCTGCCCGATACGCCGCACGAGCTTTACCTGGAGATCGCGCCAGAACCGCTGGCCCTTGGCGGCAGCGCATCGGGCTGAGCCTCGATGCTGAAGGCCACCAGCGCGGCCGCCGCCTTGCTCAGATGCCGCTCCTTGTGGCTGAGCAACTGGAACGCGCGCGAGGGGAGATCGAAGGCGACGCGCTTCAGCCCGCCGGACGCCAGCCATGGGGCAGCGACCGCGCCGGAAACCGCCGTCGCAGCCCGGCCTGAGCGCACCGCCGAAAGCACCGCCTCGTTGGAGGGCAGCACCATCACCACGTCGAGATCGGAAGCCGCAATGCCGAAACCGGCCATCGCATGCTCGAACTCGAAGCGCGTGCCGGAGCCTTCCTCGCGCAGCACGAAGCCGGTGGCGGCGACCAGTTCCTCCGCCGTCACCGCCCGGCCATCGGCCAGCGGATGGCCGGGGCCGACAACCACCATCAGCGCGTCGTCTGTCAGGTGCCGTTTTCTCAGCCGCGGATTGTCGAGCGTGCCCTCGATATAGCCAAGCTCCGCCTCGCCCTTCGCCACCGCATCGGCCACCGTGGTGGTGTTGCCGATGGCGAGCCTCAGCTCGATGCCGGGATAGCGCGCGTGAAACCGCATCAGCACGTCCGGCAGCCAGTAGCTGGCGATCGTCTGGCTGGCATAGACGGAAAGCTGGCCGCGCTCCAGCCCGCCAAGCTCGCCCAGCACCTGCTCGGCGGAGCGGATGCGGGCAAGCGCCGCCCGCGCCTCTTCCAGAAACACCCGGCCCTCCGCCGTCAGCACCAGGCCCCGGCCAACGCGGTCGAACAGCGCCACCTGATAGAAGTCCTCGAGCTTGCGCAGCGCGCTCGACACCGCCGACGGCGTCAGGCGCAGCGCCTCGGCCGCCCGGGTCAGGTGTTCGCGCTCGGCCACGGCCACGAACACAACGAGTTGTTCCACGGTCATCATGGAAAAACATTCTCCAAAATCGAATGAAACGTCAATTATTATTCGATGGAACGCGACATTCAAGAAGACCATGTATTGCGCAAACGAGGAAAGACCCGCATGCGCATTGCCATTGCCCACCAAACCGACCGCTCCTGGACCGCGCCGATCATGTCGCTTGCGCCGGGCATCATCCTGTCCTGTCTGGTGGCGCTGGCCGCCTTCGGGCTGGAGGCGTTGGAAGTGCGGCTTTCCGGCCATCGCTTCATCGAAAACCTGGTGCTGGCGATCCTCATCGGCACGCTGATCCGCTCGCTCGTGTCGCTGTCGGAAGTGTTCAAGCCCGGCATCCGCTTCTGCGAGAAATTCATTCTTGAAGTCGCGATCGTGCTGCTCGGCGCGTCGATCAGCGTTCAGGCGCTGAAGGCGGCGGGCCCGGCGCTGGTGCTCGGCATTATCGGCACGGTGGTGGTCGCGATCGCGATCTCCTATGGCATTGGCCGCGCCCTTGGGCTCAACAGGAAGCTTGCAACGCTGGTGGCCTGCGGCAACTCGATCTGCGGCAATTCGGCGATTGCGGCCGCCGCGCCGGTGATCGATGCCGAGCCGCGCGACATCGCCTCTGCGATCGCGTTCACCGCCGTGCTTGGCGTGATCATGGTGCTGGCGCTGCCGCTGGCGCTTGTCGGCCTCGGCATGAGCGGCGCGCAATATGGCGTGCTCTCCGGCCTCACCGTCTACGCCGTGCCCCAGGTTCTGGCCGCGGCCCAGCCCGGCGGCGTGATCGCGGTGCAGACCGGCACGCTGGTAAAGCTGATCCGGGTGATGATGCTCGGCCCCGTGCTGTTTGCGCTTGGCATGGCGGCCCGCAGCAGCGCGGGCGGCGCCCAGGTCAAGCTCAAGCATATCGCCCCCTGGTTCATCATCGGCTTCGCGCTGATGATGGCGCTGCGCTCGGCCGGCGCCTTTCCCGAAGAATTCATCGAGCCGCTCGCCCACACCTCCAATGCGCTCACCGTGCTCGCCATGGCAGCCCTCGGCCTTTCAGTCGATATCCGTTCGCTCGGTCGCGCCGGCGGCCGGGTGGTCGCCACCGCCGTGCTTTCGATCGTGGCGCTGACGGCGATCGCGCTGGCGCTGATCTTCGCGCTGCAGATCGGCTGATCAGGACGGAAGGGGCCGCTTCAGCGCGGCCCGCAAACGCTCCACCTCGTCGCGGCAGCAGCAGCCTTCGAGGTGGTCATTCACAAGCCCCATCGCTTGCATGAAGGCATAGACGGTGGTGGGGCCGACGAATTTCCAGCCGCGCTTCTTGAGATCCTTCGAAATCCGCACCGAAACCGGCGTCGTCGGATTTGCCCTGAGCGTTTCGAGATCGACCACCGCGGGCCGGTCCTCCGGTCCCGGCTCATGCCCCCAGAAATAGGCAGCCAGCGAGCCGAATTCGGCCTCCATCTCGATGGCGCGGGCGGCGTTGTTGATCGCCGCCTCGATCTTGCCGCGATGGCGGATGATGCCGGCATCGGCCAGAAGCCGCTCGACATCCTTCTCGTCGTAGCGGGCGACCTTGTGAAAATCGAAACCGTCGAAGCCGGCGCGAAAATTCTCCCGCTTGCGCAGAATTGTCAGCCATGAAAGCCCGGACTGGAACCCTTCCAGGCAGAGCTTCTCGAACAGCCGGAAATCATCGGTGACCGGCCGGCCCCATTCCTCATCGTGATATCTGAGATAATCCGGCAGATTTCCATGCCAGAAACAGCGGTCCCTGCCGTCGTCACCCGTTATCAGCCCCGCCGTTTCGCTCACAGTCGCCTCCTGATTCTCAATGGAACAAAAAGGAAACATGATTTCGCCGGCACGGCAAGGGCCAACATCCCGGGCCGACATGAAACGCCGCTGTCGCGAGCGTGACCATTCACGAAGCCTTAACCAATTTATACTTTATTTAAAGTTAATATTAGGCCGCACCAGAGAGTCTCCATGCTTCGCCTCACCGCCTCAGCGGGCCTGCTCCTGCTTGCCGCGTCATTTGTCGCTTCTGCAGACCGCGCTTCCGCCGAAACCGCCTTCTCCGTCTATGGCGGCTATCAGACCGCGCCGCATTCATCGGTCGAGATCAATGGCGCTGACGCTTTCACCGCGGGTTGGGAGGGACGTTCGTTCAACTGGCCTGCCTATTGGGGCGCACGCGCAACCTATTGGCTCGACCGCTACCAACAGCCCAATCTCGGCGTCTCGCTGGATTTCAGCCATGCCAAGGTCTATGCCGATGACGCCACGCTCGCCAAATCGGGCTGGAGCCATTTCGAATTTACCGACGGCCTCAATCTGCTGACGCTGAACGCGCTCTATCGCTTTCCGATAAAAGACAGCAAGTGGACGCCCTATCTCGGCCTCGGGGCTGGCATCAACGTGCCCCATGTTGAGGTCACCCGGCCGTCGGGCCGCACCTATGGCTACCAGTTCGGCGGCCCGACCGTGCAGGCCCAGGCCGGCGTTTCCTATAGCTTCGCCAGGAACTGGGACGCCTTCGTGGAATACAAGGCAAACTATTCCTGGGTCGACGTCAAGATCGACAGCGGCGACCGGATGAAGACCGGAATTCTCACCAACGCCGTCAATTTCGGCATCGGCTTCCGGTTCTGAAACCAACTTCCCTTATGGCCGCGGCGGCTCGTCCGGCGGATCGGTCGGGTCGGTCGCAGCGGCTGCCGGCGGATGCGGCGGCGGGGTTTCGATCACGTCGGCCTTCCGGCGTTCGCGCCGCGCCATCATGCCGTGGCCGCAAAGCGCCGCCATGGCGCCGAAGCCCAGCAATACGACAACGATGTTTGCGATCCAGCCGAAGAACGGCAGATAGTGCAGCAATGACATCAGCACCAGCCCGCCGGCGATCGCCAGCAGCCGGTTGACGAGGCTGGGCTTCAGCGGCTTGATGCTGGTGACCACCCACCACGACAGGGCGTAGACCGCGAGCAGATAGGCGAAGGTCCACAGGACCACCGTTGCCAGAATGATGAACGGGATCAGCGGAATGGCGATGATCGTCATCAGCGCCAGCGGCACCGCGCCGAACAGCGTGGAAAGCGCAACGAAGCCGTAGCCGAGCGAGGCGAAGGGCCGGGTGATCAGCCGCACCCTGGCCGTTTCCGTCCGCTGCGGGGCCAGCACCAGGAACACCGTCGCCAGCGCCAGCATGAAGACCAGCATGGAAATGAAGCTCGCGACCACGGTCGTGTCGGAGACGACCTCGGTATCCTCCTCTTCCTCCGGCGCCGCTTCGGGCGTCAGCTTGCGGAAAGTCACCTTGTCGGCGGCGATCACCGATTCCGGAATGGCCACTTCATCGGGCGCGTAATAGGTCAGCGTGCCGCCGATCGTGGCATCCGGCCCGAAGGCAATATCGTCGCCCATGATCCTGACATCCCCGGAAACCGCCGCGTTCAGCGTCAGATCGCCGCTGCCGACCAGGAGACTACCCGCGATCGGCGCGTTGATGGCCACCGAGCCGCCCGCAAGCCGCGCATTGCCGCTGACGGCGGCATCAGGGCCGATCTCGATGTCCGCGCCGGCGGCCGAAAGATCGCCCGCGACCGTGCCGTCAATCCGCACGGAAAAGCCTGCGGCATAAAGGTCGCCGTTGACGGCAGCGTTGGAGCGAACCCTGGCGCCCGCCAGAAGCGCGTCACGCCCGACCGCGCCATCAAGCCGCGCGGTGAGACCGGAGACGAAAGCGCTGCGCGGGCTGTCCTGGTTCAGCACGGTTGTCGTGCCGCTGGCATAGGTATCGCCGCCGAAGACCATGATCTTGTCGTCGTCCGCCATGGCCGCGGCGCTGCCGAGCGCCAGAACCGCGAATGCCGTCGCCAGAATGCGTTTTATTCCGTTCATGACCAAAGCCCCTCTCGCCCGTCAGCCGGTATTCTTCGCTGGGTCATACTATCCCGCTTGTGATGCCATTCGTAAAGAGCCAATGCGGGCGGTCAGCCGGCGCGGCAGCCAAGCACCGCCGCCGACAGTGCCTCCATGCTGTCGCGCCGCCTGTCGGAACGCCGCCAGCAAAGCCCGATCCGTCGTGCCGGCTGAGGCTCGGCAAAGGGCAGGATGGTCAGCGGCGTGCGCGCGGTCTCCGCCGCCACCGCCATTTCCGGGATCAGCGTCATGCCCATGTCGTTCGCCACCATCTGCAGCAGCGTGGTCATCGACGTCGCCCCGACATTGACGACATTGCGCTTCGGCTTCTGCTCGCAAAGCGCCAAGGCCTGGTCGCGCAGGCAATGACCCTCCTCCAGGAGCAGCAGGCGATCCGCCTCCAGATCGGCCTGGGTCAGCGGCGAGGCGAGCACGGTTTCATGATTGCGGGCGACCGCCATGAAGAACCGGTCGGCGAAAAGCTCCGTCGTCTGAATGCCATCGCGCTCGATCGGCAGCGCCGCCACCACCGCATCCAGCGTCCCCTCCTCCAGATGGTCGAGAAGCTGGTCGGTGACCGCCTCCTTCAGGGCGACCTCCGCATCCGGGTAATGAAGCTTCAGATAGGGCACGAGTTTCGGGATAAGATAGGGCGCGACGGTGGGAATGAGGCCGATCGCCACCGGCCCCGATAGCGGCCCCGCGGCCGGCCGGGCGGCGTGTTCCAGAGCGGCCATGGCGGAAAGCACGCTTGCCGCATGGGCGAGCACCCGCTCACCCTCGCGCGTCAACAGCACCTGTTTGCGGGTGCGTTCAAACAGCGCCACGCCGAGCTCCGCCTCCATATCCATGATCTGGGCCGAAAGCGCCGGCTGGCTGATATGCACAGCCTCCGCTGCCCGGCCGAAATGGCGCTCGCGCGCCAGCGCCTCGAAGTAGCGCAATTGTTTGAGTGTAATCATGATAGGAAAAACCTATCGTATTTGCAGGAAATCGCAATTGGAAACTATCGACGCTTCGTGAGACCATCGCCATCAGCAACAATGGAGGAAACCATGGCCGATAAACCGACCCTGACGACAACCGCCGGCGCGCCGCTGCCGGATAACCAGAACTCGATCACCGCCGGCCCGCGCGGCGGTGTGATGATCCAAGATTACCAGCTCATCGAAAAGCTGGCCCACCAGAACCGCGAACGCATTCCCGAACGCGTGGTTCACGCCAAGGGCTGGGGCGCGTTCGGCACGCTGAAGATCACCGGCGACATTTCGAAATACACCAAGGCCAAGTGTCTCCAGCCCGGTGCGGAAACGCCGATGCTCGCCCGGTTTTCGACCGTTGCCGGCGAACTGGGTGCTGCCGATGCCGAACGCGACGTGCGCGGCTTCGCCCTGAAATTCTACACTGAGGACGGCAACTGGGATCTCGTCGGCAACAACACGCCGGTGTTCTTCGTCCGCGACCCCTACAAGTTCCCGGATTTCATCCACACCCAGAAGCGCCATCCGCGCACCAACCTGCGTTCGCCCAAGGCCATGTGGGACTTCTGGTCGCTGTCGCCGGAAAGCCTGCACCAGGTGACGATCCTGATGTCGGACCGCGGCATCCCGGTCGATCCGACCTTCATGAACGGCTACGGTTCGCATACCTATTCGCTCTGGAACGAGGCCGGCGAACGCTTCTGGGTCAAGTTCCACTTCAAGACCGAGCAGGGCCACAAGCACTACACCAATGACGAGGCCGAAACGCTGATCGGCAAGAGCCGCGAGACCTATCAGGAAGCGCTGTTCGACAAGGTCGAAACCGGCAATTATCCGCGCTGGAAGGTGCAGGTGCAGATCATGCCGGAAAGCGATACCGGCAAGACGCCCTACAACCCCTTCGACCTCACCAAGGTCTGGCCGCATGGCGACTATCCGCCGATCGATATCGGCGTGATGGAGCTGAACCGGAACGCCGACAATTACTTCGCCGAAATCGAGCAGGCGGCGTTCTCGCCCTCCAATATCGTGCCCGGCATCTCGCATTCGCCGGACAAGATGCTGCAGGCCCGCATCTTCTCCTATGCCGATGCCCACCGCTACCGCCTCGGTACGCATTACGAGGCGCTGCCGGTCAACGCCCCGAAATGTCCGGTTCATCACTACCACAAGGATGGCCAGATGAACTTCTTCGGCCAGAAGACCGGCGCGACGGATGCTTATTACGAGCCCAACAGCATGGGCGGCGCTGTCGAGGACACGTCGGCGATGGAGCCGCCGCTCGCGATCGAAGGTGCGATGGCGCGCTACAACCACCGCGAGGGCAATGACGACTTCGCGCAGCCCCGCGCCCTGTTCGAGCTCTTCGACAATGGCCAGAAATCACGCCTGTTCGACAATGTGGCGGCCGCCATGGGTGGCGTGCCGGGCGAGATCATCGAGCGTCAGCTCGCGCTGTTCAAGCAGGTCCACCCGAACTACGAGGCCGGCGTTCGCGCCGCGCTGAAGGAAGCCCACGGTTACGAGGCCAACGCGATCTCGACGCCGGGAACGCCGGACGCGGCTGAATAGGATCAGGCTTTCAGACTATCGAAGGCCGGCGCCCATCGCGCCGGCCTTTTTCATGTGTTTTGCGCACGCAGTGCTGCACGCGGTGAGCGGCCCTTGATGCGCTTGAAGGCGACGCCGAAGGCGCTTTGCGAGCCGTAGCCGAGGAGACCGGCCACCTCCGAGACGCTTCTGCCGCGGTGGATGAGGTCTTCGGCAATCTGCATGCGCCAGCGCAGGACATAATCGATCGGGGCGCGGCCGATCGCCTTGCGAAACCCCTCCGAAAACGCCGTGCGCGACATGCCGGCGATGCCCGCCAGCGCGGCGACCGTCCAGTTCCGCTCGGGGTTTGCGTGGATCGCGTCCAGCGCCGCGCCAAGACGCCTGTCGGCCAGCGCGCCGATCCAGTTGCTCTGGCCGGGGGCCGCAGCGGTCTCGCCCTCGCGGGCGGAGATCGCCCGCAGCATCTGCACCAGCAGCATGTCGGTCAGATGCCGTCGCATCGTCTCCGCGCCGATATCGGTGCGGGTGAATTCGCTCTCCAGGCTCTGCAGCGTCCGGCTGATCTGGGCGGCGGACGGCGCTTCCGCGGGGATCAGCATCAGCGGCGGCAGGGCGTCGCCCAGCAAATGCTCGTGCAGGGGGCTGGCGCGATAGGCCCCGCCGATCATCACCACATCGTCACCGCCATAACGGCCGGTATCGGACTGTGTCCAGTCGATGACGCGCGCGCCATCCTCCGGCGGAAGGGCCGGATCGCTTGCAAGCACGTAGGACGGATACTGCGACAGCAGGAACACATCGCCAGCGCGCAGGCGTATCGGCGGCCTGTCGCCATGCAGCATGAAGCAGGCGCCCTTGAGGACGGCAGCAAACTTGATCGCGCTCTTTTCGGGAAACCGCAGCGACCAGTCGCCGCCCGCCTCAAAGCGGGTGCAGCGGGCGCTGCGCAGATTGAGCAGGTTGAAGAGCGTCGTGAGGGTATCGGTCATGGGCTGAACGTTCGCTACAACAATATGAACGAAACACTATAGAACGAACAGAGGCCGCGCGATATCTCCTTCAGCAGAAAAGGAGATCATCCATGGAAAATGTGAAGGACAAGGTCATCGCGATCACTGGCGCCAGCAGCGGCATCGGCCGCGCCACGGCCTTGATGCTGGCGGAAGCCGGCGCGCGCCTGGTTCTCGGCGCCCGCCGCGCCGAGCGACTGGAAACGCTTGCCGCGGAAATCGAGGCCGCCGGCGGTACCGCCATTGCGCACGAAACCGACGTGACCGACCGCGCCTCCGTGCAGCGTCTCGTTGATCGCGCGACGGAGACCTTCGGCCGGCTCGACGTGTTCATCGGCAATGCCGGCGTCGGGCCGATCTCCGGCCTCGACGATCTGCGCGTCGCGGACTGGGAGGCGATGGTGGACGTCAATTTCAAGGGCGCGCTCTATGGCATCGCGGCAACGCTGCCCGTTTTCCGCCGCCAGTCGGCCGGGCACTTTATCAGCGTGATATCCGTTGCCGGCCTGAGCGTGGCGCCCGGAATGGCGGTCTACGCCGCCACCAAGAATGCCGTGCGCACCCTGCATGAGGGCCTTCGGCAGGAGGCGGGACCCAATCTGCGCGTTACCGGCATCTCGCCCGGCTATGTCCGCACCGAATTCGGCGACGCCATTCCTGATGAGAGGCTGAGAGAACAGGTCGCAAGCGGCATGGACATGGCGATCTCGCCGGAAGCCATCGCCCGGTCGATCCTGTTCGCGATCGCCCAGCCGGCCGATGTCGATATCGGCGATATCGTCATCCGCCCGACGGCGCAGGGCTGAGGCGGTTTCATTCCGCCGCCGCCTTGATCTCCGCCCGTGCGAAATGGGCGGGGGCGAGGCCGGTATGGCGGGTGAAGGCGAGGCTGAAGGCGCTGGAAGAGCCATAGCCGACCCGTTCCGCGATGGCGGCCACCGGCAGTTGACCGCGCTTGAGCAGGTCCTTTGCGAGGATCATCCGCCACCGATAGAGATATTCCATCGGCGGCACGCCCATTGTGCGACTGAATCGGGCGAAGAAGGACGAGCGCGACAGGGCGGCGAGAGCGGCAAGCGCGTCCACCGTCCAGGCGCGGGCGGGGTCGCGATGCATCGCCCGGATCGGCTCGGAGAGCCTCTGGTCGGCGAGACCGCGCAGCAGGCCGGGTGCGGAATCGGAAGCCGCCGTCGACCTCAACGCCTCGATGAACAGCACTTCCAACAAGCGTTCGAGCACGACATCGCGCGCCGCGCGTCTCGACAGCGTTTCGTCGCGCACCAGCCTGGCGAGCGCGGCAAGCCGCTCATCGCGGCGCACGACCACGGTTTCCGGCAGCAGCGCAACCAGCAGCGCCGCATCGGGCGAGCCGAAGACGCAATGGCCGACGAGATACTGGCAGTCGGCCGGCCCCTCCGCGCGTCCGACCCTGAGCGCGCCATTGCCGAGATGAACCGGCGTCGTCACGATCCCGGCTTCCGGCCTCTCGGTGGCGCTGGTGGTGGTGAAGCCGAATGAGGACGGTACCAGCACGAAATCGCCCTGGGCGAGCTCCACCTCATCCCGTCCATCCGTCTGAAACCGGATCGCGCCCTCAAGCACAAGCGCATAGAACACCTGGCCGGTCTGTTCCCGGCGAATGCGCCACGGACCGGCGCCGGTGACCCATTTGGAATAGGGCGCGCGCGGTTGCAGGAATGAGACGATATCGGCAAGCGGATCTGTCAAAACCGGACTTTCAATGATGTGAACGCGATGCTCCATTATGGTGCGTCCGGGTGCGGCTGTCTATATTGCCATTGTCGGCACGGCGTTTCGTGCCTGTCGTTTTCACCCGTTCAGTTCAGCCGGCAGCGGGCGCCTCCGCGCCTGTCGTGCCGTGCGAAGGAGTTCCCATGAAAACCGTTCTCATCACCGGCTGCTCGTCCGGCTTCGGCCTTGAAACAGCGAAAACCTTTCTCGATCGCGGCTTCAGGGTCATCGCCACGATGCGTAAACCGGACGCCAGCCTGCTTCCCGCATCCGACACCCTCGAACTGCTGCCGCTCGATGTCACCGATCCTGACAGCATCGCCCGCGTCGTGGAGGCCGCCGGCCCGGTCGACATTCTCGTCAACAATGCCGGCGTCGGCTGGCTCAACGCGCTGGAAGGTTCACCGGTCGAGGTCATCCGCAAGGTTTTCGAGACCAATACGATCGGCGTCATGGCGCTGACGCAGGCCTTCCTGCCGCAGTTTCGCGCCCGCCGCGCCGGCATGATCGTCAATGTCACCTCGACGGTGACGCTCGCCCCGCTCCATCTCCTGTCGGTCTATACGGCCAGCAAGGCGGCGATCAACGCATTCAGCGAATGCCTGGCGCTCGAACTCGCGCCCTTCGATATCGGCGTCCGCCTCGTGCTGCCCGGCCGCGCGCCCGCCACGGATTTCGGGAAGAACGCCGCTTCGCTTTCGCCCGATGGCATGCGCATTCCGGAAGCCTACAAGGAGATTGCCGACGGTGTGTTCAGGCAATGGGCGGAAGCGCCGGCCGATCTGGTGACCCGGCCGCAGGATGTCGCCGAAGCCGTCTATCGCGCGGCGACCGACCCCTCGACGCCGATGCGCATACCGGCCGGCGCGGATGCTGAAGCGGACATGGCCAAAAGCCGCCCGGCACACACCTAAACGCAAAAGCGCCTCTACGGGTCGGGATCATCCATCGCGTCGTGCTCCCCGGCATGGGCGATCATGTCGGAGACGATATGTTCGATATGGTGATCGGCGGCCTCGTAATACATCTGCCGCGCCTTTCGGGTGCGCCGCACCAGCCGGGCGCCCCGCAACAGGCGCAAATGGTGGCTGACGAGCGAGGGCGAGGCCTCCACCTTGCTCGCGATATCGCCGACGGCCACCGGCTCGCTCAGGCAGGCGATCAGGATTTTCAGGCGGGTGGGGTCACCGAGCAGCTTGAAAGTCTCGGCGACGACCGCAATCTGCGCCTGCCTGTCGGCGAGCGTCTCCTCGAAATGCACCGGATCATCGTCCGGACAGACGCTCATGCCGGGGCCTCCAGCGGGCAATCCGCCGGGTGCTGGCCCCAGTTGATCTCGATCGTGGCGTGGCGGATATCGTAGCGCCTTGCCAGCACCGCCTTCACGCGATCGACGGCGGTGGCGGCATTGCCATTTTCCGCAAGGCTGATTTCCATGGTTGCCGCCGGCCGGCCCGAGGTGATCGACCAGACATGGACATGGGCGACATCGCTGACGTCGGCGACTTCATTCAGCACGTAGCGGCGCAGTTCCTCGATCTCGATATTGCTCGGCGTTCCCTCCATCAGGATCTGCGCAGCGCTGCGCAGCAGCGCCCAGGCGGCCCTGAGGATGAGGACCGACATCAGAACCGACAGGATCGGATCGGCCGGCGTCCAGTTGGTGTAATAGATGATCACCGCTGCGGTGATCGCGCCGACGGACCCCAGGAGATCGCCGAGAACATGCAGCAGAGCGCCCTTTATGGTGACATGGTCGCGGTCGCCCCGCATCAACAGCAGGAACACGCCGATATTGACGAACAGCCCCAGAATGGCAACGACCAGCATCGGCCCCGCCAGCACCGGTTCCGGCGTGATCAGGCGTTCGACAGCCTCATAGGCAATCCAGATGGTGAGCAGGAACAAAGCCAGCGCATTGACGAAGCCGGCCAGCACTTCGGAGCGCATATAGCCGAAGGTGCGCTTCTCATCGCCGCCCCGGCGACCGAAGCGGAACGAGGCCCAGGCAAGCCCCAGCGCCGCCGTATCCGTCAGCATATGCCCGGCATCGGCGATCAGCGCCAGCGACCCCGACAGCCAGCCGCCGACAAATTCCGCCACCATGAAACCGGCCGTCAGGCACAGGCCGATCAGCACCACGCGCTCATTGTTGCGCGACACGGAAGGCGCATGGCTGTGGTGTCCATCGCCGTGGCCATGCGCGTGGTCGTGATGGTCACCATGGTCGTGTTGGTGCTCGTTGTGCTTGCCTGGCTCGCCGCTCTTGGCACCATCGATCATTTTCAAAGCTCCATCTCGAAATATGAATATATAAATATACATTCATACATCAGGTCAAGATGAAAATTGGCGACTTATGATCGCGAGCGCGACCTCACATGCGGCGTAGTTCAGTGCCGGCTCTTGCTGTCCTCGGACGGCAGGGCGTCGAACAGGGCGCGATAGGCGGAGGAGAAGCGGCCGAGATGGCGCATGCCGACGCGCCGGGCGGCGGCGCTGGCCGACAGCCCGTCCTCGACGATCAGTCGCCGGGCTTCCTCCATGCGAATCCGGGTCAGCATTTCATAGGGCGTCTTCTGGTAATGGCGCTGAAAGCCTTCATAGAGGGCCCTTTCGGAGACACCGATCTCCCAGGCGACCGCCGACATCGACAGCCGTTCGCCGAAACGGGCGTGGAACAGGTCCATCACCCGTTTCACATGGCGCGGCGTGGCGCTGAGGCGATCAGGGACGACGGACTGGCCGTTCAGATAAGGAATATTGCCTAGAATCAGATCGATGATGCGATCGGTGATCGCCTCGCGGTGCGGATCGTTCGCGTCGCCGCCCTCGGAAAAATCAGCCGCCAGCACCTGAAACGCTTCCACAAGACGCCTGCCATGCGCGGTTTGCAGATCGATCAGCGGATCGAACACCGGCGCCTCGGCCTGGGCGCGATGGGTGAGCCGCGCGATCCGCTGTTCCAGCCGGCAGCGATCGATCTGGAGCATCCATTGCCGGGTCGCGGCCTGCCAGCGCGAACGGAACCGCGGCCCGGGCGACAAGAGCAGCGCCTGACCGGGGGCGGAGCTGATCTCCTCCTTGCCGAAGTCGATCCGCACCCCGCCGCTCAGCGGCATTTCCAGCATGTAGAATTCCTCGAAACCGTGGGCGCTGACCTCGATCTCGGCGCCGTATTCGAGGCGATTGAAGGCGCCGCAGGCCGTCTTCACAGCATGGTGGCGGAAACCGACCTTGCTGCCGGCATAGACCTCGAGACGATGATCGCAGAACGACCGGGTCATGTAGTGTTCGGCCTCGAGCGGATCGCTCGCCCGATAGCTCACGGTGTTCTCGAACATCGCCCCCTCCAGGACATGCGGCCACCTGCCGCGGCGAACGAGCATATTGGAACAATTCGTGGCATCAAGTCCACCATAGCGGATGCGGAACAGGGCCGCGCTGTAGTCCGCGGTCGGGGTCCAGGGCGGAGAACACTTCCTCTGTGGGGAACAGAAGGGAAGGTCATGCCGCCCTGGATGCCGACTCAAGGCCGGCATGACGGAGGTGGAGACCCTGCCCTTAAGCGGCAAGCCGTGTCAGATAGGCGTCCGCCTCTTCGGGAACCGCGAACCACGGGAAGAAATCGCGCGGATCGTTGAAGCCGTTGGCGATGCGTTTCGCCAGTTCCGGATAGGCCTGGGCCGAGCCCATGATGTTGAGCACATGCGGCGGCGGCGGGGCGAGCAGCGCGTTGGTCCAGCCGACCACGAACTGCGCGTAGGCCCAGTAGGCCTCGAAGGTGGCGACCATGAAGGCCTCGTCGAAGGCGTTGTCGCCATGGGCAAGGATGGCGTCGAGATAGCATTTCGCCGCCTTGGAGGCGTTGTTCGATCCCTGCCCGGTGATCGGGTCGTTGAGGCAGACGGCATCGGCCATTCCGAGGACGATGGCGCCGGATGGCAGACGCCCGACCGGCTTGCGCACCGTGGGCGGAAACGCGCCGGCGAGAATGCCGTTGTCGTCGGTGAGCGCGATATCCGTATTGCGCTCGGCCTCCCAGGGCAGGAAGGTGTCGAGGATCCATTTCGACTTCGCCAGATGCTCCTCCGGCGTTTTCACCTCTTTCCAGCAATCCATCGGCCCGCCGGGAATGCCCTCGAACACCATGATGTCGCACGGACCGGTCGTGGTCAGCGCCGGGAAGGTGAAATATTCGCCGACCGTGGGGATGAGATTGAAGCTGACCGCCGAGTGATCCGGGCGCGGCGCCATGCCGGTGACATAGGTCAGCGCCAGCGCGCGCTGCGGCCTGTCATAGGGCGAGCGCTCGGCGTCGCGTTCGAACATTTTGGCGATGTCGCCCTTGCCGGCGGCGACGATCACAAGGTCGCTCTCCTTCGCATAGGTTTCGAGATCGTCGAGGCTTGCGTCATGGATCACCATATCGCCGCCGAGGCGGGTGAATTCCTTCATCCAGCGCGGGATCTTGACCCGCTGGTCGACGCTCTGGGCGTAGCTGTCTAGCTTGCCGTTCCAGTCGATCGCCTTGACGCCCGGCGCATCCGGCGCGGGCACTGTGAAGTTGATGGAATCGACCGTCGGGCATTCGGCCTCCCAGAAATTGATGCCGAGATCGCGCTCGTTCTGGAGTGCTGCATCAAACATGCACTGGCTGGAAAGGACCTTACCCTTTTCAATTTCCTCGCCGGTGCGGTTCTGGACGATGCGCACCGCATGGCCGGCCTTCAGAAGGCCGATGCCGAGCTGGAGGCCGGACTGGCCACCGCCGACAATGGTGAAATGTTTTGTCATGTCATTCCCCTTTTCGTGGATTGTTTGTTGTTGTGGTATCAGTCCATCAGCAGCGGGATCGCCGGTTCGGCCTGTTCCGGCCCCATCGCCGTGTAGCCGCCGTCGACGCGGATATCCGTGCCGGTGATGAAGCTCGCGCTGTCGGAAAGCAGGAAGGCGACCGCCTCGCCGACCTCGTCCGGACTGCCGGTGCGCCCGAGCAGATGGAAGGGCTTGGCGACGCTGTCCGCCTTGGCGCGGGTGTCATGGGTCAGTTCCTGCATGATGTTCGACCATGTCCAGCCGGGCGAGACCGCGTTGACGCGAATGCCCTCGGGCGCGAGGTCCATCGCCTGGTTGCGGGTCAGTTGCAGGATCGCGGCCTTCGAGACCGGATAGACCCAGCGCCCGGTCTGGGCGACGCGGGCGGAAATCGAGCCGAAATTGACGATCGCGCCCTTGTTTTTTGCAAGGTGCTCGCGCGCGGCCTGCATCAGCATGACGGAGCCGACAATGTTGACGTCGAGGGCTGCGAGCCAGTCGGCGCGGCTGGTTTCCGCACCCTCGTCCAGATAGGTACAGGCGACGTTGACGAGATAGTCGAGCCGGCCGGTTTGCTCGACCGCCTTTGCGACCAGCGCTGCGATCTCCTCGTCTTTGGTGATGTCGGTGGCGATAAAGCGCGCGCCGGTGGCCGCCGCCGCCTTTTCGCCGGCCTCGGCGTTGATATCGGCGATCACGACGTTGATGCCGTAGCCCGCGAGCACCGTTGCGATGCCCTGCCCGATCAGCGTCGCGCCGCCGGATATGATGGCGGTCTTTCCGTTCAGACCTTTCATGATGGCTTCCCCTTTATTGTTGCAAGAGATTTCGAAAAATCAGGCCGGCGATGCCGCCAGGCAGGTCGTCAGGAAAGCGCCGTCGCCATAAAGCAGCGGCGGCGCCTCGCCTTCGGCGCAGCGCGTCGCGGCGACCTTGCCGATCAAAATCATGTGGGTGCCGAAGGTAACGGTTTCGGCGAGCCGGCAATCGAAGCTGACGGCGGCGTCGGCCAACACCGGCGCGCCGGTTTCCGCAACGCCCCAGTCGCCGACCGAAAACCGGTCCTCGCGCGAATGTCCGGTGCGGCCCGCAAAGGTTTCGGCAACCGCGCGCTGGGCTGTCGCCAGCACATTGACGGCGAAGACGCCGCGCTGTTCGACAACCGCCGCGATCGAGGTCTCGCGATTGACGCAGGCCACCAGCGAAGGCGGATCGGTCGACAGCGAACAGACCGCCGTTGCGGTGATCCCGCAGCGCCGCCCTTCGGCATCCAGCGATGTGATGATGGTCACGCCGCCGGCAAGACGTCGCATGCCGGCCCGGAAGAGTCCGCTTCCCATATTTTCGTTCCCGCGATTGCGAATGGATTTCCCATTCATTTTATGTTTAAATTAATCTTCCGCCGAACTTGACGAACCGCAATCCGGATTGCGCAACGCCTTGTCCGTTTTCGGCAGACGTGCCTTGTTTTCGATTGGGAAGCCCCCGATGATCGATGCGCATGCCACACCTTTGAAGCATCATGGTCTCGTCGATACGAAGAGCGTCGATGAGGCGCGCGACGCGATCGGACGCATTTTCTGTCCCCATTTCCTGACCGTGCATGACAGGCGCGCCGGCGGCTTCCACGCCGTCCACAACGCCGTCGAGCAGCCGGGCTACTCGGTCAATTTCGTTTCGTACGGCGCGGAGGTTGAAATCGACCCTGGCGAGCTTTCCGATTTCTTTCTGCTGCAGCTTCCCGTCGCCGGCACCGCCCATGTGCGTTGCGGCACGCGCGTGACCGAGGCCGAGGCCGGCCGGCGCGCCTCGCTGCTGTCGCCGACGCTCGCCTCGCGCATGGTCTGGCGCGAGAATTGCGAAAAGCTGATCGTGCTGATGCGCCGCCGCGTGGTCGAGGACTTTTTCGAGACGCTGACCCATCGCGCCGTGACGCCGCTCGAATTCGAACCCGGCGTCGATCTGACGACGCCGGTGGGCGCCAGCGTCATGTCCCACGCCCGGCTGCTGTTCGAGGCGGCGGAAGGCGGGGCGGCGCTGCCGGATTCCTACCGCGTCATGCTGCGCGACGGGCTGCTGTCGCTGCTCCTCACCGGGCTGGAGAACAACCGCTCCGAAATGCTGCACGCCCCCGCCGCCGCGGCGGGTCCGCTATCGGTGCAGAAGGCCGACGAGTTCATCCAGTCGCGCGCCGCCGATACGATCGCGATGGCGGATATCGCCGCTGCCGCCGGCCTGCCGCTGCGCACACTGCAGGATGCCTATCGCAAGGCCCGCGGCCACACCCTTTCCGACGCCGTGCAGACGGCCCGCCTTCAGAAATTGCGCGAGCTGCTTCTCAAGCCCGGCCCCGGGCTTTCGGTCGCCGACGCCGTTCTGGCCTCCGGCTTCGGCCATCTCGGCCGCGCCGCCTCGGCCTACCGCGCAGCCTATGGCGAAAGCCCCTCCGAAACGCTGCGGCGGACGCGATCGGCGTAACCGCTTCAGGCCGGGCACGCCCGGTAAATTCGAACCGCAAACCGCTCGCAACCGGTCAGCGGAGATATTGGGCAAAGGTCATGGATGACCGCGGCGACGTAATATTGTAGGATGGGACGCCGGTCGACGGAAAAGGAAGCGGCCGGCGGGAGGAGACAGCCGGTGGCGCCATGACGCCGCATCGCCGGGCGCGGCGGGAAATATCAGGCTGCGTGACATGGGAGGAAATGCCGATGGTTTTTCCATCAAGGGTAACGGATGCTCATATCCATGCCGAAACCGTTTTGGCGACGGCACTTTCTTCAAAAGAACCGGCCTTCTCGCCTGTCGCGGCATCGTGGTGGCGGTCGTTGGTCCAGCACAAGCTCGATCCGACCGGCGCAACCGACACCGGGGAAAGAAGGCTCGGCAGCGCCGAACTGCGCGAACGGCGCGAACGCGCCGATCCGATGGTTTCGATCGCCGGCGCCCGTCTCGACCGCCTGTTCCGCTGTGTTTCACAGTCAGCCTGCGGCGTATTCCTGAGCGATGCCGACGGCTTCGTTCTCGAACACCGCTATCGCGACGCGGACCGCGAGAGTTTCGAGCTTTGGGGATTACGGAAGGGACGAAGCTGGTCGGAATCCGTTGAAGGCACCAACGGCATCGGCACCTGCCTTGCCGAGGGTCGCGCGCTCATCATCCATCGCGACGAGCATTTTTTCAATCGCAACACCGCCATGAGCTGCATTGATGCGCCGATCTTCGGGCCGGACGGGCGGTTGATCGGGGCGCTCGACGTTTCATCGGCGCGCGCCGACCAGACCGCATCCGCCAATCAGATGATTGCCGCGCTGGTGCAGCAGACAGCGCGGCAGATAGAAGCTGACTGCTTTCGGGCCAGCCATCCGGGCTATCGCATTCTGCTTGCCGATGGCGGCACCGGCGGCGACGATGCGGTCACCGCGCTGATCGCGGTCGATAATGACGATCTGGTGGTCGCGGCGACCCGTTCGGCCCGGCAGGCGTTGGGCCTGGCGCTCTCCGGCGACTTCACACCGATACCGGCGGCGGATCTGCTTGGCAACGATACCGGCAAACGCGGCTTCGACGCCGCTGAGCACGCCGTGGTGATGCAGGCGCTCGCCCGGATGAACGGCAACGTTCAGGCTGCGGCGCGCGCGCTCGGAATCAGCCGGGCCACGCTCTACCGCCGGATGAAACGGCTCGGCATTACCGGATTTTGACGCCGGGTCGCTTTTTCTTCCCGGACTGTTTCAGAATTGAGACAGAACGCGTCACACTCCCTGTTCGTACAGGTGACAACAGGCATTCGGTCGCCCATTTTTTCCTCATCATTCAACGTTCAGAACGTTATGGGAGGAAAAGCCATGAACGAGATGCCAAAACACGAAGGATTGCTGAAGTCCCCCTTCAAGGACCGTTATGACAACTTCATCGGCGGCAAGTTCGTGCCGCCGAAAAACGGTCGCTATTTTACCAACACCACGCCGATCACCGGGGCCGCGATCAACGAGATCGCCCGTTCCGACGCCGCCGATATCGAGCTGGCGCTCGATGCCGCCCATGCCGCAAAGGCCAAATGGGGTTCGACATCGCCGGCCGAACGCGCCCGCGCGCTGCTGAAGATTGCGGATGTGATCGAGGCCAACCTGCCCTTCATCGCCACCTGCGAGACCTGGGACAATGGCAAGCCGATCCGCGAGACGATGAATGCCGACATTCCGCTCGCAGCCGACCATTTCCGCTATTTCGCCTCTGCGCTGCGCGCCCAGGAAGGCACGATGAGCGAGATCGACGACGACACCGTCGCCTACCACTTCCACGAGCCGCTCGGCGTGGTCGGCCAGATCATTCCCTGGAACTTCCCGATCCTGATGGCCGCCTGGAAGCTGGCACCGGCGATTGCCGCCGGCAACTGCGTGGTGCTGAAGCCCGCCGAACAGACGCCCGCCTCGATCCTGGTGCTGGCGGAACTGATCGCCGACATCCTGCCGCCGGGCGTTCTCAACATTGTCAACGGCTTCGGCCTTGAAGCCGGCAAGCCGCTGGCGCAGAGCCCGCGCATCTCCAAGATCGCGTTTACCGGCGAGACCACGACCGGCCGGCTGATCATGCAATATGCCACCGAAAACCTCATTCCGGTGACGCTGGAGCTTGGCGGCAAATCGCCCAACATCTTCTTCAAGGATGTGATGCGCGAGGATGATGGCTTCCTCGACAAGGCGGTCGAAGGCTTCGTGTTCTTCGCGCTCAACCAGGGCGAGGTCTGCACCTGCCCGTCGCGCGCCCTGATCCAGGAAGACATCTACGACGCCTTCATGGAAAAGGCGATTGCCCGCACCAAGGCGATCATCCAGGGTGACCCGCGCGCCGACAACACCATGATCGGCGCGCAGGCATCGAGCGAGCAGAAAGAGAAGATCCTCTCCTATTTCGATATCGGACGTCAGGAAGGCGCGGAGGTGCTTTTGGGCGGCGCTGCGGCCGATCTCGGCGGAGAGCTGTCGAACGGCTACTACATCCAGCCGACGATCCTCAAGGGCCACAACAAGATGCGCGTGTTCCAGGAGGAAATCTTCGGGCCGGTCGTTTCCGTCACCACCTTCAAGGATGAGGCGGAAGCGCTCGAAATCGCCAACGACACGCTCTATGGCCTCGGCGCCGGCGTGTGGTCGCGCGATGCCAACACCTGCTACCGCTTCGGCCGCCACATCCAGGCGGGCCGTGTGTGGGTCAACAACTATCATGCCTATCCGGCGCATGCGGCCTTTGGCGGCTACAAGCAGTCCGGCATCGGGCGCGAAACCCACAAGATGATGCTCGATCACTATCAGCAGACCAAAAACCTGCTGGTGAGCTACAGCACTGAAAAAGTCGGCTTCTTCTGAGGCTGACGGGATCTCCTCCCAGGTGGCGGGCGGAGCTTCGGCTTCGCCCGTTCGCTTTCGGTTCAACAAGGAGACGGATATGGAAAAGCCTGACATCCACTGCGTCACCGATGCCGACCTGCCTGCCGGCGCCGAAAAGGGCAGCCGGGTAACCGCGACGCTTGCCGCGCGGGAACTCATCCGCGAGATCAAGGCCGACCACGGCGAGATCATGTTCCACCAGTCCGGCGGGTGCTGCGACGGCTCGTCGCCGATGTGCTATCCGAAAGCCGAATTTCACCTCGGTAGCGGCGACGTCCTGCTTGGCGAAGTGGAAGGAGCGGAAGTCTGGATATCCGGCCCGCAATTTCAGGCCTGGAAACACACCCAGTTGATCCTCGACGTGGTGCCCGGTCGCGGCGGCATGTTCAGCCTTGATAACGGCCGCGAAAAACGCTTCCTCACCCGCTCGCGCGTATTGACCGAAGACGAGCTCGAAGCGCTGGAAACCCCGCGGTCTTAAAACATCTCTGGCTCAATAGCCGTAATAAAGCGTCACCGTGTGGCGCGCTTCGGCGAAGAACAGCCAGCGTTCGACCAGCATGCCGGCAAGTTGCAGGGGCACTGCGGCAAGGGCGAACGCCAGTGCCAGCGGTCCGGGGACCAGCAGCGACAGCGCAAGACAGGCAGCCGGCAGGGCAAAGGCAAGCGCTTGGGCGATCAGGCGCAGCATTGCGGCATGCTTGCGGGCGACGCGATAGCCCATTTCCTTGAGCAGGTAATTCTGCTCGCTGTGCGGGGACTGCACCTGGCGAATTTGGCCCTCGCCGAGGCCGAGCGCCTGATTGGCGGTGGGTTGGGTTTGACCGCTGTCGCGCCAGGCCCAGTAGCCGCGCTTGACCGCCCATCCCGCCAGCGCAAGGATCACGGCCAGCACGGCAACGAGCCGGCTTGCCGGGCCGAAGGTGGCCAGCAGGGCGTTGAGCAGCGTCAGGCCGGTCATCGCCGCGAAGACGAGGTAGCAGGGCAGCGTCCAGGGGCCGTGCCATTCCGCTATCGGCTTGAGCGAGGCGTAGATCATCGCCGTCATGATGACGGTCGCGACCGCGCCGAGAGCGGCAAGCCCGCCGGCGAGCACCATCCAGCCGCCGCTGGCCTGCAGGATCACCCAGCCGAAGGCGAGCGCGACGGCGGGAACATAGGTCGCCACGGAGGAAACGCCTTCGCGCGAAAGCCATGACGAGCGCCACTGGCTGAAGGCGCGCCAGGCGCGCTCCGGGCGGCCGAGATGGGCGGTGGATGACAGCAGGCCGGCCGAGATCAGGCCGAGCGAAAGGCCGAAGCCGACGAGACCGAACCACGGGTCGGGCGGCAGCAGGCCGAAGACGGCGGCAAGGCCCAGCAGGAAAAGCAAGCCATAGCCCGCGCCGGAAGCGGTGGTGAAGAAGATGACGGAAAAGGCGGGATGCATCGGCGTCTACCTCGAAAGCATGCGGTCGACCCAGCCGAGAAAGCCGCCCTCTGGCGAAGCATCCTCAAGCGGCAGGGCATCCGTCGCGGTAGCCGCATCGCGTCTGGGGCGCGGCGGCAAATAGCGGTTGGTCGGGTTGTAGCCGAGCTCCGGCATCAGCGCGACGCCGCCGCGTTCCTCCGAGAGCTTCGAAATCGCCGAATCCGGATCGCCGAAATCGCCGAAATGGCGCGCGCCGGTGGGACAGGCGGCGACGCAGGCGGGTACCCGGTCCTCCTCGGCGAGGTTTTCATTGTAGATCCGGTCGACGCAGAGCGTGCATTTCTTCATCACGCCGACATCCACGTCGAATTCCCGCGCGCCATAGGGACAGGCCCAGGAGCACAGCTTGCAGCCGATGCACTTGTCCTCGTCCACCAGCACGATCCCGTCTGCGGCGCGCTTGTAGGACGCGCCGGTGGGACAGACCGTGACGCAGGCCGGCGTCTCGCAATGAAGGCACGAGCGCGGGAAGTGTATGGTCGCGCCGCCCTTCGGCGTGTCCTGCTCATAGGTGTGGACCCGGTTGAAAAACACCCCGTCGACCTTGTCGGCATAGGGGTTCAGGTCGGTCAGCGGCGCCATGTGCCCGCCCGCATTCCACTCCTTGCAGGAGGTGACGCAGGCATTGCAGCCGACACAGGTATCGAGGTCGATGGCAAGGCCAAGCTTGCGGTCGGTCCTTTCGGGAAGACAGGTCATTGCGCGCGCTCCTTGGATGAGTGGGTTGGCTTGAACTCCGCGCCGTAGGTCAGCTTGTCGGGGCCATCGGAAAGGCCGGGCGGCAGTTCCGCCGGCGGCTCCAGCGGGGCGGTGCTCCCCGCCTCTTCCGGCGTGCATTTGATCAGCCGGATGCGCAGATCGAACCATGCCGCCTGCCCGGTCACCGGATCGGAATTGGAGAACCGTCGGCCCTTGGCATCCGGCGGCAGCAGTTCGGTGATGGCATGGTTCAACAGAAAGCCACGGTTCGATTCCCCGGCATCCTTGTGCAGGCCCCAGGTTCCGCGCCGCTTGCCGATGGCGTTCCAGGTCCACACCGTCTGCGGGTTCACGCCCTCGACCAGCGAAATCTGGCCGCGCACCCTTCCGTGCGGGCTTTCGATCCAGACCCAGTCGTCGTCGACGAGGTTCAGGCTTGCGGCGAGATCGCGGTGCACGAACAGCTTGTTCTGGTTCATCACCTGCCGGAGCCAGGCATTCTGCGAACCCCAGGAATGGTACATGAACATCGGCCGCTGCGTCAGCGCGTGGATCGGGTAGTCGTCGGTCGAAATCACCCCCTCCTCGAGCGGCTCGGACCAGAAGGGCAGCGGATCGAAATGGGTGGCGACCCGCTCGCGCTCGTTCTCGGGCGGCTGGACAGGGCCGTGCCCCAGGGCCGCAAGCCGAAAGCGCTGCAGCGGCTCGGAATAGATCTGGAAGATGATCGGTTCGGGTTTCGACAGAAAGCCGAACTGGACCGCGGTTTCCAGATAAGCCTTGTTGGCCATCTTGTAGAACCGCTCTTCCGGCTTGAACTCGTGATGCCAGAAACCGCCATGTTCGATATAGCGCTTGAGCTGGTCCTGGTTCGGCGCGCCGCGACCTTGCTGGTCGCCGTTCTCGCCGCGCCAGCCGGCAAGCGGGCCGATGCCGGGGCTGCGTTCATGGTTGACGATGTAATCGGCATAATCGCGGTATTTCGCGCTGCCATCATCGTTGACGAAGCCCGGCAGGCCGAGCCTTGCGCCGATATCGATCAGCACCGACTGGAAGCCGCACACATCGCGGTCGGGTTCAAGCACCGGATGACGGATCGCATCGCCCGGCCCGTCGGCATGGCTGATCGGCCGGTCGAGCAGGCTGATGCAGTCGTGGCGTTCGAGATAGGTGGTATCCGGCAGCACCAGATCGGCGTAGGACACCGTCTCGGAATGATAGGCGTCGGAATAGATGATGAACGGGATCTTGTAGTCGCCGTTCTCGTCCGTGGCCGTCAGCATCCGCATCGTCTCGGATGTGTTCATCGACGAGTTCCACGCCATGTTCGCCATGTAGAGAAACAGCGTGTCGATCGGATAGGGATCACCTTCATACGCGTTGCGGATCACCATATGCATCAGCCCGTGGGCCGAAAACGGCGCCTGCCAGGAATAGGCCTTGTCGATGCGTACCGGGCCGCCGTTTTCGTCCACCAGCAGATCGGCGGGGTCGGTGACGAAGCCGAGCGGCGGGCCGCCAAGCGGCGTGTTCGGCTTGCCGCCATCCTTGCCCGCGGGTTTCAGCGGCGGCGGCACCGGCTTCGGATAGGGCGGCTTGTAGCGGAAGCCGCCGGGGACATCGACGGTTCCAAGCAGGACCTGAAGCAGGTGAATGGCGCGACAGGTGTGAAAGCCGTTGGAATGGGCCGAGATGCCGCGCATGGCGTGCATCGAGACCGGGCGGCCCTTCATGGTCTTGTGTTCCCTGCCCGCCCAGTCGGTCCAGGCGACGGGAATCTCGATCTCCTCCTCGAAGGCGACCTTCGCCAGTTCCGCGGCGATGCGGCGGATGGTGTCGGCCGGAACGCCGCATTTGTCGGCGACCGCGTCCGGCGCGTAACCCTTCGACAAATAGCGCTCGGCGAGAAGTTGGAAGGCCGGGCTGACGGTGCGCCCGAGCGCCTGGAAGGTGCCGGTCAGCGCCGGGGCAATTGTCGGATCGCCGGAGATGGCCGTGGTGCCCTTCTCCCGCTCCCAGCTCAGGATATTGCCGTCGCCATCGCGCAGGAACAGGCCGTCATCGGCGGCGCCCTCGTCGCGGATCACCAACTGATGCAGATTGGTGTAGCGGATCAGGTAGTCGAGATCGACCTTGCCCGCCCGCAAAAGCTCGTGCACAAGCGCCAGCACGAACAGCCCGTCCGTGCCCGGGCGGATGCCGATCCACTCGTCGGCGATCGCGTTATAGCCGGTGCGACAGGGATTGATCCCAACCACCTTGGCGCCGTTGGCCTTGAGCTTGCCGAGGCCGATCTTGATCGGGTTGGAATCGTGATCCTCGGCGACGCCGAACAGCATGAAATATTTCGAGCGCTCCCAGTCGGGCTCGCCGAATTCCCAGAACGCGCCGCCGATGGAATAAAGCCCGGCGGCGGCCATGTTGACCGAACAGAAACCGCCATGGGCGGCGAAGTTGGGCGTGCCGAACTGCGTCGCCCACCAGCCGGTAAGCGATTGCGACTGGTCGCGACCGGTGAAGAAGGCGAGCTTTTTCGGGTCGGTCGCGCGGATGCGGGCAAGGCGCTCGGTGACGATGCTAAGCGCTTCCTCCCACTCGATCTCGCGATATTCGCCCTTGCCGCGCGGGCCAGTGCGCAGCAGCGGCTTTTTCAGCCGCGCCGGGCTGTAGTGCTGCATGATGCCGGCGCTGCCCTTGCCGCAGAGCACGCCGCGATTGACCGGGTGATCCTTGTTGCCGTTGATGTAGCGCACCTTGCCGTCGCGGATATGCACGTCGATGCCGCAGCGACAGGCGCACATGTAACAGGTGGTTTTCGCCACATGGTCACCGATCTTCGGGGACGTGACGACGCCATCGCCCTCATCCGGGGCGGGGCTGTCACGCAGGGCTTGCTGCGAGGGGGCGGCGTTCGCGCCGCGGTCATTGCGCGCCATCTGAGGCTCCTTCAGGCGTGAGGTCGGTCGGAAACAACGGGCGCGTCGCCGCGATCAGCGCACAGCGATCATCAGGAGCGTGATCGCCCCCAGCAAGGCGACAGAGACGCCGGTGAGCAGCACCTCCTGTCTCGGCGCGAGATCGCGTGGCAGCGGGCGCAGGCGCAAAAGCCGCGTGCGCCGGGAGCCGGTCAGCATCATCATGATCGAAAGCGCCAGGGCGAAACTGCCAGCGAGAATTGACAGAAGGTCCTGCGGCGCGCCTTCGCGCAGCAGCAACAACCCGCCATTGATGGCCACAACCAGCGCGGTGCGCACCCAGGAAAGGTCTGTCCGCTCGGGCTGCAAACCGGGTCGGCCTGGTATCAGACGTTCGCTCATGGGCTAGTCCTTGTCCGATCACACGAGACCTCCGCTCACAAGCGCCGTGATCCCGGCGAGACTGCCGGTCAGGATGATGAGGCCGGACAGGAACCAGATGGCCGTGCCGCCGGGCAACGGCGCGTCATGCGACATGGCCCGCTGTACGCTGTGCCAGCGCCAGGTCGCATAGATGATCACCAAGAGGCCGGCTGAAGCCAGCGCAATGCCGAAGAGCTTGTCGGGGTCGAGGCCGGCCAGCGGTTTGGCGAAATGCATCAGCCCCACCGCGCCGGCCAGAAGCGCCAACGCCGTGCGCACCCATGCAAGGAAGGTCCGCTCATTGGCAAGCGTGAAACGGTAGTCGGGCTCATGGCCATCCGCAGCCTGTTGCGGCGGTTGCGGCCCGGTCAAGGCGCTCCCCGCATCCGGGCGTTCGACCCTATGATCGGCCTGCGGTTTGATACCTTCGTGACTGGCGTTGCGCATTGTCGGCTTCCTCATCCGGAATTCCGGTTAGCGCAAAGGTAGAGAAGCCGGGCAAGGCGGTCCAATACTGTGATCGGATGCAATCAATCTGGATTCAAGATGGATTGCGGACACGAAATCCGGTCCATCGATCATTTTATGAGAGGCATCGCCCATACATATCGCCGAGCCCAAGCCTCAACCCTGCCCTTCGGTCTCCGCGCCATTGACCGCCTCGACAATGCCAAGCTGGTTCAGGAACGCCGTTACCGCCCGGGTGGGGCGGCGGGCGGCGAGGCGCAGGGCGCTGAACTGGCGTTCGGGCAATTCGATCGGCACGTGATGCAGCAGTCCCGCCTCCAGGCTGGGCGCTGCGACCGAGGCCGACATCGCCGCCGCCCCGAGCCCGGCCTCGACGGCGGCGCGCACCGCCTCGTTGGACGGCAGTTCCATCGCGATGCGGAAACCCGCCACATCCGCGCCCATCGCGCTGGCGGCATGTTCGAAAGCGGAGCGCGTGCCCGATCCGGTCTCGCGCCGCACCCAGTCGCTCTCCGACATTTTCGCGGGATCGAGCCGCTTCAGACCCGCCCAGGGATGGTCGGGCGCGACGACGACGATCAGCCGATCGGCGGCGACGGGGTGGCAGACAAGCTGCGGATGCACGACCTCGTCTTCGACAAAGCCGAGCTCCACCGCACCCGTCAGCACCGCATCGGCAACCTGCTGGGTGTTCTCGATCTTCATACGCAGGTTTATGCCGGGATGCGCGCGGCGAAACGCGGCAAGTCGCGCCGGCAGCCAGTAGCTCGCAATCGTCTGGCTCGCCTCGACCTGCAGCGTTCCGCGCAACAGCGTGCTGAACTCGCTCAGCGCCAGTTCGGCGCGCTCCACCTGGCCAAGGATCGCGCTCGCCTCGGCAAGCAGCGCGCGGCCGGCCTCCGAGAGCTCGATCCGGCGACCGACGCGGTAGAAAAGCTGCACGTCGTAGCGCGCCTCGAGCTGGGCGATGGCGTGGCTGGCGGCGGACTGCGCGATGTTGAGCGCCTGCGCGGCCTGCGTAACGTGCTGCCGTTCGGCCACTTCGACAAAGATGCGCAATTGCTCGAACGTCATCACGGCTCCAGCCAAAAGTCTTGTTTGCTATCGCTGTTATTTCAATAGCTTTCCCTCATCCGATACGCAAATGGCAGCCTGCACGCAGGAGACGGCACGGTTTTGTCTGTTCAGGGTGCAAGGCAATGGCCGCACATGGCGGCCATCCCAGAAACGCTTGAGCGTATTGTCGAAACTGTTCTGCACGAGCGGTCGCGGCCCCAACGATCCGCCGTGCCGCGCGATCAGGCGTGGAAGTCGGCATTCTCAGAAAGTAAGCGTGAGCCGGCCCTGCACCGAATTGTCGCTCGAACCGTCGCCGAACTGGCCGGCGTAGAACACGCCGAGCGCGGCCCGCCCCTTGCCGTCCCTGCCGAAGGCGCCGAGATCGAAATCGAGGCCGGCCTCGACAACCGCCGCGTTTTCGGCAATCGGCGCGCCATCGACGACGAACGGCATGCCGCCGGCAAAGCTGTTCGCGGCCGTCGGCACCGTTGTGCCGAAGGCGTGGCGCCAGCCGATCATGCCGGAAAGGCTGGCGGAGCCGCCATTGGCGATCTCGAAATCGGTCGAGGCGCGCAGGCCAAGCGTCGAAAACGTGGTGTCGGTGTCGCCGGAGGCAACCGCCAGCGCTGCCGACCCGCCGGTCTCGCTATAGCCGTCGGTATGCAGGTTGACATAGGCAAGATTGGCGAAGGGCTGAAGCGCGGCCGCGCCCAACTCGAACTTGTAGCTGGCCTCGCCGAAGACCTGGGCCGTGCCCGCATCTGTCGAGCCGGAAAGGTATTCGGAAAAGCCGGGGAACGCCGCCGTTCGGGCGGTGTCGACCGTTGACCAGCCATAGGCCGCGCCGGCGCTGAGGCCGAAGCCCTGCCATTCGCCGCCGCCATAGACGCCGAGCAGGAAGGTATCGGCTGTCGCCTTCGCATCGCTGCCGTCTTCCTCATAGCGCGAGGACTGGTAGCCGGCGATGACGCCGGCGCGAGCGCTGTCGCCAAGGGCGAAGTCGCCGCCGCCAAGGACGCCGCCGGTGTTGCGGTCAAGCCCGCGCGCATTGCCGTCGCCATCCGTCGTGCCCCAGCCGCCAAAGGGCTGCAGCCAGAAACCCGGCGCGCCGGCTGCTTCCTCAAGGCGCGAGAAGGCAGCAGCGCGGAGATAGCGGCTATCCTCGATCAGGCCGGTCTTGAGGCTGGCGTGGATGTCGCCCGAAAGCGCCTCGAAAGCCTCTGTCGCCCCGGCTCCATCCTGCACAACGACAGCGCCGTAGAGCGCGCTCGACTGCGGAAGGGCATCGAGTGCATTGGCGGCGGCCCTCTCATTGGCCGTCACCGCGTAGTCGGCGAAGGCGACATTATTGCGCGCCATCTGCACGGTCACGGCGGTCGCGCCATAATCGACCCCGGTCGCAAGGAAGGTCGAGCCGGCATTGGAGGACACGGTGTCGAAGCTTCCGGTCACGCCGCCATCTGCGGTCAGGACGGTGTAGGCGTTGCTCCAGTTCGCGGCCGGATCGGCCATCATCAGCGACAGGGTCCCGCCCGAAAGCGTGGCGCTGCCGGTCGCGGCCGCCCGGTCGGCGTTGCCCGAAACGCCGTCGGTTTCAATGATCAGCGTCGAGCCGGGCGCGAAGCTGACATCGCCCGCAACGTTGATCAGGCCGATGGAATTGCCGGGCGAAACGGTTGCGCCGTCGCCGACCGTCAGGTAGCCGATCGTGCCATTGCCCGCAAGCCACGCCCCCGTACGCATATCGAGCGCAACATTGGCAAGCGACCCGTCAAGCCTGAGCGTTGAGCCGGAAAGCGTCATGGTCGACGCGATTGTCGTCTCGCCGGACAGCGTCCAGTTCGAGCCCGCCGCGAAGGCAAGCGCCTCGAAATTGCGATAGGTGGCGGCGCTGCCGAGAAGGCCGAGGTCGAACGCGCCGTCGCGCGCGCCGAATTCGAACGTGTCGGTTCCGCCTTCGGCATCGACATAGCCGATCACGCTGCTGCCGGCCTGATAGACGAAGCGGTCATCGCCATTGCCCATCGAGACGGCGTATTCCGTGCCAGAGATCGTGCCGTAATTGATCAAGGTATTGCCGAACGTGCCGGCATTATTGACCATCTTGATGCCGAAGCCGTTCTTGCCTTCGATCGTGCCGTAATTGGTGACGGTCAGCGCATAGAAGGCATCGCCATTATTGCTGTTGTCGTCGAGAATGCCGTTATCGGCGCCGGAGATCAGCGCCTCGGTGTAATCCGCGCTGCCATTGACGATGATGCCGCCGCCGGTCGCGATCGCCTCGCTGGTGCTCGGCCTGGTCTCGCCGCCCTTGGTGCCCTTGGAGCCAAGCCCGAGAATCTGGCCATAATTGTAGAACTCGCCGCGGTGGTCGAAATCGACGCCGTCGCCATCGCCGAAATCGGCGGCTGGGTCGAACGTGCCGGAAATCAGGCCGTAGTTGACGATGCTGCCCGAGCCGTTGGAATTCACCCCGGAGCCGTTACGGCCTTCGATCGTGCCGCCAGCGGCGTTGGTCACCGTCAGGACGTCGTTTTCGCCGGACGCCTTGACGCCGTGATAGGCGCCGGTAATCGTCGCGCCGGCGTAATTGTTGACGGTCATCGCCATGCCGTCGGCACCGTCATTGTCGAGCTTGATGGCGCTGTTGTTCTGATCGCTCGCCTCGCCTTCGGCATAATCGCTGCGGATCATGCCGTAATTTTCGACAATGGTGCCGTTGCCGGCCCTGATGCCGTCATTGTCGGCGGCCGAGATCGTTCCGGTCTGCCTGTTCGTGATGGTGATGCTCGAGCCGGCGGCAATGATGTCGGCAAGATCAAGCGCCTGTCCGCCATCGGACGAGGAGATTTCGCCGGCATTGTCGATGGTGATGACCGCTGCGTGGCTGCTGTCCTTGTCGGCCTTGATCTTCAATGCGTCGTCTGTGGCGGTGATCACGCCGGACGCGCCATTGGTCAGCGAGAAGGAGGCAAGCGTCTCGAAATTCCCGTCGTCATCGAAGGAAATGGCGCGCTTGTCCGCTTTCGTCGTCGATATCGTGCCATCGTTGACGAGCGTTATCGTGCCGGCCCCCAGACGGATGGCGTCGCTATCGCTCGAGGTGATGGTCGCGCCGGCGCTGTTGGTGATGCCGACGACCGCGCTTTCTGCCGTGGCGTTGTTGAAATCAAGCGCCTGGCCGCCATCCGTGGTGATGATGCCGGAATTGTCGACGATCACCGCGCCGTTCTCCAGCGCGCTGTCGACGCGGAACGCATCGGCTTTCTTCGACTGGATCGTGCCGGTATTGGTGAGCGTGAAACGGCCGCTGACGTCGTCCTCGGTGTCGATGGCGCGCTCCTTCTTGCCGTCGATCGTGCCGTGATTGACGATGGAAATGCCTTCCCCGGTCGCGGACCCTTCCCAGAGGATCGCCTGATCGTCCGTCGCCGTGAGCGTCGCGCCGCTTTCAATCACGCCGCTGTCATCGCCCGAAACGGTCTGCGAGCCGGACGCGGGCGGAACATTGAAATTCGCAACCTCGGCCGTCGCCATGAGAGACAGGCCGCCCAGCACGAAGACGCTGGCGCTCAGCATGAACAGCGTGCGTCTGTTTCGGATGGAAGACTTGCGGAAATGGGGCGAACGGGACATCAAAAAACTCCGGCTTCCGCTGCTGCGGAATCACATTGGCGATAGGCAACGCGCACCTAACCAGAGAGCTGTTTCAGTTTTGCGACAACGGCATTTGCCTGCGCGCCTGCCCTTGTCCGTGTCATGATCGTCGCATCGCCGATGCTATGTGACTGGCTCACCTGCAGAATGCCTAACAGGAGATTTTCGGCGCGGCGCGCGGCATGCGTGATGGTGTGAAATCGTCAGGACTTCGCCGCGCCCGCCGCATGGCGGTAGCGCCAGCCGGACTGTGCCATGATGGCGAGATGGATGGCGAGCGCCGCGGCAAGGCCGAAAGCGTGATCCAGAATCGTGATGCCTGGCATCGCGCTCGCGCTCAAAAGCGTGGCGATGCTCAGCGGCAGGAACAGCACGATCGCGGTAACGAGACCGGGATTGTAGCACCGCAGCCGCAGCGTGGTCACGATATGCAGCACGGCGTTGACGAAGAGAAGATAGGGCGCCACGAGAGCTGCGGCCGGCCACAGCAACAACGCGGCATAGAATGCGAACAGGTTAACCCCCCAGACAACCGGAAGATTGACCACGATGACGTCGACCGGGCGCAGCACGTCTTTCCCGCCGAACAGCCGCTCATTCGCGAAACGGCGGAACCGGTCACCCTCATGTTCCTCGAATTGATGAAACATGTAGATCGGCAGGTGCAGATAGACAAGCGTTACGAAACCGGAGAAGGCGAGGAAGATAGCCGGCGCCAGCGCCACGAAGCCGCACGCCATGAACAGCGCCGCGGAAACCCATCGCCTTGCCAGCCAGTCCACCATCGCCACGTCCCCCGCCTGCCAGTTTTAAAGATCACAGGCCGTGACGGTGCATGAAGGCCGCAGCGAAAGCAAGTCTCTCACGCTCCGCAACGCTGGCGATCGCAGGGAGCGGCGGCACCGCTGCGGAAGGTGTTCGCGCCGGGCTGCACCACCGAGGATCACAGTGCGCGGGAAAGCCGCCAGCGCGCGCTGACTATTTTTCAATATGTGAAATTTGTAAACTTCGCTGCTCCAGTGTAGAAGCGTTCAATCGAAGCGAGGATGCACCGGAAAGAGGGCATGGCGGGCAAAACCTTTAAGTCTATGGAAGATTTCGCCAAGGCCTGTGGCGTATCGCGGCCTACGATCGCGAAATATTTCAACAATCCGCTGGACGTCAAACCGGTGACCCGCCGGCGTATTGAGGCGGTTCTGAAGCAGTCCGATTTCGAACCGAATTCGTTCGTGCGCCACCTCAGCAGCAAGATGGCCATCAATGTCGGCATTATCGTGCCGACAATCTACGACCCGTTCTTTGCCAAGTTCACGTCTCACATCGAAACCGCCCTGCGCGGCAGCGATATGCGGCCGATCCTGATTTCATCCAAGACGGCGGCCGACCTTGAGGAAGAGGCCGTCCAGCGGATGCTCGATTTCAAGGTCGCCGGCGTCATCGTCGCCCCTCTGGGCAACCAATCGCGGCCGGGCGTTTTCGACCGTTTGAAGAGCGAGATCCCAGTTGTCAGCTTCGATGTGCCGATGGGAGACGACGTGCCGTTCGTCAGCAACGACCATGATTTTGGCATGAGAGCCATGGTCCAGTATCTCTGCCGCTCCGGCGAGCCGCCCGTGCTGATAGAAGGGCCGCACCTTACCGACAATGTGCTGATCCGGCAGAATGCCTATCGCCAGGCCATGAAAGCCGAAGGGCACGAGCCGCTGATCGTGGATTTCGATTCCGAGGTCTCATGGGACATGGAGCGCCTGGGTCGCGAGCAGATGCAACGGCTTCTGGCAAAGGGCCTGCCGGGCAAAACCCTGCTTTGCTCCAATGATCGCATCGCCTTCGGCGTTATTTCGGCTGCCTGCGAGGCCGGGCTGAAGGTCGGTCGGGAACGGGATGACGATATTCGCGTCGCCGGACATGACGACCATCCCCTCAGCCAGTATTTCTGGCCGTCGCTGACAACCACCGCTCAGGACACCGAGACAATCGCCTCCGAAACCGTGCAGCAGCTCATCGAAGTCATTGAAACCCAGGCGCTTGGCGTGAAGGTCGTGCCGCGCCGCAAGCAGATCCGGTCGACCCTGATGATGCGTCGATCCGCCTGAAGCCACGAGGCGGTGTATCAGGGCGCGATGTCCAGCCAGGCATCGCACAGCCAGTTGGCGGCTTCGACTGCCTCGGGGATCAGGGCCGACATCGACAGGAAGCCGTGGATCTGACCCGGCCAGCAGCGCACAACCGCCCTGCCCTCATCCGTCAGCCGCGCCGCATAGGCAGCGCCCTCCGCATAAAGCACATCATGCCCGGCGAGAATGACCGCCGCCGGCGCGACGCCTTGAAGCGAGGGGGCCTTCAGCGGCGCGGCGCGCCAGTCCGTCCGGTCAGCTTCCTTTGGCAGATAGTGATCGCGAAACCAGCCCATTTCCCGCGCGGTCAATCCGTAGCCCTCGCCAAAACGGCGAAAGCTTTCGCTATCCTGGGTCTGGTCGGTATTCGGATAGATCAGCAATTGCGCGGCGATATCCGGGGCCTTTCCATCATGCGCCAGAAGAGCCAGCACGGCGGCCAGATTACCGCCTGCGCTGTCACCGCCGACAGCGATCCGCGCCGGGTCGATATCGAGCGCGGCAGCGTTGCGGGCAAGGTGAGAAAGGACTGCGACGCAATCCTCGACCGCGCCGGGAAAAGGCGTTTCGGGCGCGAGTCGGTAGTCTGGCGAAACAACGACGGCGCGCGCGCGATTGGCGAGCCGCCGGCATATCTCCTCATGCGAACCAATGCTGCCGATCACCCAGCCGCCGCCATGCAGGTAAAGCAGCGCGCGGCCATTGGGCTCGGCCCTGTGCCCGCGCCAGATCCTGACACGGTGCCCGTTCCAGTTAGCGTCAGCGACGTCTGCCACATCCTCGTGCCGCAACTGATTGACGGCATATCCCGCATTGAACTGAAGGCGGGCCGCCTCAGGCGTCAGCTCCGCGATCGAGGGCGCGTTCGAGGACGCCATCGTTTCAAGCGCATATGCCGCGGAAGCATCAAGTTCGGTCATGCCAAAAGTCCCTCGGCTTCATCCTCATCCAGGATAGCGGGCTGGCAATCGACCGGATCGACGGCCACGGCTTCGCCGGTCCCGCCCGCGTTCAGGATCGCCTCCATCACATCGAGAACATGCAGCGCCAACGCGCCGGATGCGCGGGGGGTCCTGCCTTCGACGAGAGCCTGTGCCATGTCCGCAAGCCCCAGCATCCGATAATTGCCGCGGTCCGGCGCATCGAGTGGCCAGTTCAGCGCCCCGAAGGACATCGTCGCGGTATCCACATCCTGCCACGGCGCGCCAAGCCTGGAGAGGCTGACCACGCCGCTGAAATTGTCGGGGTCGGGCAGGCCAAGCGACCCTTCGGTGCCATGCAGCTCGATCTGGCGGCCGGAATGGCGGAAGACATCCCACGAGGCGACAAAGGTGATCTGCGCGCCCTTGTCGAACTCCAGCAGGGCGGCGACCGTTGTGGGCGTGTTGACCGGTATCGTTTTCCCCTTCAGCGGACCCTCGGCGCTGACGAAACGCTCCGCGTAAGCGCTGGTCGCCGTCGCCTGAACGCGCCTTACCGGCCCGAGCAGGTTGACCAGCATGGTCAGGTAATATGGCCCCATATCCAGAACCGGCCCGCCGCCGGGCTGATAATAGAAGGTCGGATCGGGGTGCCAGTGCTCCATGCCGCGCCCCATCATGAAGGCCGTGCCGCTAACCACCCGGCCGATTACACCTGTCTCGATCTGCTGACGCGCATAGCGGCCGGCGGCGCCGAGAAAGGTGTCGGGCGCCGATCCGATCAACAGGTCCCGTGCCCTGGCCTCGTCAACCAGCCTGCGTCCCTCCGCGAAAGTGGCGCTGAGAGGTTTTTCGGTAAACACGTGCTTGCCGGCCTGAAGCGCCTGCATCGAGACATCGAAATGCGCGGTTGGCACCGTCAGGTTGAGGATCAGATCGATTTCAGAAGACGCCAGCATCTCGTCATAGGCCACGGCCCTGATCCCGAAAGCGTCCGCGCGCGCCTTTGCGACGCTGGAATTGAGATCGGCGCAGGCCACCGGCCTGATTGCCGGAAACATTGCGGCGTTATGCAGATAAGCCTTTGAAATGTTTCCGCACCCCACGACCCCGATCCGGATCTGAGGCTTGACGTCCTTTGGCATGCTGGTCTCTCCCGACATTTTTTTATTTGACGTATTGTAAAAATAAATTTTACATTATGCAATAAAGTTATCGGACTGGCGCGCCGGGAGGGTGCGCCTGCCGCAGCGCTCTGCCAAAGGCGAGCGTGCAGAGGAGAGGGAGGACGACCATGGCAGGACGCCGCATCGCGTGTCAGACATTCACCTGGGAAATGCTCGGCGATGGCTGGGCCGGCGGGCCGGACGATCTGGTGGAGGCCATCGCGACGGCCGGATATGCCGGCATCGAGATCACCGACACCATGATCGGCCGCTACGCCGATCAGCCCGAGGCTTTCGCCCGCCGCCTCGCCGAGGCCGGCCTGACCCTTGCCGCCTTTGCCTATGGCTCTGAGGGCGGCTTTTCCGAAGCCGGCCAGGCCGAGGCCGATTACGTCGCCTGCAGACGATGGTCCGAGTTTGCAGCGCACTTTCCCGGGGCCGTGCTGTCGATGGGGTCTGCGACCGCCATGTCCGAGGGCGCGCGCGCCGACAAGATCGCCCTTGCCGCCGACATCTACAATCGCTCCGCCGAAATCGCGCGCGCGGCCGGCGTTCCGCTGGCCCTGCATCCCTCTTCGCACAAGAACACGCTGCTGTTCGACAAGGCCGATTACGATCTGATCTTCAGCCTTCTCGACAAGGAGATCGGCTGGGTTCCCGACACCGGCCACATTCTCAGGGCAGGACAGAAGATCGACGTGACCCTCCGCGATTTCGGCGATCGCATACGCTACGTCCATCTCAAGGATGTCGATGCCAGCGGCGACTGGGCGATGCTGGGCGAGGGCATCTGCGACCTCGCCACCGTGCTCGCGACCGTCGAGCGGGCGCCGCGCTTCAACGGCTGGATCGTGGTCGAGGAAGAATCCGACGAGGCCGCGATAGACCCCGCTGCCGCCGTTCGGCGCAATTTCGATACGATCAGCGCTCTGACGCAAGCCTGAGCCGCATACGGCGACAATCTCAACAATCACAGGAGGAAACTGCAATGACCCTGGGTACCACGGTGCGTCTGGCGCGCCTGTTTTCGCACCCTTCAGGAAACCTTTTCGGCGGCGCCGTGGACCACTTCGTCGGGTATGGCGATGTCCGCAAGGGCGGCCTTGCCGACCTACCCGGCGCGCTTGATCGCGTCATGCAGGGCAAGCCCGACTATGTCAGCATTCAGCCGGGCGCGGCGCGGCTTTTGTGGGCGCGCTACGCCGGTCAGGCATCGCTGGTCATCCAGGCGGGATGCTTCACCCCGGACGACCGGATCAGCCAGTTGATCGCGACGCCGGAAGATGCCGTGCGGGCAGGCGCAGATGCGCTGGCCGTCGCCATTCCGGTGCGCGGCAGCACGGAAGGGCAGTACATCCGGTGGCTCACCGACTCCGTCAATGCAGCGGCACGCTTCGGCATGCCGATTGTCGCCCATATCTATCCGCGCGACTTCACCGACGGCGCAAAGATTGTCTTCACCCCGGAAGAGATCGCCTATGCGGCGCGCATTGGCATCGAAACAGGCGTCGACGTGATCAAGATCGGCTACACCGGCGATTTCGACGGCTACAAGGAAATCGTCCGCACCAGCCCGGTTCCGGTCGTGATTGCCGGCGGCCCCAAGACGCATACCCTGCTCGGCGCACTGGAGCAGACGGCGGAGGCCATTCAGGCCGGTGCCCGCGGCGCCGTTGTCGGGCGCAACCTCTGGGGGCACGGCGATCCCGTCACTGCGGCGCGCGCCTTCCGCGGCGTCATTCACGACGGGCTTGCCGCCGAGGACGCCCTAAAGAAGGCGCAGGGCTGACAATGTCCCGGCCCGCCAGGATCATCGGCTTCGGCGCGCTGTCGGTCGATGACATCTATTATGTCGATGCGCCGTTGCAGGCGGGCAAAGGCCGGGTGGTGCGGCGCGCCAGCGCCTTCGGCGGCAATGTAGCGACCGCTCTGGTCGCCGCAGCCCGCCTCGGCGCCGAGGCAAGCTTCATCGGCTGGCTCGATGAGAAACCCGATGATCCTGTCGTGGCGGCGCTGCAGGCCGAAGGCGTGTTCACGGATGACGCGCCGCGCGCGGCCGGTTGCCGACCGGTCCGTTCCACGATCACCGTCGGCTCGGACGGCGACCGGTTCATCGCCTTCGACGACGACGTCCGGCTCGGCGCCGCGCCGGACCTGCCGGATACAGTTTTGACATCCGCCGGCGCGCTGCTGATCGATGGCTATGCAACGCGCTCGCCGGAAGCCGTATTCCGGGCGGTGAGCCTCGGCCTGCCGGTGATCGCCGATATGGAATGGAGCGAGGGCGAGACGACCGACCTGCTGCTTGAGGCTTGCGATCATCTGGTGCTGCCCTTCGGTTTTGCGCGCCTTTATACAGGGCAGAAACGGCCGCGGGACGTGCTCCACGCCTTGTGGAGCGATCGGCGCAGCGCCGTCGTGCTGACCGATGGGCAAAACGGCGCCTATCTGCTGGACGCCGATCGCCGCCCCCGCCATCTGCCATCGCACGCCGTCAGTGTGGTCGACACCACCGGGGCAGGCGATTGTTTTCACGGCGCCTATGCCGTGGCGCTTGTCCGGGGGCATGACATCGGCGATTGCGTCAGGTTTGCCGCGGCAGCGGCCGCGTTGTCGGTCTCGGGCCGCGGCGGAAGGGAGGCGCTTCCGACAGGCCGGGCTGTCGACGCTCTGCTGGAAGCGAGTGGCGCTCCGGCATTTCAGCTCTTGTGAAAAATTCGAAACAGTCATTTTTTTACATTAAGTAATTTTATAATTTGTATTTTGTAATTTTTATCGTATAGTTTTTTTGAGGAGAAAGTGTCCAGCGCGGTCAACGCGCGGAACGAATCGCTTCGGCGCCGGGCTTTTCACCAGCGTCGCCGGCGTAGGGAGGATTTAGATGGCAGAGGTCGTTCTCGAGAACATCTGCAAGACCTACGGAAACAGCTTTCGCGCGATACAGGATCTCAATCTGACGATCGCGGATGGCGAATTTCTGATCCTGGTCGGCCCCTCTGGTTGCGGCAAGTCGACAGCTTTGAGAATGATCGCCGGGCTGGAGGAGACCACCAGCGGGCACCTCTATATCGGTGGGCGCGATGTGGTGGACATGGCCCCGAAAGACCGCGACATCGCCATGGTCTTCCAGTCCTACGCGCTTTACCCGCATATGACCGTCGCCGAGAACATCGGGTTTTCAATGCGGCTTGCCCGCAAAAGCAAGGCCGAGCGCAAGGCGCGGGTCGCCGAGATCGCCAATATTCTCCAGCTCACCGACCTGCTGGACAGCAAGCCTGCCAATCTCTCCGGCGGCCAGAGACAGCGCGTGGCGATGGGCCGCGCCATGGTGCGCGAGCCGGCAGCCTTCCTGATGGACGAGCCGCTGTCCAACCTCGATGCAAAACTGCGCGTGAAGATGCGGGGCGAAATCGCCGGCCTGCAACGTCAGCTCGGTGTCACGACCATCTATGTCACCCATGACCAGACCGAAGCGATGACGATGGGCGACCGCGTTGCCGTCATGAAGGGCGGCATCCTGCAGCAGGTCGATGTGCCGAAACGCCTTTATAACGAACCGGTCAACGCCTTTGTCGCCGGCTTCATCGGATCGCCTTCGATGAACCTGTTCGAAGCGGATCTGGACGCCGGTGCCCTGAAGACGCCGGGCTTTGAATTGCGCCTGCCCGAAAGTGTGCTTGCGCGCCTGCCGTCCCTGGAGCGCTACAACGGAAACAAGGTCGTTTTCGGCATCCGCCCGGAGGATCTTCACGACAGCAGGCTGGAAGCGGCGCGCGGCTATCAGACCATTCCGGCGGAGGTGGTCAATGTCGAGGAACTCGGTTCCGAGCACATGGTTCATCTGCGGCTGAATGCCATTGAGGTCGATTCAGGCGACCCGGACGCCGTTGCCGATCTTTCGGGGCTTGCCAATGCCGTGGCCCGGTTCGGTCCGACGAGCGAAGTCAGGGCCGGCGATCCGATCGCGGTGGCCGTCGACTGTACGAAACTGCATTTTTTCGATCCCGACAGCCATGTCGTCATTCGCTGATATTGCAGCCCGGCCCGCGACGGCCAGTTTCGGCCGCCCCTGTAAACGGCGCGGAGGAGGCACCGTCGGATCGAGATAAACGAGGTGCAATCAATCAACGGTCAAGGTCCGGACATTTGGGAGCGTGCGGGGCCAGCGGCCATAATTCACCAGGCCAGGAGGGCCTATTTCAGCAAGGGAGGAGAGACCATGAAATACTCTGGAAGAATGAACCTTTTGAAAGGCGCGGCCGCAATATGGCTGATTGGCGCCACGGGCGCGCTCGCGCAGACGGAAATCGAGTTCTCGCAATGGTGGGAGCCGGAGCTTCCCGCGGGATCGCTGCGCGCCATCATGGATGATTTCGAGGCCGAGAACCCGGACATCAAGGTGACGCTGATCAGCGGCCCCTACGCAACGACCCGCGATCAGATCGCGATCGGGGCGGCAAGCGGCACGATGAGCGATGTCGTCGGCCTCGACGGCGCCTGGGTGAACAGCCTTACCGCGCAAGGCGCGATTGCGGACATGGCGCCGCTCATGGACAGCACCGGCTTCGACAGAAGCGAAGCCGCCGACATCATCAAGATCGATGGCAAGTCCGTCATGATGCCCGTGGCATCCTTCGTCTATCCGATCTTCGTGAACCTTGACTTCGCCGAGGAGGCCGGCGTCACCGAACTGCCATCGACCAGGCCGGAATTCCTTGAAGCCGCCAAGAAGATGACGAACGCCGAAGAAAACAAATATGGCTGGGCGCTGCCGCTTTCGCTGCAATCGCCGTCGAGCGTTCTCAACGACATGATGTCATGGGTCTGGGCGTCCGGCGAAAGCATGCTGGACAATGGACAGCCCGCGCTCGACAAGCCGCCGGTGATCGACATGCTCGCCTATATCAATTCGCTGAACGAGGCCGGCGTCATCTCGCCCGGCATTGCCACCAAGACCGAACAGGAAAAGGTCGAGGAATTCGTCAACGGGCGCATCGGCATGATGGTCGACACGCTGGCCCATGTGAACCTGATCCGCGAGCGCAACCCTGATCTGAACTTCGACGTGACCCCGATCCCTGTGGTCGAGGGCTACGAAGGCAAGCGCGGCCTGCCTTACGCCTCCTGGGGCATCGGGATTTCAGAATCCACCGAACATCAGGAAGAGGCCTGGAAGCTGGTGGAATACATGATGCGGGAAGATGTGAATGCCCGTCTCGTATCGCTCGCCAACGCGTTTCCCGGCAATGTCAACGCAAAGCCCGATTTCGTGACCTCCGACGATGTCTATGCCAAGGCATTCGAGATTTTCCAGGAGGGGTATCTGGCAAACGAATTCACCGGGCTTCCCGTCGCCGTGGACCTGATGCGCCAGTTCGCAATCGAGAGCCAGAAAATGCTCGAGGGCCAGCAGACGCCGGAACAGACCGCCGAGGCGGCGCAGGCCGACTGGGTCAAGGAGTTCTGATCTCCAGGCTCTGATATAGACGTGCTTTCGGGGGCGCGAAAATCGCGCGCCCCCGATCAGACCGAGCGTATCGCAAAACCCGGAAATCTATGAGCGTGCCAATGATCAACCCGACCTCGATGGCGAGCTACAGGCTCAAACGGAAGGCAGCACCCTATCTATATCTGTCGCCCTCGCTCATCGTCGTGGCGCTGCTCATGCTGCTGCCGATGTGCATGGTGATTGCCTATTCCTTTCAGGAAAGCGCCGTGCTGCGTCCGGACGCCAGCTTTGCGGGTTTGAAGCATTATCGCGAGATCTTCAGCGACAACGTTTACTGGGCGGCGCTCTGGCACACGCTGTATTTCACCATCGTCAGCGTCATCATGCACATGATCCTCGGCCTTACATTCGCGCTGATGCTAAACAGCGACCGGGTCAGCCCGTGGCTGCGCAGCCTGCTGCGCGTGCTCTATATCCTGCCCTGGCTGTTCACCCAGGTCATTATCGCCGTGATCTGGCGGCTGCTGCTGGAGCCGAATGGCGTGGTCAACAGCGTGCTGATGAATCTCGGCATCATCGGCTCCAAGATCCAATGGTTCGCATCGACGGAAACTGCCCTGCAGGCCGTGACCTTCGCCAATATCTGGGCGGGTTATCCGCTGTTCATGGTCAGCCTTCTGGCCGGCCTTCAGGGCATTCCGAAAGATCTTTACGAAGCCGCCGACATCGATGGCGCTTCGGGGCCGCAGAAGCTGTTCTTCATCACCATTCCGCAGCTCATGCCGATCATTATCAGCATTTCGCTGCTGGACTTCATCTGGACGATGCAGGTTTTCCCGCTGATCTGGCTGACCACCGGCGGCGGCCCGATCTATGCGACCGAAGTGCTCAGCACATACACCTACAAGCTGGCCTTCGCCCAATATGACCTGTCCCAGGCCGCCGCCAGCGCCGTGACCATCCTGCTGCTCTCGATCGGCCTCACCCTGTTCTACATCCGTCATCAAAAAGCGAGGTAGATCCGATGCGCAGACGAAACAGCAGACGCGAACGACTGATCACACTCTCGCTTTATCTCGGACTTGCCGCCGGCCTGTTCTTCGCAGCCTTTCCGATTTACTGGATGCTGGGCAGCTCGTTCAAACCCAACAGCGAGATCTTCGCGCTGCCGCCGACGATCCTGCCGCGCGCCTTCACGCTGGAGGCCTATACCGCGATCTTCACCGATCCGGTCAAGCTGCGCTTCTTCTTCAACAGCTACCTCGTCGCCATGCTGGTCACGATCTTCACCGTGGTGTTCGCGCTTCTGGCCGCCTATGGCTTCAGCCGTTTCAATTTCCGCGGCAAGGGCGTTTTGAGCACGCTGTTCATCAGCACCCAGACCCTGCCCCCAATTACGCTTTTGATACCGTTCTTCGGGCTGGTGGTGTCCTACGGGTTGTTCAATACCTATGCGGCGCTTGTGCTGACCTATCTGGTCTTCACCCTGCCCTATGCCATTCTTCTGATGACCGGCTATCTCAATACGCTGCCGCGCGATCTGGACGAGGCCGTGGCCGTCGACGGCGGCTCGAGCTGGACGGCGCTGTGGCGCGTTATCGTTCCGATCTCGCTGCCGGGCATCGTCGCGACCGCGGTCTACACGTTTCTGCTGTGCTGGAACGAATTCCTGTTCGCGCTGACTTTGACCAAGTCGACCGACATGCGCACCGTGCCGATCGGCATTCAGCTTCTCATGGGCCAGCACGCCTTCGAGTGGAACCAGATGATGGCGATGAGCGTGCTGGGCTCCGTGCCGCTTCTGCTGATCTATCTGCTGGCACAGCGTTATTTCCTCGCCGGCATGTCAGCCGGCGCGGTGAAATAGCCACTGCCGCAACGAAACGGAACACCACAACCGGAGAAGGACAACTGACATGGCCACTTTCGGAAAAGGCCCCATTCTCGTAACCGGGGCCAGCGGCGGGATCGGCGCGGCCACCGTAAGGCAACTGGTTGCCGCCGACGCCACCGTTATCGCCAATGGCCGCAACACCGAGACGCTTGCCGCGCTTGCCGCGGAAACCGGTTGCGCCACCCTGCCATTCGACCTGACGAGCGAGGACAGCATCCGCGAGGCGCTCGACGGGCTTGATCTCTGGGGCGTGGTCAACTGCGGCGGATTTGGCGGTGAAATCGCGACGCCGATGGAAACCGATATCGACGTTTTCGACAAGGTCATTTCAGTCAATGCCCGCGGCGCGCTGCTGGTCACCAAATATGCTTCCCGGTCGATGATCCGGCTCGGCAATGGCGGCGCGATCGTCAATGTCTCGAGCCAGGCTTCGCTCGTGGCGCTGAAAGGCCATATCTCCTACGGCTCTTCGAAGGCGGCGCTCGACAACATCACCCGCGTCTCGGCGCTGGAGCTGGGCCCCCACAATATCCGCGTCAACAGCGTGAACCCGACCGTGGTCATGACCGAGATGTCCGCCTTCTATTGGGGACGCCCCGAAATCGGCGAGCCTTTCCTGGCGAACATGCCGCTCGGGCGCTGGGCAAGCGAAGACGAGATCGCCGCCCCGATCGTATTCCTGCTAAGCGACGGGGCTTCCATGATCACCGGCGTATCGCTGCCGATCGATGGCGGTTTCACGGCCTGCTAGGGTCAATTGAAGCTGACCGAAAAGCCAGCCGGAGAAGAAGCTGTCTTCAACCTCTGGCAACGCTCAAGGAAAGCTGGGCGGGGATGGTGAGATCGCGCACGATCGCGGCGACGCGCTCCGGTGTGTAATGATCCGTCTCGTGCAGCATGTTGACCGTCGCGACGAGCTCGCCGCCGAGAATCACCGGCAGGTTGACGACCGACTGGCAGCCGAGTGAATCGATCAACGCGTAATCCGGAAACACTTTGGCGATGTCCTCGATCGTGTTGGCGACGAAGGGGCGGCGTTCGATATGGACGATATCGAACCAGGCATCGTGATGGATCGGCTTGGTGCCGGTTGCCGGATAGGATTTGGGGTCGCTGGTATAGGCGCGGCGCGCAAGGCCCGCTTCCATGTCCACCGTCATCACCGTGAATAGTTTTACGCCGACGGTGGCCTCTGTCAGCGCCTGAAGCGCTTCGAAAGCGGCGTCGGCCGTGGTGGCGGCCGCGATGTCGGTGGCAAAGCGGGCGAGCGCCGTTTCGGTGGTCATGTCAGTGTCCTTCGGTATGTCCGCCGCTCGCCGCATAGAGCTCGCGGGCGTAGGGGTGGGTCAGAGTGCCGGTCTTGAGCTTGTCGACGCCGGCGATCTCGACGATTTGTCCGCGCCGCATCACCGCCAGCCGGTCGCAGAGAAACGAGACCACGGGCAGGTTGTGGGTGACGAGCAGGAAGGTGAGGTTCTGCTCGGCGCGGAGCCGCTTCAAGAGGTTGAGGATCTCGGCCTGCACCGAAACGTCGAGCGCCGAGGTCGGTTCGTCGAGAAGCAGGATTTTCGGCTCCAGCATCAGCGCCCGGGCAATCGCCACCCGCTGGCGCTGGCCGCCGGAAAGCTGGTGCGGAAAGCGGAACCGGAAGCGCCGGTCGAGGCCGACAGCCGCCAGCATCGCCTCCACCCGTTCGGACCGGTTGCCGATGCCATGAACGGCAAGCGGTTCGGAGAGCGTGGCATCGATGGTCTTGCGCGGATGGATCGAGCCGTAGGGGTCCTGAAACACCATCTGGCAGATGCGGGCGAAATCCTTGTCGAGTTTCTTGCCGCGCGGTTTGCCGAGAACGGAAATTTCGCCGGTCCAGTCCGGCGCGAGCCCGGCGATCGCGCGCAGGATGGTCGATTTGCCGGAGCCGCTCTCGCCGACGAGGGCAAAACTCTCGCCCTCGGCCACATCGAGCGAAGCGCCGAAGACGACCTTGGTGTCACCGTAGGAAATATCGACATTGTTCAGGGAAAGCGCGGTCATCACGTGTCTCCCCGTTCGAGAACCGGCAGGAAGTCGCGGTTCTCGTCCATGCGCGGCATCGCCGCCAGCAGGCCGCGCGTATAGGGATGGCGCGCCTGGGAAAGCTCGGACGCCACGCATTCCTCGACGATCTCGCCGGAGCGCATCACCAGAATACGGTCGCAATAACGCGAGACGAGATCGAGATCGTGGCTGATGAAGATCAGCCCCATGCCCTTGTCGCGCACCAGCCGGTCCATGATGTCGAGCACCTGGCCCTGCACCGAAACGTCGAGCGCCGAGGTCGGCTCGTCGGCGATCAGGAGGTCCGGTTCGGGGATCAGCATCATTGCGATCATCACCCGCTGGCCCATGCCGCCGGAAATCTCGTGCGGATAAAGCCCTATCACCCGTTCGGGATCGTCGATCCTGACCGATTCCAGCATAGCGATGCTGCGTTCGCGGATTGCGCGCCTGGAGAGCGAGAAATGCGCGGCCAGCGCCTCGCCGATCTGGGCGCCGATAGTCAGCACCGGATTAAGCGAGAATTTCGGGTCCTGCATCACCATCGAGATGCGCGCCCCGCGGATCTTGCGCATCTGCCGGGACGATTGAGCCAGAATGTCGATGCCGTCGAAATCGAGCCGGTCGGCGATGACGCGGCCGGGCGGAGCGATCAGTCTCAGGACCGAACGGCCGGTCATCGACTTGCCGGAGCCGGATTCGCCGACGATGCCCAGACGTTCGCGGCCGAGCGTGAAGGACAGCCCCTTCACCACCTCGACGCGGCCCTTGTGGGTCGGGAAGGAAACGCGGAGGTTTTCGATATCGAGCAGCGCCGTCATCGTCCCGCTCCCTGTTTCGGGTCCAATACGTCGCGCAAACCGTCGCCGAGGAAGCAGAAGCCGAGACTGACGACGAGGATCGCAAAGCCCGGCATGGTCGCCACCCACCACTGGTCGAGAATGAAGGCACGCCCGCGCGAGATCATCGCGCCCCATTCCGGCAATGGCGGCTGCGCGCCAAGCCCGATGAAGCCGAGGCCCGCCGCCGTCAGAATGATTCCGGCCATGTCGAGCGTGACGCGGATGATCATCGAGGAGGTGCAGAGCGGCAGGATGTGGCGGAAGATGATTCGCGCCGGGGATGCGCCCTGCATCCGGACGGCATCAATGAATTCGGAGTTGCGGAAGGTCATAGTTTCGGCGCGGGCGATGCGGGCATAGGCCGGCCAGGCGGTGATCGCGATGGCGATGATCGCGTTCTCGATGCCGGGGCCGAGGGCGGCGACGAAGGCAAGCGCAAGGATCAGCTTCGGCATCGACAGGAACACATCGGTGATGCCCATCATGATCCGGTCGGTCCAGCCGCCGAAATAGGCCGAGACCGCGCCGGCGAGAAGGCCGATTGGCGCGGAGATGATCGCAACCAGAGCGACGATCATCAGCGTGATCCGCGCGCCATAGATGACGCGGGAGAGAATGTCCCGGCCAAGCTCGTCCGTGCCCATCCAGTGCTCCATGCTCGGCGGCTGCAGCCGTTCGCCGAGCGACTGCCCGAAGGGCGAATAGGGCGCCAGCCACGGGGCGAAGATCGCCATGACGATCAAAAGCAGCACGATCACAAGCCCGATGGCGGCGAGCGGATTGCCAAGCAGCGCGAGACCGGCGCGATAGGATGCGCCAAGCCGCGCCTGCAGGAGCGATGTGGGAGAATCGGCCAGAAGCCAGTCGCGTGTGGTCATCGGCGGGCCCTCGGGTCGATGACGCAGTAGAGCATGTCTGAGAGTTTGTTGATCAGGATGAACACCGCGCCGACCACCAGCGTCGCGCCGAGTACGGCGTTCATGTCGGCGTTCAGGAGCGCGGTCGTCAGGTAGTTGCCGATGCCGGGCCAGGAAAACACCGTCTCGATCATCACCGAGCCCTCGAGCAGGCCGGCGAAGGAGAGGCCGATCACGGTGATCAGCGGCACCAGGATCGGCCGGAAGGCGTGACGCCAGATCACCAGCCATTCGGCGACGCCCTTGACCCGGGCGGTGGTGACGAAATCCTGCCCGAGCTGGTCGAGCATGAAGGAGCGGGTCATGCGAGCGATATAGGCGAGGCTGAAGAAGCCCAGCACCGAGGCCGGCAGGATGATGTGGGAGACGGCGTTGAAGAAGATATCGGTATCGCCGGCAATCAGGCTGTCCACGAGAATGAGGCCGGTGACCGGCGGCACCAGCCCGTCATAGAAGATATCGAGCCGGCCCGGCCCGCCGACGAGGCCGAAGCGGGCGTAAAACAGCGCAAGCCCGACAAGGCCGAGCCAGAAGGCGGGCACCGAATAGCCGAGCATGCCGATGACGCGGATGACCTGATCGAGCGGGCGGCCCCGGTGGGCGGCGGCATAGACGCCCATCGGCACGCCGAGCACGACGCCGATGATGATGCCGATCGTCGCCATTTCCAGCGTCGCCGGAAAGAAGCGGGCGAGATCGTCGGAGACGAGCCGACCGGTGGAGACCGAGCGCCCGAAATCGCCCGACAGCACATTGACGACATAATGGAAGAACTGCACCGGCAGCGGCTGGTCGAGCCCCATCTGCACGCGGGCGGCCTCATAGACTTCGGGCGTCGCGCGATCGCCGACGACCGCAAGCACCGGATCGATCGGGATCACCCGGCCGATGAAGAAGGTGATGGCGAGGAGGCCAAGAAAGGTGAACGCGATGGTGACCAGCACAGAGGCGATGGCGCCCAGCACGCGCCCGCCGCGCTTGACGCGTGACGGTCCGGCCACGGGCATGGTTTCGTCTGTCGGGCCGGCTGGCTCAAAACTCAATTCGGGTCTTTCCCTTGTCTGGCGGGAGGCTCTGCCGCCGCGAAGCGCGACGTGATGAATATTTTCGCTTGGATAATACAAGTATTTTTGCTTAGATCAAAAAAATTTTGATCGGGATGAAATATGCGCGAAACGCTCGCCGCCATGCGGGACACGACACAACCCCGGGTCGGATCGATTATCCGGGCCCGCCGGCAGCAAATGCAGATGACGCTGACGGCACTCAGCCAGGCATCGGGCGTTTCCGTCGGCTATCTGAGCCAGGTCGAGCGCGATCAGGCCGTGCCCTCGCTCGGCACGCTGGCGCAGATTGCCCGGGCGCTGGCGGTCGGTATCGATTATTTCATCGCCGCGCCGACGCCGCGCGACGCGCTGACGCGAGAGGGCGCGCGCACCAAATTCTCGGTCGACGGCTCCTCGGTGATCTATGAGCGCCTCGGGTCCGATTTTCCCGGCAATACGCTCTCCTCCTTCGTGATGACGGTGCCGCCCGGTTACCGCTCGGAACTTGTCAGCCATGAGGGCGAGGAAATCATCTACGTGCTGGAGGGGTCGATCACCCAGCGCGTCGATAATGAGGAAATGATCATGTCCGCGGGCGACAGCCTGCATTTTCGCGGCAGCCAGCCGCATGCATGGTCGAACCATACGGACAGGCCGGCAAAGCTTCTCTGGGCGGGAACGCTGGCGCTCTTCCGATCCAATGCCGCCCCGAAACCAGCCGCACAGACGGCGAAACCGAACCAGAAAGAGGAGAACTGACCATGAAACTCTTCAAAGCCGCATTGCTCGCGGCAGCGCTGACCATGCCGATGGGCGCGGGCGCCGCCTTCGCCGACACGCCCGCAAACATGCTGGTCGTGGCGCAGAATATCGACGATATCGTCGCCATCGACCCGGCCCAGGCCTATGAATTCACCTCCGGCGAGCTCGTCACCAACACTTATGACCGGCTGGTGCAGTATGATGCCGAGGACCCGACCGTGCTTTCGGTCGGCCTTGCCAGCGACTGGACGGCCGATGACGAGGCCAAGACCATCACCTTCACGATGCGCGACGACGCCACCTTCTCCTCCGGCAATCCTGTCCGTGCCGAGGATGTGGCGTTTTCACTCGGCCGCGTCATCAAGCTGAACCTGACGCCCGCCTTCATCCTCGCCCAGCTCGGCTGGACGCCGGAGAATGTCGACGACATGGTGACCGTCGACGGCAACACCGTCACGATCAAGTATGACGGCGACTTCTCTTCCGCCTTCGTGCTCAACGTGCTCGCCTCCCGTCCGGCCTCGATTGTCGACGAGAAGGAAGTGATGGCGCACGAGACCGATGGCGACATGGGCAATGCCTGGCTGAACTCCAATACCGCCGGCTCCGGCCCCTTCAGCCTTGCCGATTACCGTCCGGCCGAGCTGATCCGGCTGACCGCCAACCCGGATTACTTCAAGGGCGCGCCGGCGATGGAATCGGTGATCATCCGCCATGTGGCGGAATCGGCGACGCAGCAATTGCTGCTGACCTCCGGCGATGTCGACCTCGCCCGCAACCTGACGCCGGACCAGATCGCTTCCATCGAAGGCGACGGCATCAAGGTCGAGACCTTCCCGCAGGCCGCCGTTCACTTCCTGTCGTTCAACCAGAAGACCGAGGCGTTGCAGCCTGAAGCCGTCTGGGAGGCCGCGCGCTACCTCGTCAACTACGAGGGCATGACCGACAGCTTCCTGAAGGGCCAGATGGAAATCCATCAGGCGTTCTGGCCGAAGGGCTTTCCGGGCTCCTATGACGAAACGCCCTTCACCTACGATCCGGAAAAGGCCAAACAGATCCTCGCCGATGCCGGCGTCGAAACGCCGATCGACGTGACGCTCGACGTCATCAATGCGGCGCCGTTTACCGACATGGCGCAGTCGCTGCAGGCAAGCTTCGCCGAGGCCGGGATCAATTTCGACATCATCCCGGGCACCGGCGCGCAGGTGATCACCAAGTACCGCGACCGCACCCATGAGGCGATGCTGCTCTATTGGGGCCCGGATTTCATGGACCCGCATTCCAACGCCAAGGCCTTCGCCTACAATTCCGACAATTCGGACGACAATTATCAGGCCACCACCACCTGGCGGAATGCCTGGGCCGTGCCGGACGAGATGAACAAGGAAACCATGGCCGCCCTTTCGGAATCCGATCCGGAAAAGCGCCTCGACATGTATGTCGACCTCCAGAAGAAGGTGCAGGAAACCTCGCCGATCATCATCATGTTCCAGGCTGCCTACGAGGTCGCCATGCAGGATGATGTCGATGGTTACGTCAACGGCGCGACCTCGGACTTCGTCTATTACCGGCTGGTGACGAAGTAGGCTCGCCGACGGGAGGCGAGCCCCCAAGACCGCGAGAAACAGCGCAAAACCCCCGGCAATCGCCGGGGGTTTGTTCGCAGTAGAAAGCCGGAGATATTTCCCCGGCTTCCTTTTCGACTATGACACTGACCTACCACTTCACGCGGAAGCCGAGATTGCCGCCGTAGGAGTAGGAGCCGCCGCTGAGGCCGGTGGCGGCGGTGACTTCGCCGTAGACGCCGTAGTTGACGTTGTTGGCGTCGGTCCAGTCATAGGTCCCGCCGAAACCGATCTCGCCGGTCCAGGGATCGAGTTCGGACGATGCCGTGAAGGACTGCTCGATCACCGCTTTCGTCTCGCCCATGAACTCATGGTAGATATTGGCGATGCCGTAGACATTGCCGCGGCGGGCGAGGCCATTGGCATCCGTCGATATGAATTCCTTCTCCACCGCCAGTCCGAGGCGCGCCTTCAGGCTGTCGCCATTGTCGAAGGTCGCATCGTCGTTATAGGCGCCGGTGAAGCTGTCGATGTCGACCGACGACCAGGCGAGCTGGCCCTGCGGCGTCAGGATCAGATCCTTGCTGTCCAGCAGGAACTGCTGGCCGGCTTCCACCGACACCGCGTAGCCGAAGGCGTCGGAGTTTTCGACGCCCTTGTAAAGGTCGTCCGCCTTCAGTTCGCTTGAATACCAGGTCGCCTGGGCCTGACCGTCGGTGTAGAAACCGTTGTCCCCATACCATGTCAGCGTGCCGCCGAAGCCGTAGCCGTCCGGATGAACCTTGCTGTCGCCATAGACGGAGTCGAACTTGGCCTCGCCCGTGCGGTAATGCACCGTCAGCCCGCCGACCAGAGCGCCCGGCCCGTCATCATAGAACAGCCCGTCCACGCCGGCCTGCATCTCGAAGGTGGAAAGATCGTACTTGTAGCCGGTCGTGGAGCTCGTGGGATCGAGGTGCGAGAAATCGCCGCTGATGCGTCCCCAGACGTTTTCAAGAGCCGGCGCGGACTGCTGGAGCGGGATCGCGAAGGTGGTCTCGCTTTCGTTCTGATCCAGCTTGGGCGCGCCGTCGCTGTCAACGGAGACGCTCGCCTGCGAATAGTAGCCGGGGTCCTTCGGCGTCAATACAGGCGCGGGCGGCGGAACAATCACTTCCCTGCCGAGCCAGGCCCGCTTGCCGACGCGCTGGCGCAGGGTCGGCAGCGTGTTCATGTCCAAAAGCGCCGACTGATAGCCTTCGTAAAGCGGTACGAACGGCTGGAGGCGGGGCTGCGGTGGGCTGGGAGGCGTCGGCCCCGGAGCGCCGGTCGCCGAAAGGTAGACGCCGGGCGGATAGCCGTTACCGGGGTCGCCCTCAAGGCTGTATTCCAGCCCGTAGGCATAGATGCCCGATGCCGTCATCTGCTTCTTGTCGAGCGTGAACTCGTTCTTGTCGATACCGGTCCCCGTGGTGGTGTCGACGATCAGGATCGCGCCGGGATTGCCGGTCGTGCCGATATCGGCGATCTCGAGCTGGGTGACGCCGCCGAGATCCTTCCCGACGGTCAGCACGTCGGCCTTCAGATCGCCGAAGTCGACGTCCAGGCCAAGCCTGCCGCCATCGCTGGTGTAATCGCCCTCGACGATGAAATTGCCGCCATAGGCGCCATCCTGCATGGTCAAAAGGCCCTTGTTGGACAGGTTGCCGTTGAGGGTGAAGCTCTGCCCGGTGCGGGTGCCGCCCGTCACACTCGAACCGGCGAGCATGTAGAGGTCACCCATGCCATTGGCGTTGCCGCCGTCATAGCCGTCGAGCGTCATGCCGTCATCGATGAACTTGATCGCGACATTCTCGTTGACGGTGAACTTTTCCCAATTGTTGATGTTGCGACCGGCAACGCTGTCGTTGTTGGCGGCGAAGGTGATCTGGTCGATGTCGGAACTGATCCGGTTTTCCGGTGCGCCGCCATCCTCGCCGCCATCCAGAATGGCCGCCGCGAAATTGGCCGAACCCGGCACGTAGATCGTGGCCGTATCATTGCCGCCCTGACCGTAGAACCCGCTGTTGAGCGTGCCGCCGGACCAGATGAAGTTATCGACGCCCTGGTTGGCGGCCGGCGTTTCCGACGGATCGAAATCGCCGTAGATATTGCCGGTGAAAGAACCGCCCGCCAGCGTGAAGGTGGAGTTGCCGCCGCCCATATTTGCCGAGCCGGTTACCGTGCCCCAGGTCGTGAGGTTCATGTTGGTGCCGGCCTGATCGTCGGCATTGTAGAAGGCATGCTGGCCGGCGGCAGCGGAGGCGTCGATGACGAGACCGCCGCCGAAGGTGATCGTGGCCTGGGTCGCCGCCTGACCGGCGCTCCAGCGCTCGGCAAAGCCGACCGCCGCCTTGGCGTTGCCTGTGGCAGTGATCGTCATGGCGTCGAGCGAAAGCGTGGCGGTGTTACCCTGACTATAGGCGCTCACACCAAAGGCGTCCGAACCGGAAACATTGATTGAGGACGCATAACCGTTGCTGGTCGTCGTAACATCTGCCGTGCCGGAACCAAGCGCTTCGGCATAAAGGCCGTAGGCGCCGTTGCCCGTCGTGGTAATATGGCCGCTCTGGTAGCCAATGCTGACCTTGCCGGCAGCACCCGTGTCCTGGTTGGTCACATAAATCGCGTGGGAGCCGCTGCCGCTCGTATTTATCTTGATGACGTCCCCGGTAAACTGCGCGGTGCCGTCATTCGACGACTCCAGATACACTGCATGGGAGCCATCGCCCGCTGTGGAGATGCTTGAGCCATTGGCCTCCTCTCCCGAAAACGTGCCGACCACATTACCCCTGCCATGGTTGTTCATGTATATGCCGTGGGATCCCGCACCTTGCGTTGAAATATCGGCGTTACTGACGGTCGCGGTGATATCTGGCGCGGCTGTGCCCGTGCCAAGAAATTCGGCGCCGACACCATAGGACGCCGCGCCCGTTGTTTCGATCTTGCCCTTGATGAAGAGGTCGATCGCGCCTCCCCTTGACGTGGCGTAAGCCCCGTGCGCGCCGTCGCCCGAGGTGGAAAGCTTCTGCCCCCGATCCGGATAGTTCTGCAGGATCATGCTGACATTGCCTGCTCCCGCCCGGGCGTAAACGCCGTGAGCGCCATCACCGGCGGTGGTGATATCGCCCCAGAAGTAATTGGTCTCGACGTCCCCATCGCCGGTGGTCGCGGCAATGCCATAAGAGCCATCGCCCGACGTTTCGATCTTGCCGCCCTGCATCCCGGCATAAGCCGTCCCTGTATTGGCAGCCTCGGCGTAAATACCATAGGCGTTTGCGCCATAGGTCGTGATCGTCAGGGGAGCTGCCTGCCCCGAGGCAAAAGCATAGGCCTGGCCGGAGGGGCTCACGCTTGTTGCGTACAAGCCGTGAGACCCGCTTCCCTTTGTTGCATCCGACGAAGAACCCGTCGTGACCGACCCCGCGGTGGCATAAACCTTGGCGTCGGATAGGTCGTAGATAGTATTGATCTCGGCAACAAGAGCGGAGGAATCTTTGCCCGTTGTCGTGACTGTGCCGCCCGTCAGGTTGACCTGAACTTCGCCATATCGCCTGCCCAGGGCGTAGACCCCGTAGCTGTTGTCGCCTTCGGTCGAGACCGTGCCGCCCCCGATACTGGCATTCGCGGTTCCCGAGGTGACACTGTAGGCATAGACTGCGGGGGCAGTGGAGCCCTTGGTCGTGACCGTGCCGCCCAGAACGGAGACCCCTGCCGTGCCCGTCGATGAGTCGCTGCCTTGCACCCGCGAGTGCAGTGCCGGCGAGTAGTCGCCTTCGGACGTGACGCTGCCGAGGGTCATCGTGATCTGGGAGTTACCGCCATTGTCAGCTTCCCCGATCACCGTGGAAGAGGCATTGCGATAGTTTTTTGCGTCGTTCGCCGCGCCCTGCCCGGTGGAGACCACTGTCGTTCCCTTGAGGTTGATCGCGACATCATTCGGGCCGCCCGCGATCGCGATCACCGCGTTGGACTGGTCGGCATTCATCGTGACGGTGCCGCCCGACAATTCCACGAGATTCAGCGCGGAAGCAGGCGCGTTGAAAAACGTTGCACTCTGGATACCGCCCAGATTTGTCGCCCCCGGGCTTGCGTTGGCGGTGATCGTGCCTCCGGTCATCTTCACGACCGACGAACCGGTGCCGATGTTGTTGACCGTAATGCCGCCCGCCTGATTGCCTGAAACCTCGATGCTGCCGCCCGAAAAATCGACCTCCATATCGGAACTCGCTGTCGAGTCGCCAGTCAACATCAAGCCCGCAGTGTACTGGCCGTTGTTTTGGGCCGCACCGCTCTTCATGACGACGGTAAGTTTGCCAGACGCCCCTGCGCCCGCTTCGATCCGGACAGCCCCTGGAAAATGGTCGACAACAGGATCGCTGCCGGTGGGCGAGGCGACGACGCCCGGCCCAGTATCGAGATTCACGGTGACATCTCCGGTTGAAGACGGCGCTGTTGTAATGGTAACGCCATCGGTGACGCTGACGCCGCTAGGCAGGCTGAGCGAAAGCGCATTCACGCCGGAATAAGTAATCCCCGACGGGTAGGAACCCGAACAGGTGGCAGTCGGCGGCGCTCCGCAGTCAGCGGCATAGACCGCGCTTGCCGGAAACCCGATCGCGGCTGCCGCGACGATTGCCCCGGCAGAAACGGACGCCAGCATCGATGAAGACGAGGCGTAGGCTCGTATTTCACTGTTCCCATGAAATAACATTTCAGCTCTCCTGAACTTACGAACAAATCGATGAATAAAAAATCTGCTTTAATGGTTAATATTGATTTAAAACCGTTTAAAACTGCCGGTCATCTTCCGTTATATATTTAATCTACAATTATATTATTATAAAAGCATATATAATATTACAATAATAACAAATATATCTCATGATTTTGCGGCGCATTATCCGTAGGAAGCAAAAGGCGCCCCGCATGCAACCGCACTCGGAATCATCCGACAGGAGTAATCTTTTCTGATTTTGCTCGAATACATCGTGCCACGGGACGTGGCGTGGCCTGATCCAGCTTGGCGAGCCGCAAAGATCGTGCCGCGGGCGCAATGACGGTGTTGGCCCGAAACGCGGGTCATCGCCTCGCAGAGAACTGCATTTTCAAAATTCACCGCTTCGGTTGACAGCCATACGTACTGCCGCCTGCCCGCGCGACATAAACCCTCCGCATCGCCTAATTAAACCATAGGTTGTATTTTTATATGGACAACCTATGATGGTTTCCGCTACCTTTTCATCTGGCGTCGCGCAAAAGCCCGTTGCCGAAGAAGTTCCAGATCAACGCACCATCTTGGAGAGCAACCATGTCTATGGAGACCGGGGACCTGATGTCCCTTAAACCCGAAGCCGAGCGGCCGCTGCCGCCGGAGATCAGCTTCGATCCCGCAACCGGGGTGTTTTCCGGCGCGACGTCGCCGGGCACGTCGATCAAGATCGAAAGCAGTGACGACAAGCAGTCGTTTACGGCCAAGCCCTGCGCCGACGGCAAATGGGAAGTGGCGCTTGGCAAGCCGCCACGCTGGTATACTGTGTTCACCCTCTGGGCCGAGCATTTGGGTTCGGGCGCAGCCTCCGAGAAGGTCCAGTTCACCTTTGGCGGCAGCACTGCGAAACTGAAGGATATCTATGTCAGCGAGACATTTGCCTGCGGCATTTCCGACGCGCCTGCAGACGTCAGAGTCTATGGCGCGAACGGTAATCTCCTCGGTTGCGCCTACGCCTTCGGAAAAAAAGGCTGCTGGAACGTCAAGTTCCTCGAAAAACTCGCTGCCGGAGATCGGGTCTGCATCGTCGCCAAGCTGCCGAACGGCAATAATTCCATGCCGCTGTTCGCCGAGGTGAACGCATTCTCGGTCGAAGAGCGCTGCCCCTCTCATTTTGCAGGCACCGGGGCGCTTCCGGGCGACAGAATCCAGATTTTTGACGCTGGACGCACGGCCTTGCTGGGCACGGCCAAGGCGACGGCGACCGGCGCCTGGTCCGTTTCGTTCGACACGCCGCTCGCGGCAAACGAACGCGTCTACATCCGCCGTGTCCACAAGAACGGGACCACCGCCGAAGGTCTGACCATTTTCGGCTTCACATCCTCAGTCGTTTCCGCCGACATTGACGGCGTCAATAGCCAGATCGCATGGGGAACCGGCACGCCGTACTATTATGTCTGGGTTGAGCGGCACTCGAATTACGGTCCGGTCAAGACTTACGGCCCGGTTATGATCAGCAGCAATGGCAGCTGGTTCATGAACGCACCGGCTCTCGGGCATGGGGATCAGTTCAAGACCATAACCGCAAACCAGACTAGCAACCCCGAATATGCAACCTACTACAGTTGCGCCGAATACCTTGGCAGCCGGCCAAACCCGCCTCATATTTCCACGATCGATTCTTCCGGCGCTACAGGTTACGCGAATGCTGGCACATATGTCTTCATTTCCTCGACCGACCACGGTGCGATCACGACGGTTCTCGCGGATAAAAACGGCTATTGGTACTTGCCGAGCACGTGGTCGGATTATGGCGTGCATCCGGCCAACCAGGTTTTCACCTTCGCCATGGCCTTGGATCCCAACGGAACCAACGTAACATCTTCTTCCTCCGCCAATTTGGCGTCGGATCCGGATGACACCGTTCCGGCTAAACCGGTTATGACCCAATATGACGGTTACACCTTCGCCGGCACCGAGCAGACGATGCCCACGGATATCAAGGTCTTCGACGTTGATCAAGGCTCCTCCATTACCCAGCAACCGATGCCCGTCAACAATAACGCGTGGACATCGGCCAATTCGGTACTCGAAAACCTCCACAATGGCGAACAACCGCCAATTCCGTACGGCGATCGTGTCTATCCGCAGGCGCGCTACATCAAGACGACCGGCGAACCCGGCGCGACCCACGACGGCGATATTGTTTATGTGGGTACACAACCCAGCGCCCTCATAGTCCCCTTCCCGCCCCAAATCGACTCCCCCAACGGCACGGAGATAAGCGGAACATCGCAAATCAATGTCAATATCAAGCTGACGTCGAATTACCAGGGTCAGATCGTGGACTATCCGACAATTCCATTCACCACAGACGGAAACTGGTCTATCGACATTCCGGCGGCAATGCCATCAGGCACGGTTTTCACTGCTGTAGCCTATTATGAAGCGGACCAGCCATCGGATCCCTACATCAGATGGGTTAACCACACGACCAAGGTGACCCCCACTATCACTGCGCTCACGACGTCGAGTGTGACGGTTAATAACCTCGACCCAGGTCCACAGCAGATCCTGGGCTGGCGCTCCAGCGACGGGCTGAAGATCGTTGACAGCACACTCAATCCCCAAGCGCCGTCGCCGACCCAGAAGGACCCGCATCCTACTTACGACTCGAGCACGCCTTTCACTCTTGACTTCATCGGGGGCAACACGCTTTCCGCACACGACCAGCTCAATCTGGTCTCAGCCCTCCCGGATGACGGCACGATGTCGCCCTACAACTCCAAACCGGAGGGCTACCCACAGGTGCAGTAACGTCATCGAGGGCAGACAGCGCAAACGAGCCGCCTGCCCTCCTCGACAGCCGACGCAGCGCCGCCGGCTGTCGCTTCCACGAACACATCCGCGCGCCGGCCAGCATCAGGCTCGCGTGCGCCCAACATTTGCCGAGCGGAAGCCAACCTGAAGCGTCCGAACCGGACCACAACACTTACTGCGGAGAACACCATGTCTATGGAGACCGGGACTACCGTGCCCCACACCCCGAATACGCAGCGGCCGCTGCCGCCGGAAATAAATTTCCACATCCCCACCGGCACCTTCTCCGGCACGGCAGAACCGGGCCAGGTCATCAAACTCACGAACACCGTCGACGAACATACCCGGTTGGCGACAGCCGACAAGGACGGCCGATGGAAAATTGTGATGGGAAGGCAACCGCGGTGGTACACCATATTTAAAATCTGGGCCTGCGACCCCGCCACCGGAGCGACCTCGCACACCACGAGTTATACTTTCGGCGGCAACCCGGTGATGCTGAAAGACGTCTACGCCAGCCGTTCGCTCGTCTCCGGCCGTGCGCGGCCCGGCACCGAGATCACGGTGTTCGGACCGGCGGGCCAGACCCTCGGCCGCGCCTTCGTCTTCGGACGGGGCTCTGGATGGGCCGTCAAATTCCGCGAACCGCTCGACGCCGGGGAAAAGATCTGCGTCATTGCATCACGCACCGACGGCAGCACGTCCATGCCCCTTTTTGTCAAGGCCGAAACCTTCTCGGTCGATGACCGCAATGTGGGCCGGATCGCCGGCGCTGGCGCCAACGCCGGAGACAGAATCGAAATCATCGACGTCGCATCCGACCAGAAGATTACAGAGGCAACGATCACGGAGGCGGGCAATTGGTCGGCAGAATTCTCCGATCTGCTTGAGCCCGGCACACGGATCGGCATCGAGCGCTTTCACCAGGACGGATCTTCGTCCAAGGCGCCGATCGTGGCTGTAACGACGCATATCTGCCCCGCTCCCATCCTCGACCTGATTTCAGCTTCTGAAGTCGCGGGCACCGCGCGACCCGGTCTGCTCGTCCATTACGAGCAACGTCGAGATGACCAACTGGTTGTCTCCAAAATAATCCGCGTTCCCTCTTCCGGCACATGGGCCGTTCCGGAAACCGACCTAAGGGAGGGAGACAGCATTGTCGTGACGACGGCGGACGGGTCCGGGAAGACGACGTCGCAACTCTATGCCTCTGCCATTGTGGGACGTGCACGACCGGGCATACCGCTCGTGACATCGATGTCAGTGGATTGCGCCTCGGGATACGCGAATCCAGGCGATTATATCGTGGCTTCCACCATTGCGGATGGCGTGATCGGCTGGAGCAAGGTGGAAGACGACGCGTCGTGGGAAGTGCAATGGACGCCGCTGCCGGACTGGAGCGACGAAACGCTGCTGGTGCACTTCACCGTCCATACCGCTCTTGCCGGAACTGGTCACGACAAGCCATCTTCGCACGCGTGCATTCGCTACGCCAGTGAATCCCAGACTATCCCGCCAAAACCCGTGATTACGAGCTGGACTCCAGCCACCGCGATCTTTGCGGGCACAGAAGGCATGATTAAAACCAAAATCAAGATTTTCGATACCAATACCGGTTCAACCGTATCGCGAGATCCGAAGGAAATTACCAGCACTGACTGGACGGAATACGCCGACAATCCTCCTAGCCCCGGGGACCAGGTCTACGCGCAGGCTATCGGAACGACGGATAGTGGCGACCCCGGCGCCACATCACAAAGTTCGGGATTTTTCTATTGCTAATCCGATTTTCGCAAGCGCGTCGAAAGTGAACCCTTGAGTGCGCTTGATTCAAAAAACAATCTAAAGATGAATAATGCGGCCAGGTGACGATGCCCCATCTGGCCGCCTTCACATGATCCCAAGGATCAATCACGCACACAGCCGCTCGTATTAGGACGCTCGCCGCCTTCTAAACTTTTCACGCACCGCATACTTCTTGAAGCATTTCGCTGTCAGGCGATATCACCTGACGCCCGTTAAAATGCGTCAAAACAAGGTGATAGAGCGGTTCCGAACTTTCGTGGAACGCGATCCCACTCCAGAGATTTGCGCGACCGGCCACCTCTCGTGGAACGGAGCCGAAACTGCCGCACGCGGAATCAACAGCGATACACGACAAGCGCTACCATCCTATCGACTCACAAATCAAAAGTTGCAGTTTTATATAGACAACCTATGGTTGTTTTTTGTATCATTAGAGAGGCATCGCGCTCCAATCCACTCGTCGCGAAGCTCCACGAAGAAACAACCTATACGGAGATGAACCATGTCAATGGAGACAGGGGACCTGAGGGCCCTTACACCCGATACCCAGCGGCCCTTGCCGCCAGAAATCAAGTTCAATTCAACGGCCGGGACATTTTCCGGGACCGCCACACCAGGACTGTCCGTTAGGCTGACAAGCAGCGTCAACCAGCAGATGAGGACGGCGGAAGCGGATGCGGACGGCAACTGGAAAATCACCATTGGCCAGCCCCGCTGGTACACCATTTTCAAGATATGGACCTGCGACCCCGCAACGGGCAAGTCTTCCGAAACGATCAAATTCACCTTCGGCGGCAGCAGCCCCAAGCTTGATGAAGCCTATGCCAGCGAAACGGTCGCTTTCGGCCGCACCGGCGCGGGCACGGAAATTTCGGTTTTCGGCCCGGCTGGACAGGTTCTCGGGCGCTGCTTCGCCTTCGGCAAGCTTGGCGTGTGGGCGGTGAAGTTCCATGAACGGATCAATGCCGGGGACAAGGTGTGCATCGTCGCCAAACTCCCGAACGGCAACACCTCCATGCCGCTGTTCGTCGCCGCAACGGCATTTTCCGTCGACGACCGCAACGTCGCCCATATCGCAGGTTCGGGCGCGGCGCTCGGCGACAGGATTCGCCTCTTCGATGCCGCATCCGGAGAGCAGATCGCCGAAACGGCGGCGACGGATTCGGGCAGTTGGTCGGTATCATTCTGCAACGCGCTCGAAGCCGGCAAACGCATCGCCATTCAGCGGCTGCACGAGAACGGCACGACCACCCGGGGCCCGGTCTTCACAGCCACCAAATACGATTGCCCCGTTCCGGTGATCGAGACTTTCGCAGGCAGCCAGCTGGGCGGCATGGGGGAACCCGGACTTAAGGTTGGCTACGCGCAGATCCGTGATCACGTCGAGATCCGTAGCGGCACCGTGACGGTTGACGAAACGGCGCTCTGGAACACCTCAGACGGACCGGACAACACGCCGTTCGATTTCCAGCCCGGCGACATCCTCGTCGCCAGGAGCCAGAGCACCGACGGAACCGCTGAATCGGTGGTTTCATCAAATGTCACGATCGGCGACACGCGGCCGGGTTCCCCGTTTATTGAATCTATAGACCAGAACAGCGCAAGCGGATGGGCAGAGCCGCACACCTTCGTGCTGGCGTCAACGGCGGACAAGGGCGTGATCTGCGCTGGAAGAACCACCTGGGAAGGCCATTGGTATCTCGACTGGTCGAGCCATGTCGGATCGCTGCCGACGACAACGGTGGTTACCTTTGAGGTCTTCGAATCCCTGATGCCGACTACAGACGCGTCGACATCTCTGTCTTCTGCCCGCTACGCGGACGCAGCCGCCGCCTATCCCGCCCAGCCCACGATCGACCTCTATACCGGTGAGCAGTTCGCCGGTGGGGAAACCGTTATCAGTCCGGCCACCTGGGTGAGGGTCACCGCGGGCGGCTCGGTTCTCAATCCAGGAGGTGCCAAGACCGATCCCACCCAGCGGTGGAGTCTTGATCTGAGTGCGACCCCCGGCCTCATTCCGGATGATAGCACGCCCGCCTACGCCCAGGCTTGGTTCAAGTCAGGCACAACCCTCACCCTTGCCGGGCCGCAATCAACCACGGTTACCGTCGACAGCTACACCCCGCCGGCCCCGGATGTTACAACCTCTTATACCAACGATATCAAGGGTTACGAGCCTGTATCGCTAGCCGACCAAACGCAAATTCCGAATATCACGATCTATATTTGCGATGCGGCAGACCTGACCCGAACGCCGGTTGCAAATAGCGGCCACCTGACCAGCCGGCAGTGGGAGATAACGCCCGCCCCGCCCCGAACGCCCGGCGAAAATATGCTTGCATGGGCGCAGACCGATGCGGGCGCGAAGTCTAGCTATACGCCCTTCACGATCGCGGCGGCTTCCAAGCCTATCCCCCCCGAGATCACAATCGATCAAGTGGCGGATGTCAGCGGCTCGGGCACCTATCAAACAACGGTGGAGCTGTCGAAGGATGGGACCGTCGTGGGCACGACCACGGTTCCGGCAAGTTTGGCCTGGACGATCAATGTCGGCTCGACGCCTACGCCCGGCACCAAATTCAAGGCCGTCGCAATCGACAGTTCGAGCAATAGATCGGATCCTTTCTACGCAATCGTTGGAGACACCCCGACGACCCTTACAATCGATCCGGCAAATGTGACGACCACGAGCGTGACCGGCACCGTCACCGACCCCAATCAGAGACTGCAGGGGTGGCGGTTGTCCGATGGCCTGAAGGTGATGGACACGCTGCTTAACTCAACCAGCTTCACAGCGAACTACATCTCCACCGTGACCGTCGTCAGCGGAGATATCATCGAGTTCACGGCGCAAGACACGCGAACCGACGCCACCGAGGGCACGATGACCCACTATGACGGTAAGCAGGTCAACTAAACGGCTTGTCCCAAGGGAAGACAACCGGCGGAGCGTCCGCCGGTTGTCCGCTCATCGGGCCAGTACCGCCAACCGGCCCCAGAGTAGCGCGACGCAAAGCCACGGCGGACTATCGCCCTGCGCAATACAACCTGAGACAGCATTTCATCTGCTCGCGATCATCGCGCGATGCCGCCGGTGTGACAGATCCGGCTCAAACATTTTTACGGAGAACAGATATGGTTATGGAGACAGGGAGCTTCATGCCCCTCCCCACGAGACTTCCGCGGCCGCTGCCGCCCGAAATCAATTTCAATGCGGCATCCGGCATTTTCTCTGGCACTGCCCGACCAGGCGTATCCGTCCGGCTGACGAGCAGCACCAATCCGCGCCTGCAATCCGCAACCGCGGACAGCGACGGCAAATGGGTGATTGACCTCGGCGGGGCCCCGCGCTGGTATACGATCTTCAGCCTCTGGACCTGTGACCGAGCGACGGGCGCTGGATCGGAAGAGATAAAATACACCTTTGGCGGCAGGCGTCCGACATTCGAAGATGTCTATGCGAGTAGCACCGTTGCGTTCGGCCGCATCAGGAACGGCAACGAAATCAAAGTCTATGGGCCTGACGGCAACCTGCTCGGACGTACATCCGTCCTTGGCAAGGAAGGTACATGGGCTGTCACCTTCCGCAAACCGCTCAAGGCCGATGACAGGATCTGTATCGTCGCGAAAATCCCCGGCGGCGACACGTCCTTCCCTCTGTTCACATCCGCCAACGCCTTTTCGGTCGATGACCGCAGTGTCGACCATATCGCAGGCTCCGGAGCTCAGCCGGGCGACAGAATCCAGCTCTTCTCCGCAGACGCAAATCTGCTCGCAGAAACCGATGCAGCACCGTCGGGCACATGGTCGGTTTCATTCTGCAAGGCACTTGCGGCCGGCACGCGCATCAGCATTCGCCGCGTCCACCTCAACGGTTCAACGTCCGAAGGCCCGTTCTTCACGGCCAATACCAAGCAATGCCTGCCCCCTGTTATTGATACTTTGACGGGCTCGACAGTCAGCGGCCTGGCGCTTGCAGGTCTGATTGTGGATTGCAAGCACTATCGAGACGGAATCCTGATCAAGTCACGTGAGGTGACCGCCGACGAAAATAATCGCTGGCAGACCGAAGCAGTTTTCGGCTCTTACCAGGAATACGACACCATCGTCGCCACGACCAAAAGCAAGGACAACGGGCAAGTCTCGCTGATCCATTCAGCTATAACCATCGGCATGCAAAGGCCTGGCATGCCGGGGATAACGTCAATTGACCAGAACGGCGCCAGCGGGACCGGCCAGGATGGCCAGTTTATCGTGATCTCGACCGCCGAATACGGCCTCATCGATATGGTGCTCGTCAGCAGCCAAAACACATGGAGTATCGACTGGACCGGAAGCGTCGGCTCTCTTCCGAAATCGACCATCGTCTACTTCATTCAAATAGAAGAGTTTCTTCACAACTTTCATCAACCCACCTCGCAATACGCCGCGCGGTATGCGGATGCGGACGCCGAGATCATCGAACCGCCGGTAATATCCGGCTATCGCAATGAACAGATCTTTTACGGAACGGAAGCGACAGCCGACGTCTTCATTCGCATGTTCAACCACACCCAAGACGATAACGAAATGAAGCGGGGCGACTCGCCAGTCTTGCTTGGAGAATGGACGTATAAACCGCAGTATCTCCCCAACCAGGGCGATCAAGTCTACGCGACTGCCAGCACCAAGACCGACAACAACTACGGCGTGACATCGGAACCCTCGAAATTCTTTACCGTCGGCGGAACGCCTGCGGCGAAAGTCCCCTTCCCGCCCGAGATCGACTATGTTTTGGGCGATCCAATCAGCGGAACAGCCCAGCCGGGAACCTATATAACGCTGACGCTCTCCGTAAAAGGCTCAAGCCCGCAGACATTCCCCGCAGTCCCCGCGAACGACGGAAATTGGCAGGTTCAGACTGGCACCGTCGCACCGCCGGACGCGGTGTTCTCCGCAACGGCAACCTTCGGACAGACCGGCGATCCGTCAGACCCGTATTTCAAGGTTGTGGGGCAAAACCAGCTGGGGCCTCTGGACGTCGACAGCGTCAGCGAGACCAACGTCACAGGAACCGCACCTCAACCCGGGCAAGTGATCATAGGCTGGCGATCGAGCGACGGAAAAAAGATCGTCGAGCAGACGCTGAAGGGCATGGAAACAGCGTTCGATATTTCCTATCTCGACAGCCATAAACTGGCTCAACACGATCAGCTGAACCTCGTATCCGCCTTTCCCAACAACGGAACGATGACGCCTTACAATTCCAAGCCCGAGGGGTATCCGAACCAGTAGCACGCATTTGCCGGCTGTGCTCACTATGAAAGGCCAGTAGCGCCACCCGGGAGACTATGAAGTGCGGTCGGGGAGGTTGCACCCGACCGCCGAATGAGGACGACCTCCATTGTCGTTCTCACGGCAATACGCCATCTCTTTCGCGCGTATCCGCAAGGGTCATGATCTGATTCACGATCAAAATTCCGCGCGGGATCTGCTGTTGAAGCCTTCGGTTTTCGGTTTGACGGGCTCAGGCCCGCCGTGTGTGTCGCCGGTGGCTCTGCGGCGCCCGCTGAACGCCTCCCTCCACCCCCGCCAGGAACAAAACCGCCTTCCGCCTGTTGTGGCCGCGTTCGAACGCAAGGAGGTTACGCTCATGCATACACGACAGAACGCGGTGGGCAGGTATCCCTACCGCTCCGTATTCGTCCCGTTTCCGCTGGTGGCATTCAGCTTCGCGCTGATCACGGATATCCTCTATTGGCGGACGTCCGTTTTGATGTGGCAGCACTTCTCCGAATGGCTGTTGCTGGGCGGGCTCGTTTTCGGCGCGCTTGCGGTGCTTGCCGGCATCGGCGATGCGTTGCGCCCCAACGCCCGCCATTACCGGCCCGGCTGGGGCGAAACGGTCGGCTACATCGTCGTTCTCGCACTCGCGATCCTGAACAGCTTCGTCCACGCTGGCGACGGTTGGAGAGCGGTGGTCCCGGGCGGCCTGATCCTCTCCGCGATCACCTTCATCGCGATCCTCGCCACGCTCTGGCTTTCCGCCGTCCGCCCGTTTTCCTATGAATGGAGGATCCTCCATGATTAAGTTCAGCCTTACACGAAAACGCGTCCTCGCCCTTGCGGCGGGTTCGGCGCTCATCACGCTGTCCGCCTGCGGCGACGGCGGCCAGGTCGATCCGTCGGAGCAGATCGGCGCCGATCCGGTGCTGCCCGAGCCGGAGCATTCCCTGCTGCCGAGCATGAAGGTCGCCGAAGTCGTCGGCTGGGACGAGGGCGAGACGCCCGATGTGCCCGATAACCTGACTGTCTCGGCCTATGCCGGGGATCTCGCCAATCCGCGCACGGTGCACACGCTTCCCAATGGCGATGTGCTGGTTGTCCAGGCGCGCGGACCGGCCGGCCAGCCGCCGGACCGGCCGAAAGACCTGATCCGCGGCTGGATCATGTCGATGGCCCATGGCGGCGGCGGGCAGCCGAAGGAAAGCAACCTGATCACGCTGCTCAGAGACACCGATCGTGACGGCGCGGTCGATGAACGGCACGACCTTCTGACCGACCTGAACTCGCCCTTCGGCGTCGCCTGGGCCGACGACACGCTCTATGTCGCCGCGACCGACGCCATCCTGACCTATCCCTACGAACTCGGCCAGACCGAGATCACGGCAGCGCCAGAGGTGCTGACGCCGCTTCCGGGCGGACCGATCAACCACCACTGGACGAAGGATCTGGCGCTGAGCCCGGATGGCGAAACGCTTTATGCCTCCGTAGGGTCCAACTCCAACATTGCCGAAAACGGCATCGAAGCCGAAAAGGGCCGCGCGGCGATCTGGCAGGTCGACCGCGAGACCGGCGCCGCGCGTATCTACGCCTCCGGCCTGCGCAATCCCAATGGCCTTTCGATCAATCCGGATACCGGCGCGCTCTGGACCGTCGTCAACGAACGCGACGAACTCGGCCCCAATCTCGTGCCGGATTACATGACCTCGGTTGAAGACGGCGCGTTTTACGGATGGCCATGGAGCTATTACGGCGATCATGTGGACGCGCGGGTTCACCCGCGGCGCCCGGACATGGTGGATCAGGCGATCGCCCCAGACTATGCGCTCTCCAGTCACGTGGCCCCGCTCGGCATGGCCTTTTCGCAAGGTTCGGCACTGCCCGAGGACTATGCCGCCGGCGCATTCGTCGGCGAGCACGGGAGCTGGAACCGGACCGTGTTCAACGGCTACAAGGTCGTGTTCGTGCCGTTCGTGAACGGCGAGCCGGCTGCCGCTGCGGTCGACGTCGTCACCGGGTTTCTGGACGGGGATGAGGCGCGCGGCCGGCCGGTCGATGTCGGCATCGACGGAACCGGCGCATTGCTCATTGCCGACGATGCCGGCAACACGGTCTGGCGGGTCGCCGCCGCCGATGGCGCGATCACGCCGGAGCCGCTCGGAACCGACGAAATGCCGGCAGGCTCCATGGCCGCTGGCATGGCGGCGGCAGGCGGCGAAGGCAACACCGGTTCACAGCCCTCGGAGATACCTGCCGCGGCGGCCGGCGACGACGGCAATGCGTCTGGCGACGGGGAAGCCCCGCCGCCCTCCACCGACGAACAGCTCACCGGCCAGGAGCCGGTGGAAGGCGGGCAGGCGGACACGCCCCCGCAGACCGATATCGTTCCGGCCACGGAGCCGCCCGGCAGCATCGAGGACACGCAATAACCGATAGACGCGGCGGGCGCAGGGCGTCCGCCGTTTTTGAACGGTCGCCGGTTACCCTGAAAGGAGATAAGCATGAGAGGTTGGAGCATTGCGGGCGCAGCCATCATCATCGTGGTGATCATCGCTGCCTTCGCCATCGGCAGGAGCAGCGCCGACAATGAAGATCAGGCGGATAAGGCGCCCCCTCACGCGATGAATCCGAGCAACTGATCGGCGAAAGAAAAGCGCCGGACGCAAGCCCGGCGCTGCTATTTGGAATCGAACTTCACGCTACTTGCGGCGGTTGGCGTTGTGGTCCTTGTATTCCTCGTTCTGCACATTCTTGCCATCAAGCCCGCGCTCCTCGGAGTGGCGGGCCTTGTCGCGGTTGGACAGAACCTCGTTCTTCGGCAGGATTTCGTCCTCAAGGTCCGTCATGGCGCCTTCGCCGCTGCTCTTGCCCTTGGAACCCGGTCCGAAATGTTTCTTGTCGGCATTTGCCATCGGTTTCTCCTATCGTTTCGGTCCGTCAAAGACCGGCCTTTGCGCCTAACCGGAGAGAGGTCGCGATGTTCCGGGAAGAGCGGAATCATGTCCTGTCGTCGATCAGGCGGGCATTGCGCTGGCCCGTGAGGAAGGTCCAGATCCACTGGACGCTGACGAGCAGCCGTTTTTCGAAGTTCACCAGCAGGTAGACGTGGATGATCGCCCAGAGCCACCAGGCAAGGCGACCACTCAGCTTGAACCGGCCGGACTGGAACACCGCCGCATTGCGGCCGATGACCGCGGTGATGCCGCGATTGCGGAAGCGGAACGGTGTATCATCATCACGGCCTTCGGCTTTTCGTCGCAGCTTTCTGCCGAGATATTTGCCCTGCTGCTTGGCGACCTGCGCCAGCGCTGGAAACGGTCCGTCTTCGCTCTTAACCGAGGCCGCATCGCCGAGAATATAGATATCCTCCAAGCCGATGGCGCTAAGGTCGGGCGCGACCGCAACCCGGCCACCGCGCTGCGGCTCGACGCCAAGCCATTCCGCCACCGGCGTTGCCCTGACGCCCGCGCCCCAGATGACGCAGCCGGTCGGGATTGTTTCACCGCCCGCGGTGACCTCTTCAGCAGCGATCGCCTCGACCGGTGTGTTGACGCGGACATCCACGCCCCTCGCCTCAAGTCGCCTCAGCGCGTAGCGGGAGAGCTTCTCGTCAAAGCCCGAGAGAATGCCCGGCCCGGCCTCCAGCAGAATGATGTTCAGTTCTTCGGGCGCGATGTTCCTGAAATCGCGCCGCAGCAGAAAAACGCCCAGTTCGGCGATGGCTCCGGCAAGTTCGACCCCGGTCGGGCCGCCGCCGACGATCACGAAGGTCAAAAGCTTTTGGCGCTCTTCCGGTTCAAGCGTCAGTTCGGCCCGCTCAAAGGCGAGAAGCAGCGTCTCGCGCACCTTCCGGGCATCGCGGTTGGTCTTGAGGCCGGGGGCATGTTGCTTCCATTCGTCATGGCCGAGATAGTTGTCGACGGAGCCGGTCGCGATCACCAGCGTATCATATTCCACCGGCGCGCCATCCCGCGTCAGCACGGCCTTGCGCTGCGCATCGATGCCGACAACTTCGGCCATCACCACATCGACATTGCGCTCCTTTCCGAGCGTTCGCCGCAGCGGCTCGGAAATATCGGCGGGCGACAGGATGGCGGTCGCGATCTGGTAGAGCAGAGGCTGAAACAGATTGTGGTTGCGCTTGTCGATCAACGTCACATCCACCGGCGCGCCGCCAAGCTTCGATGCGCAGGCCAGACCGCCAAATCCGCCGCCGACAATGACGATGCGGTTCGGCCGTCGGGCCGCTGCGTCAGGTTCCGACTTCGTTGCGCGGCCGGTCGCCGAAAGTCTCTCGACGCCATTGGCTGCCCCGGCCGAGCGGGTGTCTTCGCTGGATGCGATCATTGGCAATGCTCCTTGGGTGAAATCGGGTAGCAAGCGATCTCCGCTCCGCATCGAACCTCAACACGGAAGAAATGTTCCGCACCGGACAAAAAGCTCCGGAACAAATCTCAAAGTCGGATGTTCGGCGACAGCGAATTCATGGCGAGTATCCATGGCGAGAGCGCCATGGCGCGCTCGAAAGCCGGAACCAATCGGACATGCCGGTGTTAACCAATAGAGTTGCCCTGCCCGGGCGACGCCGATCAAGGGGGCCGGCGTGACACAGATTTTCACCGCCTCAGCGGATGCGAAGCTTCGGCTTTTCGCCGGAGCGGTCGCGCTCGTCATCCTGATGGCGGGGGCGCTGTGGTGGTCGGCGGCGAGTTCCAGCTATCGCACCGGCGTCGACTGGGTCAGCGAACAGCCCGTCCCCTTCAGCCATCAACACCATGCCGGCGAACTCGGCATCGACTGTCGCTATTGCCACGACACGGTCGAGACAAGCGCGAAAGCCGGCCTGCCGCCGACCGAGACCTGCATGACCTGCCATTCGCAGATCTGGACCGATGCGCCGATGCTGGCGCCGGTGCGCAAGAGCCTCGCCACGGGAGAACCGCTTGAGTGGAACCGCGTCGCGCGGGTTCCCGACTATGTCTATTTCGATCACTCGATCCATGTGGCCACCGGCGTGCCTTGCAAGACCTGCCACGGACGGGTGGACCTGATGCCGCTGATGAAACAGGCAAAGCCGTTCGAGATGGGCTGGTGCCTCGATTGTCATCGCGATCCCGCCCCCGAACTGCGCCCGCCGAGCGAAGTCACCCGCATGGACTGGTCGGGCTTTGATGACGATCTCGCGGCGCATCGCGATTACGGCGCGCTCGTCGTCGAGGCGCGCGGGATCGAGCCGGACCGTCTCGACGACTGCAATGTCTGTCACCGATGAAGGAGGGCTCGTGACGCAAGAATCCGACATCTTCCGCAAGCATCTCGACGGCCGCTCGGGCAAGGCGCTCTGGCGCGGACTGGAGCAGCTTTCCGCGACAGACGAATTCAACGCTTTCCTGACGTCGGAATTCCCGGCGCTTCAGGCCATCGGCGACGGCATCACCCGCCGCGGGCTGTTGAAGACCATGGCCGCTTCCTTCGCCCTTGCCGGGCTCACGGGCCGCGAGGCGCGCGCCGATGAGAACGCGCTGCCCTATGTGCACGCCGCCGCAAACCGCGAAGAGCCGGTGCTCTATGCGACCGCCACGCGTCTTTCGGGCTATGCGCTTCCTGTTCTCGGCCGGACGGTCGCGGGACGGCCGGTGAAGCTCGAGGGTAATCCCGATCATCCGGCCACCGGCGGCGCCACCGATGTCTTTCTGCAGGCAGCCCTCCTGGGCCTTTACGATCCCGACCGGTCGCAGGCGCCCAGGGAATTCGGCGATCCGGCAAGCTGGGCAGCCTTCGACGCCTTTCTGGCGGAAAAAAGCGCGACCCTGGACGCGACCGCCGGCGCGGGGCTCAGCATTCTTACCGGCCAGATCACCTCCCCCACAATGATACGCCAGCTCGAGACGCTGCTTGCCCGCTGGCCGCTGGCGCGCTGGCACGTCACCGAACCGGTCAACGAGGACAATCGCATTCTCGGTGCCGAGGCGGCCTTCGGCCGGACACTGATGCCGCAGCCGGATTTCAGCCGCGCAGAAACCATCGTCTCGTTCTCCGATGATTTTCTGGGCCCCGGCCCACGCCAGTCGGTCAACGCCCGGCAATGGAGCAAAAGACGCAAGGCTTTTCGCGATGGCGACGGCGAGAGCCGCATCCTTGTGGCCGAGGCCAGCCCGAGCCTCACCGGAGCCCGCGCCGACGAGCGGCTGATCGCCGCCGAACAGCGAATGCCCACGCTGCTGTCGGCACTTGCGGCGCGGCTTGGCGTCGTCGATGAGGCGCCGGAACTGAGCGAAAACGAAAGCCGCTGGATCGACGACGTCGTGTTGAAGGTGGAAGCCCGGCCGGAACGCGCGCTGGTGACGGTCGGGGCGCATCACGCGCCGGCGCTGCATGAGCTTGCCTACCGGATCAACCAGCATCTCGGCGCGATCGGCGAGACGCTCGCCTTCACCGAACCCGTCGCCGCAACGCCGGCTGGCCAGCGCGATCTCGACAGCCTGATCGATGACATGGATGCGGGCGCGGTTTCGACGCTGTTCGTCCTCGACTGCAACCCCGCCTATGCCGGACCGCCCGCTTTCGCGAAGGCGATGGCCAAGGTCGAGACGACTCTGCATGCCGGGCTTTATAACGACGAGACGGCCGCGCTCTGTCGCTGGCACCTGCCGATCCCCCACGATCTCGAAAGCTGGAGCGATGCGCGTGCGGTCGACGGCACGGCGAGCGTCCTGCAGCCGCTGGTGCGGCCCTTCTATGCGGTCCGCTCGCCGCACACGCTCCTTGCCAACCTGACGGGCGAAGCCGAGACGGATGCCCGCGCGATCGTGAGGACGACCTGGCGGGAACGGCTTACGGGCGACTTCGATGCGCAATGGAATGAAGCCCTGTTCGCCGGTTTCGTTGAGGGTACGGCGGCCCCGACGGTTGCACCACCTGAAGCCGCAGGCGGGCCATGGGCGATGCCGACCCCGGAAGACGCCGCGCTCACCCTGCTCATCCAGCCGGACCCGTCGATCTGGGATGGCCGTTTCGGCAATAATGGCTGGCTTCAGGAAACGCCGAAGCCGATGACCAAGCTGACATGGGGCAATCCGATCCTCATCAGCCCGGCGCTTGCCGAGCGCGAAGGCCTCGCCGCCGGCGACGTCATCCGGCTCCGCCATGGCGAGAGAACGGCGGAAGGCCCGGTCTGGATCCTGCCCGGCCAGCAGGCCGAAACGCTCACGCTCAATCTCGGCTATGGCCACCGCAGCTTCGGCACGCTCGCCGATGGTCTCGGCACTGATGCCTATCCGCTGGCGGCGCACGGCACCATGTTGAACGGGGTCACGCTAGAGAAGACGGGCACGCGCGAAAAGCTCGCCTCGACCCAGCTTCACCAGGCGATGGAGGGGCATGATTTCGTCAGGACCGTCAGCGCAGAGGCATCGCGCCAGGCGGCCGCAACGCACGACGAAAAGCCGGGAAGCTTCTATCCGGAAAAGCCAAAGACCAGCCCGGCCTGGGGCATGTCGATCGATCTCGACGCCTGCATCGGCTGCAATGCCTGCGTGGTGGGCTGCAATGCGGAGAACAATATCCCGGTGGTCGGTAAGGACCTTGTGGCCGAGGGGCGTGAGATGCACTGGCTGCGCATCGACCGCTATTACGAAGGCCCGCCGGAGGCGCCGCTTTCCTATTTCCAGCCCGTGCCCTGCATGCATTGCGAGGATGCGCCCTGCGAGATGGGCTGTCCGGTGAACGCTACCGTCCACAGTTCCGACGGGCTCAACGTGCAGGTCTATAACCGCTGCATCGGCACACGCACCTGCGCCTCCTACTGCCCCTACAAGGTGCGCCGCTTCAACTGGTTCGACTATACCGGCGACGATCCCGAGCAGCTGCGCGCCATGCGCAATCCGGAGGTCACCGTCCGCTCGCGCGGCGTCATGGAGAAGTGCACCTACTGCGTCCAGCGGATCGAGACCGCGCGCATCGACGCCGACCGCGAGAACCGGCCTCTCCGCGATGGCGAGGTGGTGACGGCCTGCCAGCAGGCCTGCCCGACACAGGCGATCAGCTTCGGCGATGTCGCCGATCCTGACACCGAGGTCAGCCGGCGGAAGGCGGAGCCGCGCGACTACCTGCTGCTGGAAGAGGTCAACACCAAGCCGCGCACATCCTATCTCGCACGGGTGGAGGGGTGATGGCGGAGGCAAGACCACTTTCTGCCGAACGGATCGACGCCGTCACCGACCTGCCGCTCGGTTTTCCGGCACCACGGGCGTGGGCGCTCTCGTTCGCCTTCGCCCTGCTGCTGCTTCTCTGCTTCGCCGTCGCCGTCACGGTGCTGTTCTGGCGCGGCGTCGGCGTGTTCGGCAACAATATCCCGGTCGCCTGGGGCTTTCCGATCGTCAACTACATCTGGTTCCTCGGCATCGGCCATGCCGGAACGCTGATTTCCGCGCTGCTGCTCCTGACCGGCGTCGGAAAGCGCAATGCGCTCAACCGCTTTGCCGAGACGATGACGCTCTTTGCAGTCGTCTGCGCCGGGCTCTATCCGATCCTCCATCTCGGTCGGCCGTGGCTGTTCTACTGGACGGCGCCCTATCCGAACACGATGGGCATCTGGCCGCAATTCAAGAGCCCGCTCTCCTGGGATTTCTTCGCCGTGCTGACCTATCTCGTGGCCTCCGCCGCCTTCTGGTATGTCGGCGCGATCCCGGATTTCGCCCGTTTGCGCGACAGGGCAAAGGGCCGCCTCGGGCAGGTCTGCTACGGGCTCGCCGCCCTTGGCTGGCGCGGCTCCATGCGGCACTGGCGGCGCTGGGAACAGGCCTACCGGCTCTGCGCCGGGCTTGCCGTCACGATGGTTTTCATCATCACCGCCGCCTATTCGCTGCTGCTCGGCGGCGGCCCCATCCCCGGCTGGAACTCGTCGATCTTTCCGCCTTATTTCCTCTGCGGCGCAGTGTTCTCCGGCTTTGCGGTGGTGGCGGTGATCATGGCGGTGCTGCGCCGCGCCTTCCGGCTCGATGACATTCTGACTGATGCCCACAGCGACCTGATCGGCAAGCTCCTGCTCGCAGTCGGTCTTATGACGGCCTACGGCTACCTCGCCGATATCTTCAACGCGCTCTATTCCGGCGAACAATCGGAGCTCGAAACGCTGCATGACCGGCTTTCCGGCGCCTATGCCTGGAGCTTCTGGGGCGCGGTGATCTGCAATTTCGTGCCGTTGCAGCTGCTCTGGCTGCGGCGCGTGCGGCGAAACAGCCTGCTGCTTGCCGCCATCGGCGTTTCGGTCGCCGCCGGCATGTGGATGGAGCGCTACATGCTGATCGTCACCGGACTTTACCGCGACCATCTTGTCTCCTCCTGGGGCACGTTTCAGGCCAGCCTCTGGGACTGGGCGCTGTTTGCCGGCATGATCGGCGTCTTCCTGGCGCCGTTCCTGCTTTTCGTCCGCCTGCTGCCGATCGTCTCCGGCTTCGAGTTGAAAAAGGCGTCAGAGGAGGCCCGCCATGCTCGCTGACCGTCCCGACACGCATTATCACGCCGCAGCCGCCGGCTTTGCCGGACCAGAGGAGCTTGCTTCCCATCTCGCAACATTGCGGCAGCGCGGCTACCGCAAGCTGGACGTTCTCGGCCCCTATTTCTCCGAGGAGATCGCCGACGCGCTCGACGCCGGCGACAACCGCGTTTCCTGGATCACGCTTGCCGGCGGGCTTTTCGGCGCGCTTGCCGGGCTCGGCGTGCAGCTTTATGCAAATTATGCCTACCCGCTGAATATTGGCGGGCGGCCCGTGTTCGCCTGGCAGCCGCTGCCGATCATCACGCTGGAAGTCGCGGTGATGTCGGCCATCGTCTTCGCTGTGATCGGCACACTTCTGTCCTGCCGGCTGCCGAAGCTGCACCACCCCGATTTCGAAATCCCGGATTTTTCCGCGAGCGTTCGCTTCTACATCCTCGTCCACGCAACGGACGAGCAATTCGACACCGTGCGAACCCCGGATGACCTGAAGAACCTCGGCGCCGATACCGTCGTCCTGGTGCCGCTGCCGGAGGCGCCGTCGTGACCCTGCAGCCCTTGCCCCTTCTCGCCTGCCTTCTCATCCTTGCCGCCTGTGACGGCATGAATGATCAACCGCGCTATGACGACTATGAGGAAAGCTCGCTCTTCTCCGATGGCAAGGCGCTCCAGCATCCGCCGGAGGGCACCGTCTCGCGCAGCGCCCCGGCCCAAACCGCCGCACTTCAGACCCGCCCGCCGATGGACCGCGCGCTGCTGGAGCGGGGGCAGGAGCGCTACGCGATCTTCTGCGTGCCGTGTCATGATCCCGCCGGCTACGGCGATGGCCGCATCCCCTCGCGCGGCTTTCCCGCCCCGCCGAGCTTCCATTCCGAGCGTCTGCGCAACGTCGATCCGCGCTACATTGTGAACGTCATCACCGAAGGCTATGGCGTGATGTATCCCTATGCCGGCCGCGTGCCGCCGCGCGACCGCTGGGCGATCGCGGCCTATGTCAAGGCGCTGCAGCTCAGCCAGGATGCGCCGGAGCCGCTGCTATCGGCGCAAGACCGGCAAAAGCTTGCGGAGGCGCGGCCATGACCCTTCGACCGACCGTCCCGTTGATCCGCCTGATTGCCGGCCTGCTGCTGTTGGCGGTCGCCGGATTGCTGATCGCCGACCGGCCGGAACCGGGCCTCGCCGGCCTGCTCGCGGCCAGCGTTTTCACGAGCGCCATCCCGACCGGCGCTGCCTTCCTGCTGCTCGTCATGGCGCTCACCGGCGGGCGCTGGCAGCGTGAACTCGCCGGGGCGACGGCGGGTCTCGTCCGGCTTGTGCCGATCTTCGTGGCCTTTCTGCCGCTGCTTCTGTTCTCGCCAATGCTCTATGGCTGGCAGGGGATGGAGCGCGACACCACGTTCCGCGCTCTGTTTCTCAACGAATGGTCCTACGCGCTTGTTACGATTGGCTTCCTGCTGGCACTGCTGATCGCGCCCTGGTGCGCGGCGCGTTCCCGCGCCATAGCGGCCGTAGCCCTCATCCTGTTCGTCATCCTGCAGGGGCTGGCGACAAGTCTGTGGCTGATGCCGCTTGCGCCGGATTATTTTTCCTCCGGCTTCGCGCTCTATGTGCTGTCGCTCCAGGTCGGTATCGCGCTTTGCCTGCTGGTGCTTTCAGCCCCTGCATCACGCCCGCCGCTCTCCGGCACGCTGCTGCTGGTCGCCGTGCTGTTCTGGCTCTATTTCGCCTACATCCAGTATTTCGTGTCCTGGAACGTCAATTCCGCCGCGGGGCTCGAATGGTTCGCGCCGCGCAGCGCGGGGCTCTGGCGCTATGTCGAATACCTGCTGGCGGCAAGCGGCGCGTTGCCTGCAGTGCTCCTGCTCTTCCCCCCGATCCGGCAGTCGCGACACTGGGTCGTGGCGCTCGCCGCCATCATCCTCGGCGGCAAGGCGATCGAATGCCTCTGGCTTGCGCTTCCCGGCCGCGGCGGCCTTGCCGTAGCACTCCTTTCCGGCGCGGGCCTGATGCTCGCCGCAAGCGCCGGGTTTCGCCCGCCACGGGAGGTCCGGCCATGAGCGAGAACAATAACAGCGCAGAGTATGAACAGCGCGATGTCTCCGTCCGCATGGTCCTTTATGCCGGCGCCATTCTCGTGGTTTTCGTGGCCGTATCGCTGGCCTTTGTCGCTTTCCTCACCGGCCTTTTCAGCGTGCCGGACCGTGAACCGACGCCCGTCCAGACCGCCGAAAGGCCCATCGCCGGCCCACGGCTGGAAGTCTATCCGAAGGCCGATCTGGACGCGCTGAACGCAAGCAACCGACGCCTTGTCGAAACCTACGGCCGGAGCGAGGACGGCCGAATCCGCATTCCCGCCGCTCGCGCCATCGACATCCTCGCCGACCGTGGCTGGCCGAACGAGACCAATGGAGATGACCGATGATCAAGCTCCCCGTCCTGGCGTTGCTCCTCGCGCTTCTCGCCGTTCCGGCACTCGCCGCGCGCGACGCCAATTTCGACCCGTTCGGGCTTGCGGGCATTGACGAGCGGCCTGACGCCGAGATCCCCCTCGATCTGCCTTTCCGGAACGCCGATGACGAGACCGTGACGCTCGCCGAACTTGCCGACGGAAAGCCGATCGTGCTGGTCCCGGTGCTGCATGACTGCCCGAACATCTGCGGGGTGACGCTTTCGGGCGTCATGCAGGCGATCCGGGCGCAGGAATTCAGACCCGGCGAGGATTTCGCCATGCTCGCCTTCGGCATCGATCCGGCCGAAGGGCCCGAGGATGCCCGCGCCGATCTCGCGGTGCTGCGAAAGTCCTTCCCGGACATCGATATGACCGGCATCTACGCGACGACCGGCACAAAGGAGAACATCCGCGCGGTCACCGATGCACTCGGCTATCGCTATGCCTATGACGAACGCATCAGCCAGTACGCCCATGTCGCCGCCACCGCCTTCCTGACCCGCGACGGCCATCTGAGCCGCTGGATCTATGGCCTGACGCCGCAGCCTACCGACGTGAAGCTGGCGCTGACGGAGGCCGGCGAAGGCCGGATTGGCGACTGGGGCGACCAGATCCTGCTGCTCTGCTACCACTATGACCAGGTCACCGGCCGCTATGGCTCGCTGGTGCAATCCATGCTGAGGATCGGCGGCGGACTGACGGCGCTTGCCGGCGGCGGGCTGATCGCGATGGCGCTTATGCGCGAGCGCCGGAAGCGAAAGGAGGCGGCGGAATGAGCGACTTCATCGCGTTCTGGCCAGAATCCGCCTCCGCCTATAGCGGCCGGATTGACCTGTTGATGTGGGTGTTCACCGCACTGGTCGTGGCGCTTTCGGCGCCGGTCTTCATCCTGATCGCCTATTATGCCTGGAAATACCGCGCCGGCCGCAAGGCGGACCGCAGCGACCGGATCAACCGCAACACTTTGCTGGAAATCTCCTGGGCGCTGGTCCCCTTCATCCTGATCGTCGCACTGTTCGTCTGGTCGACGCGGATGTTCTTCACCGTCCATCAGCCGCCGCCGGATGCGATGGAGATCAACGTCGTCGCCAAACAGTGGATGTGGAAATTCGAGCATGCCGGCGGCCAGCGCGAGATCAATGAGTTGCATGTGCCGGTCGGCGAGCCCGTCAGGCTGTCGATGGCCTCGCAGGATGTGATCCACAGCCTCTACATTCCGGCGCTCAGGCTGAAGCAGGACGTTGTCCCCGGCCGCTATACCTCGCTCTGGTTCGAGGCCGACAAGCCCGGCACCTATGCACTCGCCTGCGCGGAATTCTGCGGGGCCGACCATTCGGAGATGACCGGCCGCTTCATCGTCATGGAAAAACCCGCCTTCGCCGCCTGGCTGGAGCAGTCCGGCACCGATGCGTCGCTGACGGCGGAGGGCGAAAAGCTGTTCCGCAGCAATGGCTGCAGCGGTTGCCATGGCCCCACCGCCACCGTGAAAGCGCCCGATCTCGAAGGGCTTTACGGCAGCCCGGTTCCGCTTGCCGACGGCAGCATGGTGACGGCCGATGACCAGTATATCCGCGACAGCATCCTGCTGCCGCAATCTGAGATCGCCGCCGGCTATCCGCCGATCATGCCGACATTCAAGAATGTGCTCAGCGAGGACGAGGTGATGAAGCTCGTCGCCTATATCAAGTCGCTCGCCACGACGGAGGACACGCCGTGACCGCCAACCCGCCAAGCTATCTCGATGCCGGCCATACCATCCGCTCCTGGCTGCTGACCACCGATCACAAGCGTATCGCCGTCCTCTATCTGGTTTCGGTGACCTTCTTCTTCCTGGTCGGCGGGGCCGCCGCCGGGCTGGTGCGGGCCGATCTTTTGACGCCGGAAGGCGATCTGCTGACCAATGAGGGCTATAACCGCGCCTTCACGCTGCACGGCGTCATCATGGTCTGGTTCTTCCTGATCCCGTCAATCCCCAATGTCTTCGGCAATTTCCTGATCCCGCTGATGATAGGCGCGCGCGATCTCGCCTTTCCGAGACTGAACCTTCTGAGCTGGTATATCTATATCCTCGGCGGCCTGTTCACGCTGATCGTGCTGCTTGTCGGCGGCGTCGATACCGGCTGGACGTTTTATACGCCGCTGTCATCGATGTTTTCGAACGGTCATGTCGTGCTGGTTGCCGCCTCTGTGTTCATCGTCGGCTTTTCGTCGATCCTGACCGGCCTCAACTTCATCGTCACCATCCACAAACTGCGCGCGCCTGGCATGGGCTGGGGACGCATGCCGCTCTTCGTCTGGTCACACTACGCCACCTCGATCATCCTGGTGCTGGCAACGCCGGTGCTGTCGATCACGCTGGTGCTGATTGCGGCCGAACGGCTGTTCGGCCTCGGCATCTTCGATCCGTCACTCGGCGGCGATCCGCTGCTGTTCCAGCATCTCTTCTGGTTCTACAGCCACCCGGCGGTCTACATCATGGTGCTGCCGGCGCTCGGCGTTATCAGCGAACTTGTGGCCGCCGCCGCCCGCAAGCCGGTCTTCGGCTACAGCTTCGTCGCCGGCTCATCGATTGCGATCGCGATCATCGGCTTCTTCGTCTGGGGCCACCACATGTTCGTCTCCGGTCAGTCGATGTATGCAAGCGCGGTGTTCTCGTTTCTGAGCCTCGCCGTCGCTGTTCCCTCCGGCATCAAGGTCTACAACTGGACGGCGACGCTCTACAAAGGCAATATCCTGCTCGATCCGCCCTTCCTGTTCGCCATGTCCTTCATCGGGCTCTTCGTCGTCGGCGGGCTGACGGGGCTGGCGCTGGCGATGCTCTCCATCGACGTGCATGTCCACGACACCTATTTCGTCGTCGCCCACTTCCACTACATCATGGTCGGCGGCACGATCTCGGCCTATTTCGGCGCGCTGCATTTCTGGTGGCCGAAGATGTTTGGGCGGATGTATCCGCTCACCTGGGGCCGGATCACCGCGGCCACGATCTTCTTCGGCTTCAACCTGACATTTTTTCCGCAGTTCATCCTCGGTTTTCTCGGCATGCCGCGGCGCTACCACGTCTATGCGCCGGAGTTCCAGACGCTGCATGTGCTCTCGTCCGCAGGCTCCACCCTGCTCGGCTTTGCCTACCTGCTGCCCTTCGCCTATCTCGGCTATTCCCTCGTCGCCGGCAAGCGCGCGAGCGCCAATCCGTGGGGGGCGACCGGGCTCGAATGGACGGTGCCCTCGCCGCCGCCGAAGCATAATTTCGTCGAGATACCGACGGTCACCGGCAAACCTTACGATTACCCGGTCGACAAGGAGGACAGCCGATGACCGAGGATCTGCCGCGCCTGAAGGAGCCCTACAGCACGCGCAGGCAGCAGCGCGAGGCCGACATGCTCGGCGTGTACCTGTTTCTCGCAAGCGAGATCATGCTGTTCGGCGGCCTGTTCGCTGTGATCTTCGTCGCCCACTACCTGCACCCGGAAGAATTCGTCGCGGCATCGAAGAAGATGCATGTGGCGATCGGCGCCGCCAACACGATGATCCTGCTGACATCGAGCGCTCTGGTGGCGATCGCGGTGAAGGCGGCGCGCGCCGGCCATGCCCGGCCGGTATCGCTCTGCTTCGCGCTTTCAGCACTGCTCGGCGTCGCCTTCCTTGGCCTCAAGGCCTATGAATACTGGAGCGAATATCGAGATGGCCTGCTGCCTTTGCCGGGCGCCCGAACCGATTTCACCTCGCCCGGCGAGCATCTGTTCATGAACATCTACCTGATCGCGACCTCGCTCCATGCGCTGCATCTGACGATCGGCATCGTGGTGCTGAGCCTGTTCGCATGGCTCGTCCGTTCCCGACGCGTGAAGCTCCCGGCAGGCGCCACGGCCACCGAGACGGCGGCGACCTACTGGCATCTGGTCGACATCATCTGGATCTTCCTGTTTCCCGTCCTCTACCTCGCGCGGTGATCGCTATGCGCCAATATCTGCAGACCTCCGTCATCTGGCTGCTCCTCGCCCTCCTGCTGGGCCTCACGGTGCTGGCAAGCCATGTGCTCACCGGCCCCGTCAGCCTATTCACGGGCCTGTTCATCGCGGCGATGAAGGCGGGACTGGTCCTCTGGTTCTTCATGGGCATGCGCCACGAGACGCCGATGATCCGCCTGTTCGGCACAGGAGCGCTGTTCTGGCTTGCAGCGCTGCTTCTACTCACCTTCATCGACTATCTGTCCCGGGGTGCGGTCTGACGGGAAGGGCCTGCGTGAAACAAAATACGCCGAAAGGTGTTCGGTCACTAACAGCTTGTTCAATCGAACCTCGCCCGCAGCAAACAGAAAGGAACGATCCCGTGCCTGTCTGGATCCATATTCTCTCCATTCTTTCCCTGATCGTCGCGATCGCCTGTGCCTTCATCATCGCGCTCGACTTGAACCGTCATCCGCAACACATGTGGATCATGAACCTCGTCTGGCCGCTGGTGGCGCTTTTCGGTTCCGTGGTCGCGCTTTGGGCCTATTTCCGTTATGGCCGGCTCGCAACAGCCGCCGCGCACCACGAGGCGATGGAGCACGACCGAAAGCCACCGAGCCAGACCGAGACGCCGTTTTCGGTCATGGTCGGCAAGGGAGCGGCCCACTGCGGCAGCGGCTGCGCGCTCGGCGACCTGATCGCCGAATGGCTCGCCTTCCTCGTGCCGGCGATCGCCGTCTGGTTTGGCTGGAAGTCGATCTTTCCGGAAAAGATGTTCGCCGTCTGGGTGCTGGACTATATCTTCGCCTTCTCGCTCGGCGTCGTCTTCCAGTATTTCACGATCAAGCCGATGCGCGGCCTGTCTGTGGGCCAAGGCATCATCCAGGCGATCAAGGCCGACTTCCTGTCGTTGACGGCCTGGCAGGTCGGCATGTACGGCTTCATGGCCTTCGCCCAGTTCTTCCTTTTCCGCCACCTCCTCGGCATCAAGCTGGAGGTCCCGACCGTCGAGTTCTGGTTCATGATGCAGATCGCCATGTGGGCCGGCTTCGCCACCGCCTATCCGGTCAACTGGTGGCTGCTTTCGAGGGGCATCAAGGAGAAGATGTGATCGCAAGGCCCGAAGCTTTTTGCACGATCGGGGCTGGCGCGATATGAACGGCCAATGGCCCTGACGAATCCTTGGCCCGACCAGCACGACAGGAACCCGCATGACGCTCGCTCCCAAAACATTCCTGACTGTCGGTGTAAGCGCCTCGGCGCAGGCCCTAGCTACGGTGGAAGACTTCTTCCGAGGACTGCCGTCCGACCACGACATGACATTTGTGCTCATGATCGATGACCATGGGGAAGCCGGAAATCTCGTAGCGACCCTGCACGATCTGACGGCGATGCAGGTGATGAATGCTGCGGAAAACCAGCGGCTGGAAAAGCGCACCATCTATCTCGTAACGGAGAACGCGTCGCTTTCAATCCGCGACGGTCTCTTTCGCCGCCTGCCGACCTCGGAGACCTCCGACCTGCGCCCTGGCGATACGCTGTTGAGTTCCATCGCAAAGGACCAGGGCGATCATGCCGCTGCGGTGATCCTCTCGATGCCGGACGGCATGCTCGGCGCCAAGGCCATCAAGGAACAGGGCGGTCTCACGCTGGCGCCAGCGACCGACGCTCCCTCCGCAGAAGCCGGCCTGCTCCACAATGCGCTGCGTGAAAGCGTGATCGACATCACGGAGGACGTCGGGCGTATGGGAAAGCGGCTCGCCGACTATGCCCGTGGGTTTGTCCTGCTCGCCGACCTGGAACGCGATGACGATCACGTCGACCGCATCCTCGATGCCGCCCGCCTGTCGATATGTTCGGTGCTGAAGCAGCATACCGGACACGACTTTTCCGGCTACAAGACCAAGACCTTCCTGCGCCGCGTCCGCCGCCGCATGCAGTTGAAGAATATCGAGAAGATCGAGGACTATCTCGACCTTTTCGAGAAGGACGAGGCAGAGGTCGATGCCTTCTATCGCGACCTGCTGATCAATGTCACGAGCTTCTTCCGTGATGCCAGGGCGTTTGAGATCCTCGCCAGCGACATCCTACCGCGCATCTTCAAGAACAAGCGGGCTTCCGACAGCGTCCGCATCTGGGTGCCCGGGTGTGCCACCGGCGAGGAGGTTTATTCGATCGCGATTCTGGTGCGGGAATATCTGAACGCGCATGACGGACCTAAGCCGCGCGTTCAGATCTTCGCGACCGATATCGACGAGGATGCGCTGACGATCGCGCGGGCCGGCCGTTATCCGGAAATCCTGCTGGAGGGCGTATCCGCGGAGCGCCGGCGCCGGTTCTTCAACCGTGACGGCAACACCTATGTGGTCAAGAACGACATCCGCGAACTGTGTATCTTTTCGCCGCACAGCGTCATCCAGGACCCGCCCTATTCCCGCATGGAGCTTGTGTCCTGCCGCAACCTGCTGATCTATTTCGGCCCGGAGTTGCAGAACCGGGTGATCCCGACCTTCCATTATGCGCTCAAGCCTACCGGCTATCTGTTCCTCGGTACATCCGAAAGCATCGGCCGCCACAGCGATCTGTTCACGCCGGTGGACAAGCGCAACCGCATCTATCAGGCAAGCCCCTACGCCAACCCGACCAGCCACCTTCGTCACTTCTTCGGCGAAGGACCGTCCGTTGCGCGCAATACGGGCGGGCGCGGAGAAAGTCAGGGTTCTTCGGGCTTTGCACTGACCACGAATGTCGAAAAACAGGTGCTCGAGCACTTCTCGCCGCCCCATGTCGTCACCGACAAAGACGGCGATATCGTCTACTACTCCGCCCGCACCGGGCAATTTCTCGAAGCCCAACAGGGGCTGCCCAACCGGCAATTGCTGGCGATGGCGAAATATGGTCTGCGGCTTGAACTGAGAGCCGCATTTGCCGAGGCGGTGGCGCGCGGCGAAAGAGTGGTTCACGACAACATCGCATTCGATGAGGCCGGCGAGCGCGCGCAACTGGTGCGCATCACCGTCGAGCCGCTGCGGCACGGAAAGGACGACGCCAACCCGCTTTATCTCGTACTGTTCGAGAAGACCGGCGCGAAGCCCGAACCCGCCGACCGGCAAACGCCGCCGCCCGGCGCGGACGCGGTTGCGGGCCTTGAGCGGGAACTCCAGGAAACGCGCGAGCGCATGCACTCGACCATCGAGGAATACGAGACCGCGCTTGAGGAGCTGAAATCCTCCTACGAAGAACTCATGTCGGTGAACGAGGAAGCGCAGTCGACGAACGAGGAGCTTGAAGCCTCCAAAGAGGAAATGCAGTCGCTCAACGAGGAACTGGGCACGATCAATGCGGAACTCAACAGCAAGATCGAGGAGCTCGGCCGGGTCCACAACGACCTGAAGCATCTATTCGCCAGCACCGAAATCGCCACGATCTTTCTCGACCGAAGTCTCGTCGTGCGCAATTTCACCCCGGCGGCGAGCGCCCACTTCAACCTCAGAAGCCATGACATCGGCCGGCCCCTCACCGAACTTTCAAACACGCTTGACTATCCGGACCTGGCAGATGACCTCGCAACGGTTCTCAACACGGACACCGGACTGGAAAAACACATCCGGCAGGAGGGCGGCTCGCGGACCTATCTGGCGCGCATCCTGCCCTACCGGACCGCCGACGGCAAAACCGACGGCGCGGTGTTCACGCTCACCGACATCACCAATCTCAAGGAAGCGGAAGCGCATCAGAAGGTACTGATCTCCGAGCTCAATCACCGGGTCAAGAACATGCTGGCGGTGGTCTCGGCCGTGGCCGACCAGATGCTCGATTCCTCCTCATCCGTGGAGCAGTACCACTGCGCGCTGGTCGGGCGGCTCAACGCCATGTCGCGCGCCTATGTGCTGCTGTCGCGCGAGCAGTGGCGCCAGGCCTCGATCCGTCAGATCCTGACCGCCGGTCTTGAACCCTTTAGCCTCCCGCGGATCACCCTTGACGGTCCGGAGCTGAAGGTCGCGCCGGAAAGCAGCCTGGCGCTCGGCATGGTGGTCCATGAGCTGGCGACCAATGCCGCCAAATATGGCGCGCTCAGCACCAGCGGCGGCAAGGTGGAGGTCACCTGGCTCGTCAGCGACGGTCATTTCCAGATGAACTGGCAGGAAAAATGCGAGACGCCGATCGAGACGCCCGAACACAATGGCTTCGGCAGCAGTCTCATAAAGGGCGAGATCTCGTATCGCCTCGACGGCACGTTCGAAGCCGAGTACGCGGCTTCCGGGCTGATCGCGACGATCAGCATCCCCTTCGACAAGCTGCATGCCCTTGAGGAATAGCGCCTTCAGGCCGATTTTACCTTTGGGGTATCTTTCGGCGGATCATGGGCGTATG